>JACKNJ010000005.1 GCA_024234895.1 Gammaproteobacteria bacterium
ATGGTGACGAGATCAACCAGCTTGATCGGCTGATCCGGGAAAACCTGTGATGAGCGGATGGCGGGGAGTGGTGTTCACCGCCCCGTCATCCGGCATCACGGACGCTTCGGCGTGGACGAAGCGATTCCGCGTCATGGATTAATGCGAGGAAGCCAGAATCGCCTTGTACACGTCGAGATAGTGTTTGGCGAAGTGCGCGCTGAAGCCTTCGCGGATGTGTTTGGGGAGTTCTTCGAAGTCGCGGCGGTTGGCTTCCGGGAGGATCAGTTCCATGACGCCGTTGCGGCGCGCGGCGATGACTTTTTCCTTGATGCCGCCGACCGGCAGGACGTGGCCGGTGAGGGTGATTTCGCCGGTCATCGCGAGGGGGCGGTTGATGGATTTGCCGCGTGCCAGGGAGAGCAGGGCGGTGGTCATGGTGACGCCGGCGCTGGGGCCGTCCTTGGGGGTGGCGCCTTCGGGGACGTGGAGGTGGAGGAAGCGGTTATCTAGGAAATCGGCGGGGGCGCCGAAGTCGGCGAGGTGGGCGGACAGGTAGCTGTAGGCGATCTGCGCGGATTCCTGCATGACCTCGCCGAGTTTGCCGGTGAGCTTGAAGCCGCTGTTGCGGCTGTGCACGACGGTGGCTTCGACATCCAGGGTGGCGCCGCCCATCGCGGTCCAGGCGAGGCCGGTGACGACGCCGACGCCGCGCATCGGTTTGGTCTTCTGGAAGTAGGGTTGGCCGAGGTAGTCGCTTAAGTTTTTCGCGCTGACAGAGATGGGCTTGCCTTTGTTCTTGCCGCGCGCAGTGAGGATTTTCACGGCGGCCTTGCGCAGGATGCGGCCGAGCAGCTTTTCAAGGTGGCGCACGCCGGCTTCGCGGGCGAAGCCTTCGATGATCGCAGTCAGGGCAGCGTCGGTGAGTTTGACCTGGCTCGCTTTGAGGCCGGCGCGTTCGAGCAGGCGCGGCCACAGGTGGTTTTTCGCGATCGCGATCTTCTCGCTGGTGATGTAGCCGGCGAGGCGGATGATTTCCATGCGGTCGAGCAGCGGCCCGGGGATGCCGTCGAGCTGGTTGGCGGTGCACACGAACAGGGCCTTGGAGAGGTCGAAACGCACGTCCAGGTAGTGGTCCTGGAAGTCGCTGTTCTGTTCCGGGTCGAGGACTTCGAGCAGTGCGGAGGCCGGGTCGCCGTGGTAGCTGGCGCCGATCTTGTCGATCTCGTCGAGCATGATGACGGGGTTGGCGGTCTGCACGTCCTTGAGGGCGTGCACGATCTTGCCGGGCATGGCGCCGACGTAGGTGCGGCGGTGGCCCTTGATCTCGGCCTCATCACGCATGCCGCCGACCGAGAAGCGGTAAAACTTGCGGCCGAGCGCGTCGGCGATGGAGCGGCCGATGGAAGTCTTGCCGACGCCGGGCGGGCCGACCAGCAGCACGATGGAGCCGCCGACCTCACCCTTGAGGGCGCCGATCGCGAGGAATTCGATGATGCGGTCCTTGACGTCGTCGAGGCCGTCGTGGTCGCGATCAAGCACCGCGCGGGCCTTCTTGAGGTTGAGCTTGTCCTTGGAGTGCACGCCCCAGGGCAGGGCGGTGATCCAGTCCAGGTAGTTGCGCGAGACGCCGTATTCGGACGAGCCTTTTTCAAGGATGCGCAGCTTGTCGAGTTCCTCGTCGATGCGTTCCCGCACGGCCTCGGGGACGGTGAGTTTGTCCAGGCGGTCGGTGAAGCGTTCGAGGTCCGCCTCGCGGTCGTCCTTGGCGAGGCCGAGTTCCTTCTGGATCGCCTTCAACTGCTCGCGCAGGAAGAACTTGCGCTGCTGGTCGTCAACCTTGTCCTCGACCTGGCTGCGGATCTTGCTTTGCAGCTTGGCGAGTTCGAGTTCCTTGTTGAGCAGTACCAGCACCTTCTCCATGCGTTCGAGCAGCGGGAAGGTGGCGAGCACGGCCTGGAGTTCATTGCGGTCGGCACTGGTCAGGCTGGCGGCGAAATCGGTGAGCTTGGACGGTTCGTTCGGGTTGATGCGCTGCGCGAAGTACTGCACCTCCTCGCGGTAGAGCGGGTTCAGCGGCAGCAGGTCCTTGATGGTGTTGATGATCGCGACGCCGTAGGCCTTGATCTGGTGCATGTCGCCGCCGAGCGGTTCGTCCGGGTAGTCGACGCGGACGCGGTAGGGCGGCTCGGTCGACAGCCATTTCCTGATGCGGAAGCGGCGCACGCCCTCGGCGATGAACTGGATCTTGCCGTCCTCGCCGGTCGGGTTGTGCATGCGCACCATGGTGCCGACGGCGTGGAAATCCGCCGCGCCGGCCATGCGGTCGGTGTCGTCGGGCTTGATCAGGACCATGCCGACCATGTGCTGCTCGGTTTCGCCGATCGCCTTGACCGTGGACAGCCACGGCTCCTCGTTCATCAACAGCGGCTGCGCCTGCGCGGGGAAGAACGGGCGCTCGGACAGCGGCAGCAGATGCAGTTCGTCCGGCGGCTCCTGGTGGGAGATCGTCAGCGCGTTCATCTCGACGATCTCGTGGGCGTCGAGGAATTCCTCTGGGTCGTTGTTGTCGTTGTCGTTCATGACTCGGTCGGTCGCGTCGTTAGAGATTGTTCATCGATATGGGTGGCGATGATCATCGTTCAAGTTAGACCTTCAGATGCATAGGGTTCGAACGGGCATATCAGCGAACCCTGATCGATGCGTGTATACTGCGAAACTTTCGCCGAATTCAGATTAGGGGACCGCCCGTGGCCTACGTGGAACTGACCAAAGACAACTTCGAGCAGATCGTCACCGAGAACGACATGGTGATCGTGGACTTCTGGGCCGAGTGGTGTGGCCCGTGCAAGATGTTCGGACCGGTCTTCGAGAAGGTTTCCGAGGATCATCCGGACGCCGTGTTCGCGAAGGTGAACACCGAGGTCGAGCAGGAAATCGCTTCCTGGTTCCAGATCCGTTCCATCCCGACCCTGATGATCTTCCGCGAGAAGATCATCATCTTCTCCCAGGCCGGCGCGCTGCCGGAGGGCAGCTTCCGTCAGGTCATCGAGAAGGCCAAGGAGCTGGACATGGTCGAGGTCAAGAAGCAGGTCGCCGAGCAGCAGGCGCAGCAGGCTCAGTAAGACCGCCGCCTGGCCGGTAAACAAAAAGCCCGCCGATGGAGACATCGGCGGGCTTTTTGTTTGTGCGGGTTGAAGTCCCGATTGTGGGAGCGGCGTCCCGCCGCGATGGGGCGCCGGTCAGATCGGTATCGCGGCGGGACGCCGCTCCTACGGTGGCCGTAGCACGGCTGGCTTCGACTCCGCTCAGCCAACGGGCCTGGTTGCAGGCCGGTTTAAGGCGCGTAGCGCCGTAGCCGGCTTGCGGCATGGATCGTAGGCACCAAGCCGGCAACGCTTCGCTTATCCCGGCCTACATCTCGGGTTGATCCCTGCTTAGCCGGTGAGGGCGGCGAAGACGTTGGGCAGGCGTTCGGGCAACCGCTCCACGTGGTCGACGATGGAGAAGTTGTTCTCGCCGAAGATGCGCGCGACGTAGCGGTCGGCCTGCGGGTCCAGGGTCAGGCAGTAGGTGTAGATGCCTTTCATGGCCAGGTCTTCGACGGCTTTCTTGGCGTCGTGGCGCAGGTACTGCGGGTCGCGTTCGTCGATGTCCGCCGGTTCGCCGTCGGTGATCAGCAGCACCAGGCGCTTTTGCGCGGGCTGGTTGCTGAGGTGCCAGCCGGCGTGACGCAGGGCCGCGCCCATGCGGGTCGACAGGTTGCCCTTCATGCCGGCCATGCGTGACTTGGCTTCATCGTCGTACTTCTGATCGAAATCCTTGAAGCGGTAGTACTGCACGTCGTGACGGCCGTCGGAGGCGAAGCCGTGGATTGCGAAGTTGTCGCCGATGGAGTCGATCGCCCAGGACAGCAGGCCGGTGGCCTCGCGGGTCAGTTCGAGAATGCTCGGCTGGTCCTCGTAACCGTTCTCGCCTTCGGCGATGTCGCCGATCTTCTCGTTGGTCGACTCGGACAGGTCCATCAGCACGACGATCGACAGGTCGCGCACGTGGCGGGTGATGCGGATGTTGATGCGCGGGTCCGGCATGATGCCGCGACGGATGTCGATCATTGCGCGCACAGCCGCGTTCAGATCCAGTTCCTCGCCTTCCTCATAACCGCGCCGGCGGACGATGCCCTGCGGCTGCATGGCGTCGATCAGGTGGCGGATGCGCGACGCGACCGGCTTGTGCTTGACCAGGATTTCATCCATGACCTTGGGGTCGCCACGGCCCTGACGGCGCTCGATCACGGTCGCCCAGTCGGGGCGGGCGAGCTGCACGTGGTAATCCCATTCCGGGTAGTGGAACGGGTCGGAGACCGGCTCCTTGCCTTCGGCCTCGTTCCAGCTCTTGGTGGTTTCGAGGTCGTCCTCGTACGGGAACAGTTCGGTCGACAGCACCAGGATTTCGTCGTGGTCGTCGTGGGTCATCTCCGAGTCGATCTCGTTGATGAACTCCATCAGGCCGACGTTGCGTCGCACCGGCCCCTGGCTGGACGGCAGATAGTCCACGCCCTGGGTCTCGAACATGTTCTCGGCGAAATCCCAGAAGTAGCGGTTGTCGTCGCGGTAGGGGATCGGCCAGTCGGTGAGGATGCGCACGCTGGGGATCTTGGCGATGGTCTGGACACGGTTGTAGAAGTCCACGCCAGCCATCCAGCTCAGGTTGCGGGCGTAAGGGTCCTTCTCCAGTTTCTCGACGAACTCGGCGGCGACGTCGTTGATCAAGGCCTCGCGGTCGGTGTAGTCCGGGTCCATGATCGCGCGCGTGGTTCGCAGCATCACGTCCATGGTCTCGTGCGGGGCGCCGTACGGGTCGTCCTTGTCTTTCGGATCGAGCTGGGCGGTGAAGAACTGCAACCAGAGTTTGCGCAGGCCGGGGAATTCCCGGTACGCGAGGTATTCGATGCGGGCGTCCTCGAACATCTCGATGAAGCGCATCTGTGCCTGCGAGAGTTCTTCCCCCGAGATCGGATCGCGGGTGTAGACCATGTGCGCGGCGGCGTGCGCCACGGTGGCGCGGTAGACCTCCATGCCGTCGATGCCGCGGAACGGATCGAAGGCATCCGGGATGTGGATCTGGAACTTCTCGATGAACGGTTTCAGGCCCTTGCGGGTCTCGAAGTCGCCAGCGGTCGGGCGCATGTAGAACGAGCGGCCCCACAGCGCGCGTAGGTAGAAGTTGAGCTTGCGCTGGTTGTTGACGAACAGGGTGCCGCGCCGCTCGGCCTTGAGCATGGCCTTGGCGGATTCGGTCTTGATCGCGAAGTAGGCCATCTGGCCATCGAGATCGCGCGCATGCGCCTGCGCGCCGAACATCACCCAGCGGCGCAGGCCGCCCAGGGTCAGCTTGGCGAGCAGCTCGTCGAGATTCTCCATCATCGGGCGCAGGCCGCGCGGGGCCTTGCCGGTCATCTGATGGAGCAGCTTCAGGAAGCCGCGCAGCACCTCCGCGTCGCCAAGGCGACCGGCGGCCATCGGCAGGTTCTGGATGATCAGGGTGATGACGCTGCCCGAGGTGTGCGAGGACAGCTTCATCATCGCCTCGACGATGTCGGGGATGACGTCCTCGCCAACTTCCTTGGCGACGCCCGGCATTTCCTGGATGTAGGACAGCACCAGGTCCTGGCCGCGCCCCATCACGCACATCGCGCGCATGCCTTCCAGATAGTTCTGGAGGCCGCGCGGGGACATCACGCGCTGGGCTTCGTGATAGGACGATTCGAGCGCCTCACGGTGCTCGTGATCGTTCTCGTCGAGGCATTGGATGTAATCGGAGAAATCCATGATGAGGGTCTCCGCGCCGCTGCGGACCGTTCAACGGCCCGCGCCGCGCATCAATGATGCGAGTTCAGGCGATCCACCAGGGCCATCGCGGCCGCCGACACGACGAAAGTGAGGTGGATCAGCACATACCACATCAATTTTTCGTTATCGATCTGCTCGGCATTCATGAAGGCCTTGAGCAGGTGGATCGAGGAAATCGCGACGATGGATGCCGCCACCTTCTGTTTCAGCGAGCCGGAATCGAGCTTGCCGAGCCAGGAGAGCTTCTCCTTGCCGTGTTCAAGGTCGATCTGCGACACGAAGTTCTCGTAGCCGCTGAGCATGACCATGACCAGCAGACCGCCGACCAGGGCGATGTCGACCAGGCTGAGGATGACCAGGACCAGTTCCGCTTCCTTCATTTCAAGCAGGTGCGGGACGATGTGCAGCACTTCCTGGAAGAACTTCACGCCAATCAACAACAGGCCGAGGCTCAGACCGAAATAGATCGGCGCGAGCAGCCAGCGAGCGGCATACAGCAGGTTTTCGAGCTTGCTTTCCACGGGGTGACGTCCTCTGAACGTGAGCTGGGTCGTAGGGGGCGCTTCGCGCACCGTAACCGGCGTTTGCGTGATTGCACGGACGCGAGATTAGCAGTTCGCGTCGATTGTTCCGGGCGCTGGTTTCGGTGCGCGGAGCCCACCCTGCGATGGGCTTTGATCAGAAGTAGGTGTTGACCGCCGCGTTCAGGGTGTCGCGCATGTCCGGGTCGTCGGTCAGCGGCGTCACCAGGGCCATCTGACAGGCGGCCTCGGCGGAGATGCCCTTGGACATCAGCTGGGCTGCGTAGACCAGCAGACGGGTGGACATGCCTTCATCCAGGCCGTGGCCCTTGAGGTTGCGCGAGCGCTGCGCGACCTGCACCAGCTTGCCGGCGACTTCCGCGGAGACACCGCCTTCGTGGGCGACGATCTCGGTCTCGATGTCGGTGATCGGGTAGTCGAAGTCCATGCCGCCGAAGCGCTGTTTGGTGGACTGCTTGAGGTCCTTCATCAGCGACTGGTAGCCGGGGTTGTAGGAGATGACGATCTGGAAATCCGGGTGCGCGTGGACCAGCTCACCCTTCTTTTCCAGCGGCAGCTCGCGACGGTGGTCGGTGAGCGGGTGGATGACGACGGTGGTGTCCTGGCGGGCTTCGACCACCTCGTCGAGGTAGCAGATCGCGCCGATGCGCGCGGCGACGGTCAGCGGTCCGTCCTGCCACTTGGTGCCGTTGATGTCGAGCAGGAAGCGACCGACCAGGTCGGAGGCGGTCATGTCTTCGTTACAGGCCACGGTGATCAGCGGCTTGTTGAGCTTCCAGGCCATGTATTCGACGAAGCGGGATTTGCCGCAGCCGGTCGGACCTTTCAGCATCACCGGCATGCGCGCGGCGTAGGCGGCCTCGAATTTCTGCACCTCGTCGGCGACGGGGCGGTAGTAAGGCTCGTTGGAGATCTGGTACTGGGCGCTGTCGATGTCGCTCATGTCATTCGCTCCTTGGTCGCGAGTGTTGAGTACTTGGGTTTGGGCACTCGGGTTAGGCAATGCCCAGAACCAAGGTCTCTAAAGAAAAAGCCCCCGCCCCGCGGGGCGGAGCAGGGGCTCTTCTTGCAGCGGGTTGAAGGTCGTTACCCGAAGGCTCAGACCGGCTTGCCGCGGTAGATAACCATGGACGCACCAGCGGACTGGGCGAAGTTATCGAAGCCCAGCAGACGAACGTGGTTGTTCGGGTGGGCTTTGTGGCACGCCTCGCACTCGGCAAGGATCGCGTCGACGTCGGTCTCGCCGAACATCGGCAGCTTCCACATGTACCAGTAGTTCTGGAACGCGTTCTGCGGCTCGGTGTGCTCGATGCCCGGGTTCCAGCCCTTGGAAACGATGTATTCGATCTGCTTGCGGATCTGATCGTTGCTCATGGACGGCAGGTAGGAGAAGGTCTCGAACTTGCGGCTGTTCACATCTTCCAGGCTGGAAGCGTAATCCTGCATATCACTCATGGGTGTTTACTCCGATATGGATTTCGAATTTGTACTCATCGACCGGGTGCGGCACCGGCGGACTGCGCCGGGCCGCATCCGGGTGGGCGTTACTTGTGGGAAACGTCCAGCTTGTCGACGGTGTCGAACTCGAACTTGATTTCTTTCCAGGTCTCCATCGCGGCCTTCAGCTCGGGGCTGTGCTTGGCAGCGTTGGTGAGGATGTCCTTGCCTTCCTTCTCCAGCTCGCGACCCTGGTTGCGGGCCTCGACGCAGGCTTCGACGGCGACGCGGTTGGCAGCGGCGCCAGCGGCGTTGCCCCACGGGTGGCCGAGGGTACCGCCACCGAACTGCAGCACGGAGTCGTCACCGAAGATGTTGACCAGGGCCGGCATGTGCCAGACGTGGATACCACCGGAGGCGACCGGAATGACGCCCGGCATGGAGCCCCAATCCTGATCGAAGAAGATGCCGCGGCTGCGGTCTTCCTTGATGAAGCTGTCGCGCATGATGTCGATCCAGCCCAGGGTCGCGTCGCGGTCGCCTTCCAGCTTGCCGACGACGGTGCCGGAGTGCAGGTGATCGCCGCCGGACAGACGCAGGATCTTGGTCAGCACGCGGAAGTGGATGCCGTGGTGCGGGTTGCGGTCGAGCACGGCGTGCATCGCGCGGTGGATGTGCAGCAGCATGCCGTTACGCTGACACCACTGGGCCAGCTGGGTGTTGGCCGACAGACCACCGGTCAGGTAGTCGTGCATGATGATCGGCGCGCCGATCTCTTTCGCGTATTCGGCGCGACGCATCATCTCGTCGGCGGTCGGGGCGGTGACGTTCAGGTAGTGACCCTTGCGCTCACCGGTCTCGGCTTCCGCCTTCAGGATGGCTTCCATGACGAAGTCGAAGCGGTGCTTCCAGCGCATGAACGGCTGGGAGTTGACGTTCTCGTCGTCCTTGGTGAAGTCCAGACCACCACGCAGACCTTCGTAGCAGGCGCGGCCGTAGTTCTTCGCGGACAGGCCGAGCTTCGGCTTGATGGTGCAGCCCAGCAGCGGGCGACCGTACTTGTTCATGATGTCGCGTTCGACCTGGATGCCCTGCGGCGGACCGTTGCAGGTCATGACGTAGGCGACCGGGAAGCGGATGTCTTCCAGACGCAGCGCGCGCAGCGCCTTGAAGCCGAACACGTTGCCGACCAGCGAGGTCAGCACGTTGACGACGGAACCTTCTTCGAACAGATCGATCGGGTAGGCGACGAAGGCGTAGAAGCAGGTGTCATCACCCGGCACGTCTTCGATGGCGTAGGCGCGGCCCTTGTAGTAGTCCAGATCGGTCAGCAGATCGGTCCACACGGTGGTCCAGGTGCCGGTGGAGGACTCGGCGGCGACAGCGGCCGCGACTTCCTCGCGGGGCACGCCGGCCTGCGGGGTGATCTTGAAGCAGGCCAGGATGTCGGTCTCGGCCGGGGTGTATTCCGGCATCCAGTAAGTCTCGCGGTACTCTTTGACGCCCGCGTTGTAAGTCTTTGCCATGGCTTGGGTTTCCTCTACGTATGAGCGGGGCGGGTTAGGCCCCGGCGTGTTGAGAGCGCGAACAATCCGGATGGCGGTCCGGGTGTGAGCGGACCGGCATTATAGAAACGGCATTCATAAAGTACACTATGGAATTCTGATTGTTTGCATCAGTTAATACTTATGGGTGCAGCATGCACGTGACCCTTCGACAGCTCGATGTGTTTGATTCGGTGGCGCGACACCTCAGCTATACGCGCGCGGCCGAGGAGCTCCATCTCAGTCAGCCGGCAGTCTCCATGCAGATCAAGCAGTTGGAGGACAGCACCGGGATTTCGCTGTTCGAACAGATGGGCAAGCGCATCTTCCTGACGGACGCCGGCAAGGAGCTGCATCGCTACGCCCGCAACATCCGCCAGCAGCTCGGCGAGGCGGAGGCGGTGCTCGAGGACATCAAGGGCCTGCGCACCGGGCGACTGCACATCGGTGTCGCGAGTACGGCCAACAATTTCGCCACCCGCCTGCTGTCACGCTTCGTATCCGAGCGGGAAGGCATCAGTTTCAGCCTCGATGTGACCAACCGCGAGACCCTGCTGCGCCAGCTGGAGAACAACGAACAGGATCTGGTGATCATGGGGCGGCCGCCGGATGGCCACGATCTGGAGTTTTTCCCGTTCATGGCGAATCCGCTGGTGATCATCGCGCCGGTCGAACATCCGTTCACGAAGCGGCGCGGGATTCCGATCCAGGAACTGGACGGACAGACCTTCGTGCTGCGCGAATGCGGTTCCGGTACGCGCATCGCGGTCGAGAATCTGTTCGCGGAGATCGGCGTGAGCCTGTCGACGCGCCTGGAAATGTCGACCAACGAGGCGATCAAGCAGGCGGTCGAAGCCGGCCTGGGTCTGGGGGTCGCGTCCCTGCATACGCTCGGGCTGGAACTCGGCAGTGCGCGTCTGGCCGTGCTCGATGTCGAGGGGTTCTCGATCCATCGCCAGTGGTTCATCGTGCATCGCAAGGGCAAGCGCCTTTCGCCGCTGGCCGCCGCGTTCAAGGATTATGTGCTGGAGGAGGCCGGCGGATTCTGTGGTTTGCCGGGGTTGCCGAGACTGGCCGGTGCCGACAACGCGCGCTGGTGTCGGGATTGTCCGCAACACTGTGAGCTGGAGTCGAAACCGGTCCAACCCGGGATTGGCGATGTGTAAAATTGCCGCCTTTCGAATCGTTCGGAGTTTCATGATGCCCAAGCGTGCCGCAATCGCCCGTTTCCGCCTGGTTTCCGCCCTGCTCGGCGCGCTCCTCGTTGCGCCGGTGACTGCGGAGGAGGTCGTCGCTCCGGATATGTACGCCTACGACGGCGGTTATTACCCGTCGGCGGGGGCAGGTGCCTATCCGTCCGTCGGCAGCAGTCCGTTCGGTGGTCACGGTTCGATGGGCATGGTCGAGGCGCCCGCTTTCCCGCAGGACATGGTCGCGCCCGGCATGGCTGGTCCCCAGGTCCCGCCGATGCCGCAGATGCCGTCCTGGGTGAAAGCCTGGGCCGGCGAGATGAGCGACGCGGAGCGGGCGCAGCTCGAAGACGTATACAAGGGTCTGCGCCGAATCAATCACGCGCTGACCGGCGAACTGATGGACGCCGGCGACCTGATTGCCGAGACGCTCAAGACCGATGTCCGCGACCCGAAGGCGGTCGGCAAGGCCTACAGCAAGTATTTCGATGTCCAGCGGCGCTGGATCGAGGCGCAGATCGCCGCCGCCAATCGCGTGGATGAACTGATCGCCGGTGTGCGCGAACGCGTGTCGCAGGTCCCGCCGCCAGTGCCGGGCATGCCGCAGGGCATGATGCCCGGTGCGATCACCGCGCCGATCGTGATCCCGCCGGTCCCCGACGCCGCTGCCGACGAGGTGCCGGTGCCCGGTTCCGGGCCCGCCGAGCGCTGATCCGCGGTGTTCGTTCCACCGGAACTGCTCGGTACGGGGCTGACCTGGGCGGGCAACCTGCTGTTTGCGCTGTTGCTGGCGTGGACGCTCCGCTTCGCGCCATGGCGGGCACTGAGCCAGCCCGAACGGCACAACGTCCTGTTCGGCTTCTGCGTGGTGATGCTGCTGCTCTGGACCTTGCGGGCCGGGACCGGTCTTGATCCACGCGTCCACATCCTTGGCGCCACCACGTTCACGTTGATGTTCGGCCGTCATCTGGCCGCGTTGGGACTGACCCTGGCGCTGCTGGGCATGGCCATCAGCGGCGCGGTGGAATGGTCGACCTTCGGGGTCAACGCACTGCTCAACGCCTTCCTGCCGGTCTGGTTCGCCGATCGCCTCTGGCGTGTCAGTGAGCGCTACCTGCCGAACCACTTCTTCGTTTACATCTTTGTCGTGTCCTTCCTGGGCGCGGCGCTGGCGTTCGCGCTGACCGCCGTGGCCACGTTTGGCGTCGTGTCGGTCGCGACCGATGCCTGGGGTGCTGGCGCAGGCGCGCTGTTCAGCGACCAGTTCGTGCCGATGGTGCTGCTGCTGATGTTCGGCGAGGCCTGGCTGAACGGCATGGCGATGACCATTTTCGTGGTCATGCGTCCGGCCTGGGTCGCGACCTTCGACGATCAGCGCTACCTCGCCGGCAAATGATCGCCAGGCCGGGATCAACCGGCAATTGCGACGGGGGCTTGCAAGACGCAACGCTTTCACGGGTTTGCCACCGCGTCAGGGCTCATAATCCCTTGTTGCCGGATATGGCAGAGGACTTGCTATCCGACTGCCACGACGTACATCCATCGTCTAGAATCGGCCCGCTGATTCGCCCGGTTCCCGTGACGGTGCCGGGATGTACGTTCAAGCCTCATCCGTACCTACGCAATACAACCCTGGAGTTGAAAACATGAAGAAGTTCGTCGCTATCGCCAACGCCGCCGCCATCGCCGTGGCCATGACCTTCTCTGCCGGCGCCATCGCCGGTGACGCCGCCGCCGGCAAGGCGAAGGCCGCTTCCTGTGCCGGTTGCCACGGCGCCGCCGGTGTCAGCAACAACCCGATGTGGCCGAACCTGGCCGGGCAGAAGGCCGGCTATCTGGCCAAGGCCATCAAGGATTACAAGTCCGGCGCCCGCAAGGACCCGATGATGTCCCCGATGGCCGCGCCGCTGTCCGACGCCGACATCGACAACCTGGCCGCTTACTTCTCCGGCCTGTAAGCCGTATCGCTTTCCGGGCCTCGGTCCGGGGTGCAGAGAAACCGCCTTCGGGCGGTTTTTTTGTGGGGGTGGGGTTTTTGATGATGTTGTGAACATCATCTTGGTTGGTGGTCAGGCTTTCGGGGGCGCCATGGCCTCTGGGACACGCCGTGAATACATCCCTGTGGGCTCGACGGTCCCCGGAGGCCATGCCGCCCCACGAAAGCCAGGGCGAGGTGGGTGGTATGGAAAACGGGCGGCCCGCATTGAGCGGGCCGCCCGTCTTTTGTGTGCCGTGCCGTGATCGGGCGGAACTTAACCCGGTATATTTACGCCCCATCAATCTCAGTGAGCCGGAGCGGGCCGATGTATTTCGACAACTTCACTCTTGGCGCCATCGCCATCTTCGTGATCGTGCTGCTGGTCTTTTTCGGCCTGCACAAGGCCCAGCAGTCCGAGACCCGTGAGCAGCTGGAGGCCCTGGAGCGGCGCCTGCACGATCTGCATTCCGTGCAACCGGCAGCCAGCCGTGAAGCGCGCGAGATGTGCGCGGCGATCCATCATCTGCATCCTGGCGCGGTGGTCGGCGAGCATTTTCAGATCGCCGACGATGGCAACGGGCCGTACATCTCGGCCTGGTACATGGATGCGCCGCAGCCGAGCCCCCGCGAACTTGCGGACATCGTCGAAGGACATCGGGAAGAGTGGTCGGTACGGGGCTACCGCGAAGCGCGCCTGGCGGAATACCCAAGCATCGGCGATCAGCTCGATGCGCTGTACAAGGCGCGCCACGGTGATGATTCCGATCTGCGCACGATCGACGCGCGCATCGCCGAGATCAAGGCCGACCACCCGAACATCGATCGCTGCTGAGATAACCCCCAGGGTCGCTTCCGTAGGGTGCGCCATGCGCACCCTGCGTTGAGCTGTGCCGCCCAACAGGTTCGTAGCAGGGGCACGCTTCGCTTTGCCCATCCGGCGAGGTTCAGTCGGCGGATGGCGCGACCGTGGTTTCGGTGGGGGAAGGTGCGGTTTCCGGTGCGATCGCCGGCTCGGCGACCGGTTCCCCGGCGGGCAATTCGACCGGTGTGGCCTTGACCAGAATGCCCAGGATCGGGTGGTCGATGTAATGCAGTTCCTTGCTGCGCATCTTGCGGTGTTCCCGCACACGGAAGCTGGCCAGTGCCTGGCCGTTGTCGTAGGTCGGTGCGGCGCCGCCATCAGCGAATACCAGTGAACCCGGCGCGAGGAGGCGGCGGTTGATCAGGTCCGTGTACAGGTGCAGGTAGCGACCGAGCACCAGGGTCAGCGTGCCGTCGAGCTGATAAAGCACTTCGGGCTCCACCGGCGTGAGCGGTGCGATGCCGAACGTGGTGGCGGTCTTCGGGCCGGACGCGCCGGCGTCGACGCCAGCCGTGACCGGGGTCACCGGCAGCAACGGGGATCGCTCCGGCGGGCTCGCGACGGGGAGCGGCGGGTAGATCACCCCGCCCTTGACCCGCAATGGAATCGCGCGGCGCTGGTCCAGGCCCCGCTGGGTCCAGGCGAAATGCATGATCGGTTCATAACGACCGGAGCGGGACAGGCGCGCGGCATGCCCGCCCAGCTCAAGGTTGTTGCGGAAGCTGACCGAGAAACCCGCGGGCGGATTCTCCAGGTCCTTGACCATCGCCATGTCCGGCATGCCCGGGTCGACCGGCCAGACCTCGATGGCGGCGTCACCGAGATTGCGCTGTTCGAAGATGACAACCTCGATCCGGTACCAGCGTCCCTCGTCATCGACCGCCCGGGCCAACGGGATCGAGGCGAGGAATCCGCCGACCAGCAAGGCGGCCCAGGTCAGGGGGGCGGCCAGCAGGGCGGCGATCGGACGGCGGAAGCGGGAGATCGGGATCATCGTAGAAGGGGGCGGCGACGGAAAGGGACGGGAGGGCGGCACGGGCGCATAGCAAACCGCAGAATGCCCCGAGCGTCCAGCTCGGTCGGGGAACCGCAATGCTCAGGTCGCGAGCACCGGTGAGCGGAATCCCTCCGGCTTCACCGCAAGCACCCCGCACGGCGCGTCACCCAGGACCTGCTCGGCGGTGTTGCCGATGAAGAACCCGGGAATGCCGGTGCGGCCCACGGTGCCCATCACGATCAGGTCGGCATCGCGACGTTGCGCGAGGGCCTGGATTGCTTCGCCGGGCAGGCCCTTGACGAAGTGCACCCGCAAGACGATCGGCATCGCCCTGAATGGCTCCACGGCGTGATCCACGGCGGCGCGATGGCGGGCCTCGGTGGCGCGCAGCAGATGTTGCAGTTCGGTCTCGGAGATCCGGGCGCGGCCCCGGCTCAGGAACTGCTCGCCGGGCAGTCGCCAGACGTGGATCACGTCCAGATCGGCGCCTTCGATCAGTGCCAGCGAGGTCGCGAGCTCGAGGATTTTGCGATCGAGGCCGTCGCCGGCCTCGCTCAGCGGATCGATCGCGGCAATCAGGCGTCGATGCCTCGGAAGTGCCGCATCCGGCTCGATCCAGACCGGGCATGGGGCCTTGCGCAACAGATGCATGTCGGTGCTGCCGAACAGGCGCCGGACCGTTCCGTTAGGCCGTTCCGCGGCCTTCATCACCAGATCGTGGCCATGTTCGGCGATCGCGCGGATCGCAAGCAGGTAGGGCACGCCCAGCGCCGCGCGGGTCTGGATCTGAAGGTTGCTCCTTTGTTCCGGATCGAACTGCGCGAGGGCCTCGTCGAGACCGCTGAGCAGCCCGACCTGCAGGGCGTTGTTCAGCGATTGGCCGGGGGCGGCGAGCGCCGGGTCGCTGCTGTCGATCGGTTCGGCGACCGCGAGCAGGGTCAGGCGGGCGTGATTGCGTGCCGCAAGCTCAATCGCGCGCTCGAGGCCGCGTGGAGAGACCGGGTAGCTGTCGGCGAGGAACAGGATGTTCTGGAAACGTTTCATGGCAGTTCTCCCTATGGAACCTCTGATTTATTCATGGACGGTTCAGATGAGCGTCCATGAAAAAATCAGCGATTCCCTATGACGGCCCGGTGCCCAGCCACGCCGACAGCGCGGCAAGCACGATCAGCGACAAGAGTAGTGCGCCACCGCGCGCCCAGTGGGACATCGACGCTCCCGCCGGGCGCGGCGCCCGTGCGCGGATTGGCGAGGGCAGATGCTCGCGCCAGTCCGGTCGTTGCATGTTCGCTGCCGCGAGACGCGGGCGCCGCAGCCGCCACTCCTGCCACAGCAATGCCGGCAGATCGCCGGGTGGCAGGGTGCGGACGCGTTGGCGCAGAAAGCCTGGCGGGGCGTAGGCGACGATCGCCGCGAGGCCCAGGGCGAGCAGTACCGGCAGGGCGCCGAGCGCTTCCGGGCGGGTCGCGCCGGCCAGCCACAGCGGCAGCAGCAGCACGGCGGCGGTCACGATCAAGGGGCCGATCGCGGCTCGATCGAGGATGGGCGCGGCGCCGGTCGCCGGGGTGCGGAAGGCGAGGTAGAGCAGCCGAGCCATCAACAGCGTGGTGGCCGCCGTTGCCGCCATCAGCCACGGTCCAAGTCCCGGCATCACCGGTTCCACCGCGATCTTGAGCGCGCCCTTTGCCCACCAGCCGCTGGTCAGCGGCGCGCCGGCCAGGGCCAGCGCGAGCAGGCCGAGCGGCCACAGCCAGAGGCGGTGTGTCGCCACCCGGTCAAGAACGAGGAACAGCGCGCCCTTGACCAGACCGTGATGCACGGCGAAGCCGACCAGCACCGCGATCAGCGCGCTTTGCTGCGCCCCGACGGTCGTGCCCGAGGCTGCTGCGGCGAGCGCGCCGGGGGCCGGTTCGAGGAACAGGCTCGCCTCGATCCCGAAAATCAGGAATACCCAGCCCATCTGGCTCAGGCTGGAGTAGGCCAGCACGGTCCGCATGTCGGTCTGCATCAGGCCCATCGCGACGCCGTACAGGCTGGCCGTGATGCCGAGCAGCATCAGCCACGGCGACCAGCCGGCGAACCACGTCTGGTCCCAGGGCAGGAACAGGATCAGCCCGAGCACGCCGGCCTTCATCATCGCCCCGGCCATGACCGCCGCACCCGGGGCCGGGGCGGCGCGATAAGCGAGCGGCAGCCAGAGGTGCAGGCCGGGCGCGGCAAGCTTGATCGCGAAGGCGAACAGCAGCAGCGCGGCCCCGACCGGGCCGGCGTGGGCGCGCAGCGTCTCCGGGCGCAGGTCCGGGGCATTCGCCGCGATCACCGCCAGGGCCGCGAACAGCACGGTTTCGCCAAGCACCGTGAAGGCCAGATAGGCACGGGTCGCATGACGGGTCGAGTGGGTATCGCGGTGCGCGACCAGACCGGCGGCGGAGAGCCCCATCAGCGCGTAGCCGAGGAAGAAGCCGAGCGCGTCGGCGGCCAGCAGCAGCCAGAAATTGCCCGCCATCGCGAGCAGGAAGAACACCCGGAAGCGGGTGCCTCGGGGGTCGTGGCCGGCCTGCGCGGCGTGATGGAAGGCGGCCGCGCTCCACAACAGCGCGCTCATCAGCAGCAGCGCGCCGGTCACGGCATCCAGGCGCAGACCGGTGCCGAGCAGCAGCCACGGCAGGTCCAGTCGCGGATCGATGCCGTTGAACGAGGCCAGCGCGATCGCCGCCGCCAGCGCCAGCAGCGCGGGCGCGAGCGGGGCCCAGGCGTGGCGGGCGAAAACCAGGGCCGGCCAGGGGGCGAGTGCGATGCCGAGCAGCAGCCAGGGGGCGAGGTCAGGGCTCATCGCGGGTACTCCCGAAGGGCGATCAGTTCGGCCCACTCCAGCGGACTCCAGGGCGCCGCCGCGAACAGGCCGGCGGCGACCGCGAGGGCGGCGGTCACCAACGGCGGCCAGTACAGCGCGGCAGCGGTCTCGAAGCGGCCGCGCGGCATCTCCTCCGGCCAGGCCGCCGGCAGCGGGCGCAGCCAGATGCGATACAGGATGGGCAGGAAATAGGCCGCGTTGAGCAGGCTGCTGGCGATCAGCACCGGCAGCACCCAGGCGCCGACACCGGCCGCCAGCGCGCCCTCGGCCAGGTACCACTTGCTGATGAAGCCGGCCAGCGGCGGCACGCCGATCATGCCCAGCGCGCCCAGCGAGAAGGCCCAGCTCGTGCCCGGCATGCGCCGCCCGGCGCCGTCGAGTTCGCTGACCTTGTGTACGCCGAGCGTCTCGGCGTAATTGCCGGCGGCGAAGAACAGGGTGATCTTCATCAGGCCCTGGTGGACCAGATGGACGATGCCGCCGACGGTCGCGATCGGGCCAAAGATCGAGGCGCCGAGGGCGATGTAGGAGACCTGACTCACGGTCGACCAGGCGAGGCGCTTCTTGAGTCCATCCTCACGCAATGCGCGCAGCGAGCCGTACACGATGGTGATGCCGGCGAGCACGCCCAGCAGGGTCAGCAGGCCGAGGTCGGCGGCGACGGTCACGCCGTAGACGTCGTAGACCACGCGCAGGATGCCGAAGGCGCCCGCCTTGACCACCGCGACCGCGTGCAGCAGTGCGCTGACCGGCGCCGGCGCGACCATCGCCTGAGGCAGCCAGCCGTGCAGCGGGAACAGTGCAGCCTTGACGCCGAGGCCGAGGATCAGCAGCACGAAGATCGCGCTCAGGGCGAGGCCATGGGTTTCCGCGTAGCCGCCCAGCGAGCCGCCGGCGACGAACTCGATCGGCCCGGCGAGCTGGTGCAGCCAGACCGCGCCGACCAGCAGCAGCGCGCCGCCGGCCAGCGTATAGCGCAGGTAGACGCGCGCGCCCCGCAGGGCGTCCGGCGTGCCGCGATGCGCGACCAGCGGATAGGTCGCCAGGGTCAGCAACTCGTAGAAGATCACGAAGGTGACCAGATTGCCGGCCAGCGCCAGACCGACGGTCGCGGACACGCAGAGGCTGAAGAAGCCGAAGAAGCGCGAGCGGTGTGGCGAGTGCTCCAGATAGCCGATCGCGTAGACGGTCGTGACCAGCCAGAGCAGTGTCGACAGCGCCACGAACAGCACCGACATCGCGTCCGCATGCAGCACCAGTTCGAGTCCGGGGGCGAGCTGCCAGCGGGTCTCGAACATCTGTTCGTGGAAAACGCCGTGAATCAGCACGCCGACCAGCGCCAGCTTGAGCACCGCGCCGGACAGGTTGAGCACGGTGCGCAGCGTGTGCCGGCCCTCGCGCAGGAAGAAGATCGCGATGCCCGGGATCAGCGAGCTGAGCACGATCAGTAGCGGCAGGGTCGTGTTCATGACAGCCAGTCCCACAGCGGTGCGGCGCCGAGGCCGAGTAGCAGGGTCGCGGCCAGGCCGAGCAGCAGGGCGGGGACCTCCTCGCCGGCGACATGGAACTTGTGCAGCGCGGGCGGGGCGACCGGCCCCACATCGGTCGCATCCGCTGCCGTGGCGCTGAACAGTTGCCCGATCACGCGGAACACATAGGCGCCGGCGAGCAGCGTGCCGACCCCGATAACCAGGACGATCCACACGTCGCCGGCCGCGAACGCGGTCTCCAGCATCAGCCATTTGCCCAGGAACGCGCCGCTCGGCGGCAGCCCGATCAGGGCCACTCCGGCAATGCTGATCGCGAACGCGGTCGCTGGCAGGCGATGGGCGAGGCCGTCGAACGCGTCGATACGGTCGTGGCCGAGGCGGTGCAGCAGGGAACCGGCGGCGAGAAACAGTCCGGCCTTGGCCAGGCCATGACCGAGCGCGAACAGCAGCAGCCCGCCGAACAGGGTGTCGAACGCCGGGCCCGGTGGCAGCGCGAGCAGCATCGCCAGACCAAGGAACAGATAACCGAGCTGGGCCACACTCGACCAGGCGGCGAGCAGTTTCAGGCGGGGGGCGCGCAGGGCCCGCCAGGAGCCGTACAGCACCCCGGCGGCACCCAGCAGCGCGAGGCCGGGCAGCAGCGGCGCGCTCGACGCGGCCGGGAACAGTTCCAGCCACAGCCGCATCAGCAGATACCAGGCCGCCTTGATGACCAGCGCCGACAGCGCCGCGCTGACCGGTGCGGCCGCGCTGGCGTGCGCGCCCGGCAGCCAGAAGTGCAGAGGATAGAGCGCGGCCTTGTAGATCAAGCCGGCGCTGGCGAGCACCAGCGCCAGGCCGACCAGGGGCGCGTCCGCCTCGATACGCGCCGCGATCGTGGCGATGTCCAGGGCGCCGTATTGCAGATACAGCAGCGCCACCGCGAGCAGATAGAGCAGCGACCCGAGCAGGCCCACCAGCAGATAGCGCAACGCCGCCGCCAGGGCCTCCCGCGAGCCGGCCAGCGCGCTCAGGCCGACGGCGGCCAGCCCCAGCAATTCCAGCGCGACGTACACATTGAACAGGTCGGCGGCGAGGAACAGCGTGTTCAATGCGGTGACCAGCAGCCACCACATCGGCCAGAAGGCACGGGCTTGCGCGGCGCGGAAATAGCTCTGCGCGTACACCACCACGGCGAGGCCGACGCCGGCGGTGAGACTGAGGAACAGCGCCGACAGCAGGTCCAGGCGCAGGCCGACGCCGAGCACGGTGGGCCAGCCGCCCAGCGTCGGGGCGAGGTTTTGCGCGAGCGTCCCGTCGTGGGTCGCGACCAGCGCCGCCAGCGCGATCGCGAGCAACAGGCCGGCGCCGCCGACGGCGAGCACGAAACCGCGCCTGGGCCAGACCAGGCTGACCAGGGCCAGCGCCAACGGCAGCGCGATCGGGGCGATTGGCAGCCAGATATCAGGAAGCATGGTCGCGGCCTGCATCGCCGGGGTTGTCGTCACCACGATTACCGGCGTCAGGGCGGCGATCGTCGTCCGTGGCCGCACTGTTCACGGCCCGATCCAGCGCCAGGCCCAGCGCGGTCGCTGCGACCGCGACCACGATCCCGGTCAGGACCAGGGCGTGCGGAACCGGGTCCGGCGGCAGTCCGTCGGCCCGGCGCGCGGCCGCGATCAGGATCATGAAGACGCCGGCGCCCAACACGTTGATCGCGAGCAGGCGGCGCAGCGTGTCGCGGTGCAGCAGCAGCGCGCGCAGCCCCAGCGCGATCAGCGCGACCGCCGCGATCAGATAGGGGAGCAGGGCGTTCATCGTGGTGCTCCGGGCGCCTGACCCGCCTCATCGCCCGCCTCATCGCCGCCGCCATCGCCACCCAGGTACGCGCTGATCAGCATGGCCGCGATACCCAGGGTTGCGGCGGTCTCGATCAGCAGGATCAGGACCGAGGCACTGGCGCCGCGATAGCCGAGGAAGACCCCGTTCAGCGCCAGTCCGGCAAGGCCGACGGCCAGGAACACCGCGACCGCGGCGATCAGCGCCCACGGCTGCCAGCGTGGCGACGGCAGGCCGCCACCGGAGCGGCCGGTGAGATGCAGCACGACACCGGCTGCGGCGAGCATCGCGCCGGCCTGGAAGGCGCCGCCGGGCGCGTGTGCGCCGACCCAGAGCAGATAGCCGGCGGTCAGGATCAGCGCCGGCACCAGCCACGGCACCAGCGCGGTGAGCATGCCCTCGGGTGCCGCGCTCGCCGCGCGGGCCGGGCCGAGCTGGCGGATCGCCAGCGCGGCGGTCAGCAGCACCGCGATTTCGAGCAGGGTGTCGAACGCGCGCAGGTTCAGGAGCACGGCCGTCACCGGGTTGCTGACCCCCGTCTCGGGCAGGACCGTGCGTACCGCCGGGCCGAGCCGGTCGGTATCGAGTGCCGGCAGACTCAGCCAGAGTGCGCCCAGCAGCAGAATCGCGAAGGCCGCGATGCCGAAGTTGATCAGCCACTCCAGGCCATGTCCGACCGGTGCCGGGCCGGCGTGGCGTGCGGCGCTGACTTTGTTCTCGGCCTCGACGGGGAGCGCATTCGTCGCCGCGAACAACAAGGCACCGGCGAAACCGGCGCCGATCGCGGCCTCGGCGAGGGCCACGTCGGGGGCGCCGAGACTCGCCCACAACAGCGCGAGCAGCAGCCCGAAGGCGATGAACAGAATCACCCGGCGGCGCGCGTCATTTCGCCCCGTGGCGCGCCGGTGCCCGCCCAGCACCAGCGCGGCCAGCACCACCACGCTGGTCAGCAGGATCAGGTCCAGAGCCATCGGCAGCAGTTTGGCGAGTTCGCTCATGATGGGGTCCGGGTTGGCTTGTGCGCCTCGGCGGTCCGGGCGTCGCGCAGCGCGAGGCGTGCGATCAGATGTCCGGCGACTGCGCTCGCGGGCAGGATGGCAAGCCAGATGGCGAGATATTTGGCCGCCTCGGCCAGCCCGTCGGCCTGAAGCGCGAGGCCGCTCGCGATCAGCCCGAGACCGAGGTTGTCGGCCTTGGTCACCGCATGCAGGCGACTGTGCAGATCCGGCAGGCGCAGGACGCCCAGGCTGCCGACCAGAAAGAAGCCGACGCCGGCGATGATCAGCGGGGCGGCGATGAGTTCGAGCGCGGTCATCGCGAATCCTCTCCCTGCGCATCGGACGGCGTGCCGGTCACGCGGGTGAAGGCGACGGTCGCAACCACCGCCAGCAGCGCGAGCACCAGGGCCACGTCGAGCAGGCCCGCCACGCGACCGTCGGCGGCGAGCAGCATCAGCAGGGCGACGCCCCCGGTGCCCAGCAACTGGGCGGCGAGCATCAACTCGGCGGGCTCGCTGCCGCGTGCGTGGTGGCGTATCACCCCGACCACCGCAAGCAGGGTCGCGAGCAGCACGGTCAGCGCGGCGATCTGGGTCAGGATGGTCATCATGCCGATTCACCGAAAAGGCGGGCGACCTGGCGTTCGAGATGCGCGAGATCGCGCTCGGCGACGCTGCCGGCGCCAGCCTCGCGGTCCGCATCCGGACTGCCGTCGAGATGCAGTACATGGACCCGCAGGCGGGCGCCGTCGAGGTCCGCGGTGAGGGTGCCGGGCAGCAGGCTCACGCTGTTCGCGAACAGCAGTTGCGCCGCCGGCGACCGCAGCGTGGACGGGTAATCGATGAAGCCGGGGCGCAGTCGCGCGGTCGGCGAGAGCACGCGACCGGCGACATCCAGGCCGCCGCGCATGGATTCATACAGATAGAAGGCGATGAAAGCAGGCAGCGCCGACCAGCGCAGATCCACGCCGCTCGGGGAGGTCGCCTTCCGGGCCGCGCCCCGCAGGCGGGCGCCGGCCCAGACTGCGGCAAGGATGGTGGGCACGCCGACGATCAGCGAGCCGGGTGCGCCACCGCTCAGCACCAGCCAGACGCCGGCGGCGATCAGGGCCGCCGGCGCAAGGCCGCGCCAGGCGCCCGGCCACGTCCGGGTGGTGGCCGGGTTCATCGACGCGATTCCCCTGGACGTCGGGGGGACCGTCGCGTGGTCTGGACAGGTACCCGCACCGCCATTGGCTTGCGCACGGGTGCAATCCGCCAGCCGCGCATCAGGGCCCACAGCAGCAGCCCGGTGAACAGCATCGCGAAGGCCAGGATCGGCAGCAGTTCCGGATTCATCTTGCGATCTCCTCGGTAAGGCCCGAAACGGTCCGCTCGGCTCAGGCCGCGCGGGCCAGGCCACAGGCCCGGTTCGCGGGCACGGCGACATCCATCAGGCGCGGATTGTCGAGCTTGAGCCCGTTCATCATTTCAATGTACTCGGCGCGGTTACGCACCTGGAGACGCGGGTTGAAGCGCTGCTCCTCGCCGATCGTGGACACGGTGCGACCGTTGTAGTCGTGCGCCGGGTAGACCAGGGTGTCCTCGGGCAGCGTCAGCAGCCGCCCGAAAATGCTGTCGTACTGGTCGCCGGCGTCGCCGTTCTGGAAGTCGGTGCGTCCGGTGGCGCGGATCAGCAGGGTGTCGCCGGTGAATACCCGGTCACCGGCGGCGCTCGGCAGCAGGAAGCTGTACGAATCGTCGGTGTGGCCGGGGGTGTACATGGCCTGGAGTTCGACCCCGTCGGCGCGCAGGCGCTCGCCGTCGCGGAAGCTGAGGCTGACGCAGTCGGCCCCGCTCTGCTCGCCCATCGCGGTCGCGCAGGCGGTCGATTCGCGCAGGCGACCCAGGGCGGTGACGTGATCGGCATGGATGTGGGTGTCGACGGCCATCACCAGCTTCAGGTCGAGTTCCGCGATCTGTTGCAGATAGAGCGGCATCTGTTCGATCACCGGGTCGATGATCAGGGCCTCGCCACCCATGCGCTCGGCGAGCAGATAGGTGTAGGTCGAGGATTCGCGGTCGAAAAATTGACGGAACAACATGGTGTTACCTCCGGATAGGGGACGTTTCAGACAGGGGGTCAGGCGGCTTGCGCGACGCGTTCACGACATTGGTCGTGACGGTTCCAGGGCATGCGCGCGAGCAACTCGTTCAGGCCGCAGGCGTTGCGGATGCCGGCCACCATCAGGCTTGCACCGACCAGCGCGGCGGCGGCGAAGAACAGTTCGTGCACGGTGAAACCAAGCAGGACCTTCGCCACGATCAGCACGCCGATGGTGATCTGCACCTGGCGGGCGAGACTGATCGCGCTGCCGCAGCGGCGGACCGGCAGACCGGCGGACTCCCAGGCGCGCGTGCCGCCGTCGAGCAGCACGACGTTGGGCACGCCGGCCTGGCTCAGGCGCTCGGCGGCCTGCGCGGCGCGAAAGCCGGTCAGACAGGCCAGATACACCGGCTTGCCCTGGCCGAGGCGGGCGTCGCCGGAAGTCCGCGCAAGCGCTTCGGGGCTCAGCTGATCAAGCGGCAGATTCACCGCGCCGGGGACGTGTCCGGCACGGAACTCGTCCTGCCCGCGCACGTCGATCAGCGTGGCGCCGTCGAGCACCCGGCGGGTTTGCAGGTCGTGGGGGGAGATGCGTCTGGGGTCCATGGCGAAAACCTCGCTTGAAATCGATACCGAATTGGTACGGTTTCAAGATATGGACCGCGAGGATGTAAAACAATTCGAATAGTGATCGGTGTTTGATCGAAAAGAACGAAGTGTTGAGTTCCCTGATCAAGCCCCCTGATTGGGCATGGTGATTGGGCCGAAGACTTGTTCGCGGCCGCGCTCCACGATCGCGAGCAGGGCCGGATGGCGGATCTGGCGTTCCGGCGTGATCGCGTAGAAGGTCTCGCGGATCGCGTCGACCGCCCCGATCCCGGTCACGCGGTATTTCTCGCGCACGTCGTCGGCGACGGCGGCGGGCGACGTGAAAACGCCGGCGCTGGCCTCGCCGAAGACCTTCATCAGGGCGCGGTCCTCGAACTCCGCGACCACGCGCGGGTTCACGCCCTGCTGAGCGAACCATTGCTCCAGGGATCGATACAGGCTGCTGCCGGCGCTGGGCATCAGCATGGGCGCGCCGTCGAGGTTGGCTGGGAAATCGGCGCCGAGGCGGGCGGCGAGATCGGGCGCGGCGAAGAACGCCAGCGGCGAGCTGCCGAGTTCGTGGTTGTAGGCGCGGATGTTCAGCGCCGGGCTCAGCGGGGCATCCGAGATGACCATGTCGAGGCGGTGGACCGCGAGATCGGCGAGCAGGTCCGCGAGCGGCGCTTCATGGCAGATCAGGCGGACCGGGTCGTCGAAGCGGGTGGCCGGCGCCAGCAGGCGGTAGGCGAGCAGCTTGGGCACCACCATCGCGACGCCGATCTTGATCACGCGGGCGCGCTGGCTGCCGCCGCCGGCGAGGACCTCGCTGAGCTCGGTTTCGATGCGGAACAGGTCGTCGGCGTAGGCGAACACCATGCGTCCGGTCGCGGTCGGGGCGAGGCCGCGTCCGGATTTCTCCAGCAACTGCGTGCCGGTTTCCTCTTCGAGCACCCGTAACTGGCCGCTGATGGTCTGCGGGGTCAGGTTCAGGGTTTCGGCGGCGCGCGCGATGCTGCCTTCGTTGACCACCGTCCAGAAGTAGCGCAGGTGTTTGAGGTTCAGGCGGCGCATGGCGGTCGGGTCCGGAGGGGGGGCGGGTCAGGCGAGCTCGGGCGGGGTCAGGCGGGCGAGCAGTTCGGCGACGGTGTCGATGCGCTCGCCCGGATCGGGCAGGGGCATCGCGAAGCGCAGTTTTTCCTGGCCGTCCAGCTTGAACACCCGGGGTTGGGTCTGGATCAGCTTGAGCAGTTCGGCGACGTCCAGTTTCGCGTCCTTGCCGAACAGCAGGCGACCGCCGGCGTCGCCGGCCTCGACCTTGGTGATGCCGATGCGGGTCGCGGCCAGCTTCAGTTCGGTGGTGCGGAACAGGTTCTTGGTGGCGTCCGGCAGCAGCCCGAAGCGGTCGATCATCTCGACCTGCAACTCGCGCAGCGCGGCCTGATCCGGCGCGTTGGCGATGCGCTTGTACATGACCAGGCGGGTGTGCACGTCGGGGATGAAGTCCTCGGGGATCAGCGCCGGCATGCGCAGGTCGACCTCGGCGCCGTGGTGCGCGCCGGAATCCATCGCCAGGTTCGGGTCCTGACCGGACTTCAGCGCCCGCACGGTGCGTTCCAGCAATTCGGTGTAAAGGGTGTAGCCGATCTCCTGAATCTGCCCGGACTGGCCTTCGCCCAATAGTTCGCCGGCACCGCGGATCTCCAGATCGTGGGTCGCCAGCGTGAAGCCGGCGCCGAGGTCTTCCATCGACTCGATCGCCTGCAAACGCTTGACCGCGTCCGGCGTCATCGCACCCTTCGGCGGCGTGATCAGATAGGCGTACGCACGGTGATGCGAACGCCCGACGCGGCCGCGCAACTGGTGCAACTGCGCGAGCCCGAGCTTGTCGGCGCGGTTGATGACGATGGTGTTGGCGTTCGGCTGGTCGATGCCGGACTCGATGATCGTGGTCGAGACCAGCACGTTGAAGCGGCGGTGGTAGAAGTCGAGCATGACCTGCTCCAGCTCCTTCTCGCGCATCTGGCCGTGGGCGACGCGCACGCTGGCCTCCGGCACCAGCTCGGCGATCTCGCGCGCGGTCTTGTCGATGTCCTCGACCTTGTTGTGCAGGAAGTACACCTGCCCGCCGCGCTTGATCTCGCGCAGCAGGGCCTCGCGGATCAGCGTGTTGTTCCACTCGTTGACGAAGGTCTTGATCGCGTGCCGCGCCGCCGGCGGCGTCGCGATGATGGAGAGGTCGCGCAGCCCGGACAGGCTCATGTTCAGCGTGCGCGGGATCGGCGTCGCGGTCAGCGTGAGCATGTCGACCTCGGCGCGCAGCTTCTTCATGTGCTCCTTCTGGCGCACGCCGAAGCGCTGTTCCTCGTCGACGATGACCAGCCCCAGGTCCTTGAACTTGATCTGATCCGACAGCAGCTTGTGGGTGCCGATGACGATGTCGACGCCGCCCTCGCGGATCGCGTTCAGGGTCTTGGTGGTTTCCTTGCCGGCGGTGAAGCGCGACAGCATCTCGATGCGCAGCGCGGTGTCGGCGAAGCGGTCCTGGAAGTTCTGGAAGTGCTGCTGGGCGAGCAGCGTGGTCGGCACCAGCAGCGCGACCTGACGACCGGCGCTGGCGACCGCGAAGGCCGCGCGCATCGCGACCTCGGTCTTGCCGAAGCCGACGTCGCCGCAGACCACGCGGTCCATCGGCTGCTTCGATTGCAGGTCGGCCAGCACCGCGTCGATCGCGGTCTGCTGGTCGGGTGTCTCCTCGAACGGGAAGGCGGCGGCGAACGCGCGGTAGTCGTGTTCGTCCAGCACCAGCGCGGTGCCGGGCTTGGCCTCGCGGCGGGCGTAGATTTCGAGCAATTCGGCGGCCACGTCACGCAGCTTCTCGGCGGCCTTCTTCTTGATGCGCTGCCACTGCTCGCCGCCCATCTTGTGCAGCGGCGCGTGCTCCGGGTCCGCGCCCGAGTAGCGGCTGATCAGGTGCAGCGAGGACACCGGCACGTAGAGCTTGTCGCCGCCGGCGTATTCGAGCGTCAGGAACTCGGTCTCGATACCGCCGACGGTCAGGCGGCGCAGGCCCAGATAGCGGCCGATGCCCTGATCCTCATGCACCACCGGCGAGCCTTCCTGGAGCTCGGTCAGGTCGCGGACGATCGCGTCCGGGTCGCGCTTGGAGCGGGTCTTGCGCTTGCCCTGGCGGTTCTTCTCGCCGTACAGCGCGGCCTCGGCGATGACCGCCAGGCGCGGCTGCTCCAGCACCATGCCGGTCTCGACCGGCGCGACCGTGATCGCCAGCTTGTCCTTGCCGGCCACGAACGCGGCCCAGTCCTCGACCGCCTTGGGGCGGATGTCCTGATCGCGCAGCAGGTCGAGCAGCGCCTCGCGGCGCCCGGCGGTCTCGGCCGCGAACAGCACCCGCCCGCCGAAACCGTCGATGAAGCGTTTCAGCGCCTCGGCGGGGTGTTCGAGGCGCGCGTTGAGTTGCAGCGGCGGCAGCGTCGTGGTCGCGAAGTTGACGACCTTGGGGCCTTCCTCGGGCACCTCGAAGGCTTGCAGGTCGATGCGCGCGCGGCGCTCGATCGCGGCCACGGTGTCGTCGGGGTCGAGATACAGCTCGTCCGGGCGCAGCGGCGGGCGTTCCCTGTCCCAGGTGCGCTCGTGGTAGCGCGTGCCGGTCTCCGACCAGAACGCCGCAGCGGCCTCGGCGACGCCCTCGGTGGTCACGAACAGCGCGTCGTCGGGCAGGAAGTCGAACAGCGTCGAGAGCTGCTCGTAGAACAGCGGCAGGTAGTACTCGATGCCGCCCGGCGCGTTGCCATCGGAGACATCGCGGAACAGCGGGCTGTCGTTGCCGCCGATCTCGAAACGCTGACGGAAGTTGCGCCGGAAGCGGGCGATCGCGTCCTTGTCCAACGGGAACTCACGCGCCGGCAGCAGCGCGATGCGTTCGACCTGGCCGGTCGACAGCTGCGTCTCCGGGTCGAAGGTGCGGATGGTCTCGACCTCGTCGTCGAACAGGTCGATGCGGTAGGCGTGGCCGCCGCCCATCGGGAACAGGTCCAGCAGCGAACCGCGCACCGCGAATTCGCCGTGCTCGAAGACCTGCTCGACGCAGCGGTAACCGGCCGCTTCCAGGCGCTTGCGGGTCTCGTCCGGGTCCAGCCGGCTGCCGACATCGATCAGGAAGGTGTTGCCCTCCAGATGCGTGCGCGGCGGGATGCGCTGCATCAGCGTCGCGATCGGCACCACCAGCACGCCGCGCTGCATGTCCGGCAGCCGGTGCAGCGTGGTCAGGCGCTGCGATACGATCTCCGGCAGCGGCGAGAACACGTCGTAGGGCAGCGTCTCCCAGTCCGGGAAACCGAGCACATCCAGGTCGGCGCCGTAGACCGCCAGTTCCTGGAGGTAACGATCCGCCGCGCGGTTGTCGGCGGTGATCACCACCACCGGCGCGGCATGCGTCCGCGCCGCCGAGACCAGCGCCAGCGCCGGCGCGGAGCCATACAGCCGCCCCCAGCGCAGGGCGCGTTTGATCTTGTCGGGCAGCGTCGGGTTGAGCGGGCTCTGCGGGGTCATCGGCACGGCGGGTGATGGTGGGAACGGAACGGGCGCGGATTGTCCCATACCTCGCGCTCAACCGACCGCCTCTGGTCGGGTTGTGGGAGCGGCGTCCCGCCGCGATGCCGTGGCTGCGCCTGCGGCGCATCGCGGCGGGACGCCGCTCCCACAAGCCCGGGCGGAAGCCCATCGGGTGTTCCGCCGGCGGCGGACGGGGGTTTCTGCGTACGTTCAACGGCGGAACGCCTCCGGCTTCCGCCCTACGTCCGATCTGGCTGGCCGCGTTGCCGTAGGGCGGAACCCGAAGGGCTTCCGCCGTGGGCGTCTCGAATGGGCGCCACGGCTCGGTCGGACCAGTGCGGCGCCAGCCTCGCAGGATGGGCAAAGCGCAGCGTGCCCATCATGGGCCTGGCCGATGGTGATGCGCTGGGATGCTGGCCCCGCGTAGGAGCGGCTTCAGCCGCGAAGTGCCTTGGATCGGCGCTGATCGCGGCTGAAGCCGCTCCCACAAGCCCGGGCGGAAGCCCGTCGGGTGTTCCGCCGGCGGCGGACGGGGGTTTCTGCGTACGTTCAACGGCCGAACGCCTTCGGCTTCCGCCCTACGCCCGATCTGGCTCGCTGCGTTGCCGTAGGGCGGAACCCGAAGGGCTTCCGCCGTGGGCGTCTCGAATGGGTGCCACGGTCCGGATCGGACCTGTGCGGCGCCAGCCTCGCAGGATGGGCAAAGCGTAGCGTGCCCATCATGGGCCTGGCCGATGGTGATGCGCCGGGATGCTGGCCCAGCGTAGGAGCGGCTTCAGCCGCGAAGTGCCTTGGATCGGCGCCGATCGCGGCTGAAGCCGCTCCTACGGAAGCGAGTCGAACGCGCCGTTGGCCGTTATCATCACGCACCGTGTTTCACCCCCAAAAGGAATGACCGATGACCCGAACCCTGCTGCCCCGCCTGTTTCTGTCCGCTCTGGCACTGAGCCTCGCCGCCCCGGTCCTTGCCGAGGACACCGGCACCATCAAGATCCTCACCGAGCCCGGTGATGCCAAGGTGTTCATCAACGGCCAGCGCAAGGGCAATTCGCCGTTGGAGGCGGGGCAGACCTTCGCCATCAAGCTGGCCGAGGGCGAATACCTGCTGGAGGCGCTCAAGGCGGTTGATGAATACACCGAGCGCTATGGGCGCAAAGAGATCTTCGTCGCTGCCGATACCTTGCAGACCATCACGCTCAAGCTGGACAGCCGGGATACCCCGGCGGGCGTCGCGAAGAAGGATCAGGAGAAGGCCGAGCGTGAGGCGCGACTGGCCCGTGAGAAGGCCGAGAACGAGCGTATAGGCAAGGAGTTGCAGGCCAAGGGCTTGGTGCCGGAGACGGTCGCCATCCCCGCCGGCAGCTTCCGCATGGGTTGCGTCAGCGGCAAGGATTGTTCTAGCTACGAGAAACCGGTGCACACGGTGAACGTACCGGCCTTCGAGATGACCCGCACCGAGATCACCTTCGAGCAGTGGGATGCCTGCGTGGCCCTGGGCGGTTGCCGGCATAACCCGGATGATAAGGGCTGGGGTCGGGGTGATCGCCCGGTGATCAATGTCTCCTGGGACGATGTGCAGGACTACATCCGCTGGCTCAACGCTTTGACCGGTGGCGGCTGGCGCCTGCCCAGTGAGGCGGAATGGGAATACGCTGCGCGCGCCGGCACCAGTACGCGCTTCCACACCGGCGATTGTCTGACTACCGAACAGGCCAACTACGACGGCCATGGCCTCGTCAAGGGCTGCCCGAAGGGTGAGTACCGTGAGAAGACCCTGCCGGTCGGCAGCCTGGCGAAGAACGCCTTTGGCCTCTATGACATGCACGGCAACGTCTGGGAATGGACCCGGGATTGCTGGAACGACAGCTATTCGGGGGCACCGACGAACGGGGCTGCCTGGAACTCGGGGGATTGTTCCCAGCGCGTGCTGCGCGGCGGCTCCTGGAGCGACGGCGCCAGCGGCGCGCGCGCGGCCATCCGCGGCGGGCTCACGCGCGACTACCGGGGCAGCTTCCTCGGTTTCCGGCTTGCCCAGGACTAAACCCTTTTTTCTGTTGACTTTTTCCCTTTTCGTAGGAGCGGCTTCAGCCGCGATCCGTGGCTTGACCGAAGTCCCATCGCGGCTGAAGCCGCTCCTACCTGTCCGGTGTTGCCCGGTAGGAGCGGTTTTAACCGCGATCGGTGCTGGATCGAAGCTTCAATCGCGGCTGAAGCCGCTCCTGCGGGGGTGTGTTTGAGATTTGAGAACGACATGCAAACACGGCGAACGATGCGATTGCTGGGGCAGGCCATGGTGCTGGGGACGGCTTGCGGGTGGATGCCGCTAACCGCCGTGGCGGATTTCAGCTTTGAGGAGATGGAGCAACTGGAACGCAGCGAGCAGGGCGAACTGCTGCAACGCGCCCGCCAGGCGGCCAATGGCGAGAACTTCGGCGCGGCCCGCGATTACCTGGAACGCGCCCGGCACAAGGGCTACGCGCCGGATGAGTTCAAGGCGGTGGAGGGCTTGATCGCCCAGCGCGAGGCCGCCGCCGAGGAACGGCGTCGGCAAGCCGAAGAGCGTCGTCGGCGGGAGGAGGAACAGCGGCGGCTGGCGGAACTGGAACGGCAGCGGGCGAACAGCGCATCGGTGTCGAGTGGTGGCGGCGCAGTGCCGTGGGTCAACGTCGATCTGCAAATGGTCTGCGGGTTTCTGTACTGCGGGACCCAGTCCTTGAGTATTTCGGGCGGGCCTGGGAGTTTTTCGCCGGGAGCCCGTGGAACAGGCGGAATTCATGACCAGGGGCGGGGCATCGCTGGCAGTTATTCCTGGAGCGGCACCTTCGAGGGCGGTGGCATCAATGGTGCCCGGGCCTGTAGCGGAACGGTGAGCGTCAGTGGAGGCAGGCGCAACCTCGCTATCCGCGTGTACAGCGGCACCTGCGCCGATGCGGGGACGAATGAGTATTAACGCACCCGCGAGCGAAGCCCGTAGGGCGGAACCCCAAAGGGGCTTCCGCCGAACGACGTTTGGTGTGCGGTAACGTGTGATATGGCGGAAGCCCCTGCGGGGTTCCGCCCTACGGGATGGGGTGCGCCGGTAGGGCGGAACCCCAACGGGGTTTCCGCCGAACGATGTTTGGTGTGCGGTTAAGGTGTGATCTGGCGGAAGCCCCTGCGGGGTTCCGCCCTACGGGATGGGGTTGAAGGGCTTACGGCCAATGCATCAACAACGGGAGCAAGGGAATGCCGAACTATCGAAGGGTGTGGCGACCAGGGGGGACGTTTTTCTTCACGTTGACCTTGCTGGATCGGCGCACGGACCTCTTGGTGCGTCACATCGAGGCGCTGCGGGAGGCGGTGCGCGTTACCAAGGCGCAACGCCCGTTCGACATCGACGCCTGGGTGGTGCTTCCGGAGCACATGCACTGGATCATCACGCTGCCGGACGGGGATGCGGATTACGCGAACCGCATCAAGGCGATGAAGATCCGATTCGTGCGGGCCATCCCGCGCGGGGAGACGCGCAACCCGGCGCGGGTTTCACGCGGGGAACGGGGTATCTGGCAGCGGCGCTTCTGGGAGCATGAGATTCGCGACGAGGCGGATTTTGCCCGGCACGTCGATTACATCCATTTCAACCCGGTCAAGCATGGGTGGGTGACGCGGGTGCGGGATTGGCCCTATTCGACGTTTCATCGGTATGTCGAACGCGGGGTGCTGGCGTCGGATTGGGGTGGGGATGCCGGGGAATTCGATGCCGGGGAACGGTGAGGTAGGGCGGAACCCGGAGGGGTTCCGCCGACGGTCGGGGGGGGGCACGGGATGCGTTGGGTCTTTCCCGGCGGCGTCGCAGTGCCGACCGCCGTTCGGCGGAACGCCTGCGGCTTCCGCCCTACGTTGTCACGAGCTCGGGGGGGCGTCGTTGGACGGTTGAACAAGGTGCGTTTGGTCTGATGTGGCGGGCGTTACGCAGGCGATTGTGTGCGCTTGAGCGGGTAAGGTCGCGTATCCGGGCCACCGCTTGGCCGACCGCAGGGGTGAATACGCATGTCCGTGCTTCTGGAATTCAGCATTTTTCCGACCGATCAGGGCGAGAGCCTGAGCGCGTCGGTCAGCGAGGTGATCCGGCTGATCGATGAGAGCGGGTTGCCGTATCAGCTGACGCCGATGGGGACGATCGTCGAGACGGACGATTTCGCGACCGCGTTGGCCCTGGTCGAGCGCAGCAACGCCTTGCTGGAGTCGATGGGCTGCCAGCGCATTTATGGGTCGATCAAGTTCGATATCCGCAAGGACAAATCCGATCGCATGGCCGGCAAGATCGCGTCGGTGCGGGCGCGGATCGGGGACGTTTCGACCTGAGGCCGGGGAGGTGAAAACCGTGCTGGTGATTGCCTACCTGGGGCTGGCCGTCCTGGGGGTGCTGCTGCTCGGTGATGACGGTCGGGGGCTGCTGTCCTTGCCAGCTGTGCTGCTGGTGGTGCCGTTGTCGATGGCGGTGCTTTTTCTGCTGGTCCGGAAAGTGGTGACGCCAGTCTCGGCCAGCGTATTCGCCGCGCTGCTCCTGATGATCTCGATGGCGAGCTGGTTGCGTTCGCTGGCCTTGCACGAGGTCGCGGTCAGCGGGGTTCTGGTACTGGTGGCGGCGGGGGCGTTGTGGCTGTGCTGTCGGGGTTGGCGAGCCCGGATTCGATATGCGGCGTCAGCGGTGCTCGCGGCGATGATGGTGTTGGTCAGTCATGGGGTGATCTGGGGCGAGACCCGCTGCGGGGAAGGTGGGCGGGTCGACTGTCTGGTGGCGGATGGGCCGAGAGTTTGGGTGCCCGGCTGGCTGGAGCGCATGGGGGTGGCGGCCTTCGTCGTCGCGCCGGGAATGGACCTCGAGGGCTTCGATCTGAGCGACCGGAATCTGCGCTACGCGGACTTCTCCGGAGCCGGACTGAAGGGCGTGAAACTGGATCGCAGCTATCTGCGCCGTGCCCGCTTGGCCGGTGCAAACCTTCGTGAGGCGTCCCTGCACGTGACCTGGGTACAGGGTGCCGATTTCCGTGACGCCGATCTGCGCGGGGCGGACCTGCGCGGCATTCGGGCTTATGCGGCGGATTTCCGGGGCGCGGACCTGCGCGGCGTGAACGCGGTTGGCGCGAGTCTGAGCCATGTGCTGGTCGACGGTGCGCGCTTCGATGGCGCCGATCTGCGCGCTGCGTATCTGCGCTTCAGCGAAGGCTTGACGCAGGCGCAACTGGATACGGCCTGCGGGGATGCGGCGACGCAACTGCCGCCGGGGTTGGCGATTCCGGACTGTGGCGCGGCGGCCGGTCAGTTGTTGCTGCAGAAGCCCTGACCGACGGCGAGCACGGCGGCTTCGACGCGGGAGTGCACGCCGAGTTTGCGCAGGATGGCCTTGACGTGGAGCTTCACGGTGCCGTCCGAGATGCCCAGATTGCGGGCGATGACCTTGTTGCTCTGGCCTTCTGCGAGCAGGCAGAGGATTTCGGTTTCGCGGGCGGTCAGGTCGGAGAACTGACTGGGCTTTTCTTCCTCGGCGGGCGCGGTCTCGCCGCCGCTGACGACCTTGGCGAGCACGCCGGCGAGTTCGGGGGCGATGATGGTCTTGCCGTTGACGATGTCGGTCAGCGCGGCGACCAGTTCGTTCGGCTCCATGTCCTTGAGCAGATAACCCGAGGCGCCGTTGCGCAGGCACTCGACCAGATCGCGTTCCTCGTTGCTGGTGGTGAGCATGACCACCGGCATCGTCAGGCCTTCGTTGCGCAGGTTCTGCAGGACCGACACGCCGTTCATGTTGGGCATGCGCAGGTCGAGCAGGATCACGTCCGGTCGCAGTTCCTGGGCGAGGTTGATGCCTTCGCGCCCGTCGGCGACCGCGGCGACCACGTCGATGTCGCGGCGGCTGAGCAGTTCCTGGAGTCCGGTGCGGAACAGGGCGTGGTCGTCGATCAGGATGATGCGCATGGGCGGGCGTTCGGCTGCGGACTGGGGAAGATGCGGGCCATTGTCGGACGCGGCGGCGGCAAAGGCCACCGGCGATTACCGGGTACCGGGTAGCGGATCGGTCGCGCCGCGACGCGGGTGGCTGAAGGAGAGCTGCACCTGGGTGCCGTCGCCGGGCTCGCTTTCGATGGTGAGTTCGCCGCCGATGCGCTGGGCGCGCTCCTGCATGATGGTCAGGCCGATGTGCTCGCCGGGTTTGCCTTGCAGCACCGGTTCGCCGATGCCGACGCCGTCGTCCTCGATCAGGATGCTGTAGTCGCGGTCGTTGTCGCAGCGCAGCAGCACCCGCACGGTGCGGGCGTGGGCGTGCTTGCGGATGTTGGCCAGCGCCTCCTGGACGATGCGCAGGGCCTGCACCTCGACGTCGATCGGCAGTTCCGGATCGGGGCATTGCTGCTGATAGAAGATGGCGATGTCGCCGACCCGCTTGAAGCGCTCGATGATGCCCTGCAGGGCAGGGATCAGGCCGCGTTTGTCGACCGGCGCGCGGAAGTGCGCGATCAGTTCGCGCAGCTCGCTGTAGGCCTCGTCGAGCATGTGGCGCAGGTTGTTGAGCTCCTGGCCGTATTCCTGGTCGGCGGATTCGGCAGGCAGGGTGTCGTCGAGCATGCGCATCTGGAACTTCATGCCGGCGAGCGTCTGCGCGAGCGAGTCGTGCAGTTCGTTGGCAAGGCGGCTGCGTTCCTCGACCAGCGACAGGCGGGTGGTGTCCTGGTCCAGGCGGGCCTTCTCGATCGCCATGCCGAGGTTCTGGCCGATGCTGGTCAGCAGTTCGAGGACCTCGTCGGGGATCTCGCGGTCCTTGCGCACGAACAGGTTGTAGACGCCGAGGGTCTTCTCGCGGTGCTTGAGCGGCACCGTGACCATCTCGATGTTGTCGTCGTCGACGTAGGGGATGTAGTGGGGCTTCTTGAAGTCGCCGACGGCCTTGTCGTCGTCGTCGTGGTAGGCGCGGCGGGTGCCGCCGTCGAGGATCGCCGCGCCGCAAAGGCCGCGCTGGGAATCCGGAATCACGCGGTCGGCGGCGATCACCGAGGTGTCGAAACCGTTGCTGGCGACCAGCCGCATGCGTCCGTCACGGCTGAGCAGGCGCACGGTCGCGGCTTCTGCGTGCACGACCTCGATCAGTGTGTGCAGGAAGGCGGTGAGCAGGTCGTCGACATCCCGCGCCTGGCTGATCGCGGAGGCCACGTCGTAGAGCAGTTGCAGCGAGCGGGTCTTGCGCACCAGCCGTTCGGTCTGCTGGCTGACCCGCGCGTCCATGTCCCACGACAGGGTGCGGAATTCCTCGCCGATGTCGTTCAGGTCGCGGGCGAGCTGGGCATGCGGGCCGTCGGCGGCGATGTCGACGTTGGCGTTGAGTTTGCCGGCGTGCATCTGCGCGGCCCAGTCGCCGACCGCGACCAATGGTTGCTGGAGGCGGCGACTCAGCTCGCGCAGCACGCGCAGGGCCAGGATGGCGCTGACGACCACCAGCGGGGTGGCGGCCCACAACAGGGCAGGGTTGTCGCTGGCGAGGCCGGCGAGCAATAGCAGGGTGCCGACCGCGAAGCCGCCCCAGGCAGTCAGGGCCATGCCCCAAAGCCGGGCGGATTTGAGCGTCGGGATCAACGCGGAACGGGCGGCGGATCGGGTCACGTGCGGGCAGTGGGGAAGGTTGGGGGAAACCGCATGCTAGCAGCCTGTCGGACTTGGGATGAATCGGCTGCGAACCGCTTGGCAGGCATCATTCCAGCTTGCCCCACGTTCAATGGTCTGGCCATTCAGCTCGGTCGATAAACTGAACTGATGACCGCCATGCGATTTTCGCGTCGATCCGCCTGAGTCCGACAGACGGCTAGCCGGAAACCCTGCCGAGGCCACGGCCCGGATCGTCCCGCCGGGGACGGGTCAGTCCCGCGCCGGTTCGGCGATCAGCGTTTGGATGGTGGCGAGGATGTCGGGTTCGTCCCATTCCAGGCCGCCGGCGACGGCGTGCCGGATGCGCCCCTGGCGATCGAGCAGATAGCTGGTCGGGTAGGCGAACACGCGCCAGCTGCGTGGCATGCGCTGGTTCTCGTCAAGGAGTACCGGGAAATTGACGGGGTGTTCGGTGAGAAAAGCCTGGATCGCGTCGCGCGGCTCGCCGAGGTTGACCGCGAGGATCGCGAACTCTTCGTTGCCGAGTCGCGTCTGCAGGCGGGCCATCGAGGGCATTTCATGCACACAGGGTGGGCACCAGCTGGCCCAGAAATTCACCAGCACGACTTTGCCGCGATGATCGGCCAACGACCGTTCCCGGCCGTCCAGATCGACAAGCGACAGCGGCGGCGGTAGCGGGTCGCCGGTGTGCGGACGCAGGGTGCGGGTCGGCGGCGCGGCGGGAGCCGGTTCTTCATTGCGCGGGAGCGCGGGAAGGCTTGCTGTCGATACGGCCTGCGGGGCGTTGGCGAGCAAGCGCAGCGTGCGTGCGATCCGTAGCGGTAGTTGCTCACCGGCGAGATTCTCCCGGGCGCTGGCATCCGGGCGGAAGAAGAAGCGGTCGCGGACGTCGGCGAGCGTCTCGATCCAGACCGGCGCGCCGCCGCTGCCGAGTTGGGTTTGCAGATCGGCCTGGCGGATGTACAGCGTCGATTGGCGGGGGATCATCAGGAACACGGGTAGCCGATTGGTTGCGGTGGCGGGCAGGTAGGCCGCCGGCTGCCCGGGCGCCGGCGTGTTGCGGTAGACGTTCGGCGAGATCAGCAGGATGCCGCGCGCGATGCCGGTGGGGAGGCGTTGCGCGGTCTCCAGCAGCGCCCCGCCGGCCCGGTCGTTGCTGGCCAGAAATACGGGCCGCCCGGTCTGGCTGGCGATGGATGCCACCGCGGCGGCCAGCGCATCCCGGTTGAACTCCGCGAGGCTGGACGGTGCGGTCGGCAGGAACCAGCTCTGGAACGGGTCGAGCAGCCAGACATCCAGTCCCCGCGCCGCCAGCCCGTCGGCGAGCCGGCTCACGCCCTCGGTCAGGCCGTGTTCGGACAGCAGCCAGATCAGGGTAGCGGTTGGTGCCGGGGCGACGGTCCGGTGCGCGAGGACCTCACCGTGCGCCGGCGTGTCGACGGTGACGGTTTCGAGCGCGGCGGCGATCTGGGAGAACCACAAAGTCCACAAAGCCAATGCGCTGATCGCGCGCCGGATCGAAGTCATGCTTGTCGCCTCGTAAAGCAGATAGCGCAGTGTAGAAGAGCTCGCTCAAGCGCATCCTTGGTGGGAGCGTCCCGCCGCGATCGATCATCGCGATAGTCAACGCGGCCATCGTGGCGGGACGCTGCTCCTGCCTGCCAATAACGTTCGGGAGAGGTCGGCCATGCATGTCGTGATCGCGGGTGGAACGGGGTTCATCGGGCGCGCGTTGAGCCCGTCGCTGCTCGCGGATGGGCACGAAGTCACCATCCTCAGCCGCTCGGAAGATCGTTCCCGGGTGGCGGCGGGTGCGCGAATCGCGGTCTGGAACGGGCGTGATGTCGGGCCGTGGGCGAAGACGCTGGAACGCGCCGACGCGCTGGTCAATCTGGCCGGCGCGAGTCTGGCCGGGGATGGGGCGATCCCGGCGCGCTGGAACGCTGCCTACAAGGCGAAGATCCGCGACAGCCGCTTGTCCGCCGGCGCCGCGCTGATGGCGGCGATGAAGACCCTGGATATGCCACCGGCGGTGCTGGTGCAGGCATCCGGGGTCGGTGTCTACGGCAGTTGGGATGGCGACGACGCGCCGCAATGTGTGGAATCCTGCCCCCCGGGCGATGACTTTCTCGCCCGTTTGGCGGTCGATTGGGAAGCGTCCACCGAGGATGCCGGTCAACTGGGCATACGCCGGGTGGTCATTCGCACCGGCGTGGTGCTGGCCGCGCACGGCGGCGCCTTGCCGCGCATGGCAATGCCGGTGCGGATGGGTTTCGGCGGTCCGCTGGGCCACGGCCGGCAGATGCTGAGCTGGATTCACCTCGACGACGAGGTGCGCGCGATCCGCTTCCTGATCGAGGAATACACGGGCGGCGGGGCGTTCAATCTGGCGGCGCCGTCTCCGGTCAGTAATGCGGATTTCGGCCGCATCCTGGCGAAGTCGCTGGGGCGTCCGTTCTGGCTGCCTGCACCGGCTTTTGCGATGCGTCTGCTGCTCGGCGAGGCGGCCGCGCTGGTGCTGACCGGTCAGCAGGCCGAACCGGCGGAACTCCTGCGGGCCGGCTTCCGCTTCAACTACCCGGAACTGCCGGAGGCGCTGGCGGCGATCTATCCGCGCGCCTCTTAGGACGGGCCAAGGGCCGGCGGGACGTGCCCATCGCTAGCGGCGGGCCTGGTCTGGTCGGCTGATATTCCGGGGCGACTTGCGATGGGCACGCTTCGCTTTGCCCATCCTACGGGGTGTCACGCATCGTCGAGGGTGTAGGGCAGATCGAGGAAACGCAGCGCCGGACCGCTTTCGCCCAGAGTGACCTTGCCGGCCTCGAACGCGGCGATGCGCATCACGCCGAGCAGGGCGTGGCCGCCTTCCGGGTAGGGCGCGGCCTCGACGACCTTGCCGGTGGCATGGCCGTCGGCGAACAATTCGTCGCCCGGTCTGGCATCGGCGTTGACCACCGCCACGTACATGCGCTGCTTGAGCTGTCCGAGATAGTGCATGCGCGCGACGATCTCCTGCCCGGTGTAGCAACCCTTCTTGAAGTTGATGCCGTCGAGGCGATCGAGGTTGGTCATCTGGGCGACGAAGGCCTCGCGGTTGCTCGCGTAGACGGTCGGTATGCCGGCGAGCACGTTGAGCAGTTTCCAGACCGGCGCGCCGACCGGGGCGCAGTCGACATTGAGGTCGTTCCAGATCGCCTTCATGGCATCCAGCTCACCGCAGATCTCGAAGCGCGGGCGCACGCCGGGCAGGCGGATCACGGTCACGCCTTTGGTCTGCACCACGTGGCCGGGTTCGGCGGGGTAAGGGCCGACGGCGGCATGCAGACGGTCCTCGGCACGCGGCCCGGCCAGGCCGATGCGCACGAAGGCATCGCTGGCGTCGTCGAGGGTGACCTTGGCGCGCAGCACGAACATGCGCAGGCGCTTGAGGGTTTCCTCGAGGTTGTCGCGCGGCAGTTCGAGATACAGGCCCTGGTCGCGCTGGAAGATGCGGAACAGTGCCAGCATCCGGCCTTTCGCGGTGCTGTAGGCGGAGAGTTGGCTGCGGTTGGCCGCGACCTGGTGGATGTCGTTGCTGAGCTGGCCCTGCAGGAAGCTGCGGGCTTCCTCGCCGTGGGCCGAGATCAGGCCGAGGTGCGAGAGATCGCAGATCACCTCGCCGGCGGGCGAGACCTGCAACTCACGGTTGGGATTGCCGAAACTCTCGACGCTGCCGTTGGCGGCGAATTCCGCGCCGGCGTCCGTGAGGAATTCTTTCCATTCCGGTTTCATCTGGCGGCTGACCTCAATTTGCCCATGCAGGGGCTTCATCCTACCATCGCGGCCCTTTCGTAAATCTGCCGTCAATGCCGAGGAAACGCCCGTGGAACTCGACCTGGAACTGATCAGCTTCAAGCTCTGCCCGTTCGTGCAGCGCTCCGTGATCATGATGCTGCACAAGGATGTCCCGCACCGCATCACCTTCATCGATCTGTCCGATCCGCCGGAGTGGTTCCATGACCTGTCGCCGACGGGCGCAGTGCCGGTCATGAAGGTCAACGGCGATACGGTGCTGTTCGAGTCCGCCGTGATCGCGGAGTTCATCGACGAGGCGACGCCCGGCAATGTGCAGCCGACCGATCCGTTGCTGCGGGCCAAGAACCGCGCCTGGACCGAGTTCGGCTCGGCCGCGTTCGGCGACATGTTCCAGCTGACCGGCGCCAACGATGAACAGAGCTACAAGAAGGCCCGCCAGTCCCTGATCGAGAAGCTGGACTGGTTCGAGGAGATCATCGAGGGCCCGTACTTCAATGGTGAGGAGCCGGCGCTGGTCGACTTCGCGGTCGCGCCGCTGTTCATGCGCCTGGAACTGCTCAACGAGAAGTGCCGCGTCTACGAGCGTGACGATTACCCGAAGGTTTCGACCTGGAGCGATCACCTGCTGGCGATGCCGTCGGTGCAGAATTCCGTGGTGCCCGAGTTCGCGCAGATGTATCGCAACTCGATCAAGATGCGCGGCGCCTACGCCAAGACGCTGTTCTGCGAGTGATCACGCCCATGTGGGAGCGGCGTCCCGCCGCGATTGGCCGGCGGGTGGTCCGACCGTTGATCGCGGCGGGCCGCCGCTCCCACAGGTGAAACCCCGATGCATTACGACCTCCACAGCCATTCCACCGCCTCCGACGGCACGCTGAGCCCGACCGCGCTGGTCGAGCGCGCGGCCGCGCAGGGCGTGGATGCGTTGGCCCTTACCGATCACGACAGCACCGCCGGCCTGGCGGAGGCGCGGGCGGCCGCGGAGGCGGCGGGGATCCGCCTGGTCAACGGCGTCGAGATCTCGGTGACCTGGGCGGGGCGCACCATCCACGTCTGCGGTCTGAACGTCGACCCGGACAACGCCGGGTTGCAGGCCGGGCTGGCTTCGATCCGCGAGGAGCGTGAGCGCCGCGCGACCCGCATGGGCGAGAAGCTGGAGAAGATCGGCGTGAAGGACGCCGAGCGCCGCGCCCGCGCGATGGCGACGGGCGGCCTGGTCGCGCGCACCCACTACGGTCGACTGCTGGTTCAGGACGGCTACGAGGACGAACTCGGCAAGGCCATCCGCAAGTATCTGATCAACGGCAAGGCCGGTTTCGTGGCCGGTGCCTGGGCGCCGCTGGACGACGTGGTCGGCTGGATTCGTGGCGCCGGCGGCAACGCGGTGATCGCCCACCCGGCCCGCTATGACCTGACCGCGACCAAGCTGCGCGCGCTGGTGAATCAGTTCATCGCCGCCGGTGGTGAGGGAATCGAGGTGATTTCGGGCAGCCATACCAGCGATGATGCACGGAACATGGCGGAGGTCGCGCGCCGCCACGGGCTGCTCGCCTCGCGCGGTTCCGATTATCACGGCCCGGAAAATCCGTGGATCGAACTCGGGCGCCTGCCGCCGCTGCCCGCTGATCTCACTCCCGTCTGGACCCGTTGGTCCTGATCTTCCTTCGAGCTTGCCATGAGCCAGTACTTCGAGATTCACCCCGACAACCCGCAGCCGCGCCTGATCCGCAGCGCGGTGGACATCATCCGTCAGGGCGGGGTGGTCGTGTATCCGACCGATTCCAGTTACGCGATCGGCTGTCAGCTCGACGACAAGGGCGCGCTGGATCGCATCCGCCGCATCCGCGATCTGGACGACAAGCACAACTTCACGCTGGTCTGTCGCGACCTGTCCGACATCTCCACCTATGCGCGCGTCGACAACACCATGTATCGAGTCCTGCGCGCGCATACGCCGGGGCCTTACACCTTCATCCTGCGCGCGACCGGCGAGGTGCCGCGTCGTCTCGTGCATCCGAAACGCAAGACCATCGGCATCCGCGTGCCGGGGCACGCGATCACGCAGGCGCTGCTGGGTGAACTCGGCGAGCCGCTGATGAGTTCGACGCTGATCCTGCCCGGCGATGAAATGCCCATCAACGATCCGTGGGAGATCCGGGAACGTTTGGAGAAGCACGTCGATCTGATCATTGACGGCGGCACCTGCCACATCGAGCCGACCACGGTGGTGGTCTACACCGACGGCGTGCCGGAAGTGGTGCGCGTGGGGCAGGGCGATCCGTCTCCTTTCGGCTGACGACGGGCGAATATCCATGTTCGAACAACTGAGCACGCTGCAACTGATCTGGGTGATGGGCATTCCCATCATCCTGGCGATCACCGTGCACGAGGTCGCGCACGGCTGGGTCGCCAAGCAGTTCGGCGATCCGACCGCCGATCGCGCCGGGCGGCTGACGCTGAACCCGTTCAAGCACGTCGATCCGGTCGGCACGATCCTGATTCCGGCCGCGCTGGTTCTGGCCAAGACCGGCTTCCTGTTCGGCTGGGCCAAACCGGTGCCGGTGGCCTTCAACCGGCTCGGCAACCCGAAGCGCGACATGGCGCTGGTCGCTGCGGCCGGGCCGGGCATCAATCTGGTCATGGCGATCGGCTGGGGCGTGTTCCTGAAGCTGGTGTTCGCCTATGCCGGCTACAGCGGCGCGGGCGCGGACATCAAGCCGTTCCTGTACATGGCCGAGGTCGGCATCCAGATCAATCTGGTGCTGATGCTGCTGAACCTGCTGCCGATCCCGCCGCTCGACGGCGGCCGGGTGCTGGCCGGCCTGCTGCCGGACCGCGCGGCGACGTTGCTGGGCCGGATCGAGCCGTTCGGCCTGATCATCATGATCGTGCTGCTGGCGACCGGTGTGTTGGCGGGCATCCTCGGTCCGCTGATAGGCTTCACCACGAAATTCATCTTCGCCCTGCTCGGGCTCTGAACGTCAGGAAACTCCCCACCGTGCCATCTGCGTCCAACGAACGCGTCCTGTCGGGCATGCGCCCGACCGGCAAACTCCATCTCGGTCATTACCACGGCGTGCTGAAGAACTGGGTCAAGCTCCAGCACGAGTTCGAATGCTTCTTCTTCGTCGCCGACTGGCATGCCCTGACCACGCACTACGAGTCGCCGGGTGTCATCGCCGAGTCGGTCTGGGACATGGTGGTCGACTGGCTCGCGGCGGGCGTGAACCCGAACGCGGCCAAGCTGTTCCTGCAATCGCGGGTGCCCGAACACGCCGAACTGCACCTGCTGCTGTCGATGATGACGCCGCTCGGCTGGCTGGAGCGCGTGCCGACCTACAAGGATCAGCAGGACAAACTCAAGGACAAGGATCTCGCCACCTACGGGTTCCTCGGCTATCCGCTGCTGCAGAGCGCGGACATCCTGATCTATCGCGCCAATCGCGTGCCGGTCGGCGAGGATCAGGTCGCGCACGTCGAGCTGACCCGCGAGGTCGCGCGCCGCTTCAACCATCTCTATGGGCGCGAGGAGGGCTTCGAGGAGAAGGCCGAGGACGCCGTCCGCAAGATGGGCAAGAAGGCCGCGAAGCTGTTCCACAAGCTGCGCAAGGCATACACGGAGCAGGGCGACGGCGAGGCCCTGGCGGTCGCGCAGTCGCTGATCGACGACCAGCAGAACATCTCCATCGGCGACAAGGAGCGCCTGCTTGGTTATCTGGAGGGCGGTGGCCGCATCATCCTGCCGGAGCCCGAGGCGCTGTTGACGCCGACCTCGAAGATGCCTGGGCTGGACGGGCAGAAGATGTCCAAGTCGTACAACAACACCATCGCGCTGCGTGATGACCCGGATGAGGTTGCCCAACGTCTGAGCAGGATGCCGACCGACCCGGCGCGCGTGCGCCGAACCGATCCGGGCGATCCGACCCGGTGCCCGGTGTGGCAGTTGCACGAGGTCTACACCGACGAATCGACCCGCGCGGAGATCGCCGATGGTTGTCGCACCGCCGCTATCGGCTGCCTGGATTGCAAGGCGCACGTGATTGATGGCGTGCGTGCCGAACTCCTGCCAATTCAGGAAAGAGCTCGGGAATATCAGAACGATATCAATACTGTACGAACGATCATCGATGAGGGTTGTGAGGAGGCGCGCGATGTGGCGCAGGAGACCATGGAAGAGGTCCGGCAGGTGATGGGTTTGGCGTACCGCTAAGCCTTATCTGCGTTTTCTCGCGATCCTGACGGGTGGGTGGCTTTGGCTGCTCACCCGTTTTGTTTTGATGTGTGGGAGCGGCGTCTCGCCGCGATTGGGTTGTTGACGATGTTGTGAACATCATCGGGTTTGGTGGCATGGCTTCCAGGGGCAGGTAAAGCCCCTCGGGACACGCAACAAGTGCATCCATGCATGCTCGACGGCGTGATCCATCACGCCGACGGTCCCAAGGGGCTTTACCTGCCCCTGGAAGCCTGGAGAGGGGAGTGGAAATGAAGACGGGCCGCCGGCATTGAGCCGGCAGCCCGTCTTGTTGGTGGAAGCGCTCTAGCGTCGTTAGCTAAAAAACTCTGCGTTCTCCGCGGATCTGCGTTGAACGCTGTTGCCGTAGTGCGTTTGCGGGCAACGGGACGATCAGTTGTAGGCCGGTATAAGCGCAGCGTTGCCGGCTTGGTGGCCGGAATCGAAGTCTCATTTTTCCCGGTAACCACATTCCGGGCATTTGCTCGGAACGCACAACGGCGATAACAGCCTCATCCCAGGGGTGCTGTGCCGCTCCCAGTTACAGCCAAAGTTCTCCCCGCAGCGCGGGCAGGTCAGGCGGCTGATGTATAGCCCGTAGTAGATCGCCATGGGGCCCCAGACGATTACCAGGCCGACCATAAAGAGCACGTCCGAGTTCCAGGTCTTGGCGATCTTTCCGAAGACCACCGTCGCCACGATAATGGTGACGTTCGCCACCAGGCGCCGGCGCCGCAATCCCTGCGTTATGGGTTCTGTCCCGTCCATGTGGATGTCTCGATTTGGTGCCGGGGAATGATCAGGTCATCGGGACTTTGAGAATGAGTTCCAGCACGGCCTTGCTGCCGAAGTAGGCGAGCAGCAGGATCACGAAGCCGCCGAGCGTCCAGCGGATCGCCTTGCGACCGCGCCAGCCGTGGCGGATACGGCCCCACAGCAGGACCGCGAACAGCGCCCAGGCGATCATCGACAGCACGGTCTTGTGCACCAGGTGCTGCGCGAAGATGTCTTCGAGGAAGATGATGCCGGTCAGCAGCGCCATGGTCAGCAGGGCGAAGCCGACGCCGATCAGGTGGAAGAGCAAGTCTTCCATCACGCGCAGCGGGGGCAGGGCGCGGATCAGCCCACCGGGCTGGTGATTGCGCAGGGAGCGGTCCTGGATGGCCAGTGCGCCGGCCTGCACGGCGGCGATGGTCAGGACACCGTAGGCACCGATCGACAGCAGGATGTGGATCTGCAACGGGCTGCCCGGTTCGATCGGCAGGATCTCGTCGGCCTGGAAGCCGACCATCGCCAGCAACGACAGGAGCGCCAGCGGATACAGCGCGACCCCGAGGTTCTCGACCGGCTGGCGGGTCGCGGCCAGGGTCATCAGCAGGGCGATCAGCCAGCCTTCCAGCGACAGCGCGTTGAAAAACCCGAGGTTGATGCCGCCGGCGGAGTGGATGGCGTGATAGATCGCGACCGCGTGGGCGATGCCGGCGATCAGGCCGACCGCGACGATCGGCGTCTTGTTCATGCTCTGGCCGCCGGCAACGCGGCGCATGCGCAGCCACAGGCCGACGGTGGCGGCGACGTAGGCGAAGACGGCGAATGAACTGGCGATGACCAGGGTCATGAGGCGGTGATCGATTGAAGGTGCGGGGAAACCATGGTGGCGGTCGATGATGGCACAAGCGCAATCGCCATGACACACGCCGCGGGCAAGCTGGCATGGCCAGACCGGCTTGGCCGTGGTCTTGGGGCTTCGCTTATACTCGGCGCCCGTTTTTCCATCGCGGAATGGCCCCGTCACTTATGTTCGATAACCTCACCAATCGCCTGAACGACACCATCAAACGCCTGCGCGGCCAGGCCCGTTTGACCGAGGAGAACATCGACGAGGCGCTACGCGAGGTTCGCCGCGCGCTGCTGGAGGCGGACGTCGCGCTGCCGGTCGTGCGTGAGTTCATCGAACGCGTGAAGGTGCGCGCGGTCGGCCAGGAGGTGGTCGGCAGCCTCAGCCCGGGTCAGGCACTGATCAAGGTCGTAAACGACGAACTGGTCGCGGTCATGGGCCAGGTCAACGAGGGATTGAACCTGCGTGCCCAGCCGCCGGCGGTGATCCTGCTGGCCGGCTTGCAGGGCTCCGGCAAGACGACCACCGCCGCCAAGCTCGCGCGCTTCCTGAAGGAGCGCGAGAAGAAGAATGCGTTGATGGTCAGCTGCGACATCTATCGTCCGGCGGCCATCGAGCAGTTGAAGACGCTGGCCAAGGAGATCGGCGTCGGTTTCCGGCCCAGCAGGCCGGATCAGGACCCGGTCGACATCGCCCGCGGCGCCATCGATCAGGCGCGCATGCAGCACCTCGATGTGGTCATCGTCGATACCGCCGGCCGTCTGCACGTCGACGCCGAGATGATGGATGAGATCAAGCGCATCCATGCGGCGGTGAAGCCGGTCGAGACCCTGTTCGTGGTCGACTCGATGACCGGCCAGGATGCGGCCAACACCGCCAAGGCCTTCCACGAGGCGTTGCCGCTTACCGGCGTGGTGCTGACCAAGACCGACGGTGACGCGCGCGGCGGCGCGGCCTTGTCGATCCGCCATATCACCGGCGCGCCGATCAAGTTCCTCGGTGTCGGCGAGAAGACCACCGCGCTGGAGCCGTTCCATCCGGATCGCGTCGCCTCGCGCATCCTCGGCATGGGCGACGTGCTGTCGCTGGTCGAGGAGGTGCATCGCAGCGTCGATCACGAGAAGGCTGAGAAACTCGCCAAGAAGTTGCAGAAGGGCAAGGGATTCGATCTCGAGGATTTCCGTGAGCAGATGCAGCAGATGGCCGGCATGGGCAATCTGCAGAGCCTGATGGAGAAACTGCCCGGCATGGCCAACGTGCCCAAGCACGTCAAGGACCAGGTCAACGACAAGGAGATCAAGCGCACCATCGCGATCATCAATTCGATGACGCCGCAGGAACGGCAGTTCCCGAAGGTCATCAACGGGCCCCGCAAGAAGCGCATCGCCGCCGGTTCCGGCACCGGGGTGCCGGAGGTGAATCGTCTGCTCAAGCAGTTCACCCAGATGCAGACGATGATGAAGAAGATGAAGGGCGGCAAGATGAAGAACATGATGCGCGGCATGGCCGGTCGCCTGGGCGGCATGGGTGGCCCGGGCGGGTTCGGTGGCATGGGCGGACCGGGCGGGGGGATGCCGTTCTGATCCGCCGGGTTCGCGATCGCATCAACACCAAGCGCGGTTTGAACCTGTTCGACCTGCTCAAGCTGCTGTCCGTGGCGGCTCTGATGGGGGCGGCCTTCTGGATCGGTCGCCAGATAGTGATCAACGAGGAACTGCGCGAACTGGCGGACGACCTGAACAGTGGTCGTTCCGCCGTGCAGAGCTACCTGGATCGCTTCGGATATCTTCCCGGCGATGACCCGACCGTGAGTTCGCGCTGGGGTGAGGTGGTGCCCAACGGAAATGGCGATGGCCGCATCGACGGCGACTGGTTGCATACCGGGCCGATCGACATGGATGAGCCCGGTGCAATCCCGGAGTCCAAGCTGGTCTGGATGCACCTGCGGCGTGCCCGCATGTGGCCGGGATTCATCGACGGACTGCGCTCGCTTGGATTGCCGGCCAATGCGGCTGGGGGTTACATGGGCGTCCAGAGCGGCAATTTCGGCTTTGAGGGTGTGGTCGTTTGCCTGTCCGGGCTCGACGCCGACGCCGCTGGCGGGCTGGATCAGCAGCTTGACGATGGTCGTGCGGATACCGGCTATGTGCGTGGCGCGCGCCGCGAGCAAGCGAACGCTGCGGCGCCACTGTATTCCCCCGCTGCCACGTATTACCTATGCCGAGCGTTGTAAGCGGATTCGTCTGCGTCATTGACGCGCCGCATTCGCCCTCGTACCATTGCGCGCCTCGTCGAAACCGGCCTGATTTCCGTTTAATGGAATCGGCCAGGTGTGACGGCGACGACCGGGGTATGGCGCAGTCTGGTAGCGCATCTGCTTTGGGAGCAGAGGGTCGGGGGTTCGAATCCCTCTGCCCCGACCAATTCGCTCCTGGAGTGGCTGTGATCCTGAGACTTGGTCTGACCGGATCGTCGGCAGGTGAGTCGAATCACATGCGCCCGTAGCTCATTCGGATAGAGCATCGGTCTTCTAAACCGAGGGTAGCAGGTTCGAATCCTGCCGGGCGCGCCATTCCCGGCAGTGGTTGTACGACACAATGGTGGCCGTAGCTCAGTTGGTAGAGCGCTGGATTGTGGCTCCAGTGGTCGTGGGTTCAAATCCCATCGGTCACCCCATTTTGTTGCAAGTCGCGAATGAGTGTTGTCTAATTCGCGGCCTCGAAATTTCCGCCATGCGGATGTTTCAACGTGTACCGGGCCGTTAGCTCAGCTGGTAGAGCAGTTGACTCTTAATCAATTGGTCCAAGGTTCGAATCCTTGACGGCCCACCAAACCCCAACCGGCGGAAGGCGAAAGCCTCCCGCCGGTTTTTTTTTGATTCCCATTGGTTCCGGGCTTCAGGTGGTGGGGGTGTCCGGCTGGGACGGTTGGCCGCATGGGTGAGCTGCGAAAGCGTGCAGCGGCGAACGGGCGGGCTGGATGCCCGCCCTGGGCTTTTCCGCGCGGAGGGCAGCGCAGGGAAAAGGCTTCACGGTGTGCCCGAGCCGGGCATGCGCACCACCCGAAGCCTTGCCGCAATGGCCGATGATGTCCGGAACATCATCAACCCTGCCTCCTCAGTACAACTTTTTCGGATCCATCCCCGCGTACAGGTGCGCGACCTGCTCCGCGTAGCCGTTGAACGGCAGCGTCGGGCGTTTCAGGAGGTCGCCGAGGCGGCGTTCCTTGGCCTGGCTCCAGCGCGGGTGGTCGATGTTGGGGTCGACATTGGCGTAAAAGCCGTATTCACGTGAGGCCTGGTCCTGCCAGGTATTGAGCGGTTGCTCCTCGGTGAAGCGGATCGACACGATCGACTTGATGCTCTTGAAGCCGTATTTCCACGGCACCACCAGACGGATCGGTGCGCCGTTCTGGTTCGGCAGTTCCTCGCCGTACAGGCCGACGGCGAGCAGCGTCAGTGGATTCATCGCCTCGTCCATGCGCAGGCCTTCCACGTAGGGCCAGTTCAGAATGGGGAAGCGTTGGCCGGGCATCTGTTTTGGGTCGAACAGCGTCCTGAACTCGACGTATTTGGCGCGGGAGGTCGGTTCGAAACGCTTGATCAGATCGGCGAGCGGGAACCCGACCCAGGGGATCACCGCGCTCCAGGCCTCGACGCAACGCAGGCGGTAGATGCGTTCTTCCAGAGGGTGCGGCTTGAGTATGTCTTCCAGCGTGTAGACGCCGGGTTTGTTGCACTCACCCTCGATCACCACCGACCACGGCGCCGGCTTGAGGAAATGGGCGTTCTCCTTCGGATCGGATTTGCCGGTCCCGAGCTCGTAGAAGTTGCAGTAGCTGGTGATGTCGTCGTACGGCGTCAGCGGCTCGTCGGTGCTATATGGGCTCGCAATCAGCTCCCCCAACGATTTGCCTCGTGCCAAGGCCGGCTCGTCACCCTTGTCCTTGCCGCCGAACCACCAGCCGGCCGCTTGCGTGGCCACGCCTGCGGTCAGCGCGATGCCCGCCGTGGTCAATCCGGCTTTGCGCAGAAATTCACGCCGGTTCAGGTAAACGTCGCGGTCGGTGACCTCCGACTCGCGGATGTCATCCGGTTTCTTGATCAGCATGTTGGTCTTTCACCCTCGGTGTCTTGTCGAAGCATATGACCGGGAACGGCAGCCGGATGTTGCGCCGGTAACCGAAGTCATTGCGGCAGAGGGACCGCACGAACCGACCGCCCCGCGTTGCCGGCGGGGCGGTGGATGGTTCGGGTGCCGGGCTTGTCCGGGCCCGGCGGAGGGGTTACAGGACCTGCGTTGCGTAATCCGCCAGCCGCGAACGTTCGCCACGCATCAGCGTGGTGTGGGCGCTGTGGTCCCAGTTCTTGAAGCGGTCGACCACATAGGTGAGGCCGGAGGTGGTTTCGGTCAGGTAGGGGGTGTCGATCTGACCCAGGTTGCCGAGGCAGATCACCTTGGTGCCGGGGCCGGCGCGGGTGATCAGGGTCTTCATCTGCTTGGCGGTGAGGTTCTGCGCCTCGTCGATGATGATGAACTTGTTCAGGAAGGTGCGACCGCGCATGAAGTTCAGCGAACGGATCTTGATGCGGTTATGGAGCAGGTCGTTGGTCGCCATGCGGCCCCAGTCACCGCCCATGTCGGACTTGGTTAGCACTTCCAGGTTATCCATCAGCGCGCCCATCCACGGCGTCATCTTTTCCTCCTCGGTGCCGGGCAGGAAGCCGATGTCCTCGCCGACCGGCACGGTCACGCGGGTCATGATGATTTCCTTGTAGCGCTTGTCCTCCAGCACCTGGGCGAGGCCGGCGGCGAGGGTGAGCAGCGTCTTGCCGGTGCCGGCGACGCCGACCAGAGTCACGAAGTCGATTTCCGGATCCATCAGCAGGTTGAGCGCGAAGTTCTGCTCGCGGTTGCGGGCGGTGATGCCCCAGACGGCGTTGCGTTCGTTACGGAAGTCGCGGGTGTACTCGACGATCGCCGCGGTCGGTTCCTTGCTGCGCACGACGGCTTCGAAGCCTTCCTCGCCATCCAGGTAGATGCACTGATTCGGGTACCAGGCATCGGTCAGCGGGCCGTGGATTCGGTAGTAGCTGCGCCCCTCGGATTGCCAGGATTCGAGCTCCTCGCCGTGCTTCTCCCAGAAATCTTCCGGCAGTTGTTCGCTGCCGGAATAGAGCAGGTCGACGTCCTCGAGGACCTTGTCGTTGTGGTAATCCTCGGAGTGGATGCCGACCACCGCCGCCTTGATGCGCAGGTTGATGTCCTTGGACACCAGCGTGACGCGGACATCGGCGCGTTCCTGGCTGAGCGCGAGTGCGGTGCCGAGGATGGCGTTGTCGGCCTTGGTGCCCGGCAGCAGTCCGTCGGCCAGCGGCGCGGGCAGGGTGCGGGTCTGGAAATAGACGCGACCGGGCGCGATGCCGGCATCGGTGGCCTTCAATGTCGCCGGCAGCGGCAGGCCGGCATCGATCTCTTCCTTGCTGGCGTCGGCCATGATCTCGTCGAGGAAACGCGAGACCTGGCGGACGTTGTAGGCGATTTCGGAGGTGCCCTTCTTGGCGGCGTCGAGTTCTTCGAGCACCACCATGGGCAGATAGATGTCGTGTTCCTCGAAGCGGAACAGCGAGGTCGGGTCGTGCATCAGCACGTTGGTATCGAGAACGAATAGGCGCTTGCGGGTATCGGGGACTTTGGTGGCGGCGTTCATTCTGTTTTTTTGAGTTTGGGGGAAGGGTCAGGCGGTGAGGGCGTCGAGGACGGTCTGGGCGTGGCCGTCGACCTTGACCTTGCGCCATTCCTGGCGGAGGACGCCATCCGCGCCGATCAGGAAGGTGCTGCGCTCGATGCCGCGCACCTGCTTGCCATACATCATTTTCAGCTTGATGACGTCGAACAGATTGCAGACGGTTTCATCCTTGTCCGACAGCAGTTCATAGGGGAACGCCTGCTTGGCCTTGAAGTTCTCCTGCGCCTTCACGCTGTCGCGGGAAATGCCGAGCACGATGGCGCCGGCGACCGTGAATTGTGCGTGCAGGTCCCGGAACTGCTGGCCCTCCTTGGTGCAGCCCGGCGTGCTGGCCTTGGGATAGAAGAACAACACGACCGCCTGGCCGCGCAGATCCGAGAGCTTGATGGTCTGCTCCCCGGTGGCGGGGAGTTCGAAGTCCGGGACGGCGTCGCCGATGGCGGGAACGGTCATTCATGGCCTCCTGATGATGGGTGCGATGAGCTTGCCGCAAAGACGCGAAGGCGCAAAGACAATGGAATGTGACGGGCGGTCCCGAAGGGTGGCCAGGTAAGTCGAATTCTCAGAATTCAAACTTTGCGCCTTTGCGCCTTTGCGCCTTTGCGGCAAATCGGGCGTTGGGGCTGGCTGGAATCAATTTTTCAGCGGTTCCATGACCGCGTCGATGTTGAGCTGGTCGCAGAAATCGAGGAAATCGTCACGCAGCGCGGCGATCTGGGTCTTGGCGGGGATGCCGATGGTCATGTGCACGCCGAACATCGGCGTGCCGGTGTGCGGGGCCGGATAGCGCGCGGTCGACATGTCCTCGATGTTGATGCCGCGCTTGGCGAGGAACTTCGACAGCTTGTGCACGATACCGGGCTGGTCCATTGCCGATACGTCGACCGCATACGGCAGCGAATCCGCGGTTTGCGCGCGACTGTCGGTGCGACGCTGGTTGAGGGACAGGTCAAGGCGCTTGGCCAGCGGGTCGAGCGCGGTCTCGAGCTTGGCGATCGCATCCCAGCGCCCGGACACCAGCAGGATCAGCGCGAACTCCTTGCCGAGCACGGCCATCCGGCTGTCCTCGATGTTGCAGCCGCACTCGAAGATCTGGCCCGAGAATTCATCGACGATACCGGGGCGGTCGGCACCCATCGCGGAGATGACGAGGTAGTTGTTCTGCTTGGGATTGGTCATGGCGGCCGGGCAGGTTGGGAGGATGGAAGAAGAAACGATCTGCGGGGGACTCTATCGGCAAAGCGGCGGTGCGCCAATAGTGGCAGCCTGGTTGCCTTGAGACACCGCGCCTTGCCTTGTCATACCCCGGGTGCGCCTTTACCATCAGCCACCTTTTTGCTGCCCTTGCCGGGTTAACCGGCCGGGCGCGCTCGCGTGGAGTCTTGCGGATGTTTCACGGCAGTATCGTTGCCCTCGTCACCCCGATGCACGAAGACGGGCGCCTGGATTTCGATGCCCTCGCACGGCTGGTCGAATTCCACATCGAGAGCGAGACCAACGCGATCGTCGCGGTCGGCACCACCGGCGAGTCGGCGACCCTGGACGAGCACGAACATTGCGAGGTGATCCGCCGCGTGGTGGAACTGGCGCACGGCCGTGTGCCCGTCATCGCCGGGACCGGTGCGAATTCCACCGCCGAGGCCATCACCCTCACGCGCTGCGCGATGAAGGCCGGCGCCGATGCCGCGCTGCTGGTGACGCCGTACTACAACAAGCCGACCCAGGAAGGGCTGTATCGGCATCACCGCGCGATTGCCGAGGCCTGCGCGATCCCGCAGATTCTCTACAACGTGCCCGGGCGCACGGCCGTCGACATGAAACCGGCCACCGTTGCCCGCCTCGCCGACATCCCGAATATCGTCGGCATCAAGGAGGCGAGTGGCAGCGTCGATCGCATCCGTGAACTCATTGACCTCGTCGGCGGTCGCATGGACGTGTTCAGCGGCGACGACGACCTCGCCTGCGCGGCCATGCTGGCCGGCGCGCGCGGCGTGATCTCGGTCACCGCCAACGTCGCGCCGTTGCAGATGTTCCACATGGCCGAAGCCGCCCTGGCCGGCGACGCCGAACGCGCGCACGCCATCGATGCCCGGTTGCAGCCGCTCCACAAGGCCATGTTCCTGGAATCGAACCCGATTCCGGTCAAGTTCGCGGTTTCGCGCATGAACCTGATTCCGGAAGGAATCCGCCTGCCGTTGACGCCCTTGTCCCCGATTCACCACGATGCGGTGCGCGATGCGATGCTCGCGGCCGGAGCGATCTGATCAATGAGACATTACAGAAACATTCTTGTCGCCACGCTGGCGGGCCTGGTTCTCGGCGGCTGCGGTATGGTCGGCGGTGAGGACGGCATCATTCGCGACCGTCAGCTCGACTACAAACAGGCGACCTCGGCGCCGCCGCTGGAAATCCCGCCGGATCTGTCCAGCGCCAACGTCAGCGACACCATGGTCATCCCGGCTGAGAACGCGTCGGTCGGCGGCAGCGCGACCTACTCGGACTACGTCGGCAACCGCGCCCAGCCCGGTACCGTCTCCCGCGCGGCGGTGCTGCCGAAGCAGGACGACATCGAGGTCAAGCGCGATGGTGACAAGCGCTGGCTGGTCGTCAGCGGCACGCCTGAAGAGGTGTGGCCGAAGATGCGCGACTTCTGGGTCGAGAACGGCTGGCTGATCAAGACGGAGAATCCCGCGATCGGCGTGCTGGAGACCGACTGGGCGGAGAATCGTGCCGATATCTCGCAGGGCATCGTCCGCAACTTCCTGAAGGGTGTGCTCGACTCCCTGTATTCCGCCGCCACCCGCGATAAATATCGTGTGCGCCTGGAGGCGGGCGAGCAGGCCGGCACGACCGAACTGTTCCTGACGCATCGTGGCATCGAGGAGGTCTCTCAGGGCGAGCAGTTCGTCTGGCAGGAGCGGGCCGCCGATCCGGAACTGGAAGCCGCGATGCTGCGCCGGATGATGATGTACTTCGGCGTCGAGGAAGAGCGCGCCGACACCCAGCTCGCCACGGCCAAGGCCCGCGCGCCGCGTGCCACGCTCACCCGTGGAACCGACGAAACCCCGAGTCTGCTGGTCGACGAGCGGATCGGGCGCGCCTGGCAGCTGACCGGTCTGGCGCTGGATCGGGTCGGCTTCACGGTCGAGGATCGTGATCGTGACAGGGGTATCTATTACGTCGTTTACGACGATCCGCTGGCCGGAATCGACAGCAAGAAGGGCTTCTTCTCGAAACTCAAGTTCTGGGGTAGCGATGAAAAGCCCCGCGAGACCGAATACCGCATCAAGCTGACCGGCGAGGGCGCCAAGACCCGCGTCAACGTGCTCGACAAGAGTGACGCGCTGGACAAGAGCGATACCGGCTCGCGCATTCTCGCCCTGCTGTACGAACAACTGAAATAAACCTGTCACCGCCTCGCGGTTGTCCGCGAGGCGAACAATCGCCGCCGCGCTGGCCGCTGTCGGTTCGCGCGGTGGCGTTATCCCTGTGAGCCGCCTCCGACCATGACCATGCTCAAGCTCCGCGGCGCTCCCGCGCTGTCCGCGTTCCGTCTCCAGAAATTGCTCGACACCGTTCAGGGGCAGGCGCCCGAGGTGGCCGGGCTCGATGCGGAGTTCGTGCATTTCGTCGAGACGGACGGAGAGCCCGGCGCCGATGTCCGGGCCGTGCTCGATCGTCTGCTGACCTACGGCCCGAAACACGGGGACAGTCATCCGGATGGCGCCCTGCGCCTGGTCACGCCGCGCGTCGGCACCATCTCGCCGTGGTCCTCGAAGGCCACCGACATCGCTCGCAACTGTGGCCTGGCTTCCGTCCGCCGCATCGAGCGTGGCGTCGCCTATTACCTGCGCGACGCGCAGGGTGGCGCGGTCAGTCACGCCGTCGCCGAGGCCGTCGTCGGCGTTCTGCACGACCGCATGACCGAGTCGGTATTCACGTCGCTGGACGATACCGACGATCTCTTCGCGCACGCCCAGCCGGTCCCGCTGACCACGGTCGACGTGCTCGGTGGGGGGCGGGACGCGCTGGTTCGCGCCAATGGCGAACTGGGCCTGGCGCTGTCCGGGGACGAGATCGACTATCTGGTCGAGAACTTCCAGGCGCTCGAGCGCAACCCGACCGACGTCGAACTGATGATGTTCGCGCAGGCCAATTCCGAGCACTGCCGCCACAAGATCTTCAACGCCGACTGGATCATCGACCGCCACGAACAGGACCGCAGCCTGTTCAAGATGATCCGCAACACCTACGAGCACTGGTCCGGCGGCATCCTGTCCGCCTACAAGGACAACGCCTCGGTCATCGAGGGGCATCGTGGCGGACGTTTCTTCCCGGACGCCGACGACAACCAGTACGCCTATCACGATCAGGACATCCACATCCTGATGAAGGTCGAGACCCACAACCACCCGACCGCGATCTCGCCGTTCCCCGGCGCGGCCACCGGTTCCGGCGGCGAGATCCGCGACGAGGGCGCGACCGGGCGGGGTTCCAAGCCCAAGGCCGGCCTGACCGGGTTCTCGGTCTCCAACCTGCGCATTCCGGGTGGCGAGCAGCCCTGGGAAACGGATCACGGCAAGCCGGGTCGCATCGTTTCCGCACTGGACATCATGATCGATGGCCCGCTCGGCGCGGCCTCGTTCAACAACGAATTCGGCCGTCCCGGACTGTGCGGTTACTTCCGCACCTTCGAGGAACGGGTGCCAGGTCCGGACGGCACCGTCGAGGTGCGCGGCTATCACAAGCCGATCATGCTGGCGGGCGGGGTCGGCTACATCCGCGCGGAGCACGTCGAGAAGGCCGACCTGCCGGTCGGCACGCCGATCATCGTGCTCGGCGGCCCCGCGATGTTGATCGGCCTGGGCGGTGGCGCGGCCTCGTCGATGGCCTCCGGCGCTTCCGCCGAGGACCTCGATTTCGCCTCCGTGCAGCGCTCCAATCCCGAGATGCAGCGCCGCTGTCAGGAGGTCATCGACAGTTGCTGCGCGCGCGGCAACGACACGCCGATCCTCTCCATCCACGACATCGGTGCGGGTGGCCTGTCCAACGCCGTGCCGGAGATCGTCAACGACGCCGACCGCGGTGGCCGCTTCGAGCTGCGCACCGTGCCCAACGACGAGCCGGGCATGAGCCCGATGCAGATCTGGTGCAACGAATCGCAGGAGCGCTACGTGCTCGCGATCGCCGCCGACAAGCTGGAAGAGTTCGAGGCCATCTGCGCGCGGGAACGCTGCCCCTACGCGGTGCTCGGCGAGGTCACCGAGGAGCGCGATCTGGTGCTCGGCGACGCCCATTTCGGCAACGTGCCGGTCGATCTGCCGATGGACCTGCTGCTCGGCAAGCCGCCGAAGATGCTGCGCGACGTGAGTCACCACAGCTATAGCCGCCAGGAATTCGCGACCGCCGGCATCGATGCCCACGAGGCCGCGATGCGCGTGCTGCGCCTGCCGACGGTCGCCGACAAGACCTTCCTGATCACCATCGCCGACCGCAGCATCACCGGCCTGGTCGCCCGCGACCAGATGGTCGGGCCGTGGCAGACCCCGGTGGCCGACTGCGCGGTCACCGCGACCAGCTTCGACACCGTCACCGGCGAGGCGATGAGCATGGGCGAGCGCACCCCGATCGCGCTGCTCGACGCCGCCGCGTCGGCGCGCATGGCGGTTGCCGAGTCGCTGACCAACATCGCCGCCGCGCCGATCAAGGACATCCGCGACATCAAGCTGTCCGCGAACTGGATGGCGCCGGCCGGCCACCCCGGCGAGGACGCGCGCCTGTTCGACGCGGTCACCGCCGTCGGCATGGAGCTGTGCCCGCAGCTCGGCCTGACCATCCCGGTCGGCAAGGACTCGATGTCCATGAAGACGGTCTGGCGGGACGAGGCCGGCAGCCACGCGGTCACCGCGCCGCTGTCGCTGATCATCTCCGCGTTCGCGCCGGTCACGGACGTGCGCCGCACGCTGACTCCGGAACTGCGCGATGTCGACAGCGTGCTGCTGCTGATCGACCTCGGTTTCGGGCGCAATCGCCTGGGCGGCAGCGCGCTCGCGCAGGTCTTCAAGCACATCGGCAACCATGCCGCCGACGTCAACGACGTGAAGTCGCTCAAGGCCTTCTTCAACGCGATCCAGACGCTGAATGCCGATGGCCGGCTGCTGGCCTATCACGACCGTTCCGACGGTGGCCTGTTCGTGACCCTCGCGGAGATGTGCTTCGCGGCGCATCGCGGGGTCGAGGTGACCCTCGACGACCTCGGCGACGATCCCATCGCCGCCCTGTTCAGCGAGGAACTGGGCGCGGTGATCCAGGTGCGTCGGGAGGACGTCGACGCGGTGCGCGCGACCCTCTCCGCGGCCGGTCTGGGCCATTGCAGCCACGAGATCGGCGTGCTGACCGAGCGCGACACGCTGACCTTCACCCATCGCGGCGACGAAGTTCTCGCCGACAGCCGGGTCGCCTTCCAGCGCGCCTGGTCGGAGACGACCTGGCGCATGCAGTCGCTGCGCGATAACCCGGATTGCGCGGCCGAGGAATTCGCGGCCCTGCTCGACGACGCTGACCCCGGCATGAACGTGAGGCTCAGCTTCGATCCGCAGCAGGATGTCGCCGCGCCGATGATCGCGACCGGCGTGCGTCCGCGCGTCGCGGTGCTGCGTGAGCAGGGCGTGAACGGCCAGATCGAGATGGCGGCCGCCTTCGATCGCGCCGGCTTCGCGGCGGTCGACGTGCACATGAGCGACATCCTCGCCGGTCGCGTGAGTCTTCAGGACTTCACCGGGCTGGTTGCCTGCGGCGGTTTCTCCTACGGCGACGTACTCGGCGCCGGCGAGGGCTGGGCGAAATCCATCCTGTTCAACAGCCGCGCGCGCGATGAGTTCGCCGCCTTCATGGAGCGCGGCGACACCTTCGGTCTCGGCGTCTGCAACGGCTGCCAGATGATGTCCAACCTGCACGAGCTGATTCCGGGCACCGCACACTGGCCGCATTTCGTGCGCAACCGCTCCGAGCAGTTCGAGGCGCGTCTGGTCACCGTCGAGGTGCTGGAGAATCCATCGCTGTTCCTGCGCGGCATGGCCGGTTCCCATCTGCCGATCGCGGTCGCGCACGGCGAAGGTCGCGCCGAATGGGCGGACGAGGCGGGCGCACGGGCGGCGCTGGCGGCGGGCGCGGTCGGCCTGCGCTACGTTGATCATCATGGCCACCCGACCGATACCTATCCGCTCAACCCGAACGGCTCGCCGCTCGGCGTCGCCGGCCTGAGCAACGCGGACGGGCGCTTCACGATCATGATGCCGCACCCGGAACGTGTGTTCCTGACCCGCCAGTTCTCCTGGCACCCGGACGGCTGGGGCGAGGACGGCCCGTGGCTGCGCATGTTCCGCAACGCGCGGACGTGGATCGGGTGACCGCTCGCCGCGATCATGCGGCGCGTCATCAGGCCCGCCCGGTGCGGGTCTGAGCCACCTCCATGCTGTTCAACTCGTACGAGTTCCTGTTCGCCTTCCTGCCGCTGACGCTGGTCGTCTATTTCCTGATCACCGCGCGGCATCTGGAATTGGGCATCGCCTGGCTGGTGCTCGCATCGTTGTTCTTCTACGCGTGGTGGAACCCGATCTATCTGGTGCTGATCGTGATCTCCATGCTGTTCAACTACGGCATCGGCGAGGCGCTCAGCAACGCCTACCGTCGGGGGCGGCGCCCGGACAGCGATGGCGGTCGCATGCGTGCCTGGCTGATCGGCGGGGTGGCCGCCAATCTGGTCGTGCTCGGCTATTTCAAATACGCGGCCTTCCTGGCCGGCACGGTCGGCGGTGTGACCGGCTGGAGCCTGGACGTCGGCCACATCGTGCTGCCGCTGGCGATCTCGTTCTTCACCTTCCAGCAGATCGCCTATCTGGTCGATGCCTATCGCGGCATCACCCAGGAATACCGTTTCCTGCATTACGCGCTGTTCGTGTCGTTCTTCCCGCAGCTGATCGCCGGGCCGATCGTGCATCACAGGGAGATGCTGCCGCAGTTCCTGCAGCCGGAGAATCTGAAGCCCCAGGTCGCGAACATCGTGGTCGGGCTGTCGATCTTCTTCATCGGTCTGTTCAAGAAGACGGTGCTGGCGGACGGGGTCGCGCAGTACGCCACGCCGGTGTTCGACGCTGCCGAGGCGGGGGCGACGCTGACCTTCCTGGAGGCATGGGGCGGCGCGCTGGCCTACACGCTCCAACTCTATTTCGACTTCTCCGGCTACTCGGACATGGCCATCGGCGCGGCGCGTCTGTTCGGCATCCGCCTTCCGCTGAACTTCCATTCGCCCTACAAGGCCACCAACATCATCGAGTTCTGGCGGCGCTGGCACATCACGCTGTCGCGCTTCCTGCGGGACTATCTGTACATCGCGCTCGGCGGCAATCGCAAAGGTCCGGTGCGGCGTTACGTGAATCTCGGCGCGACCATGGTGCTGGGTGGGCTATGGCACGGCGCCGGCTGGACCTTCGTGTTCTGGGGTGCGCTGCACGGCCTCTATCTGATGATCAATCACGGTTGGCGTGCGCTACGCGCGGCGTGGTTCCCGGGCCGCGACCGCTCGACCGCGTGGGGGCGCGCGTTGGCCTGGGCGATCACCTTCCTCGCGGTCGTGGTCAGCTGGGTGTTCTTCCGCGCGGCAAGTTTCGACGCCGCGCTGGCGATGCTCGCCGGCATGTTCGGTCGCAACGGCGTCGCGCTGCCGGTGGCGTTGGTGGCCCAGTCCGGCTGGTTGGCCGATTGGCTGAGGGAATTCGGCGTCGGGGTGTACGACGGCGGCGGGTGGCGGTTCGTGTGGACCTGGGCATGGATCGGCGGCCTGCTGCCGCTGGCGCTGATCTGGCCGAACACGCAGCAGATCATGGCGCGGGTCGGTCCGGCGCTGGCCGACTACGCGGAACGCGACGGCGACGCGTTGGCCTGGGGGCGTGGCGTTCTGCGTCGTGTCGTGTGGCGGCAAACGCCGTTGTGGGCGGCCCTCATGGGGGCGACCGGCGCGCTCGCCGTGCTGTCGATGACGCGTGTGTCGGAATTCCTGTACTTCCAGTTCTGACGCGGCGATGAGCGGACGACGTTTCCTCACCACGATGATCGCGAGCTGGCTTGGCCTGCTCGGGTTCGCGGCGCTGATCAATTACGTCGTGGATCCTTACGGCCTGTTCGACGCGCCGCGCGTGGACGGCTTCAACCTGGTCAAACCCCGAGCCGGGGAACGCAGTCGCACCGCGAAGGCCTACCAGGTGTTACGGCGCATGCCGAGCACGCTGATCGTCGGCAATTCCCGCCCCGAGATCGGGCTTGATCCGGCCAGCCGTTGCTGGCCGGACGCGGATCGACCGGTCTATAACCTGTCGCTGCCGGGTGCCGCAGCGTTTCGGCAGGGGCGTTATGCGCAACACGCCGTGGTCGGTGGAGGGCAGGGCGGGGGCAAGGTGCGACAGGTGGTCTGGGGGGTGGATTTCACGGATTTCATCGGCATAACCACCCCGGAAGAGGCCGCCCGTCGGCACTGGTCGGAACATCATTTCGAATTCGACGACCGCCTGCTGGTGCGCGCGGACGGTTCCCCGAACCCCTGGCGCTGGTACGGGCGGTTCACCGATCAGGCCAAGGGGCTGTTCTCGCTGGAAGGCGCCATCGATTCGGTCAGCACGGTGCTCGCGCAGGACGCCCCCAACGCGGCCACGCTCCGTGCGGACGGGTTCAACCCGGCGTTCGATTACCTGCCGGTGATCCATCGGGAGGGCCAGGCGATGTTGTTCGCGCACAAGCTGGCCTACCTGCGCGAATTCACCGGCACGCCCGGTCGCGATGTGTTCATGCCGGGTACGCGCTGGTCGGAGAGTTTCCAGGCGCTGACCGATATCCTCCGGCAACTGCGCGAGGCGGGCGTCGAGGTGATCCTTTTCATCAATCCGTATCACGCCGATTACATGGCGGTGCTCGACGAGGTCGGCAAGTGGGACCAGTTCGAGGACTGGAAGCGCACCCTGGTGGGGATTGCCGCCGATACGGGCGTCGCCGCGCTGTGGGATTTCAACGCCTATAACCGCTACACCCTCGAACCCAGTCCGCCGGCCGGCGACCGGAGCAGCGTGTTGCGCTGGTTCTGGGAGCCGGCGCATTACCGCGCCGAGTATGGCGAACTGATGTTGTCGATCATGCTGCCGGATGCCGCCTGCACCGGCGGGGTTGATGCCCAGCTTGAACTCGGTACACGCATCGATGCCGGCAACCTCGAAGCGCACCTCGCCCGGCTGCGGGCCGAACGGGACGTTCACCTCGGTCGACACGCCGGGGGCGGTTGAACGATCCGTTACAGTGGCTTACCGCTGGTTAAACGTTTCGTTAGGGCAGCTGACGGTGCTGGATAATAAATAGTTTTAAAAACATGTAGATACGTATTGGCATACGGTTTGATAGAGGTGGTTGTCGATTCCACCAACCCAGGCCGCCACCATGTCTGCACTCGCTCAGGTTTCCGCCACCGCCTTTTCCGCCGCGCCCATCGCCGATCGCGCCCGCACCCTCGGCTTCGACCGGCTGGTCCGCATGTTCTCCTCGGACCTGAAACGCTACGCCTACTGGCTCAGCGGCGATCACGCCACCGCCGAGGATCTCGTCCAGGAGACGCTGCTGCGGGCCTGGCGCGCGTTGGAGCAACTGCGCGATCCGCAGGCCGTGAAAGGCTGGCTGTTCACCACCCTGCGCCGCGAGAACGCCCGCCGCTTCGAACGTATCCAGCCGGAATACAGCGATATCGAGCTCGACACGCTGTGCGCGGATCGGGTCGGCAGCGAGGTCGAATGCGACACCGAGGTCGTCCGCGACGCCATCGCCCGTCTGCCCAGGGCCTACCGGGAGCCGCTGCTGTTGCAGGTCGTCGGTGGCTACGACTATCACGAGATCGCCGACATGCTCGGCGTGACCCAGAGCGCGGTCACCTCGCGGCTGTTCCGCGCCCGCCAGAAGCTGACCGAACTGCTGGCGAGCAGCTACGGCCCCGCCAGCGCCGTGCTCGCGGGCTGAACGGGATGTCGCTGCTGGGCACCCGCCTGCTGTTGATCGAGGACGATGTCGCCCTTGGCCGGATGCTGGGCTGGCATTTCGAGGACCTCGGCTGCGAGGTCACCATCGCGCCGGACTGCACCGCCGCGTCGCGATTGATCGGTGAGAACCGCTATGACCTGGTGTTGATGGACTACCAACTCCCGGACGGCGTCAGCCTGACGCTGCTGCCCCAACTGCGCGCGACGCAGCCCGAATCCCCGCTGATCCTGATGAGCGCCGTCGCCGAATCCCGGGTCGTACAACAGGCCCTCGAAAGCGGCGTCTCCGCCTTCGCCCCCAAACCCGTCGACCCCAAATCCCTGGCGACCACGCTGGAAGCCTTGATGGCCGCGTGAAGCGGCCCCGTCAAGCGCCAAGCGGTCGGGGGTTTCGGGGCAACGGACGGCGGAGCCGGCGCACGGTGTGTTGCGTCCGAACGTCGGTTTCGGTGCGCGGAGCGCACCCTACATGACCGCAATCCTTGTCAGGGAGCCAGCCCGAAGGCCGGGTAGGGTGCGCCATGCGCACCAAGCGGCGTTTGATCAGGTGCGCATGGCGCACCCTACGGCGCAACGATCAATGCGCGGGGAACAACCCGAAGTAGTGCGTCCGTAGCCAGGTCGAGAACTCGAGGATCGCCAGCGGCGTCCATTCCCGCGCCGCCTCGCTCGCGAACAGCAGCAGGCCGGTCAGCAGGGCGCTCCACACCAAGGCCCAGCGCGCCCCGATCAGGGCCTTCAGCCAGCCGATCTGCGCGGCGGAAATCTCCGCGTTGTCCGCGCGCGGCCCGAGCAGATTGGCGCTGACGTAAAGCAGCAGGCTCACCAGGGCCGCCGGCCAGACCAGCAGGGCTTTTTCACCGAGCAGGGCGACCAGATTCAGGTGCTCCGCCTTGATCCCGACCAGCACCGTGAACTGCCCCAGCCAGGTCCAGACCGGCGTCAGCGGGCTGATCACCAAGGTAGCGGCGAACAGGGCCAGCGGCAGCCCGGCGAGGGTCGAGCTGTGTTCCTTGACCAATGTCTTCGCCGAAATCCCGATGCCGCGCACGCGCGCCTGTGCGAACACCAGCGGCCAGTAGAACCAGAACGTCGATTTGAGACTGAGGCGATAAAACCAGGCGGGGGCCACGACCATCAGAGTTGAGAGTGCGGCACCGGTTCGGTTAACAGCGTCGCCAGATTTCAAATCCCGAAATAACGAGGTTGTATCTAATTCGAAGAAGCCGGGCCGGTGATTGATTCCCGGGAGGATCTCCGGCGGTCGGTGGAAATCTTGAGCGAAAACCAAACGACGCCAATTGTCTTGCAGCTGGCGGGCGCCGGTGAGCGGATGATTAAGGGTCGCGAATACTTTGATCGAAGTTGCCCGCGCTAGTTGCCCGATAATGAATCCCAAGCCAATCAGAATGAGTGCTACTGCACCGACTTTGGTGCTAACAACCGCAATAGCTATAGCTATCACGGCAGTGGTTGTGCCGCTCAGCGCTGCGGCTCCGGCACTAGAAAACGCTGTGACGACTGCTCCCGCGCCTGCCACGACTACAACCCAAATTACGTCGCCGACTCGCAGATCGTTTCCCACTATCGCGGCTAGTGCCGCAATGGAAATGTTGATCGCGACAAGACCATATGCGCCTGACCACCAAAACATCGTTAAGCCTTGGAGCTCGGAGAGCCAGCGTGTGGCTATCAAGAAAGCTACGCCTTGCGCGACGAGCAAGGACGTCGCAATGCAGAGTCGTCCTTTGGGAGAGCGGAAAATCTCTCTGTGGTTGTTTCGCCAATATCGCCAGAAATTGTCCAGCGCCGCTTCGATGGATGCCGGCGAGCGCAGCAACAGCAAGGGCGCGATCAGCACCGAGACGAGCAGGTGCCAGTGGGTATCGAACCAGGCCGGGATCGCCCACCAGTACAGCCAGACCGCGCCGATGACCTCGGCGATGCCGAGCAGCGACGGCACGTTGGCGACGTAGCTTTCGCGGCTGGACAGGCAGACCAGCCGGGGTGTGTCGCGGCCACCGTCCGCGCGCCGTCGGCCCGGCCAGCAGATGAAACGGGTGACCCCGCCTGCGGGTGGCGGGGTGTCGGCGGGGGTGAGGTCCGTCTGCTCGGGCATCGGGCTTGTGGCTCAGGAATCGAGATGGGATGGATTCTAGCGGTATTGAATGCCACCAACGGTGAGGGCGGCTCATTGTAGGAGCGGCTTCAGCCGCGATCGGCCTCGCCCGGAGGCACTTCGCGGCTAAAGCCACTCCTACAGGGCAAGTCGCCCGCACCACCGCGCTAAGCCTCAGCGTAGAGCGAGCTTGCTCGCGAACCGACGGGTTGCGGTCGTTCGGGCATCGGGGTGCGCCCATCGCGAGCAAGCTCGCTCCTACATTGGGGTTTCGATCGAGCGCATCTCTCTGCGCCCTCTGCGAACTCCGCGTCTCTGCGTTGAATGCTGTTCGGGCGGGTCACAAACGAAAAGGGCGACCCCGTCGCCGGGGCCGCCCTTTCGTTTACTGCGATGCCGGGTGCTTAGAGCAGCGGCACGATCATCAGCGCGACGATGTTGATGATCTTGATCAGCGGGTTGATGGCCGGGCCGGCGGTGTCCTTGTACGGGTCGCCGACGGTGTCGCCGGTGACCGCGGCCTTGTGGGCGTCGGAGCCCTTGCCGCCGTAGTTGCCGTCCTCGATGTACTTCTTGGCGTTGTCCCAGGCGCCGCCACCGGTGGTCATCGAGATAGCGACGAACAGGCCGGTGACGATGGTGCCGATCAGCAGACCGCCGAGCGCCAGCGCGCCGGAGTCACCGCCGAGCAGCCATGCCATGCCGAAGGCGACCACGATCGGGGCCAGCACCGGCAGCAGGGACGGGACGATCATTTCCTTGATCGCGGCGCGGGTCAGCATGTCGACGGCGCGGCCGTAATCCGGCTTTTCGCTGTGGTCCATGATGCCCGGCTTCTCTTTGAACTGACGACGGACCTCGTTGACGATGCCGCCGGCGGCGCGGCCCACGGCCTCCATCGCCATGGCACCGAACAGGTATGGAATCAGGCCGCCGAGCAGCAGGCCGATCAGCACGGCCGGGTCGGAGAGACGGAAGACCAGGTCCTTGCCGGCGTCGGACAGGGAGTTGGTGAAGTCCGCGAACAGCACCAGCGCGGCGAGACCGGCGGAACCGATCGCGTAGCCCTTGGTGACCGCCTTGGTGGTGTTGCCGACCGCGTCGAGCGGGTCGGTGATGTTGCGGATGGACTCGTCCATCTCGGCCATCTCGGCGATGCCGCCGGCGTTGTCGGTGATCGGGCCGTAGGCGTCGAGGGCGACGATGATGCCGGTCATGGACAGCATGGAGGTGGCGGCGATGGCGATGCCGTACAGGCCGGCCAGTTCGTAGGCACCGAGGATGGAGGCGCAGATCGCCAGCACCGGCAGCGCGGTGGACTTCATGGAGACGCCCAGGCCGGCGATGACGTTGGTGCCGTCACCGGTGGTGGAGGCTTCCGCGATATGACGCACCGGCTTGTACTGGGTGGCGGTGTAGTACTCGGTGATGATGACCAGCACGGCGGTCAGGATCAGGCCGATCAGCGAGGCGCCGTAGAGGCCCAGCACGCTGTACTTGCCGTTGTCGCCCATCATGGCGTCGGTGACGAAGTAGAAGGCCACGGCGGAGAGCAACGCGGCGACGATCAGGCCGCGATACAGGGCCTTCATGATCTTGGTGTCGCCGTTCTTCATCTTCACGAAGAAGGTGCCGATGACCGAGGCGATGATGGACACGCCGCCCAGCACCAACGGGTAGAGCACGCCGTCCATGTTGCCGACGAAGGTCAGGCCGCCGAGCAGCATGGTGGCGATGATGGTCACCGCGTAGGTCTCGAACAGGTCCGCAGCCATGCCGGCGCAGTCGCCGACGTTGTCGCCCACGTTGTCGGCGATGACCGCCGGGTTGCGCGGGTCATCCTCGGGGATGCCGGCTTCGACCTTGCCGACGATGTCCGCGCCGACGTCTGCACCCTTGGTGAAGATGCCGCCGCCGAGACGCGCGAAGATGGAGATCAGCGAACCGCCGAAGCCCAGGCCGACCAGCGCGTGGATGGCCTCCTTCTGCTCGACGCCCATCATGTTGAGGACGCCGAAGTAGCCGGCCACGCCGATCAGGCCGAGGCCGACGACCAGCATGCCGGTGATCGCGCCGCCCCGGAAGGCGACGTCGAAGGCGGCACTCATGCCTTCATGCGCGGCCTGCGCGGTGCGCACGTTGGACCGCACGGAGATGTTCATGCCGATGTAGCCGGCCAGACCGGAGAACACGGCGCCGATCAGGAAGCCGAAGGCGGTGGTCCAGTGCAGGAAGATGCCGATCAGGATGAACAGCACGGCGCCGACCATGCCGATGGTGGTGTATTGGCGGTTCAGGTAGGCGGCGGCGCCTTCCTGGACGGCGTTGGAGATCTCGACCATGCGCGCGTTGCCGGTCGGTTTGGACAGGATCCACTTGACCGACCAGGCGCCATAGGCGATCGCGACGATGCCGCACGCCAGGGCGAAAAGGAGTTCGTTGGACATCTCGGTACTTCCTCCGTTATGCAATGAGACTTATGCCGGATTCCCGGAAGGGGAGGGATGGCGTAAGGGAACGTGAACACCGCGCCCTTTCTGAACACGGAAGGCGTCGGTGGGATTGGGGTGCCGGTGATTTGTTCGACTGCGGTTCGCACATCGCCGGGCGGCGATTTGATCGGGAATCGGGCTGCCCGGACAGGCGTTCCATTGATGTGGATGCCCATCAGTCAGGGCTAATGAACAGCCTAAACGTGCTTCTGCGAGGGATTTGTTTCAATCAGAATGTTTTTATGGGCGGGCAAGTTTTAGTGTCGGTCTGCGGTCGCAAGGCCTTACTCGTTGCCCGGCGCCGTCGGCGATTTCGGCAGCACGATGACCTGGTCCAGGTGCTCCAGCCGGGTGTCCAGAGCTGCGGCCATGTCGTTGATCTCGATCTCGACGGCGTCGTCCCGCAGCAGTTCAGCCCAGCGGCCGGGTTTCCCGCGCAACACCGCGAGCGCATCGGCGACCGTCTGTTCGCCCGCCGGCAGTTCGATGACTTCCTCGTCGCTCCCGAGCACACGGGCCAGCCATGCGAAGGGCAGCATGGTCACCGAGATCGCGCCTTCATGTGCCGCCGGGCGCTGGTAGCCGATTTGGTCAAGCCGCCGCAGATAGCCGGCCCAGTTCGCCTGGTAGTTGCGCCCGAGCTCATGCAGCGTCTCGAAGGAGTAGATCGCGGTGTCGTGGCCGTCGTCGAAGTGGATGCGCACCCCGTAGTCGCCTTGCGGTTCCAGCCGCTGGATGTTGACCCGCTCCTTGCCGGTGACCGGGCTGGTCAGGGTGCGGTGGTCGGCGGCACGCGAGAACACGCGCAGGTACTCGCAGGGCAGCGCGAAGCGTTGACCATCAGAAAAACTGATGTCGAGCACGCGCGACTTCTTGTGCAGGGTGATGTCGGTGGGAAACAGATCAGACATGATTGCGGCGCCGGGATGAATCGATGATGCGCGGCCTGGGTGGACCGGGGCCCGGATTGTAGCGTCGCCAGGCCGCTCCGCGCCCGCGTGGGTTTCCGGCCAGAAAATGCGTGATAGATGCCTGTCTCCGTGGGGAGGGGCGGGCGATGGGCGATGCATCTATTTATGGATATACGTTCTGATCGGCCCACTTCCGTCACCGTGACCAGGCTGGCGCGCGTGCCCGGCGCGCCGCGCGGTCCCGCCTGATATCGGCGCCAGGCACGGATTGCGGGCGACCATAAGAGTTATCGAATTTATTAATGCTGAGCAAAAAACCTTTGGTCTTGTAATGTCGGTCGTCTTACTTCAATTTCCGGCTCCCGCTTTCCGGACCCCCAATCAGGAGCTTTGAGTGATGATCGGTACCAATCCGTTCGCAGAACTAACCACCTTAATCTCGCCCATGGTGATGCAGATTTACATCATCGCCATGTTCGTTCTTGTTGTCGGCGGCACCATCCTGGACATGATGCATAAGAAGAGCGCTGAGTACTTCTTTGCGAATTCCAAGGAAGCCGAGAAGAACGCCACCCGCAGCGTGACCTCCGGCGAAAAGATGTCCCTCGCCATCGGCACCGTTGCCAACGAAGTGCTGACCTCCTCCGAGTTCCAGAACCCGAAGCGTCGCATGTCCCACCTGATGCTGATGTACGGGTTCATCGCGTTCGTCGTTTCCACCGTCGTGCTGATCTTCAGCTACACCGGTGGCGATGCCGCTCCGACCCTGTGGACCGCCATGTGGCACCTGGGTGCCCTGTCCGTCGCTGTCGGCGGCTACTGGTTCTGGTTCTTCATCCGCGTCGACGTGAACTCCGAAGGCAAGAGCTGGTACCAGCTGTGCCAGGCCGACCTGTTCATCGTCTCCCTGCTGATGACCGTCACCTTCGCCCTGATCTGGTCCGCCACCCTGGGCGGCGGCCTGAACATGCTGTGGTTCGCGATCTTCATCGCCTCCAGCACCACGCTGTTCAGCACCGTGCTGTGGTCCAAGTTCGCGCACATGTTCTTCAAGCCGGCTGCGGCCTACCAGAAGAAGATCACCCGCGCCGACGGTTCCCGCGAGAACCTGCCGGTGATTCCGGACCTGAGCTCCTCCGAGACTCACGCGCGGTACCCGGACATCCCGGAGTACATGGGTGCCAAGCCGGTCAACATGGGCCTGGGCATCAAGCGCGAACCGCCGAATCACTACTGATCGCCGCGTCCCGTTAATAACGACTAAGAGGGTTTAACCATGCCTACATTCGTATACATGACCCGCTGCGACGGTTGCGGTCAGTGCGTGGACATCTGTCCTTCCGACATCATGCACATCGACACCACCGTTCGCCGTGCCATGAACATCGAGCCGAACATGTGCTGGGAGTGCTACTCCTGCGTCAAGGCTTGCCCGCACCAGGCGATCGACGTCCGCGGTTACGCCGACTTCGCTCCGCTGGGTCACTCGGTCCGCGTGCTGCGCGACGAGGAGAAGGGCGTCATCGCGTGGCGCATCAAGTCCCGCAATGGTTCCATCGATCTGAACCTGCTGGCGCCGATCACCACCAAGCCGTGGGGCGAGTTCATCCCCCAGCTGAAGAACGTGCCGGCCCCGAGCGCCGAAATGCGCGCCAGCCAGCTCCTGTACAACGAGCCGAAGTACATCCGCCTGGATGACGGCGATCTCCACACTCTGGAATCGAACGGCCTGAAGATGAAAGAAGGGGTGTACTACTAATGGGCTACAACACCATCGTTGAAGACAACATTGACGTCCTCGTCTGCGGCGCCGGCCTGGGTGGCACGGGCGCAGCTTGGGAAGCGCGTTACTGGGGTCAGAACAAGAAAATCGTCATCGCCGAGAAGGCCAACATCGACCGCTCCGGCGCCGTCGCTCAGGGTCTGTACGCGATCAACTGCTACATGGGCACCCGCTTCGGCGAGAACAACCCGGAAGATCACGTCCGCTACGCGCGCATGGATCTGATGGGCATGGTTCGCGAAGACCTGCTCTTCGATATGGCTCGTCACGTCGACTCCGCCGTGCACCAGTTCGAGGAATGGGGTCTGCCGCTGATGCGCAACCCGAAGACCGGCGCCTACCAGCGTGAAGGTCGTTGGCAGATCATGATCCACGGCGAGTCCTACAAGCCGATCGTGGCCGAGGCTGCCAAGAAGTCCGCCGACAAGGTCTACAACCGCATCTGCGTGACCCACCTGCTGATGGACGACTCCAAGGAAAACCGCGTCGCCGGTGCCGTTGGTTTCAATGTCCGTACCGGTGATTACCACGTCTTCAAGTCGAAGACCGTCATCGTCGGTGCCGGTGGCGCTTCCAACATCTTCAAGCCACGTTCCGTCGGTGAAGGTGCTGGCCGCGTGTGGTACGCCCCGTGGTCTTCCGGTTCCGCTTACGGTCTGATGATCGGCGCGGGCGCCAAGATGACCCAGATGGAAAACCGCATCGTGCTGGCCCGCTTCAAGGACGGTTACGGTCCGGTCGGTGCGTACTTCCTGCACCTGAAGACCTACACCCAGAACTGCAACGGTGAAGAGTACGAGTCCAAGTGGTTCCCGGCCCTGACCGAAATGGTCGGCAAGGAATACCTGGATACCGAAGGTCAGCACCTGTCGCACAAGCCGATCCCGACCTGCCTGCGTAACCACGCCTTCATCTCCGAGGTGAACGCCGGTCGCGGTCCGATCCACATGGTCACCATGGAAGCGTTCCAGGACCCGCATCTCGAAGAGATCGGCTGGCACAACTTCCTCGGCATGACCGTTGGTCAGGCCGTGCTGTGGGCCGCCACCGACGTGAACCCGAAGTACGAAAACCCGGAGCTCACCACCTCCGAGCCGTACGTCATGGGCTCCCACGCCACCGGTTGCGGCGCCTGGTGCTCCGGTCCGGAAGACCTCTCCCCGCCGGAGTACTTCTGGGGCTACAACCGCATGACCACCGTTGAAGGTCTGTTCGGTGCCGGCGACGCCGTCGGCGGTACCCCGCACGCCTTCTCCTCCGGTTCGTTCACCGAGGGTCGTCTGGCCGCCAAGGCCGCCTGCCAGTACATCGATGATGGCAAGGCCAACGGCATCCGCGTCTCTCAGGAGCAGATCGACCGCCGCAAGGCCGAGATCTACAAGCCGATGGATCATTACCGGATCTTCCGCAATGAGATCACCGCCGGCTCCGTGAACCCGAAGTACATCAACCCGCGTCAGGGTCTGGATCGTCTCCAGAAGCTGATGGATGAGTACTGCGGTGGCGTGACCGTGAACTACATGACCAACGAAAAGCTCCTCCACATCGGCCTGAAGAAGATGAAGGCCCTGGAAGAGGATCTGGAGAAGGTTGCCGCCGAAAACGTCCACGAGCTGCTGCGCGCGTGGGAGTTGAAGCACCGCCACCTGTCCGCCGAGGCTGTGTTCCATCACACCCTGTTCCGCAAGGAAACCCGCTGGCCGGGTTACTACTATCGCGGCGACGCGATGAAGCTGGATGATGCGAACTGGCACGTCCTGACCGTGTCCCGCCGTGATCCGAAGACCGGCGAGTACACCATGGAAAAGGCGCCGTGCTACCACATCATCACGGACGCTGAAGAGAAGGCGGCCTGATTGGTTGACCCGGTCCTTGAGTGATCAGGGGCCGGGTTTTCCGACTCAGTCACGAAAAAGACCAACAGCGATGTTGGTCTTTTTCGTTACGGAGTCCGCGCGCAAGTGGCGAGAAGTTGTCCGTTTTTGAAGAGATTTGCTGTGAACATCATTGAACATACCGACGAGGAGATCCTGGCCGTGGCTTTGCCCATGTGGGATGACCTCATCAAATATTCCAACAAAGGCCAGTACGGGGCATTCACCCGTCATTTCGCCTACTCGACCCTGTTCGGGCTGAACGAGGTGGAGATCGGTCGGCAGTTCGCGAAGAGCGATCTGACCCGCAACCTCGATCCCAACTACGACCTGCTCGGCATCATCCGCCGTGGCGAGCACGTGACCGTGCTGACCCGCGTGCGCTCCACCTTGAAGGAAGGGGAGTGGCTGGGTCGTATCGTCCTCGGCTTCGAGGAAGGCGAAGTCAAGATTTTCGGCGCCTCCATCTTTTGAGCGTTACCGGATTCCGATGGTTATCGAAGACAACAAATACGTCGAACTGACCTACAAGGTGGTCGACGACGCGACCGGCACGACGCTGCTGCACATCGAATACCCGTTGGGGTATGTGCACGGTGCCAACGAGATTCTGTCCGAGCCGGTCATGCTCGCGCTGGGCGGGCACACCGCCGGCGACGTGATCGAGATACCGGTCGATTGCACCGTCCTCTACGGCGAGCGTGACGAAGGTCTGGTGTTCACCGACCTGATCGAGAACGTGCCCGAGGAATACCGCGAAGTCGGCACCAAGATATTCATGGAGAACGAGAAGGGCGAGCCGCGCGAGTTCGTGGTCACCCGCATGGATGACAAGACCCTGACCGTCGATGGCAACAACCCGCTGTGCGGTCGCCAGGTCACCTTCCGGGTGGAAGTCGTGTCGGTCCGCGACGCGACCGACGACGAGATCGAATCCGGTGGTGCGGTCGACCCTGAGCTCGACGACATCATGGCCAAGGCGAAGGTGCACTGATCCCATGGCCACCTTCATGTTCGTCTATCTCGGTGGTCAGTACCCCGCCAGGCAGGAAGAGGCGCAGAAGCATTTCGCGGCCTTCCAGCAGTGGCTGGCGTCACTCGGCGACGACGTGATCAGCCCCGCCGTGCCGATCAAGGACACCCATACCGTGCACCCCGATCGCAAGAACGAGCAGGGCAGCACGACCGGCATGTCGGGGTTGAGTATCATCAACTTCCCGTCCATCGCCGAGGCCCTGGAAGCCGCGCAGCGCTGCCCGTTCCTGGACATCGGTGGCACCCTCGAGGTGTCCGAGGTCATGGATCGCTCCGCGCCGCCCCAGCAGTCGCCCGGCAAGCCGAACTGACGATCATGATGCGCATGTCCTGCCCAATGCGATCGACGCGCCCATACGCGGTGTACTCGTCGATGTGGCATGAACGGGGCATGGAAGTGCGCAAACGCATGGATCGCAGCGGTAATCCGCGCACAATCAAGGCTTTGCGGTTTTATAATCCGTTCCCGGAATTCGCGACGATGGGCTTGCCCCATCAGTTGATCATCGGAACGTCAGCCAATCGGGAAGGGCTGGCGGGTTCCAACGCTTTTCTTCCCGTCACCACAACACCGTAGAGGTTTGTTATGAGTGCAGCACCCAAGACCCGCCCCGTCGTTCCCGAGGGCAAGGCCCAGTACCTGATCACCCGTCAGAAGCCGGCCAACGAGAAGGGCTACGTCGGTTACGAGACCATCTGGACCTCTTTCCAGAAGGAAGTCCCGTACCAGACCCCGAAGCGCCCGTAATCGACTCGGTCGTGTGACCTGCAAGGGTCGCCACGGCCAGCACGAAACGGTTTGGGCCGCGCGCCCAAAGCAAAGGCGGACCGTCATCGGTCCGCCTTTTTTGTGTCCGACCAAAACGCCTGATGAAGGGCGGTTCGAGGTGCGCAGCGACGTCGCCCGCATGGGGAGCACAAAAAAAGGGGCGCCGGATGGCGCCCCTTTTCACTAGCCGGAATGACTTCGCTTACAGCGAGAAATCGCCCAGCTTTTTCGGCACCGCGATGCCTTTCATGGTCACGTACTTCGGCATGCCGTTGTCGTCGTACTCGGGGTAGGCCTCGCCCTTGATCAGCGGGTAGAGGTACTCCTTGCACTTGGCGGTGATGCCGAAACCGTCGGCGGAGATGAAGTCCATCGGCATCATCTTTTCGACGTTGGCGACTTCCGACAGCGGGGCTTCGCCGATCGACCACTTGTACGGGTTGGAGGACTCGCGCACGACGGTCGGCATGATCGAGTTCTTGCCTTCCAGGGCCTTCTCGACGGCGGCCTGGCCGAGTGCGTAGGCCTGTTCGACGTCGGACTGGGAGGCGATGTGACGCGCGGCGCGCTGCAGGTAGTCGGCGACGGCCCAGTGGAACTTGTAGCCGAGCGCGTCCTTGATCATGTTGGCGACGACCGGGGCGGCGCCGCCCAGCTGGGCGTGGCCGAAGGAGTCGCGGGTGCCCTGCTCGGCGAGGAAGGTGCCGTCCGGATAGTGGCAACCCTCGGACACGCAGATGGTGCAGAAGCCGTGCTTCTTGACCTTGGCGTCGACGGCGGCGAGGAACTTGTCCTTGTCGAACTCGACTTCCGGGAACAGGGTGACGACCGGGATGCCGTAGTCCTCGACCAGGGCGCCGGCGGCGGCGATCCAGCCGGCGTGACGGCCCATGACCTCGATGACGAAGATCTTGGTGGAGGTGGCGGCCATGGAGCGCACGTCGAAGGAGGCTTCCAGGGTCGACACGGCGATGTACTTGGCGACGGAGCCGAAGCCCGGGCAGTTGTCGGTGATCGGCAGGTCGTTGTCGACGGTCTTCGGCACGTGGATGGCCTGGACCGGGTAGCCCATCTTCTCGGACAGCTGGGAGACCTTGTAGCAGGTGTCGGCGGAGTCGCCGCCGCCGTTGTAGAAGAAGTAGCCGATGTTGTGCGCCTTGAAGACCTCGATCAGGCGCTCGTATTCACGCTTGTTGGCTTCCAGGGACTTCATCTTGTAACGGCAGGAGCCGAAGCCGCCGGACGGGGTGTTCTTGAGCGCGGCGATGTCTTCGGCGGATTCCTTGGAGGTATCGATCAGATCCTCGGTCAGCGCGCCGATGATGCCGTTGCGACCCGCGTAGACGTTGGCGATCTTGTCCGGGTGCTTGCGCGCGGTCTCGATCACGCCGCAGGCGGACGAGTTGATGACGGCGGTGACGCCGCCGGACTGCGCGTAGAAGGCATTCTTTGCGGTCATGGTTGGGCTCCTGATTGGTTTGAGTGGAGAGGTAGGAGTGGAATGCTTGTTTAGAAGCAGGGCTGGTTTCGGTTCCGCTCACCCGGCGGGTGCGGGGGGCGCATGGCCCGAACGGAGCCGAAGCCAGCCCATGACGGATGTTTGCTTGGTGCGCATGCACCTCGTTACGCGATGATCGCTAACGAACGGCGACGAGGCGGCGACACCATCCGCAATGATCGCATAGGAAGCCCCGTTGGTCGCGCCCGGCGTTGAGCCGGGATCGCTTTCCCGCATTGGCGGTTGGTCGGGCTGGCGGGCGCGCGCGGCCGTGATGTCCGGGGTTCGGGTGGTTCCTTGCGTGGCTCGGGGGTCATGCGGTTGTTTTGACCGCGTGAATGTTGGTTTTCTGGTATGGATGTCGACCGCCGATGCGTTATGCATGCGGAAAGATCAGTTTGTGATCACTTGGAGTTTTGCAATTCCAGCATGGGCGGAGGCCGTTCCGGCATCGCGACAGATATGCCATCAACCAGGTCGACATGCTGTTACATGCTGATATATCGATGTTTTTGTCCCGCTGTCCTGGTGGTTTTCGCTGGCGGGAGGTGGCCTGCGGCTGAGGCGGATGCTAGTCTGGCCGGGAAAATGTGGTGATGCAGAAATTGAGACAGTCCTGAAGCGTGTATTTGCAAATTTGTCTGCCTTTTCCTATCTCTTTCTCCGCCCCAAGTCAGTCGTCGATATCGGTATATCAATATCCATTGATTGGATGAATTTGCCTGTCAATCCCTGTCAAGATCGCGGATACGCGTCAGTCGGTGTCGGAACCTTGGCGTATGTCATCGCGGAGAACGTTCGGTGAACGACGAAGAACAGAACAACCAGGGCGCTGAACCCGTACCGCCCAAGAAGCGGCGGGGACGCCCACCGAAAATCCAGGCACCGGTAACCGCCGACGCAACGCCGCGCAAGCAGGGGCGTGCGGCGACAGCCAAAGTGGTCGGGGGCAACCCGCCGAAGGCCGCCCAAGCCGAAGTGCCGGAACGCAGGGTTGTCGTCCGGAAGGGCGCCGATGTCGCGCGCGTCAGGGCCGCTCGTGGCACCGCGAAGGCCGCCGCAAAGGCAGAGACCACTGCGGCGCCGTCGGCGAAGCATCGCGGGCGTCCGCGCAAGGTCGTACCGGTGAGTCGCGACCCGGCGCCGGAGCGGCGCATCGTTCTGAAACAGGGTGTCAGTGTGGCCGCGTATCGCAAGTCGCTCGCGGAGGCCGCTGCCGCCAGCGAGGCGGCTGCGACGCCTCGTGCGTCCGGTCGCAAGGACACCAGACGGGCGGTTTCCGCCGAACCGGGGTACGCGCCGCCGCCGCGTCGGATCGTCGTCCGGGAGGGGGCTTTGGACGCTTATCTGGCGTCGTTGCGCGCGCCCGACCCGGTGGTCGAGGAACCGGTTCCCGCCGTCATCGCCCCGGTGATTGCCGCCAGCGAGACCGCGGAGCCCGAGCAGGGCGGCAAGCCGCTGCGGCGCAAGCGCGTCGTCGGCGCACCGCGCGCCTCCCGGCTTGCGGCACTGGTTCGCATGAGCGAAGGCGAGGCCGCCCGATTGGTGATCCGGGATGTGGTCCCGGAACTGGTCCATGAGGGTGAGCCGCAGCCGCCAAGCAAACGTCCCGGACGCAAGCCGGTCGCGGTGCCGAAGAAACGCCGTGCGAAGGCCGCGCCCACCAAAGGCGGGGCGCGACGTGGCCGCAAGCCGCGCAAGCCGGGCGTGCTCAGTGCCGGTGCCCGTCGTCGCACCGTCTCGCCGGAATGAGCAGCCGCCGGCGCGGTGTACCCGCCAATCCGGTCGCCGTTGCCCCTACTGATGAGCGTGGCTCTGAAGTAAGCTCCGGGGCTTCCGTTTTTCCTATCCGCCAGCACCACGTCAGGGTCACATGAAGCTCGTCGAGTTTCGGGTTCGAAACTACCGCTCCATCCACGACAGCGGCCCGGTGCGTCTGGATCGCCTGCTCTCGATTGTCGGTCGCAACGAGACCGGCAAGACCAATCTGCTGACCGCGTTGGCGAGCGTGAATCGCGTCGACGGTGTGCAGCCGCTGTCCGAGGTGGACGACTTCCCGCGCGATCGCGAGCTCTCCGAGTTCAATGAAAACGTGCGCGTGGTCGACACGCTGTGGGAGCTGAGTCCGGCGGAACGTTCGAAATTGGGCGAGATATTCCCGCGCGCCCAGCACGTCAAGCAGGTCACCATCGGGCGCGCCTACAAGCCGACCCGTTATGTCGGTTTCGTCGAGCTGCCGGAGCTGACTGTCGATCGCGCCCTGGTCGAGCAGATCGCGACGCGCATTCAGCAATCGGTCGCCACCAGTGCGCGTCGCAAGCGCGACATTCCCGAGGACGATGTGGAGGCCGCGCTGGCCACCTTCAGCGAGGTGCTGGCGGCGGATTCGGCATCGCCGCAGTTGTGGGCACAGGCCGTGCTGGATGAGGTCGAGGGCTTGCAGGAGGCGCTGGACGACGCCGGCATGATCCTGCCGAAGGTCGCCGAAACCCGCCTCAACAGCCTGATCGACTACGCCCGGTCGATCGAGGGCGATCGCGACGCGCAGATTCAGGCCATCACCTGGATCATCGATAGCATGCCGACATTCGTGTACATGTCCGACGTGCCGGCGCTGGATGGCCATCAGAACATCCCCGATCTGGTCAACCGTGTGCGCGCCGGGCGCATCACCGAGGGCGACGAGCACTTCCTGAAGCTGGCGCGGGTTGCCGGCTTCGACCCGGAAACGCTCAACGAGCTTCTCGAAGGCGATTACCGCAAGCGCCACCAGATGCTGAACCGGGCCTCCGGCGTGGTCACCCGGCGCTTGCAGCAGTTGTGGTCGGATCGCCCGGTGCGGGTGCGTTTCCGCATCGACGGCGATTATTTCGACACGCTCATCACGGAGCAGGGAGAAGTCTGCGACATCGAGGTGAACCTGAACGCGCGCAGTCGCGGCTTCCAGTGGTTCTTCTCGCTGTATGTCAATTTCGCCGCCGATACGGCGGTCGGCGGGGCCGGCAACGCCATCCTGCTGCTCGACGAACCGGGGCTGCACCTGCATGCGCTGGGTCAGTACGACCTCGTGCATTTCTTCCAGAAAGGCCTGCAGAACCAGGTGATCTTCACCACGCATTCCCCGTTCATGGTGCCCGTCAAGCACCTCGAACTGCTGCGTACGGTGACCTTCCATCGCGACATCGGCACCCAGGTCAGCAGCCTGCTGGAAGGCGACGATCGCACCCTGTTTCCGGTGCGTGCGGCGCTGGGTTACGAGCTTGGCCGCGCGCTGTTCCCGGACGAGGCCACGGTCGTGGTCGAGGAGATCGTCGACCAGTGGTACCTGTCGGCGATGCTGGAGCGGGTGCGCGAACTCGACATCATCGGCTCGCATGTCACCGTCACGCCGGTCGGCGGCGCGCAGCGTCTGCTCTACGTGACCGCGCTGATGGCGGCGGAAAACCTCGATTACGTGTTGCTGCTGAACGGCGCCGCCGATATCGATCCGCCTACCCGTCTGCAGGAGGACGCGGCCACCCACACCGTTTACCTGAACGGCACGCTGGCCGACGACGGCAAGGTGGAGACGCTCGAAGACCTGCTGGAGCCGGCGCTGTATCACGAGTTGGTCGTCGCCGCGTACAAGTCCGAAATCGGTCGCCGCAAGTTCGACATGCCGCCCGCCGGCAGGCCGCGCGTCGCCGCCTACACGGAGGCGCTTGCGGCATTGGACCTGCAATTCGTGCGTACGCGTCCGGCCCGCGAGTTCATCAAGCGCATCGCCACCGACCCCGAAGCGGTGTTCACCGAGGCGGTCATGAACAAGGTCTCGACGCTGGTCGACGCGCTGGACGAAGCCCTGGCCGACTGAGCCGGGCCATGCCTCAGCCATGAGCGTGGAACTCTGGTCGCTGCTGGCCAGCGCCTTTATTGCATCGACCCTGTTTCCGGGCGGTTCCGAAGTGCTGCTGGTCGCGTTGGCGATCGACGGGATGCATGCCGATACGACGCTGGTCGCGGTGGCGACCCTGGGTAACACCGCCGGCGCGATGACCTCGTTTGCGGTCGGCTGGTGGCTGTCGACGCGCTGGCCCGCGCGTGAGCTGGCCGGCGAGAACTATCGCCGGGCATTGGCGCGGGTCAATGCGTATGGGCGACCCTTGCTCTTGCTGTCATGGCTGCCGATCGGCGGTGATGCGCTGTGCGTCGCCGCCGGTTGGCTGCGGATGGGCTGGTTGGGCGCGCTGATCTACATCGCGATCGGCAAGGCGGCGAGGTATGCCGTGCTGGTGCTCCTGATCGATCAGGTTCGCGGTTAAGTCTGCAAACCCCGGATTGGATTATGCGGCGCGAGCGGTGGATTGCAGACGCGCCTCCGCGATCCAGCCGAGCAGGGTCATCGGTGAGGGTAGATGCGGCTGCGGGCGGAATGCCGCGACGTGGGTCAGGCGTTCGCGCAGCATTGGGCTGGAGCTTGCGGCCAGTTCGTCGACCGACGTGATCCCGGCCTCGATCAGGAGGTGAAGGTAATCCGGGGTCATCTCGCTGAGATTCAGCAGTTGTGCGCGTTTCGCCAGACGTTTGAGCTCGCCGGAGCTCAGGCCGCTGCGCAGGGCGATGTCGAGACACCGGTCATCGTCATCGCACAGGTTGGCCAGCTCGAGGCGGGTGCGCACGCCGTGCGCGCTCAGCTTGGCGGCAAATCGATGATTCACTCCGGGAATGCCAACCGTCGAACAACTTACGAATGCGTTCATGTCTGGTCCCATGCAGCGTTATGACGAGCTATACGCGATGGAACAGCAAGGTGGATGCCAGTTCGTGGAGACCGTGATTTGACGTGGGTGAGTCGCTCATCGGGCGGCGCCCGATGAGCGTGACATGTCAGCTGTCGTGACAGTTTTTGGCGATTGCGGTCCAGCTTTGTGCGCAGCTGGCTTGCGAATGCGTCAGCTTGCGTCGCCCGGCAGGTAGCAGGCCCAGTCCGGGCCGTTCCTGCGGAACACCAGGAAGTACGGATTCAGCAGGGATTCCTTGGTGTTGTAGCGCAGCGGCGACAGGCTCAGATCGGTGACCGTGCCGCCGGCCTCTGCGACCACCGCGTGGGCGGCGGCGGTGTCCCATTCCGAGGTCGGGCCGAGGCGCGGGTACAGGTCGGCGGCGCCTTCGGCGACCAGGCAGAGTTTCAGGGAGCTGCCCATGCTGACCATCTCGTGACCGCCGAAGTCGGCATCGAGGTTGTCGAGGAAGGCGCCGAGCAGATCGCCGGCGTGCGAGCGGCTGCCGACCACGCGGATCGGGCGGCTTTCCGTCTTGGCCACATGGATGGCTTCGAAGTCGCCGCCGTTGCGCTGAATCTTCGCGCCCTTGCCGCGCGCGGCCGCATAGGTGGTGTCCAGAACCGGCGCGTATACCACGCCCAGCACCGGCTCGTGATCGTGAATCAGCGCGATGTTGACGGTGAATTCGCCGTTGCGCTTGATGAATTCCTTGGTGCCGTCGAGCGGGTCGACCAGCCAGTAGGTGCGCCAGGAGGAGCGGGTCGCGAAGTCGATGCCGGCGGATTCCTCGGAGAGGACCGGCACGTCCGGCGTCAATGCCGCCAGACCGTCGACGATGGTGTGGTGCGCGGCCAGGTCCGCCGCCGTCAGCGGCGAGTTGTCACCCTTCGACTGCACGTCGAAATCGGGCCGCTCGTATATCTCCATGATCTTCGTGCCGGCCTTGCGCGCGAGCGGGATGACGGCGTCGAGCCAGTTGGCCAGGGGCAGCGATTTGAACATTGTGGTTTCCTTCAGACGATGAGACCGGCAACCGCGCCGGTCAGACAGGTGGCAAGGGTACCGGAAAGAATGCATTTCGGGCCGAGGGCGACGATCTCCGCGCGCCGTTCCGGGGCCATCGCACCCATGCCGCCAATCAGGATGCCGAGGCTGCCGAAGTTGGCGAAACCGCACAGCGCGTAGGTCAGGATCAGGCGGCTGTGCGCGGACAGCGCGTCCGGTGGCAGCGCCGCGAGTTCCAGATAGGCGAGCATCTCGTTGAGCACGGTCTTGGTGCCGAGCAGGCCGCCGGCGATGTGTGCTTCGCCCCAGGGAATGCCGAGCAGCCAGGCCAGCGGCGCCAGCAGCCAGCCGAGCAGGCGTTGCAGGCTCAATGCCTCGTCGCCGATCTGGATCAGCCCGAGCATCTGGTTGGCGAGCGCGACCACGGCGACCAGCACGATCAGCATCGCGACGATGTGGGCGAGCAGTTTCAGGCCTTCGACCGTGCCGTAGGTGAGCGCGTCCATGCTGCTGCGGTAGGGCAGATCGATGCGTGCCGCTTCGTGGCTTTCATTGCTGTCGGCGGGCACCAGCAGGCGCGCGAACATGAGCGCGGCCGGCGCCGAGATCAGTGACGCGGTGAGGATGTGGCCGACCGCGTTGTCGATGACATTGCCGAGCACGCTCGCGTACAGCGCCAGCATGGTGCCGGCGATGGTCGCCATGCCGGCGGTCATCAGCGCGAACAGGTCGGCGCGGGACATGGTCGCGAGATAGGGACGCACCAGCAACGGCGACTCGACCATGCCCATGAACACGTTGGCGGCGGTCCCGAGGCCGAGCGGCCCGCGCACGTGCATGGACCGCTCCAGCAGCCAGGCGAAGCCGCGCACGATCGCCGGCAGTATCCGCCAGTGGAACAGCAGCGCGGACAGCGCGCTCATGACCAGGATCAGCGGCAGAACCTGGAACGCGAGCACGAACGCGCCGCCGGGTGATTTCGGATCGAACGGCAGGTCGCCGCCGCCGAGGTAGCCGAACACGAAGGAGGTGCCGGCGCGGGTTGCTTCCTGGAGCGCGAGCAGGGCGTCGTTGAGTCCGTGGAAGACCGCCTGGGCGCCGGGCAGCTTGAGCAGCAGCAGCGCGATCGCCAGTTGCAGTCCCAGTCCGGCGATGACGACACCCGGTCGGATGGCGCGCCGGTTTTCGCTGATGGCCCAGGCCAAGGCGGTCAGCACGGCAATGCCGAGCAGGGCCTGCAGCGTCATCGCGCGGGCCAGGTTTCCAGGCCGTGGTTGGCGGGCGCCCAGCTCACCAGACCGCCGCCTTCCGGGCGCCAGTCCGGGATCACGATGCGTTCGCCGTGGGCGCCGTCGTGAATCGCGGGCCGATGGGTATGGCCGTGGATCAGATGACGAACGCCGGCGTTCAGCATCGTCGCCGCGACCGTCGCCGGATTGACGTCGGTGATGTCGCCGGCCATTTCACGTTGTGCCTGGGTGCTCATCGAACGCGCGTATCTGGCGATCTGGCGACGCTCTTCGAGCGACTTGGCGAGCACTTCCCTCTGCCAGGCCGGATCGCGGGCGGTTACGCGGAAGCGCTGGTATTCGTCGTCGTCGGAACACAGCTGGTCGCCGTGCATCAGCAGCACCGGTGTGCCGTACAGATCGATGACCGCACTGTCCGGCAGCAGGGTCGTGCCGGTGCGTTCCGCGAACGCGGGACCGAGCAGGAAATCGCGGTTGCCGTGCTGGATGAACACCGGCACGCCGTCGTCGCTCAATGCACGTAACGCGTCCTGGATCTGGCCGTAGAACGGATCGTCATCGTCGTCGCCGACCCAGACCTCGAACAGGTCACCGAGGATGTAGACAGCGTCCGCGTCACGGGCGCGGGTCGCGAGCAGGTCCAGGAACCAGTCGCCGATCCGTGGCCAGGCCTTGTCTAGATGAACGTCGGCAATGAACAGGGTTTCAGACATGGATTTGGGTTTGCCGCAAAGACGCGAAGACGCAAAGGGAGATGAGAATGACTACAAGCGAACGAAATCGCAGGCATACGGACCCCGGAAGGGGGCGCTGGCGAGAATGTTCCTCAAAATCTTTGCGCCTTGGCGTCTTTGCGGCAAAACAAGAAGGCCTGGGGTTACGCCACTTCGGCCTTTTCGATGACGACGTCCTCGACCGGGACGTCCTGGTGGAAACCGGAATTGCCGGTCTTGACGCCCTTGATCTTGTTGACGACATCCATGCCCTCGACCACTTCGCCGAACACGGCGTAACCCCAGCCGTCGTGGCCGGGGTAGTCGAGGAAGCTGTTGTCCTTGACGTTGATGAAGAACTGCGCGGTCGCGGAATGCGGGTCGTTGGTGCGAGCCATCGCCAGCGTGCCGGTGCTGTTCTTGAGGCCGTTCTTGGCCTCGTTCTGGATCGGCGCCTTGGTGGCCTTCTGCTTCATGCCCGGCTCCATGCCGCCGCCCTGGATCATGAAGCCGTTGATCACGCGGTGAAAAATGGTGCCGTCATAGAAGCCGTCGTTGACGTAGGCGAGGAAGTTCTCGCAGCTTTTCGGCGCCTTTTCCTCGTTGAGCTCGATGACGATGTCGCCGTGATTGGTGGTCATGCGGACTTTGGTGGACATGAGGTTCTCCTGAAAAGGGATGATTGGATTCGAAATAGACGCGAAGACGCACAGCGATCGCAACGGATCAGACGGTCATCCGATCGTCGTGTATCGACCGAATCTTTGCGTCTCGGCGGCTTTGCGGCAAAGGCAGCGTTAAAGCCGCTCGGCCTTCTCGATGATGACCATCTCGATCGGCGCGTCGCTGGCGAAGGGGCCACCCGGTCCGGTCTTGGCGTCGGCGATCCCGTCGACCACTTCCATGCCCGCGACGACCTTGCCGAACACGGCGTAACCCCAGCCGCGCATGGACTTGCCGGAATGGTTCAGGAAGTCGTTGTCCTTGTGGTTGATGAAGAACTGCGCGGTCGCGGAATGCGGATCGGAAGTGCGCGCCATGGCGATGGTGCCGCGATCGTTCCTGAGCCCGTTGTCGGCCTCGTTCTGGATTTCGCCGCGGGTCTCCTTGCGGTCATAGGACTGCGTGAAACCACCGCCCTGGATCATGAAATCCTTGATCACGCGATGAAAGATCGTGCCGTCGTAGAAGCCGGCGTCGACGTAGGCCAGGAAGTTCTCCACCGAGGCCGGCGCGTGGGTCGGGTCGAGCTGGAGCACGATGTCGCCCCGGTTGGTCGACAGCTTCACCTGCGGGTCGGCGGCCAGCGCGGAGCCGGCGATGGTCAGCGGGACGAGGAGGCAGAAGACGAGCAGCAGACGTTTGATCAACGTGGTTCTCCCTGAGAGTTCGATTGGTCGAGGGCGCGCGCGGCGCGGCGGTAACGGTACAGCACCACCGGCCACAGATACATGCGGGCGAGGATTTCGCCGGGCGTGTCGGCGGTCGGGATGATAGCCGCCTTGCCGGATTTCTCGCGGCGTTTGTCGAATCGCGCCAGCGCGTACTGGCCAAGCAAGGGCCAGAGCAGGAACAGCAGGACGAGGACCGCGAGCAGCGGTTCGGGCAACGGCGCGTCGATCACGAGGCGGGAGCGGCGGGAGCGGCGGGAGCGGCGGGGACGGTGGGTCTGGCAGGGCCCCCTCAGGCACTGCCCTGGCGGGTCAGGTCGACATGCACGGTCAGGCGCTGGCCGGGCTGCAGGAACTGGCCAAGGGTCTTCTCGTTCCAGCGTTTCAGGTCGTTGACGCTGACCCGGAACTTGCGCGCGATCTCGTACAGCGAGTCACCCTTGCGCACCGTGTAGCTGACCTTGCGGACCATGTCGTTGCTTGTCGCGACCTTCATCGCGCGCGCCGGAGCGCTGGCTTTGTCTTCGGACTTCCAGATGACCAGGCTGCGCCCGATCTTCAGGGTGTCGCGAGCCGTCATGCCGTTCCAGGCCGCCAGCTGACGCGTGTTGACGCCGTGGCGATTGGCGATGGACCAGAGGTTGTCGCCATCCTGCACCGTGTAGACGATGCGTTCGTCCTTGCGCGGCGCGTTCTGTTTGGTGGCGAGCCGCTGATCGACGCTGAGTTTGTAGTCGTCCAGTGGCCGCGCGGAGGTCGGCACCAGCAGCGCGTCGCCGACGTGGATGCGATTGCTGTGCAGACCGTTGATGTTGGTCAGCACGCTGGCGGTGGTGTGGTAGCGCCGCGCGATGTCGCTGATGGTGTCGCCACGCCGCACTACATGACGACGCCACTCGATGCGCTCGTCGTGCGGGAGGTTGTCGAGACCGGCCTGCAGCGCGGCGGCGGCATCGGTCGGCAACAACAGTTCATGCGGGCCGTCCGGGTCGGTGGCCCAACGGTTGAAGGCGGGGTTCAGCGCATGCAGTTCGTCCAGGCTCATGCCGGCAAGTTCGGCGGCGCGGGCGAGGTCGATCTGGCTGCCGACATCGATGCGTGCGAGCACCGGCTGGTTGGCGATCGGCTTGAGCGGGATGCCGTAATCGCCCGGCTTGGCGACCAGGCGGCTGACCGCGAGCAGGCGCGGCACATAATTCATGGTCTCGCGCGGCAGTTGCAGGCTCCAGTAGTCGGTCGGGTGACCGGCTTGCGCGTTGCGCGCAATGGCGCGGCTTACGGTGCCGGCACCGGCGTTGTACGACGCCAGCGCCAGCAGCCAGTCGCCATTGAACTGCGCGGCCAGCTGGCTGAGATACTCGAGCGCGGCATGCGTGGCGGCGTGGACGTCGCGGCGTCCGTCGTACCACCAGTTCTGCTTGAGGCCGAAATGCTCGCCGGTCGAGGGGATGAACTGCCACAGGCCGGAAGCGCGCGCGCGCGAGTAGGCGAGCGGCTGGAAGCCGCTTTCGACCACCGGCAGCAGGGCCATTTCCATCGGCATGCCACGCTGCTCGATTTCGGAGACGATCATGTACAGGAACGGTTCGGCGCGATCGGACACGCGCTCGAAGTAGTCCGGATTGTCGATGAACCACTGCATCTGGGCGGTGATCCGTTCCTCGATCTCGCGCTTGTCCTCGGTCTGCATGTGCAGTTGGCCGCGGATTCGTTCCCACAGATCGTCGATCATCTCGACCGGTGCCCCGGCCAGCTCGGCGTTATCGAGCCGTGGCGAGGTCGCGGGCGTGGCGTCACCAATCAGGATCTCGCCGCCGACGAATTCACCGCTGCTGGCTTGCGGCGCGTCCGGGCGCACGGTGTCGAAGGCATTACAGCCGGCGAGGCTGGCGAGAAGGGCGGCAATCAGCGTGTGGCGCAGGGCAAGGGGCGTCGGGAATGAGGCGCTCATGCTTTCTCTTTGGCGGTGAGTGGTCGTCAACCGGAGGGGAGCGGTCTATGCCGCCTTGATTTGTGCGGTCATGTTGGCAGTCGAAAACCGGGTCGTCAAACCGGAATGATGAAATTTTACGGGGGTTTCCGGGGCTTATTTAAGAAAGCGGGGCAGGTTGGAAAGGCGCTTTCCGATGCGCTGGTCAGCGGGGTATCCCGCGTTAAGATGCGCGCCATGTCCGACCCGTCCCTGGCCGAAATCTTCACCCGCATGCGGCGCTGGAACGCGCAGCCGCTCGGCGGCGCATTCGCCCGTGCGGAAACGGCGGTGGTCGACGCGATGGCGCCGGAGCTGTTCGGCTATGCCTTGCTGCATGTCGGCGCGGTCGGTGACAGTGCGCCGCTGACCAGCGGGCAGTTCCGCCACCGTTTCGTTATCGCGCTCGACGACGATGGCCGCGATGGCGCGGTGCTGGCCGATCCGGCGCATCTGCCGGTCGCCAACGAGGCGGTCGCGGCGGTCGCGCTCGGTCACGTTCTGGAGTTCCATCCGCATCCGCACCAGGTGCTGCGCGAGGTCGATCGCGTGCTCGTGCCGGACGGGCATCTGCTGATCTCCGGCTTCAATCCGTGGAGCTCGTGGGGCCTGTATCGCGGCCTGCGCCTGCTGCGGCACGGCGCGCCGGCTCACGCCGAGTTCATCGGCATGCATCGTCTGCGCGACTGGCTGGCGCTGTTGAATCTGGAGGTGCGCGACGTGCGCACCTTCTTCTACCGGCCGCCGTTCCGCTCCAGCGGCAATCTGCGCCGCAGCGAGTTCATGGAGCGGATGGGTGCCAGGTGGTGGCCGGGGCTGGGTGCCGGCTACGTGATGCTCGCGCAGAAGCGGACCTTGCCGCTGACACCGATCCGTCCGCGCTGGCGTGCGCGGCGGGCATTGCTCGGGGCGCGGGTCGCTGGCCCGAGCACGCGCGAAGCCGCCTGCAAGATGGAACCGGAGCGATGACAGACGTGGTCGAAATCCATACCGACGGCGCCTGCCGGGGCAACCCGGGACCGGGCGGCTGGGGTGCGCAGCTGCGTTATGGCGAGCATGTGCGCGAGCTGCACGGGGGCGAGCGCGAGACCACCAACAACCGCATGGAGCTGACCGCGGCGATCCGCGCGCTGGAGACGCTGAAACGCCCGTGCAGGATCGTGCTGTATACCGATTCGCAGTACGTCCGTCAGGGCATCACCGAATGGCTGGCTAACTGGAAGAAGCGCAACTGGCAGACCGCCGCGAAGAAGCCGGTCAAGAACGCCGACCTGTGGCGCGAGCTGGACGCCGCGCAGGCCCGGCACCAGGTGGAATGGCGCTGGGTGAAGGGGCACAGTGGCGACCCCGGCAACGAGCGCGCCGATGCGCTCGCCAATCTCGGCATCGATGAGTTATGAGACCCGGCTTGTGAGGCCCCGCCCATGAGACAGATCGTCTGCGATACGGAAACCACCGGCCTGGAGCCGGCCGACGGCCACCGCATCATCGAGATCGGCGCGGTCGAGGTGGTCAACCGCCGCCCGACCGGGCGCACCTACCATCAGTACCTGCAACCGGATCGCCAGATCGATCAGGGTGCGATCGAGGTGCACGGCATCACCAACGAGTTCCTCGTCGACAAGCCGCGTTTCGCGGATGTGGTCGAGGAGTTCCTGGCCTTCTTCGACGGCGCCGAACTGATCATCCACAACGCGCCGTTCGACGTCGGCTTCTTCAACGCCGAACTGGCGAGACTGGGGCCGCAGTGGGGGCGTATCGACGAGCGCTGTTCGATCCTCGACACGCTGACCATGGCGCGGCAGATGCACCCCGGCCAGCGCAACACCCTGGATGCGCTGTGCAAGCGCTACGCCATCGACAACTCGCATCGCGATATGCACGGCGCCTTGCTCGACTCCGAGATTCTGGCCGAGGTCTATCTGGCCATGACCGGCGGACAGGTGAGCCTGTCGCTGGCCGGCGAGGATGACGGCGCGCAGGGTTCCGGCGCGGCGGGCATCCGACGCCTGCCGGCGGATCGTCCACGGCTCGCGGTGATGTCGGCGTCGAAGGCCGAGCAGGACGCGCACGCGGCCTATCTGAAAGGGCTTGGCGTGGAGTCGGCCTGGTGATCCGCAAGGCCTGAGTCCGGCAGATGCCCGCCGCGCTGTTTGTCTACGGAACGTTGATGGACGCGCGCGTGCAGCGCCGCGTCAGCGGGCGCGAATTTCCGTCGCAACCGGCCAGCCTGCCGGGATTCCGTCGCTATCTGGTCGTCGGTGAGGCTTATCCGGGCATCCGGCCTGATCCGGAAGGCATCGTTTCGGGGCGCCTGCTGTGGCCGGTCGGACGCGCGGCGCTCACCCGGCTCGATGCCTACGAAGGTGCGTTGTACCGGCGCGAGGAAGTGGAGGTGGTCCTTGCCGACGGATGCCGCGAGCGAGCGTTCGTCTACGTCGTTCAGCCGCACTTGCACCATCGTCTGAGCACGCGAGCCTGGCGGGGTTGATCGGCGTAGGTCGCGTCGGTCAGTTGCGTTACCATCCGCCGTTCTTTTTCGTTCCCGTCCGGTCCGTCGACCGTTCGCCTCATTTCTTCGTTTAAGTCAGGGGTCCTGCATGTTTTCCAAAGATATGACCATCGCCGGTTACGACGACGAACTCTGGGCGGCCATGCAGGCCGAGGTGAAGCGTCAGGAAGAGCACATCGAGCTGATCGCCTCCGAGAACTACACCAGCCCGCGCGTGATGCAGGCGCAGGGTTCGGTGCTGACCAACAAATACGCGGAAGGCTATCCGGGCAAGCGCTACTACGGCGGTTGTGAGTACGTCGACATCTCCGAGCAGCTCGCCATCGACCGCGCCAAGAAGCTGTTCGGCGCTGATTACGCCAATGTCCAGCCACATTCCGGGTCGCAGGCCAACGCCGCCGTCTACATGGCCCTGTGCCAGCCGGGCGACACCATCCTCGGCATGAGCCTGGCCGAGGGCGGGCACCTGACCCACGGCGCCAGCGTCAGCTTCTCCGGGCGCATCTACAAGGCTGTGCAGTACGGTCTGAATCACGCCACCGGCGAGATCGACTACGCGCAGGTCGAGGCGCTGGCCCTGGAACACAAGCCGAAGGTCGTGGTCGCCGGTTTCTCCGCGTATTCGCGCGTGGTCGACTGGCAGCGCATGCGCGACATCGCCGACCAGGTCGGCGCGTATCTGTTCGTCGACATGGCGCACGTCGCCGGTCTGGTTGCCGCCGGTCTGTATCCGAATCCGGTGCCGATCGCGGACGTGGTGACCACCACCACCCACAAGACCCTGCGCGGCCCGCGCGGTGGCCTGATCCTCGCCAAGGCCAACCCGGACCTGGAAAAGAAGCTGAACTTCAACGTCTTCCCGGCCGGCCAGGGTGGCCCGCTGGAGCACGTCATCGCGGCCAAGGCCGTGGCCTTCAAGGAGGCCATGGAGCCGGAATTCACGACCTACCAGAAGCAGGTCGTGGTCAACGCCCGGGCGATGGCCAAGGTGTTCATCGAACGCGGTTTCGATGTTGTGTCGGGCGGTACCGATGACCACCTGTTCCTGGTCTCCTTCATCCGTCAGGGCATCACCGGCAAGGATGTCGAGGCGACCCTGGGTCGTGCCTTCATCACCGTCAACAAGAACGCGGTGCCGAATGATCCGCAGTCGCCGTTCGTGACCAGCGGCATCCGCATCGGCACCCCGGCGATGACCACGCGCGGCTTCACCGAGCAGCACGCCACCGATCTGGCCGGCTGGATGTGCGACATCATTGATGACCTCGCCAACGACGCGACCGTCGCGGCCGTCAAGGAAAAGGTCGGCGCGCTGTGCGCCGCGCATCCGGTTTACGCGTAACAGCTGCGTAATAGCGATACCTCGCGATGCACTGTCCGTATTGCGGTGCCCCGGATACGCGCGTCGTCGATTCGCGCCTGGCGAGTGAAGGCTCGCAGGTGCGTCGACGCCGCGAGTGCGCGCATTGCGGGGCGCGCTTCACGACCTTCGAGACGGTCGAGCTGGACATGCCGCAAGTCGTCAAGAGCGATGGCGGGCGGCAGGCCTTCGATGCCGACAAACTCCGTGCGGGTATCGAGCGTTCGGTGCAGAAGCGACCGGTCAGCGCCGACGACGTCGCCGCCGCGATCGACCGCATCAAGCGGCGTCTGGTCGCGGCCGGGGAGCGCGAGATTTCGTCGCGCACCATCGGCGAATGGGTGATGGACGAGCTCAAGCGCCTCGATCAGGTCGCGTTCGTGCGCTTCGCTTCGGTCTATCGCCGCTTCGAGGACGTGAACGCCTTCCGCGAGGAGATCGAGAAGCTCGAAAGCCAGCCGAACCCGGACATGCAGAAGCGTCAGATTCCGTTGCTGGGCGAGGATTCGTGAGCGGGGATACGGCTTCGATCGATCGCGAGTACATGCAGCGTGCTCTGCGGTTGGCCGCGAAGGGCTTGTATACGACGCATCCCAACCCGCGCGTTGGCTGCGTGATCGTCCGTGACGGCGCGATCGTCGGCGAGGGCTACCACCAGCGTGCCGGCGAACCGCACGCCGAGGTCCACGCCCTGCGTGCCGCCGGTGACCAGGCGCGGGGCGCGACCGTCTACGTGACGCTGGAACCGTGCAGCCATTTCGGGCGCACGCCGCCGTGCGCGAATGCACTGGTGGAGGCGGGCGTCGCACGCGTGGTCGCGGCCATGGTCGATCCGAATCCGCTGGTGTCCGGGCGGGGGCTGGAGATTCTGCGCGATGCCGGTATCGATACCGAATCCGGCCTGCTCGAAGCGCAGGCGCGGGCGCTGAACCCCGGCTTCATCAAGCGCATGGAGACGGGCCTGCCATGGGTGCGGGTCAAGTCTGCGATGAGCCTGGACGGGCGCACCGCGATGGCCGGCGGCGAGAGCAAGTGGATCACCGGCGAGGCGGCGCGCGCCGATGTGCAGCGCCTGCGTGCCCGCAGCGAGGCGATCGTGACCGGCATCGGCACGGTGCTGGCCGACGATCCGTCCATGAACGTGCGTCTCGACGGCGAGGTCGTGCAGCCGCTGCGGGTGGTGCTCGACCCGAAGCTCGACATGCCGGCGAACGCGAAGATGCTCTCCCTGCCCGGCAGTACGCTGGTGCTGACTTCGGTGGGCGAGGGCAGCGACATCGAGGACCTGATCGACAGCGGGGCCGAGATCCGCTGGCTTGGGGGCGACGGCGATCAGGTCAACCTGACCGAGGTCCTCAAGACGCTCGCCGGACTGGGCGTCAACGAGGTCCTGGTCGAGGCGGGCGCGACCGTCGCCGGGGCCTTCCTGGCCGCCGGGCTGGTCGACGAGCTGGTCGTCTACCTCGCGCCGCACCTGATGGGCGATGGCGCGCGCGGTCTGTTCCATCTGCCCGGCATCGAGCGCATGGACCAGCGCATCGATCTCGACATCACCGACATCCGCGCGGTCGGCAGCGACTGGCGCATCACCGCGCGGGTACGTTCATGAACAGCATTTGCCGCAAAGACGCCAAGGCGCGAAGTTGTTCGTTGATCTTTTTCTACTTTGCGTCTTCGCGTCTTCGCGGCGAACAGCAGCGTTTTCGGAGTCGAAATGTTCACCGGAATCATTGAATCCGTCGGTCGCGTCGCGGCCATGCAGCCGCGCGGCGGCGACATGCGTCTGCGTATCCAGACCGGCAAGCTGGATCTGTCCGACGTCGCGCTCGGCGACAGCATCGCCACCAACGGCGTCTGTCTGACCGTCATCGAGCTGCCGGGCGACGGCTACTGGGCGGACGTCTCCGGCGAGAGCCTGCGCCGCACCACGCTGGGTGACCTGTCGATCGGCAGCGCGGTCAATCTGGAGAAGGCGCTGACGCCGAGCACGCGCCTGGGCGGCCATCTGGTCAGCGGCCACGTCGACGGCGTTGGCGAGGTGGTCACGATCCGCGAGGACGCCCGTTCGGTGTTCTTCCAGATCAAGGCGCCGGATGCGCTCGCCCGCTACATCGCCGAGAAGGGCTCGGTCTGCGTCGATGGCGTCAGCCTGACCGTGAATGATGTCGACGGCGCGGTCTTCGATCTCAACATCGTCCCGCACACGATGCAGGAGACGACGATTCACGCCTTCAAACAGGGCACGCGCGTGAATCTCGAAGTGGATATCATCGCCCGCTACCTCGAACGCCTGGTGCTTGGCGACAAGGCTGCCGAGCCCGGTATGAAGGCCGGGGGCATCACGCTCGATACCCTGGCCCGGAACGGGTTTCTCCGATAACCGCATTTTTTCGAGCCACGGATGAAGACGGATAAAAGCGGATCGATAAACCACCAATATCCGCGCCCATCCGCGTCCAACCGTGGCTGATTACACAGAATCCCCGAGTACGAAACATGCCGCTTAGCTCCATTCCCGAAATCCTGGAAGATCTCCGCCAGGGCAAGATGGTCGTCATCATGGATGACGAGGACCGCGAGAACGAAGGCGATCTGCTGATGGCCGCGTCGCTGGTCCGCCCCGAGGACATCAACTTCATGGCCACCAACGGGCGCGGTCTGATCTGTCTGACCCTGACCCGCGAGCGCTGCAAGCAACTGGCATTGCCGTTGATGGTCAGCGACAACCGCGAGGCGCAGGGCACCGCGTTCACGGTATCCATCGAGGCCGCCGAGGGGGTGACCACCGGCATTTCCGCCTATGACCGCGCGCACACCATCCGCACCGCCGTGTCGCCGAACGCGGTGCCGCGCGACATCGTCCAGCCGGGCCACATCTTCCCGCTGATGGCGCAGCCCGGCGGCGTGCTGACCCGTGCCGGCCACACCGAGGCGGGTTGCGATCTGGCCCGCCTGGCCGGTCTGGAGCCGGCGGCGGTGATCGTCGAGATCCTCAAGGAAGACGGCACCATGGCGCGGCGTCCGGACCTGGAGGTCTTCGCCGCGCAGCACGGCCTGAAGATGGGCACCATCGCCGACCTGATCGCCTACCGCATCAAGAACGAGAAGACGGTCGAGCGCGTCGCCTCCTGCGACTGGAAGACCGACGCCGGCGAGTTCCGCCTGCACGCCTATCGCGACGCGATCGACAAGGGTCTGCATTACGCGCTGGTCAAGGGCCAGCCGCGCGCCGATGTGCCGACGATGGTGCGCGTGCAGGTGCAGCACACGCTGTGCGATCTGTTCGGCGCCGGTTCCGGCGAATGCGGCTGGCCGTTGCGGGACGCGATGAAGCGCGTCGCCGACGAGGGCTGCGGCGTCGTGGTCATGCTGCACCGCAATGAACGCCCCGAGGAGATCGTCGACATGATGCGCCGCCTTGAGCGAGGCCCGGGCGAGGGCGGCAAGACCGATGGCGGCATGCAGCACCTGCGGACTTACGGCATCGGTGCGCAGATCCTGATGGATCTCGGCGTGCACAAGATGCGTGTGCTGGCCGCGCCGATGGTCATGCACGGCCTGTCCGGTTTCGATCTCGAAGTCGTCGAGTACGTCGAAAGCTGATGCCCGACTCGGTCAGGCGTGGAAGCAGGCGGGATTCAGGTACTCATGAGCGCGTCGAACGTTGACCTGAACAGCTTTCAGCCAGAACGGATCGCGTTCGAGTTGCCCGCCTGGATCGACGACTACTGCCGCGCTTACAGCCGCAGCGAGGTGCCGGAGGCGCGCATGGCCTATGTCATTGGCGCGGCTGCGAAGAACGTCGAACAGGGTACGGGCGGGCCGTTCGCGGCGGGCATTTTCGAGATCGACACCGGGGCGCTGGTTTCCCTGGGGGTCAATCTGGTGGTGCCGCAAGGCCTTTCGATCTTGCACGCGGAAATGGTCGCCATCGCCCTGGCGCAGCGCAAGCTCGGCGTCCACGAACTCTCGGCAGAGGGATTGCCGGGCTACGAACTGGTGACCAGCACGGAGCCGTGCGCGATGTGCTTTGGCGCCATTCCCTGGTCCGGCGTGCAACGCCTTGTGACCGGGGCGATCAGTCAGGATGCGACGGACATCGGTTTTGACGAGGGGCCGAAGCCGGATAACTGGGTGGAGGCGCTGGAACAGCGCGGTATCCGGGTGATTCGTGAGCAGCAACGGGTGGCGGCCAGGACGATTCTGCAGGCCTACGCCGATCGGGGCGGACCGATTTACTCCCCGTCGTCGATTCGTCAAAGGCCTTAAATTCCCCACGTCTTGGGGCCTATCCGACATCGTTGGCGGGGGGTATAGTCCGGCCCGCAACCTAACCCACGGTGGGAGAGAGTCGCGCCGGTTTTCACCATCGAGCCGCGACCGCCGAAGGCGCAACATCCGCCCGGAAACGCTCAGGCAAAAGGACCGCCGTTGGGAGTTGCCTCTGGAGAGCGGTCGTCCGCGATGACGACCCACCGACGGGGCAGGGACATCGTCACCCGTTGACGGTCTCCTGTATCTCTCAGGTTCCCGGACAGAGGGGCGGCGCATGACGAGAGTCGTGCGCCGCCCTTTTTTTTGGCCCATCGATTGCCACCTCGCGGTGTGCGGACGACTGCCATCTGACGACTGCCAACTTCAAGGTTGAATCCATGGGCAACAAGACCCCTCTCTACGACACCCACGTCGCCGCCGGCGGCAAGATGGTCGATTTCGGCGGCTGGGACATGCCGCTGAACTACGGTTCCCAGCTCGACGAGCATCACGTCGTCCGTCAGGACGCCGGTATGTTCGATGTCTCCCACATGACCGTGGTCGATGTGGCCGGCGCGGAGGCAAAGGCCTTCCTGCGTCACCTGCTCGCCAACGACATCGCCAGGCTGAAGGACTCCGGCAAGGCCCTGTACGGCTGCATGCTGAAGCCGGACGGCGGTGTCATCGATGACCTGATCACCTATTTCCTGGACGACGAGCACTACCGTCTGGTCGTCAACGCCGCCACCCGTGACAAGGACATCGCGTGGATCATGGCGCAGGCCGGCAAGTTCGATGTCACCGTCACCGAGCGTCCGGAACTGGCGATGATCGCGATCCAGGGGCCGAACGCGCGCGCCAAGGTCAACGGCCTGCTGTCCGCCGACACCGCCGCTGCCGCCGCTGCGCTCAAGGTCTTCTTCGCGACCGTCGACGGCGACTGGTTCATCGCCCGCACCGGTTACACCGGCGAGGACGGCTACGAGATCATCCTGCCGGAAGGCGACGCGGTCGATTTCTGGAACCGCCTGGTCGCCGCCGGGGTGCGTCCCTGCGGCCTCGGCGCGCGCGACACGTTGCGTCTGGAGGCCGGCATGAACCTGTACGGTTCCGACATGGACGAGAGCACCTCGCCGTGGTCCACCGGCCTGGCCTGGACGGTTGCGCTGGAGCCCGCCGATCGCGATTTCATCGGGCGCGCCGCGCTGGAGAAAGAGAAGGCCGACGGCGTCAGCATGAAGCGCGTCGGTCTGGTACTGGAAGGCAAGGGCGTCCTGCGTAATCATCAGCGCGTCGTCGTCGCCGGTGTCGGCGAGGGCGAGATCACCAGCGGTGGTTTCTCCCCGACCCTCGGCGTCGGCATCGCGCTCGCGCGCGTGCCGAAAGCCACCGGTGATCGCTGCCAGGTCGATGTGCGCGGCAAGCTTCTCGACTGCCGTGTCGTCACTCCCCCTTTCGTCCGTAACGGCCAATCCTGTCTTTGAGGCTTGAAACCCATGAGCAATCTGCCCGCTGATCTGAAATACACCGCGTCCCACGAGTGGATCCGCGACGAGGGCGACGGTGTCGTCACCATCGGCATCACCGACCACGCCCAGGAACTGCTGGGTGACCTGGTCTACGTCGAACTGCCGGAAATCGGTCGCGAGGTGGACGCCGAGGAAGCGATCGCGGTGGTCGAGTCCGTGAAGGCCGCGTCCGATGTCTACGCGCCCATCGCCGGCGAGGTCGTCGCGGTCAACGAGGCCCTGTCCGACAGCCCGGAAGTGATCAATTCCGATGCCTACGGCGCCGGCTGGCTGCTGAAGATGAAGATCGAGGACGGCGCGCTCGACGACATGCTCGACGTCGACGCCTACCAGGCCGTGCTCGACGACGAAGGCTGATCTGTCTCCGCTCCCCGCCACGGGCGGGGAGTTTTCCGATTTCCACCTGCGGTACCTCCGATGCCCTTCATTCCCCATACCCAGGCCGACGTGCAGGACATGCTGTCGGCGATCGGTGCCCAGCGCATCGACGACCTCTTCGACGAAATCCCGAGCGAGTTGCGCGCCAAGGGTCTTGATGGCATCCCGGTGGGTGCCTCCGAGATGGAGGTCACCCGCATCATGCATGCGCGGGCCACCCGCGACGGCATGCCGCTGAACTTCATCGGCGCCGGCGCTTACGAGCATCACATCCCGGCGGCGGTCTGGCAGATCACCACGCGCGGCGAGTTTTATTCGGCCTACACGCCATATCAGGCGGAGGCCAGCCAGGGCACCTTGCAGGTCGTCTACGAATACCAGTCGATGATCACCTCGCTGACCGGTCTGGACGCGTCCAACGCTTCGATGTACGACGGCGCGTCGGCGCTTTCCGAGGCGGTGCTGATGGCGGTGCGCGCGAACCGCAAGTCGAAGTCGGGTCGCATCCTGGTGCCGCGCGCGCTGCATCCGTTCTACCGCCAGGTCACGCACAACATCGTCAAGAACCAGGGCATCGAACTCGTCGAGGTCGATTACGACCGCCCCGGCGGGCATACGCCGGTCGAGGCGCTGGCCGAATATGCCGGGCAGGATTTCGCCGCCGTCGTGATTCCGCAGCCGAATTTCTTCGGTGTGCTGGAGGATGTCGACCAGCTTACCGACTGGGCGCACGCGAACAACGCGCTGGCGATCGCGGTCGTCAATCCGATGGCGCTGGCTCTGCTCAAGCCGCCGGGCGAGTGGGGCGAGACGGGCGCCGACATGGCCTGCGGCGAAGGCCAGCCACTCGGGGTGCCGCTCTCGTCGGGCGGCCCGTACTACGGCTTCCTGACCTGCAAGATGGAATTGGTCCGGCAGATGCCGGGGCGCATCGTCGGTCGCACGCTCGACATCGAGGGCAAGCCCGGTTTCGTGCTGACCCTGCAGGCGCGCGAGCAGCACATCCGCCGCTCCAAGGCGACCTCGAACATCTGCACCAATCAGGGCCTCGCGGTCACCGCGTCGACGATTTACATGTCGATCATGGGTGCCGATGGCCTGGAGCGCGTTGCTGCCGCCAGCCACGCCAACACGCGCAAGCTGGTCGACAAGCTGACCGCGATCGATGGCGTCGAAGCGCTGTTCAGCCGTCCGGCCTTCCACGAAAGCGTCATCAGGTTCGATCGCCCGGTCGCGGACGTCGTGCGCGGTCTGGCCGACCGGAACATCGTGGCCGGTTACGAGCTCGGCCGGTACTACCCGGAGCTGGACGGCGCGCTGCTGGTCTGCGCGACCGAAACCAAGACCGAGGGCGATCTCGATAGCTACGCGGACAGCCTCAGGCAGGTTCTTGGCTGAGGTCGGCATGTAGCAAGCGCCAGGACGCAAAGACGCCAGGGACACAAAAAATTTTGATTCCGTGGCGAACTTTGCGTCGCAGCGTCTTCGCGCTCAACCGGATTTGCCAGGGCGCAAATCAATAATCACCAGCGAGAGAGGAAACAGACATGGCCACCATCACCCTGCATGGCAATGAGATTCACACCATCGGCGAACTGCCGGCGGTCGGTTCGTCCGCGCCGGACTTCAAGCTCACCGCGGGCGACCTGTCCGACAAGTCGCTGGGCGACTTCGCCGGCAAGAAGAAGCTGCTCAACATCGTGCCGAGCCTCGATACCGGCATCTGCGCGATCTCCACGAAGAAGTTCAACGAGGCTGCCGAAGGCCGCGACGACACCGTGATGCTGATCGTGTCCGCCGACCTGCCGTTCGCGCAGGGGCGTTTCTGCGGTGCGGAAGGCACCGACAAGGTCATCCCGCTGGCGATGATGCGCGACAAGAACTTCGCCAAGGACTACGGAATCCTGATCACCGATGGCCCGCTCGCCGGCATCACCGGTCGCGCCGTGGTCGTGCTCGATGCGGGCAACAAGGTCGTGTACACCGAACTGGTTCCCGAGATCGCCCAGGAACCCAACTACGAAGCCGCGCTGGCCGCGCTGTAATCCAACGACGGTTTGCCGCAAAGACGCGAAGGCGCAAAGACAATTCAAGCTCACGCTCTTTGCGCCTTGGCGTCTTTGCGGCAACGCTTTTTAACCTCTCCAGGTAGCACCCATGCTGATTTTCGAACAGTCCTCCCCCGGTCGTCGCGGCAGCGCCCAGGCGCCTGCCGAGCTTGCGGATGTCTCCGCGATCCCCGCCGGCCTGCGCCGCACGTCGCGGGCCTTGCTGCCGGAGGTCTCCGAATTGCAGGCGGTGCGCCATTACACCCGGCTGTCGCAGAAGAACTTCTCCATCGATACCCAGTTCTACCCGCTGGGTTCGTGCACGATGAAGTACAACCCGCGCGCCTGTAACTCGCTGGCGATGCTGCCGGAGTTCCTGCACCGCCACCCGCTGGCGCCGGACAGCCTCAGTCAGGGCTACTTGGCCTGCATGTATGACCTGCAGGAGATGCTCAAGGAAGTCACCGGCATGAAGGGCGTGTCGCTCACGCCGATGGCCGGCGCGCAGGGCGAGTTCGCCGGCGTGGCGATGATCCGCGCCTACCACGACGCCCGTGGCGACAAGGCCCGCACCGAGATACTGGTCCCGGACGCCGCCCACGGCACCAATCCGGCGACCGCCGTCATGTGCGGCTTCGAGGTTCGCGAGATTCCGACCAACGACCAGGGCGACGTCGACCTGGAGGCCCTGGAGGCCGCGATCGGCCCGCAAACCGCCGGCATCATGCTGACCAACCCGTCCACGCTCGGCGTGTTCGAGCGCCGCATCAAGAAGATCGCCGAGATGGTCCATGCCGTCGGCGGCCTGCTGTATTACGACGGCGCCAACCTCAACGCGATCCTCGGCAAGGTGCGTCCGGGCGACATGGGCTTCGACGTCATCCACATGAACCTGCACAAGACCTTCTCCACCCCGCACGGCGGTGGTGGCCCGGGTTCCGGCGCGGTCGGCGTAAGCGAACGTCTGAAACCGTTCATGCCGATTCCGATCGTGGCGCGTGAAGGCGACAAGTACCGCTGGTTGACCGAGCAGGACATGCCGCAGTCCATCGGGCGTCTGTCGGCGTGGATGGGTAACGCCGGCGTGCTGCTGCGCGCCTACGTCTACGCCCGCATGCTCGGCCGGGATGGCATGCACCGCGTCGGCGAATACGCGACCCTGAACGCCAACTATCTGCTCGCCGAGTTGAAGAAGGCCGGTTTCGATCTGGCTTACCCCGGACGACGTGCGACCCACGAGTTCATCGTCACCGTGAAGCGGCAGGCCAAGGAGTTCGGCATCACCGCGACGGACGTGGCCAAGCGTCTGCTCGATTACGGCTACCACGCGCCGACCATCTACTTCCCGTTGCTGGTTCCCGAATGTCTGCTGATCGAGCCGACCGAGACCGAGGCCAAGGAAGATCTGGACGGATTCGTGCGGACCATGAAGAAGATTCTCGCCGAGGGTGTCGAGAACATTCAGACCCTGAAGGACGCGCCGGTCACGCTGCCGGTGCGTCGCCTCGACGAGGTGCGCGCGGCCAAGAAACTCGACCTGGCCTGGCGTCCGGAGCAGGAAGCCGGCGCCGCGTAAGCGGTTTATCCCGCCCCGGGTCGGCTGGATGGCCGATCTGCGGCGTGGGCTCATCCGGGGAATGTGGTTGCATAAGTCCCGGTTATCGGGCGAAAACGCTTCGCTACCATTCGTCACATGCTACTTTTCGTAGCAAATCAAGATAATTGATTGTTTTTAAATTGGTTTATTCCAGAAATGTGCCGCCGACCGGCGCATTTTTCTTGACGGCCCCATAAGAAATCCCGAAGATGCGGGCCTTTCCGCGCCCGTCCGCGTGATCGATGATGGACGCGGCGCAAACGCCTCCTTCCGGGGCGTTTTTCGTTGTCCCCTCAGCTAATAACCAAGGAGCCCCCATGGAGGTTTCCGTCAAAAAACGCCTGCTGCGCGAAATGCTGTTCGCGCGCCGCTTCGAGGAGCGCTGTTACGAGGCGTATGTGGAACGCAAGATCGGTGGCTTCCTGCATCTGTACCCGGGCGAAGAGGCCTGTGCGCACGGTGTGCTGGAAGCGGCCCGTCCCGGCAGGGATTACGTGATCACCGGTTACCGGGATCACGTCCACGCCATCAAGTGCGGCGCCGACCCGAAAGAGGTCATGGCCGAGCTGTACGGCAAGGAGACCGGTTCCTCCAAGGGCCGTGGTGGCTCCATGCACATCTTCGATGCCGCGCACCGCTTCATGGGCGGTTACGCGCTGGTCGGCGGACCGTTCCCGCTGGCCGCCGGCATGGCCAAGGCGATCCAGATGAAGGGCGATGACGACATCGCCATCTGCTTCCTCGGTGACGCCGCCAACAACCAGGGCACCTTCCACGAGTCGCTGAACATGGCGGCGCTGTGGAAGCTGCCGGTGCTGTACGTCTGCGAGAACAACCTCTACGGCATCGGCACCCGCATCGACCGCTCGACGGCGGTCATCGATCAGTACAAGCGCGCCTGTGGCTACAACATGCCGGCCAGGCAGGTCGACGGCCAGGACATCGAGATCGTCTACGAGGCGGCCCGGGAGGCCGTGGATCACGTCCGTTCCGGCAAGGGCCCGTATTTCCTCGAGCTCATGACCTACCGCTACCGCGGCCATTCCATGTCCGACTCGAATGCTTACCGTCAGAAGGACGAAGAGCGCGTCTGGGGCAACCGCGACCCGATCGTGATCCTGCGTGACCGTCTGGTCGAGGCCGGCGAACTGACGCTGGAAGACTTCAAGAACCTCGACACCGAGATCCTCGAGGAGATCGAGAACGAGATCATCAAGTTCTCCGAGGAGTCCCCCGACCCGAACCCGGCCGAGCTCGATAAATACGTGTTCGCCGATAACGACCCGTGGGTACGTCCCGCGGCCAACGGGGGGGCCAAGTAATGTCGCAGATGATGTTCTGGGAGGCGGTGCGCCGCGCCCACGATGAAGAAATGGCCCGTGACCCGCTCGTGATCTGCATGGGTGAGGACATCGGCGTGGTCGGCGGTACCTACAAGGCGACCACCGGGCTGTACGACAAGTACGGTCCCGAGCGCGTCATGGATACCCCGATCTCGGAGAACGGCTTCACCGGCCTCGCCATCGGCGCGTCCTTCCTCGGGGTGCGTCCGATCGTCGAGATCATGTCGGTCAACTTCGCCTGGCTGGCGATGGACCAGATCTTCAACTCGGCGGCCAAGGTTCGGTACATGTCCGGTGGCCAGCTCGAAGCCCCGATCGTGGTGCGTTCCCCGGGCGGTACCGCGCACCAGCTCGGCGCGCAGCATTCCGCGCGCATGGAGAAGGTGTTCATGGGTATCGCCGGCCTGCGTGTCGTGACCCCGTCGAACCCGCGCCAGGCCTACGGTCTGCTCAAGTCCGCGATCCGTTGCAACGACCCCGTGTTCATCAACGAACACGAGCTCATGTACAACATGAAGGGCGAGGTGCCGGACGAGGAATACTTCCACCCGCTGGAAGGCTCCGAGATCGCCCGCGAGGGTCGCGACGTGACCCTGTTCGGTTACAACGTCTCGGTGCACTGGTGTCTGGCGGCCGCCGAGGTTCTGGCCAGCCAGCATGGCATCCAGGCCGAGGTCGTCGATCTTTACTCGCTCGCGCCGCTGGACCGTGCCGGCATCAAGGCATCCGTCTCCAAGACCCATCGCGCGATCATCGTCGAAGAGGCCGAAGCCCCGGTCGGCGTCGGCTCCGAGGTCATGGCGATCATCAACGAAGAGTGCTTCTTCGAACTCGACGCCGCGCCGGTCCGCCTGTCCGCGGCGAATGTGCCGATCCCGTACGCGCACGTGCTCGAAAAGGCGGTCATGCCTAAGACCGACGACATCGTGAAGACCGTGCTCAAGATGCTCGGGCGCGGTTGATCGCCACACCCTCCAAATTAGCCGCGGCTGAACGCGGATGAACACGGACAAGGCTTTTCATCCGTGTGTATCCGTGTTCATCCGTGGCTCAATTCATTCAGGTGAAAGCCATGGCTGAACCTTACGTAATCAAAATGCCCCAGCTCTCCGACACCATGACCGAAGGTGTCGTGGTGACCTGGGAGAAGAACATCGGCGACAAGGTCGAGCGGGGTGACATCGTCGCCACCGTCGAGACCGACAAGGCGATCATGGACGTCGAGGTGTTCCGCGAGGGCTACCTGTCCGGGCCGACCGCGGCGATCGATACCGTCGTTCCGGTCGGTGGGGCGCTGGCCTACATCGTCGAATCCGCCGGTGAGGTTCAGGGCGAAGGCGCCGAGGCGCCCGCCGAGGCCGCCGCGCCGGTGGCGGAAACCAAACCCGCCGCCGCTGAACCGGCCAAGCCGGAAGGCGCGAGCCATGTGATCAAGATGCCGCAGCTCTCCGACACTATGACCGAGGGTCTGGTGGTGAGCTGGGAGAAGAACGTCGGCGACAAGATCGAGCGCGGCGACATCGTCGCCCAGGTCGAGACCGACAAGGCGATCATGGATGTCGAGGTGTTCCGCGACGGCTATCTGTCCGGCCCGATTTCGCCGGTCGACGCCGTGGTTCCGGTCGGCGGCGCGATGGCCTACCTGGTCGATTCGCCCGAGCAGGTCGTCACCGGCGAGGCTGCGCCGAGCACCAGTCCGGCCAAGAAGAGCGAGAGCGCGACCAGCCCGTCCGCGCAGGAGCCGCGTCACGCCGCCGCCTCACATCCCGTGCCGGGCCATCAGGCGCCGCCGCTGCGCAGTGGCGATGCCCGCCCCGCGCCGCGCCCGGACAACAAGCAGGCGACGCCGTATGCGCGCCAGCTGGCCGGTGCCATGGGCATCAATCTGAACAACCTCAAGGGCACCGGCCCGGATGCGGTGATCACCGGCGACGACGTGCGTCGCGCCCAGCCGATCGCGCGTCCGACGCAGATCGCCGAGCAGATCCCGGCGCACGTGCTGCCGCAGATCCAGGTGCCCGGCAACGGTCGTCCGATGACCGCCATGGAGCGCGCCGTGTCCGCGTCCATGACCGCGTCGCTGACCATGCCGACCTTCCACGTCTCCGCGAACGTCGCATTGGCCAAGTTGATCAAGGCCAGCAAGAAGGCCGGGGTGTCGGTGACCGTGTCCATCGCCAAGGCCTGCGCGCTGGCGATGAAGAAGCACCCGACCATGAACTGGACCTACCAGCCGGTCGACAAGCTGGTCGAGCGCGACAACGTCGACATCGGCATGGCCGTGTCCGCCGATGGCGGCGGTCTGGTGGTGCCGGTGCTGCGCCACTGCGAGGCGCGCGACATCCAGGACCTGAACACCCAGTGGAAGGACCTCGTCGACCGCGCGCGCAAGCGCCGTCTGGCCCCCGAGGAATATGCCAACCCGACCTTCATGGTCTCCAACATGGGCATGTTCGGCGTGTCCGCGTTCGACGCCATTCCGACCCCGGGCACGGCCGCGATCCTGGCCATCGCCGGCGATCAGGGGCAGGGCGCGCCGTTCACGATCACCGCCGATCACCGCGTGGTCAACGGCGCCGAAGTGGCGATGTACCTGAACACGCTGAAGGGCATGATCGAGCAGCCGGAGACCTGGCTGCATTCCGGCGGCCCGCAGATTCCGGAAGGTGACTGGGATTACGACGTGGTCGTGATCGGCGGTGGCCCCGGTGGCGAGGACTGCGCCCGCGATCTGGCCGGTCACGGCCTCAAGGTCGCGATGATCAACGATTCCCCGTTCCCGGGCGGCGAATGCCTGTGGCGCGGCTGCATCCCGTCCAAGGCCTGGCGCGCGGCGGCGGATCGCATCCGCGATCGCGCCCACGACGCCGACATCGGCATCGATTCCGGCGCTGCCAGCTACTCGGTGGTCTGGGACAAGCTCGAAGCCCATCGTCGCGGCGTGCTCGAAGAGCGCGGCAAGATGGCGCTGAACACCGACAAGGGCGTGAAGATCAAGGTCATCCAGGGTTTCGGCTCGTTCGCCGGCCCGCACGAGATCGCAGTCGACACCTCCGGCAACAACGACAACCCGCACGCCCGCGCCGCCGGTTACGACGGCTCGGCGATCGAGAAGATCAGCTTCGGTTGTGCGGTCATCGCCACCGGCGCGCCGCCGTTCGTGCCGCCGATTCCCGGTGCGCGTGAAGGTGTGACCACCGGTGGCGTGTTGACCTCCGACACCGTCTGGAACCTGCCCGCGCAGCCTAAGCGTCTGGTCGTCATCGGCGGCGGCGCGATCGGCGTCGAGATGGCGCAGATCTTCCAGGACTTCGGCGCCGAGGTGACGCTGCTCGAAGCCCAGGAACGCATCCTGGCCGAGGTCGAGACCGAGGTCGCCAAGCAACTCACCGCGATCCTCAATGAAGATCCGCGCCTGACCGTGCTGGCCGGCGTGAAGGTCGACAAGATCGAAGGCACGCCGGGGGCGATGAAGGCCGGTTACGTCGATGCCGACGGCAACGCCCACAGCGTCGACGCCGACTACGTGATCATGGCCACCGGCAAGCGCCCGGTGCTGGACGGCCTCAAGCTGCACAACGCCGGCATCGAGACCGTCGGCCCGGTGATCAAGGCCGACGACCGCTGCCGCACCAACGTGCCGCACATCTTCGCAGTCGGCGACGTGATCGGCGGCCTGATGCTCGCGCACACCGCCGGCCAGCAGGGCCGCGTGGCCGCCGCGACCATCCTCGGCGAGGACCTGCGCTACGACCAGGACATGGACTCCGGCGTCATCTTCACGCGTCCGGAAGGCGCCTTCGTCGGCCTCTCCATGGAGCAGGCCAAGGCCAAGGGCATCGACGCGGTCGAGGCCAAGGTGCCGATGTCGATCGACGCCAAGGCGATGATCACCAAGGAAACCCACGGCCTGATTAAGCTGGTCGCCGACAAGGCCACCGGTCGCGTGATCGGCGTGCACTTCCTCGCTGACCATGCCGACACCCTGATCGGCGAAGGCGTGATGATGGTCTCCGGCAAGATGACGCTGGAACAGGTCGGCAACGCCATCCATCCGCATCCGACCCAGACAGAGCTGTTCGGCGAACTGGCTCGCCGTCTCAACTCCCGTCTGGCCCGTTCGGCCAAGATGAAGAAGAAGTAAGGCGCCGGATCGCTGCTCCGGCGGTTGTGTGGAACAGAAAGGGAGGCCCGTGGGCCTCCCTTCCTGTTTACGGGGAGCGACGCCGCCGTCGCATCACTTCTTGTTTTTCTTCTTGTCCTTTTTCTTTTTTCCGGACTTCTTGTCGCTCTTCTTCGACTTCTTGCCGGCTTTGTCCTTGGCCTTCTTGGCGTCCTTGTCTTTCTTCTTCTTTTTGTCGGGCTTCGATTCCGCAGCTTGAGGCTTGGCATCGCTGGCCTTGGCTGGCACTGATGGGGATTTGGTCGGCTTTTTCGCCGGTTTGGGCTCGGCGGGTTTCGCGGCAGCCTTGATGAGCGTGCTGGCGGCTTCTTTGACCAGGGCAGCGCGCGCCGGACCGAAGGTTTTTACCGCGCTGATCTCGGCGACGCTGGCGCCGGCCAGATCTTCGGCGGTCTTTATGCCGGCAGCGGTGAGCAGGGCGGCGGCGGCAGGGCCGATACCGGAGACATCGGTGAGCGGGTGTGGCATGGCGGCTCCATGTGTTGGTTGCGATGGACGCCGTCAGCTTAGTCGTTGCCTACCCAGATTTCGGTGACATTTTGATGACGAAACATGGCCGGAGTCAGTGATTGTCAACCGGTTTCCGGTCGCGTTCCCGCAGCATGCGCACGGCCAGTTCCATCTGCAGCGGGCTGTAGCCCTGGATCACTTCGTCGCCGATTACCACCAGTGGCGTGCCGCGACCGCGCAGCTTGCGGTAGTGCGCGGCGGCTTGCGGCGATTTCTCGACGTCGTACTCGACAAAGTCGACCTGGTGCTCGGCAAACCAGGTCCGGGCCTTGGTGCAGTACGGGCACCATGAGGTGCTGAACATCACGACCGGATGATCCAGGTCGAGGTCGCTGGGAGATTGGGGCTCTCGAACCTGATCGAGCAGTTCATGACGGTTCAGCCACAGTGTGACCAGTACCATGATCACGGCGAAGGCAATCAGGTTCGGGCGGCGATGGGCGGGTGCGGGCATGGGCCGTGACTCAACTGGCGGGGGTGATGGGCTTGAGGGTGCCGACCTGCAACGTGTCCGAACTCTGGAAGTAGCCACGCAGGGTGCGGTCGATGACCGGGAAGGCGAGTTCGTCCCATGGGACTTCGTCGCGGGTGAATAACCGCACGTCGAGGCTTTCCGGGCCGGGCGCGAAGTCCGGTTCCGGCAGGCGGGCGCGGAACAACATGTAGACCTGCGCGATATGCGGGATGCTGTACATCGCCAGCAGCGGCCCGATTTCCACGCGCGCTCGCGCTTCTTCCCAGGTCTCGCGGGCGGCGGCTTGTTCGACGCTTTCGCCGTTCTCCATGTAACCGGCTGGCAGCGTCCAGAGTCCATGGCGCGGTTCGATGCCCCGGCGGCAGAGCAGGATACGGTCGTCACATTCGGCAAGGCAGCCGGCGACGATCTTGGGGTTCTGGTAATGGATCGTTCCGCATTCCGGGCAGCAATGACGCGCCCGGTTGTCGCCGTCCGGGATGCGTACCTCGGTGCGCGCGCCGCAATGGCTGCAATAGTTCATGGCGGGTCCGTGAAGCAGGATCGTGCCCGGCATGGTAGCGAAGCGCGCGCCGGTTGCAGCCTGAATTTCATCGTGGTGATCAGGTGAGTGGAGCGCCTGGCTGGAGATGGGGGTGTGAAGCTGGTATCAAGGCGCCTTCGTTCGAAGCCGCGAGTCACCCAATGGAAGAGACCAAGATGCCCCTGTCGATCGCTCGCCTGGACAAGGACGTGATCCGCCGTCAGGTCAGCGATGCCTACGCCCAGGTTGCGCGCGCGGAAACCGCCGGCGATTGTTGCGGGGTCGAGGCCAGTTGCTGCGGCGTGTCCGATGACGCGCAGATCAACACGCTGATCTCGACCCGCCTGGGTTACAGCGCGGCGGATCTGAGCCGCGTGCCGGAGGGCGCGGACATGGGGCTTGGTTGCGGCAATCCACGCGCGATCGCCTCGCTGCGACCCGGTGAGACCGTGGTCGATCTGGGCAGCGGCGGTGGCTTCGATTGCTTCCTCGCCGCGGACGAGGTCGGCCCCGATGGCCGGGTGATCGGCATCGACATGACGCCGGACATGATCTCCAAGGCGCGCGGCAACGCGGAGCGGGGCGGTTATGCGCAGGTCGAGTTCCGCCTCGGCGAGATCGAGCACCTGCCGATCGCCGACGGTACGGTCGACGTGATCATCTCCAACTGTGTGGTGAACCTCAGCCCGGACAAGCCACAGGTCTTCCGCGAGACCTTCCGGGTGCTGAAGCCGGGTGGCCGCCTCGCGATTTCCGACGTGGTCGCCACCGTGGAGATGCCGCCGGAGCTCAGGAATGACCCGCAGCTCTATGCGGGCTGCATGGCCGGGGCGTCGCTGATCGGCGAGCTGGAGGCCATGCTGATTGCCGCCGGTTATCGGGATGTCCGCATCGCCCCGAAGGACGAATCGCGCGAGTTCATCAAGGACTGGGCGCCGGGGCGCGGGGTCGAGGACTACGTGGTGTCGGCAACGATCGAGGCGCGCAAGCCATTGACCTGAGGTTGGCGCTGTTTCGTCGACATGAAAAAAGGCCGCCGGGCAAAACCCGGCGGCCTTTTTTCGAACAGGACCGGCAGCGCTTACTGGATGGTCTTGATGCCGGTGTCGGTGCCGAGGATCAGCACGTCGGCCGGGCGGTTCGCGAAGATGCCGACGGTGACGATGCCGGGGATCTTGTTGAGTTCGTTCTCCAGCGCGACCGGGTCCATGATCTCCATGTCGTGCACGTCGAGGATCACGTTGCCGTTGTCGGTGATGAAGCCCTCGCGCCAGACCGGGCGACCGCCGTGCTTGGCGAGCTCGCGGGCGACGAAGCTGCGCGCCATCGGGATGACCTCGATCGGCAGCGGGAACTTGCCCAGATACGGGACCAGCTTGGTGTCGTCGCAGATGCAGATGAACTTCTCGGAGGCGCCGGCGACGATCTTCTCGCGCGTCAGCGCGCCGCCGCCGCCCTTGATCAGGTGCAGGTGCTGGTTGGATTCGTCGGCGCCATCGACGTAGACGGACAGACCGCCAGTGGCGTTCAGGTCGTAGACGCGGATGCCGTGCGCCTTCATGCGCGCGGTGGAGGCCTCGGAGCTGGACACGGCGCCGTCGATCTTGCCCTTGATGCCGGCCAGGGCGTCGATGAAGTGATTCACCGTGGAGCCGGTGCCGACACCCACGATCATGTCCGCTTCGATATACTCGATCGCTGCCTCAGCGGCGCGTTTCTTCTTGTCGTCCTGCGACATGTGCTCTCTCCGAACAGGTCGATTGCGTAAAGAGTGAAACGCGCCACTATACCGGATAACGCTTGTTGTCGTCATTGCAGGGTCAGCGCGTGGAAAAGTACGTCAAGAAGATACTCACCGCGCGCGTTTACGACGTCGCGCACGAAACCCCGCTCGATCCCGCCCCGATCCTGTCCGAACGCATCGGCAACGAGGTGCTGCTCAAGCGCGAAGACCTGCAACCGGTGTTCTCGTTCAAGCTGCGCGGCGCCTACAACAAGCTGTCGCTGCTCAGCCAGGCGGAGCGCGACGCGGGCGTGATCGCGGCGTCGGCGGGCAACCACGCGCAGGGTGTCGCGCTGGCGGCGGGCAAGCTCGGCCTGAAGGCGACCATCGTGATGCCGAAGACCACGCCCGGCATCAAGGTGAACGCGGTCAAGCGGCGCGGCGCGCGCGTGGTGCTCAACGGTGACTCCTACGACGAGGCCGCCAAGCACGCGCTGAAGGTCGCCGAAGAGCGCGGCATGACCTACATCCCGCCCTATGACGACCCGGACGTGATCGCCGGGCAGGGCACCGTGGGCATGGAGGTGCTGCGTCAGCGCAGCGGGCCGATCCACGCGATCTTCGTGCCGGTCGGCGGTGGCGGTCTGTTGGCCGGCATCGCCGCCTACGTGAAATACCTGCGCCCGGAGATCAAGGTCATCGGCGTGGAACCGGAAGACGCCGCCTGTCTGGCTGCCGCCCTGAAGGTGGGTCGACGGGTGACGCTGCCGCAGGTTGGTCTGTTCGCCGATGGCGTCGCGGTCGCGCGCGTCGGCAAGGAGCCGTTCCGCATCGCCAGGCTGGCGGTCGATGAGGTCGTCACGGTGACCACCGACGAGATCTGCGCGGCCATCAAGGACGTGTTCGACGACACCCGCAGCATCGCCGAGCCGGCGGGCGCGCTGTCCGTGGCCGGCTTGAAGAAGTACGTGGCCCGGGAAGGCCTGCGTGGCGAGTGCCTGATCGCGATCGACAGCGGCGCGAACATGAATTTCGACCGCCTGCGCCATGTCGCCGAACGCGCCGAACTCGGCGAGCATCGCGAGGCGATCCTCGCGGTCACGATCCCGGAACGACCGGGCAGCTTCCTCGACTTCCTGAACGCGATCGGCCGACGCGGCGTCACCGAGTTCAACTATCGATACAAGGATGCGGATCGCGCACACGTGTTTGCCGGCATCGAGTTGAGCGGCGGTCGCGAGGAGAAGCAGGAGATCATCGCCGCGCTGACGGCGCTGGATTATCCGGTCACCGACCTGACCGACAACGAGATGGCCAAGCTGCATGTCCGCTACATGGTCGGCGGCGCGGCCAGCGGCGTTACCGACGAGATCGTCTACCGCTTCGAGTTCCCGGAACGCCCCGGCGCGCTGCTGCGCTTCCTGGCGTCACTGGCGAAGGGCTGGAACATCTCGCTGTTCCATTACCGCAATCACGGTTCCGCGTACGGTCGCGTGCTGGTCGGTTTGCAGGTGCCGAAGGGCGAGCGCAAACGCTTCGAGGCATTCCTGACCAAGCTCGGTTACAGCTACTGGGACGAGACCGGGAATCCGGCTTACGAGCTGTTTCTCTGACGTTCGGATTCCGCCCTGCCTGCTGCGGTCTGCCCCGAAGGGCGGATATCAGACGCAGAACAGCCAGAGGATGCAGTCGCTGTTCTTGTCGGCGCCGGTCACGACCGGGTGGTCAGGATAGTTCTGCTCGAGCACGCGGCGGGCATCCTTGGCGAGACCGTCGAGGCCGAGCTTGTCGTAGGCCTCGAACAGGATCGCGACCGCCTCGGGCATGATCGGCGTGCCCTGGTAGTTCTCGATCACGTACTCGGCACGGTTGGCGGCGGCGACGTAGGCGCCACGCTTCATGTAGTAGCTGGCCGCCTTGATCTCGTAAGCCGCGACGTTGTTGCGCAGGAACAGCATGCGCGAGCGCGCGTCGGCGCTGTACTTGCTATCCGGAAAACGCCGCACCAGTTCCTGGAAATCGAAGAAGGATTCCTTGGAAGCGCCCTGGTCGCGTTCGCTCTTGTCCTGCGGCAACCAGCGTTCGAAGAAGCTCTGATCACGGCTGAAGTTGACGACGCCCTTCATGTAGTAGGCGTAATCGACGTGCGGGTGCTGCGGGTTGTTGCGGATGAAACGATCGAGCGCGGCCAGCGCGGCATCGGGTTCGTTGTCCTTGTAATGGGCGTAGGCGATATCGACCTGGGCCTGCTGCGCGAAATGACCGAAGGGGAAGCGCGCCATCAGGCTGTCGTAGTACTCGACGGCGGTCGTGTAATCGCCGTCGTTCAGCGCTTCCTTGGCTTCCGCGTAGAATTTGCTCGCCGACCAGTCGGCGGTCTCGTCGATCTTGTCCGGAAGCAGGCCGCAACCTTGCAGGAGGGCGGTGGCGAGAAGGACGGTCACGAGCAGAACGGGGCGCATGTTCAGCGGCTCCACTTTGATAACGAGCAATCCGGCGCATTCTGTATCCATGCCTCTTGATAAGCAAACCTCGACAACGGCTGATGACGCCGACGATGAAGCCATTTTCGAAATGGTTCCTTTCGAACGTTCCGGTGACCGGCTCGATCAGGTTCTGGTCGAACTGTTCCCGGATTATTCGCGCAGCCGCCTGCAAACCTGGGTCAAATCCGGGGAGATCACCGTCGACGGCGCGCTGCGCAAACCGCGCGACAAGATGTTGGGCGGCGAGACCGTGCGTCTGGTCGTGCCGGAACCCGAACCCGACCCGATGCAGGCCCAGCCGGTCCCGCTCAACATCGTCTACGAGGACGATGCCCTGCTGGTCATCGACAAGCCGATCGGGCTGGTCGTGCACCCGGCGGCGGGTAATCCCGACGGCACGCTGATGAACGGCCTGCTGCATCACGCGCCGGAGCTGGCGGCGGTGCCGCGCGCCGGCATCGTGCATCGCCTGGACAAGGACACCAGTGGTCTGCTGGTGGTCGCGCGGACGCTCGCCGCGCACAAGAACCTGGTCGAGCAGTTGCAGGAGCGCACGGTCAGCCGCGAATACCTGGCGGTGGTCAACGGCACGCTGGTCGCCGGCGGCACTGTCGACGAGCCCATCGACCGGCATCCGGTCGATCGCAAGCGCATGGCCGTGCGCCACAACGGGCGGGAGGCGATCACCCACTTTCGCGTCGACGAACGCTTCCGCGCGCACACGGCGTTGCGGGTGAAACTGGAGACGGGCCGCACCCATCAGATCCGCGTGCACATGGCGCATCTGAAGCATCCGCTGGTGGGTGATCCGGTCTATGGCGGGCGTCTGCGCACGCCGCCGGATTCGTCGCCGGAATTCATCGAGGCGCTGCGCCGCTTTCCGCGCCAGGCGCTGCACGCGGTCGCGCTCGGGCTGGTGCATCCGCTGACCGGCGAGGAGTGCCGGTGGGAGTCACCGATCCCGGACGACATCCAGGCATTGCTGGCCGCGATGCGCGTCGATCGCGACACGCACGAGACATCCGCCAGCTGAGTCAGGGGCGACTCAGTTCCGCCTCTGCCACGAAAGACCCGCGAGGCCGATCGCGAGCAGGGCCATCATGGCCGGTGCCGGGACCGCCGCCTCGGCGTAGGTGATGATCAGTTCCGGGCGGAAACTGGCATCGAGCGTGTAGTCGGAGGCCGCGATGTAGTGATCCGCGCCGGAGAAGCCGTAGGTGGTCGCCATGTAGTAGGCGAAACCGTTATTCACCAGCGAACCGCTTACCCATGCGGTCACCAGATCGGTCAGGTCGAGTGACGTGGTGGCGACCGACGCCGAGATCGCGGACGAATAGGTGAGCGAGTTCCGGTTCAGGACATCGGTCATCGTGTAGGCGGTGCCCAGGGTGGGCGGATTGCTCCAGGTGGCGGTGTGTTCGTCCCAGCCGGAGGTCACCTCGGTGAGGGTGAAGTAGGTCAGCTGTAGTGGCCAGGACGCGCCATGCACCACGTGATGCAGGATCAGTTCGGCATTGGTGATGGAGGTGCCGGACCCCAGCGCACCCAGATCGAACTGGTAGTAGCCGCGACTGTTCCAGCTGCCACTGTTGTGTTGGGTCCAATGCTGTACGGCCCCGGACATGTCGGTGTTGGTGTAACCCGAACGACTCCAGGCGAAGGTGTCCTTGCCCTCACCGGGGCCGGGTTGAAGGTGGAGCACCGCAGCCTCGACCGGCATTCCGAGGGTGGCGGCCAGCAGGCCGATGGCGAGGAAATATCTGAACATGGAGGCCTCCTCGTGGATTCGGCACGGCGATGCCCGGATGTCCCGGACATCAGCACCGTGATCGCGATCTCATTCCATTCCACGCCTTCGTTCCGCCACGCGCCTTGAGAATTGGCAGTTGAGGGGCGATCGTGCCCGGCATCCGGATTTCATCCTTCCGCGAGTGGCGCACGTTGTTCGCGGATCGGGGAGAATCGGCCCCTGGACCCTGTGCGAGTGCGACGACATGACGATTGAGTGGCTGACGCCTGACTGGCCGGCACCGCCGAATGTGCGGGCGGGCACCACGCTACGCTCCGGCGGTGTGAGTGTCGGCCCGTTCGTGAGCCTGAACCTGGCCGCGCACGTCGACGACGCCCCGGCGGCGGTGGCGACGAACCGCGCGCGTCTGACCACCGAACTGGCGCTGCCGGAATCGCCGGAGTGGCTGAGCCAGGTGCACGGCGTTCATGTGCACCGCCTCGAGGGCACGCGGGCCGACGAGCCCGTACCGGCGGACGCGGTCTGGTCGGACCGTCCCGGGCGGGTCTGCGCGGTGCTGACGGCGGACTGCCTGCCGGTGTTGTTCTGTGACCGGGACGCGACTCGCGTCGCCGCCGCGCATGCCGGCTGGCGTGGCTTGGCGGCCGGTGTGCTGGAAGCGACGGTGGCCGCGATGGGCGGCGATCCGGCGGCGGTTCTGGCCTGGCTGGGACCGGCGATCGGTCCGCAAGCCTTCGAGGTCGGCGAGGAGGTGCGCGCGCGCTTCATTGCCGATCATCCTGTCGCCGCCGCCGCGTTCGTGCCGTCACCCGCCGGCCGCTGGCTCGCGGACATCTATGCGCTCGCCCGCATCCGCCTGGCCGCGGTCGGTGTGACCGCCGTGTACGGTGGCGGCGAATGCACCTTCACGGACGCGGATCGCTTTTATTCCTACCGGCGCGAACCGCGCACCGGGCGCATGGCCAGCTTGATCTATATTGCGCCGAGCCCATAACCAGAACTTATCGACACGCGAGGCCCCATCATGCAGCACTGGTACATGTTGACCCTGGTCGGTCACGACCAACCCGGCATCGTCGCGCGCGTGACCGATGCGCTGTTCAAGGCCGGCGCGAACCTTGGCGAGGCCTCGATGATGCGTCTCGGCGGCGAATTCACGATCATGCTGCGGGCGCGCTACGACGAGGGTGTCGATGGGCTGCGTGAACACCTCGCGCCGGTCGCCAACGCGATGGGGCTGCACCTGCACGTCGATGTCTGCGACGGCGAACCGCAGGGCCAGGCGGAGCCGAACGTGCGCATCTCCGTGTCCGGCGCGGATCGTCCCGGCATCGTCAGCGAGGTCACCGGCGCGCTGGCCGAGGCGGGTTTCAATATCCTCGAACTGGAGTCCGACGTGGCCGGCAGCGACGCCTCGCCGATCTATCTGATCCACATCGAGGGCGAGGCTCGCCAGGGCGAGGAGGCGCTGGAGGCCGCGCTTGCGCCGCTGCGCGAGAAGGGCATCGACGTCAGCATGCAAGCCATCGACATCATGGTCGGCTGACGGGGCGGGTCGATGGCGATTCTTGAGATTCTCAAATACCCCGATCCGCGCCTGAAGCAGGAATCGGTCGAGGTCGAGACCTTCGACGACGAACTGCAACGCTTCCTCGACGACCTGGAGGAGACGATGGGCGACGGCCCCGGCGCGGTCGGCATCGCGGCGCCGCAGGTCGGTCGCTTTGAGCGCATCGCGATCGTCGACGTGTCGAGCAAGCCGAAGCTGCTCAATCACGGACGCATGTTCCTGATCAACCCGGAGATCGTCGAATGGGACGGCCTCGCGGTCGGTCGGGAAGGCTGTCTGTCGGTGCCGGATTACACCGGCAACGTGGTCCGCGCGGAGCGCATCAAGCTGCGTTACCGGGACCGCGACGGCAACGAGATCGAGATCGAGACCGAGGGCTACGAGGCCCGCGCGGTGCAGCACGAAATGGATCACCTCGACGGCATGCTGTTCGTCGATCGCGTGGTCAGTCGCCGTCACGATCTGTTCCGGCGCAAGCACTACAAGCAGCCCGGGGAGCGCTGACCCCTGGCAAACAACGCACTGGTCTGGTTCCGGCGCGATCTGCGCCGGGCCGACAATCCCGCGCTGCTGGCCGCGTCCGATTGGGCGCGAGAGCAGGGCGGTCGGTTGCTGGCGGTCTACATCGATGACCAGCCGGGCGCCTGGACGGAGGGTGCCGCCAGCCGCTGGTGGCTGCATCATTCCCTGGCCGCGTTCGCGGCGTCGCTGAACGCGCTCGGCAACGGCCTGCATCTGTGCCGGGGCGTCGCGCTGTCCGAACTGCGGGCGCTGATCGATGCCGCCGACATCGGTGCGGTGTTCTGGAACCGGCTGTACGAGCCGGAGCTGATCGAGCGCGACCGGACGATCAAGAGCGCGCTCCGGGATGCGGGCGTGGCGGTCGAATCCTTCAACGGCGGGCTGCTCAACGAGCCGTGGGAGCTGCGCACCAAGTCCGGTGGCCCGTACAAGGTGTTCACGCCGTTCTCGAAGGCGCAGCGCGAGTTCGTCGTCGCCGAACCCTTGCCATCGCCGGCTGCGTTGCCGCCGCCACCCGAACTGACCCAAGGCCTGGCGCTGGCTGACCTCCGCCTGCTGCCGACGCTCCCCTGGGATGCGGGCTTCATCGAGACCTGGAAGCCCGGCGAATCGAGCGCGATGGCGATGCTGGACGATTTCGCCGACGGCCCGGTGGCACGCTATCAGGCCGAGCGCGACCTCCCTGCGCGGCCCGCGACCTCGCGCCTGTCAGCGGCGCTGCACTTCGGCGAGATCAGCCCGCGTCAGGCCTGGCACGCCGCACAGTCCGCGCAGGGCGAGGCGGCGGAACCGTGGCTGCGACAGATCCAGTGGCGCGAGTTCGCGCATCACCTGTTGTTCCATTTTCCGCACACCGCCACCGAACCGCTCAATCCCGCCTACGCCAGCTTTCCGTGGCGCGACGACTACGCCGCCGATCTGGCCGCCTGGCAACGTGGGCAAACCGGCATCCCGATTGTCGACGCCGGCATGCGCGAGCTGTGGCACACGGGCTGGATGCACAACCGCGTGCGCATGCTGGTCGCCTCGCTGCTGACCAAGAACCTGCTGATCCCGTGGCAGGAGGGCGCGCGCTGGTTCTGGGACACGCTGGTCGATGCCGATCTGCCCAACAACACGCTGGGCTGGCAATGGACCGCCGGTTGCGGCGCGGATGCGGCGCCGTACTTCCGCATCTTCAATCCGGTCACGCAGGGCGAGAAATTCGACCCCGACGGGCGCTATGTGCGCCGCTGGCTGCCGGAATTGAAACGCCTGCCGGACAAGTGGCTGCACAAGCCCTGGCAGGCGCCCGCCGAGATATTGCGGGGCAGCGGGGTGAGCCTCGGCGCGAGTTATCCGGCGCCGATCGTCGACCTCGCCGAAAGCCGCCAGATCGCACTCGACCTGTGGGCCAACGAAGTGCGCGGCAGGCACTGAAATCGCGCGTGGCGCACCGTTCCGGACGGCTGTTGATCTGGTTCAAGAACCCGGGGCATTTGGTCAAGACGCCGTAACCCGGGCGGCGTTTAACTAGCCCTTAAATGCGCCACCGGGGCTGTCCCATGCGGACTGGAACCCCGCCATCCCTGTAGGAGCGGCTTCAGCCGCGATCGGCATCGAATCGTCGCACTGCCGATCGCGGCTGAAGCCGCTCCTACGCGAACGAGAAACCGTCGGAAGAGAACATGAGCAAGAAGACCAGCGAGAAGAAATCCAGCCCCAAGAAAGCCGGCAAGAAGGACGTCGGGGGCGCGACCCGCTGGGTCTACGCCTTCGAGGACGGCGACGGCAAGAACAAGCACCTGCTCGGCGGCAAGGGCGCGAACCTCTGCGAGATGACCCAGATCGGGCTGAACGTGCCGCCCGGTTTCGTGATCACCACTGAGGCCTGTCTGGCCTACCTGGACACCAAGGCGGGCAAGGCCGGCGGAGAACTGCCGGCGGGCGTCATGGATCAGGTCCGCGAGCAGATGGCGCGCCTGGAAAAGTCCACCGGCAAGAAGTTCGGCGGCAAGAAGAACCCGCTGCTGGTCTCGGTGCGTTCCGGCTCCGCGATGTCCATGCCCGGCATGATGGACACCATCCTCAACCTTGGCCTGAATGAAAAGACCCTGGCGGGCGAGATCGAGCAGACCGGCGACCGCCGCTTCGGTTACGACGCCTACCGCCGCTTCATCCAGTTGTTCGGCAAGATCGCGCTGGGTGTGCCGGACGAGAAATTCGACGCGGCCTTCGACGCGGTCAAGAAGCGCGTCGGCGTGAAGGAGGACATCGGGCTGTCGGCCGAGGACCTGGCCGAGATCGCCGCGCGTTTCCTGGAGATCGTCAAGGAAGAGACCGGTCGCGCGTTCCCGGATGACCCGATGGAACAGCTGGAGATCGCCATCAAGGCCGTGTTCGGTTCCTGGTCCGGCAAGCGCGCGGTCGATTACCGACGCGAATTCCACATCACCCCCGAGATGGCCAACGGCACCGCGGTCAACGTGGTGACGATGGTGTTCGGCAATCGCGGCAACGACTGCGCCACCGGCGTCGGCTTCACGCGCTCGCCGGAGAATGGCGAGAACCGGATGTACGGCGAATACCTGGTCAACGCCCAGGGCGAGGACGTGGTCGCCGGCATCCGCACCCCCAAGCCGATCGACCAGATGGGCGAGGAAATGCCCGAGATGTATCGCCAGCTCCTCGAACTGCGCAACAAGCTGGAGGCGCACTACAAGGAGGTGCAGGACTTCGAGTTCACCATCGAGAAGGGCACCCTGTACTGCCTGCAGACCCGCAACGGCAAGATGAACGCGATCGCGCGTGTGCGCACCGTCGTCGACATGCAGCACGAGGGCCTGATCGATCGCAGGGAGGCCCTGCTGCGCGTGCAGCCGGACATGCTCGAACAGATGCTGTTCCCGCGCCTCGACCCGGGCGCCAAGGCCACCGCGCTCGCGCAGGGCCTGCCGGCCTCGCCGGGCGCGGCTTCGGGCAGGGCGGTGTTCGACGCCGACCGCGCCGAGACCCAGGGTCGCGCCGGCGAGGCGGTGATCCTGGTCCGCGAGGAGACCAAGCCGGAGGACATCCACGGCTTCTTCGCGTCGAAAGGCATCCTCACCAGTCGCGGCGGCAAGACCTCGCACGCGGCGGTGGTCGCGCGCGGCATGGGCAAGCCCTGCGTTGCCGGCGCCGAGGGCATCTCGGTCAACACCGCGCAGCGCGTCGCCTACATCGGCGCGGAGATCATCAAGGAAGGCGACGTCATCACCATCGACGGCAGCAGCGGCAAGGTCTACATGGGCGAGGTGCCGATGGTCGAGCCGGAGTTCACCGACGAACTCTCCACGCTGCTGTCCTGGGCCGATGAGACTGCGCGCCTGAAGGTGATGGCCAATGCCGACACCCCGCCGGACGCCGAGCGGGCGCTGAAGTACGGCGCGCAGGGCATCGGCCTGTGCCGCACCGAGCGCATGTTCAACGCCACCGACCGCCTGCCGATCGTGCTGGAGATGATCGTCGCCGAGACCCTGGAACAGCGTCAGCACGCGCTCGACAAGTTGCTGCCGATCCAGCGTGGCGACTTTGCCGATCTGTTCCGCGTCATGTCCCCGCGCCCGGTCACCATCCGCCTGCTCGATCCGCCGATCCACGAGTTCCTGCCGACCGAGGAGCAACTGGAAGAGGACATCGAGGACCTGCGCCTGCTGGCCCAGACCGTGTCCGGTATCGGGGTGCTCGCCGAGACCCTGCGCGCGCTGTATCCGCAAGGCGCGCCGGCCGAGATGGCGTCCTGGCAGACCTATCCGGGCGATTCCGGCATCGTCGAGCAGGCCATCAAGCGCAAGGAGGCGATCCTGAAGAAGGTCCTCGCGCTGCGTGAAGTGAACCCGATGCTCGGCCACCGTGGCGTGCGTCTCGGCATCACCTTCCCGGAGATCTACCGCATGCAGATCCGTGCGGTCATCGAGGCCGCCGCCGAATGCGTCAAGGCCGGGGTCGAGGTGCATCCGGAGATCATGGTTCCGCAGGTTGCCACCCCGCAGGAACTGATCCGCGTGCGTGCCTTCGTCGATGAGCTCAAGGCGGAGGTCGAAGCCGCCTACGGCGTCGTGGTCGACGTCAAGTTCGGCTCCATGATCGAAGTGGTGCGTGCCTGCATGCGCGCCGGTGAGATGGCGGAGGTTGCCGAGTTCTTCAGCTTTGGCACCAACGACCTGACCCAGGCGACCTTCTCATTCTCCCGCGAGGACGCTGAGAACAAGTTCCTGCCGATGTACAACGAGGTCGGCATCCTGCGCGACAACCCGTTCGAGGTGCTCGACGTGCAGGGCGTCGGCAAGCTGATGGAGATCGCCCGCGACTGGGGCCGCGCGACCCGCCCGGACATGAAGCTCGGCATCTGCGGCGAACACGGCGGTCATCCGGCCTCGATCGCGTTCTGCCACAACATCGGCCTGACCTACGTGTCCTGCTCGGCGCCGCGCGTGCCGATCGCCCGTCTCTCCGCCGCGCATGCGGTGCTGGCCGAAGGCGGGGTGCGCGACGGCGCCGCGTGAGGAAATGTCCGGCCCGGCGACCGCAACGGTCGCCGGGGTCGGGACGCGGACGAAATGGTGGACGCCGCGTGCATGTCGAACGGGCTGCGAACCGCCCGGCCCCCGCGCTCCAGCACGTGCGTGCAGATCATCGTGGTCTCCACATCGTTGTGACCGGGCAGTTCCTGCACCGTGCGGATGTCGTAACCCGAATCCAGCAGATGCGTCGCGAAGGAATGCCGGAAGGTGTGCCAACTGGCCTGCTTCGCGATGCCCGCCGTCCGCACCGCCACGCGCACCGCTTTCTGCAGGGCGGTGTGGTGAATGTGATGCCGTTTCAGAGTCTTGTCATAAGGGCAGGGCGCCTGTTTCGTGCTCGGGAAAACGTAATGCCAGGCCCATTCGAACGGTGCTTTACGGTACTTGCGCGCCAACGCGGGCGGCATCGAAGTGCCCACCCAGCCGGAATCGAGAGCGCTTTCAAAGATCGTCCGGGTGTGCGTCAACTGCGCCTGCCAGGGCTGCATCAGCCCGGTTGGCATCGGCACGGTCCGATCCTTGCCGCCCTTGCCGTTGCGCACGAATATTTCCCGATAGGAAAAATCCGGATCCTTGACCCGCAGACGGATCACCTCCGTCAGTCGCAGGCCCGAGCCATAGAGAAGGCTGGCCATCAGCCAGGAGGCGCCACTCATGCGGGCGAGTACTACCGTCGCCTCGTCGGTTGTGAACACCGTGGGCACGTTTTCCCTCCGCTTGGCGCGAACCAGCGCCTTCACCTCGCCGGGATCTATGTCGAGCACGTTGCGGTATAGGAATAGCAGCGCGCTGAGGGCCTGATTCTGCGCGGATGCGGACACCTTGCGCTCGCTGGCGAGGAAGGAAAGAAACGCCTCGATGTGAGGCCGGCCCAACTCGGACGGATGACGTAGGCGGTGGTAGCGGATGTAAAACCGAGTCCAGTACAGCTAAGATTTCTCGGTACGAATGCTGTAGTGCCGGACGCGAATGGCCGAACGCAGCTGATCAAGTAGTCTGGGTTTGCTCTCCGTGGACATGACTGCGACCTCCTTGCTGTGGAATTACTGAAATAAAAACCAGTAGACCGAGGCGTGGTCAATGTCCGGGGTAACCAAGGGGGTTGACCGTTGCGTAAAAACCCGCCAAAACAGCGCCTTATCGGAAAGCTGTTCGGACGACCGCGCGACATGCACTGCCCCGAACTGGCTTCGTGACACGATAAAGACTGTCCATGTCTTCCTATCCCGGCGCGTCAATGGCTGTCATCGCTGCGAATTTTTTTTCAATCAACGGGTTACGTCGATGCGAACGGTGTTTCTTTATCGAGATATGAAGACTTGGACCTGACAGTTAACACAATTAAAGAAAGGCAGTAGCCAGTCATGAACTTGAATCATGAATTTACAAAAACAGAATATACTGAAGTGTGTCAGAATTTACGGCATATTAACGATCTGAGGTCAAAAACAATGCATTATGTCGCTACTGTAAGTGGTATTCTCATCGTGGCAATTACCACAACCGCTGGAAGTGACAAGTTTAATGGCATAGAGCATGGGCTGTTCTTGAGTCTTATAGGTCTGCTTGGGGGGGTTGTTTCAATTGGTGCGTATATTGTAGAAAAGCACTCTGTATTACACTTCAACCTGATTACTGAGCGTGGGGTGCAAATTGAAACTGAAATGTCCGTAGAAGGGCAGTTTGTAATTAGTGACCGAGAATTAAACCAAGGAAATAAGAAGGATAAGGTATCTAGATCTATTGGTCTGGTCTACGTTCTTTTGGCTCTGTTCTGGGTTGGTGCTCCGCTGCTTGTGTATCTTGCAAAGCAATAGATCGCACATGAAGCTTAAAGCGCTTTATATAATAAGACCAGTTACATCTTTTGCGGCGGCCTTCCTTTCATTATCAGCCTACTACTCATTAAGTCCTGCTAGCTTTAATCTTTATGATGCTTTATTAATTGTATTGCTTATTTTTTCTCTTGGTGCTATTAGTTTTATTGTCAATGATGTTCTAGATATTGAAAAGGACAGAATTTCTCATCCTGATAGGCCTCTTATAACCAATGACATGTCCTCTCGTGAGGCTAGTGGTTTGGCGGCTTTGCTTTTTATCGCCATTATTGTTTTTGCACATTTGTTAAAAATAGAGTTTAGTCCGCTATTTTTATTTGTTATTTTAGGCTCACTGTTTTATTCAGTTGTGAATAACTCTTATGGCTGTGTAGCCAACTTAATAGCATCGTTACTAAGCGCTTCTTTGGTGCTAATAGGGGTGGACATCATTCCGACTAAGCCCAGTTTATTGTTGATCTGCTCTGGGGTTTCAATATTCTTCTTGATACTTGGCAGAGAGATACTGTTGGATGTACTGGATATTGAGGCGGATGCTAGAATAAATAAGAAATCACTACCGTTAGCGGTTGGAAAGACAAAGGCTTATTCTATAGCTAAGGTTTCCGTATTTATTTCAGTTCTTGTTGCCGGCGTTGCGGGGCTGGCCTATGGGAACTATATATATATCGCATTTTATATGGCGGCCACAATTCTTACGCTGTCGGCATTTATCACTAGAAGTCATGATATTGAGTCAATATCATATACATTTAAAGAAAGAACTCGAACGGCATTTTTTATTTTTTCGTGTGGAGTTGGTGGATCATCAGTTGTGCTAACAATGCCGTAAACGCGGATTTTTCGGTCGCTGCGCTCACTATAAATACGCCGGTTACGCGGCTGGCGTTATACCAAGGAAGAACGATGGAATCGAAGTCATTAAATAAATTTAAAAAAACTATTTCTCGATGTGAAGCACTTGTTGAGAGTTACAAGGCGCTACATGCTCAGAACCAGGTTGGTGGGGTAACACCAGCACCTAAAGACATTGTACGTGGTGCGGTGGTTCTGTCGGTGGCCGCATTAGATGCCTATGTAACAGACGTGTTTGCTGAAAAACTTGTTGCTTACTTGAAAGCATATACACCTGATGAGTCTCTGGTTCAGCTGCTATCTGATGCTGGTTTAGATACAAAAGAAGCTCTTAAACTAATTACTATGGAGCGCCCGTACAGAAGAATAAGAAACTTGATACAGCAATACTATCAAAGGTATACAACACAGAAATTTCAGGTAATTGATGAGCTGTTTTTGCATTATCGCCTCATGAAGATCACAGCCAACGCTGAGGGGAGGTCCGGAAAGAAGGGTATTAAAACCTCCGTTGGCAAGCTAATTGATAGAAGACACGATATTGCACATGGCGGCGATTATAATTTGTATGGAAAAATCAACGATATAGATGAGGATAAAATCGCGAAAAGAATCAAACACCTTGAAATCTTGGTCGTCAATATTGATGCCATTATTTGCAATCGGATATAGGTATTACACGTCGCTCCATCTGACCAAAATCAGTTCGCGGTTTTGGTCGGATTAGCTAGGCGTTAGGACACAAAGGAAGTTATAATGGGCAAGCCAAGCGGCTCAAAAATCCTCCTTGGGTTTCGGGAAGGTGTGGTGCAAGATTGGAAGTCATTATGTAAATACTTTGGTCGATCACCAGAGGAAAAAATTCGGATACCTTCTGGATAGCGGAAGCTCTTCAGGAATTGCAGTTGGCTGGGATGATTGAATTTGAAGGCGCTATTGATCCCCCTTTATTTGTATTTCCAAGCGGTGAGATTCGGATTACGCCAGCTGCCACAATTACTCAGCACGCTATGGGTGTTAGTCTGCCTGAAGTGGCGAAGATGAAAAGAGGGGTTTCGATGGTGGTTGAACCATTCTTCGGAGTTCACGAAGTCACCGAAAATGATCGGAAAGATCTTTTCATGCTAATGCCATTTTCTGATCAACTCTTGCCGGTCTACACTGATCATGTGAAGAAAGTTGTCGAGAAAGAAGGTTTTAATATAAAACGGGGTGATGATTTGTTCACCTCGCATGAGATTATGAAGGACGTATGGAAGTCCATTGTAGGATCGCAAGCCGTAATCGCTGAGTGTACGGGTAGGAATCCCAATGTCTTTTATGAAATAGGAATTGCTCATGCAATTGGTCGTCCGGTTATCTTAATTACTCAAGATGAAGCCGATGTGCCATTCGACTTGAGAGCTATTCGCTATATCAAATATGACTTCACACCTCGCGGGATGAAGATATTTGAGCGCATACTTAAAGCAACGGTTATCGAAATAATGTCCTAACAATCGCATGCACTTGGTGATGCGAATCGTTATTGGGGCTGTTGAAAAACCCATTGACGTGAGTCGTGGCGCCAGATCGCAATTCCAATAAAGTCGAAACACCCTGAGGCGAGTTTGCAATGGAAGGTAAAAGCGACGGCGCACTAGTACGGCTTCATGAAACAGATCAGGGTGTGAAATCTGCCAGTTCGTCATCGCCGGAGTCGGGCGGATACGGCAGCCGGGCTCGTTGACGGCCTTCGCTTATCGGGTGCGGTCGACGATCTGGATGAGGCGGTCGGCGATGTCGGTGGCGAGGTTGTAGAACAGTTTGGCGGCGATGCCGGGGTGCAGGTAGGTGGTGTTGTCGATGCCTTCGCGGGTCAGCAGCAGCAGGCTGGTGTCTTCGCGGACGATGGCGTCGGTGCGGCGGGGTTGATCGACCAGCACGGCGACGTCGCCGAACAGGTCTCCGGGGCCGAAGCTTTCGACGATGATCTCGCTGCCATCGGCTTTGGTCAGGCGGATGTCGACGTGCCCGGTCATGACGACGTACATCGCGTGGCTCGGGTCGCCCTTGCGGAACACGGCGTTGCCGGCAGTGAAGGTGAGCACGGCGCTGGACAGGATGAAGCGGCGGATCTGCCAGTCACGCATGCCGCGGAACAGCGGGCTGTTCTGGATCACGTCCTTGCGCAGCCGCAGGGAGAGCATGTCCCACAGGGTGACCAGGCGCAGCGCGGCGATGGTCAGCGGGGTGATGATGAAGTCGGCGACCAGGGCGCTGGCGATGACCAGCGCGGAGAGCATGCCGAACTGCGCGATGGGCTCGAACTGCGACTGGCTGAACACGAGGAAGCCGGCGCACAGCGCGACGGAGGTGGCGATGACCGGCAGGGCCTCGCCGCGCAGCGTGGCGTGCATGGCATGCAGCTGGCTTTTCGATGACTTCAATTCGGCGTTGTAGCGCAGCATGAAGTGCATGGTGTCGTCGACGGCGAGGCCGATCGCGATGGCCGCCGCCATGGTGGTGCCGATGTTGAGCGGGATGCCGAACCAGCCCATCACGCCGAACAGCACGACCACCGGGAAGACGTTCGGCAGCAGTGCGAGCAGGCCGACCTTCAGGTCTGCGAACAGCACGGCGATGATGACCAGCACGATGACCATCAGCAGCGCGATCGACTGCAACTGGCCGGCGATCATGGCGCGCGTGGCGGACAGCGTGAGTACCGAGTCGCCGCCGATGCGGGCGTTCAGGCCGGCGTCGAGGTTGGCGTCGATGAAGCCCTGGATGCGATCGATGTAGTCCTGCAACGGTTCGGTGGCGGCGATGTTGTGCCGCACCAGGATGCGTGCGCGGCTGTAATCCGGCGTCACGTAGCCCTTCACGTGGTCGTAGTCGAGGAACAGCATCAGCTCGTTGACGATGTCGTCGGTCTTCGGCTGCTTGGGTTGTTCGATCTCCTCGAAGGCGGCGTTGAGCAGGGCGAGGTAGTCGGCGAAGGAGGTGGAGGAGTGGCCGGCGCCGCGTTCGGCGTCGAGCCCGGCGATGAATTCCTGAATCTTGACCAGTTCGTTGACGTAGCGGGCCTTGAGGAAGGTGCCCTCGATGCCGGAGTCGAGCACGATGGAGAACGATTCGAGGCCGGCGAGGCTGGCGTTGACCTCATCGAAGCGTTTGCGCAGCTCCGACTGGTTGCCGAGGCTGTCGATGGTGTTGTGGTTGATGTGGATCTGCGGAATGCCGCTGGCGGCGAGCACGGTGATGAACACCACGACGCCGATCACCGGACGGCGGTGGCGGCGCAGGAAGGCGTAGAAGCGGATCGGCCACTCCAGATCGGTCGGCAGGGCGAGGCGCCGGCCGCCGTCGATGCGGTAACGACCGGCCAGGGCGAGCAGCGCGGGGATCAGGCTGATGGTGATCAGGAAGTTGAGCGTGAGCCCGGTGGCCGCGATCAGGCCGAATTCGACCAGCACCTCGATGCCGCTCAGCGCGACGGTGAGGAAGCCGATCGCCGAGGTGAGGAAGGTCAGCATGACGATGCGACCGATCTTGCGGGTCATGCGGCGGATCGCGGCGGGTGCGTCCAGGCCGCTCCGCTGGCCGTGGCGGAATTCGGACAGCAGGTGAATGTCCTCGGTCGAGCCGACGATGATCAGCAGGATCGGGACCACCGAGGTGACCACGTTCAGCGGGATGCCGAGCAGGCCCATCAGGCCCAGCGTCCACAGGATGCTCAGGCCGGCGGTGAGGAAGGGGATGAGGATGTCGAGCAACTGCCGCAGCAGCAGAAACAGCACCAGCAACAGGGCGCAGACCGCGAGCGGCACGAGCTTGCCCTGTTCGCGTTGCACGTTGGCGGCGATCTCGTCGCGCACCTGCGGCAGGCCGATGCTGAACGCCTCCGCGTAGGTCGGCGTCAGGCCGGCGGTGACCTCGGCCAGCGCCTGCGTGATGGCCGTGTCATCCGGGCCGATGCCGTCCTCGGTATCGCGGTCCTTGAGCACCACCGCGATGGCCATCGCGGTGCCGTCCGCGGACAGCAGCACATGCCGCACGAAGGGGCTCACCAGCGCTTTTCTCATCAGCGCGTCGCCGGCCTCGATGTCGGCGGGGAGTTCCTGCAGGTAGGGGTCCTTGTTCAGATAGCCGTTCACCGTCTTCAGGTAGGGCACGTTGAACAGGCTGTCGGTGCGCTCGACGAAGGGCAGCTGATCGAGCTCGTCGATGACGGCCTTCAGGACCTTGAGCTTGTCCGGATCGAGCAGGTGGCTGTCGCGGAGGAAGATCAGATTCACGCCTTCGTCGCCGAACGCCCTGGCGACCTCGCGCTGGAACTCGCGCGCCGGGTCGCCACGAACCAGCAGTTCCTCCGAGGAGACATGCACCTCGATGTCGTTGAGCTGGGTCGCGGCGAGCAGGGAAACGATCGACAGCGCCCACAGCACCCACCAGGGATGCGTGCCGAAGCGTTGCATGAGCTTGATCATTCAGGACGGACCGGGAAGGCGCACATCGGCAAAGAATCCGCCGAGCGCCGGATACCTGCAAGCTCGCGGCGGGGGCGGGTCGGCGTCCGCGCGGTCAGCGAAGCGGAATGTCGCTGCGCGGTTGGCGATTCCTGCATTCCCCCACGACGCCTGTGAGTACGTGGCGCGGACCGCCATTTCCGGTTCGGGTTGCCGATTTCGGCATGGCCGCGCGGGCGGTGGCGTGCCACGGGTGCCGCCGCTGGCGACGTGAGCGGGTCGGCAGGCGCGGCGTCCCGCGGAGATCCGATGCGTCATCGACCGTCCAGCGCGGCGGGGCGCCGTCGGGGTCAGACGAAGTAATCGATGCCCGTCGGGGTTTCGCGTTCGACCTGTTCCACGGCGCGTTGCAGAGCGGTTTCATCGATGCCGTTCAGGTCGATGCCGCCGAGGCCGCGACGCGGGGTCTCGCCACCGCTCTCGCGGTGTTCGCCGAGGGCGTTGCCGAACGCGGACTGATCGGCCAGCTGCTCGTTCACGTCGACCTCGACCTCACCGAGATTCAGCCCCTGGGCGGCCATGTTCTGCCGCAACTGCGGCAGGGTGGCCTCGATCATCTCCTTGACCGCCGCGTGCTGGCTGGTCACCGCCAGGCTGGCGACGTCCTTATCCATGTTCACGCGAATCTGCAGGTTGCCGAGTTCGGCCGGATTCAGGCGCAGGGTCATCTCGCGCGGGCCGTGCTGGATCATCTGGCGGAGTTGCCCTTCCAGGTTGCGGGTCCAGCCGTTGTCGTTGCCGGCCATGTTCAGGGTCTGCTGCAAACCCTGCGTGCCGGCGGGGCCGGTCGGGGCGGTATTGGGCGTGGCCGCGGTCGTGCTGACCGCCGGGCTGGCGTCGGTGGCATGCAGGCCGGCGAGCGCCGGATTGCTCAGGCCGGGCACCGTCGTGTTGCCGGCATTGACGGTCGGGAACGGAATGTCGGCGAGCTTGGCGGTGGGCGGATTGCTTTGCATGCGACCGAGCAGGCGCTCGTCGCTGCGGCCTTCGGCGGAGAATTTCTCCATCGCGCGCGCTTCGAGCTGGGCGGTTTCGCGTTGAGTCAGCGCGGCGCTGTCGCGCAGGCGCTGGGCCCAGTCCGCGGCGGCGCGGGCGCCGTCGGCGGATGCCATCGCACCTTCGGCGGAGACCTCGGTCGACCCGAGCTGTGCGGGCGGCGCGGTCGGCGCAGGCGGCGCCGACGGCGCGGCGGCGAGCGTCGGATTTTCCGACAGCGGCTCGACCGGCAGTTCTTGCCCATCTGCCGGCAAGGGTCTGCCGCCGATGGCCGGGTCGATCTGGTTGGTGGCCAGTTCGATCGCGGTGGTCTCGGGCTCGTTTCGGGCTTTCCGGCTCTCCGGCTGGTCGGCTTTCTCGGTGCGTTCGGCGTCTTTGCGCGCGGCCTTTTCCGCGCCCTTGCGGGGCTCGCTTTCCTTTTTCAGATCGTTGAATTTGCAGAGGAAATCATCGCCATTGGCGGCGCTGTCACGATCCGGCGTGAAGCGCAACGCGCCCTTGCCGGTGGACGCGCTCGCGCCCAGGCCGGTGGCGGACAGGTTGGTCAGGGCTCCGGGAGAGGTCATCGGGGGCTCCAGTCAAAAAGTTCAGCAGTTCGGGTTGTTCGAGGTGTTCTTTGCGAGAAACGGGCCAGATTCAACAGCTTGTCGCGGCTGGGCGTTCAGCGATCGGCATGCGGGGGCGGGTTCAGTCCGCTTCCGTGGCGATCCGCCGCGTCTGGCTCCACTCGTCGGCGGCGAGTTGCGCGTGGCGTTCGCGGCGTGCCGCTTTTTCCCTGGCGGCCTTCTCGATGGCGCGCTCCAGGCTTTTGACGCGGGTGCGGGCCTCGGCCCAGCGCTGCCGCTGCTGCTCGACACGGCTCTCCAGCACGCTGAAGGTCTTGGCCTGCCCGTCGATCGACGTCTGGATGTGCTGGATGAACGCCGCGTGTTCCCGATAGGTGTGGGCGTTGATGCCGCGGCGGGCATCGCTGGCGATGCGCGCGCGGTATTCCGCCCCGTACTGGATCAGCTGCTCGCGGCGACGGCGCTGGTCTTCCAGATGCTTGTTCAGGCGGGCCAGTTTGCCGGCTTCCGTCTGTTCGTCGCGGCGGGCGAGTTCCAGCACCACGTCGAGGCGGTTGCCGCTCATGTGCTCAATCCTTCGCGACCAGCTTCGCGAGCTGCGCGATGCTGTCATCGAGGCTCACGCGGTCGTCGGTGCGCTGACGCAGGTATTCGAGCAGCTTCGGATACATCTTGATGGCTGCGTCGATCTCCGGGTTGCTGCCCGGCACGTAGGCGCCGACATCCATCAGGTCCTGGTTCTGGTGGTAGGTGGCCAGCAGGCGACGGAAGCGGCGCGCGATCTCCTGATGCTCGGGGGTGACGATCGCGGTCATGAGCCGGCTGATCGAGGCCTCGACATCGATCGCCGGGAACTGGCCTTTCTCGGCCAGGCGACGGGACAGCACGATATGGCCGTCGAGGATCGCGCGGGCGCTTTCGGCGACCGGGTCCTGTTCGGCGTCGGCGTCGGTCAGCACGGTATAGAAGGCCGTTATGGAGCCGCCTTTGTCGCCGGTGCCGGCGCGCTCGACGAGCTGCGGGATACGCGCGAACACGGACGGCGAGAAGCCGCGCATGGCCGGCGGTTCGCCGATGGCGAGGCCGATCTCGCGCAGGGCCTGCGCGTAGCGGGTCAGGGAATCCATCAGCAGCAGGACCTGACGGCCCTGATCGCGGAAATATTCGGCGACCGCACAGGCGGAATGGGCGGCGTGCACGCGCATCAGCGGCGGCGTGTCGGCCGGCGCGGCGACGACGACGCTGCGCTTGAGGCCTTCCGGACCGAGGATGTCGTTGATGAATTCCTGCACCTCGCGGCCACGTTCGCCGATCAGGCCGACCACCACGACATCCGCGTTGGTGTGCTTGGTCATCATGCCGAGCAGCGTGGATTTGCCCACGCCGGCCGGCGCGAACAGGCCCATGCGCTGACCCTTGCCCACCGTCAGCATGGCGTTGATGGCGCGCACGCCGGTATCGAGTTTCTCCTTGATCGGGGCGCGCTTGAGCGGATTGATCGCGGGCGGATTGAGCGGCGCGGTGGCGCTGGCGCGCAGCGGGCCGAGGCCGTCGAGTGGCTTGCCGGTGCCATCGAGCACGCGCCCGAGCAGGGCGTCGCCCACCGGGATCGACGCGCTGGTCTTGCGAGGGATCACGCGTGCGGCCGGCAGCACACCGGTGAGCGGGTCGACCGGCATCAGCAGCAGGCGTTCGCCGCTGAAGCCGACCACTTCGGCTTGCACGCGACCGCCGGTCTCGGTTTCCACCTCGACGCGGCCACCCAGCGAGGTGCTGCAACCCTGCGCTTCCATGGTCAGGCCGACCACGCGGGTAAGCTTGCCTTCGACCACCGGTTCGGCGACCGGCGGGGCGGCCTGGCGACGTGCGCGCAGACGCTCGGACCAGCGGCCGGCGCCGGCATCGTTGCCGCCGGGGCCGCGCGCCGGGTACTCGTGCGATAGCCGCTCAGGGGCATCGGCGCCGCCGGACGCGGGGTTGTTCGGATCGTGGTTCATTTCAGTCGGCATGCTCGTCGGCGTTGAGGACGGCGTCGATCGCCGCTTCCAGGCGACGCTGGATATCGACCGCGAGTTCCGCGCTGCCGGCTTCCAGGCGATAGCTGCCACGCGCGAAGGTGTCGTCGGCGATCAGCGTCCAGCGGCGTTCGGGCTCGTCCGGGATCAGGTGCTCGCGGATGTCGTCGAGGTCATCCGGGTTGAGAATGATGCGGGCGCTGAGCTGCTGGGTCGGCAGTTGCGCGAGGCCGGCACGCACCGCGGCCAGGATGTGGTCAGGGTGGGTATGCAGTTCGCGTTGCAGCACGCGGCTCGCGATGGTGGTGGCCAGGTCGACCAGTTCCAGTTCGACTTCCTGATCCTGTTCGGCGACGCGCGCATGCAGGTCGACCAGCAGATTGTTCATCTCGGCGATCCGTGCCTCGTACTCGGCGCGCGCTTCTTTCAGGCCTTCCCGGTAACCGGCTTTCTCGCCTTCGGTCCGACCGGTTTCGAAGCCCTCGTCATACGCCTCGCGCTGGATCGCCTCCAGCTCCTCGGCGGTGGGCAGCGATGGAAAGCCGGACACTTCCTCGGATTCGAAATCGGGCGCGGATTCCTCGTACGGAGCGGCCTGGGCCGGTTCCGGCATGGGTGGGGCAACCGGTTTCGGCCGGGCGTAGGTGTCCGCCGGCGGCGGCGCGGCTTGCGGCCAGTCGTTCGCGCGCTCGATCGGTTGGGGCGTCTCGTCCGTGGCCGGCGCCGGTCTCGGCACCAGCGTCTGGCCGGACACGTCCAGACCGGACAGTATCTTGCGGATCGAGGCTGTCTGCGCGGCCTTGCGGTTCTCGCCGTAGATGTCGGGGATATCTTCCTCGAACTCGTCGCCGGTGATCTTGCGCATGTCGCCGGCCTTGTCGGCGCGGATGATGCGGGTGGGTGGGGCCATGATCGTCCGCTCCGCTCGGGCCTTAGAAGACCAGCTCTTCGCCGCCGCCGACACCGGCGATGACGATGGAGCCGTTTTCCATCATGCGGCGGGCCGTCGCGACGATCTCCTTCTGCGCGGTCTCGACCTCGGAGAGGCGCACCGGCCCGGAGACTTCCAGGTCGTCGCGCAGCATGTCGGCGGCACGCTTGGACATGTTCTTGAGGAACTTCTCGCGTTCGAGCTCGCCGGTGCCCTTGAGCGCCAGCATCAGGGTCTGCTGCTGGACCTCGCCGAGCAGCGACTGGATCGCGCGGTCGTCGATGCGGGTCAGGTCCTCGAAGGTCAGCATGTTCTCCTCGATGAGCGCGGCCATATGGTCGTCGCTCTCGCGGATGCTGGCCATGTCTGCCTCCTGCATCGAGCCCTCGAACAGGTTGAGGATGTTGGCGGCCGTCTTCGGACCACCGATGCCGGACGAGGTCTGCGTGGAGATGATGTCGTCGCTGAAATGCGCCTCGATCAGGGCATTGATCTCCTCGGTCGCGCTGATCGGCACGTCTTCCAGATGGGCGATGCGGATCAGCACCTCCTGACGGGTGGCATCCGACAGGTGGGTGAGGGTGTTGGCGGCGTGCGCGGCGGGCAGGAACGACAGGATGATCGCGGTGACCTGCGGATGCTCGTGGCGGACCAGATCGGCGACCTCGCGCGGGTCCTTGCGGCGCAGCGCATCGATGCCGCCGGAACGGCTGTCCAGCACCTTGATGCGCGACAGGACTTCGTTGGCCTGGTCGTGACCGAGCGCGAGGATCAGCAGCTTGCGGATGTGGTTGGCCGCTTCCTTGTTGCCGCCCAGGGACGGCTCATGCTGCGCCTGCTCGATGAAGCCGCGCACGATGTCCTTGACCTGATCCTTGCTCATCGGCGGCAGATTGCTCATCGAATTGGCCAGGTGATAGATGTCCGACGCCTCCATGTGCTTGAGGATGTCGGCCGCCTCACGCTCGTTGAGGATCATCAGGAAGGCGGCGGCGCGGTCGACCCCGGTCAGGGTCTTGAAGGTCTTGATCTCAGACATTGTCTTGAATCCAGCGTTTCAGAACTTGGGCGGCACGGACGGGATCGTCCGCGGCGGCGTATTGGGCGGCGGCGACGAAGGTTTCATAGTCGCCGTTGTCCGGCAGGCCGCCCGGGAACACGGCGGCGAGGGCGTTCAGACCGCTCAGGCCCTTGGATTTGGCGAGCAGGAGCTGATCGTTGCGTTCACTGCTCAGGCCGTGGAAGCCACCGAAACCGGCGGGGTCGTCCTGCGCCGGGCCACCGAGCGCGCCACTGGTGCCGGCAGCGCCGGCCAAGGCGCCCTTGTGGGCCTGCTTGTCGGAACCCGGGATGGCGCCGCGCAGCAGCGGCAGGACCACGGTGAAGAGGAGGAACAGGCCGACCGCGACCGCAACGATGAACTTGATCAGGCTCATCATGGCGTCTTCCTGCCACCAGGACAGTGCATCCGGTTCCGGGGTCTTGGCGAATTCGGCGTTGATCACGCGGACGCTGTCGCCACGCGCTGCGTCGAAGCCGACCGCGCTCTTGACCAGGTCGGTCAGGCGGTCGAGCTGTTCCGGGCTGTATTCGCGGGCCTTGGTCTCGGCTTCGCCGCCCTCGGCATCGACCGCCGCCGCGACCGGCTGCACGCCGACCACGACCGCAACCGACAGGCGACGGATCGCGCCGGGCTGCCCGCGCTCATGGCGGACGGTGCGGCTGACCTCGTAGTTGCGCACGCTGCGCACGCGGGTCTTGTCGCCGGTCACGCCGGTGCCCTCGGCATCGCCGACGCCCGGGTTCTGCGCGGTCAGTTCGGTGACCGGCGGGGGTTCGTTGGAAACCGCCCCGGGTACGCCACCGACGGACTTGCCGCTGGCTTCCTCGGAAAGCTGTTCGGAACGCACCGCGCGGCTGTTCGGATCAAACAGCTCGCTGGTTTCCTCCTGCACGCTGAAATCGACCTCGGCGACCACCTGGGCACGGACCTGATCGGCGCCGACCATCGGACCGAGCAGGGCCTGGATGGCGTCGATGTAGTGCTGCTCCAGCCGGCGCGTGTAATCCATGCGCTCGAAGCTCTGGTTCATCGCGGTGTCGCCCTGCGGCTTGCTGATCAGCTCGCCGCGCTGGTCGACGACGGTGATCTGATCGTTGGCCAGTTCCGGGATGCTGGAGCTGACCAGGTGGGTGATCGCGGCGACCTGGCCGGCGTCGAGCACGCGGCCCGGATAAAGGTGCACGACCACCGACGCGCTCGGCTTGGCGCGGTCGCGGATGAAGACGCTCTTCTTGGGCAGGGCGAGATGCACGCGGGCCTTCTCGATGCTGCCCAGGCTGGCGATGCTCTTCGCGAGCTCGCGCTCCAGCGCATGGTGATAGCGGGCCTGTTCGGCGAACTGGCTGCGGCCGATCTCCGGGGCCTCGTCGAGGAATTCCAGACCCTGACCGGTGCCGCGCGGCAGACCGGCGGCGGCGACCTTCAGACGGGCGTCGTACAACTGCGACTCGGCGACGCGGATGTTGCCGAGCTTGTCGAGGTGATAGGGGATGTTGGCCTTGTCGAGTTCGGCGACGACCTCGGCGGCATCGCGCTCGGACAGACCGAAATAGAGCGCCTTGTCGCTCTCGCCGCCGGTGGTCAGCAGCATGGTCACGGCGATCGCGATGATCGCGGCGATGCCCGCCAGCGCCAGCGGCTTGTGCGCGAGCTGCGCCCACATGGCGCCGCTCTTGCCCATCAGGCCGGCTTTGCCGGTGGGCTTGGCGTTGTTGTTGTCCGTCGGGGCGGTGCCTTCGGTCGGCATGTTCCCGGCGACCTTCTGAAGTTCCGTATCGTCGGCGACGGCGGCGTCGGTCATGGCGGCTTACTCGGAGATTCGTGGTTTGGCTGTTGGTGGGCTCAGGCGTTCGCGCGGGCTCAGACCGGCATGCGCATGACTTCCTGATAGGCGTTCACCAGGCGGTTGCGCACCTGGACCATGGCCTCGAAGTGCACGCGCGCCTTCTGCATCGCGACCATCGCGTCGGACAGATCGACCCCGGCATCGCCACGCGAATAGGCGTTGGTCATGCGGCTGCTGTCGACCTGGGTTTCGTTGACGTGGTCGACCATGTTCTTGAGTACGGCGTTGAAACCGCCGCCCTCCTTGGGATTGACGAGGTCGGCACCGGGCGTGCCGCCGGCCATCCCGGACGCATTCAGGCCCTGCGCCTGGCTGGCCAATTGCTGCATCGAGCTGAACATCTGGCTGGCGTTGATCGGATTCATGTCGGTGTGCCTCGGGTTGATGTGGTTCTGGTCCGGGTTTCAGGTCGGAACCGGGATGCCGCGCTCGCGCATCTTCGCGAGCTTGTAACGCAGCGTCCGGGGACTGAGTCCGAGCCGTTTCGCGGTTTCGTCGCGTCGACCGCCCGTCTCGCGCAGCGTGGTCAGGATGGTGTCCTGCTCCTGCGCCTTGAGGCCGGCCGGCGCGTCGTCGTCGCGGCTTTGCGGGTATTCAGCAGGAACCGGGCCAGGGTCGTTAAGTGCATTGTTTTCAAATAACAAATCGCCTTTTTCGATGGTCTCGCCCTGGTGGAGGATCAGGGCCCGCTCCATCAGGTTGTTGAGTTCTCTGACATTCCCCGGCCAGGCATGGGCCAGCAGCCCTTGCCGGGCCTCGTTGCTGAGCCGGGGCGCGGGTTTCTTGACATCACCCGCGTGCCGGGCGAGCAGCGCGTCGGCCAGCGGCAGGATGTCGCCGGGCCGGTCCGCCAGGCGCGGCAGCGCCAGCGGGAACACGTTGAGGCGGAAATACAGGTCTTCGCGGAAACGGCCATCGCGGACGGCTGCCCGGAGATCGCGGTTGCTGGTGGCGATCAGGCGCACGTCCAGCGCGATCGGGCCGCGTCCGCCGAGGCGTTCGACCTCCCGTTCCTGAATCACGCGCAGCAGCTTGCTCTGTAGCCCGAGGTCCATTTCGGTGACCTCGTCGAGCAGCAGCGTGCCGCCCTGGGCCTGTTCGAAGGTGCCGGCGCGGGCGGCGAGGGCGCCGGTGAAGGCGCCCTTCTCGTAGCCGAACAGCATGGCTTCGAGCATGTTTTCCGGGATCGCGGCGCAGTTGATGGCCACAAACGGGCCTTTCGCACGCGCGGAGTTGTCGTGGACGAAGCGCGCCAGCACTTCCTTGCCGACCCCGGAGGGGCCGGTGATCATGACCGTGCTGTCGGATTGCGCGACCCGCAGCGCGAGGTTGACCAGGCGTTGGCTGAACGGGTCTTCGGCGATCATGCCGCCACGTCTGACGGGGCGCAGATAACGTTCGACGTGTTCACTCAGCGTGGCCGGGTCGAAGGGTTTGACGAGGTAGTCGACGGCGCCGTCCTGGAGCATGCGCACGGCGTCCTCGATGGTGCCGTAGGCGGTCATCAGCAGGACCGGCAGCGCGGGGCGGATGGCGGTCACGCGGCGCAGCAGTTCGGGGCCGTCCATGCGCGGCATCCGCATGTCGCTGAGCACGAGTGCGATGTCGTCGTGGGCGGTGATCAGGGACAGCGCCTCGGAGCCGTCGCCGGCGGCAATGACGGCGTGGCCGGCGAGGGTGAGGGTGTCGACGACGGCTTCGCGCAGGTCGGCGTCGTCCTCGACGACGAGGATGCGGGCAAGGGGCGTGTTCATCGGCGGATCTCGTTGACGTTGTTCGGGGGGCGGCGCCAGCTGGCGGGCAGCGCGTTTGGTGTTGCCGTGCTGGCGAGCGGCAGACGGATGCGGAATTCGCTGCCGATTCCCGGTCGGGAATCGATCTGTAGTTCGCCGCCGTGGTTGCGGACCACGTTGGCGACCACCGCCAGCCCGAGGCCGGTACCGCCGGCGGAGGTGGTGAAGAAGGGTTCGAGCACGCGTTCGCGGGTGGCCGCGTCCATGCCTTTGCCGTCATCGCGCACGCTCAGTTCGACTTTGCCTTGCCGGGCGCGGGCGGCGACGGCGATCCGGCCGCCGGCATCGCAGGCGTTGATGGCGTTGTGCAGCAGGTTGTGCAGCGCGCCGAGCAGGGCGGTGCGGTTGCCATGCAGATGCAGCGGCGTGGCATTGGATTCATGGGCGATCCGGATATCGCGGCGGCGCGGATGCGCATCCATGTCGCCGATCGCGTGGTCGATCAGCGCGTCGGCGTCGATGAGTTCGCCGTTGCCGTTGGGCTCGCCGCCAGCGAAGCCGAGCATGTCCTGGATCAGGTGCTCCATGTGGGCGAGGCGGGAGATGAGCTTGTCGGCGAAACGGTGGCGGTCGTCGGCGCCCAGCTCGTCATTGCCGAGGTGGCTGGCGTACAGCAGCGCGCTCGCCACCGGGGTGCGGATCTGGTGCGCCAGCGAGGCAACCATCTCGCCCAGCGCGGCGAGCCGCGCCTGACGGGCCATCTCGCTCTGCAAGGCGCGGGTCTCGGTGATGTCCTTGATCAGCACGATCTGGCCCGGTTCGCCCGCCAGTGGGGTGGTGGCGATGTTGACGCGGCGGCCCTTGCGGGTGGTGACCTCGTGGCCATCATCGGCCTGCGGCTGGAAGGAGCTGGCGATCACGCTGAGCCAGGTCGAGCCGACCAGCGGCGGTTGGTCGCCGAGCAATTCGCGTGCGGCCAGGTTCGCGTCGCTGACCCGACCGCGCGCGTCGACGATCACGACTGCGGCCGGCAGGTGTTCGACGACGTGGGCCAGATGTCTGGCGCGGGCGGCGTCGCTCGAAAGTGTGGTGATTTCGGACATCTGGTTTCGGATTCCGTGGATCGTCGATCTGCGGAAGCCAGTGCAGAAGCCGTGCCGGACCAGAAAACCGTATTTGAAACAACAGGTAACGACTGCCGTGATGCCCGCATGTCAAATTCGGCAACAATGATGGCGGGCGTCACCCTGAACACTCACCAGGCGTTGCCGGCGGCGTTTCGAGCGGCCCCTCGCAGGCTGTCGACGAGCGTGGGCGTCAAAAACTGCTACAGTGCCGACACGATATTTCCTGGCTTCCGGAGTTCGACGGTCTCATGCCTTATGCCCTCGTGATCAGCAGCGACGAGGCCACCCGCGAGCGCAATCGCGCGGTGATCGACGCCCTTGACGATCTCGCCGTGCTCGCGGCCGGTCCTGGCGACTGGAAGAGTGCCTGGCGCAAGGACGAGCCGCCGGAGGTGGTGGTCATGGACGCCGGCACCGGCCAGTACAACCTCGCCCGCGCCATCGAGGATATCGAGAAGCTGCAGAAGGACACGCCGCTGATCCTGTTCGGAGGCATCAAGGGGGCGACGCCGGACATCGCCCAACTGCCGGGGAACATCTGCTGTCTGCTGCCGGCGCCGATCCGGGCCTCGCATCTGTATCGCGCGCTCGCCCAGGTGCGTCTGTACAGACGCATCGGCGCGACCCATTTCCAGCAGAAGGAGGGTTTCCAGATCACCGGCAACAGCCCGGCGATGCTGGAGGTGCGGCGCATGATCGAACTGGTCGGGCCGACCGAGGCGACCGTGCTGATCCTGGGTGACTCCGGCACCGGCAAGGAGCTGGTCGCGCGCCACCTGCATGAGCACTCCGAACGCGCCAACGGCCCGTTCGTGCCGATCAACTGCGGCGCGCTGCCCGACAACCTGCTCGAAAGCGAGCTGTTCGGTCACGAGAAGGGCGCCTTCACCGGCGCGATCACCGCGCGCAAGGGTCGCTTCGAACTCGCCAAGGGCGGCACGCTGTTCCTCGACGAGATCGGCGACATGCCGCTGGACATGCAGGTCAAGCTGCTGCGCGTGTTGCAGGAGCGGGTGTTCGAGCCGCTCGGCAGCACCCGCACCATCGAGGCCGATGTGCGCGTGATGGCGGCGACGCACCGCAATCTGGAAGGCCAGGTCGCCGAGGGCACCTTTCGCGAGGACCTGTTCTACCGCCTCGCGGTGATCCCGATCGAACTGCCGGCGCTGCGCGATCGGCCCGGCGACGTGCCGCTGCTGATCAGCGAACTGCTGGAACGCGCGAGCAGCACCGGCCGCGCGACCTTTGAATTGAGCGATGCCGCCATGGAGGCGCTGGAGCGCTGCCCGTGGCCGGGCAACGTGCGTGAACTCTCCAACCTGGTCGAGCGCATGTGCGTCCTGTACCCGTACATGCGGGTCGGCGTCGCCGAATTGCCGGAGAAGTACCGGGCCTTCGCGTTGAGGCAGGAGGACCCGGTCAGGGACGAATACGCGATCGCCAGTGTGGAGCCGGTCGGGAAGGTGACGCCGGAATCGGCCCCGACCGCGCCGGCGACTGCCCCCGCCGCTGCGTCGGAGGGGGTGACGTCAACGGCGAGCGCGGTGCCGGCCAGCTTCCCGGAGGAAGGCCTGCAACTGAAGGATTACCTCGGCGAGATCGAGGAGGACATCCTGCGCAAGGCCCTGCAGGCAAACGACGATGTCGTCGCGCAGACGGCGCGGAAATTGGGGATCAACCGGACGACCCTGATCGAGAAGATGCGGAAGTACGGGTTGGGGTGATCGATCGCCCGACCGCGCGCCATCGATCCCTCAAAGAGTGGCAAGCACCCGATCCGCTGCCGCCACCGTGGCTGCGATGTCTTCATCGGTATGGGCCGCCGACACAAACCCGGCCTCGAAGGCGGAAGGCGCCAGATACACGCCTTCGTTCAGCATCCCGTGGAAGAACAGCTTGAACCGGTCGACATCGCAGGCCATGACCTGTGAGTAACGGCTGACCGTATCCGCCTCGGTGAAGAACAGGCCGAACATGCCGCCGACCTGGTTGAAGCTCATCGGCACGCCGTGCTTGTGCGTGGCTTCGGCGATGCCGGTGGCGAGGTCGTCGGTCTTGCGGGTCAGGTCCTCGAAGAAACCGGGCGCGGAGATCAGTTCCAGGGTCTTGAGGCCGGCGGCCATCGCGACCGGGTTCCCGGACAGGGTGCCGGCCTGATAGACGGGGCCGAGCGGGGCGATCTTCTGCATGATCTCGCGCTTGCCGCCGAAGGCGCCGACGGGCATGCCGCCGCCGATGACCTTGCCGAGCGTGGTCAGGTCCGGGATCACGTCGAACCATGCCTGCGCGCCGCCGAGCGCGACGCGGAAGCCGGTCATGACCTCATCGAAGATCAGCACGGAGTCGTACTGATCGCAGATCTCGCGCAGGCCCTCCAGGAAGCCCGGCTCCGGCGGGATGCAGTTCATGTTGCCGGCGACCGGTTCGACGATGACGCAGGCGATCTGCTTGCCGACCTTGGCGAAGGCCTCCTCGACGGAATCCAGGTCGTTGTAGGTCAGCGTGATGGTGTGTTCGGCCAGCGCCGCCGGCACGCCGGGGGAGGAGGGCTCGCCGAGGGTCAGCATGCCGGAGCCGGCCTTGACCAGCAGCGAGTCGGAGTGGCCGTGGTAGCCGCCTTCGAACTTGACGATCTTGTCGCGCCCGGTGAAGCCACGCGCCAGGCGGATCGCGCTCATGGTCGCCTCGGTGCCGGAGGAGACCATGCGCACCATGTCCATGCTCGGCACCAGCTTGCAGACGAGGTCGGCCATCTGCGTTTCCAGCACGGTCGGCGCGCCGAAGGAGAGGCCGTTGGCGGCGGTTTCCTGCACGGCCCTGATCACGTCGGGATGCGCGTGGCCGACCACCATCGGGCCCCAGGAGCCGACGTAGTCGATGTACTTGTCGTCGCTCTCCGACCAGACGTAGGCACCCTGGGCGCGCTTGAAGAAGATCGGCTCGCCACCGACCCCGCGGAACGCGCGCACCGGCGAGTTGACGCCGCCGGGGATGTGTTTCTGGGCCTTGCTGAACAGGTCGTGAGAGAGCGTCATGGGTCGTTGTCCGGGGTGTTGCGTAGGTGGGCGGCTATTGGAGCGCATCGGGGCGCGCGCCGTAAAGCCGCATCCGGGGTTGGCGCAAGGGTTTGCCGCGACCATATACTGTTCATAAAAACAGCCTGTGGTTCGCGCATGCTCTGGTTGGCCCTCCATTTCCCGCTGCTGCCGCTGGAAGCCCTGACCCGGGGCGAGGACGGCGCGCGCCCGCTCGCGCTCGAGGTTGCGCGGCGGCTGCGGCTGGTGAATGCGACCGCGCGCGAGGCCGGCGTGCGCGCGGACATGTCGATCAATGCCGCGCTGGCGCTGGCGCCGGATCTGCGCGTGCTGGCACGACGCGAGGCGGATGAGGAGCGCGCGCTGCACGGTCTGGCGACCTGGGCCTTGCAGTTCAGCCCGCAGATCAGCCTGGTCGAGGGCGAGGGCATGTTGCTGGAGATCGGCGCCAGCCTGCGCCTGTTCGGCGGGCTGGATGCCTTGCTGGATACGATCCGCGCGGGCGTGCCGACGCTGGGTTTCAGCGTGCGTGACGCGGTCGCGCCGACGCCGGCGGCGGCCTGGATGGGGGCGTGGCTGGGGGTGCCGTTGCGGATCGATTCATCGGACAGGCTGACCGCCGCGCTGGCGGGGCTGGATGTTTCCGCGCTGCGGTTGTCGGCGAAACAGGAATCGCGCTTGCGCGGCATGGGTCTGCACCGGCTCGGGCAGTTGCTGCGTCTGCCGCGCGCGGGGCTGGCGCGGCGCATCGGCACGGATGCGCTGGATCATCTCGATCGCGCGCTGGGCCGTAAAGCCGATCCGCGGCCAGGCTGGCAGCCGCCGGCGGTGTTCGAGAGCACGCTCGATCTGCCGGTCGAGGTTGAAGGCGGGGCGCCGCTGCGCTTCGCGCTGCATCGGCTGGTGCTGGAGCTGGCCGGCTTCCTGCGCGGAGCCGATGCCGGTGCCGGTGTGCTCGATCTGCACTTTCATCACCGCGAGTTGGCGGCGACGCCGTTGACGCTGCGTCTGCTGACGCCGGGGCGGGATGTGGAGCATCTGGAAGGCCTGATCACGACGCGTCTGGAACGCACCCGATTGCCCGCGCCGGTGCTGGCGGTCACGCTGCGTTGCGACGACGTGCGCAGCTTCGAGACCCGGGCCGGCGATCTGTTCGGCCTGCGGCGCGGACCGGACGAGCTGATGCCGGCGCTGATCGAACGGCTGCGCGCGCGGTTGGGTGACGGGCAGGTCCATGGCCTTCGCGCGGTGGCCGACCATCGTCCCGAACGCGCCTGGCATGGCGTGGATGGCAAGCAGGGGGGGGAAGGTCGGTCGCGTCGCCCGTTGTGGCTGCTCGTCGAAGCGCGTCCGGTCGATACGCGCCGTCTGCGGCGTCTGGCCGGGCCGGAACGGATCGAGACCGGCTGGTGGGATGGTGACCCGATCGCGCGGGATTACTTCGTCGCGCAGACGAGGGACGGGCGGCGTTTGTGGATTTATCAGGCCCGTACCGGATCGGGACCGGACGCCGGCAACTGGTATCTGCACGGTCTGTTTGCCTGATGCCGAGTTCGCCCGCATGCACATCGGTGGAGCGTGGCTTGGCACCATCCTGGTGCGAATCTGGGGGCGATTTAACCGCGTGCGGAACTTGGTCTCTGGCTCCAACCGGTTGAAATATTAGGGGTTTGTCGTCTTTCGTCAGTTCTGGCACAAGCGATGCAGTGTTCAGCTCAGAGATTGTGATGAGCGCTGCGGCCAGTCACGGGGCCGCCCCCAGATCCGTCATGGAGGTCGGATTGCGATTCCCCCGTCATCGCCCGTGAACCGCCGGTGTCGAGCCCGGCGCTGAGCGATGGCTTCCGGGATGAGCGAAATGTGTTGTGTTGCGTGTTGGCCCCGGTCGTTTGACCGGGGTTTTTTTTGTCTTTTTGAAATGGGGGGGTGGGGGTGTTGATGATGTCGTGGACATCATCTGGGTGTGTGGAAAAGGCTTCGGGAGGTGGGCATGTCCTGTCAGGACACGCCGTGAATCCATCCATGGAGGCTCCACGGCCGCGTCCCTGCGGCCGAGGGTCCTGACAGGACATGCCCACCTCCCGAAGCCTGGAGAGGTTTGAGGAATGGAAGCGCCGCGTCCGGCGTTGAGCCGGGCGCGGCGCTTGTCGGCGGCTCATACCGCGTAGGGCGGATACCCGAAGGGCTTCCGCCGAATCGGCGCTCAAATGGCGGAACCCCTTCGGGTATCCGCCCTACGCTTCTACAACTACGGTCACGAACAAGACGGGCCGCCGGCTCAATGCCGACCGGCCGTCTTCATTTCCCGCCACCTCCCCAGGCTTTCAGGGGTCGCCAGGGCCTCCTGAGACCCTCGGTCGCAGGGATGCGACCGTGGAGCCTCCATGGATGGATTCACGGCGTGTCTCAGGAGGCCCTGGCGGCCCCTGGAAGCCATGCCAAACCCCAGATGATGTGCACAACATCATCAAACCCACCCAGCCCACGGTCGGAAAATTCCAAGCCGGTCGCGGCTGAAGCCGCTCCTACGGGAGAAAATCCGCCGATGCCGGGAAAGGGCTTCACGCCCCGTGATCCCAAGGTCACATTCGAGTAACATCGCGCCCCGACCACGCCGGTCCCCTCGCGACGACAAGCTGTGAACCCGGTCAGGCCCGGAAGGGAGCAGCCGCAGCAGTGGACTCGGGCGCCGGGGTGCGGCTGGCGTGGTCACTTCCCCCGGACGTTGACTGTCCTGCCTTTTCTCGGTTTCCACGCGGCGTATACTCGGGCGCTCCGTCGCAGCGGCCCACCCGACCTTTCGGGACACAAGAGCCGCGCATCGACGCCACCACCTTCCGGTCTCGATGAGCTACCAAGCATTAGCCCGCAAGTGGCGCCCCCGCACATTCGCGCAGATGGTCGGCCAGGAGCATGTGCTCCGCGCGCTGATCAACGGTCTCGATAATGATCGTCTGCATCACGCCTTCCTGTTCACCGGCACCCGTGGCGTCGGCAAGACCACCGTCGCGCGCATCTTCGCGAAGGCGCTGAACTGCGAGGAGGGCGTCAGCTCCGAACCCTGTGGCGTCTGCTCGGCCTGTCGCGAGATCGATGAAGGGCGTTTCATCGACCTGATCGAGGTCGACGCCGCGTCCCGCACCAAGGTCGAGGACACCCGCGACCTGCTCGAGAACGTGCAGTACGCGCCGACCCGCGGGCGCTACAAGGTGTACCTGATCGACGAGGTGCACATGCTCTCCGCGCACAGCTTCAACGCGCTGCTGAAGACGCTGGAGGAGCCGCCGCCGCACGTGAAGTTCCTGCTCGCGACCACCGACCCGCAGAAGCTGCCGGTCACCATCCTGTCGCGCTGCCTGCAATTCAATCTGAAGCGCCTGCCGGTCACGCAGATCACCGACCACATCCGGTCGATCCTCGATCAGGAGAAGGTCGAGTTCGAGACCGCCGCGATCGAACACCTGGCGCGTGCCGCCGACGGTTCCATGCGCGACGCGCTCAGTCTGGTCGACCAGGGCATCGCCTTCGGCGCCGGCGCGCTGCGCAACGACGATGTGCGCAAGATGCTCGGCAGCATCGAGGGCGGCCATGTGATCGCGCTGCTCAACGCACTGGCCGATGGTGACGGCGCGAAGCTGATGCAGACCGTCGCCGCGATCGCCGAACTGACCCCGATTTCAACGCGCTGCTGGCCGAGATGCTGATGGTCCTGCAACGCATCGCGCTGGTGCAGGCCGTGCCCGCCGCCGCCGATCCGGAGTGGGAGCAGCGCGATGCCATCGTCGAACTGGCCGGGTGTTTCGCGCCGGAGGACGTGCAGCTCAATTACCAGATCGGCCTGCTCGGTCGCCGCGATCTGCCGCTGGCGCCGGAACCGCGCGCCGGGGCCGAGATGGTGTTGCTGCGCATGCTCGCGTTCCGACCCGGTGATGCGGAACCCGCCCGCGCTTCCGCGCCGACGGCAGCGCCGACAAGGCAGCCCGCAAGTCGTCCTGCGCCGGCTGCCGCACCAGTTGCCCCGACTGCCGCTCCGGCGGCCAAGCCTCAGCCGACCCGACAGGAATCGGTCGCCCCAACGCCGTCCGTTGCGGCTTCCGGCAATGAGGACTGGGCCGGCTGGATCGCGGCGATGGGGCTGAGCGGACTGTCCCGCCAGCTCGCCGAACACTGCGTGCTGCGCGGCGTCGAAGGCGATCAGGTGATGCTCGGCCTGACCCCGGCCGGCGAGGCGCTGCGCACGCCCGGCAACGAGAAACGCATGGTCGAGGCGCTGTGTTCGCATCTCGGCCGCAAGGTGCGCGTGACCATCGAGCTGGTCGCCGACACGGCGGTCGGCACCGCGACCCCGGCCGCGCAGGCCGCGCAGGCGCGCGTCGATCGCCAGAAAGCCGCCGAACAGGCGATCGCCGACGATCCCAACGTGCGCGCGATGCAGGAACGGCTGGGCGCGCAACTGATCCCCAATTCCATCCAACCCAACGAATGACGCACACCGGAGAGACAGCATGAAAGGCGGCCTCGGCAACCTGATGAAGCAGGCGCAGAAGATGCAGGAAGACATGCAGAAGGCGCAGGCGGAGCTCGGCAATCTCGAAGTCACCGGCGAAGCCGGCGGCGGTCTGGTCAGGATCGTCATGACCGGCAAGCACGAGGCGCGCTCGGTGAAGATCGACCCGAGCCTGTTCGGCGACGACGCCGACATGCTCGAAGATCTGGTCGCAGCCGCGATCAACGATGCCGCTCACAAGGTCGAGGCGGCCGTGTCCGCGAAGATGAGCGCGGTCACCGCCGGCATGCCGTTGCCGCCGGGCATGAAGCTGCCGTTCTGAGTGTTCAGTGGGCAGTGTTCAGTGGGCAGTGAACCGCGAATGAGCACGCAGAGGCAGCAAGGATGGCCAAGACGTTTGAGGACTTGGAAGTCTGGAAGCGTGCGTCGCGATTAAGTGTGGCGCTGTACCGTGAGCTGGCTGGCCTGCGCGATTTCGGTTTTCGCGATCAGATCACGCGATCCGGCTTGTCGATCCCAAGCAATATCGCAGAGGGTTTGGAACGGCGTTCGCGTAAAGAGCGGCAACGATTTATCGAGATTGCGTCAGGCTCATGTGCCGAGCTGCGAGCTGAGGACCCAGATCTACATAGGCAGGGAAGTCGGCTACATCGATAGAGCGCTCGCGAAAGCCTGGGTGCAGGAAACAAAAGAGTTGAGCGCCATGCTTGCGTCCCTCATCAAATCACTCCCCACACTCCAAGACACTGAACACTGAACACTGAACACTGAACACTGAACACTGAACACTGAACACTGAACACTGAACACTGAACACTGAACACTGAACACTGAACACTGAACACTGAACACTGAACACTGAACACTGAACACTGAACACTGATGTCGTTTTCGCCCCTTATTGACCGCCTGATCGAGGCCCTGCGCGTGCTGCCCGGGGTCGGGCCGCGTTCCGCGCAGCGGGCGGCGTTTCATCTGCTGGAACGCGACCGCGATGGCGCGCGGCGCCTGGCCGAGGCGCTGGTGCTGGCGATGGACAAGGTCGGGCATTGCAGGCAGTGCCGCACGCTGTCCGAGACCGATATCTGTACGCTGTGCGCCAGTGATCGGCGGGACCGTTCCGTGTTGTGCGTGGTCGAGAACCCGACCGACGTGATCGCGGTCGATCGCGGCGGTGCCTACCACGGCCTGTTCTTCGTGCTGATGGGGCATCTGTCGCCGCTGGATGGCATCGGCCCGCGCGAGCTCGGGCTGGACGGGCTCGATGCGCGCCTTGCCGAGGGCGAGGTCAAGGAGCTGATCCTGGCCACCAACCCGACCGTCGAGGGCGAGGCCACCGCGCACTACATCGCCGAGATGGCGCGCCGCCACGGGGTGAAGGTCTCGCGCATCGCGCAGGGCGTGCCGTTTGGTGGCGAACTGGAATACATCGACGCCGGCACCCTGTCGCAGGCGATCGCCGACCGGAGGGTGTACTGATGGGCGGCTGCCTGTTCTGCGGCATCGCGGACGGTTCGATCCCGGCCAGGGTGATCCACGCGGACGATCTGGTGGTCGCCTTCGAGGACATCAACCCGGTCGCGCCGCTGCACGTGCTGGTGATCCCGCGTGAGCACATCGCCACCATCAACGACCTGACGCCGGAGCATGAAGCCGTGGTCGGGCGGCTGTATCTGGTCGCGCAGCGCATCGCCCGCGAGCGCGGTTACGACGAACGTGGCTACCGGGTGGTCATGAACTGCAACGCCGACGCCGGCCAGAGCGTCTATCACATCCACCTGCATCTGCTTGCCGGTCGGCACCTGAGCTGGCCGCCGGGCTGATTCCACAATCCTTCCGCATTCCGGTCACGGTGGGTGCTTGATCCGGGCTCAGAGTGTGAACCGTCGAAGGAGGGGAACGTCTCCTCCCGGTTTCACATCAAGCACCCCGGATGGGGGCAAGGAGTCCATCATGAAAAAGCTCACCACCCTGTTGATCGCCGCCGCCATCGCCACCCCGCTGGCGATCTCGGCGTCCCCCTACGGCGACCGCCCCTGCGGTCGTGACAAGGCCGATTTCGCCCAGACCCTCGGCCTGAGCGTCGAGCAGCAGGAGAAGGTCGGCGCGCTCTTTGCCGAGCAGCAGGCGAAGCGCGAGGCGCAGCGTGCCGAGCGCCAGGCCCAGCGCGATGCTGACCGCGCCGCCATGCAGGCGCAGCTCGGCCAGATCCTGACCAAGGAGCAGTACGAGCAGTATCAGGCCATGCAGGCGGAGCGCCAGAAGTGGCGCGAGGAGCATCGCGAGGCCCGTGAGCAGTGGCGTGAGGAGCGTCACCACGAACGTTCCGAGCGCGAGCACGACTGATCTCCGGCTGCGTTTACCCGGCGGGTCCGGCCCGCGCCAATCCTGGTTGGCGCGGGCTTTTTCGTTTCCGGAAGCAGAGCCTGCGGAGGGTGGCAGTCATCGATCCCGACAAGGCAGAATGACGCTAATGATTGCCGGGTATTGGCCGATCGGCACAGAGAGTCGGGACGGCGTGGACCGGTTGGCCGAACACGGCTATCGACCGCCCTGACATCGCCTTTGGAGCACATCGCGTGCAAAGCCTGGATCGCCGCCTCATCCGTTTCGTGACCGTGCTCGCCACGGCAACCGGCCTGCTGGTCGCGCTCGTGATTCCGTCGATCTATTTTGGCGCTGAATACCGCACCCTGGAGACCGAGCTGACCCTGGTCGCGCGTGCCAAGGAGGTGCTGCTGCAAGACGTGATCAGTCAGGACACGGAGCGGTGGGCCTTGCAGACGACGCGCCTCGACGAGGTGCTGGCACGGCGGATGATCGCTCACGACCGCTTCCAGGCCGAGATTCGCGATGCCGCCGACGGGGTCGTGCTGCGGCGCGGCGATTCGCAGCCCATGCCGACCCTGGCGATCACGCTGCCCCTGTCGGGTGACGGCCGGCAGGTCGGCACCCTCACGATGGTCGGCACCTATCGCCATGTGGTGTCGAACACGCTGGTCGTCAGCATCTTCAGCCTGCTGCTGTCGGGACTGGCCTATTTCCTGCTCAAGTTGCTGCCCCTGCGGGCTCTGCGCCGGGTTTACGGCGAGCTCAACGCGGAGAAGGAACGCGCCGAGGTCACGTTGTTTTCGATTGGTGACGCGGTCATCGCGGCCGATCGGCTGGAGCGCATCGAACGCATGAACGAGAACGCCGCGGAGCTGACCGGCTGGTCGATGGCCGATGCCCGCGGGCGACAGGTCGGCGACGTGTTCCGCATCGTCGACGACAAGACCGGCGAACCGGCCCAGGACCCGTTGCGCACAGCCATGGCCCGTGGGGTCGCGCTATCCGTCCCCGGACATCTTTCCCTGCGTCGTCGGGACGGCAGCCTGGTCGCGATCGAACACAACGCCGCGCCGGTGCTCATCGAGGGCGGGCAGGTCGCCGGCGGCGTGCTGGTGTTCCGCGATGTCACCAAGCAGCGGGAGCAGTCGCGGCGGCTCAGCTGGCAGGCGCAGCACGATTCGCTGACCGGGCTGCTCAACCGCAGCGAGTTCGAACGGCGCGTGGCCAGCGCGATCGAAAATTATCGCGAGACGCGGCGTCCGTTCATCGTGCTCTACCTCGATCTCGATCGCTTCAAGGTCGTCAACGATTCCGCCGGTCACGTTGCCGGTGACGAATTGCTCCGCCAGGTCGGAGACCTGTTCGGCATGCCGTTGCGTACCTCGGACCTGCTCGCGCGTCTCGGTGGCGACGAGTTCGGCGCCTTGCTGCTCGGCTGTCCGCTCGAACGCGCCAAGGAAATCGCCAACACCATCCTCAACGTGGTCGGCAATTTCCGTTTCGGCTGGGACGACAAGATGTTCACCATCGGTGTCAGCATCGGCATCGTGGAGTTCGCGCCGGAGTTCCGCGACGTCGACGACCTGCTCGCGGCGGCCGATTCCGCTTGTTACGCGTCCAAGGAAGGGGGCCGGAACCGCTGGTCGGTATACGTGGCGGACGATGAATTGATACAGAGTCACCGCATCGAGACCGACTGGACGCAGCAGGTCATACAAGCGATGGCCGAAGATCGCATGCAAATCTACTTCCAGGAGTTCCGCGCCATGCGTGCGGGCACGACCGATTCCGGTCGGCATATCGAGGTGCTGCTGCGCATGGTCGACAGCCGGGGGCATGTCTTGCTGCCCGGCGCCTTCATGCCCGCGGCCGAACGCCACGACCTGATGCCGCGTCTCGATCTGTGGGTCATCGAGAAGGCGTTTTCACGGCATCGCGAGATCGTCCAGCGTTTCGGTGACGGCGCAACCTGTTCGATCAATCTGTCCGGCCATTCGGCCTCCGATCCGCGACTCGCCGAGCAGATTCGCGAACTCGCCAGCAAGCATGCAATCCGCCCGGTGATGTTCAGTTTCGAGCTCAGTGAAACGGAAGTGCTGAAACGTCTGCGCGCCAGTTCGGAGCTGATGGTGGCGCTGACCACGGACGGTTTCCGCTTCACCCTGGATGATTTCGGCGGCGCTATCGGCGCGTTTTCCTACCTGCGCAATCTGCCCATCGACATGGTAAAGATCGACGGTTCCTACATCCGGGATGCGGCCACCAGTGAAATCAGCCAGGTGATGGTGGCGGCGATCAACGACATCGGCCACGTGATGGGCGTGCTCACCCTTGCGAAATCGGTGGATTCCGACCGCATCCTGGATGAGATCAGGGAGATCGGCATCGATTTCGCGCAGGGCTTCCTGCTGCACCAGCCGGAGCCGCTGGACGTGATCGACGACAACGGCGGAACGGACACGCCGAACGTGCACTGACGCCCGGTCACCCGCTCAACACACGGCGCCAGCCTGGTCGCCAGGCGCCACGCCTGATTTTCGGAGCCGGCCCGCTCGTACAATGAGGCTTTGCCCGAGGAGTTTCGGCGATGCATGTGTGGGTGGACGCGGACGCCTGTCCGGCGGTGATCAAGGAGATTCTGTTCCGCGCGGCGCAGCGCACCGGCCTGCCGTTGACGCTGGTCGCGAACCAGCCGTTGCGCACGCCACCGATGCCGAACATCCGCTCGGTGGTGGTGGCGGCGGGATTCGACGTCGCCGACAACCACATCGTGCAGGCGGTGGAGGTGGGCGATCTGGTGGTCACGGCGGACATTCCGCTGGCCGCCGAGGTGATCGCCAAGGGTGGTCACGCGCTCAACCCGCGCGGCGAGTTCTATTCCACGGAGAACATCCGCCAGCGCCTGAACATGCGCGATTTCATGGACACCATGCGCAGCAGCGGCGTGCAGATGGGTGGCCCGGCGGCCTTCAGCCAGAAGGACCGGCAGGCCTTCGCCAACCAGCTTGACCGCTTTCTCGCACAACGGCGGTAACGCAATCCAGTAGGAGCGGCTTCAGCCGCGATCGGCCACCGGATGGGTCACCTGAACGCCGATCGCGGCTGAAGCCGCTCCTACGGTGGGACGCCGTATCGGTTTACGGCGAGGTGTCTTCCTGGTCGTCGTCGGCGGGACACGCGATTGTGTCGATTGCCGAGTAGGCCTTGCCGAGCCAGACCTTCACGCGCTGGCGTTCCATGATGCCCAGGGTCGGGCCGAGGTCGGGGTCGCGGTTGTTGGCGGCCGCCCAGAAGCTGCTGCCGAAGTGGTCGATCTTGTTCATGGTCGGCGGGTGCAGGCCGCCGAGGTCGATCACCACGGCGCCGGTTTCCTCGAAACGGGTGCGGGCGTCGGAGGCATCGAAGGCGCTAAAGTCCCGACCTCGTCCGTGGTTGCGCACCAGCACGTAATGCATGGCCGCGGCGTAGTCGGCGAGCAGGACGTCGAGCAGCTTGAGGCTGTCGTGGCCATCGTCCATGACGTGCCAGTACACCAGTTTGAGATTCATCTCGGCGGCCAGCGTGGGCAGGTCGTTGTCGAGAATCCAGGCGCGCAGGAAGCGCGAGGTCTGCGCGGCCAGGTCGACGATCACGCTGACGTTCTGTTCCGCCGCGATCTCGACGATCTGGTCGGCGCTTTCGAAGGTGTCGATGTCCAGCGCCTGGCTGAAATCGCCATAGAAACGCAGCATTGCGCCGTGCGAGGCGTCGCTGTCGAAGACGCGGAAGGGGATGCCGTTATCGATGTGGTACTGGGCGAGGACGCGCGCGGTGACGGATTTGCCGACACCGCCTTTCTCGCCGCCGATGAAATGGATGCAGGCCATGGGCGCTCCGGTGGGTGGTGGATGGCCAGGGGAACGCAAACATCAGGCCACGCGCAGTCCCCGCGGCGGGGGCGATCAAGGCGCGGGCAAGTCCATGAATCGATGAGGGAATTCGGATGGCGTTGATGGTGTGATCGGTCGAGCGCCCGATTGAGCTGCCGGCGAGCGCACTGAAATCAGGCGCGGCGATGTCCAACCTGGAACAGTTGCTCCGGTTTGGGGCGTGGGTAGGGCGGAAGCCGCAGGCGTTCCGCCGGATGGCGGCGGGCGTGAGCAGTACGCGACGAAACCGTAGGTTGGGTTGGCCGTTCCCCGCGCTGTTGGCGGAACGCCTGCGGCTTCCGCCCTACGGTGCGTCAGGATACGTAGGGTCAGACGGCGGCGTAAGCCTTCCGGGCCTGTCGGCCACGGCGCAGCTCGCTGAGCTGGGCGGCGACGGCATCGCGTTCGCGGGTGGCGATGGCAGTGAGCTGGCGGCTGATGTCGAGGATGCGACCGAGCGGTTTGGCCCAACGCTGTTTCTCGACCGGGTTCAGCGGGATCTCGCTGAGTTGCCAGGCCAGGCGCTGGCGTTCGTGATCGTGCTCGCTGACGGCCGCCCACGACGACGCCTCGGCCTCGGCGAGCATGGTCTCGCTGAGGTCCAGGATGCGTTGGAGAATCTGGGCCTTGCGGGCCTGTTCGTCGGGCAGTGGCATCTGCACGACGTTTGCGGCGCCGGTGTTGATCGGTGAGCTCATGGCACGAACCGGATTGCTGATGGTGGGGATGGCGGAACCATCGGGGATGCGCCAGATATTCCCTGGGCATCCCCGACGATGGACGACATCAGTTCTTTTCCGAGGTCACTTTCCAGGCGTCACGGATCGGCGTGAGCAGCTTGATCACTTCGTCGATCTTGGCGACGTCGTTGTGCAGGTTGGCCTGGGTCAGCTGGCGCAGCATGTAGTCGTAGAGCGCGTCCAGACGCTCGGCGAACTCGCCGCCTTTCTCCATGTCGAGGCTGCGCTGCAACTCGACGATGATGGCGGTGGCCTTGCTGATCATCTCGCCCTTGCGGGCGGTCTGTTCGCGTTCGATATAGCCCTTGGCGGCGGCGAGACGATCCACGGCGCTTTCGAAGAGCATGTAGACCAGTTCGGCAGGCTTGGCGTCGACGATGGCGCTGGCGATGCCCACGCTGCTGTAGCTGGCGGCAGGGTTGGAGCTGTTGGTGTGATACATGGGGGTGTCCTCGTTGGTTACAGGTGCGATCAGGGGTTACTTGTCCTTGCTGTAGAAGCTGCTTAGAGCATCCAGCTGGGCGGTAAGGAAGTCCCCGGTCGCGGTGAGCTGCGACAGGGTGCTGTCCAGACGGTTGTACTGCGCGTTAAGGCGGTCTTCGAGTTTGGTCACGCGGTCGTCGAGCGCGGTGCGCGCGTCGTCGATGTCGTTCTGTTGATCGTCAAGCGAGTCAAGGCGGTCCTGGATCAGGCCGTTGGCGCTCAGGTAGGCGTCCATCAGCCCGGTCAGGCGCCCGGCGATGCCGGTCGAATAACTGATGCCGCCGCGCGCGCCGGTGACACCGCCGGTCACTTCGACGGTCAGGCCGTCGGCGTTGCCGGAACCGGTCAGGTAACGACCGCTGCCGGTCGCCGCGATGCCGCCGATCGAGCCGGCGACATCCAGGCCAACGGTGCTGGTTCCGATCAGGGTGCCGAAGCCGACCGTGCCGGCCAGCCCGGCATCGGCGCTGGTGATCGCGACGCTGGAATCGCTGCCGTGACGCGACGAGTTGATGACGATGTGGCCATCGTCGAAGGCGACGCTGACGCTCAGGGCGGCGGATTTCAGGAAACTGTCGTTGTTGATGCGCGCGGCGATCTCCTCGGCCAGCGCGTCACCGTCGTCATAGGTGGCGTGGGTCAGGCTGATGGTGCTGGACAGGGTGCCGTCGAGGCGCAGGGCGAAGTTGTCGTTGCTGCTGTCGATGGTCAGCGGGAAGCCGCCGGTGTTGACTCCCTGATAGCTGCCCTGGGTGGCGAGCTGGCTGATCGAGATCGGATAGTGGCCGGCGACGGTATTGCTGCCGCCACGCACGTAGTCGATCAGCGAATCATCGGTGACCGCGCCCGCGCCCCACAGGCGCGCGACGCTCTCCATGTCGCTGGTCAGGGCGGCGTCGAGCTTGCTGGCGTCGACGCGGAGGCGGCCGTCGGCCTGGGTGCGGATGCCGATGTCCATCAGCGAGTGGAAATCGCCACGGGTGCCGTCGATCTCGGCGCTGACGATGCGTCGCACCTGCGCTTGCAGGTTGCGCAGCATCGGGTCGCCGAGCATCACCCCGGCCTGGCCCGTGTCGGCATCGTACTTGCCGAGTTCGCGGAAACTGTCGGCGAGCACGTTGAAGGCGTTGACGAAGTCCTCGATCTTGCCGCGCGCGCTGTCGACGTCCTGTTCGACGCGCAGGATCGCGGCCGATTCGGTGACGTTCTTCAGGTCCAGGGTCACGCCGCTGATGACGCCGCTGACGGTGTTCGACGAGCGGGTGATGCTGAGGCCGTCGACGGTCAGTTCGGCGTCCCGGGCGGCCACGGTCTGGGTCATGTTGCGGCCCGCGTCGACGTCGGCTTCCGGGTCGTAGGCGAGCCGGGACAGCCCGGCCTGATTGGTATCGTCGCCGTCGTTGTCGTCAACCGTGACCTTCAGACTGTTTTCCGCGCCGCTGTCATTCGAGGTGAACACCAGGCGGTTGCCGGTGCCGTCGTTGACGATGTTCGCGGTGATGCCGATGTCGGCGTCGTTGACCGCGTCGCGGATGCCCTGGAGGCTGCCGTCGGCGGCGCCGATGTCGACGCTGACCGACGGTTTGTCGACGTTCGACGTGAACGTCCCGGCGTCCGTGTCGAAACTGCCGAATGAGAAGGTCAGGGTGCCCTGGCCGATCGTCGCGGTGGTGTCCTCGAAGGCAGCGGACGCGAGCTTGTGGCTTTGCGCGAGCTGATCCACCTCGATGCTGTACTGGCCGGGCCGGGCGATGCTGGAGGCGGTCGCGCCGACGCTGTCGATATCGGTGCTGGTCAGGGTCAGCGGCGCGAAGGTGCGCGCCGAACTTAGCGAGGACAGGGTCCCCTGGAAGTCGGACATGGCGCTCTTGAGCAGCCCGACCGCGGAGATTTCGGCGGTGACCGTGGCTTCCTTGTAATCGAGGCGCGGCTCGGCGGCGGTGCGCTCAGCCTCGACCAGCTGGCTGACGATGCCGCTGATGTCGAGGCCGGAGCCCAGGCCGGAAACGGTGATGGATGCCATGTGTCAAATCTCCATACACTTCGTGTCAGTGTTTCAGTTACATCTCAAGAACAGTGCCAATCTGCTGCAAGCCGCTGGGTCGTGTTCGATGGCGTCCATGTCAGAAGTGCTCATCGACGAGGAAACTCGAGGTCGCCTCGCGCACGGCGGAGGGCTGAAGCATGTCCAGCTCTTGCAGGCGCTCCATCAGGCGCAGGGTGTCCTCGTGGGGAATCTGACGCAGGACCTCGCCACTGTCGTGATCCTTGACAAGGATCACCGTGCGGTCGGTCGCTTCGTCATGCTGGAACTCGACGGTGTGCTGGAATCTCTCCATCGCCTGGTTGAGGAGTTCGACGGTGCGGGCGATGTCCGTTTCATCGATCGCGCGGGCGCTGAGGGCCTCGGCCTTGTTGAGGTTCGTGCCGGCATCGGGCATGACGGGCTGATGACGCTGCGCGTTGTCGCCGAGGATGCTGGTGTGGGAACCGCTGAGCGCGCTGACGGAGCCGGTATCCGCGGGGCGCAGCTGGTAGATGGAGACGGTGTCGAGTTCGTTTGCCATGGTTTTCGCGTCCGAAAAGCAGGTTGGCGGGTGTCCGTGCGGTCGTTCCGTCGGTGGGCGTGTTCGTCGCGCCGCCGTGTCTTCGTAGGGTGCCAATCGCACCGTTCGGCGGTCGGTGGGGTGCGCATGGCGCACCCTGCGGTTGCCGGTGTTCGAGATCCTTCGCGGTGATTTCAGGAGCCGTCTCGCCCGCTCGCGGAGGAGGCGGCTCTTGAAATCACAGCCCCGACGAGGGCTGTGAGGTGGAGGAAACACCGGGTGGGTCATCCCCACCCGGTGAAGGGCTCGGCCAGGGGACTAGCCGATCAGGGACAGGACCTGCTGCGGGGCCTGGTTGGCCTGCGCCAGCATGGCGAAGCTGGCCTGCTGCAGGATCTGGTTGCGCGTCATCTCGGAGGACTCGACCGCGAAGTCGGCGTCCATCATCCGCGAGCGGGCCGCGGTCTGACTCTCGATGGCGTTGTCCAGGGTGCTGATGACGGAGTCAAAGCGGTTCTGGATGGCACCGAGCGAGCTGCGGGTCTTGTCGACCTGGGCGATCGCGCCGTCGATCACGCTCATCGCGTTCACCGCACCTTCCTGGGTGCTGATGTCGATGTTGTGCACGCTCGACAGGGTGCTGGTGTTGGCCTCGCTGGCAGCGGTGTTGAAGAGCGAGGAGTTGCCGCCCTTGACATCGTTGTCGACCGAGGAGAACACGTTGAAGCCAGAACCCGACTTGAAGGTCACTTCACCGCCGACGACCGTGGAGTCGTTGCCGTCGTTGACCAGGCCGCCGTCATAGACGGTGGTGGCCGCGCCGCTGCCGCCGGTGACGGTCATGGAGACTTCGTTGCCATCCATGTCCGCCTCGGTCGCGCCGGAAGCCGCCGAATGGGTGAAGTCCTCGATGACGATGTTCTCGCCGGTGCCGAGGGTCAGCTCCAGGCTTTCGCCGGAACTCGACAGGGCCGCGGTGATGCCGGTGGTGCCCGTCTTGTCGTTGATCGCGCTCACCAGGGCGGACAGGTCACCGGTGGTGACGGCCGCACTGATCGCGACGCCTTCGGTGTTCTGACCATAGAGGTTGAAGCCGACCGTGCCGTCTTCGCTCAGGCTGCCAAGGGTCGCCGAGGTGCTGGCTTCCGCAGTCACACCGGTCTCGGAAGAGACGGCGTTGACGGCGGTCGCGATGCCGGCGGCGGTCGCGTTGGCGGAGATCGAGACATCGGCGGAGCCTTCGCTACCGACCACGGTGACGGTCTGGGCCGCGACGCTGTTGCCGTAGGCGGCAGCGTTGTTGACCTGATCGTTCACGTTCGCCAGGGCGACGTTGGACGCATCGGCGGTGACGGCAACGTTGGCCGCCTCCGAGAAGGTCTGGTCAGACGCGCTGGACTGGATCGTGTAGCCGTTGGCCATGGTCACGGAGACCTTGCCGCCCGCGGTGGTGGTGTCGGCCGCGGCATCGTCCAGGTCCAGGGTCACGGCAGCGCCGGACAGACCCGCGACGTCGACGGTCGCAGTGGCGGAAGAACCGTCCTGACCGGCGTCGGCGAAGGTGATGTCGAGGTCATGACCGTCGGAGTTCTGGATCAGCAGCTTGCTGCCGTCCATGCCGGCGACCACGCCCGCGTCGGACAGGGTGCTGTTGTTGTTGATCGCGTCGCGCAGGGCCGCGAACACCTGGTCCTGAGACGAACCGGTGGTCACGCCGGCCAGGGTCAGGGAGGCGCTGTTGGCGCCGCTGCCCACGGTCACGGTGATCGCGTCGGCACCGCCGGCGACCCAGCTGTCCAGCTCGAGCTTGTTGTACGCGGTGGCGGTCACGCCGTTGACGGCGCTCAGGTTGGTGGCGGTGGTGGAGGCCTCTTCGTTGGCACCCACGGTGACGTTGGCAACGGTGGAACCGTCGGCGTCGAGGATGCTCAGGGTCTCACCGGTGTAACCGTTGGCGCCGGCGGCAGCAGCAGCGGCCTGCGCGACACCGACTTCGGCGCCATCGGCGTCGACGCGGGTGCCACTGGTGGCGACGGTGATGCCGGAGGTGCTGTTGTCGGTCGTGGTCTGGTGCGAACCCAGAGCGGTGGCGCGGGCGTCACCGATGTTCATGCTGATGGTCTGACCGGCCTTGTCGCCGATCTGGAACGTCGCGTTCGACAGCGAACCGTCGAGCAGCTTCTGACCGTTGAAGGTGGTGTTCTCACCGATACGGTTCAGTTCGGCCTGGAGCTGGTTGACCTCGTCCTGCAGGGACGCGCGGTCCGAAGAAGAGTTGGTGCCGTTGGCGGACTGCACGGACAGCTCACGGATGCGCTGCAGGATGTTGTTGGTCTCGTCCAGAGCGCCTTCAGCGGTCTGCGCGAGAGAGATGCCGTCGTTGGCGTTGCGGATAGCCTGGGCGTTGCCACGGATCTCCGAGGTGAAACGGTTGGAGATGGACAGGCCGGCGGCGTCGTCCTTCGCGCTGTTGATGCGCAGACCGGAGGACAGACGCTCCATGGAGGTCGCCATGCCGGACTGAGCTTCTTCGGCGTTGCGACGCACCATCAGGGACGTGATGTTGGTGTTGATGACTTGGGCCATGACTGATTACCTATGTCTGTGGTGAGGGGCTGGCCTGGTGCGTCTAAGGGTGAGGTTCTCTCATCGGCTTCTATGGCACGGAGAACTCGGTTTGGTGCATCAAGCCTCGAAGAAGAAATCCGCCGAGATCCGAAATTCATTAGGGGTTTTGCTGATTGTGTGAGTGGTTATTTTTAAGTTATTGAATTTAATAATTAAATTTCCTCATTGCGGATGGCCTCCCGAGGCGTGAATGAGGTTTTTTCGCGGGAATCTCCGCCTGGGAAGGGGTTTTGGCGGAAGGAGGCGCTAGCCGGACGACGGGCTCACCGCACTTGTTCCGGCGATGCGTGGAGAAGCGGTGTCTTGATTCGCGGGGTTGCCGTCGATCCATGCCGTATCCTTGTCGACATGCTTGAAGCCATTGCCGTACCCGCCTTCGCGGACAACTACATCTGGCTGTTGCCGGATAACGGGCAGCGCCATGTCGCGGTCGTCGATCCCGGTGATGCCGAACCGGTGATCGCGGCCTGCGAGCGTCTCGGCGCGACGCCGAACGCGATCCTGATCACGCATCGCCATCGCGACCATGTCGGTGGGATCGAGCAGCTGAAGGCCCGATATCCCGGGCTGAAGGTGTATGGGCCCGCGCATGAGCCCATTCCGGCCATCGACGTCCGCCTGCGCGACGGCGACGTCGTGAAGCTGGCCGAACAGGGGCTCCGTTTCACGGTATGGGAGGTGCCCGGCCACACCGAGGGACACATCGTCTATGTCGGGGAGGGCGCGCTGTTCTGCGGCGACACGCTGTTCGGGGCGGGCTGCGGTCGGGTGTTCACCGGCGACCACGTGGCGATGCACGCCTCACTGGCGCGTCTGCGCGAACTGCCCGGCGACACCGCCGTCTACTGCGCGCACGAATACACGCTGGACAACATCGGCTTCGCGAAGTGGGTCGAGCCGGACAACCTCGCGCTGTTGCAACGCGAACGCGACAGTCAGGCGGCGATCGACGCGGATCGGGCAACAGTGCCGTCGACCATCGCGCTGGAGCGCGCGACCAACCCGTTTCTCCGTTTCGACGTGCCGGGCGTGCGGGCGATGGCGGCGCGGCATGCGGATGCAGCGCCGGTCGATGACGCCGAGGTGTTCCGGGCGTTGCGGGAATGGAAGGATCGGGAATACGACTGAGCCCGGATGGCGGGGCTCAGTTCATCGCCAAGCGTGCCAGTGTTTCGGTCCACAGCGCCTCGTACGCGCGTGCCGGCACGCTGCCGGGGGCGTAGGCGCCGACCGGGGCGCGCGTGATGCCCATGCGCTCGACGTCCGCCGAGTAGGGGATGTCCGCCTTCAGCACGGCAGGGTCTTCGGCCCAGGTCTGTTCCATGATCTCGCGGTGCATGGATTTGCGCCGATCCGCCATGGAGAAGAAGGGGAGGATGGATACCCCGCTGATGCCCTGCTTCCTGAAGTACTTGCGCAGCTGGTCATAGGTGCGCAGCGACAGCGTGGTCGGGATGGTCGGCACCAGCAGCGCGTCGGCGGCGTGGAAGATGTTTTCGGACACCAGCGAGATGCTCGGTGGTGCGTCCAGGATCAGCAGGTCGTATTCCGACGCGATCGGGCGCAGCAGCTTCATCAACTGGCGCACCGGGCGCTTGCTGTCGGCGAGGCTGAGGTCGAGGTTGCGGTAGGAGAAATCCGCAGGGATCAGGTCGAGCCCGGTGTAATCGGTGGCCTTGACCACGTCGTCGAGCTCGCGCTTGCCGGACAGCAGGCCTTTCGCGCCGCCCTCGATCTTCGGCTTGATGCGGAAATAGAAACTGGCCGCGCCTTGCGGGTCCAGGTCCCAGATCAGCGTGCGATAGCCGTGGCGGCTGGCCAGCCAGCCGAGGTTGACGGCGGTCGCCGTCTTGCCGACGCCACCCTTGATGTTGTAGGTCGCGAGAATCTTCATGTCTGGTTGGTGCTCACGCTGCCGTCCGGGGCAAACAGGGCCTGGTAATGGGCCTGGTTCCCGGCGTCGGAGAAGGCCTGGAACAGGTCCTCGAAGCCACTGCGCAGACCGGCCTGTTCGTCGAGCATGTGCGCGACCAGCGACTCGATCGCGCTTTCGGTCTCGGGTGGCAGTTCGCCGGCCTCGCGCATCTGCCGCTCGAATTCGTGCAGTTTGGCCGACTGCACCTCGAGATCCTGGAACAGGCCCAGGAAGTCCTGCAGCTTCTTGAGCGCACGCACGTTTTCGTCGAGCTTGATGGGCGGGTAGAGCGAGCGGAAGAACTCCATCAGGTAGCGCAGCTTCTTGCAGGTCTTGCGCAGTTCATGGAGGTCGTCATTCGGCGATTCGGGGGTGATCGCGCCACCCTCCGCGAGGGCAAGTCGGTAGAGCCGCCAGATGCGTTCGTTGGCGACGTGCCGGATCGGGCGCATCGCGTTGGGCTCGTTGCTGACCAGCGGCAGCGGAGCGCCGAGATATCGGTGCCAGTCGCGGCGGAACTGCCGATAGCGCTTGCCGCGCAGGTCGCGCGCCAGTTCGTCGTAGGCAATCCGGTGATGCGCGGCAAGGAACGCCTTCAACGGCGCGAGGTGAGGGCGTTGCGCTTCGGGCAGGCCGGCACCGAGCTTGTCGAAATCGAGCAGATAGACATCCATGTCCCGACCGGGGCCGGTGATCTGGCCGAGCCAGCCGAGGTCATCCTTGAAGCGTGCCAGTTCGGCGGGCGCAAAGACGCCTTTCACCTGGCCGACCAGCGAGCGGCTGCGGCGCACCGCGACGCGGAAATCGTGCAGGAACTCGGTGTCGATCTGCTGGACGATCCCGTCCTCGTTGCGCTCCATCGTGATCAGCAGCGTCCGCAGGATTTCGCGGACGGTTGCGTCGGTCCGTTGATACGGGTTGAGGTTGAAGCTGACCTTCTGGTCGTAGTCGCCGATCACGCGGCCATTGGCGGCCACCGCGAGATGGAACGGATCGGTGCCGAACGCCTTGATCTTCCACTGCCGACGCAGCGATGCGAGCAGGCCCTGGGCGTCGGCCTCGTAACCGCGCAGTGGTTCGATCAGCAGGCGACGGGGCAGGTCGTGCTGGCGGTCGGCATGGTCGACGATGTGGTCACGCTGGATCGCGACGCGGACACGCTGCTTGCCATCCGCGTCGCGCAGCGAGAAACGTTCCACCTGGCTGTGCAGGCGCGCGACGCGGGTCAGCGCACGCAGGTCGAGACGGTCGGCGAGCCAGGTCCTGAGGCTGGCAGCCGGGATATCGTCAGCGGTGCGCGGCGCGGCGGGCAGCACCAAGCTGAGCGGACGGGATGCGGCGCCCGGGCTGAGCGGCCGTCGCGTCAGCATCACGCCATCCGCGGCGGTCTCGATTTCGAGCAGATACCCCGAGCCCGCGATACGCCAGTCGAAGCTGTCGAGATACTCGCGTTTGACGGTCTCGCGGCCGTCGCTGCTCAGGCCAAGGTCTTCGATCAGGGCGCGGCGCAGGGTGGCGCGCGTGCACTCGTTGGGAAGGCGGTAATACTGCGGACCGACGGACATGGCGGCTCGAAACAGGTGGGAGAGCCAGCCATGATAACGATCTGACCCGGGGGCGCTACCACGGTAATAAGACAGAACAATGTCAGAACAATGACGGATTCAAGCGGTCGCCGATCCGCCCCGGATCGTTGCATCGAAGCGATCGCCCCACGGTGACCGGGAGGTGTGGCGAAGAACGCGGACCGTCTTGGATATACTCCGCGTCCCGCCGATTCCCGTCATTTCGTTTTCATGACCCACCTCACCGAACAACTCGCGCGCCGGCGCACCTTCGCGATCATTTCGCACCCCGACGCCGGCAAGACCACGCTGACCGAAAAGCTGCTGCTGTTCGGAGGCGCGATCCAGCTCGCCGGCACCGTCAAGGGCCGCAAGGCGGAGCGTCACGCCACCTCGGACTGGATGGAGCTCGAGAAGGAACGCGGCATCTCGGTGACCTCGTCGGTGATGCAGTTCCCGTACAAGGGCAGCATGGTCAACCTGCTCGACACCCCCGGCCATGCCGACTTCTCCGAGGACACCTACCGCACGCTGACGGCGGTCGATTCCGCGCTGATGGTCATCGATGCCGCCAAGGGCGTCGAGGAACGCACCATCAAGCTGATGGATGTCTGCCGCCTGCGCGATACGCCGATCATCAGCTTCATCAACAAGTTCGACCGCGAGAGCCGGGACCCGGTGGAACTGCTCGACGAGGTCGAGGACGTCCTCAAGATCGCCTGCGCGCCGGTGACCTGGCCGATCGGCTCGGGCAAGGGTTTCAAGGGTGTCTATCACCTGTACGAAGATCGCGTGTATCTGTACGAGCCGGGCCGCGGTGGCGGTCGCGTGCAGGACATCCGCCAGATCGACGGCCTGGCCAGCGCGGAACTCGACGCCGCACTCGGCGATCTCGCCGCCGAGCTGCGTGACGAGATGGAACTGGTGCGCGGCGCCAGTCACGAATTCGATCTCGGCGAGTACCTTGCCGGTCGCCTGACGCCGGTCTATTGCGGCTCGGCGATCAACAACTTCGGCGTGCGCGAACTGCTCAAGGGCTTCGTCGAGTACGCGCCCCCGCCTCAGGCACGCGCGACCACGATCCGCGAGGTCGCGCCGTCCGAGGAGGCGTTCACCGGCTTCGTGTTCAAGATCCAGGCAAACATGGACCCGAAGCACCGCGACCGCGTGGCCTTCCTGCGCGTCTGTTCCGGTACCTTCAAGCCGGGCATGAAGCTGCGTCAGGTACGTACCGGCAAGGATGTGCGCATCTCCGACGCGCTCACCTTCATGGCTTCCGATCGCGAGGCGGTCGAAGAGGCGTACCCCGGCGACATCCTGGGTCTGCACAACCACGGCACCATCGCGATCGGCGATACCTTCACCGAGGGCGAGGAGATGCACTTCACCGGCATCCCCAATTTCGCGCCCGAGTTGTTTCGGCGAGCGCAGCTTCGTGATCCTCTGAAGATCAAGCAGTTACAGAAAGGTCTTCAACAGCTTTGCGAAGAGGGAGCGACGCAGTTGTTCCGCCCGCTGACCAACAACGACCTGATCCTCGGTGCGGTCGGCGTGCTCCAGTTCGAGGTGGTCGCGCATCGCCTGCGCTACGAATACGGCGTCGAGGCGAGCTTCGAGGCGGTCAACGTCGCCACCGCGCGCTGGGTGTCCACGGACAGCGATCGCGATCTGGAAAAGTTCACCGACAAGAACCAGGCGAACCTGGCCATCGATCACGGTGGCGAGCTGGTCTATCTGGCCTCGACGCGGGTCAATCTCCAGATGGCGCGGGAACGGCATCCGGAGATCACCTTCCGCGAAACCCGCGAGCAGACGTTCAACTGAGGCGGCTCTGATTCGATCAGAGCGTCCCCAGGGACGGCTAGCAGGGGCCAGGGAGGTTCCCCTCGGGTGCGCGGAGCACGTCACGCCTGGATCACCGGGAAAATAGCCGTATGCCGACATCTCTCCGCAAAGGCGCCGTCGCCGCCGGTCATCCGCTGACCGCGAACGCGGCGCGCGTGGTGCTTGACGCCGGCGGCAATGCCTACGATGCGGTACTGGCCGCGATGTGCGCGGCGTCGGTGGTCGAGCCGGTGTTGTCGTCGCTGGGTGGGGGCGGGTTCCTGCTGGCGTTTCCGGGTGACGGCAAGCCGCGTCTGTATGACTTCTTCGTGCAGACGCCGCGTCGCAAGCGTCCACCGGACGAGATCGATTTCCGGCCCATCATCGCGGACTTCGGCACGGCGCAGCAGGAGTTCCATATCGGCCTGGGCTCGATCGCGACGCCGGGCACGGTGCGCGGCCTGTTCGAGATTCACCGCGAGCTCGGCAGCCTGCCGATGCGCGACATCGTCGAGCCGGCGATCACGGCGGCGCGGGATGGCGTCGCCATCAATCGATTGCAGGCGTACATCTTCGGCGTGGTCGCGCCGATCTACCTGGCGACCCACGACGCGCGGAGCATCTATGCGAGCCCGAACGACGCCACGCGGCTTTACGGCGAGGGCGAAGTGCTGCGCCAGCCGGAGCTGGCCGATGCGCTGGATGCGATCGCGCGCGAAGGCGACCGGCTGTTCTACGAAGGGGAGATCGCAGCCGCCCTGACCGGCGCCTGCGAGACCGGCGGCGGGCATCTGGGCGCGGACGATCTGCGCGCTTATCGGGTCGAGCACCGCGAACCGCTGAGCTGGCAATACCGCGACGCGCGGATGTTCACGAACCCGCCGCCGTCCAGCGGCGGCCTGCTGATCCGCTTCGCGCAGGAACTGCTGGCCGAGGTCGATTTCAGCGGGGCGGCAGCGGGCCGCCCGGCCCATATCCTGCCGCTGCTGCGGGTCATGGAGCAGACCAATCTGGCCCGCCGCGAGGCGCGTGGCAAGGAGCCCGGGGAGATGTTGCCGTGGTTGCTGGACGCGGAGCGCCTCGCGCGCTTCCGGGCGGCGGTGGCGGGGCACCCGCTGCAACAACGCGGCACCACGCACATCTCGGTGATCGATACCGAGGGCAACGCGGCCTCGATGACCCTGTCGAACGGCGAGGGTTGCGGCTGGGTGGCACCTGGCACCGGCATCATGATCAACAACATGCTCGGCGAGGAGGACCTCAACCCGGGCGGTTTCCATCGCTGGGCGGAGGATGTGCGGGTGTCCTCGATGATGGCGCCGACGATCGCATTGCGGGGGAGGGAGCGCATCGCGCTCGGTTCCGGCGGCTCGAACCGGTTGCGCACCGCGATCCTGCAGGTGCTGGTCAACCACATCGATTTCGGGATGCCGCTGGACGAGGCCGTTGAGCGCCCGCGTGTACATCACGAGCGCGGCCTGGCGAGCATCGAGTCCGGTTTTCCCGAGGAGACCTTACGGGCGATTCAGGAGTCGTACCCGGAACCCCGCGTCTGGAACGACCTGAACCTGTTCTTCGGCGGCGTGCACGCGGTCAGCTTCGACGGCCGCGAATTGCGCGGCGCGGGCGATCCGCGCCGGGGCGGGGTGTTTCAGACCGTCTGATCGCCGTTTCGTAGGGTGCGCCATGCGCACCAAGGACGATCCCTGACGTTCGCCGGTGCGCATGGCGCACCCTACAAAGGCGCTATTACGCCGACGGCTCATCCGCAGTCGGCGGCGCCGGCATATGCACCACCCGCTGCGGGAACGGGATCTCGATGTTGGCCGCGCGGAAGGCATCGTCGATCGCGAACAGCAGGTCGCTGCGTACCGACAGGCGGTAGTCGACATCGCGGATGAACACGCGCAGTTCGAAGTCGAGCGAGCTCTCGCCGAAGGCCATGAACAGGACCCTGGGCGCGGACACGCGCGGGTCGGAGGTGATCACCAGCGGGTGCTCGCGGGCGATCTTGTTGAGGATGTCGCGGACCTTGCGGGTGTCGGTGCCGTAGGCGACCCCGACCGGCACGATCACGCGGCCGAGGGTGTCGTTGAGCATCCAGTTGGTGACCTGATTCGAGATCAGCTCCGAATTCGGCACCAGCACGTCGGCGCGGTCGAAGGTCTGGATCAGCGTCGAGCGGATGCTGACCTTGCGCACATAACCCTCGGTGTTGCCGACCACCACCCAGTCGCCCGGCTTCACGGGCCGTTCGAACAGCAGGATCAGCCCGGACACGAAGTTGTTGACGATGTTCTGCAGGCCGAAACCGATACCGACCGAGAGCGCGCCAGCGATGATCGCGAGGTTCTGGAATTCGAGCCCGGCGACCGACAGGCCGATCAGGATCGCGGCGCCGATCAGCACATAGCTGGTCAGCATCACGATCGACTGGCGCGCGCCGGAATCGAGCTTGGTCTTGACCAGCCAGCGCTCGCCCATCTGCCGGCGCAGCCAGCCGGCGACCCACCACAGCGCGAGGAAGATCAACAGGGCCTGCACCAGCCGCGCGGGCACGATGTGCAGTCCGCCGATATCGAAGCCACTGCCGAGCACGCCCCGGGCGGTTTCCGCCTCGGCGTCGGTGACCTGCCAGACCGCCAGCAACCAATAGCCGTAGCCAAGCAGCAGACCGAAGGCGACCAGGCGTCGCAGCAGACGCATGCCGGCCATCGGCTCGTCGGGCGCGTAACCGAGGAACTTGCGGGTCGCCAGCGCGGCGCTGCTCCCGCCCTCTTCGAGACGGTCCAGGCCGGTGCCGATGGCGAGGTAGGCCAGGCGCGTCAGGAACGCGCCGGTCAGCGTGCCGTACACACCCAGGGTCAGCAGTTCGCCGAGCGCGCGATAGCCGATCCAGTCGGCGGTCGGTCCGACGATCAGCAATAACGCGAACGGCAGCCGCAGGCCGCGCAGGCTGCCCATGTCCGGGTGCTGGGAAACGCGCAGCAGCAGCCACAGCGCGGACATCGCCAGCACCACGAGGAAGACGCCGCGCAGGGTCAGGTCCAGATTGCCGGGCAGATAGGCCTGCACATCGACCAGCAGCATCGCGCTGGCCAGCAGCACCAGGACTAGCAGCAGTCGCGCGGGCAGGCCCTCCCGGCAATGCGGTTGGTCGCGGCAGACCAGTTGTTCGAGCAGCGGCGCCAAGGCCATCGCGGCGGCGAAGAACAGCGTGGGTGCCGCCAGCGCCGCCAGACCGCCGGCGGCGAGGCCGGCGGAGATGGCCAGCATGGTCGCGATGGTCGGCAGGCGCAGCGCGTACATGCGCGCCAGGCCATGCGCGGCGGATGGGCCTTCAGCCTGTTGCGCGAAGGCGCGCAGGCGGCGACTCACATAGAGGGACGGCGTGAACAGCAGCAGCATCAGCAGGGCGAAGCTGCCGGCGGCGGGCAGCCATTGCCCGCTCAGGCTGCGCCGGGCCGGTGCGCCGGCATCGTCGAGGAGCAATGCCTGCACCGCCACCCACAAGGGCTCGGCGCGGCTGAACAGGGCCTTGGACAGCGCGGCGTTGCGGTAACCGGTGGCCGAGGCCAGCGTGTCCTTGGCGCCGAGGTCGATCAGGCGGCAGACAGCCAGTCGCTGGAGGTGATCGCGTTGCGCGGTGTCCAGTGTCGCGCGGTGCTGCTTGATCTCGCGGGATTCGTCCTCGCCGACCGCGCCGATGGCCTCCAGCTTGGCGTTGACCGACGCCAGGTCGTTGGTCGCGCCCGTCACGCATTGCTCGGCCTGGCCACGCAGGCGCAGCAGGTCGGCGATCTGGCGGTCGACGACCGTCATGTCGGCGGCCTCGGTGGAATCCGGCGCCGCCCAGCGGGCGACCTCCGCCTGGATCGCCTTCAGTGATTTTTCCGCCTCCTGATGCCAGGTCGGGGGCGAGACGACGCCCTTGTCGGCGGCCAGGGTCGCGCCGGCGAACAGGATGCACGGTGTCAGCAGGAGGAGGGCGATGCGGCGCAACGGTTTCACGCGGATTCGGGCTCGGTGGAGTGGCATGAGGGCGGCGGGGACAGGCTCAGAACCATCGTCGCACGCGGAACAGGACGATTTCGAGGAACACGATCACCGCCAGAATGACGACCACGGTGACGAAGCCCCAGGCGTCATCGGCCAGCGGGATGCCGCCGACGTTGATGCCAAGCAGGCCGGTCAGAAAACCCAGTGGCAGGAATACCCCGGTCACCACCGCGAGCGCGTACATGCGCTTGTTCAGGGTCTCGTTGGCGAGGCCGTCGAGTTCTTCCTTGGCGAGCATCGCGCGTTCCCGCGCGGCATCGAGGTCTTCGACATGGCGGGTCACGCGGTCGTGCGCCTCGCGCAGCCTGGCCAGCAGGGAGGCGTCGGCGTTGAACGGGGGTATCTGGCTCAGGCGGGCGAGCGCCTCGCGCTGCGGCGCGAGATAGCGGCGCAGGATGACGATCTGCTGACGAACCTGGCCGATCTCGATGCGCAGCCGGCGCGGATCGGCGACCGGAACGCGCTCCTGCACGTGCTCGACCTCGTCGTCGATGTTGTCGACCACGTCGGCGATGCGGTCGGTCAGGCGCAGGCTCAGCTCCACCGTCAGATCGGCGGCGTCGCGTGGACCGTGCCCTGCGTCCAGCGCCGCGCGCAGGTCCGTCACGGACAGCAGGTGGCGCTGGCGCGTGCTGATGATCCGGCTTTCCTCGATCCACAGCCGGATCGAGACCATGTCCTCCGGATTCGCGCCCGGATTCAGGTTGACGCCGCGCAGGAACACCAGCAGGCCGTTCCCGAGCGGTGTCACGCGCGGGCGGCTTTCATCGGCGAGCAGCGCGGCGCGGATCAGCGGGTCGACGTTGTCGTCGCGTTCCAGCCAGGCGGCGGTGTTCGCGTCGTCCCGCTGGAGGTGGACCCAGAGCAGGCCCTGTTCCGGCGTCCACGCGGCGACGCCATCCCAATCGAGCCGGCGCGCGCCGCCCCGGCCATCGAGGAGGTAGGCGGCGATCAGGCCACGATCTGGCGTGGAAACGTTGAGAGAGGTGTTGTCGTTCACGGTGCGTGCGGTCTGCCGACGAGGGCGTTGCCGCAAGCGTAGACGAGCGTCGCGTGGCGGGTTTGGGCCGGCGCGGAGTCAGTCCAGACCGTGTTCCTTGCGCTCGGCGGCGCCGGGGCCGATCGGGAACGGATTGTCGGCGGTCGGGTGGACCGGATCGACCGGTTCCATCTGGTTGCGCATGTGGTCGCCGGTCTTGGCGAACGCCTGGGAGAGCTCCTTGCGCAGCTGGCCGGCGATGTTCATGTCGTCCATCGCGGTCTCCATGCACAGCAGCCACTGGTCGCGCATCTCGCGATTGATCGGGAAGGGCAGGTGGCGCATGCGCAGGCGCGGGTGGCCGTATTTCTGCACGTAGAGCTGCGGACCGCCCATCCAGCCGGACAGGAATTCGTACAGCTTCTCCTTCATCGGACCGAGATCGGGACCGTGCATCCGGCGCAGTTCATAGGCCTCCGGCAGCTCGTCCATCAGGTCGTAGAAACGGTTGGTGAGTTCGCGGACGCGCTCGGCGCCGCCGATCTGGTCGTAGTGGGTTTGCATGTGAGGGTGTGTGCGATTGATTAGCGATCGCTGATATTACCTGAGGTTGTCTTGCGCTTCCCATGCCTGGATCAAGGTCGTTGCTTGCGGGAGCGGCGTCCCGCCGCGATTCATCAGCCTTCGCTGGCTGAGCGGAGTCGAAGCCGGGTTGATTGATGATCATGCGCGACGGTCGGCTGATCGAGCGCGGTTCGCATCATCACCTGCTCGCCAACCCGGGCCAATACGCCGAGATGTGGGAGTTGCAACAGCAGCAGAAGGAAGTCGGCGTGTGATAGCGGGGAGAGGCTGCGATCAGCCAAACTTGGACCTTTCAGAGGCTATCCTGTGGCTCTCATGGCTTGTCGGGATGCAACAATACGCGACCCGACGCCGCAGCCCATGATTGAAGAGGAATTCGCTAGAATTCAGTCAGTTATCGTCATCGGAGCGATAATTCTTTATCGTATTATGTAGAAGTTGACTGCCCTACTAAGCGTTAAGTGAAAAAAGCCATGTGCTCCGAAGAAAAAGCTAAATTTCAGCGACATCCAAGACCTTTTCAACAAGGCATTATTTGATGTACTGGAAAGCAAGGATAAAGAACTCAGTCCTGAAGCTATTGAGGGGCTTGAGTGAAGCATGCGAAACCATCGGCCCAGTTTCGAATGAAATTGCTGAGAAGCTTTTTCATGCTCTTAGAAAGGACCAGCGGGTGCTGTCGACGGCTGGGAGAATATCTATTCAGATTTCGAGCTTCACCATAACGAGTTGTGGGAAAATGCCATTAGTAGCCTTCACGCATTAATAATAGCTTCACATGAAGCTGGGGAAGCTTTGCGAATAAATATTTGAAAAATGAAAAGGCAATAAGCTATCTGTGCTTGTCGCATTGCACGCACGAGCGATTCAGGTATCGAATGAAGTGCTTTGCTTGCTGAAATCTGGTTACGCTGATGGAGCACATGCCCGGTGGCGTACAGCACATGAAATAGCCGTGACAACCATAGACTTTCTCTCGCTCATTGTTCGGAAGTCACGGTCAATAAGTATTTAGGAGCATGAGGCAATCGAGTCTTATAAGGCTATGATTCAGTACCAAGAGCATGCAGAAAGACTAGGGAATGGCTCCCTGCTCGGAAGAGGAGATGGAAGAGCTAAAAGAGCTAAAGACAGAATTGGCCAAGAAGTACGGAAAAGAATTTCTTGGCTCTTATGGGTGGGCGGCGAGAAAAGCTGAATGTTAAAAATCCGAATTTTTACAGTCTAGAGTCTGCTGTTGGTATCGATCATTTAAGGCCTTATTACAGGATGGCCAGTCACAATGTTCACGCAAATCCCAAAGGCATAAAATTCCGTCTGGGGCTGTCTGATGGAGCTGAGATGTTCTTATCAGGCCAAGCAACTATGGTTTATCTGACCCGGGACAGGGAATTGCCATAAACGCTGGGGCAGATCAATGTATCATTGCTGAACTCAAAGCTTAATATGGATGGCTTGGTTTATTCAAAAGTGTTATTGAAATATGTCGATCATGTGCAAATTGAATTTGCGAAAATAGATCGAATGATGAAAGATGCAGGCTTAACAAATAGGTCATCAAGACGCTTCGCGCTGACGCGCTCGCGCCTGTTACAGGAAGCGTTAGGAAGCGTTAGGAAGCGCATGGAGCCCGCTATGCTTGACGACAATTAACTTCTTCAAGACCCACCTCCGCCGCTACTCAAGTACTTTTCAGCAACCATTATTCCGGCATTTCTAGGATCATTCATCCTTCTGGCGCGCTCGCCAAGTACGGAAACAATGACGCGCTGAACAGAGAGTCAATTCAATTACGACAGCAGAAATTCAATCGAGGCTTAGTAAGGGAATATGGGCCTTCCTGCTGAACTGATCTAATTGTCGAGGCGCGAGGCGCGAGGCGGCGCGGTGAGGCCTCGCGTTGTTGTATTCGCCATCCCGCCCGCTTAGGACACGTTTGGGGCGGGCACATACAGTTCAACCCAAGGCGTCCGCCATGTTGGCCGCGAGGCCGGCGGCCTGTTTGAAGAGACTGTCGCCGGCGCGGTGGGCGAGTTGGGCGGCGATCAGGACTTCGACGGGTTGGCTGCGGAAGGGGACGGTCATTGCCGGGAGCGTGGATTGCCCGGGATCGACATGCAGCAGGTGACCGGCGTGGTGGAGGCGGGCGTGGCCGGGGCCGTCGGTGCCTTGCCAGCGGAGGTCGATGGATTCGATGCGGGATGTGGCTTCGGCAATGCGTTCGATGCTCACCCGGACCTCGCCCTGCGTGCTCTGGAAGCGCCAGCTCAGGCGGGTGGCCTGGTGCTTGCCGTCGATCAGTCGCCAGCCGAGGCGTGAGCCGAGCCAGGCGCAGAGCAGCCAGGCGCTGGGCAGGCGGTTCGGGCCGTGGCGGATGTCGATGCGTTGCAGGCCGCGTAGCGCACCGGGGGCCTGACACGGCGCGAGGGCCTGCGCGAGCAGGCGGCGCCAGGGTTTCAGGCGGCGCCAGGCGAGGTTGAAGGCGACCGTGTCGTCGGTCTGCTTTCGGGCGGTCACCCAGCGGGCCATGGAGGTGATGGCGCGTTGCGGTTCGGGCCAGCCGACGCTGTCGTAGATGATCTGCTGGGACATCGCGCCGAGGGCGTCGAACAGGTCGGGCTGGAAGGTCGGCGGCGCGGGGTGGAACCACCAGAGCGCGGTCGGCAGGTCGCCGATCAGCAGGGAGCGGATCAGCGAGGCGGCGCGGTGGATGCCAGTCGGGGCAAAGCGCACCTCGATGTGTTCCGCGCACAGCTGCGCCTGGTGATCGATGCGGCGGCAATGCGCCGAGACCCAGGCATCGAGCTGTCCGTCCATGCCGTCGATGGCGGCCAGCACGATGACGCGGGCCGGGTGGCGTTCGACAAGTTCGGGGATGTGTTCGGCCGCCTTCGCGGCTTCTGCTTCGCCCTGCGCGTAGATCAGCAGGTTGGACATGACGGCGCGGGTGACGGTGGCCCCGTCGCCGGCGTTGTCGTCCAGGCCGGCCCACATCGCGGTCAGTTCGAGTTCGATCTCCGCCGGGTCGACGCGCTTCGGCGTCGCGAGGTGGAGCAGGGTTTCGGCGTGGTCGATCTGCATCAGAGCACACGCCAGGCGCGACCGTGGTCGGCGATCATGCGTTCGGCCTCGATCGGGCCCCAGGTGCCGGCGGGGTATTCAGGCAGCCAGCGCGATTTGCTGCCTTGCCAGGCGTCGAGGATGGGCTGAATCCAGGCCCAGGAGGCCTCGACCGCGTCGCGGCGCATGAACAGGGTGGCGTCGCCGGCCATCACGTCGAGCAGCAGGCGTTCGTAGGCTTCCGGGGCCTGGTCGCCGAAGGTGCTGCCGTAGCGGAAGTCCATCTTGACCGGATAGATGCGCACGCGCGGGCCGGGCAGCTTGGAGGCGATGCGCAGCGACAGGCCTTCATCCGGCTGGATGCGCAGGGCGAGCACGTTGGGTTCCAGCGGGTGGCTTTCGTCGGTGTTGAACAGCATGTGCGGCACCGACTTGAACTGCACGGCGATCTCGCTGGCGCGCTTGGGCATGGCTTTGCCGGTGCGGATGTAGAAGGGCACGCCGGCCCAGCGCCAATTGTCGAGGAACACGCGCAGCGCGACGAAGGTCTCGACCGTGGAGTCGGCGGCGACGCGGTCCTCACGACGGTATCCGGGTACGTCGTTGCCCTGGTAGAAGCCGCCCGCGTATTGGGCGCGGACCACGTTGTCGGCCATGTTCGCGGGGGTGATCGGGCGCAGCGCGCGCAGCACGTCGAGGCGGGCGTCGCGGATCACGTCCGGGTCCATGCTCCAGGGTGGTTCCATGGCGACCAGCGAGAGCAGTTGCAGGATGTGGTTCTGCACCATGTCGCGCAGCGCGCCGGCGGATTCGTAGTAACCGGCGCGGGTGCCGACGCCTTCGGCCTCGGCGACGGTGATCTGCACGTGGTCGATGTGCTTGCCGTTCCAGAGGGGCTCGAAGATCGCGTTGCCGAAGCGCATGACCAGGATGTTCTGCACCGTTTCCTTACCGAGGTAATGGTCAATGCGGTAGATCTGGCTTTCGGCGAGATGGGTCTGGAGTTCGTCGTTGATCGCCCGCGCGCTGGCGAGGTCACGACCGATCGGTTTTTCGATGACCACGCGGGTCCACGGGTCACCGAGGGCCGGGTCGTTGATCAGGCCGGCTTCGGCGATCGCGCGGGCGCAGGTGGTGATGAGGTCCGGCGGCACCGCGAAGTAGAACAGGCGGCTGCCGCTGAGGCCGTGTTCTGCCTCGATGCCGTGCAGGCGGGCCTTGAGCGCGGCCATCGAGTCGGCGTCGTCGAACGTGCCCTGCTGGTAGTACAGGCGGCGGACGAAGGGTTCCCAGTCTTCTTCCTCCAGCGGGCGGCGCGAGTATTTCCCGATGCCCTGGCGGGCCAGGTCACGGAGGGCTTCGTCGTCGAGCGCGGCCCGCCCGTGGGTGACCACCGCGAACTGCGCCGGCAGCACGCCGTCGAGCGCGAGGTTGTAGAGCGCCGGGATCAGCTTGCGGCGCGAGAGGTCGCCGGCACCGCCGAAGATGACGATGGTGCAGGGCTGCGCGATCAGATCGCCGCCGAGGCCGGTGAGCAGGGGGTTGTCGTTATCGATCATGTTCGGGAGGGCCGTCGGTAAATCAATGCGAATGGATGCAGCGATGTCGTAGGAGCGGCTTCAGCCGCGATCGGCGCTCGAACGACTCGCATACGCTGATCGCGGCTGAAGCCGCTCCTACAGGTGTGCCTTCGATTGCGGGGGTCATTTCGGCTCCACGTGGCCGCCGAACTGCTTACGCATCGCGGACAGGATCTTCTCGGCGAAGGTGTGTTCCTGGCGCGAGCGGAAGCGCGTGTAGAGCGCGGCGGTGAGCACGTCGGCGGGCACGGCGGTCTCGATCGCGGCCTGGATGGTCCAGCGGCCTTCGCCGGAGTCCTGCACGTAGCCGCTGTAGCTTTCGAGCTTCGGTTCTTCCTGGAGCGCATTGGCGGTCAGGTCGAGCAGCCAGGAGCCGACCACGCTGCCGCGTCGCCAGACTTCGGCGATGTCGGGCAGGTTGAGGTCGTAACGCAGATTCTTCGGCAGGCTTTCGGAATCGGCGTTGCGGAGGATGTCGAAGCCTTCCGCGTAGGCCTGCATGAGGCCGTATTCGATGCCGTTGTGGACCATCTTCACGAAATGGCCGGCGCCGCTGGAGCCGCAATACAGGTAACCGAGTTCGGCGGGGCCGGGTGCGCCGTCACGCGAGGGCGTGCGCGGAATGTCGCCATGCCCGGGGGCAAGGCTGCGGAAAATCGGTTCGAGACGTTCGTAGGCGCTGCGCTCGCCGCCGATCATCAGGCAGTAGCCGCGTTCCAGACCCCAGACACCGCCGCTGGTGCCGACATCCATGTAGTGGATGCCGCGTTCGGCCAGCAGCGCGGCGTGCCGGACGTCGTCCTTGTAATGGCTGTTGCCGCCGTCGATAACCACGTCGCCCGCGTCCAGGCGTTCGGCCAGCGCGGCCACCGTCGCCTCGGTGGGTTTGCCGTGCGGCACCATGATCCAGACCGCGCGCGGGGCGTCGAGCAGGGCGAGGAATTCGTCGAGGTCGGTGCTGGCCTGAAAGCCCTCGCCACGCAGCAGGGCGACGTTGTCGGGGCTGAGGTCGTGGCCGACGCAGTGGTGGCCGTCGCGGGCCAGACGGCGAAGCATGTTGGCGCCCATGCGCCCAAGGCCGATCATGCCGATCTGCATAGCTGGCTCCTGTGTGGGAAGGCGGGCCGGAATTTCGGCTTCAATCTGGACTCCGTGGCGCAGGGGTGCAAGCCGGAAATCGGCCTGCATCATCGCCGCGTCGCATGACGGTCACGCGCGCGGTTTTGCCGTGGGTTTGGCAGGGAATAGCGGTTGCGGCGCAACTGATAGACTCCTAACGATATTCACAGGGTCACGCCGTGGGCGACCGGGAATCCAATGAGCGAAGAGCAATACGCGGAACGCATGGCGGTCAGCCGCGCGATCATGAACATCCTCGATGATTGGGGCCTGGAACTGTCCGACCGACATACGCTGCTGGCGCTGCCGACGGAAATCCGCGCGCGTTCGATGGAGAAGTTCCGTGACAAGGAGCCGTTTCCGGATGAGGTCGAGATCAACAGGCGCCTGGAGCACATCATCGGCATCGCCGATGCGCTGCGCACCATGCATCCGACCAACCAGCAGATGGGCCTTTACTGGATGCGCCGGCCGTGTCGCCAGCTCGGTGGCCGCGTGCCGCTGGCAGTGATGCTGGAGGACGGTGCCCAGGGTTTGGTGCGCGTGCGTCTGCATCTGGACTGCACCTATGCCTGGGATCAGTCCGGTTCGCGCTGCTGAGATCGGTTTCCGGGCCGCTCCCCATGTTTTTGGAGGGAGCGGCTGAAGCCGCGATGGGCGCTTGCGAAACCCGGATCGCCGATCGCGGCTAAAGCCGCTCCTACGGGAACGTCGGCGCCGGAAATGGAAAAGGGCGCGTGACCGGAGTCACGCGCCCTTTTTGTTTCCGCCGCTTGCTGGATCAGTACATCTGATTGAACTGTGGCGGATAGATGATGTGGCCACCACCGTTGAGGACGCCGGCTTCCAGTTCGATCGCGGTGATTGCGTCGTCCGGCACCGGCAGGTTGCAGCTCAGGCCCCATTTGGCCGCGGGTTCGAAGTTGAAACGCGCGTAGTAGCCCGGCGCGCCGACCTCGACGATGGCCTTGAAGCCGCGCTCCTTGGCTTGGCTGATGGCTGTCTCGATCAAGGTGGTGCCGATGCCGCGATGCGACTGCGACGGGACCACCGACATCGGCCCGAGTTCGAGCAGCTCGATGGTCTGTTCGCGGCGGCGCAATTCGACCTTCGACAGCAGCAGGTGGCCGACGATTCGGCCATTGAATTCGGCGACCAGCGACAGCTCCGGAACGAAGCTGGGCGAGCGGCGCAGGGCGTCGATCAGGCGGGCCTCGCGGTCGCCTTCGAAGGCGCTGAGGTTGACGACGTCGATGGCGCGAATGTCATCGGCGGTTTCTGGGCGGACCATAATGTCGGACATCGCGTCGCTCCGGTGTTTTTATTGACGATTATTGTAGTCTGGCGACGCGGTGGCACGTCGTTCGGGGGCATCGGGCGATGCTAGCAAGAACCCCCGGTGATGAAAATGCGCGTGGCATTCGCGCCTGTGGATGCCGTCTGGAAAAGCAGCACCGAGTCGCGTACAACGGGGTGGCCAGCGGGCGGGAGTCGCCACGACCGGCAGCAAGCCCCGAGCCGACAGGGTTCCCGTCGGTTCAATATCGATAATCAGGGCGGATCGCGAACCTTTGGACACGCAAAAACACCTGCGGGTGCTGGTGGTGGAGGATTCCATCAATGCCGCGCAGGAATTGATCAATGTCGTCCGCAATCTCGGCCATGCGGTGCGGGAATCACGGGCGGACGACGAAGAGACGCTGCATCAGGCGCTGGAGGCGGAGGAGTTCGACGTGGTGTTCTGCGCGGTCGCCGTGCAGGAGCTGCCGATCGACGCGGTGCGCAAGGCGCTGGACCGGATAGGGGTCGAAATCCCCTTGGTCGCGTATGGCGAGGACCTCAGTCCGGCGGCGCAGACCGAGTGTCTGCACGCGGGTGCGACCGCGCTGGTCAGCAAGTCGCTGCCGGATCACCTCGCGATCATGCTTGAACGGGAGCTGGAATGCCTGCAGGTCACCCGTGAACTGAGCGCGGCCCGGGTCTCGCTGGCCGAGAGCGACCGGCGCTGTCAGGCGCTGCTGGACAGTTCGCAGGATGCCATCGCCTATGTGCTCGACGGCATGCATATCTACGCGAACCGCATGTATCTGGAATTGTTCGGTTTCGCGGAGCTTGCCGACATCGAGGGCACGCCGATCATGGACATGGTCGACGAGGGGGACCGCGAGAAGTTGAAGGGTCTGCTCGCCCGGTATGGACGCGGCGACAAGAACGCGCGGACGCTCGATGTGCGTGGACTTTCCGTCAGCGGGGCGCGGCTCAGTATCGGCATGGAGTTCTCCGATGCGAGCTACGAGGAAGAGGAATGCATTCAGGTCGTGATCCGCGATTACACCGCGACCCGCCGTCTGGAGAGCCAGGTCGCGGACCTGATCACCCGCGATCAGCTGACCGGGCTGTTCAACCGGCATTACTTCATCGACACGCTCGATGGCGTGGTCAGTGGCGAAAAACGCGCCCGGGCTGGGGTGATCTACCTGGAGGTCGACGGCGTCAGCAAGCTCCGTGAACAGCTGGGCCTGTCGGGAGTAGACGTGGTTCTGCGCGAGGTCGCGACCGTCATTGCGCAGGCTGCCCCGGAGGCGGGCGTCGTCGCGCGCATCACCGACGTGGCGTTCGCGGTGTTGCTGCTGAACGGTCAGGGCTTGACGAAGTTCGCCGAGCATCTGGTCAAGGCGATCGGTGCGCACCTGATCCATATCGATGGCTCGCCGGTGAGCGCCACCGTCAGCGCCGGCTCGGCGATGTTGTCGGTGTTGCCGAACGAGGCGGAAGCCGCCATCGATGCAATCGAACAGGCTTGTGCGGACGCCCGCGCGACCGGCGGCAATACGCATCGGTCCTTCCGCGCCGCCCGCGAAACCTTTCAGGAGGGAGAAGCGGGAGAAGACGATCGCGCGCTGGCGAAATCGATCCACGACGCGATCACCAATCGCCGTCTGAAGCTGCTGTTCCAGCCCATTGCCAGCCTGCGCGGCGCGGGTGGCGAGCGTTACGAGGCGCAGCTGCGCATGCTCAACGAGAACATGGACGAGGTGCATCCGCGCCAGTTCATGGCCGCGGCGATCCGTTACCAGCTGGCGCCGTCTCTCGATCGCTGGGTGATGCTGGCGGCGCTGAGCCGTTGGGATCAGCGCCGTCGTGACGGCAAGCGCACGCAGTTCTTCATCAAGCTGTCGGCGCCGACCGTCATCGACAAGAAGCTCGTGGACTGGATCAAGGGCCAGATGGTCAAGTGGCAGGTCGCGGATGCCGGCGATCTGGTCGTCGAGGTCAGCGAATCGACGATTCTGGAGTACCTCGCGGAGAGCAAGGCCCTGCAGGCCGGCCTCAAGCAGATCGGCGCCAAGTTCGCGGTGACCAACTTCGGGATCAGTTCCGGCGCGTTGAAGCTGCTCAATCATGTGCACCCGGATTACGTGCGCGTGCACGGCGAGCTGGTGCAGAGCATTCACGAGGACGATCAGGCGTTTCGCAAGGTGCGCGAGATCGCCAAGGCGGTCGCGGCCATGAAGGCGGTGAGCATTGCCACCCACGTCGACGACGCGGTGCTGCTGCCGTTGCTGTGGCAGGCCGGTGTCGACCTGATTCAGGGCAGTTTTCTGCAGGAGCCCGGCGAGGGGCTGAATTTCGACTTCGTCGGCGAGATGTTCTGACGATCAGGCGGCGGGTGGCCGCAGCGGGTCTGATGGGGACTGGAATTGCATGCCCCGGGCCGGGTGGAGCCGACGCGGGGCCCGGTTGACGGGCAAACCGGACCCCACGTGGGGACTGATCAGTCGAGCATGTGTGACAGCAGGCCGTCCGCGAGCTTCGGCTCGAACCAGGTCGACTTCGGCGGCATGACCTCGTTGGCGTCGGCGACCGCCATCAGTGCCTCCATCGTGGTCGGATAGAGGGCGAAAGCGACCGCCATCTCGCCGGAATCCACGCGTTTCTCCAACTCGCCCAGACCGCGGATGCCACCGACGAAATCGATGCGCTTGTCGCGGCGTGGGTCCTCGATCGCGAGAATCGGGTCGATCAGGTTGTTCTGCAGCAGGCTGACGTCGAGGCTGGCGACCGGGTCGTCGCCGGGAATGTGTTCGGCGCGCAGCGTCAGGCGGTACCAGCTGCCACCCAGATACATGCCGAACTCGGCATGTTTCGTCGGCTTGCAGGCGCCATCGACGGATTCGATATCGAAGCGTTCCGCGATGCGCGCCAGGAACGACTCGCCGTCCAGGCCGTGCAGGTCGGTGATGACGCGGTTGTAGTCGAGGATCTGCATCTCGTGGTGCGGGAAGATCACCGACAGGAAATAGCCGGCGCTTTCGTTGCCGGTGTGGCATTCGTCACTGCCCGAGCAGGTCGCGTGGTAGACGCGGGAGGCCGCCGCCGAGCGGTGATGGCCGTCGGCGATGTAGATCGCGTCCATGGCGTCGAAGCCGGCGGTGATCGCGGCGATCGCGTCGGCATTGCGCAGCACCCAGATCTGGTGGCGCACGCCGTCGTCGGCGGTCACGTCGTACTCAGGCCGGCCGGCGGCGGTGCGGGCGAGGATGGCGTCGATCTGCGCGGCTTCCGGATACACCAGGAACACCGGGCCGGTCTGCGCCTGCAAGGCTTCGATCTGGCGGACGCGATCGTCTTCCTTTACCGGGCGGGTGAATTCGTGTTTGCGGATACGGTTGATGTCGTAATCCGGCACAGAGGCGACCGCGACCAGACCGGTCTGCACGTGGGCGCCCATGGTCAGGCGGTAGACGTAGTAATAGGCGTCCGGATCGCGCATCAGCACGTTCGCGTCGATCATCCGGTCGAGATTCTCCGCGCCTTTCGCGTAGACCGCCGGGTCGTAGGGATCGGTGTTTTCCGGCAGATCGATCTCCGGCCGCGAGATGTGCAGGAAGCTCCACGGACGGCCGTTCGCACGCTGTCGTGCCTCACGGACGCTGAGCACGTCGTAGGGCGGCGCAACCACGTCGTCGGCGTGTTCCGGGGTGGGGCGGAGGGCAGCGAACGGGCGAATCAGGGACATGCGGAAACCTTGCGTGGACGGGTGAGAGGCCGGATGGCGGAGCCGGATTGTAACGACCTGTCCGCGCGGGCGCGACGCGTTGCCCCGGGCGGTCGCGCTGGGCAATCCAAGGGGGCTGGGGTAACCTACCCGGCCTTCGTTCAACCGATCGATTCCGGGATATTGATCATGACTTTCGTCGTCACCGAAAACTGCATCAAGTGCAAGTACACCGACTGTGTCGAGGTGTGCCCCGTGGATTGTTTCCATGAAGGCCCGAACTTCCTGGTCATCGATCCTGAGGAATGTATCGACTGCGCGGTCTGCGAGCCGGAATGCCCGGCCGAGGCGATCTTCGCGGAAGATGATCTGCCGGACGGGCAGGAAGAATTCATCGAGCTCAACGCCGATCTGTCACTGAACTGGCCGGTCATCACCAAGCGCAAGGACCCGCCGGCCGATGCCGACGATTGGAACGGCAAGACTGGCAAGCTGGATTTGCTGGATCGGTGAGGCAGGGCGCCGGGTTCCTGCCCGGCAATGAACAGGGCAGAAAAAAAGCGGCGCCGGTGGCGCCGCTTTGCGGTTTAAGGTGGGGCTTCGATTCGGCGGGTCCTGTGCGTATCCATCGGAATCGCATCGGTATTGTTTTGGCGGGGCAGCCGTTCCGATCGGTCAGATGATCCTCATGCCCACGGGCAGACTCGACCAATCGAGCCTGTGCTGCAACAAACGCTTTCGGCAAATCCCTAACGTTTGCGTTGAAAAACCGGGCATTGAGCATATTTCCGGGTATGAATCGGTTTTCCGGTGGATTGAACTGACTCCGGTCGGCCCCATCAAACCGCCTGGTTTCCGAAACGCATTGAAGATCTGAACATGAGCAACTCCCCGTACATCGTCAACGTGACCCTTGCGAATTTCCAGACCGAGGTCGTCGAGCGTTCCTTCCAGGCGCCCGTGTTGGTGGACTTCTGGGCGGAGTGGTGCGGCCCATGCAAGATGGTGTTGCCGGTGCTTGAACGTCTCGCCGACAGCTATGCGGGCGCCGTTCGTATCGCCAAGGTGAACACCGAGGAAGAGCGGCAACTGGCGTCGCAATTCGGCATCCGCAGCATCCCGACCCTCCATGTCTACCACCAGGGCCGCAAGGTCGAGGAGATGATGGGGGCGCAGCCCGAGTCCGCGTTCCGCGCGGTGCTGGACAGGTACGTGACCCGCGCTTCCGACGCGCTGCGTGAGCAGGCGCTGGCGATGGCCGACGCGGGCGACATGGACGGCGCGATCGCGCTATTGCGCCAGGTCGTCGGCGAGGACCCCGGTAACCACGCCGCGGCGCTCGATCTGGTGCGCGTGCACATCGCCGCCGGCGATCCGGCGACCGCGAAGGCCCAGCTGGAGGCTTACCCGCCGGCCTTGCGCGATTCGGAAGACGGGGCTGCGCTGGCCAGGGAGTTGCAGTTCGCCGCCGCCGCCCAGGGGGCGCCCGGCAAGGCGTCGCTGGAAGCCCGTCTGGCGGAGACACCGGACGATCTGCACGCGCGTCTGCAGCTGGCGGTGTTGCAGGCGGCCGGAGGGGAGCACGAGTCCGCGCTGGAGAATCTGCTGTTCGTGTTGAAGCGCGATCCGGAGTTCGAGGAGGGCGCCGCTCGCAGGAACATGATTGCGCTGTTCGATCTGCTCGGTGGTGGGGAACTGGTCAGCCGTTATCGACGCGCGATGTTCACCGCGCTGCACTGAGCGTGGCGTTGCCCGGCTGTATTGCCTAGCCGTATTGCCTGGCGGTGCGTTCCCGCCGTTCCTGGGCTTCGACGCTGAGCGTGGCCATTGGCTGCGCCATCAGGCGCGACAGGCCGATCTCCTCACCGGTGTCTTCGCAATAGCCGTAGCTGCCGTCATCGATCCGGCGCAGGGCGGCGTCGATCTGGCGCTTGATCAGGATATGGTGGTTCTGGATGCGCGCGGCCTGGGCGCTCTCCGCACTGCGGTTGGCGATGTCTGCCTCGTCACCGGGGTCGCTGTCCCCATCGAGTTGCAGATTGATATCGTCGGCGAGGTCGGCGCGCATGGCGACCAGACGGTCGCGGAACCATGCCAGCTGGCGATCGCTCATGTAGTCCTCGTCGGGCCCGGGCGTGTAGCCGTTCGCTTTTTCATCGCTCATGCAATCATTCTCCGGCGCTGGTTGTGCGAAGTGTAGTCAGGCCATCCTGTCTTGCAGGTGCCCGATCCGTACCGTGCCGACGCGGGTCAACGGTGCGGCGCCCGACATCTTACAATCACGCCCGCCGGTGGCATTAGAACTGAAGGTACCCTCATGCGCTTTCCGATATCTCCGACGCACATTTTCCGACTAGCCCTGCTCGCGGCGCTTGCCTTGTCGAGCACGGCGTCACTGGCTGAATTGCGCTTTGAAGGGGCCGTGGTCCAGGGCGGCCTGCTGGTCGGACACGCGTTGCCGGGCAGCAAGGTGAGCGTCGACGGCACGTCGATCTCCGTGTCCGGGGATGGGGTGTTCCTGGTGGGGTTCGGGCGCGAAGACACCGCTCCGGTCGAGGTGGTCGCGACCGCCCCGGATGGCTCCCGGGTAAGCGCGACGCTGACGCCGGCGGTGCGTGAGTACGACATCCAGCGTATCGACGGCCTGCCGCCAGGCAAGGTGACACCGCCCAATCAGGCGGTCATAGAGCGCATCCGCAGGGAGGCCGGAGAGATAAACGCCGCGCGCGATCGCGACGATCCGCGCACCGATTTCGCGGGTGGCTTCATCTGGCCGGCCAAGGGGCGCATCAGTGGCGTGTATGGCAGTCAGCGGATTCTCAACGGCCAGCCGCGCCAGCCGCATTACGGCGTGGATGTGGCGGCGCCGGTCGGCACACCGGTGATCGCGCCGGCCGGCGGTATCGTCACCTTCGCGCATCCGGACATGTACTACTCCGGCGTCACCGTGGTCATCGATCACGGCCAGCGACTGTCATCGTCGTTCCTGCACATGAGCAAGGCCACCGTGACGGTCGGCCAGCGCGTCGAGCAGGGCGACAAGATTGGCGAGATCGGTGCGAGCGGCCGGGTGACCGGACCGCATCTGGACTGGCGCATGAACTGGCGCGACAAGCGCGTCGACGTCGCTCTGCTGGTACCGCCGGCGACCGAGTCCGGCGAGACGCCGAACTGAGCAATCCTTGAGGATGACGCGGGTTAGCGAAGCCGTCCGCGTCGATAATCAGTCGACCAACCTCTGATAGCCCCGTCTGCGCCTCCCATGGACATAGAGACTTTCATCGCCAACTTCGAATTCCTCGGGGATTGGGACCAGCGTTACGCGTACATCACGGAGCTGGGTTCCCGGCTGCCGCCGATGGACGATGCGCTGAAGACCGAGGCGCATCGCGTGCAGGGCTGCATGAGCAAGGTCTGGGTGACCGGCGAACGCCATCAGACTGATCCGCATCTCGTGCATCTTCAGGCCGCCGGCGAGGGCCCGATCGTGCAGGGTCTGGTGGCCCTGCTGGTCATGATCTACCAGGACAGGACGCCGGAGGAGATTGCCGGGATCGACATCGATGAGATGTTCGAACGCCTGGGCCTGGATGAGCACCTGAGCCCGAACCGGCACATCGGCATGTACGCGATGGTGCGCATGATCCAGGACATCGCCAATCGCGTTGCCGCCCGGTCCTGAATTTCCGTGCCCAGCAATGAAAAAGGCCCGCTTCGGCGGGCCTTTTTGCGTTCAGCTCACTGCGCGGCCTTTTCCATCGCCAACTGCTTGAGTACCGCCGCCATGCGCTCTGGCGCCCTCGCGAAGCCCGGAATCGGGATCGCATCGGTGGTGAATATCGTCGGGGTGCCGTTCACGCCCAGCTCCTCGCCGAGTTCCATGTGGGCGGCGATCGGGTCGTCGCAGACCTTGGTGTCGAGCGGCTGGTTTGCCTTGGCGGCGGTCAGCGCGGCCGCAGGATCATCGGCGCACCAGGCGTTGCGCGCCTTGACGTAGGACTCGGAATTGAGTCCGGCGCGCGGGTAGAGGAAGTAGCGCACGCGGATGCCGGCGTCGTTGTAGGCGGCGATCTGCTGATGCAGTTGCCGGCAGTACCCGCAATCGATATCGGTGAACACGACCACCTCGTAGGGCAGGTCGGCGCCGCCGTAGTTGATCGTCATGTCGTTGCCGAACGCCGCGAGCAGATCGGCTTTCGCCTGCTGGATGGGGCCGGCGCTCAGGTCTTCCTGCACGCGCGTGTCGATGAGGTGGCCGGTGATCAGGTGGTTGCCGTCGCCGGTGATGTAGTAGACCCGTCCGCCATTGGTGACTTCGTAGAGTCCGGCGATCGGAGTGGTGCGGATGCGATCGACCTGCCGGTCAGGCAGCAGGCGGGCGAGGGCGGCGCGCAGTTCCTGCGCGGTCGCTTCCGGGATGGCCTCGTCGGCATGGACGATGGCGGTCGGGGCGAGCAGGCTCAGCGTCAGGGCGAGCGCGGCAATCGGGGATTTCAAGGTCGGACTCCGGGGAAAGCGGTTTGAGCGGGATAGCCCGCAAGTGTAAGGGAACCTCTGATTTATTCAGGGACGGCTCAGCTGGATGGCTGAAATCGTGGGTTTCAAGGCGCGAAATGCCGCGAATAGCCAGCTATTCGCAAATTTCGCAACGCAGAAAGCCGCGATTTCAGGGTTCAGATGAACGGCCATGAATAAATCAGAGGTTCCTGATGGTCAGCCGCGCGGGTGGTGGGTCTGATGCAGTTGCTTCAGGCGCTCGCGGGCGACGTGGGTGTAGATCTGCGTGGTCGACAAGTCGCTGTGCCCAAGCAGCATCTGTACGACCCGCAGGTCGGCGCCATGGTTCAACAGATGCGTCGCGAAGGCATGCCGCAGGGTGTGCGGCGACAGCGGCTTGTCGATGCCGGCGGTCAGGGCGTAGCGCTTGATCAACTGCCAGAACGCCTGCCGGGTCATGGCCTTGCCGCGTCGGGTCGGGAACAGGTCCGGAGTGGGGCGGCCACGCAGGAGTTCCGGACGCGACTCGCGCAGGTAGCGGGCAATCCAGTCAAGCGCGACTTCGCCCAGCGGCACCAGGCGTTGCTTGTCGCCCTTGCCGACCACGCGCAGCACCCCCTGGCGGGTATTGACCTCGTCGATGCGCAGATTGACCAGTTCGGAGACGCGCAGACCGCAGGCATACAGCACTTCCAGCATCGTGCGGTCGCGCAGACCGAGGACATCGTCCGTATCCGGCGCCTCCAGCAAGGCTTCGACGTCGTCCTCGGTCAGCGATTTGGGCAGTGGGCGACCGAGCTTGGGGGCGTCGATCTGCGCGGTCGGATCGGCCTGAATGCGTTTCTCGCGCAGCAGCCAGCGGTAATAGCGGCGCAGCGCGGACAGCAGCCGTGCGCTGGAGCGGGCGTGCATGCCGGCACGGGCACGCAGGCCCAGATATTCGAGCAGATCGGCACGCGCGGCCTGTTCCAGGGCGATGTCGCGCGTGGCCAGCCAGTCAGCCAGTTTGCCGAGATCGCTGCGATAGGCCTTGAGGGTGTTGTCGGCCAGACCGCGTTCGATCCAGAGGTTGTCGATGAAGCGGTCGAGGCTGGTCTGCGAGGCAGCGGACGCGGTCGATGACGCGGCGGCCTCCGCGTCGGGGTGTTTCCCGCTCAAGCGACTCAGTGTTTACGGGTCGAGGTGTCGACCGGCATTCCGCTGCGCTTCCACTTCGGGAAGCCGGACGACAGGCGACGGGCGTTGAGGCCGTTGCGACGCAGGCGGGTCACGGCGTCATCGGCGAGCAGGCAGAAATAGCCACGGCAATAGGCGACGACCTCGCATTTCGGGTCGAGCTCGTGAATGCGGGATTCCAGTTCGGCCAGCGGGATGTTGATCGCGCCGGGTACGTGGCCGGCCTCGTATTCCTCGTGGGGGCGGACGTCGAGCAGTGTGACCTTGCCGTCCTTCAGACGCGCGAGCAGTTCCGCGGCGCCGATCGGTTCCATCTGCTCCTGCAGGGACCGATACGCGGAGACGATGCGGTCGACCTCGGCCAGGGTGGTGTCGGCCAGGCGCTGCATCACTTCCAGCATTTCGCCGACCGAGTCGTTGGCGAGGCGGTAATAGACGCGCAGGCCTTCCTTGCGGCTGGTCACCAGGCCGGCGCTGCGCAACTGTTGCAGGTGTTGCGAGGTATTGGCGACGGTGAGATTGGCGGCATTGGCGAGGATTTCCACGGAGCGCTCGCCCTGGGCGAGCAGCTCGACGAGTTCGAGGCGGCGGGGATGGCTGACAGCCTTGCCGATGCGCGCGAACTGTTCGTAAAGGCGGAGGCGGACTTCGTCGCCGGTCAGTTTGGTGGTGGTCATGCGGTTCTTATAGTCTGAATTTCTGGGTGCGCCCTTTCCGTGGGCATCGTTTGTCAAAATTGGCGCACGATTATACAGGGTTGGAAGTGTTGCGTTGACCTGGCTCAAAAGTGTTGCGCTCAACGTTCGCTGCCGACGGTCTGACAGAGATTCGGTCACGCCCGCTTCGTCATGGGCTTGGCTGCTAAACTTCGCCGCCGTTCCATCCATTCGCCAACACGCATCCTCATGACCCTGACCGTCAGCATTCCTGATTTCTCCAAGGCCCGCGTGCTCGTCGTCGGTGACGTCATGCTCGATCGCTACTGGCACGGCGGCACCTCGCGCATCTCACCGGAGGCGCCGGTGCCGGTGGTCAACGTCGCGCACGACGAGGAACGCGTCGGTGGGGCCGGCAACGTGGCGCTCAACGTGGTCAGCCTGGGTGGGCAGGGTACGGTGCTGGGTCTGGTCGGCGACGATGAACCGGCGACCGCGTTGCGCCGGCAACTCGAACTGCACGGCGTGGGCTGCGCGTTCGAGACCGTCAGCGGCTCGCGCACGATCACCAAGCTGCGCATCCTCAGCCGGCATCAGCAGTTGATCCGACTGGATTTCGAGGACGGTTTCCCGGAAGTTGACCCGGAACGCATCCTGGGCCGCTTCAAGACACTGTTGGCGCAGGTCGACGTGGTGATCATGTCCGACTACGCGAAGGGCTGTCTGCGCGACAAGCGCGGCCTGATCGAGGCGGCGCGCGCAGCCGGCAAGCCGGTGCTGGTCGATCCGAAGACGGACGATTTCTCCTGCTATCACGGCGCCACCGTGATCACCCCGAACCTGAGCGAATTCGAGGCCGTGGTCGGCAAGGTCCGCGACGAGGCGGACATGGTCGAGAAGGGCATGGCCCTGATCGAGCGCCACCAACTCGAAGCACTGCTGATCACGCGCAGCGAGAACGGCATGACTTTGTTGCGGCGCGGTCACGCTCCGCTGCACCAGCCGACCCGCGCCCGCGAGGTCTACGACGTCACCGGTGCCGGCGACACGGTCATCGCGACTCTGGCCGCCGGCATCGCCGCCGGTCTGGAGATGGGGACGGCCACCGCGCTGGCCAATCTCGCCGCCGGCATCGTCGTCGGCAAGGTCGGCACCGCGACGCCGAGCATTGAGGAGATGTATCGCGCCCTGCACGAACACACCCAGGACGGTTTCGGCGTGGTCGACGAGGCCACGCTGCTCGGCTGCGTCGCCGCAGCGCGGGCGCGCGGCGAGCGGGTGGTCATGACCAACGGCGTGTTCGACATCCTGCACGCCGGCCACGTCAGTTACCTCGCCAAGGCGCGCGCGCTGGGCGACCGGCTGATCGTCGCGGTCAACACCGATGCCTCGGTCAAACGTCTCGGCAAGGGCGACGATCGCCCGATCAACGCGCTCGCCAACCGCATGCAGGTGCTGGCGGCGCTGGAGGCCGTCGACTGGGTCGTGTCCTTCGACGAGGACACCCCGGAGAGGCTGATCTGTCTCGCCAGGCCGGACCATCTGGTCAAGGGCGGCGACTACAAGCCCGAGGACATCGCCGGTTACGACTGCGTCACTGCCAACGGCGGTCGCGTCGACGTTCTGGAATTCGTCGACGGTTGTTCCACGACGTCCATCATCAACGCCATCCGCAAAGCGTGATGGCGATGTCGCCGGTAGGGTGCGCCATGCGCACCATGCGCACCATGCGTCCTTGCCGTGAATCGTCCGGTGCGCACGGCGCACCCTACAGTTGCTACCGTTCACGCCACGGGTGCCATCGCGTACCTTTCGTCATCGGTCTTATAAATCGGAGTCATCCATGATCATCGTCACCGGCGGCGCCGGCTTCATCGGCAGCAACATCGTCAAGGAACTCAATGCCCGGGGGCGCGACGACATCCTCGTCGTCGATGATCTCCAGGACGGCACCAAGTTCAAGAACATCGCCGATTGCGAGATCGCCGATTACCTGGACAAGGACGACTTCATCGCGTTGATCGAGGACGATGCCGACATCGCCACCAGGATCGACGCGGTCTTCCACGAGGGCGCCTGCTCGTCGACCACCGAGTGGGACGGCAAGTACATGATGCGCAACAACTACGAGTACTCGAAGTCGTTGCTGCATTACTGTCTGCGCCGCCATGTGCAGTACATCTACGCCTCCTCGGCGTCCGTCTATGGTGACGGCTCCAACGGCTTTACGGAGCAGCGCGCCTGCGAGGAACCGCTCAACGTCTATGGCTACTCCAAGTGGCAGTTCGACCAGTACGTCCGCCGCATCGTCAAGGATCACCACAAGCACTCGCAGATCTGCGGCCTGCGCTACTTCAACGTCTACGGCCCCCGCGAGTATCACAAGGGCGACATGTCCAGCGTGGCCTACAAGCACAACGTGCAGATCGGCGAAGCGGCGAAGGTCAAGCTGTTCGGCGCCTACGACGGCCATGAGCCGGGCGAGCAGAAGCGCGACTTCATCTACGTCGGCGACGCCGTCAACGTGAACCTGTGGCTGATGGACAACCCGAACGTGTCCGGCATCTTCAACGTCGGCACCGGGCGCGCGCAGAGCTTCAACGACATCGCCCATGCCGTCATCAAGTGGCACGGCAAGGGCGAGATCGAATACATCCCGTTCCCGGATCACCTCAAGGGTCGCTACCAGAGCTTCACCCAGGCCGACATCCAGGCCCTGCGCGCCGCCGGCTACACAGCGCCGTTCAAGACCGTGGAAGAGGGCGTGACCGCTTATCTCGACTGGCTGAATGGCAAAAAATAACGCGGACGGTGTCGGCGCGAGGCACCTGTACACGGCGGTCCTGTACGCGGCGCTGCCGCTGGTGCTGCTGCGCCTGCTCTGGCGCGGTATCAAGGCGCGGGCGTATCTGTCCCGCTGGGCGGAACGTTTCGGGCGCTTTCCGTCACCGGCGCTGCCGGCACGACCGATCTGGGTGCATGCGGTCTCGGTGGGTGAATCGGTCGCCGCCGCGCCGCTGATCGAGGGCCTGATCGCGCAATATCCCGGTGTGCCGGTGGTGGTGACCACCACCACGCCGACCGGCTCGGAACGCATCCAGACCCTGTTCGGCGAGCGCGTCTTCCACGTTTACGCGCCCTATGACCTGCCATTCGCGGTGCAGGGCTTTCTTGGTCGTACGCATCCGCGCCTGCTGGTGCTGATGGAGACCGAGATCTGGCCGAACATCATCGCCATCTGCGACCAACGACGCATTCCGATCGTGCTGGCCAACGCACGCATGTCGGAACGTAGCGCCAAGGGTTACCGCCGCCTGGGTGAACTCACTGCCGGCACCTTGCGCGGCATCGATCTGATCGCCGCGCAGACCGAAGCGGATCGGCAACGGTTCATCGGCCTCGGCGCGGATCGGCACTCGGTCGAGGTTACCGGCAGCATCAAGTTCGACACCCGCATGCCGGCATCCTTGCGCGAACGCGGCGAAGTGTTGCGCCGCAGCTGGGGCAACAGCCGACCGGTCTGGATCGCCGCCAGCACCCACGAGGGGGAAGACGAGCAGGTGCTCGACGCCTTCGACCGGGTTCGGGGTGTCTTTCCGGATTGTCTTCTGGTGCTGGTGCCGCGCCACCCGGAACGCTTCCAGCGCGTCGCCAGCCTCTGCCGCCGCCGCGATTTCGAGACCGTGCTGCGTAGCGAAGGCGACACCGTCAGCGAGGACACGGCGGTGTATCTCGGCGACACCATGGGCGATCTGACCCTGCTGTACGCCGCCGCCGACATCGCCTTCGTCGGTGGCAGCCTGGTCCCGACCGGTGGCCACAACGTGCTCGAACCCGCCGCGCTCGGCCTGCCGGTGCTGTTCGGCCCGCACATGTTCAACTTCGCGGAGATCGCCTCGATGCTGCTGGTCCACGAGGCCGCGCGGCAGGTTGCCAGCAGCACCGAACTCGCCAACCGTGTCATCACCTTGTTGCGCGACGCCAACCTGCGCCACGTGCAGGGCGAAAACGGTCGCGGCCTGATCGAACAGAACCGCGGCGCGCTGGAGCGCCTCAAGACCCGCATCGAATCCCTGATGTAGGGCGGAAGCCGAAGGCTTCCGCCATCCAGCGCCCGACGGCGGAACGCCTTCGGCTGCCGCCCTGCACGCGAATCCGGCCGATCACGGCGATCGAAACAAACCATCGTTCCAAGGGTTCTTTCCGGGTTGGCAAATATCTGAATCGTTTATATATTCCGCTCTATGAGCAGCCCGGTCGACATTCGATTCCCCTCCAGCGCCGCATTCCACGGCGGTGCGCTGCTGCTCGTCTCCCTGTCTTCGCTGTCGCTGCGACTGCTGCCGCTGCGCGCGGCCTGAAAGACATACCTCACCCCGGCGGGGGGCAAAACGCACCAATCCGAATACTGTTTCCAGACAGACGCCCAGCTTGAAAACCGGCGCCTGTCCTGATGGGAGTGACGACATGAGCAGCAAAGACAGATTGATCATTTTCGATACCACCTTGCGCGACGGCGAGCAGAGCCCGGGCGCGTCCATGACCAAGGACGAGAAGGTGCGTATCGCCAAGGCGCTGGAGAAGATGCGCGTCGACGTGATCGAGGCCGGCTTCCCGATCGCCAGCCCCGGTGATTTCGAGGCCGTGCAGGCGGTCGCCAACACGGTCAGGGACTCGACCATCTGCGGTCTCGCGCGCGCTCTGGACAAGGACATCGACCGTGCCGGCGAGGCCCTCAAGGGCGCCAATTCCGCGCGCATCCACACCTTCATCGCGACCTCGCCGATCCATATGCAGCACAAGCTGCGCATGACGCCGGATCAGGTCGTCGAGCAGGCCGTGAAGGCAGTCAAGCGCGCCCGTCAGTACACCGACAACATCGAGTTCTCGGCGGAGGACGCGGGCCGGTCCGAGATCGATTTCCTGTGCCGCATCTTCGAGGCGGTCATCGATGCCGGCGCGACCACGCTGAACGTGCCGGATACGGTCGGTTATGCGATGCCGCACCAGTTCGGCGAGACCATCCGCCAGTTGCGCGAGCGCATCCCGAACGCGGACAAGGCGGTCTTCTCGGTGCATTGCCACAACGACCTCGGCCTTGCGGTGTCGAATTCGTTGAACGCCGTGCTGAATGGCGCCCGTCAGGTCGAGTGCACCATCAACGGCCTCGGCGAGCGTGCCGGCAACGCCTCCCTGGAGGAGGTGGTGATGGCGGTGCGCACGCGCCCGGACGTGTTCACCTGCGACACCAATCTCGATACGACCCAGATCGTGACCTGCTCGCGCCTGGTGTCGAGCGTGACCGGCTTCCCAGTGCAGCCGAACAAGGCCATCGTCGGCGCCAATGCCTTCGCGCACGAGTCCGGCATCCATCAGGACGGCGTGCTCAAGAGCCGCGAGACCTACGAGATCATGCGCGCCGAGGATGTCGGCTGGAGCGCCAACAAGCTGGTGCTCGGCAAGCACTCGGGGCGGAACGCGTTCCGCACCCGTTTGCAGGAACTCGGCATCGAGTTCGAGTCCGAGACCGAGTTGAATGAGGCCTTCGCGCGCTTCAAGGACCTCGCCGACAAGAAGCACGAGATCTTCGACGAGGACCTGCAGGCGCTGGTTTCCGATGCCGAGACCGCCAAGACCCAGGAACGCATCAAGCTGGTCACGCTCAAGGTCTGTTCCGAGACCGGCGAAACCCCGCACGCGGACGTGACCATCACCGTCGATGGCGAGGAACGCAGCGTCACCGCCAGCGGCGGTGGTCCGGTCGACGCAGCGCTGAAGGCCATCGAATCGATGGTCGACAGTGGCGTGAATCTGGAGCTGTACTCGGTCAACAACATCACCAGCGGCACCGACGCCCAGGGCGAGGTGACGGTGCGCATCAAGAAGGATGGCCGCATCGTCAACGGTCAGGGCGCGGACACCGACATCGTGATCGCGTCGGCCAAGGCCTACATCGACGCGATGAACAAGTTCCTGTTCAGCGATGCCAGGGCGCACCCGCAGATGGGCGATGTCTGATTCCCAACGGCTGCCCTGCTAATGCCCAAGGAGTGGGGTGAAACGAAAAGGCCCTGACGGTTTCCCGTCAGGGCCTTTTTCGTTATGGGGCCGGCGCGCTTCAGTAAGCCGGGTAGGGATAGGGCGCGCGGTATGGATAGACCGGCCATCCGCCATACGGGTTGACCGTGGGCGGCTGGCGGTTCCAGAAGTAATGCGGAGGCGGCGGGAACGGGAACGGCCAATCCATGTTCGCGGCAGGCGGATTCGGTTCGGCCAGGTCGGCGGTTTCGCCATGCTGGCCGGGGATCTGCGGGGCGGCGACGGTGTTGGCGGCCTGATCGGTACCGGCCTGGGTCACATCGATGCGGGGCGGCAGTTCGGTGACGACGGTGGCGGTCGCGGAGCTGCTGTCGGCGACCGTTGCCGTGACCGGCGCTTCGGTCGTCACGGCCTCGGTCACGGTCACGGTCGCGGCGGCGGGTGTCGCTTCGGTCGGCTTGACCTCGGCGGGTGCGGCGGCGGTCTCCGTGGCGGTCGGCGACGGGGTGGCGGTGCCCGTCGCGGCTTCGCTGGTCGTCGCCGTATCCGCGCCGTTCGGTGCCGCATCGACGGCGGTGGATGTGCCGTCAGCGGCTGGCTGTGTGGTCGTCGCCTGCTCGCTGACGACCGCGGGCTCGCTGCCGGAAGACCCGCTGGCGGCGGTATCCGCGTTGTTGTCGGCCACGGCATCGTTGCCGGTTTCTCCGACAAAGCTGCGGCCGATGGCGACAGCGACGATCAGGACCACGACCATCACCAGGAACATCATTGGCGCTTCGCCGCGCTGATGGCGGCGCGAAGCGGGCGCGCGGTAGCGGATGGATGGGCGGTCGGTATGGCTCACGGCGGACTCCAGGACGGGATGACGACGAAAAACGGGGCGCAGGATGCCAGAGTCCGCCGTGACGGGACAATGACGCGTCGCAAGCCGTCGGCTCAGTAAGCGGCGCCCGCCGGGTAGGCGTTGAATGGCCGCTCGATGTCGGTGGGGCGGGCCTGGAACAGCGGATCGGTCGTCGGCCAGGCATCGGTGAGTCGCTGGCCCGCCGCCACGGCATCACGTTCATGCTCCAGTTGCCCGGCCCAGCCGGGCAGACCGGACCAGCTCGCTGCCCCGGCGGCGGCGTTGAATGACCCGATCGCGCCATCCGTATCCCCGTTGGCGGCCTGCGCCGCGCCGAGGGCGGCCTTCAGGGCCGGTATCGATGGCAGATCGGCGACCAGCGCGTTCGCCATCGTCAGCGCCTCCTGCGCATCGCCGTGCACCGCGAGCAGGCGGATGAGGGCGTAGCGCAGGGTCGGTTCGCGGGGTTGGGCATCGCGTGCGGCGAGCAGTTCGGCGATCAAGGTGGCCGGGGGCTCGCCCCGGCGGTAACGCGCGGCCCAGGCGAGTATGCGGGCCGGCAGGTTGTTTTCGTCCGAGTCCGCGGCGAAACGCAGGTGCGGCAGGGCGCCCGCATAGTCGCCACGCCGGTAGAGCAGCTGGCCGAGGAAATGGCGCGCGCCGGGCATCTCCGGGTCGCTGAGCAGGGCCTGGCGATACAGGTCTGCCGCGGCGTCCTCATCGTGGTCGCCGTCGTGAAGCAGGCCGAGCAGGAAGGCGGCGAGCGGCGAGGGGTGATCGTCATTCACCAGCCGTTGCAGTTGTTCGCGCGCGCCATCCGGATTGCCGTTCAGGTAGAGCAGACGGGCGTAGCTGATGCGGGCCGCCTGATTGTCCGGGTCGAGCGCCAGACCGGTGGCGAACGCCTCGGTGGCAGCGGCGAGGTCGGATCGCTCCTTGGCCTGCATGCCCTGATAGAAATGCGCCTTGGCGCCGCTGGCGGCGGTGGCGACGGCCTGCGCGTAGCGATCCGCCGCCTCCGGCAGGTCCTTGCCGCGCCGGGCGAGGTGCGCCTTGGCGGCCTCGATGTCGCCGAGCTGGCGCAGCGTCTGCGCGAGCGGGTAATGCACCGCGTCGGCCTGCGGGGCGAGTTCCAGGGTGTGCTCGAACAGTTCGCGGGCCTTGGCGAAATCGCGGCGCAGCAGGGCGATCTGGCCGAGGAAGTAGCTGGCGCGCGCACTCAGGCCGGGCTCGTCGCGAGCTGGCAACAGCGCGGCGGTGGCCTCGTCGAGCCGGTCCAGACCGTAAAGGGCTTCACCGCGACGCAGCGTCAGGGGCGGGTAGTCGTCGCGCAGCGCGGCGGCCTGATCGAGCAGGGCGAGGGCCTCTTCATGACGACCGCTGCGCAGGTCCATCCAGGCCTGCTGGTAGGGCCAGCGGAATTCATCCGGGTCGACGCGGCGGAGATTCTCGTAGCAGGTTTGCGCGCTGGTGCGCGTGCCCATGGCGTCGTACATCGCGCACAGTTCGCCGAGCGCGTCGATGAGATCGGTCGCTGGTGCCGCCGGCGTGGAGCTCGTCAGGGCGGCGGCAATGCGAGCGCGCAGCTCGTTCAGCCGCGTGTCGGTGACCACGTCCACATTGCCGCGATCGATGCGCGGCATCGGCTCGAATCGGCCCTGCCAACTGGGCGGCGGTGTCAGGAGTGCCGCGTCCGTCGCATGGGCGACCGGTGCCTGGGCGAACTGGGCGCCGAGGATGAGCAGCACCATGATGGCGGCCTTCATCGCGCGGCTTCCTGCGCCAGCGTCAGCGTGGTGTCGATGGCCTCGACGGGGTACTCGCGTCGTTCGCCGTCCGGCCAGCTGACCACGAGCCGCTCGACCCGGGTCGCGCCGCCGAGGCCGAAGGTTACCGGCAGTTCGACCTGCGACAGATAACCGCGCGTCGGCATGACCTCGCGGGCCTGCGTGACACCGCCGGCGGTGAGTTCGATGCGCGCGCCGATCGCCTCCGGGTTCGCGCCCCTGCCTTCGAGTTTGACGCGCAGCCAGTGGCGTGCGCCGGGCACGCGTTCGAGATCGTTGCGCAGCAGCGCGATCGGATTGCCGTTGACGCTGATGGCGAGATCCAGATCGCCGTCGGCGTCGATGTCGGCATAGGCGAGGCCGCGCCCCACCCGGGACAGCCCGAGATCGCCGGCCTGTCCGAGCGGGCGGTACAGGTCGCGGCAGGCGTCGCCGCAGTTCCAGAAGCCCTGCGAGGGCTGGGCGTAGGTCTGGCTGGGCTGGATGGTGTTGATTTCCGGTTCGAGGTGGCCGTTGGCCTGGACCAGATCGAGACGACCATCGAGGTCGAGATCGACGAAGGCGACGCCGAAGGTCAGCGCGAGGCGCGAGGCCGGGCCGATGCCGTTGATCACGGCCTCATCGGCGAACGGCGCGCGACCATTGGCGGTCACGAACATGGAACTCATTTCGTTGGCGAAGTTGCCGATCACGACGGCCAGATCGGCGTCGTTGCGGTAGCGCGCCGCGTCGATGCCCATCGCGCCGGTGGCCTTGCCGTCGCGGTCGTAGGCGAGGCCCTCGAATTCGCCGATCTCCTCGAATCTGCCGGTGCCGAGATTGCGGAAGAGGAAGTTCCGGACCGTGTCGTTGGCGACCAGGATGTCGAGCCAGCCGTCGCCGTCGTAATCGACGGGACGCACGCCGAGACCCTTGCCGACCGGGCTACCGTCCGGGTTGTGCACGCGGATGCCGGCGAGGTCCGAGACGTCGCTGAAGCGGCCGTTGCCGTCGTTGCGGTAGAGCACGTTGTCGGTGCCGGGGAAGTGCGTCGGGGCGCCGTAGGCGCGGCCCAGGCCGGTCAGCTTGAAGTCGATCTCGAGGTCGAAGCGGCGTGTCCAGTGCACGTAGTTGGTCACGAACAGATCGAGATCGCCGTCGCGGTCGTAGTCGAGAAAGGCGGCGGAGGTGCTCCAGTCCTGCTCCCGACCGGCGACGCCGGCGCTGGCGGTCACGTCCTTGAAGACGCCGTGGTCGTTGCGGAACAGGTGGTTGGCGTTGAGCGTGGTCAGATAGAGATCGGTCCAGCCGTCGCCGTCGATGTCGCCGAAGGCCACGCCCATGCCGAAGGTTTCGACTGCCAGGCCGGCTGCCGCGGTGACATCGGTGAAGCGGCCCTGGCCATCGTTCCGGTAGAGCCGCTGGGTCTGGGCCGGAGCGGCGCTTTCGCCGTAGTCGTGGTCGGCCCAGCGCCGGGAGTTGACGACGAACAGGTCGGCGTCGCCGTCGTTGTCGTAATCGAGGAAGCCGAGGCCGCTACCGATCGATTCGGGCATCAGGCGTTCGCCGTAGGCGCCGTTGACGTGCTCGAAATCGATGCCGGCCTCACGGGTGATGTCGGTGAAGGTCAGCGGCGGCGGGGTGTCCGGATTCGCCGTTTCGCTCGACGCCGCCACATCCGGCGCGGTCGCGGCGGTTTCCTCGACCGGGGCATGGGCAACATTCGGCTGGCGGGCCAGATACAGCGCGGCGATGACGATCAGTGCGCTGGCGGCGATGACGAGGAGGGAACGGCGGAAGGCGGTGCGGATGGGATTGCTGGACATGGCGGATGCGGTGGGCGCGGCAAATCGGGTTCGCGGACAGGGTCAGTCGAAATGGGTTACGGGCGGCGCGGTGTCGTGTCGGGCCACGCGCGCGGCGTCGGGTACGGCCAACGGATAAATGGCGATGGCCTCGGCGGTGCGGTTGGCGATCGGGTTCCTGGCGCGCGCCAGGGTGACGACGCGCTCGATGGCCTGGTCATCGGGCTTGTAGCGCGCGTGCAGCGTCCGATGCGCGGCCGCTTTGTTTTCGTCGCCGCGCTGCGCGTAGATCTGGGCGAGGTTGTAGTGGGCGCTCAGGTCTTCCGGGTCGATCTCGAGGGCGGCCAGCAGCTGGGTCTCCGCCCGGTCGAGCAGGGCATCCCGCCGGGCCGCGCGGGCATCGCCACGTTCGCGGCGGGCGAGATCGAACAGGGTGAGACCGAGCAGGTTGCGGACCCGCGTGTCGACGCCGAAGTCGAAGCCGCGCTCGCGCGCGTCGTTGAAGCGGGTGTCGGCGATCGCCTCCAGGGTCTCGGCCGCACGCTCGAGATTGCCGAGCTGGCGGTCGATCTGGGCGGTGAACCACGCGCGGGTCCAGGCCGGCGCGGGGTTGTCGCCCAGGCCGGAACGGGCGAGGTCGTCGCTGGCGCGGTCGAGATCTCCCTCGAGGAAATGCACGCGGGCGAGATTCAGCGCGCCGTCGCCTTGGCCGAGCGCCTCGACCTGGCGGAAGGCCGCCGCCGCCTGGCGCAGTTCGCCCTTGCTGGTGCCGCCCCCACGGGCATTGCGCAGCAGGCCGATGCCGTAGTCGTTCCAGCGCTGCCAGAGGGGGATGTCGCGGGTCTGGGCCGGCGCCGCGCTGCCGGCGACCGGCAGAGTGACCGAATCGCGGGCCAGCGTGACGATCGGCAGGTCGTTGGGCGCGGCGGGATCGTCGACGACGTGGCGGAAGAAGCTGGTCGTGAACTTGCGGTAGTGGAGCGCGACCTCGATGGTGACCGGCGCGTCCGCATCCGCTGGCACGTCGAGCTGGTAATGGACGACGGACGCGGCCCCCGGCGGGATCTGGTGGTCGTACAGCGCGACCACGATGTCCTGGGCGTTGCGGCGGTCGATCCGGTCGCCGTTCCTGTCGAGCAACCAGGCGTTCAGGAAATAGGCTTCCGGGTCGACTTCCCGGCGTTCGTCGAGGCTGCCGCTGCGGGCGATCACCCGATCACCCATGCGCACGGTGACCTCCAGCCAGAGTTCGTTGGAATCGGCCGTGCCCTGGGTCAGATGGTGGCCGAGCTTGAGTGTGCGGACGACCGCGTCGATCAGGTAGCGCCTGCCGGGTTCGAGCACGGGCAGGGTCGGGCGGAGCGGCGCCAGCAGTTCGCCGTCGACAAGCCCGTCACGATGCAGGGCGAACAGGTCGACGCGGACGGCGTTTTCGAGGAACGCGCGACGCTCCGCCAGGCCCGATTCCGGGTCGCCGAGCAGCGCGGCAATCCCGGTATTGGCGGCGGCGAAGCTATGCGAGTGCACGGCGCGCGTGCCGGTATTGGCGAAATCGCGGGCGGCCGGATCGTCGGATTCACGCAGCGGCATGTGGCAGGCGGCGCAGTTCCCGATGGCCTTCGGCGGGTAGTAGAAGCTGTCGATGCGGTGTCCGGATACGCCGCTGAACAGGAAGCTGTCGTAATGGTTCTGCCCGCGCAGCCATTTGTAGTGGTTGAGGGCCTCGGGCAGGTGCACCTTGTGGCAGGCGGAACAGAATTCCGCGGTCTTGTGGACCGGCTTGAGCAGGGTCTGCTTGTGGAACGCCGGTTTGGCCTTGATCAGTTGGTGATTGACGGCCTTGAGCAGGGCGTTGTCGCTGTGCGCGAACGGATAGCGGGGCGGGTCGACGATGGTGTAGTCGCCGTTGCCGCGCGGGCTGTCGACCGAGGTGATCGCATGGCAGCCGAGGCAGGTGATGCCGGCTTGCGCGGCGACGGAATCGCCGTCGAACTCCGGGTGGTCGAAGGCGCCGGAAAACAGCGGTGCCAGATCGTGACAGGCCGCGCAGAGGCGGGTGGCTTCCACCGAACCGTCGCGTTGCAGCACGACCTTGCGGGTGTCCTCGATGCTGAATCGATAGGCCGGATTGTTGAACGAACTGAGGCGGTGGACGCTGAGTTTGGCGTGTTCGGCGATGTCGGCGTGGCATTGCGCGCAGTCGTCGTCGCCCAGCAGATGGGCCGCCGGAATCGTGGCCGCGCCGTCGATCTTCGCCAGGCCCGGCTCGAAGCGGATCAGGTTTGAGTCGCCCCGGCTGTGCAGCGCCAGTTGCGCGCCACCCGAGACGACAGTCAGGGCGATGGCGACGGCGGTCCATTGCAGGCCCTTGCGCCATTGCAGGCCGGGGCCGGCAAGACGGTGCAGCACGAACAGCCAGGCCAGCACGAACGGCGCGATGATGTGCGCCCAGTACGCCACGCTGCGGATCGTGGGGTCGTTGACTTCGAGGAAATCGAAGCGGGTCAGCACCAGCCCGGTCAGGATCACCACCCAGCCGCTGATGAACAGGCCGAGGCCGGCGCGGATCGCGTCCTTGTTGCGGCGGGTCAGTGCGCGGCGCAGGTGCGGAATGCCGAAGGCCAGGAACGGCACGATCAACACCAGGCCCAGGACCAGATGGGCCAGGAACATGAACAGGTAGAAGCCGTCCTGCAGCGATTCGCCACGCTGCCATTCCAGCCAGGTGATCGCGCCCAGATAGACCGCATTGACCGACACCAGCGCGAACAGCAGCAGCAGTGCCACCAGCCAGGGGCGCATCGCGCGGGTGACAGCCGCCATCGAACGGGCGGTGGGGTTGCGCGGGAATAGGGGTCGGGACGGTTCGGACATAAGTCGGAGCGGAACGGGGCAACCGGTTCCTGTCGGAATGCCGCAGGATATTAGCCCGCACCACTGTCACCAATCATTGATATTGATCGGTGTTGCGTCGTGCGACGCGGTCAGCGTCATAAGCTGATTTTGGTGAAGCCATAGGGCATAAGCACAGATTATTTTGGTATAATCGGCGGCTTATCGCCGCGCGTCATCCTGGCGCGTTGGCTTGCAATCATCAGTATTCGGAACTTTGCCATGGCGGATCGACGCTTACAGGTCTTCCACACGGTCGCGCGCTTGTTGAGCTTTACCAAAGCGGCGGAAACCCTGCATATGACCCAGCCGGCAGTCACCTTCCAGGTGCGCCAGCTGGAGGAATACTTCGACACGCGCCTGTTTGATCGCACGCACAACCGCATCAGCCTGACCGATGCCGGGCAGGTCGTGTATCAGTATTCGGACCGTATCTTCGACCTCTATAACCAGATGGAGAACGCGGTCAAGGAGATGACCGGCGCGATCAGCGGTGCGCTGGTGATCGGCGCGAGCACGACCATTGCCGAATACATGCTGCCGGCGCTGCTGGGCGACTTCAAAAGCCGCTATCCGGAAGTGACCATCCACCTGCGCGTGTCCAACAGCGACGGCATCGTGCACATGGTCGAGAACAACGACATCGATCTCGGTGTCGTCGAATCGCCGGTCGCCAACAAGAATCTGGTGGTCGAGACCTGCCGGGTCGATGAACTTGTCGTCATCGTTCCGCCCCGCCATCCGCTGGCCTCGCGCGAACGCGTGCCGGCGAACGAGATCGCGGAGTATCCGTTCATCTGCCGCGAGGAGGGCTCCGGCACCCGCGAGGTCGTGACGGAATATTTCAAGAACAACGACATCTCCATGAACAACGTGCAGGTATGCATGGAACTAGGCAGCCCGGAGGCGATCAAGGGCGCGGTCGAGGCCAGCATGGGCATCTCCATCGTGTCGCGCGCGACCATCGCCAAGGAGCTGGAACTCGGGCGCCTGGTGGCGCTGCCGGTCGATCCGCCGCTCGCGCGCCCGTTCTCCTTCGTGCATCAGAAGCAGAAATTCCGTCAGCGTGCGATGGACGAGTTGCTCGACTTCGCGCGCGCCTATTGCGACAAGAACACCGGCGCCGTCGCGCAGCCCGGCTGAGCAGGACCGGCGCGATTCGTGTTTTCACCGCCTGGCCATCTTCCGCAGGGTGATGCGGCAAGCCGTCGCTTGCTGGCAATCTACAAGGCCCTGAGCAAGGACGATCGCAAGAGCCTGCTCGACTTCGCCGAATTCCTGATGAGTCGGGAAGTGGTCGAGGAGGCTGATAAAGTCGTTCCGCAACCGAATCACGAGCCACGCCCCGACAAGGAGAGCGTGGTGCAGGCCATCAAGCGCCTGGGCCGCGTGTATCACATGATCGACCGCGCGACCTTGTTGAACGAGACTTCCACACTGATGACCCAGCATGTGATGCAGGGGCGCGCGGCGATCCAGGTCATCGATGACCTGGAATCGCTGTTCGCGAACCGTTATCGGACGCTGCTGGGCCAGACATCCACCGACAAGGATGGAAAAGACTGACATGACGCTGCTGCGCGACTGGTTCCAGCGCTATTTCTCGGACCCGCAGGTGGTGATCCTGTCGGTGTTGCTGGTGTTCGGCTTCGGCTTCGTGCTGCTGCTCGGCGACATGCTGATCCCGGTCATCGCCAGTCTGGTCATCGCCTATCTGCTCGATGGACCGGTGTGCTGGCTGCGGCGTCGCTTCATGCCCCGTCCGCTGGCGGTCTGGGTGGTGTTCATCGGCTTCCTGACCGTCGTCGCGATCATCCTCATCGGCCTGATGCCCGTGCTTTCGCGGCAGGTACAGGGGCTCATCGAGGTGCTTCCGATCATCGTCGGCAAGGGTCAGGAACTGCTGATGCGACTGCCGGAGTCCTATCCGGCGGTGTTCACGGAGGCGCAGGTCCTGGAGATGATCAACACCCTGAGGGTGGAGATCACGCTGGCCGGGCAGGAGTTTCTGTCCACCTCGCTGACTTCGGTGGTCAGCCTGTTCACGCTGATCGTCTACCTCGTCCTGCTGCCGCTGCTGATCTTCTTCTTCCTCAAGGACAAGGACTCGATCATTGCCTGGTTCGCGGAGTTCCTGCCGGAGAACCGGCGCCTCGCGCAGGACGTGTGGCGCGAGGTGGATGTGCAGATCGCGAATTACGTTCGCGGGAAAGTTTGGGAAATAATTATCGTTGGAGCAGTAACTTACGTCGCATTCGTGATAATGGGCGTGAACTTTGCGATGCTGCTTGCCGCGCTCGTCGGCATATCGGTGGTGGTGCCTTATGTCGGCGCCACGGCGGTCACCGTGCCGGTCGCGGTGGCCGGGTTCTTCCAGTACGGCTGGACGCCCGAGTTCGCCTGGGTCATGGCCGTGTACGGCATCATCCAGGCGCTGGATGGCAACGTGCTGGTGCCGTTACTGTTTTCCGAAGTGGTCAATCTGCACCCGATCGCCATCATCGTCGCGATCCTGTTCTTCGGCGGCATCTGGGGGTTCTGGGGCGTGTTCTTCGCCATCCCGCTGGCGACCCTCGTGCAGGCTGTGCTGCGGGCCTGGCCGCGCCGGCATGGTGCCGCCGCTGCCTGACAGGGCGAATCAGCCGCTATCGGCTGGCAGGGTTACCAACGGCGCGAAGACCCAGACCAGTTCGCCGCTCCCGATCACCCCGACGCGCAGCCAGTCGCCATTACGCGTCAACACGAGCAGCCGCGCCCCTTTTTCCAGCGTGCTGACGACGTCATGGTTGGTGCCGGGCCCGCTCCGCACGTTGGCCCGATCTGCCGAGACCTTGGCCGCGTTGCCCAACACCTTCCAGTCCTTGCCCTTGAGCAATCCGGCGATCGCCTTTTCGGCGTCCTCGACACCGCGCCCGGCCATGTCGAGCAGGATCACCTGGGCGTCGTCCACGCCCGCGCGGGCCGCCTTGATCAGCCACTGAGCGGCCTTGCCCCGGTCCTGTTTCACACCGTCGCCGTACATGTAGGCCATCGCGACCGCGAACTGGGCGTCGGCATGACCGTGCTCGGCGGCGCGTTTCCACCAATCCAGTGCCTGTTTCTCGTCCATCGCCAGGCCATAACCGTTCGCGTACATCCAGCCGATGCTGTACTGCGCCTCCGGGTAGCCCTGCTGCGCGAGCGGCTTCCACAGGCAATAGGCGTCCGCGAAATTGCCCGCCGCCATGTAATCGACCCCCCGCTTGTACAGGTCGGCGCTCTGTGGCGCGGCGGCGGAGCCGGCGAGCGCGGTCAGGAACCCCAGCGCGAGGCCCGCAATCGGCAAATAGACGGAACGGAGTTCGGGGAGATGCATCGTTTCGCGGCGTGGTTGTTATGGCTATGCGGACGCGACAAGGGCTTGAATCATAACCGCGATTGTGCGGGCGGCGGGTGCCTGTCCGATCTGACTGTTCATGTCGGATTCGACATCGTCAATGCCGGAAACCGAAGGAGCGATCGACGGGATTGGCCGGCATCGGCAATCCGGCGATGCACGAGCCCTGGCTGACCGGACCGCCCGGGAAAAGCTGGTAGAGGCGGCGGCTGCCGCCGGTGGTCGCGAACTTCTCCGCGAGCATGCGCGAGACCTCGCGGGCACTCACCTCATCGCCGTAGTCGCGATAGCAGTCACGCAGGAAGCGCACGACGGCCCAGTGTGCGTCGGTCATCGTCAGCCCCATGCCTGCGGCGATTTCGACCGCAAGATCTTCCGACCACGCGTCGAGGCCGAGCAGGTTGCCTTGCGGGTCGTTGGCGAGGGTGTCCGCGTGGGTAACGAACTTGAGGATGTCGGACATGGCGTCACCTCCGTTGAGTGCGCGCCTCGGGGAGCGAGGCGGCGACTTCCACGAGTATAGAAGTGCCTCCCCGGTCCGGTGTGGCGGGCCGCGAATCCGTCAGTTCGGCGGAATGTGACCCGACGTTACAAAACCGCCAACTCGTTCACGGTACGTCACGCTGGCGGAATCCAGACTTCCTACCCAAGGAAAGCCACTTTTCAGCCCTTTTGATCCTAGCGGGAGAACGACATGACTACCGGCAGCATGAACATCGGCATGATCACCGCCGGCGCCCTCTACCTGGGCCCGCTGCGTCGCGAACTCATCAGAAACGGCAACCGCTGCCAGAGTTTCGCCTTTGCCTCGACTTTCCTGGCCGGCGCGCAGCGGATCGGTTACGACCTGGTCGTCGTCAACTGGACCGTGCTCGCGCAGGACGGGGAGGACATCATCAAGCGTCTGCGTCGCCTGCATGGTGATGTCGAAGTGCTGGTGGTGCAGGTGCCGACGCGTGCCGAGGTCGAAGAATCCGACCCGCTGGTGCATTGGTATCGCGGGCCGGTCACCACGCAGGGCATGTTGGACGCAGTGGCTCGTTGCGCGGCGGCCAGCCCGGTCGAATCCACTCCGGTCGTCCGCGCTCCCGCCGTCCGCAGCCTCGGCAACCATCTGCGCCTGATCGCGCCGGTCATGCCGCGCGGTGCGCATGCGCACTGAGCCAGGCCACGGTCGTCACGGACATCACTGGAATGACGCGACTGCATACAAGAGCAAAAACGCCATGAACCGGATCACAGCCTGTCCGCGTTCGTCATGACGAGACCGTCAGCAACCCAATCGAGCTTCCATCTGAGCCAGGAGTAACAGGCCATGCGTATCGGAATCTTCAGTGAACACCGCGAATTCATCGATCGACTGACGCTGGTGCTTGGCTCGGCCGGGCACGACTGCGCCCATTTCGAAAAGCGTGACAGCTTCGTCCGCGATGCCCTCGGCCATGGCATCGACCTCGCCATCCTCGGCTGGGATGTCCACGGCGAATCCGGTCTGGACGTGTTGCGTGAGCTGCGTCGCTGGTTCGACGAAGACCTGCCGGTCATGGTCGTGGGCGCGCCTGATGATGAGGCCTCCGCGCTGTCGCTGCTGCGCGCGGGCGTCGACGATTATCAGATCGGCACCCCGCACATCCGCGTGATGGCGGCGCGCATCGAGAGTTTTCTGCAGCGGCGTCGACTGCAACGTCGACAGTCCGAGAGCCGTCGTTTCGGGCGGTTCCAGGTGCTGCCCGATGGCGCGACCGTGATGCGCGACGACGAGCCGATCGAACTGACCAAGAAGGAATACGAACTCGCCCGTTTCCTGTTCGAGAACGCCAATCGGGTGCTGTCCCGCCGCCTGCTGCTGGCGCGTGTCTGGGGCCTGCATTCCGATCTCTACACCCGCACCGTCGATGCCCACATGAGCCGTCTGCGCAAGAAGCTCGATCTGACCCCGGCCAACGGTTGGCGCCTGTCGTCGATCTATGGGCGGGGCTATCAGCTCGAACGCGTCACCCAGGCGCCGAAACTCTCGTCCGCACCGACCGTCACGAGACAAGGCGACGACAGCATCGGCTTCCGTATCGCTGCGTCCTGAGCGGGCGCCGGGTCGGTGTTGGGCCCGCATCTTGACTTGGCCGACCACATTCGCGGCGGGCGCGTCCGCCGTGCCCCGGGCAGGGGGTGTGCGCCGGTTGCCGACCGTGCTCCCGCTGCGTTTGCACATGACCCTGGATGCGCCTTGTGCTCCCCTGAAACGCGGGTTAATTTGCGCCGCTATGTCGCCGTGGCGGGGTGTCCGGCGCGGAACAACAGCTATAACTAACCGAGACGTCGAACTCGGCACCGGGACGGTGCCAATCAATAACAATGCGGCGATCGGATCACGCGGGCGGTCAGGTCGCGGCAAAGGTGGAGTCGGAGTGGGAAGCGAATTCATGAACCCCTGGGTCAGGGGGGGGCGGCATGGCGTGAAATCCGCCATCGTCCGACCGTTGGTTACAGGCGCTTGGCGGGCGGCGTTCGCCCGGTTGCTCTTCGTCGCCGCGCTGGCGTGGGGCGCGCCGATTCTGGCGGCGGATATCCAGTGGGACGACACCAAACTTTTACAGCACCGTAGCGTCAACGAGCCGGTCGAGGAACTGTTGCGACAGATCCTCTCGCAGAACGGGCTGAACGGTATTTTCCTTGAGGGCGTGCGTGCCAAGGAGCCGATCAGTCAGGAATTCGACGACGTGCCGTTGCAGGCCGCCTTCAACAAGGTGTTGCAGGAAAACGGTCTGACCTACACCTACGACGAAGCCAAGCAGACTGTCACGGTCGCGGTCGCCACCGAGGTACAGACCAAGTTCCGTCTGATCACGCCGGAGTACATGACGCTGGCCGAGGTGGAGGCCGCCTTCGAACGCTTCTCCGAGGCCGAGCCGCGTCTGCGCGACGCCCGTCCGGTGTTCGATCCGGTCACGCAATCCGTGCTGCTGCGCGGCGAACCGGATCATGTCAAGGAGCTGGAGGTGCTGATCAAGGCGCTGGACGACGGCGAGAAGCGTCGCGCCGAAGCGCGCGGCAAACAGCTCAAGGACCAGCTCGACACCCAGAAACTCCGCCAGCAGGTGGAGGCGGGGGAATTCGTGGTGCGCATGGTGCCGCTACGGTTCGCAGCGGTCGGCGAGACCAAGCTGACCTTCGGCGACGAGCAGGTCTCCGTGCCTGGCATGGATGAAACCCTTTATGACCTGATCGGTGTCCGCCCAACCGTGGTGAGCGATGGGGAAGGCCTGACCCCGCAGGCCGATACCTCCGGCACCGATGTGAGCCTGGAACCGTTGCGCATCTCGATCGATCCGCGCACCAATTCCGTGATCGTGCGCGGCGCGCCCCGGCGCGTCGATGAAGTCGTGCAACTGGTCCGGCAGCTGGACCGCCCGGTGCCGATGGTCGACCTGGAAGTGCTGATCATGCAGGCCGACGCCGGTGTCGGTCGTTCACTCGGCGTGCAGTGGGCGGTGGCCGAGAAGAACGCCAATGGCCGCAATATCTTCGGCCTGTCGACCGGAGCCGCGTCCGGTTCGGCGGTCGGCACGCTCGCCGACAACGCGCTGAACGCCGGCTCCACCGTCAACACCGTCGTCGGGTCCGGCGGCAACACGGTGGTCAATACCCAGCAGTCCGTCGATCCGATCACCCTGCTCGGGCTCAACAGCGTCGCGAATCTGACCGCGTCGTTCATCTACAACGGCCCACGCAGCTTCATCCAGGCGCAGATCAATGCGCTGTCTTCGGATAACAAGGCGGAACTGATCTCGTCGCCGCACGTGGTCACCATGAACAACGTCGCCGCGCGTATCGAGAGTTCCGACAAGCTGCATGTGCGCATCGCCACCAACGAGGGCGGCGAGGGCGATATCAAGGAGATCGATGCCGGTCTGAAGTTGCACATCACGCCGACGGTGATCGAGGACATCGACGGCGGCGGCGATGCCCTGGTGCGCATGAACGTCAATGCGGAAAGCTCCGCGTTCACGTCCGCGCTGGCCACCCAGGAGAAGCAGATCCAGACCCAGGTCATGCTGCGTGACGGCGCCACCTTCATGCTGGGTGGTCTGTTCGAGAGCCGTCGTCTGGAGAGCGAGAACGGGGTTCCGGGCCTGATGGATATCCCGGTGCTCGGGGCCTTGTTCCGTAATCGCGAATCGGTGGACTCGCGCGCCGAGACGATCTTCTTCATCACGCCGAGCATCATCGCGCAGGAGCGGATCGTCGATCAGCACATTGCCGTGCGCGACTACATGCACGACCAGCGTCGGCGTCTGCGCGCCGACGAACGCGATCTGCGCAGCAAGAGCGGTCTGCTGCCGCTGACCGCGGAATTGCGCGAGGACGAGTGACCGATGAAGGCCCTGATCTCGATCAACTGGGTCGTCGGCAGTCTGCTGGCCTTGCTGGCGGTCGCCTGGCCGTTGATCGGCAAGGTGCTTGCGAGCGGTGAACACGCCGTGGTCGAGACGACGGTGCAGCAGATCGTGACGGCCCAGCAGACGCATCACTCGATCCGGGAAGATTACGTCCTGTTCGGCGCCACCGATCGGGACATGCGCGAAGGCTTCGCCAAGCTCGACATGAACGTGCCCGCCGGCAGCAGCTTCATCTACGAAACCTACCGCGCCGAGGACGGTTCGGTGGTCGTGCAGGGGCTCGCCAGTCCGGCCGCGATCGTGCGCGATCGCATGCCGCCGCTGGCCTACAGCGTGCGGATTCGGGCCGATGGTCACGCGGAGGGCGGCGCATGGCAGGAGTGATGTCCATTCTGCCGATGGTGCTGCTCGTGGCGCTCGCGCTGGGCGGCTGCAACGAGGTTCGGCCCGTTGCCGCGCCCGCCTCGCCGGAGCCGGTCGCCGGCGAGGCGCCAGCGCCGTCCGCGACCGCGCCGTTGGCCGCGATGCCAGGCGCCTGGCAGGTCGGTGATCGCTGGGAATGGAGCGACGGTTACGGTCTCACGGTAACGGAAGTGACGGCGGACCGGACCCGTTTCGAACGCCTCGATGCGCCGGGCCAGATGCAGATCCGCGAGAGTCTGTTTCCGGTTGAAAGCGAGGATCTGGATGGTCGGCGTGTAGTGGTGTTTCGCAGCGCCGATCCTCGCGAGCTGCTGCCGTTCGAGGTCGGCAAAACGACCGTGTTCCGCCGGGAATATCTCGCCAACGGCGAGCTACGCGTCCACAACACCTCGTGGACGGTGGAAGGACGCGAGCGCATCGCCGTCCCGGCCGGCGAATTCGACTGCTGGGTGCTGGTGAGGCGCACCCGCAGCCTGAACAGCGACTGGGTGGGTTACGAACGCTGGTGGTATGCACCGGCGGCCCGCCACTACGTTCGCATGGAGTACCGCTACGGCGCGCAGCCCCCGGGGTCGCGCGTGCTGATGAATTATCACCTGAGTACCTGAACCCGAATTCGACTCCGCTGGAGTCACGCAACCGCCCCGATCCGGAGCACCCCGCAAGGAGACACCGCCATGAAAAGCAGCATCCGTCTTTCGAGTATCCCCGTCGCGCGTGGACAGCGCGGCTTCACCATCATCGAGATCATGGTCGTGGTCGCGGTCATCGGCATCCTCGCCGCGATCGGTCTGCCGCGTCTGACCGCCTACCTGCGTACCGCCGAGACCGACGAGGCCGTGCAGCAGTTCGGTCGCATCGGCAAGGCACTGACCGGCTATATCAGCTCCCATCAGGATGCGATCGCCGATCTCTCCGCCAACCTCAATACCTTCGGCAACCTCGACGCGGCCGGTGGCGCCAATCAGATCTCCACCCTGATTCCGCATATCTCGCTGGCCTCCGAGGCGGTTTTCGATTACGACATCGCCACCGGTGTCGATGCCAACGGCGACCTGCAGTACTGCATGCTCGCGACCGGTACCGCCGAGTCCGGCAACGCCGGTGGGCAGATCATGTTCTCGAGCCAGACGGTCAGCGTCACCGCCAGCCCGACCTGGGAGAACCACATCCATCGCGCCAATTACGTCGACGGTAGCGCGCTCGCGGCCGGCGGCTGCTGCACCGCCGCCGGTGCCTTCAATAACGCCAATTGCGGCCCCTGAGTAGCGTGCGCGGCACGTGTCGATGCCAGGCCGTCTGACAGATGGCCTGCCTGGATCTGACCAAGGTCATCGGTGACGGCGGCGATTCCGCGCAAGCGGACCTCGCCGCTTTTGCCGATGCCCGTTATGCCGACTGGCGTCCGCTCGGCGAGGGCGGTACCGCGCTCGTCTTCCGGGTGCGCGATCGGCGGCTCGGCCTCGATGTCGCGATCAAGGTACTGAAGCCCGAATACGCGGAGCATCGGCGTCTCCTCGATGGCCTCTCGCGCGAGATCCTGATCTCGCGTGGGCTGCGTCATGAAGGTATCGCCGCGATCCATGATTTTTACGACGGCCCGGCCGGGGTCGGCGTGGTCATGGACCTGGTCGACGGCATCACCCTGAAGGACTGGCTGCGCCAGCACGCCGGGGAACGCAGCACCCACTTCGCCGATCGGTTTGCGTTGTTCCGACGCCTGCTCGCGATTCTCGGCGTCGCCCATCGCGATGTCGTGCACCGCGACCTCAAGCCGGGCAATGTGATGCTGCGCGGTGGCGATGTCGCGCGCCCGGTGATCATGGACTTCGGCCTGTCGCTGCCACATGCCGAGGCTGGCCGTGCGCTGCGCGAGGGCACCGTCCGTTACGCGGCACCGGAACAATGGCGCGGCGAGGCCAATGTCGACCTGCGGGCGGACCTGTTCAGCATGGGCGTGCTGGCCTACGAACTCTTCACCGAGCGCCTGCCGTTTCCGCGCGGCGCCGCGCAGGCCATGGACCGGCCGCCACCGCCGAGTTCCTTCAACTCGGCGGTGCCGCCGGCGGTCGACCGGCTGATCGCGCAACTGCTGGCATTCGATCCGGCGGATCGTCCGGACAACGCGATGATTGCCGTCGATGTGCTCGACGACATCGAGCAAGATGCCGCGCGGCCCGCCACCAGCGCCAACCTCGGCGGGGGACAGCGACGCGCACAGGCCGTGGTCATTCCGGCCGGCACGGTGGTGATCGGCTCCGGTCCGGAAAGCGACAACAGCGCGGAAAAGCCCCGGCGGCGCGTACAGATCAGCGCCTTCCGACTCGATCGTCTGCCGGTCACCAACGCCGATTACCGCGCCTACTGCGATGCCACCGGTGCGCCCCCGGCACCGTTCGCGAAGGACGAACGGTTCAACGCGGACCGGCAGCCGGTGGTCGGCGTCAGCCACGCCGATGCGAGCGCGTACGCCGCCTGGGTCGGCGGTTTTCTGCCCAGCGAGGCGCAGTGGGAATACGCGGCCCGGGCCGCCGGCAAGGCCGTCTATCCCTGGGGGGACGGCGCGCCGACAACGTTGCTCGCCAACCTCGGTCGGACCAACGATCGGCCCCTGCCGGTCGGCAGTTGCATCGCCGGACGTAATGCCTGGGGGCTGGAAGACATGAGTGGCAACGTCTGGGAATGGTGCGCGGACGTCTGGTCCGCCGACTTTTACGGCGCGCTGGCCAACGGGGCCGTCGACCCGGTCTGCACCGCCGTGTCGAGTGGCGCCGCGCGCGGGGAGTTCAGTCTGCGCGGCGGCGGCTTCGATGCGTTTCCGTCGATGGGGCGTTGCGCGGCACGTTTTCACGCGCCCGGCGACGCGCATGGCGTCAGCATCGGCTTCCGTGTCGCGTATCCGGAGGTTTCCAGTGCCGAGGTCCGGGACGATCTCGCCAACGTTCGCCCGGAGGCGAGTGACGGGGCGGTCGGGTAAGTCGCGATGAACCGGCCCGCCCTGAAGATGCAGCCGCATTCACTCCGCGTCACGGTGCGGACCGGCGGTGGGGCGCCGGATGAGTTCATTCTCGACGGGTTGAGCGGCGAGTACCGCGTCGGGCGCGGGTCGCAGGCCAGCGGTTCCAGCCAGCCCGTGTTCATCGATGACCTGGGCGAGCATATCTATGTCGACGACCAGTACGTGTCGCGCAACCACTGCCGCATCTACTGGGACGATACCGACGGCTGGATGGTCGAAGACCTGCAGAGCGCCAACGGTACGCGCGTGAACGGCCGCTCCCTGCTCGGTGCCGTCGAGATACTGGACGGCCTGACCATGCAGATGGGCACCACGGTACTGACGCTGCGGCCGGCCGGCGCGGAGACACACGCCGATCCCGGTGGCCATGGCGGCCTGCCGGCGGGCGGGCGTCCCGATGTCCCCGATGACGACACCGCGCTGCTGGAATCGAGCTTCGCTGGGCCGGACCGGGCAGGTCTGGTCGATTCGTCCCTGGACGGGAGTGCCGGTACGGCGACCGCGACCCGGGCAGGGACACGGGACGCGACCGTCGTTGACCACACGCGCGGGCCGGACGACACGCGGGTCGGTGACGATCTGCCGGTCGCCGCTCCCGGCGGTGGTTCACGCTGGGTCGGCAAGGCGAAATCGCGTCCCGGCCTGTCGCCGAACGATCTGCCGCCCGGCCTCGGGCGGCGCATGGTCGAGGCGGGTCTGGTCTCCTGCGAGGAGGCGGAACGCCTGATCCGCAGCGCCCGCGACAACGGGACGACCCTGCTGCGCGCGCTGGCGGCGACCCGCGAGGCACGCTTCCTCGACAGCATCTACCGCTGGCTCGCGCAGAACCACGGCCTCGAATATCAAGACGAGGAGGACGCGCTGTTCGAGCGCGTCCTGCAGCCGGCCTGGCTGAGCCAGGAGCAGGCGGAGCGGATGGATATCGTCGGCCTGTCCGGCGGCGCCGAGGGGGAATTCCTCTACGCCACCGCCGATCCGTTCGATCTGCTGCGCGACGACTGGCTGGCGCGCCGCCACCCCGGGTCGCGGCGACCGGTGCTCGCGCATCCGGCGGTCATGCATGCGGTGCTCGAACGCCTGCGCGGCCAGGCCCTGGTCGGCGGCGAGGAGTTCGGCATCGCGATCGACTTCTCGCCGGAGCAGGAGGTCGAGGTCCGCGAGCACGTCGAATCCATCGACGTGCCCAGCATGGTCAACTATTTCCTGCATCGCGCCTCGGTGCAGGGCGCGTCGGATATTCACGTCGAGCCGACCGCCGAACTGCTGGTCATCCGCATGCGTGTCGACGGCATCCTTTACGAAGACCTTTCGCTGCCGCTGGCCTATCAGCGCGAGATCATCTCGCGGCTGAAGATACTCTCCGGCATGAATGTCGCCGAACGCCGCCGCCCGCAGGACGGCCGCATCAGCGCGGTGATCCGCGGCAAGCCGATCGACGTGCGCGTGTCGACCTATCCGACCGTGCATGGCGAAAAGGTCGTGCTTCGTCTGCTCGACAAGAGCGCGCTGCGCCCGTCGCCGGAACACCTCGGCCTGCTCGATCGGGACCTGCGTCTGGTCAAGGAGAAGATCCAGGCTCCTTACGGTCTGGTCATGGTCAGTGGCCCGACCGGCGCCGGCAAGACCACCACGCTGTATTCCTGTCTCGGCAGCATCGACAAGAATCGCCGCAACGTGCTGACCGTCGAGGACCCGGTCGAATACCAGGTGCCCGGCGTCCACCAGATGCAGGTCAACGCCAAGATCGGCCTGACCTTCGCGTCGGGCCTGCGCACGATGCTGCGCCAGGACCCGGACGTGATCATGGTCGGTGAGTGCCGCGACGTGGAGACCGCGCAGATGGCCATTCAGGCCGCGCTGACCGGCCACGTGGTGTTCTCCACCATCCACACCAACGACGCGGTCGGCGTGGTCACCCGCCTGATCGACATGGGCATCGAGCCGTTCCTGGTCGCCAGCGCCTTGTCGGTCACCATCGCCCAGCGTCTGGTCCGCAAGATCTGCCCGCACTGCAAGACCTCGGTGCTCGGCGAGGAGATCATCGAGCAGCTCAACAAGGACGGCATCAGCCGCGAACGCCTGGGCAAGCTCGGCATCGATATCGATCCGGAGCTGGACTACGCGGAAGGGCGGGGTTGCCCGCACTGCCGCGGCACCGGCTACATGGGCCGCCGCGCGGTGTTCGAGGCCTTCGAGATCAACCGCGACGTGCGGACGCTGATCACCTCCAGCGGCTTCACCGAGACCGAATTGCGCGAGCTTGCCGAACGTTCCGGCATGAGCACGCTGATCAAGCACGGCCTGCGTCTGGTCGACGATCAGGTCACCACCTTCTCCGAGGTCATCCGCGTCCTCGGCGAGACGCAGTGAGGCACGCATGGCCGCCGTCCCGCTGCAGGGTCTGCTGATCTTCACCAACCAGTTCGCGGCGATGATCGCGAGCCAGTTACCGCTGGTCGACGTGCTCGAGAATCTCGCCAAGGAGACCCCGCAACGGCGTTTGCGGGGGGTCATCGATGACGTCTGCGACCGCGTCAAACACGGTCTCGATCTCGGCGACGCCCTGGCCATGCACCCGGAGGTGTTCAACGACATCTACGTGAATGTGGTGCGCGCCGGCATGAGTTCCGGGCGCCTCGACGATGCGCTCGGCCACCTGTCGCGCTATCTGACCAATGCCGATGTGGTCGGCAAGAAGCTCAAGGCCGCGCTGACCTATCCGATCTTCCTGATCCTTTCCTTCGCGCTCGCCTTCAACGGCCTGGTGTTCTTCCTGCTGCCGCGTTTCCAGTCCATGTTCAGCGCGTTCGGCGGGGAACTGCCCGCACCGACGCGGATCATGATGGAGCTCGGTGCGTTCTGGCGGGAGACCTGGATTCTCGGCTTCGGCGCGCTGATCGCGGCGGTGGTGGCGTTCGCCGTCTGGATCGCCAGCGCGGAAGGCCGCTATCTCTGGGACTGGCGCAAGCTCTCCTTCTGGGTGATCGGGCCGATGTGGCGCATGGCCGCGCTGGCGCGCTTTCTGCGCACCTTCGCCGTGCAGGTGCGCAACGAGGTCGACATCCTTGACGCACTGCGCCTGGCCGCGCCGGCCTCCGGCAACCGCTACGTCGAGGCGCTGGTGATGGACATCGCCGATGACATCGAACGTGGCACCAGCATCGCCGAGGCCTTCCGCGAACGCCGCCTGTTTTCCGGCATCGTGCTGCAGATGATCTCGTCCGGCGAGGAGTCGGGCAGCCTGGATACCCTGCTGCTGTCCGCCGCCGATTACTTCGACCGCCTGCTGGACAACCAGCTCGCGCGCTGGACCGCGCTGATCAACCCCATTCTGACCGTCATCCTCGGCATCGGCATTGCCGGCATGATGATCGCCGTGTTCCTGCCGGTGTTCGATCTCGGCAGCGCGATGAGGCATTAGTGCAGTGCGACACTCTTGGAGGCCCATTCAGCGTAGGGCGGAAGCCGCAGGCGTTCCGCCAGACGACATTCGGCGCGCCCAACCACGTTCGGAAAGACTCGTGATTCGGCGTGGATCCGTCCGACAGCCGGCGGAACGCCTGCGGCTTCCGCCCTACGTACTGTTGAACGTCGTGCGAGCCAATCGCCACTTACGTTCCAAACAGAACGACGCAATTCACTAGGACCCGATGATGAAGATGCCCTGGGCCAGGAAACGACCCCGCACGCAGGTCGAGCACGACCAGCTCGCCGGGACGGAACTCGTCCTCAAGATCGGCGCGCTGGGCTGGTCCGCTTGGACGTATAGGCTCGACGAAGGGCTCGGGCAGAGCTGGAGCGGGGAGGCCGGCGACCTGGAGGAGACCGGCTCCGAACGGCTGGCCAGGATCGTCCGTCTCGCCATGCAGAGCCTGCCGCAGAGCGTCCTCAAGGAGCCGGGCCCGCTGACCCTGCTGCTCGATTCCGATGACGTGACGTTCCTCGACAATCGCGCGCAGCCGCTGTCGGCCGGCGGCGTCAGCGCGGTGACCATCCGCCGGCACGGCATCCAGATGCTGGCCGTGCGCGATGTCAGCTATGGGCGCACTCCACTCAACGGCGCCGGCGAGCGGCAGGTTTACGGCTACATCGACAGCGGGGTGCTGGGCGAATACCTGGCCGCTCTCGACAAGCATTTCGGGCGTCTGGAGGCGGTCCGCAACTGTACGGAGGCACTGATCCAGCGCGGCATGAGCGGCGACGACGAGGTCTACGCCGGTTTGCAGCTGGGCGGCGAGTACACGCGCCTGGTCCTGCTCAATCGCGGTCTGGGTGCGTTGCTGGTCCGCACTTTCCCGATCGGCGTGCTGACACTGGCCAAGGAGGTCGCGGAACTCGGCGGCATTCCGCGCAAGGAGGCCCTGGCGGGCCTCGCCGGGCGGGATTACCTGTCCGGCCTGTTGCCGGCGCGGGACGGCTCCGGGGAGATCGCCAATGTCCACCTCGGGCCGATCGAGCGCGCCCTCGAACCTTCGCTACGGCGGCTGCGGCGCGAGATCGTCGAGAGCATCGACTTCTTCGCCGATCAGCAGGCCTGCGGACGTCCCGAACGCCTTGAACTGCTCGGTGAACTCGAGCATCTGCAAGGTATCGGCCCTTGGCTGCGCGGCGCGCTCGACGATGCCGAAGCCGGCAATCTCGAGGTGGTGACCGGCGCCTGCGGCGACTGGCCGGCCGGCAGCGTTGGCGTCGGCGTGAATCTGCTGACCGGCATCGAGGCCAGCGGTCTGTCGATCGGCAAGCTGCATTACGCATACATCAACCGCCGTCTGGTCGTCGACAGTCGCCGCAGCGCGGCGCGTCGGGCCGGTACACGCGTCGTCCGCGAGGCGGACGGGGGCGGCAAGGCGCCGCCGGGGAGCAGGCGGAAAGCGGCCTCCGGCGCCGATGCCGGCGGCTGGCTACGGCGCATGCTCAGCTCGGATTCGTCGACGCCGGATGACGATCTCCCGCCGGGTACGGCCCGCCAGTACCTGATGCTCGCCTATGTGCTGATGGCGGCCCTGCTGTTCCTGGCCTGGGACGAGTACGGCAAGCTCGCCAAGCGTCACGAGGCGGAGGCCATCGCCTACGTGAACGCGCTCAACACGCAGACCGATCTGCGTCGTCAGTTGCGCGGATTGGGGGTTACCCAGGCGCCGGTCAAGGTCGAGGTCGACAAGGTGCTGTGGACCGAGAAATTCCTCGCCCTGGCCAATCGCATCAACTCACACCTGTGGCTGACCGAGGTCTATCTGAGCGAAGAGGAGCGCCAGATCGACAAGATCAAGGTGGTCAGCAAGAAGCTGGTCATCGAGGGGGCGGCGCTGCCGTCGACGCGCGGTCACATCGCCGAGATCGCCGACTACATGGCGCGCCTCGAAGTCGATGAAGAAGGCTTCATGAACGACTTCCGCGAGATCGCCTTCGACGGTTCGCGCATCGACGACGCCGACCAGGATCACATCGTCCGCTTCACGCTGGCCGGCTGGTACGACGAGAACAAGCGGCTGGCCGTGCAGAAGCCCGACCACAAGAAACCGGAGGCCGGTATCGGCGGGCTTGACCACACCCTGGAGAACGTCGAGAACCGCAACCGCCAGCTCGAACGTGCGCGCCGGGGTGAGCTGTGAACGCCTTCCTCGAACGCTATCGCGGGTTGCTGGTGTCCTCGTTGTTCGTGGTCATCGCCATCATCGCGCTGGGCTACGCGAAGAATTACCGGGTGCTGCAGCAGACCATCGACGCGCTGGCCCGGGAGCGCGCCGCTCTGGTCGAGGACAACGAACGGCTCAGTCTGCGTCTGAAGGTGGTCAAGGAGACCAAGGAGAGCACGCCGACGGCGGGCGTGCAGACCATGCCGGTGTTCCTGAGCCGCATCAACAACATCGCCAACACCACCCAGGTCATCCTCCGCGAGCTCGTGCCGGACAAGGAGAACCGCTACAAATTCCACCTTGAGCTGCACACGGATTACTTCACCTTCCTGCGCTTCATGGCGGATCTCGAATCCCTGAACACCGTCATCAACGACCTGGAGGTGCGCCCGTATGACGCCACCCAGGTGCCGCCGGTGCACGTGATCCGCTTCTCCATCACCCCGCGCAACGACGCGGAGCCGCTGGACAGCGAGCGCCTGCGCCTGCTCAAGCAGCAGGTGCAGAAGCGCGACAAGCGCAATCCGTTCCAGCGCTTCGCCTTCGACCACAGCCGCACGCAGCCGAAGCCGGTCATCGACCTGACCTGGATTCATCTGCTCACCGGTATCGGCAAGGAGGATGGCCGTTACTACGCGACCATCGATCGGCGCGACTATTACGTCGGCAGCGTGATCGAGGATCGTCGGGTGACCCGCATCGAGGCGGATCGCATCTACATGACCCGGGAAACCCGCGACGGCACGCAGGAATACGTGCTGCGTTTCCGCGAGAAGAAAGGCAAGTGATGTCCGCCCGCATGCCGAACATCCGCCGCGACGGTTTCACCCTGATCGAGCTGATGGTGGTGATGGCGGTGATCGCCATCCTCGCGGTGCTCGCCTTGCCCCAGTACCGCGTGCAGATGATCGCCGGGCGTCTGGAGGAGGCGAAGCCTTATCTGCTCGGCATCGCGGCCGCCGAGCGTGTCTATCGCAACCGCTCCGGCAGTTACCTCGCCACCACCGACGAGCAGGACCTGGAAGACACGCTCGGGGTCGATCTCGCCGATGCCGGGAACTTCTGTTTCCTGGTCGTCACCGCGGACTTCATCACCAATTCCGCCACGGCCGAATTCGAGGTCTGGGCGGTGCTGCGCGACAGCGCCGCGACCGGCAACGACACCGTGACCGTCGACAGCACCGCCGTGACCTGTACCGCCGCCGACGAGAAGCGCGCGGCCACCGGCTGGGTCCAGGAAGCGGGTGAGATCGGCGGGGTCGGGCGCGTCGTCGTGCTGCGATATCCGCCGCCGACGGACGGCGCCGACCTGACCAACCTGGATACCCATCGTGCCGCCATCGTGCATGACTGGATGGCCGGCATCAGCACCATGGACGCATTGCAGCCATGATTCCGCTGGCCGTGCGGCAGCAGTTCGGCATCACCCAGATCGAGGTGCTGATCGGCATCGTGCTGACGGCCACGCTGGTCATCGGGCTGGTCGGACTGTGGAGCCTGGTCGACGAGCAGTTCCAGCGCCTGCAATGGCGGCAGAAGGCCGTGTTCGAACTCAATGCGCAGACCGAGCGCCTGGCCGCCCTGTACCGTCATACCAACTTCCTCGGCGAGGCCGGCAGGCATGCCGATGGCGGGGTCACCGTCGGGCGCTGGATCTATCGGGAGGACCCGTCGCCGAGCGAGGGCACGGTCAGCGGGCTGGTCGTCGCCGAGAACCATGACGCCGACGTGGACGCCAATAGTTTCGGCGAGCGGCAGATTCTGCATATGGATTACCCGGGCCCGCCGACGGCATCGTCACACACCAACACGATCTGGCTGGACCGCGACAATCTGGTCACGGCGGAGCTGGCCTGGGAGATCGCCGAGATCGACGTGCCGCCGCCCGCCTGTTGGCGGAACTCCTGTTATTTCATGACCGTGAGCCTGTCTTTCCCATATCGGCTGGTGGCCGGTACCGCGGCCATGGTCGCGGAATTTGGCGAAATCGAGACCCTGCAAGTCCGGACCATGGTGGCGCGCCGTGCGAGTACCTACGACTGACCGTGCGCGACCGGCTTGGACCCGTCGCGACGCAGCGTTAAGCCGTGTTTACGGTTTCACGCTGGTCGAGGTCATGGTCGCGGCCACCATCGGGCTCGGCCTTTTGCTGGTCATCTTCGGGTTTCTCGTGCAGGCGCTGCGCATGTCCGAAATCATGATCAGCCGCGTGAACCTGAACGCGGAAGCCCGTCTGGCCTTCGATCTGGTCGCCAATGGCGGAGTCATCAATGGTGCCCCGCCGGAGGAAGTGGCAGGCATTCGTGGTTCCGGGGACATCGGCAATGGGGTGTTGTCACCCGGTGGGGCCGCGGTCGGTCGGATGGCACAGAAGTTGGTAATCGATGCGGGAGCAACAGGAGCCCTGGAGAGTACCGAATTGAACGCGCCGATCATTTGCGATGCCGCCGGCTCACCGCACCCGGACTGCGTGGTGGCGGGAGAAGCCACGATCCGCGGTTATCTGGCATCGGACGCCGGAATCGACGCCACGGTCCGCAATCTGACCATCCCCGCGCATTGCGGCGGGGGCTCACGGCCTGCCACCGCCGAGGTCAGCGTGGAGATGATCGACCCGCGTCTGCTGCGTGCGAACGAGGATTTCGTCGCCGCCCAATACCGGATCGAGTACCACAACGTGCTGGCCTTCCATGTCGACTGCCTCTGATCGCCGCCAGGCGCATCCCCGGTCGCTCGCGCGCCGGCAACGCGGCGTGGTGCTGGTGTCGATCATGGCTGTGATGTTCGTGACGCTGCTGATCGCCTCGTCCCTGATCAATCATTTCCTGGTCAACGAGAGCGTCGCGATCGAACGCAATCTCATCGAGGTGAGGGCTTATTGGGCACAGATTGGCCAATTCGACTATTTGCTCAGTCGGGTTATGGAAGCAGGAAAAGGCGTCAAGCCTGGTGAGTTGGCTGATCTTACGGACTTGGTTATTCAAAAGGCGGAGAACCCGTTGCCTCTGTCTTACGTAACGCCTGATGGGGTCAGCTTTAAGTTGCAAATGGAGACCACTGTCACTGATTTGGGCGATGGTGGACGGATGACGATTGAGGTCCACATCACGGCCCCCACTGGAGACGAGATTCCGGCCCTGTCGGGGATCGAGAATTCGCTGCCGACCTTGACCGCGACGGTATGCGTTGGTGATCGGCCAGTGGCAAATCGCACTGCATCGGATAGCTGCGTCGACAATCTCAATGTACTCGGCAACTACGGTCTGCCCACCGTGCTGGCAATGAGGATGCAGGCGCCATGATGGATGGAATCGTCGAAGACATGGCCTTCGTGCCGGCCACGCGAGAAGTCGAGATCGCGGTGCGGTCCGTGATCGCGCCGCGTCCGGGAATGCGGGCGGAGAACCAGGACAACTACCTCGTCGTCGAAGCCGACGGTCGGGCGCGCTACCTGCGGGATGAATGCGAGACGAACACCCGAATCGTGGGCTGGACGCCTGGCCACCGGCGCTATGCCGTGCTGGATGGCGTCGGCGGACACGATCACGGGCGCCTGGCGGCGGAGCGGACCGTGCAGGGGCTGCTGGAGGTGCCGGCGGCAGCCACAATCGCCGGCTTGTCGGCGGATCTGGAGGCCCTGCACGATAGTCTGCACGTCGAGTTCGCGCAGATCGGTGGCAATGCCGGCTGCACGCTGACGCTCGTCGACATCCCCCCGGAAGGCCCAGCGCTGCTGTTCCACACCGGCGACTCCCGCCTTTACGAGATCACACGGGACAAGGTGTCCTGCCTGACCATCGACCACGTCCCGGCGACGCAGTGGGCGATGGCGGGCGAGATCGAGGCGGCGGCCTGGCATCGGCACGTCCACGAGCGGCGCAGCTCCGCGATCTCCCAGGCGTTCATTCTCGGCCATGTGTTCCTGCGTTCCGAGCGCAGCGGCCCGTCGCCGCACCTGTTCGAGCTCAATGACGGCAATCTGCCGGCCTTCCTGCAGGGGCAGGGCGATCGCCGCCGTCTCGACCTGACGCGCGGCCGCCTTTACCTGCTGGCGACCGACGGCCTCTGGCACGTCCCGGAACCTGGCAGCTTCACGGCCCGCTGGGCGGCGCTGGTGGACGAGGCGGGTGGTGAAAGCCGCGCGGCGGTGGATGTCTTGCTGGCGGCCCTGACCGATCTGGTGGTGCAACAGCAGGTCGTCAGCGGCGACAACACCACCTTGCTGGCGTTTCAGGTGATCTGAGCGTCGTCATGACGGCCCTTTCCGCGTAATCCGGTCGGGATCACTTGCGCCGCGACTTGCGCGGACGCTCCAGCCCCAGCCGCTGACGGCGTTCCCACAGCGCCTTGCGACTGATGCCGAGACGGTCGGCAAGCTCGGTCTCCGACATCTGCCCCTGATTGCGTTCCACGAAGTGGCGGAAGTAATCCTCCAGCGAGAGGTCGGGTGGCGTCGGGTTGCCATCTTCCGTGGTCGCCGACACGGACGGCTCGCGCAGGGCCAGGGCATCCAGATCGATCTCCTCGCCGTCGCTGAGGATCACCGCGCGTTCGATCGCGTTCTCGAGTTCGCGCACGTTGCCTGGCCAGTCGTGCTCCTGCATCGCGCCGACCGCCAGCTCGGTGAATCGCATCGGCGGTCGGTTCAGGCGCTGCGCGGTCCGCGCGAGCAGGAAACGGGCGAGAGAGGGGATGTCGTCGCGACGCTCGGCCAGCGTGGGCAGATGGATCTCGATCACGCGCAGGCGGTAGTACAGGTCTTCGCGGAAGCGACCGGCCTCGATCTCGCGTTTCAGGTCGCGTTGCGTCGACGCGACCACCCGCACCGAGACGCGCCGGCTGTGCGGCGCACCCTGCGGGCGGACCTCGCCGTCGGCGAGCACGCGCAGCAACTGGCTCTGCGCCGCCAGCGGCAGTTCGCCGATCTCGTCGAGGAACAGTGTGCCGCCCTCGGCGGCCTCGATCAGACCCTGATGGCCGGAGAGCGCGCCCGGGAACGCGCCTTTCACGTAACCGAACAGCTCGGATTCGATGCTGCGTTCCGGGATCGACGCACAGTTGACCGCGATGAACGGGCCCTCGCCGCGCTTGCCCTCGGCATGCAGGGCGCGCGCGACCAGCTCCTTGCCGGTGCCGGAGGCGCCGCTGATCAGCACCGTGCTGTCGGTGGGTGCGACCTTGCGGATCTGCGCGAACACGGTCTGCATGGCCGGCCCGTCGCCAACCATGCCGGTGACCGGATAGCGCTGGTCGAGATCGTGCGCGAGGCCCGCCAGCCGACGCTGGGTGCGGCCCTGTTCGAGGATGCGCGTGACCAGCAGCACCATGTCGTCGTGGTCGAACGGCTTGGCGATGTAGTCGACGGCGCCTAGCTTGATCGATTCGACCGCCGATTTGACGCTCGCGTAGCTGGTCATGACGAGCACCGGTATCCGCCCGGCGCGCGCGATGATGTCGGTCCCCGGCGCGCCCGGCAGCCGCAGATCGGTGATGATCAGATCGAAGGCGGCGATGTCGTGGTGGTCGAGCGCCTCACCGACCGAGCCGGCCTCGGTGATCTCGTGATGGTGACGTTCCAGCAGCCGGCGCAGCGCGCGCCGGATCACGACCTCGTCTTCGATGATCAGGATTCGGCTCATGGTGAAAACCTCATGACGTGAGCCCGGCGGCCGGCAGGCGGATGCGGAACTCGATGCCGCGCGCATTGCCGTCGGGCGCTACGGGCGGGTCGCCGATGCTCAGGCTGCCGCCATGATCGCGGACGATGGAAAAGGCCAGCGGCAGCCCCAGACCGGTGCCCTGACCGGGGTCCTTGGTGGTGAAGAAGGGTTCGAAAATGTGTTCCCGGATGTCGTCGGGAATGCCGTGGCCGTGGTCGCGGACGCGGAGCACCCAATGGTCGGCGTCGGCGTCGGCGCTGATCTCGACCTGATCGCCGGGCTGCGAGGCGTCGGCGGCGTTGCTGAGCAGGTTCACCAGCACCTGGCAGAGCCGCTGGCGGTCCCCCTGGACGCGGACGCCGGTGTCGACGTGGTTCCGGAACTCGATCTGCTTCGCGTCGCGCGAGAGGCTGACCAGCCGCATGGCCTCGTCCACGCAGCCGGTCATCGCGACCGGCCGGAAGGCGTTCAGATCCGGGCCTCTGTCGGTCGACGCGGTACGCCCGGCATGGGCGAAGTTGACCAGGGTCTGCACGATGTCGCGGATGCGCCGGCTCTGCTCGACGATCATGTCGGCGGACTCGCGGATCGCATCCGGGCCGTCATCCGGCGACATGAGTTGCGCGGTGCTGGAGATGCCGGTCAGCGGGTTGCCGATCTCGTGCGCGACGCCGGCGGCGAGCCGGCCGATCGAGGCGAGGCGTTCGCTGTGCGCGAGCTCGGCTTCCAGCGTCTGCACGCCGGTCAGATCCTCGATGAGAATCACCTCGCCGCCGGTGTCGTCCTCGCGCTCGTCGCTGATGCTGGCCTTGTGCAGCGTGAACCAGCGTTGCTGCTGGCCGATGCGCACCTGGCGCTTCACGCGCTCGCTGTCCGCATCGTCGAGGAAATCGCCGAGCAGCCCGTCCCAGGGTTCGGGCAGGGTGTCGACGGGTTGGGACAGGGCCTGGAAGCGGCTGATGCCGGAAATGTCGCTGATCGCGTTGTTCCACAACACCACCTCGCGACCGGCGCCGACCGCGACCGCGCCGAGCGGAAGGTGTTGCAGCACCTCGCGGTGGTAGCGGCGCAGCTGGTCGAGCTCGGCGGCCAGGCCGCGCAACTGGCTGCGCGATTGTTCGAGCTTGTCCTCCATGAAACGCATCGTGTCGGCAAGGGTGCGGTTGGGCGCGCCGGACAGGGCGAGGCGCTGTTCGACGACCATGCGCGCCAGTTGCGGGCCGATCAGGCCGGACAGATTGCGTTCGATGCGGTCACGCAGACGGCGCAGTTCGCTGGGGCGCGTCTCGCCCGGATCGAGGCCGAGGTCGGCGAGGGCGTTGTGCACCTCGAGTTGGGCGGTATCGGCGCCGAGGATGCGGCTCAGCTGGTTGACGAACTGGGCCGGGGTGGCCGCCTCGACGAAGCCCATCGGCGGCAGCAGGCTGTTGCGGCAGCAGGCGCCGGCGGCTTCCACCTCGGCGGCGCTGGGTCGCGTCGCCAGCGACAGCGTCGCGAACAAGGTGGCGTTCATGGCCAGCGACCAGAAGGTCGCGAAGCTCCATTTGCCGCCGCCGGTCATGGTCTGCCACTCGGCCAAGGCCGCGCCGACGCCGAAATCGTGCAGGGTCAGACCCGCGTTGTGCAGCAGCGGCAGGATCAGCGCCCAGACCCAGACGCCGGCGCCGCCGACGAGGCCGCCTATGAAGCCGGCACGGGTCGCGCGCGGCCAGTAGATCACGCCGACGATGCCGGGCAGGAATTGCGCGACCGCCACGAAGGAGAGCAGGCCGAGTTGCACCAGCCCTTCGTGTTTTTCCAGCAGCAGCGTGAACCCGTAACCGGCGGCGACGATGAGTGCGATCAGCAGCCGGCGACCCCACAACACCCAGCGGTATACGTTGAGCTGCGGGTCCGGATAACTGGCCGGCAGCAGCAGGTGGTTCAGGCACATCGAACTCAGAGCGAGCGTGGTCACGATCAGCATCGCGCTGGCCGCCGAGACACCGCCGATGAACGCGACCAGAGCCAGCCAGGGTTCGCCGGAATGCAGCGCGATACCGAGGACGTGGTAATCCGGGGGCGTTGGCAGCGCGGCGGCCTGCGCCGCCCACAGCACCGGCGGCACCGCGATCGCCAGCAGCAGCAGAAACAGCGGCAGCGCCCAGGCGGCGGTGCGCAGCGCGTTCGGGCGCAGGCTCTCGGCGAACAGCATGTGGAACTGGCGCGGCAGCAGGAAGGAGGCCGCGAACGCCAGTACCAGCAGCGTGAACCATTCACCTTCGAGCGCGCCCCGGGTCATTGCCCGCAGGGCTTCCGGGTTCGCATCCAGCCAGGTCTGCATGCCGGTCGGGCCGTCGAACACGCCGAACAGGGCATATCCGGCCACCCCGAGCAAGGCGGCCAGCTTGACCAGTGACTCGAACGCGATCGCGCCGACCAGTCCGAGATGCTTTTCGCGTGGCGAGACATGGCGCGCGCCGAACAGGATCGCGAACACCGTCAATGTCACGCAGAAACCCAGGGCCAGCACACGCGGTGGCGCTTCCTGGGTCAGGATGCCCAGCGATTCGGTGACTGCGCGGATCTGCAGGGCGATGTAAGGCAGCGCGCCGGCCAGCATGAACAGCGTGACCAGCACGCCGGCGGCCTGCGAGCGATAGCGGAAGGCGAACAGGTCGGCCGGCGAGTGGAGCTGGTACTCGCGGGTCAGGCGCAGGATCGGCGCCAGCAGGATCGGCGTGAGGGCGAAGGCCACGGTCACCCCGAGGTAGATGGTCAGGAACAGATAGCCCTGCGACTGCGCGAAGCCGACGCTGCCGTAGTAGGTCCAGGAGGTCGCGTACACGCCGAGCGACAGGGTGTAGGTCAGCGGGTGCGCGATCAGCCGCTCCGGCAGCCAGCCGCGATCGCCGGCGTAAGCGACCAGGAACAGCAGGGTCAGGTAGGCGACGATGGCCGCGAACAGCGGGCCGAGTTCGAGGCTCATCGCGGGTTGTCGTCTTCGTCTTCGATGTCGACCCGGAACCCGCGCAGCGCCAGCGCGATCATCGCGATCAGTCCCAGCCAGATCAGGTAGGGCAGATACCAGGCGACGCCATCACGGCTCCACCACGCGACCACCGGGGTGGACAGGGCGAGCAGCGAGGCAAGCAGGACCAGCACGACACGGTCGTAGTGGAAGCCGCTTTGGGGGGTTGAGGAGGGTGATCGCCACATGGCGATCAAGATAGCAGCTTGGGGTTGGCTTGTTTCGTTTCGTAACGAAGTGTGGCGTGGATGATGTTGTGAACATCATCGCTGCAAGTGGCAAGGCTTCGGGAGGTGCGTAGGCCCTGTCAGCACACGCTGTGAATACATCCCTGTACGCTCCACGGCGGCATCCCTGCGGCCGAGGGTCCAGACAGGGCATCCCCACCCCCCGAAGCCTGGGGAGGTGGGGGAATGGAAGCGTCGCGCCCGGCATCGAGCCGGGCGCGGTGCTTTTCGGTGACGGTCGGCGAAGCCTGTCGTAGGGTGCGCTCCGCGCACCGAAACCTGCGTTTGAATGCGGCAGGGTGCGCTTGATGCGTCATGAGGTTGGACCCCGGAAACAATACGGCCCGCCGGCATTGCGCCGGCGGGCCGTCTTCATTTCCGGGCACCTTGTCTGGGAGCCAGACCTCTCAGACAGATGATGTCGATCACATGATCAATTCCCGCTCACCGCAGCCCCTCGGTCAGATGCGGGCGGATGGTCTTGATCAGGTCGGCGAACAGCTTCGGTGCGCCGGCGACGATGTTGCCGCTGCGCCAGTAACCCTCGCCACCGGTGAAGTCGCCGACCATGCCGCCGGCTTCGCGGACCAGCAGGGCGCCGCCGGCCCAGTCCCACTGCTTCAGGCCGATCTCCCAGAAACCGTCCAGGCGACCGGCGGCCACGTAGGCCAGGTCCAGCGCGGCGCAACCGGCGCGCCGCATCTCCGAGCAGCGGGTGTAGATGTCCTTGAACATCGCCAGATACTCGTCGAGGTGCTGCTCGTTGCGGAACGGGAACCCGGTGCCGAGGAGGGCGTCGTCGATGCCGGTGCGTGGGGTCACGCGCAGGCGGCGGTCATTGAGACGCGCGCCGGCGCCGCGGCTGCCGACGAACATCTCCTCGCGGCTCGGGTCGTAGACCACCGCGTGGGAGAGCTTGCCCTTGACCTTGGCGGCGATCGACACGGCGTAATGCGGGAAGCCGCGCAGGTAGTTGGTGGTGCCGTCGAGCGGGTCGATGACCCAGACCACGTCGGCGTCGTCGTTCTGGGTGCCGCTTTCCTCGCCGAGGATGCCGTGAGCCGGGTAGGCCTTGTGGATCGTCTGGATGATCGCCTGCTCGGCCTGCACGTCGACCTCGGAGACGAAATCGTTGCGCTGCTTGGTGTTGATGGTCAGCGAATCGATGCGATCCGCGCTGCGCATGATGATGCGTCCGGCGGCGCGCGCCGCGGACACGGCGATGTTCAGGAGCGGGTCTTGGGCCATGACGGGGTCACTTGAGAAAGAACGGGCGAAACGCGAAGAATATCATTTTGTTCTAATACCGGGCCCGACACCCGGCAGATTGACCGCTCATGAATGATTTCCTGTCACGCGTTCGCATCGTACTCGTCGAAACCTCGCACCCCGGCAATATCGGCGGCGCGGCGCGGGCGATGAAGACCATGGGCCTGTCCAGACTGGTCCTGGTTAATCCCAACGGGTTTCCGGGCGCGGAGGCCACGGCCCGCGCCTCGGGTGCCGATGACATACTGGCCCGCGCGACGGTGACCGACTCGCTGGCGGCGGCGCTGGCCGGCTGTCACGTCGTGATCGGCACCAGTGCGCGTTTGCGCTCGCTGAGCTGGCCGCAGCTGAACCCGCGCGAATGCGGCGAACGCATCGCCACCGCGAGCGCGGAGGGCGAGGTCGCCCTGGTGTTCGGGCGCGAGAAGTCCGGCCTGACCAACGCTGAACTGGAGCAGTGCCGCTATCTGGTCCACATCCCCAGCAATCCGGAGTACCAGTCGCTGAACCTGGCTGCGGCAGTGCAGGTGCTCAGCTACGAGATCGCCACCGCCTTCGGCTATGGCGGCCAGCCGCGCGAGGTCGGCGATGCCGGCGGCGCGCCAGCCACCGCCGACGAGATCGAGGGCATGTTCGCGCACATGGAGCAGACGCTGGTCGGAATCGGCTATCTCGATCCGGCCAATCCGCGCCATCTGATGCGCCGCCTTCGCCGCCTGTTCAACCGCGTCGAATTGAGCCACGAGGAGGTCAACATCCTGCGTGGCATCTGCCGTTCTTCGCAGCGCGCCGCAAACGTGCCCGCAAACGAGAGATAATGCGGGCTTGACCCGCCCACCAACGGCCATCCGTCATGTTCGAGAAGATCCGCGAAGACATCCTGTGCGTGTTCGACCGCGACCCCGCGGCCCGCAATGCCTTCGAGGTGCTGACCTGTTATCCCGGCCTGCGCGCGGTGCTCTGGCATCGGCTCGCGCATCGCCTGTGGCGGGCGGAGTTCAAATGGCTGGCACGCTGGATATCGACGTTTCAACGCTGGCGTACCGGGATCGAGATTCACCCTGGCGCGACCATCGGCCGGCGCTTTTTCATCGATCACGGCATGGGTGTGGTGATCGGCGAAACGGCCGAGATCGGCGATGACTGCACGCTCTACCACGGCGTCACCCTGGGCGGCACGACCTGGCAGAAGGGCAAACGTCATCCGACGCTGGGTAACGATGTGGTCGTCGGCGCCGGCGCCAAGGTGCTCGGTCCGATCGTGATCGGCGATGGCGCGCGCGTCGGCTCCAACGCCGTCGTGCTCAAGGAGGTGCCGCCGGGCGGCACCGTCGTGGGTGTGCCCGGGCGGCTGGTCGAGCCGCGCATGGCGCCGCAGGTCAGCCCCGAGCGCGCCGAACTCGCCCGCAAGATGGGTTTCGACGCCTACGGCATGAGCAAGGACATGCCCGATCCGGTCGCGAACGCCATCAACTGCATGCTCGATCACGTCAACGCGACGGACAAACGCCTGAAGGAACTGACCGACGCGGTCGCCGCCATGGGCGGCAAGGTCGATCTGGCGGAAATCCCGAAGCTCGGCGGCCTGGACATCATCCACGACGAGGTGGAAGCGGAGCGCCGCCACGTCCACTCGGAAGAAAGCTGCGAGGCGCTGGAATCTCCAGACAAGTCCGGGGTCAAAGACTGACCGGGGTTGTGTTTCCATAACCTGATTGCAACGAATACACATCGAGGTTCCCGATGGCCATCACCATGACCGAATCCGCGGCGAAGCAGATCCGCCGCAACATCGAAAAGCGCGGCTCCGGGCTGGGCATCCGCCTGGCGGTGAAGCCTTCCGGCTGTTCCGGCTTCATGTACTCGCTGGATTACGTCGACGATCTGAAGGACGGCGACGAGATCATCGAGCGTGACGGTGCGAAGCTGGTCGTCGGCATCGAATCGCTGCCGTTCATCGACGGTACCGAACTCGGCTTCGAGACCCAGGGCCTGAACCAGACCTTCGTGTTCAACAACCCGAATGCGGTCTCGACCTGCGGCTGTGGCGAGAGTTTTTCCGTCGACAAGTAAGTGCTTGTTCCGCAACGTTGCATTGCCGCTGCGCAACGGCGCGGATAAACTCCGGGCACTCATGCACAAACCCGCGCCCCGGCGCGGGTTTGGTGTTTCTGGCCCCGGCACGAACCCCTGTACATGAGTTCAGCCGGGTGCCGTTGTTCACAACCCCTTCGCGGAGTCGCTCATGGCCGTCGAACGCACGCTTTCCATCATCAAGCCGGACGCCGTCGCCAAAAACTTGATCGGCGAGATCTACCGCCGTTTCGAGCAGGACGGCCTGCGCATCGTCGCCGCGCGGATGGTGCAGCTGTCCCGCGAACGCGCCGAAGGTTTCTACGCGGTGCACCGCGCGCGCCCGTTTTTCAACGATCTGGTCGAGTTCATGATCTCCGGGCCGGTGATGGTGCAGGTGCTGGAAGGCGAGAACGCGATCGCCCGCAACCGTGAGCTGATGGGTTCCACCAACCCCGCCAATGCCGCCCCCGGTACGATCCGCGCGGATTTCGCCGAGACCGTCGACGAGAACGCCGTGCATGGCTCCGACGCGCCCGAGACCGCCGCTGTCGAGATCGCCTACTTCTTCAGTGATGACGAACTCTGCCCCCGCACCCGCTGACCCGCGCCTTGACCCGCTGAGCCGGGCCACGCCTGCCGAGGCGATCGCCGAGGCGACCGGCGCGGACGGCAAGGTCAATCTGCTCGACCTCGACAAGGCCGGCCTGGAGGCGTTGTTTGCCACCATCGGCGAGAAGCCGTTCCGTGCCGTGCAGCTGATGAAGTGGCTGTATCACCAGCGCGTGTCCGATTTCGACCAGATGAGCAATCTGAGCCAGAAGTTTCGCGACTGGCTGAAGGCGAGCACCGAGATCCGCCTGCCGGAAATCGTCACCCGCCAGGATTCCACCGACGGCACCATCAAGTGGCTGCTGCGTCTGGACGGCGGCAACTCGATCGAGACCGTGTACATCCCGGACGGCAAGCGCGGCACTCTGTGCGTGTCCTCGCAGGTCGGCTGTTCGCTGAATTGCAGCTTCTGCTCGACCGCGAAGCAGGGTTTCAACCGCAACCTGACCGCCGGCGAGATCGCCGGGCAGATGTGGATCGCGCAGGACGCACTCGCCCATCTGAAGGACGAGGGTGTCAAGCACGTGGTCACCAACGTGGTGTTCATGGGCATGGGCGAGCCGCTGCTGAACTACCGCAACGTGGTCACCGCCGCCGAGGTGTTCATGGACGATCTCGCCTGGGGGCTGGGCAAGCGCCGCGTCACGGTGAGCACCTCCGGCGTGGTGCCGGCGCTGCACCGGCTGCGCGAGCTCACCGACGTCAGCCTCGCGGTGTCGCTGCACGCGCCGGACAACGCATTGCGCGACGAACTGGTGCCGGTCAACCGCCGTTACCCGCTCGAGGAACTGATGCCGGCCTGCAAGGATTTCGTGCGCAACGCGCCGCGTCGCCACATCACCTGGGAATATGTGATGCTCAAGGGCATCAACGACCAGCCCGAGCACGCCCACAAGGTGCTCAAGCTGCTGCGCGGCATCCCCTCCAAGATGAATCTGATCCCGTTCAATCCGTTCCCCGGTTCCGGTTATGAGACCTCGTCGATGAACCAGGTCCGTCGTTTCCAGGACATCCTCGCTGCTGGCGGCCTGCGCACCACGATCCGCAAGACGCGCGGCGACGACATCGACGCGGCCTGCGGCCAGCTCAAGGGGCAGGTCGAGAATCGCGTGCGCCGGCTCGATGAAACCGTCCGCGTGCACAAGGCCAGCGACCGCGAAGCCAGCCGTGCCGACGACGGAGCGCGCTCGTGAAGGTCCTGATCCCGGCCATGCTGATTGCCGTCGGCCTGCTCGCCGGCTGTCCGCAGCAGGGTGAGGTGAAGGCGGACAAGCCACTCACCGACGACCAGATCAAGGCCCGGCAGATCGCCGAGGTGAATACCCAGCTGGGTATCGAGTACATGCGCAAGGATCGTAACGATCTGGCGCTCGAGAAATTCGAGCGGGCGCTGGAGGCGGACCCGAGCTTCGCGAGCGCGCCCGGGTACGCGGCGCTGCTCTACGAACGCCTGGATCGTGTCGCCGACGCCGAAACCGCCTACGAGAAGGCGCTCTCGCTGGAACCGGACAACGGCTCGATCCGCAACAACTACGCGCAATACCTGTGCCGGCGGAACCGCTTCCAGGAGGCGGAGGACAATTTCCGCCAGGTCATCGCCAACAAGCTCTACGCGACCCCCGAGATCGGCATGGTCAACGCCGGGCTGTGCGCGCGCCTGGAACCGGACCTGATCAAGGCCGAGGGTTATTTCAGGGATGCGCTCGCGGCCAATCCCAATTTCGCCGTCGCGCTGCATGAGCTTGCCAAGCTCGCTTATGTGCGCAACGAATACCTGCAGGCCCGGGCCTATCTGCAACGTTATTTCCAGGTCGCCGGCTATTCCCCGCAGAGCCTCTGGCTGGGCGTGCGCGTCGAACGCGCGCTGAACGACCAGACCGAGGTTTCCCGTTACGCGTATCTGCTCAAGAGCCGATATCCGGACTCGCGGGAGACGCAACTACTCAATGAGTCTCAACCCGATGGCTGAAATTCCTTCCAACAAAATCGATGGCGTCACCCTCTCGTCGGTCGGGCCGGGACACCGTCTGCGCGACGCGCGCAAGCTCGGCAATCTCGATCAGAGCGACATCGCGACCCAGTTGAATCTGGACATCGCGACCATCAACGCGCTGGAGAAAGACGATTACTCGAAGATGCCGCCGGCGGTGTTCGTGCGCGGCTATCTGCGTGCCTACGCGGGCATGGTCGGGCTGCCGGCGGACGACATCCTGGCCAGCTTCGATGCCATGCAGGGTGTCGACCCGGCGGAGCGCAACTACCGGGCACCGGTGCGGATCAGTGCCACCGGCGTGCCGAAAACGGGTCGCAGCATCGTTCCGACGGTCCTGCTGGTGATCATCGTGATCGCGCTCGCGGCCGGGGCGTACTGGTGGTGGCAGCAGCGCGGCTCGGTGTCGGCGCTCGGCTCGGTCGTTGCCAACAAGCCGCTCGCCGCGCTCGATCTGGGCACCAACGATATGTCTTCGGCGTCGGTGGCCGACTCCGCGGCCGATCCGGCGGCTGATCCGGCGGTTGATCGACCGGCCTTGGGTGTCACCGGGATGCCGGTCGATGAGCAACCGGTGAGGATCACGACGCCGCCGGTCGAGGAAGCACCGGGCGACGAGCCGCCGACGATGCTCGAGGAGGCCGCGCCCGCCGTCGCCGGGCCGGTGGAAATCCCTTCGGTCCTGAGCGAGCCGCCTGCGGAATCCGTCACCGAATCGACACCGGGCACCGCGTCCGCGATCGACCGCCTGACCCTGACCTACAGCGACAACTGCTGGACCCAGGTCCGCGATGCCGCCGGCAAACGCCTGGCCTTCGGGGTCATGAAGCCCGGTCAGGTCTTGGATCTCAGTGGCGTCGCACCGTTCGACGTGACCCTGGGTCAGTCCGATGGTGTCAGCGTCGAGTTCAACGGCAAGCCCTTCGACCACAACCGCTTCAGTCGCGGTAAGATCGCGCGCTTCCAGATCGCGGACGAAGGCATCGCCCAATAGGCCGCGTCCCGACCGTCACCCCGCTCACGATGCGCTGCACTCCGAAAGCGGCGTGCCGGCATCGCCAACATCGCTCATGTCCCAATCCATTCAATCCATCCGCGGTTTCAACGACCTCCTGCCGCCGGTCACCGCCGCCTGGCAGTACGTCGAAGGCCGGGTCGCCGAGCTGCTCGGCGCCTACGGCTACAGCCAGATCCGCCTGCCGCTGCTGGAAAAGACCGAACTCTTCAAGCGCTCCATCGGCGAGGTCACCGACATCGTCGAGAAGGAGATGTACACCTTCGAGGATCGCAACGGCGACAGCCTGACGCTGCGCCCGGAAGGCACCGCCGGCTGCGTGCGCGCCGCGATCCAGAACGCCGCGATCGGCAACGGTCAGGTGCAGCGCTGGTGGTACGCGGGGCCGATGTTCCGCCATGAGCGTCCGCAGAAGGGGCGTTATCGCCAGTTCCATCAGATCGGGGTCGAGGTATTCGGCATCGCCGATGTCGACATCGACGCCGAACTCATCCTGATGAGCGCGCGCCTGTGGCGCACGCTCGGTCTGTCCGACGTGCGTCTGCAACTGAACACGCTGGGCAGCGCGGAGGCACGCGCGGCCTATCGCGACAAGCTGGTGGCCTATTTCGAGGCCCACGCCGGGGTGCTCGACGAGGACGCGCAACGCCGCCTGCACAGCAATCCGCTACGCATCCTGGACAGCAAGAACCCGGCGATGCAGGCCATGATCGAGGGTGCGCCACGTCTGCTCGATCACCTCGACGAGGAATCCGCCAGCGAGTTTGCCCGTCTGCGCGCGATCCTCGATGCCGCCGGGGTAGGGTACGACGTCAATCCGCGGCTGGTTCGCGGGCTGGATTACTACGCCAAGACCGTGTTCGAGTGGGTCACCGACAAGCTCGGCGCGCAGGGCACCATCTGCGCCGGTGGTCGTTACGATGGCCTGATCGAACAACTGGGCGCCAAGCCGGGGCCGGCGATCGGCTTCGCGATCGGCATCGAGCGGCTGGTCGAAGTCCTGCAGGAGGTCGGCGCGCCGCTGCCCGACGATGCGCCGGATGCGTATCTGCTGGCCTTCGGCGACGCCGCCCGCGACGCGCTGCATGGGGTCGCCGAACACATCCGCGATGCCGTCCCGGGGTTGCGCCTGCAGATGCATTGCGGCGGCGGCAGCCCGAAGAGTCAGTTCAAGCGCGCCGACAAGAGCGGCGCGGCCTGGGCGATGGTGCTCGGCGACGATGAGGTCGCGCAGCGCAGCATCACCCTGAAACCCCTCCGTGGCGAAGGCGAGCAACGCACCGTCCCGCTGGATGATATCGCCCGCGTGCTCGCGGGTTGAGCACAGGAAACAGCATGGTAGACATCAACGCATCCAATAAAGACGAAGCCGAGGCCCTCAGGGATTGGTGGAAGGAAAACGGTCGCTCCGTGGTCACCGGCGTGATCCTCGGCGTGGCCGGCATCGTCGGTTGGCAGCAGTGGACCAGCTACGAGCAGGCGCGTGCGGAAGCCGCCTCCGCGCAGTTCCAGTTGCTGGCCAGCGCGGTGGATCGCAAGGACAGCGCGCAGGCCGAACAACGTGCCGAATCGCTGATGGTCGAGTTCAAGGCGACGCCATACGCGTCGCTCGCAGGTCTGATGATCGCCAAGTTGAAGGCCGAAAATGGCGATCTGGTCGGCGCGCAGCCGAACCTGCAATTCGCGATCGACAACGCGCCGGATTCCGCCATCGAGGCGCTCGCCCGTGCCCGGCTGGTGCGCGTCCGCATCGCTGCCGGCGACCTCGCCGGCGCCAAGGCGGGGATGCCGGAGCCGGCGCCGCCCGGTTTCATCGCCGAGTTCGCGGAACTGCGTGGCGACATCGCCGTGGCCGAGGGCCGCGCCGCCGATGCGCGCACTGCCTATGCTGAGGCCCTCGCGAACATGCCGATCGAGGACAGCAGGCGTTTCATCGTCGAGATGAAGCGCGACAACGTTGGTGCCCCCCCGGGCTGACCTGCCCGAACCTGTATCGAAATCGGATCGCAGTGATGTTGGAGAAGCCCATGTTTCGTACCGTGATCAAAGCCTCCGCGCTGTCGGTGGCATTGCTTGCCCTGAGCGCCAGCATGACGGGCTGTTCAACCGTTTCCGAATGGATGTTCGGCGGCGACGACAATCGCGAGCCGCCAGCGGAATTGAAGCCGGTGAGCGCGCCGATCGCGGTCAGTCAGGTGTGGTCCGCGTCGGCAGGCTCCGGCGTCGGAGAGGAGTGGGTGAGGTTCCGGCCCGCGCTCGATGGTCAGCAGGTTTTCGTTGCCGGTCGCGATGGCGAGGTTTCCGCGCTCAGTGCGGGGTCCGGTGCGAGTGCCTGGCGCGTCGATCTGGATGAGCCGCTGTCGGCTGGCGCCGGTGCCGGCGAGGGGCTGGTCGTCGTCGCCAGCGATGCGGGCCAGCTGATCGTGCTGGGCGCCGCCGACGGCGCCGAACGCTGGCGGACGCAGCTCACCGCGCCGGCGTTATCCCCTGCCGTGATCAAGAGCGGAGTCGTTGTCGTCCGCACCGTGGACGGCAACCTCTCCGGTTACGACGCCGGTACCGGGGCCCGTGTCTGGGTTTATCCCCGCCGCGTGCCGGCCTTGACCATGCGTGGCGTCAGCGCGCCGGTGCTGGTCGGCAAGAATGGCGTGGTCAGTGGTGCGGACAGCGGCAAGCTGACCCTGGTGACCCTGGAGAAGGGCTTCCCCGTATGGGAGCGTGATGTCGCGGTCGCCAGTGGCCGCTCCGAACTGGAGCGCATCGTCGACATCGACGGCGACCCGGTGATCGGCGCCACCGCCGTGTTCGCGGTTAGCTTCCAGGGCCGCGCGGCCGCCTTCCAGATTCAGGATGGGCAAGGCATATGGTCGCGTGAGATGTCCTCCAGCGCGGGGCTCGATGTGGATGCGGACCAGGTTTACGTGACCGACGAGGACAGTGATGTCTGGGCTCTGGACGCCAGCACCGGCGAATCGCTGTGGCGGCAGACCGAGCTGCATCGCCGCGCGTTGACCGGACCGGTCGCGGTCGGGCGTTACGTGGCGGTCGCCGATTTCGAGGGTTATGTGCATTTCCTGTCCCGCGAGGATGGGCGCGTGGTCGGTCGTATCCGCACCGACGACAAGGGCGTGCTGGGGCCGATGGTCGAGCAGGACGGCGTGCTCTACGTGCAGGGCCGTGGCGGCAACGTCGTCGCGCTGCGTCCCGGCGCTTGAATGTCGCGAGCCACCCGGTTTGAGCCGCAATAATGCTTCCAGTCATAGCCCTCGTCGGGCGCCCAAATGTCGGTAAATCGACGCTCTTCAATCGCCTTACGCGCAGTCGGGACGCGCTGGTCGCGGATCAACCCGGCCTGACCCGGGATCGCCAGTACGGCGTCGGTCGCGTCGGTGATCGGCCCTACGTCGTCGTCGATACCGGCGGCCTTTCCGGTGAAAAGGAAGGCATCGACGTGCTCATGGAGCGGCAGTCCATGCGCGCGGTCGAGGAGGCCGATGTGGTCCTCTTCCTGGTCGATGCCCACGCCGGCCCGACCGGCGGCGACGAGATGATCGCGAACCAGTTGCGGCGCATGGGCAAGACGCTGTTCGTGGTCGTGAACAAGAGTGACCGCGTCAACGAGAACGTGGTCGGCACCGATTTCTTCTCGCTCGGTCTCGGCGAGCCCCTGCCGATCGCCGCCGTGCACGGGCGCGGCGTCACCAGCCTCATGGAAACGGTGCTCGAGGCACTCCCGCCCGCCGACGAGGTGGAGGATGCGGAGGCCGGCATGAATTTGCGGGTGGCCGTGGTCGGGCGCCCGAACGTCGGCAAATCCACCTTGATCAACCGGATCATCGGTGAGGACCGGGTGCTCGCCTTCGACCTGCCGGGCACCACGCGCGACAGCATCTTCGTGCCGTTCGAGCATGAGGGCGTGAACTACACGCTGATCGACACCGCCGGCGTGCGGCGCCGCAAGAACGTGACGGAGGCGATCGAGAAGTTCAGCATCATCAAGACCTTGCAGGCGATCGAGCAGAGCAACGTCGTGGTGCTGGTGCTGGATGCGCAACAGGGGCTGGCCGAGCAGGACGTGACCCTCGCCGGGCACGTGCTGGAGAGCGGTCGTGCGGTCGTGGTCGCGGTCAACAAATGGGATGGCCTGCGCCAGGAGGCCAGGGACGCCTTCCGTACCCAGCTCAACCTGCGTCTGCATTTCCTCGACTTCGCCGAGCTTTACTTCATCTCCGCGCTGCACGGCACCAATGTCGGGCATCTGCTGGAAGCGGTGCAGCGCGCCGATGCCGCTGCCCATCGCAAGCTGTCCACCCAGGATCTGACCCGCGTGCTGGAAGATCTGGTCCAGGAACACCAGCCGCCGCTGGTGCGGGGCCGGCGCATCAAGCTGCGTTACGCGCATCAGGGTGGCCGCAACCCGCCGATCATCGTCATCCACGGTAACCAGACCGAGCGCGTGCCGGATGCCTACAAGCGTTATCTGATCAATCGCTTTCGCGCGATCTTCAAGTTGCAGGGCACGCCGATCCGGGTCGAGTTCAAGAGCGGCGAGAACCCTTACGCAGGCAAGCGCAACACGCTTACGCCGCGTCAGGAATACAAGCGCAAGCGCATGATCAAGCACTTCAAATCCGGGAAGAAATGACGGATCGGGACGACCGCCGACGTCTCGATGTGCTGGCCGACGAGGTGATGTACGAGGGCTTCTTCCGCCTGCGCCGGGTAACGCTGAGTCACCAGACCTTCGCCGGCGGCATGAGCCCGCCGATCCGTCGCGAGGTGCTGGACATGCGCCGCGCGATCGCGGTGATCCTCTACGATCCGGTGCGTGACGAGTTGGTCATGATCGAGCAGTTCCGCATCGGCGCGACCGCGCACCCCGAGGGCGGCTGGGTGCTGGAACTGGTCGCCGGTATCGTCGAAGCGGGGGAGAGCGATGCCGATGTCGCGCATCGTGAGTCCATGGAGGAGGCCGGCTGCGCGATCTCCGATCTCGAGTTCGTGCACGAATACATGGTCGCGCCGGCCGCGACCACCGAGCGCATCGCGCTCTACGTCGCCCGCGTCGATGCCGCTGGTGCGGGAGGCATTCACGGCGTCGCCGCCGAGGGTGAGGACATCCGCGTCGCGGTCATGTCTGCCGATGACGCCATCGCCGAAGCCCGCCCGGGCGGACGCATCAACACCACCACGCCGATCATCGCGATGCAGTGGCTTGCCGTGAACCGGGCGCGATTGCGCACGGCGTGGCGATAATCCCGTAGGCGCGGCAGGCCCGCTTCTGCGATCTGGCTTCGTTCCAGGGGCGGCGGAAGTACGCGGCACGTTGCTCGACCGGCACCTCGTTAGCGAAACGGGCAACGGCGCCCCGGTTGCGATGGCGGGCGCGGGCTGTATGGGCGCAGAGTCACCGCCCGCTAATCCAGGCGGCCAACGTCCGCAGCAGGGCGTTCGGGTCGATCGGCTTGGAGAGGTGATCGTTCATGCCCGCCGCCAGCGCCTTCTCGCGATCGGCGGCCATGGCGTTCGCCGTCATCGCCAGTATCGGCAGCGAGACTGTCAAATCAATCCGCGACTTTGCACATTGCCGAAGCGGAATAAAGCACTTGTGCCGCGGCCGGACCGGGTGCGATGCCGAATCCGCGCTTGGAGGCGAGCCCGCTTCACGCTCAAGGGCCGGGCACCCTGATGCCCATGGCGGTGGTGGTTGAATTCTCGCGGGAGGTGGCTCTCGATCGCGGCTTGAACGACCATGTCGCCAAGCGCTGGATGCCGGCTCGATGTCGTCGAGCCGGGCGAACCGGATACGACGCCGAAACCGGCGGTTCGGCATGCCAAGAACGAAAGACGCGCGGATAGATGAAGAAATCCATTTCCCTGGTGGCGTTGCTGTTCGTCGGGGTGGCGGCGATCCTGCTGGCCCAGTTGTATCTGCATGCCGCGATCATGGATGGCGTGCGCAGCTATGTGCGCGGCGAGGGTTTGTACGCCAAGGCGCGGAAGGACGCGGTCGCGGCGCTGCAACGGTACGTGCATTCCCGCGCCGATGCCGATTATCAGGCCTTCGAGAATGCGCTGGCGGTTCCGCTGGATGACGCCAGGGCCAGAAGGGCCTTGCAGGGCGACGCCCCGGACGTCGATGCCGCTCATGCCGGTTTCCTGGCGGGCGGCAATCACCCCGACGACGTTCCGGGCATGATCGATTTGTTCCTGTACTTCCAGCATGCCCCGTACATCCGCGACGCGATCGACATCTGGCGCCGCGCGGATGCACTCATCGAGGAGCTGCAACGACAGGGGACGTCACTCCGCGAACTCGTTGATCGCGACGATCAGGCAGCGGTGCAGGAAGCCCTGCCGCGCATCTACCGAACCGACGCGGAGGCGGGCGTGCTGGAGGTCGCGTTCTCCAATGTCATCAGCGATGGCGCGCGGCGGATCAAATCCCTGCTGTTGATGATCTCCACCGGTCTGTTTCTGCTGCTCGTCACCGCCGGTCTCCTCGTCACGCGGCGCCTGATCCAGTCCTCGGAACTGACGGAAAACCAGCTGAACAGGGAAACCAAACGCCTGCAGACCATCCTGCGGAACGCCAGCGACGGTATCCATCTGATCGACATGAGTGGCCGGCTGGTCGATGCGAACGATGCCTTCCTGGACATGCTCGGCTACGACCGGAGTGTCATCAATCAGCTGCATGTCACGGAGTGGGATGTTCAGCACTCCTGGGCGGAAATCCAGCAGCTCATCCAGCGCCTGATCCAGGGTGGTGGTAGCCGCATCGTCGCAACCAGGCACCGTCGCAAGGACGGCACCCTCCTGGACGTCGATCTCAACATTGCCGCGGTCGAACTGGACGGCGAGTATTTCGTCTATTCCTCCTCGCGCGACGTCACCGCCCGTCTGGAGCTTGAGCGCGAACTGGAGAAGAACCAGACGCAGTGGAAGACCCTGGTGAAGACCCTGCCGGACCTGATCTGGCTGAAGGATGCCGACGGTGTCTATCTCAACTGCAACAAGCGTTTCGAGGAGCTCTACGGCGCGTCCGAGGCCGAGATCATCGGCAAGACGGACTACGACTTCGTCGACAGGGAGCTGGCCGACTTCTTCCGCGGCAAGGATCGACTCGCCATGGAGGTTGGAGGTCCCTCGATCAACGAGGAGGAGTTGACCTTCGCCAGCGACGGCCACAAGGAGACGCTGGAAACGATCAAGACCCCGTGGTTCGACAGCGCCGGCAAGCTGGTCGGCGTGCTCGGCATCGGCCGCGATATCAGCCACCACCGCCAGGTCAAGCAGGAACTGGAGCGGCACAAGGATCAGTTGACCGAACTGGTCGAGGAGCGGACCGCGGAACTGCAAGGCGCGATGCGGGTGGCCGAGGAGGCCAACCGGGCCAAGTCCGAGTTTCTCGCCAACATGAGTCACGAGATCCGCACGCCGATGAACGCGATCATCGGCATGTCTCATCTGGCCTTGCAGGAGGTGCTGAGCGACAAGGTCGCCAATTATCTGCGCAAGGTGCATGCCTCGGCGGAATCCCTGCTCGGCCTGATCAACGACATCCTCGACTTCTCCAAGATCGAAGCCGGCAAGCTGGACATGGAGCGCGTCGAGTTCAGCCTGGATACCGTGTTCGACAATCTGCTCGCCCTGGTCGGCCTGGAGGCCGAGAAGAAGGGGCTGGAGCTGCTGTTCGATATCGATCCGGACGTCCCCGACGCGCTGCTTGGCGATCCGCTGCGCCTCGGCCAAGTGTTGAACAATCTCGCCAGGAACGCGGTGAAATTCACCGAGTCCGGTGAAGTGGTCGTCGGGGTCGTGCTGATCGAAGCGGACGGTGGACGGGCCACGCTGCAATTCTCGGTGCGCGATACCGGCATTGGCATCTCGGCGGAGCAGAAGAAAAACCTGTTTCAGGCCTTCCATCAGGGGGACACCTCCACCACACGGAAATTCGGGGGCAGTGGCCTTGGCCTCGCGATCGTCAAGCAACTGGTCGGGATCATGGGTGGGTACGTCGAGGTCGACAGCACGTTGGGCGAGGGCAGCAGCTTCCGGTTCACGGTCGCGTTCGAGGTCCCGACCGGGCATGACCGGGCCGGGACGGAGAAGCGGCCGGAATTGAGCGCGCTCAGGATGCTCATCGTTGACGACAACGCGACTTCCCGGCAGATCCTCCATAACCAGCTGCGGGCCCTCCATTTCGAGGTCGTTGAGGTCGATTCCGGCGCGGCCGCCATCGATGAGCTCAAGCGGGCCGAGCGGGCCAAACCCTTTGATCTGGTGTTGATGGACTGGCGGATGCCCGGCCTTGACGGCATCGACACCGTCCGCCTGATCCGGAACAGACCGGACATCCAGCATGTGCCGACGATCATCATGATCTCCGCGTACGCACAGGCCGAGTTGCACGAGGCCGCGAGCGGACTCGACCTGGCGGCTCAGCTGGCCAAACCGGTGACGCCCTCAGCGCTGTACGACGCGATCCTGGTCGCCATGGGGCAGGAAGCGGTCATCAAGCCGCACGAGCAATCCAGGGCCCAGGAAGTCGAGCGGGCGGTCGCCCATCTGCGCGGCGCGAAGTTGCTGCTGGTCGAGGACAATGCAATCAACCGTGAGCTTGTCGTCGATCTGCTGCGTGGCAAGGAGATCGAGGTCGACTGGGCCGATAACGGCCAGCGGGCGCTCGACATGGTCGCCGCGCATGCCTACGACGGCGTACTGATGGATTGCCAGATGCCGATCATGGATGGTTGTACCGCGAGTCAGGCGATCCGTGAGCGCGACGGCGCCGACATACCGATCATCGCGATGACGGCAAATGTCATGGCCGGTGATCGTCGCAAGGCGTTGGATGCCGGCGTGAATGACCACGTCGCCAAACCGATCGATGTCGATGCGATGTTCATCACGCTGGCGCGCTGGATTCATCCCCGGGCCACCACCCGGGTGCAAAAGGAACCGACGCCGGTGACACGCGAGAAAAATGACGGGTTGCCGCAACTGCCTGGTATCGATGTATCAGCCGGCCTCAAGGTCGCGGCGGGCAATGTCGCCCTATACCGCCGCCTGCTGAACCGCTTCCGTGACGAATACGCGGGTTTCGCCGAGGTTTTCACGGCTGCCCGGCAAAGCGGTGAGGGAGACGCCGTGCGCGCCGCGCACACGCTGAAGGGCGTCGCCGCCAATCTGGGTATCGAGGACCTGCGGCAACGCGCGCTGGCCCTGGAAATGGCCTGCCGTCACGAACCGGAACAGATCGACGAGCGCTGGGCCGAGACCAGGCTTGAACTGGAGCGGGTGTTGGCGGGGCTGGCCGCACTGAATGCGTAGGTGGCTTAGCCGCCTGTCGGATTCAGGATGAATCGGCTACAAGCCGCTATGCGATCCTCGCTCCGATCCCCCTAAGCCCGACAGGCTGCCAGCGTCGTAAGCTGGCATTCTCCAGTCAGCGTCCGGTCAGGCCGTATCGAAGACCAGCTGCGCTGCTGGAATCTGACGGGCAGCCCGGGGAGCACTGGAAGGAATCAATCGCAATGGCTGTGAAGTCGTCTGCGGTCGCAGGGCCGCGTTCCGTCTGGCGGGTTGCGAGCTGGTTTGACCCCATCCTTAACGCCCGATCGTGGGCAAGGGAAACACGCGTATGTCGGTACTCGGACGAAAAGCCATCCTGCAAGCCATCGAAACCGGCGCCATCGGCATCACGCCATTCACGCCCGATCTGGTCGGGCCGGCGTCAGTGGACCTGACCCTGGCAAATACCTTTCGCGTGTTCCGCAAGGTGCATCAGGTGATCGCGGTGCGCGAGGACACCGATTACCGGAATCTGACCGACAAGGTCGAGGTCGCGGAGGGCAACCACATCCTCATCATGCCGGGCGAGACTGTGCTGGGAATCACCCGGGAACGGATCCGCCTCGGGCCCGGTCTGTGCGGCTGGCTGGAAGGCCGCAGCCGCTTTGCGCGGCTCGGCCTGATGGTGCACATCAGCGCGCCGTTCATGGGGCCGGGCATCGACAGCCAGCAGGTGCTGGAAATGAGCAACTTCGGCCCCGCGCCGCTGGAGGTTTATCCGGGCACGCCGATCTGTCAGTTCGTGTTCCAGAAGCTGGAAGGGGCGGAGCAATACCGGGGGCGGTTCGCCGATCAGACCGAGGCGTCCTTCTAGGCCGCCGCAAGATTGATGCGCCGATCGTTGTCGCTCCGGAGCTGGGTGGTTTGAATCCATCGGGGTTCGATTTTCGCTTGGCGGCTTGAGGCCGTCGGGCGCGTGCCTGAGAATCCCGGCTCTTTTCCGTTCAGGGCGGGTCGCCATGAAACTGCACGAATTCCAGGCCAAGCAGCTTTTCACCAGTTACCGGATACCGGTGCCTTCCGGTGGCGTCGCGGAATCTGCCGAGGCCGCCGCCGGCGTGGCGAGTTCTCTGGATGCCTCGCGCTGGGTGGTCAAGGCGCAGGTGCACGCCGGCGGTCGCGGCAAGGGCGGTGGCGTGAAACTGGTCGATAACGTCGATGCGGTCGCGGCGGCGGCGGCGGGCATGATCGGGCGGAATCTGGTCACGCCGCAGACCGACGAGACCGGCCTGCCGATCCATCAGGTGCTGATCGAGGTGGCGACGCCGTATCGCGCCGAGCTGTATCTGGGGGCCTTGGTCGATCGCGCCGCCGAGCGCGTGGTGTTCATGGCCTCCGCCGCCGGCGGCATGGATATCGAGCACGTCGCGGCAACCACGCCGGAAAAGATCCTGACCGTGCACGTCGACCCGGTGGTCGGTTTGCAGGGCTATCAGTGCCGCAAGCTCGGCTTCGGACTGGGCCTGGACGTGAACCAGGTCAAGCAGCTGACCGGCATCATGAGCGGCCTGTACAAGCTGTTCACGGACAAGGATGCGAGCCTGGTCGAGATTAACCCGCTGGTGATCACCGAGGCCGGCGATCTGCTCGCGCTGGACGCCAAGATCAACCTCGACGACAACGCCCTCTATCGCCAACAGGCGATGGTCGGCCTGCGCGATGAGACGCAGGAGGACGAGAAGGAGCGCATCGCGGTCGAGCACCAGCTCAATTACGTGACCCTGGACGGCTCGATCGGCTGCATGGTCAACGGCGCCGGGCTGGCGATGGCGACCATGGACCTGATCAAGCTGCACGGCGGTGAGCCGGCCAACTTCCTCGATGTCGGCGGCGGCGTCACCGCCGAGCGTGTCGCCGAGGCGTTCAAGTTGATTCTCTCCGACCCAAAGGTGAAGGCCATTCTGGTCAACATCTTCGGCGGCATCGTGCGTTGCGACCTGATCGCCGATGGCATCATCCAGGCAGTGCAGACGGTCGATGTCGGCGTGCCCGTGGTGGTGCGCCTGGAAGGCACCAATGCCGATCGCGGTCGCGCGCTGTTGGCCGAGTCCGGCATGAACATCACCGCCGCCGAGGCCCTGACCGATGCGGCGCGCAAAGTCGTCGCCGCCGCCGGCCAGGCATGAGGAGAACGCGCATGAACACGGCCAAGCAAGATGTCCGCTCGCTGCTCGACAAGTTGCCCGACGACTGCACCCTCGAAGACGTTCAATACCACCTGTACCTGATCGAAAAGGTGCAGCGCGGCATCGAACGTGCCGAGCGGGAGGGCACGCTGAGTCACGCCGAGGTCGAACGGAGATTCAAGGATTGGCAGATCTGATCCATTGGTCACCGGAGGCTGTCGATGATCTCGACAGCCTGGTTCGTTACATCGCGCGCGATTCCGATTTCTATGCGCGTGCGGTGGCCGTCAAGATCCTCGATACCGCATCCGGACTTTGGGAACATCCAAGACTGGGGCGAGTGGTTCCCGAGTTCGGCGACGACGCCATCCGGGAACGTTTCGTGTACAGCTATCGCCTGATTTATCGGATCGAAGCCGAGCGAATCCTGGTATTGGCCGTTGCCCATGGCCGGCGGCTCCTCGAAGAAGTTGCCAGCCGACTATCACCTGAACGTTGAATTCATCATGACCATCCTCGTCAACCAGAACACCAGGGTCATCTGCCAGGGCTTCACCGGCAAGCAGGGGACCTTTCACTCCGAACAGGCCATCGCCTACGGCACCAACCTCGTCGGCGGCGTGACGCCCGGCAAGGGCGGGCAGGCGCATCTCGATCGCCCGGTGTTCGACACCGTGCATGACGCGGTCAAGGCGACCGGCGCCAACGCCACCATGATCTACGTGCCGGCGGCCTTCGCGGCGGACGCGATCCTGGAAGCGGCGGATGCCGGCATCGAGGTCATCGCCTGCATCACCGAGGGCATCCCGGTGCAGGACATGCTGCGCGTGAAGGCCGCCCTGTGGGGCTCCGGCGCACACCTGATCGGACCGAACTGTCCCGGCATCATCTCGCCGGGCGACGCCGAGGTTCCCGGCTGCAAGATCGGCATCATGCCGGGCTTCATCCATCGGCGCGGTTCGATCGGCGTGGTCTCGCGCTCGGGCACGCTGACCTACGAGGCGGTCTATCAGACCACCCAGGCCGGCCTGGGGCAGAGCACCTGCGTGGGCATCGGCGGCGACCCGATCCAGGGCATGAACTTCATCGACTGTCTGGAACTGTTCCAGGCCGACGAACAGACGCGCGGCATCATCATGGTCGGCGAGATCGGCGGCAGCGCCGAGGAAGAGGCCGCCGAGTACATCAAGGCCAACGTGACCAAGCCGGTGGTGGCCTACATCGCCGGCGTCACTGCGCCGCCCGGCAAGCGCATGGGCCATGCCGGCGCGATCGTCAGCGGCGGCAAGGGTACGGCCGAGGGCAAGTTCGCGGCGCTGGAAGCGGCGGGCGTGTCGGTGGTTCGGTCGCCGGCGGACATGGGGTCGCGCATGGCCGAGTTGCTGGCTTGAATGTGGCCCCTTGGTTGCCGCAAAGACGCGAAGTGATTGAAGAATGATTTCTTTGCGCCTTGGCGTCTTTGCGGCGAGATGTGCTGAGCCGGGGTTAAGCAGCTGATGATGGGATCGCTCAAAATCGCCGTCGCGCAGATCAATCTGAAGGTCGGCGACGTACTCGGCAACGTCGACCGCATCATCGCGGCGGCCATCGAGGCGCGGGATGTCCACGGCGCCGACCTGGTCATGTTCCCGGAGCTCAGCCTGACCGGCTATCCGCCGGAAGATCTGTTGCTGAGACCCGGTTTGCAGCAGGCCGTGGCGCTGGGCCTGGAACGGCTCTGTCAGGCAGTCGATGGCATCGACATGCTGGTCGGCTATCCGCGCAGCACCCCGGGCGGTCGCATGAACGCGGCCGGCCTGATCCGTGACGGCGCGATCGTCGCCGAGGTCGGCAAGGCGAACCTCCCCAATTACGCGGTGTTCGACGAGAAGCGCTATTTCGAGGCAGACGTCAGCGGCGCGGCGGTGGTCGAGGTCAGGGGCGTGCGCGTCGGCCTGACGATCTGCGAGGACATCTGGTATCCGGGTCCCGCCGCCGCCTGCGCGGAGGGTGGGGCGGAACTGATCCTCAACATCAACGCCTCGCCGTTTCATGCGGGCAAGCGGGACCTCCGCGAGGCGACGGTCGCCAGACGGGTCGCGGAAACGAGGTTGCCGGTCGTTTACGGAAATCTGGTCGGCGGCCAGGACGAACTGGTTTTCGATGGCGAATCCTTCGCGATGAACGCGCTCGGCGAGGTGGTGATGCGCGCGCCCGCGTTCGATGAGTGCGTCGTGACGGTGCGGTTTGCCGACGGGGATTTGCAGGTCGGCGCGATTGCTGAACCACTCGCCCGGGTGGCGAGCGTCTATCGCGCGCTGGTCACCGGCACGCGCGATTACGTGCGCAAGACGGGCTTTCGCGGGGTCGTGCTGGGACTTTCCGGTGGTATCGATTCCGCATTGGTGCTGGCGGTCGCGGTCGATGCGCTCGGTCCGGAGAACGTCCATGCGGTGCTGATGCCGTCGCGTTACACCGCCGGGATCAGCGTCAGCGACGCGGTGGAAGAGGCCGAGATCCTCGGTGTCGCGCACGACATCATCCCGATCGAGGGGCCGTTCAAGGCCTTCCTGGATGTGCTCGCACCGGTCTTCAAAGGCGCCGCAGCGGACATCACCGAGGAAAACCTGCAGGCGCGTGCGCGCGGCGTGATCCTGATGGCGATCTCCAACAAGCAGGGGCGCATGCTGCTGACCACCGGCAACAAGAGCGAGATGTCGGTCGGTTACGCGACGCTGTACGGCGACATGAACGGCGGCTTCGCCCCACTCAAGGATTGCCCGAAGATGTTGGTGTATGCGCTTGCCAGATATAGGAATTCCATCTCGGTGGCGATCCCGGAACGAGTCATCACCCGCCCGCCGAGCGCGGAACTGCGCCCCGACCAGACCGATCAGGACAGCCTGCCGCCTTATGAGGTGCTGGACGCGATCCTGGAGCGCTACATCGAGCGCGATTACAGCGTCACGGACATCATCGCCGACGGCTACGACGAGGCCACCGTGCGCCGCGTCGCGCGCCTGGTCGACATCAACGAATACAAGCGTCGCCAGGCGCCGCCCGGGGTGCGCATCTCCGAACGTGCCTTCGGACGCGATCGCCGGTACCCGATCGCCAGTGGCTACAGCCACGTCGATCCGGCGCGGGGTGGGCATTACTGAAGCGGTGGAACGGCGTTAGGCGCGAAGGCGCTAAGACGCCAAGGGCGCGAAGTTTCATCGTGAGTGAATCAAGGTCGGTTTCGGTGCGCGGAGCGCACCCTACGTAGGGTGCGCTCCGCGCACCGAAACCAGCGTTGATCAGGATGCGATTGGTCAGTTTTCTGACCGAACCCGACAGCTTTAGCGTGCTGGCGCCTAACCGGGGGCGCGCCGCCACACTCGATCAGGAGAACATCTTCTGCCACCAACGCTTGCGGTTGGCGGGCGGGGGAAAGGCGTTCGGCAGGTCGACCGGCTGCATCGTCGAAAGTACCCAGCCGGGCAGTGGCGGCTGACCGCTGGACCCGCAGACGGAGCCGAGATTGTGCGGGTCGAAGATCTTGATGAAGTGCGGGTCGGTGAAGTCGTCCGTGTAGACGATGCCGCAATACGCTTCCTCATGATCACGGTGAAGAAGGATATTTATCTCATTGACAAAATTGACAAAATCACTTCTTGATGAGGGCGTGACCGGAACCGCTTCACCGACTGCGTAGACGTACCAGGCCTTGTCGTCGCCACGCACCACGTTCCAGAGATCGTCCAGCTGATCCCAGCGCAGCACGCCTTTGAAGGCGCCGCGAAAGCGGGCGAGGAAATCCGGGTCGGTGGCGTTGGGCATGGCGTCAGTCGCGCAGTTGCTGGGCGGCCAGGGTGTTCTGCAGCAGGGTCGCGATGGTCATCGGACCCACGCCACCCGGGACCGGGGTGATCCAGGAAGCCTTTTCCACGGCGGAATCGAAATCCACGTCGCCGCACAGCTTGCCGTCGTCGAGGCGGTTGATGCCGACGTCGATGACGATCGCCCCCGGCTTGATCCATTCACCCTTGACGAAGCGCGGCACGCCGACGGCGGCGACCACGATGTCCGCGTTGCGGATCTTCTCTTCCAGGTTCCTGGTCTTGCTGTGGCAGATGGTGATCGTGCAGCGCGCAGCCAGCAGTTCCAGCGCCATCGGGCGGCCGACGATGTTGGACTGGCCGATGATGACCGCGTCCTTGCCGACCAGATCGACACCGGTGTGCGCGAGCAGGGTCATGCAGCCGTAGGGCGTGCAGGGGCGCAGCAGCGGCATGCGCAGGGTCAGGCGACCGACGTTGTAGGGATGGAAACCGTCGACGTCCTTCATCGGCGAGATGCGTTCGATGACGGTCTCTTCGTTGATGTGATCCGGCAGCGGGAGCTGCACGAGGATGCCGTCGATGCTGTCGTCGCAGTTCAGCGCGTCGACCAGTGCCAGCAGTTCGTCCTGGGTGGTGGAGGCGGGCAGATCGTGGGACACCGACACGAAGCCGACCTCGTCGCAGGCCTTGCGCTTGTTGCGCACGTACACCTGGGAAGCCGGATTCTCGCCGACCAGGACCACGGCAAGACCGGGCGGGCGGTGGCCGGCGGCAGTGCGCTCGGCGACCTGGGCTTTGACGGTTGCGCGGACTTCGGCGGCGATGGCCTTGCCATCGATAAGGCGGGCGCTCATGACGGGCTGTGACTCCGGACGGGGGCGATCGAAGGGGTCAATTCTCACATGCCCGGAAAAGTTCGAACAATGTAAGTCCGCGAAGACAATTAAGTCTTCACTTTCAAACGAATATTCGTACAATGCGCGGTTTACGTCCGCCCGGTTCTGCGTATCGTTACGCGGCCCGGGCGGTGGTTTTATCGGAACTCCGAAATCTCTAGATTCAAAGGTATTCGTACATGGTGACGATTCGCTTGTCCCGCGGTGGCGCTAAGAAGAAGCCGTTCTACAGCATCAATGTGACCGACAGCCGCAGCGCCCGTGATGGCCGCAGCATCGAGCGCGTCGGCTTCTACAACCCGGTCGCCAAGGGCCAGGAAGAGCGTCTGCGTATCGATCTGGCTCGTGTCGATCATTGGCTCGGCACCGGTGCCCAGACCTCCGATCGCGTCGCGAAGCTGATCGAAGAAGCCCGCAAGGCGGCCTGAGGCCGACCTTTCAGGCGCCGCCCCATGCTGGTACTCGGCCGGATATCCGGTCTGCACGGGGTGCGCGGTTGGGTGAAGGTGTTCTCCTTCACCGATCCGCGCGAAAACATCGTCCACTACAAGACCTGGCAGGTTCGCGTCGGTAACGACTGGCGCGAATTCAAGGTCGAGCAGGGACAGGCCAACGGCAAGGGTGTGATCGCGAAGCTGGTCGGCATCGATGACCGCGATGTCGCCGCGACGCTGATCCAGGCAGACATCGCGATCAGGCGCGACGAGCTGCCGCCGCTGCCGGAAGGCGAATACTACTGGGCAGACCTGGAAGGTCTGCGGGTGGTCACGCTGGACGGGGTCGAACTGGGCGAGGTCAGCCATCTGTTCGACACCGGCGCCAACGAGGTTTTGGTCGTGCAGGGCGATCGCGAGCGGTTGATCCCGTTCACGATCGGCGAGGAAGAGGGCTACGCGGTGAAACGCGTGGATCTCGACGAGGGCCTGATCGAGGTCGATTGGGATCCGGATTTCTAGGTTGATGCGTTTCGACGTGGTCAGCCTGTTCCCGGAGATGATCCGGGCGGCGTGCGAACCGGGAATCACCGGACGGGCGCTGAAACGGGGTCTGGTGGACCTGTCCACCTGGAACCCGAGGGACTACACCCACGACGTGCACCGCACCGTGGATGACCGTCCCTACGGCGGAGGCCCCGGCATGGTCATGCTGGTGGAGCCGCTGGAGGCGGCGATCCGTGACGCGAAAGCGGCGGCGCCGGATTCGAAGATCGCGTATCTGAGCCCGCAAGGGCGGCGTCTGGATCAGGACGCGGTACGCGAACTGGCGACCCGGTCGGGAGTGATCCTGATCTGTGGGCGCTACGAGGGCATCGACGAGCGCGTCATTGACTCGCTGGTCGATGAGGAATGGTCCCTCGGCGATTACGTGCTGAGCGGTGGCGAACTCGGCGCGCTGGTGATGATCGACGCGGTCACGCGACTCATCCCGGGCGCACTGGGCGATGCCGACTCGGCGGAGCAGGATTCGTTCATGGACGGCCTGCTCGACTGTCCGCACTACACCCGACCGGAGGTGTACGCGGACACGGCGGTACCGGAGGTGCTGCTCAGCGGCAATCACGCGGCGATTCGTCGCTGGCGGCTGAAGCAGGCTCTGGGGCGCACCTGGTTGCGTCGACCGGATTTGTTGGTGGCTCGCGAACTCGACAAGGAGGAACGCGGGCTGCTGAAAGAATTCCAGCGTGAATTCACCGTGGTTGGTGAGCGCACTGGGGAAGATTGAACAACTCAAGCGGATGCCCACACGGGCAACACAGTTCGGGAGCAGCGGTTATGAGCAACATCATTCAAGAACTCGAGCGGGAGCAGATGACCCGCGAGGTGCCGGACTTCGCGGCTGGCGACACCGTCGTCGTGCAGGTGAAGGTCAAGGAAGGCGATCGTGAGCGTCTGCAGGCGTTCGAAGGCGTGGTCATCGCCAAGCGCAATCGTGGCCTGAACTCCGCGTTCACCGTGCGCAAGATCTCCAATGGCGAGGGCGTCGAGCGCGTCTTCCAGACCTACAGCCCGGCGATCGCCGAGATCGAGGTCAAGCGCAAGGGCAAGGTCCGCCGCGCCAAGCTGTACTACCTCCGTGAGCGCGAGGGCAAGGCCGCGCGCATCAAGGAGAAGCTGGCCAGCCGCTAAGCGGTTGCCGGTTCGATGCACCAGAATGGGCGTCTCACGGAAGTGGGCGCCCGTTTTGCGTTTGGTCTGCGCGGATTGCTCGTGGCGTTGGTCGTCGCCGGCGGGACGGTGCATGCAGCGGAAAGTCTCGACGCGATCCGCGATCTGGCCCGGCAGGGCGCGCCACAGTTGGCCGAGCGGCTGTTGCGTCGCGATCAACCGTCCCGCCTCGATTCGCCCGCGGAATGGTTCGGCTGGGAGCGGGAACGCATCGCGCTGCTGAGACTCCAGGGGCGCCACGACGCCGTCGAACGGCGGCTGGAGCAAATCCTCGGCGAGCCGGTGCCGCACTCGGTCGCCGTCTGGGCCTTGCAGGAACTGGTCACCGCGCAACTGCTCGACAGCAGGGATGCCGCCGCGCTGGGCACGTTGCGCAAACTGCTCTGGAATGGGGCGCCGCCGACCGGGGACGCGCCAGTCGATGTCTGGCAGCGACAGATCGCGACGGCATACCTGCGGCTTGGTCGGGGCGAGGACGCGGATCGGGCGTTGGCCCGCTATGTCGCGCGTCCGGATGAGGACATGACCGCGTTGGCGCTCCTGCGCGCACGCGTGTCGATCCAGATCGGTCGCCATGAAGCGGTGGCCGGGGCGCTTGCCGACATTTCCGGCGATGAGGCCGAACTGTTGCGCTGGCTGGCTGTGCTGCGCATGGAACCGGGCCGCGCCCGCGAGGTTCTCAAGGCCGCCTCGGAACTGGCCGCACGCATCCGTCTGAGTGATGGGCAGCGGCAGCAGGCCTGGGCCTTGATGGCGGAGGCAGCCGCTGCCGCCGGGCATCGTCCGGGGCAGATGACCGCGCTGGAGCGCCTGTTCGACGCCGAACGTCTGCATACCGATCTGGGCGGGGTGTTCACGCCGGCACTGTCGCAACTGCGCGAGGCGTATCTCGCCTACGGTGCGGAGGTCGCCTCGACTTGGCAGCTATCCGAGGACGAGGCTCAGTGGCTCGGGATTGCCAAGACCGCGCAAACCGAGTCCCCGTTCGCCGCGCGCGGCCTGTACGGGGTGTTGATCGAGAAATCCGGCGATTCCGCGACTCGCGAGGCGGCGGCGATGGGGATGCTGGATCTGCTGGTGAATGAGGACATGGGCGGCATGCTGGCGTTGCGGCTGTTCTCGCAGCCGGATCTGTTCGCGATCAACGCAGCACTGCCCAACGATCTCCGGCACAGGCTGATCGATCTCGCCATTGCCCACGATGATGTCCGCCGCGCGGCCGACTGGAGCGTCGACCTGGACGAGCCGTTATCCCGAAGTGTGGATTTCGATCGCCGCCTTCGTCAGGCGCGGGTGCTGTTGCTCGACGGTCGTGACAGCCAGGCGATCGCGCTGCTGCTCGCCTCGGTCGTTGATCCCGCGATGGCCGATGCCGCCACCCGCGATCGTTTCGTGCAGGTGGTGTTCGATCTGCAGGCGGCGGGTCGACACGCGCCGGCGGTGGAACTGTTCGAAACCTTGCTGCGCGATACCGAGGACGTGCAGCAGCGCCGCGAGCTCTGGTACTGGATTGGCGATTCCCGCAAGGCCTTGGGCGATCCGGTCGCCGCCGCGCGCGCGTATCTGGCCTCGGCCGGTGAACCGGACCCGTATTCGATGGACCCGTGGGCCCAGACCGCGCGTTACCAGGCGGCCGAACAGCTCAGCGAGGCAGGGCTGACGCTGGATGCAGGCGCGATCTATGCCAGATTGTTGTCGGTCACGCGCGATGCGGCCCGGCAGGCGCTGCTCCGCAGCCGTATTCACCAACTGGGCATCAAGGCCCGTGCCAGGGCCAATGGGGAGTGAGCGATGCTGAAGAATCCACCACCGTATACAGCGGTGATCGATAGTCCGATCGGGGCGATCGGCGTCGTTACCGATGCAGGGGTTCTGGTCGGACTCGATTTCGCCGCCGGGAAGGAATTGCTGTCCCCCGGCGATGCGTTCGGTACGGAGGTCGCGCGGCAGGTTGCGGCGTACTTCGCCGATCCGGGTTTCCGCTTCGATCTGCCATTCCGGGAACAGGGGACGGAGTTCCAGAAGAAGGTCTGGGCCGCGTTACGGACCATCCCGAGGGGCGGGCCGGTGAGTTACGGGGAGCTTGCCCGCCGTCTGGGTACTGCGGCGCGCGCGGTCGGCGGCGCCTGCCGGGCCAACCCGATTCCGTTGCTGACGCCTTGCCACCGGGTGGTCTCGGCCAGTGGCATCGGCGGGTTTCATGGCGATGCACAGGGTGGCTGGGTGAACGCCAAGCACTGGCTGCTCGCCCACGAGCGTGGCGAGCGACCGGCGTCGCTGCCGATTCAACAGCAGGTCACGCGCCAGCTCGTCTGAATGAAGAACGCGGGCATGGGGGACCCCCCATGCCCGCGTCGGTCACGTCGTTGCGGATCAGAAAGCGACGTTGGCACCCACCAGGAAGATGTTGGAATGCGCGTTGCTGTCGCTGATGGTCACACCCGGAGTCGTGGTGTTTCCGCTGATGAAGTTGAGCGGGGCGAACCCTTCCGTGCGGATGAACTCACCGAACAGTTTGGCGCTAGGGGTGACAAACGTCGCCGCGCCGAACACGAGCTGGTCCTGCTTCTCCCAGGGGGCGCCGTCCGGCCCGGCGATGAAGCTGCTGAACTCCACGGACAGATCGGTCGGCTTGTCGAACCACGTGGTGCGGTACTTGCCGCCGACGCCGAAGCTGGTGACCTTGGAGGCCGCGAACTGCGGAATGGTCGGGTTGAAGGTGCCCGGCCAGACATCGACCGTCTTGGCGAACTCGGCTTCCAGGGTCAGCGGGCCGTCGACGTACTGGGCGTAGACATCCCAGGCCGCGTTCGGCTTGTTGCAGGACGAGAAATGGGTGACCGGGAAGCCCTGACAGTAGGCGCTGCCCTTGGTGTACGACGCACCAGCCAGCAGCCAGGCATCGTCGTCGAAAGTGAAGGTGCGGTTCACGTCGACGGCGAAGTTGTTGAGCTTGCTCGGCACGTTGCTCTGGTCGACCGGCACGTTGTGCGCGCGGAACTGGGAGCCACCCTGGATGGCCATGAAGTTCATGTCCCAGTCGTAGGTGTCGTAACCGAGGTTAAGGCCGTAGGCGAGACCCCCGAAGGCATGCCAGACGGTGTTGCTGGTGAACGGGTTGACGGTGTCCATGAGGCCGAACGGGGTGTCCATCTTGCCGATCTGGGCGTAGTACGGAGACTCGTCGAGGTTGCCGAGGATCACGTAGCCCTTGCGGACCTCGACCTGATTGCGGTTGACGTCGGTCAGCGTGCCGGTGCCGAAGCTCTGCGTCGGGTTGTAGAGCATCTCCATGTAACCGGTGATCCAGTCACCCATGGTCGCGGTGACGGCGAGCTGGGCCGAATGGATGACCGCCTCGGAGGCTTCCGTGGTGCGCTGGTTGCTCGCGGTCGGGTGGCGCATCAGATAGCCGAACTTGTCTTCGGTGTTGCTCTTCTGGATGTCCATGATCGGCGTCACCGCGCCGCTCAGGACCACGGTGTTGGCCGGAATGTCGCCGTGTTTGCGCGCCTCCAGCAGGATCTTCTGCTTGCGGTTGACCCAGGTGTTCGGGTCGAGCATCGCGTAGGCATGGTCGTGGTCGGTGCGCACGACGTCAGCGGGCACCGATTCGCTGACGGCGGTGATCGAGGCGCGGGCTTCCTGCATCGCGACGTCGGTGGCGGATTGCTGGTTCTCAAGCTGGCCGATGCGCGCCTTGAGCTTTTCGTTCTCGGCCATCAGGGCGTCGAGTTTGGCGGCGATTTCATCGAGCGATGCGCCCGCGTGCACGGGTGACGCGAGCGTACTGACCAGGACGGCGAGCGCCCCGGAGCGGCTGAACTTCATGGTGATTCCCCTCTGGATGGACAAATGGCTTGACGCCGTCGGCGCGGTACGCCGCCTCCCATGCATTGGCGGCCGCGCGGCGGCGCGCGGATTGTGTCAGGCGGCCCTGCTCCTGTCTGTCGGGGATTTCCGCAAACCGCGTCAACAATCGTGAATTCGGCCCGATTGCCGATGTTTGTCCGACCGCCTCGACCCGCCCTTGAAAACAGGAATCGCCGTCCCCATCTAGGCGCCACCTTCATCCTCCACAAGACGAAAACAGGAGAACGTTGCGATGACCGTCGAGGGCCATAAGGAGACCCTGGAATTCCAGACCGAGGTGCGCCAGCTGCTGCACCTGATGATCCATTCGCTGTATTCGAACAAGGAGATCTTCCTGCGTGAGCTGGTCTCCAACGCGTCGGACGCCTGCGACAAGCTGCGCTTCGAGGCGCTGACCGACGACGCCTTGTTCGAGGACGATTCCGAACTGCGCATCGAGCTCGAATTCGACAAGGACGCGCGCACCATCACGATCCGCGACAACGGCATCGGCATGGACCGCCAGGAAGTCATCGACAACATCGGCACCATCGCCAGTTCCGGCACCCGCAAGTTCATGGAGAACCTGTCCGGTGACCAGAAGAAGGACGCGCAGCTGATCGGTCAGTTCGGCGTCGGCTTCTATTCCTCGTTCATCGTCGCCGACCAGGTCGTCGTCACCACCCGCCGTGCCGGCATGGGCGCCGAACACGCCGTGCGCTGGACCTCGAAGGGCGAGGGCGCCTTCGATTTGGAGACGGTTGAGAAGGCCACACGCGGTACCGAGGTCGTGCTGCACCTGAAGGCCGACGAGGACGAGTTCCTCGACGACTGGCGCCTGCGCAACGTCATCCGCAAGTATTCCGAGCACATCTCGCTGCCGATCAAGATGCTCAGCGAGCGCGAGGAGGGCGAGGGCGATGACAAGGCGACCGTGATCGAGTGGGAGACCGTAAACAGCGCCTCCGCGCTGTGGACCCGCCCGAAGAGCGAGATCAGCGACGAGGACTATCAGGCGTTCTACAAACACGTCTCCCACGACTGGGACGACGCGCTCGCCTGGAGCCACAACCGCGTCGAGGGCAACCAGAGCTACACCTCACTGCTCTACCTGCCCAAGCGCGCGCCGTTCGACCTGTGGGACCGCGAGCGCCGCACCGGCATCAAGCTGTACGTGCGCCGCGTGTTCATCATGGACGACGCCGAACACCTGATGCCGCAGTACCTGCGCTTCGTGAAGGGTGTGATCGATTCCGACGATCTGCCGCTGAACGTCTCGCGCGAGATCCTCCAGCACAACCGCCTGATCGACGTGATGCGCGGCGCCTCCGTGAAGAAGGTGCTGGGCATGCTAGAAACCATGGTCAAGGAACAGCCCGAGCAGTACGCCGAGTTCTGGACCCAGTTCGGCAAGGTCATCAAGGAAGGTCCGGGCGAGGACCACGCCAACAAGGACCGCATCGCCAAGCTGCTGCGTTTCGCCTCCACCCATGACGGCTCGAAAGAACAGAAGGTCAGCCTGGAGGACTACGTCGCTCGCATGAAGGAAGGCCAGGCGAAGATCTACTACGTGGTCGCCGACAGCCACGCCGCCGCCGCCAACAGCCCGCACCTCGAAGTCTTCCGCAAGAAGGGCATCGAGGTCCTGCTGCTCAGCGACCGCGTCGACGAATGGCTGGTCGCGCACCTCAACGAATTCGACGGCAAGCCGTTGCAGTCGGTCGCCAAGGGCGATCTCGACCTCGGCGGACTCGATGACGCGCAGGACAAGGAACAGGCCGAAAAGGCCGCCGAGGAAAACAAGGATTTCCTGACCCGCGTCGGCGAGGTGCTCTCCGACAAGGCCCAGGAGGTGCGCCTGTCGCACCGCCTGACCGAATCCCCGTCCTGCATCGTGCTCAACGACTTCGACATGGCCATGCACATGCAGCGCCTGATGAAGGAGGCCGGCCACGACATCCCCAGCAGCAAGCCGACCCTGGAACTGAACCCGGACCACGCCCTGGTCCGCAAGCTCAAGGGCATTGACGGCGACGAGGACTTCAAGGACCTCGCCGAAGTCCTGTTCGATCAGGCCATGCTCGCCGAGGGCGGGCAACTGGATGACCCGGCCGGCTTCGTGCGACGCATGAACAAACTGCTCGCCAACTGATCACCGCCGTCAGGCTTGACGACAAAGGCCGGCATCTGCCGGCCTTTGTCGTTCAAATGGCTTGATCTGAGTCGAATCCGCATTGGAATTGCGAAATTCGTTTGGGTAGGGTTGAACTTGATGAAGCAAGAACAGAGGAGCCAGACCATGTCGAATGAAGTGAAACGGATCAAGGATGAGGCCACTGGCAAGGAAGGGGCTTATCGGATCATCGATGACAATACGGTCGTTATCGTTGATCCGGAGAGTCTGGAGGAAATCATGCGAATCGAAGTCCGTGGTGATGAGGTCAACATCGTCAGGGCGGAAACGGTCACCGACATGATGTTCAACTCGTTCGCATCGAGAGGCTGGAACGATTCCGGTTCAGTCGGGCGCTGCGCGCAGGGCTGCATATTGCAGGGGCGCGGCGCCGAATGCCTGGTGATCTGTGCCATTACCAACGGCGGCGAGTGGGGTTGAGACATTTAGTGAATCGGTAAGCAAAAAGGCCGGCAAATGCCGGCCTTTTTCTTGTGCGCGTTACCCTGGAACTCAGGCGCGCTGCTTCTCGCGGATCTCGTCCAGGGTCTTGCAGTCGATGCACTGGGTTGCCGTCGGGCGGGCTTCCAGGCGCTTGATGCCGATCTCCACACCACAGGTTTCGCAGTAGCCGTAATCGCCGGAATCGATGCGCTTGAGGGATTCGTCGATCTTCTTCAGCAGCTTGCGCTCGCGATCGCGGGTACGCAGTTCGAAACCGAATTCCTCTTCCTGGGTCGCGCGGTCGGCGGGGTCAGGGTGGTTGGCCGCGTCGTCCTGCATGTGATGCACGGTGCGGTCGACTTCTTCCATCAAGTCGCGTTTCCAGCCGAGCAGGATGTTGCGGAAGTGTTCGGTCTGGGCGGGATTCATGTATTCCTCGCCTTCCTTCTCCTCGTAAGGGGTGAAGTTGGCGTCGGTTACGTCGTTGGCCATTCGTCCATCTCCTGAATGGGCATTCGCGGGAAGCGGATTTCGGAAAGCGCGCCTTTCTAACAGACGTACGGGGGTGTGACAAGCAAAGTTGGCCTCGATGTTGATCTGCGCGGGCAAGGCAGTCGAAGGCGTTGCCGGCCCGATCAGCGATTGCCAAAGGATCGGGATGGGTTATCCCGGCAGGCCAGCGGGTATGCTCGCGCCCCGGTCAAACATGATGAAACCTGCACGCGGAGAAACCATGGCGGAACTCAAAGCCCTGCTGTTCGATGTGGATGGCACCCTGGCGGATACGGAACGCGACGGCCATCGGGTGGCCTTCAACCGCGCCTTCGCGGACGCCGGTCTCGACTGGGACTGGTCGGTCGGCTTGTATGGCGAGCTGCTCGCGGTGACCGGCGGCAAGGAGCGGATCAAGCACTTCCTGGCCGGGCATCGTCCGGATTTCCAGGCGCCGGGTGATCTGGATGCATTCGTCGCCGGGCTGCACAAGGCGAAGACCGCGCATTACACGGCGATGCTGGCCGAGGGCGCGGTGCAGTTGCGACCCGGCGTGCGGCGTCTGCTGCAAGAGGCACGCGCGGCGGGCCTGCGGCTGGCGGTCGCGACCACGACCACGCCGGAAAACGTGTCCGCGTTGCTGACGCACAGCCTGGCGGAGGACGGCATGGACTGGTTCGAGGTGATCGCGGCCGGTGACATCGTGCCGGCCAAGAAACCGGCACCGGATATCTATCTGTGGGCGATGCAGAAGATGGGACTCACGCCGGCCGAGTGCCTGGCGTTCGAGGACTCCCGCAACGGCGTGCGTTCGTCGACGGCTGCCGGCCTGACCACGTTGGTGACCGTGAACGGTTACACCGAGAACGAGGATCTGAGCGGCGCGGCGCTGATTCTGGACAACTTCGGCGAGCCTGACGCGCCGTTCACGGTGCTGGCCGGTGAAGCGCTGGGAGCCGACCATGTCGACGTCGCGTTGCTGCGGCGCCTGCATGCCACGCACCACGGCTGAAAACCGGACGTGTCGAAACCCACCCGCATAGCGCGCCGCATGGATGGCATCGCGCCGTTCCATGTCATGGACCTGCTGGCGCGGGCGCGCGCGATGGAGGCCGGCGGGCGTCACATCGTCCATATGGAGATCGGCGAGCCGGATTTCCCGACACCGGAGCCGATCATCGAGGCGGGGCGTGACGCCCTTGCGCGTGGCCTGACGCATTACACGCCGGCACTGGGTCTGCCCGCGCTGCGCGAGGCGATCGCCGGGTTTTATCGCGAGCGCCATGGCGTCGAGGTGTCTGCCAGCCGGATCGTGGTCACACCGGGGGCGTCCGGCGCACTGCATCTGCTGCTGGCGGTGCTGGTCGATGCCGGTGAGCGCGTGCTGATGGGCGATCCCGGTTATCCCTGCAATCGTCATCTGGTGCGGCTGGTCGATGGCGAGGCGGTCGGGATTCCGGTCGACGCGACGTCGGCCTATCAGCCGACACCGGAGCAGGTCGACAGCCATTGGGACGCGCGCACGGTCGCGGCGATGGTGGCGTCGCCGTCGAATCCGACCGGTACCGTGCTCGGTCGCGCGCAACTCGCCGCTCTATATGAGCGGGTGGCGGAGCGGGGCGGTTCGCTGATCGTCGACGAGATCTATCACGGACTGGTCTACGGCGAGCATCCGCCGACCGCGCTCGCGGTGTCCGACGAGATATTCGTGATCAACAGCTTTTCGAAATTCTTCGGCATGACCGGCTGGCGTCTTGGCTGGCTGGTCGCGCCGGAGCGTTACGTGCCGGCCTTGGACCGGCTCGCGCAGAACCTGTTTCTGGCCGCGCCCACGCCGGCCCAGCACGCCGCGCTGGCCGCCTTCGGCAGCGAGGCGCTGGCGATCATGGAGTCGCGCCGCCGGGCGTTTCAGGCAAGGCGTGATTATCTGTTGCCGGCCCTGCGTGAACTCGGCTTCGTAATCGACGCGGAACCGACCGGGGCGTTCTATCTGTACGCGCACGCCAGGCGTTTCACCGATGACAGCTTCGCCTTCGCGAACCGCCTGCTCGATGAGGTCGGTGTGGCGGTGACACCGGGGATCGACTTCGGCGACCACCGCGCGAACGAGTTCCTGCGCTTCGCCTACACGACCGCGATGCCGGAACTGGAGGAAGGCATCCGGCGTTTGCGGAAATTCCTCGCCGGGTAGCCGGGTAGGGCGGAATCCGCAGGAGTTCCGCCGATCGGTGCCGGATCTGTTATTTCCGAGCGGCGGCGAAATCGAGCATGCGCTGGATGGAGTGCACCGCGCGTGCGCCGACCGCCGGATCGACGTGAATCTCGTTGATCCCCCGTTCCAGCGTGTCGGCGAGATTGGCGAGGCCGTTCATGCCCATCCACGGGCAATGTGCGCAACTCACGCAGGTCGCGCCTTCACCAACCGTCGGTGCCTCGATCAGGGTCTTGCCCGGCGCGAGCTGGCGCATCTTGTAGAAGATGCCGCGATCGGTGGCGACGATGAACTTGTCGGCGTCGAGATCGTGGACCGCGTTGATCAGCGCGGTCGTGGATCCGACCACATCGGCGAGCCGCCAGACCGGTTCCGGCGATTCCGGATGGACCAGCACCTTCGCGCCCGGGGTACGGGCGATCAGGTCTTCCAGAGCCTGGGCGCGGAAGGCCTCGTGCACCACGCAGGACCCGCCCCACATCAGCATGTCGGCACCGGTCATGCGCTGCACATAGTTGCCGAGGTGCTTGTCGGGCGCCCACAGAAGCTTTTTGCCCTGCGCATGCAGGTGTTCGACGATCTTCAGCGCGATGCCGGAGGTGACCATCCAGTCCGCCCGTGCCTTCACCTCGGCGCTGGTGTTTGCGTAGACGACCACCGTGCGGTCCGGGTGCTGATCGCAGAATGCCGAGAATTCGTCAGCGGGGCAGCCCAGGTCGAGTGAGCACTGCGCTTCGAGAGTGGGCATCAGCACGCGTTTCTCGGGGCTCAGGATCTTGGCGGTCTCGCCCATGAAGCGCACCCCGGCCACGACCAGCGTGGTGGCTGGGTGTGCCTTGCCGAAGCGCGCCATCTCCAGGGAATCCGCGACCTTGCCGCCGGTTTCCTCGGCCAGGAACTGGAGATCGTCATCGGTGTAGTAGTGCGCGACCAGAACCGCGTTGTGTTCCTCGAGCAGCCGGCGGCAGCGGTCGAGCAGGGCATCGCGCTCCGGCCCGGTGGGTTGCGGAGGCTGCGGGGCGCGCAGGGCCTGACGCGCGATATCGGCGGCGAGGCGCTCGGGAACGAGTTCGGCGGGAGAGTTCATGAATCAGTTCGGAGGCGTTCGGATGCGCGCCGAGTTTACTGAAACATCGGCGAACGAGGAGTGGGCTTGCGTCGGGATCGATCAGCCATCGACGCGGGACTGCGCGATGTCGGCTTCCGGATGGTGATTCAGGATCATCGCCATCACATCGCGGACGCGGCGGGTCGGGACGTCGATCAGCATCAGGATGTCTCCCTGGTCGACACGGCTTTGAAATGCCTCGAATTCGTGATTGGGCACATCCTTCGCCACCACCGCCGAAACCAGCGCGCCGAGGGCTGCGCCGATGCCGGTGGTCGCGGCCATGGCCTGCCAGCCGATCTGCAACCCTGCCGGAGGGAAGTAATGGGCGAGCACGCTGCCGCCCAGGCCCGCTGCCGCGCCGACCAGAAGTCCCCATTCGATACCCCAGGCGAGATCGCTGCGTTGAAACAGCGTGGCCTGATGAAACTCACTGATGTCATGGCGCTGGCTGGCGACCACATGGGTTGCCGCCTCGGGAATGCCGCTGCCTTCCAGTTCCGCGCAAATCGCGCGACAGGACTCCAGGGTCGGCACGAGAAACTTCAGGCGTTGTTTCATGCTCGCTCCGGCGATTTGAAAAGGCACGTTTCGAAACGGCGGGGCAGGGCCGCTCAATAATCGGCTGCGAAACAATATTAGCGAATATTGCGCATTCCGAATTGGAGATTTTCGCAGCACTTTGAAGGGTTAGGACCTGAATCAAACCGCCCGATCTAAGTATCGGTATTTAATGATATTTGCACACACATTTACGTCCGCTTTACCTTTATCGAGTAACTGAACTAGGATGCCGGGACCTGGGTTTTCCGGGTCAGAATAAACACCACCAAAGAGAGAACTCTGGGAGGAGTTATGGCTCAAAATCTGCTCAAGGCCGCTTCGATCGTGGCCGCGATGGCGCTGTCCGGTGCGGTGCATGCCGGCGCCAGCGGCGCGATGCTCGGCAATACCTGTGCCGGCTGTCATGGGACGCACGGCGTCAGCGCCGGTGCGGCGCCTTCCCTGAAAGGCTTGCCGACCGACTATCTCAAGCAGGCCATGCACGACTTCAAGTCGGACAAGCGCCCCGCGACCATCATGAACCGTATCGCCAAGGGTTATAGCGACGCGGACATCGATGCGATGGCTGCCTACTTCGGCGGCATGAAATAAGGGGATAACAGAAATGTCCAATATGAAACGTCGTGAATTCATCAAGGTCGCCGGTGCTGCCGGCGCGGCGACCGGTCTGGGCCTGATGGGCATGCCGATGAAGGCGTCCGCCGCTGGCGGCCACGTCATCGTCATCGGTGGCGGCTACGGTGGCACCATCGCCGCCAAGTACATCCGCCTGGCCGATCCCGGCATCAAGGTCACGCTCATCGAGCAGAACCGCACCTATCACAGCTGCCCGTTTTCCAACACCGTCATCGGCGGTCTGAACGACATCGGCTTCATCGAACACACCTATGACGGTCTGGCGTCCAAAAACGGCGTCAACATCGTGCACGACACCGTCACCGGCATCGATGCCGCCAAGCGCACCGTCACCACGGCCAATAGCGGCACCATGAGCTACGACCGTCTGGTCGTCTCCCCGGGTATCGACTTCCGTTACGACACCATCGACGGTTACGACGAGGCCGCTTCCCATCAGGTGCCGCACGCCTGGAAGGCCGGTCCGCAGACCGCCTTGCTGCGTGCCCAGCTCGAAGCCATGCCGAACGGCGGTACCTTCGTGATCGCCTGCCCGCCGAACCCGTTCCGCTGCCCGCCGGGGCCGTATGAGCGCATCTCGCTGGTCGCCAACTACTTCAAGAATCACAAGCCGAATTCGAAGATCGTGGTCCTCGATGCCAAGGACAAGTTCTCCAAGCAGGGCCTGTTCCAGGCGGGTTGGACCAAGCACTACGGCTTTGGTACCGACAACAGCATGATCGAGTGGGTGTCCAAGGCCAACGACGGCACCGTCAAGGCGGTCGATGCCAACAAGCGTGTCGCGATCACCGAGTTCAGCGAGCACCAGGCGGACGTACTGAACGTCATCCCGGCGCAGAAGGCCGGTCACATCGCCCATGTTGCCGGTCTGGTCAACGAATCCGGCTGGTGTCCGGTGGATTACAAGACCTTCGAGTCGACCATCCACAAGAACGTGCACGTGATCGGTGACGCCGCCATTGCCTCGCCGCTGCCGAAGTCCGGTTACGCCGCGAACTCGGAAGCGAAGGTCTGCGCGGCCGCGATCGTCGATCTGATGAACGGTCGTGAGCCGGGTCATCCGGCCTACGTCAACACCTGTTACTCGTTGATCACTCCGAACCACGGCATCTCCGTGGCGGCGGTCTACGACATGGGTGCGGATGGCAAGGTTGCTGGTGTCAAGGGCGCGGGTGGTCTCACCCCGGCCGATGGCAACAACCAGATGGAAGCCATCTATGCGCAGAGCTGGTACGCGAACATCATGGGCGACATGTTCAGCGGCACCTGAGCGTTTCCCCTTCGGGGGAATGAAAGAACCCGCGGTCGAGAGATCGCGGGTTTTTTTTGCCTGTGTGTTTGTTTTTCGCGCATAAAAAAAGGCGCGTGACCGGAGTCACGCGCCTTTTTATTTCGACGTCCTGTCGAAGAGGCAGGGAATCTGGGGGTGATTCCTTACTTGGCTTCCGGGGCGACCGGGGCGACCGGAGCAGCCATCGGGGCGACCGGGGCGTAGCCGTACGGGGCATAGCCGTAGTAGGCCGGGTGCTGGTAGCCGTAGCCGTAGCCGTTGCCGGCGAAGTTGGAGGCGGTGTTGACGTTCGACTTGGCGGAGAAGCTCATGTCGAAGGCGGCGTCGCCGTTGCCGGTGCCGTTGCCGAAGCCGTTGCCCAGGCCGTTACCGAAGAAGGGCATGTCCCACCAAGCGGAAGCGGAGGTGGCGACCAGGGTGGAAGCAGCGACGATGGCAGCGCGAGCGAAAGTCTTCATGGGGTAACTCCTGAGGATGTTGGAAATTGGGCAAGTCATGTTCGACCTAGTGAAGAAGTATATAAGCAAATTCTGATAAGTCAATAAGAAATTTATAGCTGCTATCAAATGAAGCTATGCGAACAGGGGCGACGCGCCGCAATCAGTCTCTGCGGAAGCCCCAGACGCCATCAAGGAGGCGGGAATAACCCGCGTAGGTCGCAGCGTCGGTTTCCTCGAACCCCTCGACGTTGATGGAGTTCAACATCGAGCGACCGTCTTCGGTTTCGGTCGCCTTGATGAGGGCGGCACGAATTTTCTCCACCACGTCGTCCGGAATCTTCGGTGACGCGGTCATGGCGATGTGGGGCATTTGTGCGGTGGTCTGTACGACATTGAACTCCGGATACTGCGCCGCCATCGGGGTCGGAATGTACGCGCCGAATACGGATCGATTGCGAAGTCGCTCAACGACCTGATCGATGTTGTCGACCTGGATCATCAGGGGTTGCCGGAGCGGATTGGGAAAGACCTGCAGGAGCTGCACCGCGCCAAGGCTGGGCGCCGGGAGCCCGGCCACCGGTTTGCCGATGAGTTCCGAAACTTCGAAGATCTGTTTGTCCGGGGCGGTCACGAAGGAATAGCTGAGCACGTTCGTGACCTTGGCGATCGGGCGGTGTTGCAGTTGCTGGATACGGTAATCGACCAGATGGGCGCCATCCATGACCAGGTCGAAGAAGTCGCCGCGACGCATGCGTTCCCAGTAACTGATGTAGTTGACCGAAGCGACATGCTGGATGTTCTCGCCGGTGGCGGTCGTCAGGTATTCCGCCAGCGGTCCGTATTGTCGTTTCTGCTCGATCTGGGTGAGCAGCGGCGGGGTGGCGAGCGTATAGGTCTCGGCGAGCGCGAGATGCGGCGTGGATGCCGTGACAGCGACCATGGCGAGTGTCGTGAGCAGGCGATGCATGTGCGTGTCCAAGAGCGTCAGGTTGATAGACGGAACCGGGTGCAGATGGCATCAGTCTAGCCGGGGGTGAGGGACTCAGCGATTTACCGTCCGCCTCGGGTGGTTTCAGGCCGGGACAGGACCATCCAGCAGCAGGTTGGGCGCCGGTCTGCCGATGTGGAAACCCTGCGCCATGTCGACCCCCAGCGTGCGCAGGGTCGACAGGATGGCCGCGGATTCCACGAATTCAGCCACCGTGGCGATGCCCAGCGATTTGGTGATCTGGATCAGGGCCTCGACGATCAGGCGACTGGTCGGGTTGCGGTCGATCTCGCGAATGAACGAACCATCAATCTTGACGATGTCGACGGGCAGTTCGGTGAGATAGTGGAAGGACGTGAAGCCGACCCCGAAATCGTCGAGCGCGAACAGACAGCCGATGTCACGGAGCCGGCTCATGAGCCGGCGGGTGTTGACCGTGTCGGCGATCGCGGCCGTTTCGGTGAGTTCGAAGATCAGCTTGCGTGGGTCGATGCGATATCGCTGGATCGTTGCCGCCAACACGTCGGTCAGGACGTCGTTCTCGAAGGCTCTCGCGGAGAGGTTGATCGCCAGCGTGATGTTCGGATCCTTGGCGGCCATTTCCATCATTCGGGAAAGGGCATGCTCGATCACGTAGAGGTCGATGCGGGCGATGAGTCCGTTCCGTTCGGCAACCGGAATGAACTTGTCCGGCGGGACCAGAACGTCGTTGTCATCGAGCATCCGCAGCAACACCTCGTAGTGATGGATGCTGTTCTCGGCAATCGCCAGCATCGGCTGGAAATGCAGTTCGAACCGTTCGTGATTGAGGGCCTGCTCGATGCGTTCGCGCCACATGACGCGGTCGGCGATATGGGCGCGCATGTCTTCCCGTGGCGAAAACAGGTGCCATTGCCCGCCGCCTCGTGATTTGGCCTTGGCCATGGCCATGTCGGCGTGGCTGAGCAACTCGTGCGCATGCCGCCCGTGATGGGGAAAGAGCGTCACGCTGGCGCTGACCATGATGCCGTGGCGCGCCCCGGGGAACGGCAAGGTGAGGTCATTCAACTCCAGGAGCAGCCGCTCGGCGATATACATGGCGTCGACTTTTCCGGTATCGCGCAACAACAACACGAACTCGTCGGCACCGAGCCGTCCGAGAATGGTTTGACCGGTATTGGAAAGGCGTTCGGTGAACTCGGTCACCGCGCTTGCGATGTCGCGGAGCAGCAGGTCGCCGACCTCGTGACCAGCGGTGTCGTTGATGTCCTTGAAGTTGTCGACATCGAGAAGGATCAGGACGCCCTCGCGACGCTGCTGACGCGCCTCCTGGATGGCTTGCTCGAGTTCCTGTTCGCTGCGTCGACGATTGAACAGCCCGGTGAGCGCATCGTGATCGTTGAGCCAGGACATGCGCGCCTGCGCGGCTTTGTGCGCGGTGACGTCCAGCCCCGCGGACAGGATCACGGAACCGTCGATGGCATGCCCCCGTATCCGGGAATGCGCCCAGAGGATGTGTCGCGACTGTTGGTCCGCCGTCACCAGCGTGGCTTGCTGATGGAATGAACCGGTTACCTGCGTGGAGATCACCGCGAGTGTCCCGGTGAGCGCGTCCTGCTCGGTCGGCTCGAGCAACAGGCTTGCGAGCGGGCGACCGCGAAGTTCCGCATCGCCGAGACCGATCAGGCCATGCGCATGGCGATTCGCGCTGACGATGCGACCTTCGCCGTCGAGCGTCAGGATGACCACCTCGACGGTATCGAGCAGGCTTTCGGCGAAATCGCGTTCCGCCCCCAGTTCGATGAGCTTGACGTCGAGCTCATGATGAAGCTCCTCCAGTTGATCGCTCATGCTCAGCAGGGCGGTGGTGAGGTCGTCGACCTCATCGGCGGTCCAGGAATGCCTTTGCATGTCCGCCAGGGCCGTCCGGGCGCGGTCGTACTGTGCCGTCGTGATTGCCGGCAGGATCCGGGTGGCATCACGCAAACGGCGGGTCGGTCGCCAAAGCATGGCGAGGACGGTGAGGAGCGTCAGGGCGATGCCGCCGATCGCCATGACGCGGCTGTTGGCGATGATCTGCCGCTTCTCCGCGACCTGATCGCTGATGTCGTCGACGAGCAGGACGTGCTCCCTGGACGGACCCGCGTGATCGGACAGCAATGGCGCCAGATAGAGTTCGTAGCTACGGCTGGTGAGCGTCAACCGGATCGGCTCGGCGGTCGGCGTCCACTCGTCAACGCGTGTCCGCAACGCGCGCGACACCGCAAACGGCGACGGGCCATCGGGGATAGAGATGACCAGCGGTATAAGTTGATACCCGTCCAGGACTTCCGCGGTTCCCGCCTCGGCGGGGGTCAGCAGGGACACATCACTGCTGAGCAGATTGCGGAACTCGACCAGCGATTCCGATAACGGTCGGGCGATCAGGATCGCGCCGATATCGGCACGGTCGAGCGGCAACGGGGCCAGCACGATGTCCAGACAGTCCACCCGACAGAGGATTTGATGGACAGGCTGTTCCAGAGCGAGCGTGTCGATCAGCAGGCCGTTGCGCTGCATGTCCCAGTCGGGGGCGTCGATCGATCGACCCTGGCGGGCGATCTGCTGGCCCTGCCCGTCGAAAATCTCGATCGTGACCAGGCCCTGCTGAAACTCCAAGGTCGGCCAGTGCCGTTCAATCGCCTCGGTCAACGCCTCCGGGTCCCGCGCCGCGATCGCCGCGCTTACGTCCTGCAAGGAGGGAATCCATTCGGCAATGTCGAGCAGACGGGCGGAGGACTCCCCGACGATGCGGTGAAAATCGCTGATCGACAGGTCGCGTTCCCGTTCCCGCCGGACTTCGAAATTATCGTGGAGGGCCCGTTCCTGAAGCACCGACCCGATGATGAAAAGGACGGTCAGCACCGCGCTGGGGACGAACAGCGTGCGCCATGCGAGGCTGAGGTGGAGCTTGCGCCGCGTGCCGTCGGCCCGCATCAGCGATGGCATCCCGGTGAGAGCCCGAACCGCCGCCAGTCCTGCCCGGTCGCGACCCGGTCCTGGTCGAACCGGCAAGTCCCGCTCGAACCGAGCGTGTCTGGTTCCAGCGAGCCGCGTTCGCCGGCTCCCGCGAAGGCGTTCTCACTGGTGTGGATCGTGCTCTGCGTCGCGACACCGTGAATGGTCGAACGGACCGGCGCGAACGGGACACCGCTGCGCCACGCCGACAGGGAAACCTTTGTCAGCGTCGCGGCGAGCCGCCGGAACAGACGGGTGAGCTCAGTCATCGATCCAGATCCTCAGGACCGGCATGGCGATGGTCGCGGCGCGGTCCACATAACCGATCGCTCCCGGCGTATTGGCGATCTGGCGGACCATTTCATCGCTGGTGCTGATCTCCGTCGGCGCGATTCCCCGCCCGGAGAACAGGATGCGGTCCCAGCGCCTCCGCAACTGGTAGGGATACATGCCCAGAAACCGCTTGGTGAACTGGTGGTGCAGCGAGGAGTCGTCGGGAAAGACGAAGACCCGGATGGCGCGACCGTCGGGCCAGTGCCGGACCTGCAAGCCGAATATGGCGCGGACCCTGTTTTCCGAGAGCGAGAACGTCGTGGCCGATACGGACGGATGGGTGATGACCACGACATCGGCGTCGTCGGTGCTGGCGACGGCGATGCCGACGCTGACGATCAGCGAGATGAGAAGGGCGAGGAGTCTGCGCAAGGTTGTTCGTCCCGGAACCCCGATCACGGTGGTCCTTGATGCGGTGCCATCCGATGGCAGAAGAATGGGTGTCGTCCGATCTTAGTCTTATGGTGCTTCAGGGAATACTTATGTATCCGTAAGTCGGATCAGCCATCGACGAAACGGCACGGTTACGACTGGTGACCCTCGCCTTGCGAGGGCTTGCGGTGCGCCAGACAAGTCTGCTCGGCGCACGCATCAATGGTTGAACAGAGCGGCTGCAATCAGGCGGCGGGTGTAATCGTGCCGGGGCTGCGTGAACAGGTTTTCGACGTCGCCGGTTTCGACGACATGGCCGTCCTTCATGACGATGACGCGGTGGGCGAGGGCGCGCACGATCTTGAGGTCGTGGCTGATGAAGAGATAGGCGAGTCGACGTCGGCTTTGCAGTGCGCGCAGCAGGTCGACGATCTGGGATTGCACGGAGCGGTCGAGCGCGGAGGTGGGTTCATCAAGGATGAGCAGGCGGGGTTCCAGAACCAGGGCGCGGGCGATCGCGATACGTTGGCGTTGCCCGCCGGAGAACTCGTGGGGGTAGCGGTGGCGGGTGTCGGCATCCAGGCCGACTTCGCCGAGCACCGAGCGGATGCGGTCGTCGAGTTGCGTTTCGGTGAGTTTCGGGAAGTGCACGCGCAGCCCTTCCGCGATCACCTGGCTGATCGAGAAGCGCGGATCGAGGCTGGCGAACGGGTCCTGGAAGACAATCTGGATGTCCGCGCGGCGGGCGCGCAGCGTGGCCTTGTCGAGGGCGCGCAGGTCGGTGCCGTCGAAGCGGATATCGCCCCGGCTGTCGATCAGGCGCAGCAGAGCGAGGCCGAGCGTGGTCTTGCCGGAGCCGGATTCGCCGACGATGCCGAGCGTTTCGCCGGCGCGGACGTGCAGGTCGACGCCGTCCACCGCCTTCACGTGGCCGACCGTGCGGCGCAGCAGGCCGCGCTGGATCGGGAACCAGACGCGGATGTCGTTGCCGGCCAGGACTTCCGGCGCGTCGTCGGCGACCGGTTCCTGCCGGCCGCTCGGCTCGGCGTTGAGCAATTCGATCGTGTAGGGGTGTTGCGGGGTGTCGAAGATCGCGTCGATCTGGCCCTGTTCGACGATCTGGCCCCGGTGCATCACGGCAACACGGTCGGCCATGCGGCGGACGATGCCGAGATCATGCGAGATCAGCAGCAGGGCCATGCCGAGGCGCTGCTGGAGATCGGACAGCAGTTCGAGGATCTGCTGCTGGATGGTTACGTCCAGCGCCGTGGTCGGCTCGTCCGCGATCAGCAGGTCGGGTTCGTTGGCGAGCGCCATGGCGATCATCACGCGCTGGCGCTGGCCGCCGGAGAGCTGGTGCGGGTAGCTGCGCAGGCGCGATTCGGGATCGGCGATGCCGACCAGTTCCAGCAACTCCAGCGTGCGGGCGCGGGCCGCGGGCGCGTCCATGCCGCGATGGATCAGCAGGGTCTCGCCGATCTGCTTCTCGACCGTGTGCAGCGGGTTCAGCGAGGTCATCGGCTCCTGGAAGATCATGCCGATGCGATCGCCGCGCACCGCGATCAGGTCGGGTTCCGCCGCACCCAGCAGCTCGCGACCCTCGAAGCGGATGCTGCCGGCGGGGTGCGACGCGGTCGGGTAGGGCAGCAGTTGCAGGATCGACAGGGCCGATACCGATTTGCCGGAGCCGGATTCGCCGACCAGGGCCAGTGTCTCGCCGCGATCCAGCGTGAACGAGACCCCGCGCACGGTGGCCTGGCCGTTGAAATCGATGGCGAGATCGGTCACTTCGAGCAGGGGGGCGGTCATCAGCGCATACCGCCCTTGCGCGGGTCGAAGGCGTCGCGCGCGGCTTCGCCGACGAAGATCAGCAGGGACAGCATCACGCCAAGCACGACAAAGGCGGTGATGCCCAGCCAGGGGGCTTGCAGGTTGTTCTTGCCCTGCGCCAGCAGTTCGCCCAGCGACGGCGATCCGACTGGCAGGCCGAAACCGAGGAAGTCCAGCGAGGTCAGCGTGGTGATCGAACTGGTCAGGATGAAGGGCATGAAGGTCAGCGTCGCGACCATCGCGTTGGGCAGCACATGGCGCACCATGATGGTCAGTTCGCCGACACCCAGGGCACGCGCGGCGCGCACGTAATCGAAGTTGCGCGCGCGCAGGAATTCGGCGCGCACCACGCCCACCAGCGCCGTCCAGGAGAACAGCAGCATCAGGCCGAGCAGCCAGGCGAAGGTCGGTTCGACGACGCTGGCGAGGATGATCAGCAGATAGAGCACCGGCAGACCGTTCCAGATCTCGATGAAGCGCTGGAACAGCAGATCGGTGAGGCCGCCGAAGAAGCCCTGCACGGCACCGGCCATGACGCCGATGATCGAACTGAGGATGGTCAGCGCGAGACCGAACAGCACCGAGATGCGGAAGCCGTAGATCAGGCGCGCGGCCACGTCGCGGCCCTGGTCGTCGGTGCCCAGCCAGTTGTCCGTCGTGGGCGCGGACGGGGCCGGGGTGGGCAGGTCGTAGTTGATGGTCTGGTAGTGGTAGCGGATCGGCGGCCACAGCATCCAGCCGCCCGCCTCACGGATCAGATCGACGAGATACGGATCGCGAAAGTCGGCGGCGATATCGAGGTCGCCGCCGAACGTGCTCTCCGAATAGTCGGTGAACACCGGCGAGTACCAGGCCCCCTGATAGCTGACCAGGATCGGGCGGTCGTTGGCGAGCAGTTCGGCGCCGAGACTCGCGATGAACAACGCCATGAACAGCCACAGCGACCACCAGCCGCGGCGGTTAGCCTGGAATTGCTGCCAGCGGCGTTGATTGATGGGATTCAAGGATGCGGACGTGGTCGAAGGGCGAAGCCGCGATGTTACTCAATCCCGAGCCCTTCGAGGCCACGTCCGCGGTTGGTATCACGCCGCGTGCATCAGTTTGTTGTCGCGCGCGGCCTTTGCGTCCGCCTCGTCATAGGCCTTGCCGGACCAGAGCATCTCGTAGGCGATCTCCTCGTTGCCGTTCTCGCAGAGTTCCAGAACCTTGCGGAACAGCGGCTGGAAGGTCTCGCTGCGGTGCGAGGCCTCGTGCTCCTCGAAGGAACGCCAGAAGGTGACGATCAGGGCTTCCTTGTCCTTGAGCGGGCTCTGCACGGCCTGGCCGACGGTCGACCCCTCGTTGGAGATCGCGCCGCTGTTCAGCGCCACGAATCCGCCGACGAAGCCGGTGTCGGAGTGGAAGGTCTTCACGTTTTCGCACAGTTCGGCGACGCGCTCCTCGAGGTCCTCGACGCTGTATTCGGGCTTGAGGATCACGCGATTGACGGTGACCACGCCGTTGTACGGGAAATCAGCGATCAAACCGGTCATGACTTACTCCTTCTGTAAATCAGTACATTCGAAATAACTGACCAATTTACTCAGGAATAGTTCGGTGTGGATTTGCACGTTGTCTGCACGGTTGGTTCATCTTCGCTTCAGTCTCCCGCGCCAGGATGCCCGCAAGAATCGACAACGACGGGGTGGTTTATGCGAGACGACAGAACCGAGCGGGTATGGGACCCATTGATCCGGGTCTTCCATTGGGGCGTCGCGGTGGCGTTCGCGCTGGCGTGGCTGACCGGGGAGGCGGAGACACCACTGCACGACCTGTTCGGTTACGCGATCCTGGTGCTGATCGGTGTGCGCCTGGTCTGGGGCCTGATCGGCACCCGCCACGCCCGCTTCACCGATTTCGTCCGTCGACCCGCGACCGTGATCGCTTATCTGCGTGACATTGCGGCGTTTCGCGCACGTCGCCATCTCGGTCACAACCCGGCGGGTGGCGCGATGGTTGTGCTGATGCTGCTCAGCCTGGTGGCCACGTCGGTCACCGGAATGATGCTCGAGGGCGCGGAATTCGGTACCGGCTGGTTTGCGGAATGGGGTAACGCGCGCGCCTACGGCCATGACGCGGCCGAGTGGATCGAGGAACTGCATGAGGCAGTCGCCGGCTTCACCCTGCTGCTGGTCACGCTGCATGTCGCCGGCGTCCTGCTGGCGAGCTTGCAGCATGGTGAAAATCTCATCCGTTCGATGCTGGATGGGCGCAAGCGGGCTGGAGATTGAGCGCCTGCCGGGGCAACCGGTCGCGGCGACTGATCACGGGGGCGCTGGTCGGGTTTGGCACAGACGCCGGGCGCGGCGGGCGGCGCGCCCGGCGGCTCAAGGCCGCGCTTGCTGACGGGCGAGATACAAGGCTTCCACTTTCTCGCGGGCCCAAGGCGTCTTGCGCAGGAACTTGAGGCAGGACTTGATCGACGGTTCGTTGAAGAAACAGCGGACTTCGACGCGGCGGGCGAGTTCGGGCCAGCCGTAGGCGGCGACGAGTTCGGTCAACAGCGCTTCCAGCGTGACCCCGTGCAGCGGGTTGTGCTGCTGATTGCCGCCCATCAGTGACGGCCACCGCCCTTGGCGTTCTTTTCGACGCGGCGGGTCAGGTCCTTGGCGGCGCGCTTCGCCTGGACGGCGAGCATGGCCTTGAGTTCGGCGTCGGCCCAGGCCTTGGCATCGGCCTCGCTGGTGAAACCGTCCTGGGATTTGCTGACGTGGCTGCGCTTGGCGGTGACACGGCGGACGATCTCGGCGCGCCAGGTCGCTTCGGTCTGGGTGATGCGGGTGCTGTATTTCGGGGTGCCGGCCATATCGGAATCTCGTTGAAAGTCGCGTGCCACCCGTTGGTGACGGATGCCGGCGGAATTTACCCGGGATGAGACAGTACGTGTGAAATGTTTGCGCGGGCTCGCCCTGCAATCCAGCGGCAGGGCGCGCCCGTGTTGGCCATTCGATCAGTCCCCGATCGGTTCGGCGATGATGCCGCCGCCAAGGCATTGATCGCCCTGATAGAACACGACGGACTGGCCGGGCGTGATCGCCCAGTGGGGGCGATCGAACATCACCGTCGCGATGCCATCTTCGATGGCGGTGATTTCACAGGCTTCATCCTGCTGGCGGTAGCGGGTTCTGGCCGTGCAGCGTAACGGCAGCGCGGGGGCGGCGCCGGCAACCCAATGCAACTGGCCGGCGCGCAATCCGGGGTGGAACAGGGCGGGGTGATCGTGGCCCTGACCGGCGACCAGGATGTTGTTGCCGAGGTCTTTGGCGAGCACGAACCAGGGGGCATCCGGATAGCCCTTCACGCCGCCGATACCGAGGCCCTGGCGCTGGCCGATGGTGTAGTACATCAGGCCGCCGTGCTGGCCGATGAGCTGGCCTTCCAGGGTGCGGATCTCGCCGGGCCGGGCGGGCAGGAAGCGGGCGAGGAAATCGCGGAACTTGCGCTCGCCGATGAAGCAGATGCCGGTGCTGTCCTTCTTCTCGTGGGTGACGAGTCCGGCCTTGCGGGCGAGCTCGCGGACCTTCGCTTTCGGCAGGTCGCCGACGGGGAACAGGGTCGGGCCGAGCTGGTGCTGGCCCAGGGCGTGCAGGAAATAGGTCTGATCCTTGTCGGGATCGAGCCCGCGCAACAGGCGCCGTGCGCCGGGTTCGCCATCGACGCGGGCGTAGTGGCCGGTGGCGATGGCGTCGGCGCCCAGCGTCAGAGCGTGCTCCAGGAAGGCCTTGAACTTGATCTCCTTGTTGCACATCACGTCCGGGTTCGGGGTGCGACCGGCGCGGTATTCGGCGAGGAAGTATTCGAACACCCGATCCCAGTACTCGGCCGAGAAATTGACCGTGTGCAGCGGGATGCCGAGCGTATCGCTGACTGCCTGGGCGTCGGCCAGGTCCTCGGCCGCCGAGCAGTAATCCTCGGTGTCGTCTTCCTCCCAGTTCTTCATGAACAGGCCTTCGACGTCGTGCCCGGCTTCGAGCAGACGCAGCGCGGCGACCGAAGAATCGACGCCGCCGGAGAGACCGACGATGACTTTGCTCATGCGTAAATGCTGGAGTTGGATCGGAGTCCCATTGTAGGCGCGGCTTCAGTCGCGATGCTGTTCGTGCGCCTGCGGCGCATCGTGGCGGGACGCCGCTCCCACAGGAAAGGCCGGGCGCTAAACGTGAAAACGGCAGCCCCGTTACCGAGGCTGCCGTTTTCGAGCTGGGCACAAAAACAATAATCTCTGAGCCCTCTGCGTTCTCCGCGTCTCTGCGTTGAACGCGGTTACGACGGTCGGGTAATCACGCCGCCAGCTTGCGCAGCACGTAGTGCAGGATGCCGCCGTTGAGGTAGTACTCGACCTCGTTGGGGGTGTCGATGCGCACGCGGGCGGTGAAGGTCTTGGCGTTGCCATCGGGGTCGGTGGCGGTGACCGTCACCGACTTCGCGGAGCCGTCACCCAGGCCGACGATGTCGAAGGTCTCGTAGCCGCTGAGGCCTAAGCTTTCCGCCGTGTCGCCGTCGTTGTACTGCAAGGGCAGCACGCCCATGCAGACCAGGTTGGTGCGATGGATACGCTCGTAGGACTCGGCGATCACGGCCTGCACGCCGAGCAGGCGCGGGCCCTTGGCGGCCCAGTCGCGCGAGGAGCCGGAGCCGTATTCCTTGCCGGCCAGCACGATCGCGGGGACCTTGTCGGCCTGGTATTTCATCGCCGCGTCGTAGATCGACATCGGCTCGCCGGAGGGCTGGTGCAGGGTCACGCCGCCTTCGGTGCCGGGCGCCATCAGGTTGCGCAGGCGGATGTTGGCGAAGGTGCCGCGCATCATGACCTCGTGGTGACCGCGACGCGCGCCGTAGGAGTTGAAGTCCTTGGGGGTGACGCCACGGGCTTGCAGGTACTTGCCGGCGGGGGAGTCGGCCTTGATGTTGCCGGCCGGGGAGATGTGGTCGGTGGTGACCGAATCGCCCAGCTTGGCCAGCGCGCGGGCACCGACGATGTCGAGGTTACCGCCCAGCGAGACTTCCTTGGACATGCCGGTGAAGTAGGGCGGGTTGGCGATGTAGGTGGAGTCGTCTTCCCAGCCGAACAGGTCGCCGGCGGGGCTGGCGAGGGTCTGCCAGCGGGTCTCGCCGGCGAACACGTCCTGATAGGACTCGGTGAACTGCTTGTTGGTGACGTTGGCGGCGACGGCCTGCGCGACTTCGTGCTGAGTCGGCCAGATGTCCTTGAGGTAGACGTCGTTGCCGGCGCTGTCCTGGCCCAGCGGCTGGGTGGTCAGGTCCAGGTCCATGCGCCCGGCGATCGCGTAGGCGACGACCAGCGGCGGCGAGGCGAGGTAGTTCATGCGCACTTCGGCGTGCACACGGCCTTCGAAATTGCGGTTGCCGGAGAGCACAGAGGCAACCGACAGATTGCCATCGGCGATCGCCTTGGAGACTTCGGCCGGCAGCGGGCCGGAGTTGCCGATGCAGGTGGTGCAGCCGTAGCCGACGACGTGGAAGCCGAGCTCCTTGAGCGGGCCCATCAGGTCGGCGCCTTCGAGGTAGTCGGTGACCACGCGCGAGCCGGGGCCGAGCGAGGTCTTGACCCAGGGCTTGGTCAGCAGGCCGCGTTCGCGCGCCTTCTTCGCGACCAGACCGGCGCCGATCATCACCGACGGGTTGGAGGTGTTGGTGCAGGAGGTGATCGCGGCGATGACGACGGCGCCGTCATCGATCTCGACGTCCTGGCCGTTGATGGTGGTCTTCACCGGGCCCTTGGAGGTGATGCCGCGCTCGGCGTGCATCGCGTCCTTGGCTTGCACGAAGCCGGCGGCGGCGGACTTCAGCGTGACGCGGTCCTGCGGGCGCTTGGGGCCGGCGAGGCTGGGCTCGATGGTCGACATGTCGAGGCTCAGGGTTTCGGAGTAGCCGGCCTCGAAGCTGTCGTCGCGCCACATGCCCTGGGTCTTGGCGTAGGCCTCGACCAGCGCGACCTGATCGGCGGAACGGCCGGTCAGGGTGAGGTAGTTCAGGGTCTCGGCGTCGATCGGGAACAGGCCGCAGGTGGCGCCATATTCCGGGGCCATGTTGGCGATGGTGGCGCGGTCGCCCATCGGCAGCGAGGCGATGCCCTCGCCGTAGAACTCGACGAACTTGCCGACTACGCCGTGCTTGCGCAGCAGCTCGACGATGGTCAGCACCAGATCGGTGGCGGTCGCGCCTTCCGGCAACTGGCCGGTCAGCTTCATGCCGACGACCTTGGGGATCAGCATGGACACCGGCTGGCCGAGCATGGAGGCCTCGGCCTCGATGCCGCCGACGCCCCAGCCGAGCACGCCCAGGCCGTTGACCATGGTGGTGTGCGAGTCGGTGCCGACCAGGGTGTCCGGGTAGGCCTGAAGCGTGCCGTCGTTGGTCTGCGCCATCACCACGCGGGCCAGGTATTCGACGTTGACCTGGTGGACGATGCCGGTGTCCGGCGGCACGACCTTGAAGTTGGAGAAGGCCTTCTGGCCCCACTTCAGGAAGGCGTAGCGCTCCTGGTTACGGGCGTATTCGATCTCGGCGTTCTCGCCGAAGGCGGCGTCGGTGCCGAACTTGTCGACCTGCACGGAGTGGTCGATGACCAGCTCGGCGGGCTGCAAGGGGTTGATCTTCTCGGGATCGCCACCGAGCGCGCGCATCGCATCGCGCATCGCGGCCAGGTCGACCACCGCCGGCACGCCGGTGAAGTCCTGCATCAGCACGCGCGCCGGGCGGTACTGGATCTCCTTGCTGGGCTCGGCCTGCGGATCCCAGTCGGCGAGGGCCTGGATGTCGTCCGGGGTGACGGTGACGCCGTCTTCGTTGCGGAGCAGGTTTTCCAGCAGGATCTTGGTCGCGAACGGCAGACGGGCGGCGTTCGGCAGGGCATCGAGGCGGAAGATTTCGTAGGACTTGCCGGCGACGTCCAGCGTCGCGCGGGCGTTGAAGCTGTTGCTCATGGAATCGGTTACTCCGGGGAAGATTCTCGGGAAGCGAGGTCCGGCCAGGGCCGGGTCGAGCACGCATCGCGCGGGAAGGCCGACGGATTATCCCGAAATCAGCCGGATATCGATAGCCGAAGCGGGCCGGGCAGGGAGGCGGTCAGGCGACGTCGAGCAGGGCCGTGGCGGTGTTGACGATCTGGCGACGTTCGAGCAGCAACTTCCAGCGGCTGCCACCGCATTGCCGCCACAACACTGCGGAACGGATCGCCGCCAGCAGCAGGGCACGGATCGAGTTCTTGTTGTGAGGCTGTTCCAGATGCATCGGTTCGCCGAACACGTTGATGCGGGGCGTGAGCGTGCTGACCGTGTTCACGTACAGGTCGGCGAGACGCGCCAGCACGTTCTCGTGGGTGGCGCCGAAATAGCGGACCTGGTCCTCGCTGTTGGCGATGCCAGCGCCGATTTTGTTGAGGATCGCCGGCTTGCCACGCAGCTTGCCTTCCAGCTGCAACACCGTCATGGCGTAGGCGGTGAGTTGGCGATGGCCACCTGCCGACAGGGATTCCGACAGCAACTGCAAGCCACGGGCAAGCGCACGGTGAGCCGGCATGTCCGTGCCTGCGTAAATGGCCAGCACGCTGTCCGCGTCCTGCCGGAACACGCTGGCGATCAGGGTTTCCTGTTCCGCTGCCGGTGCGTCGCCGTGGCGGGCGATATCGTCCACCAGGGCCACGGATTGATAGATGCCCGCGAGGGCAAGGGTTCGATGTTCGACGGTGCGCAGGTCGCTCATGGTGCGGTAAATCCGGTGGGTGGGGCGTGGCCATTCACTGTGGCCGTGCCAGCGTAACCCGTTCCGGGTCCGACAGGCGCGTCGCTGCGGGCCGCACGCGCAGGCGCACCTCATGGATGTTTTGCCGGTTTGCAGGGGTTTGCGCTGATGAAAAGTAAATCAAGCAGGTTAAATAATAAAACTCTTATATAAATGATTAGCGAACAACAAGCAGCAATTGATTTCGTAAGAGTCCAACAATTGGCACGGGAATAGCTGTTCCATGCTTTGAATTCATGTGAGCACCTTGAAAATCAATGGAAATTGGTCTTCTCTGATTGCGGATTGCATCCCGTCCTATTGCAATCTGAGGTGCTCCATATTTCGCTTTGCTTATCTTCGTGTTCATCGTTGATTTCGGCGATAAGCATTCTTTAGCATCCACCCAAGTGAACCACGCAAGAAGCTGTCGTCAGAAGCAGTTCGGGCGAGCATTCACGGCTATACCAACGACCAACAAAGGTAGGTAAACAACAATGAAGACGTTCAAGCACGCAATCGCCACGGCGGTTTCGGTTGCCGCGCTTCTGGGGAGTCTGGGTCTGGCGCCGATGAGCGCCAGTGCCGCGGAAGGTGCCTCCTCCGTGGACAAGGGCAAAGAAGTCGCGTTCGACCGCAGACTGGGCAACTGCCTGGGCTGCCACGCCATCGCCGGTGGCGATCTGCCCGGCAACATCGGGCCTCCGCTGATCGCCATGAAGGCACGTTACCCGGAACGCCAGGCGCTCTACGACCAGATCTGGGACGCCACCAAGCGCAACCCGCATTCGCTGATGCCGCCTTTCGGCCGCCACAAGGCGCTCACCGACCAGCAGATCTCGGACATCACCGATTTCATCTGGACCCTGTAACGCGGCGATCGCGACCTAATCCCCAAGAGGTATGAAAATGAAAACCAAGCGGATTTTGACCGCTGCCGCGGTCGTCGGCGCGCTCCTCAGCGCTCCGGTCATGGCGGGCAGTGTCGACCCGGCTGCCGATCTGAAGGCGGTGCACGACTACTTCGCGAAGAAGTTCCCGGAGACCCCGTTCAACGATTTCATCAACGGCGTCTATTCCATCGACCCGACCTCCCGCGCCCAGTGGGAAGCCATCGAGGAATTCCCCCCCTACGAGCCGAACATCGACAAGGGCAATGAGCTGTTCCACAAGGCGTTCGCCAACGGCAAGTCAATGGCTGACTGCTTCCCCGGCTACGCGGACGGCATTCGTCAGAACTACCCGCACTTCGACGCCGCGACCAAGCAGGTCGTGACCCTGGAACTGGCGATCAATCAGTGCCTCGAAGCCAACGGCGAAAAGCCGCTGGCATACAAGAAGGGCCCGATCGCCGATGTCTCCGCCTACCTGGCGTTTCAGTCGCGCGGCAAGGTCTTCGACGTCAAGGTCGAGGGTGCCGATGCTCTGGCCTGGTACAAGCGTGGCCGTGATCACTTCCTGGCCAAGCGTGGTCAGTTGAACCTGGCCTGTGCCGATTGTCATATCTACAGCTCGGGCACCTACGTTCGCGCCGATCTGCTGTCGCCGGCGATGGGCCACGTGACGCACTTCCCGGTTTATCGCTCCGCCTGGGGCGAGATCGGCACGCTGCATCGTCGCTACGGCGGCTGCAACGAGCAGGTCCGCGCCAAGTCGTTCAAGGCGCAGAGCGAGGAATACCGCGCCCTGGAGTTCTTCCACACCTACCTGAGCAACGGCCTTGAAGTTAACGGCCCGGGCTCTCGTAAGTAAGCGGACAACATAGAGGAAAAACCATGAAACAGCGTTCCCTCATGCAGGTTGTCCTGCTCGGCGGTGCCCTATCCCTGGCTGCCCTGAGCGGTGTCAGCTGTGCTTCCAATGACGCCAAGCCCGCCGCTGGCGCGGGTAATGCGGCATACGACGCGGCCGTCGCCGCGGCGAGTGCCGAAATCAAGAAGGCGGGTGCCACCGGCTTCGAATGGCGTGACACCGGCAAGTTCATGAAAGATGCCGAAGAAGCTGTCAAGGCCGGTGACATGGACAAGGCCATGAAGCTGGTCGCCAAGGCTGAATCCCAGGCCAAGCTGGCTCAGCAGCAGGCCGTGGATCAGGCCAACCCGGATTTCCACTTCTAAGTGGATCTGGACCCTGTTGCCGGGTGACTCATCCGGCGAACAAAAAACCCCCGTGCCTTGGCCGGGGGTTTTTTGTTTGACTCAGGTCATGGAGTCGAGGAGGTCGGGTGGGGATGATTCCAACCCGTGGGCGGTCTGCAGTGACTGCCCTTTTCAGCCACCCAGGGATTCGGGCGGCGGTCTAACGGTTTCCGGAAGAAGTGTGCCGTTCGACCTGTTTTCTTCTCAACTCCGCTGGTCTTCCGGCGCCCTGCACAGGGCGCCGTTTTTTTTTGGGGTGTCAGTCGTCCGTCTTTGGTTTGCGACCAATGCTGGTCAGCGGGACGATCTTGGAGCTGGGTTTGATGGCGTCGCGATAGACCGGGCGCATGTTCAGGTCGAGGCCGAGTTCCTCGGCGATCTCGCGCTCACGCGCCGCGATCAGAGCCAGACACTGGCGGATATCCTCGATGCAGCCGCCGCTGAGGGGGTGGTGCATGCCGGGTTGCGGGGTGGTCTCGCGGATGATCACGCCCAGCGTCTTGCGCATCGCGCGCATGACTTTCTGTTCCTTGCTGAGCTTGGCGGTGTCGGCCTCGGAGAGCGTGGCATCGTTCGAATTGGTGTCGTCGGTCATGGCTGCGATCCGGATTTAAGTAGCGCGCGATTATCTCACGCTCCCATTTTCAAAGCCCGCCGGACCGCTGGGGATTGCGCCGCAGCCAGCGGGAGCGCATCCATGGATGACCGCGCCGGCGCAGGCATGCCACGCGACATGAGCGCGACGCGCACCCACGGCTAGATCAACAGCGAGATCAGCAGGACGATCGCAAACAGGGCCGAGGTGGAAATCATTATGCGTTTGGGGTTCACGCCGGGGCAGCCGATCGACATGATCGATAGCAGGCCGAAAATGGTGAACGACAGGGTCACCAACGCCGGTACCTGGTGACGGGTCATCGCCACGACGACTGCCGCCAGGGCCAGGATGTGCAGACGTCTGGCCCAGAGACGGGCGACATCCGCACCATGTCGGACCGCGAATGACTGCTTGCCGGCGGCGCGATCTGTCTCGATCTGCGGAGGCTGGTGGGAGAGCAGCAGGGCGCCGGCAAGCGCGCCGAAGGCCACCGAGCCGGCGATGACGGTGGTCGCCACGAGCGGCAGGCCGGCGCTGAACCAGAGGCCCGCGAACACGCCGCCGTAGCAGAGTCCGGTGACCCATTCAGCCCA
>JACKNJ010000006.1 GCA_024234895.1 Gammaproteobacteria bacterium
GTGTCTTCCCCGGCTCTCAGCCGGGGCCGCATTGAAGCACCCGAAATCGACCGGGTCCGGCTCGCGGATGTGCAACGTCTTCCCCGGCTCTCAGCCGGGGCCGCATTGAAGCCTGGATGGTTTCGCCGATGCCGGCGTGGCATGGGTCTGTCTTCCCCGGCTCTCAGCCGGGGCCGCATTGAAGCTGCTCGTTGTTCGGTTTCGGTCTGGCAGTCGACGCAGGTCTTCCCCGGCTCTCAGCCGGGGCCGCATTGAAGCGACCAGCATGTTCACAGGCGCTTCGTTGTCGGTGGTCATGTCTTCCCCGGCTCTCAGCCGGGGCCGCATTGAAGCCGGGTGTAGCCCGTCCCGGAGGTGCGCGGGTCGAACAGTCTTCCCCGGCTCTCAGCCGGGGCCGCATTGAAGCAATTCGATCCTGGAGAACCTGCCGGAGCTGGGCAACGTCTTCCCCGGCTCTCAGCCGGGGCCGCATTGAAGCCAGCCGAACGCGGTAAAGGGGTCCGCTCCGGTCTCGTCTTCCCCGGTTCTCAGCCGGGGCCGCTTTGAAGCCGACGGGCCGTCGGGGAAGGTGGGAACACCTTCTTCAGCGACGCAGGTTGATCAAGCCGTCGTAGTTGCCATCGGCGGCAACGGTGTAGCCGGTGACGCGCTGGCGGGCGACGTACGTGTGGTCCTCGTACCAGAGCGGTACGTAGGGCAGTCGATCGAGCAAGCGGGCCTGGATGCGGGCGTAGAGATCGGCGCGGTGGGCCAGTTCCGGCTCGGATTCCGCCTGATCGATCAGGGCGTCGAGTTCGGCATCGCGGAAGCGACCGCGGTTGGCGCCGTTCGGGGGCATGGAATCCGAATGGAACGCGTAGCGGAAGATGTCCGGCGTCTTGATGCCCACCCAGCTCAGTGAATACATCTGGAAGCGGCCGGCCTTGATGTCGCCGAAGAAGGTGCCCCAGTCGTAGCTGCGCAGATCGACTTCGATGCCGGCGTCGGCGAGCTGGCTCTGGATGATCGTTGCCAGGCGCACGCGGAATGGGTCGCTGGAGGTCTTGTAGACGAGTTTCAGCGGGTTGCCGGGGCCGTAGCCGGCTTCCGCCAGCAATTGCCGGGCGCGGTCCAGGTCGCGGCGAAATTCCGGCAGGTCGCGCCCACCCGCCCAGTGCGAGGGCGGCAGCAGCGATTGCGCCGGGCGCGCGCCGCCGACCAGGACGTGTTCGATGATGGCCTGGCGGTCGATCGCGGCGGCGACGGCGGCCCGCACCTGCCACTTGCCGGTGTCCGGGTCGTCGAGATTGAACCCGAGGTAGGTGAAGTTGGAGCCCGGCGCGCGGGTGACGTTCACCCCTTGCTGTTCCGCGAGAAAACCAATCAGTTCCGGCGGCACGTCGTTCTGCAGCATGTCCACCTCGCCGCGCAGGAGTTTGAGCGCGCGCACGGTCGGGTCCTTCACGACGACGAATTCGATGGCCTCGTTGTCTTTCATTCGAACCAGCCGCAATCGTTCCTGCTCCGGCCAGGCGTCGAACCGGAACGGACCGGAGCCGATGGGATGCTGGCCCAACTCGCCGGCGACGCTGCCAGCGGGCGCAATGCCGAGTTGCAGATAACCGGGAAACAGCGGGTCGGGTTTGCTCAGGTGGAAGTCGACGGTGTCGTCGTCGATGGCGTCGATGCGCTGAATCACCGCCAGCGCGCTACGATGCGGCGAGGCGTTGGCGGGGTCGAGGATGAAATCGAGGGTCGCTTTCACGTCGGTGGCGGTGAGGCGCCGGCCATCGTGGAAGGTGCGCCCTTCCCTGCCCAGATGAAACCGGTAGTGGTCCGGCGCCGGCATCTCCCAGTCCGCGAGCGACGGAACCGGACGCAGTTGCGCGTCGAAATCGACCAGCCGCGCATAGATCAGGCGGTTGATGCGTTCGGCGGCGGCGTCCGTCGCCAGACGGGGATCGAGCCCGCTGGCCGAACTGGCGAGCGCGAAACGCAGACCTTCGACCGGTGGCTGGTCGCAGGCACCCAGGATCAGCAGCGTGGCGGCGATCACGACAGCACGCATCGCCAGACGGAGGGATGCGGCCACTACCAGTCTTTGTACGGATGCTTGCCGAGGTTGGAGTTGTAGTAGCGCGGGTCGTCGGATACCTCATCGCCCAGCCAGGCCGGGCGCTCGAAGGCTTCGTCGACGGCGCCGAGCTCGATCTCGGCGACCACCAGGCCGGCGTTGTCGCCCTCGAAGACGTCGACTTCCCACAGATGCGCGCCGTGGCGCACGTAATGGCGCACCTTTTCGATCAGCGGCTTGGCGCAGAGCTCGTCGAGCATGTGGCGCGCGTCTTCGATCGGCAGCGGGTATTCGTATTCCTGGCGGGTCACGCCGAGCGTGGCGCTCTTGATGTTCAGACGGGCCTCGTCGCCGGAGATGCGCACCCGCACCGAGGCCAGGCCGCTGCCGACCATGTAGCCCTGGCGATAGGCCTTGCTGCGCTCCGCTTCGGCCTTGAAGGCGTCGCTGACGACCAGGAATTTGCGTTCGATCTCGATGCCCATCGACGGATCTCCCCTCGTCCGCGTTATTTCCGGCTGGCCTTCATGCGCTCACGCAAGGGCGTCGTCGTGTGAATCTGTCCATCCTCGTCGACCAGCATCGCCTGGCGAAGCTTGAACGCGGCTACCAAGTCCTTCCAACGCGTCACGCCGGCCACCACCATCGCGGTCGCGACCGCATCGGCAAGCACCGCGTCCGGGTGCACCACCGTGGCCGAGGCCACTCCCATGACCGGCCGCCCGGTCGACGGGTCGATGATGTGCGCATAGCGCACGCCTTCGTAATCGTTGAAGCGCTCGTAATTGCCGGACGTGAACACGCTCTCGTCCTCCAGCACATCGAGCTCGCCGATGGCGCCTTCCCCGAACGGATTCTTGATGCCGATATGCCAGGGACGCCCGTGTTTCATCCCGATCACCCGCAGATCGCCACCGGCATTGACCAGGGCGTTCTCGATACGGTGCTTGCGCAGGATGTCGATGGCGACATTGACCGCATGGCCCTTGGCGATGCCACCGAAATCCAGCGCGACCATCGGATTGCTGGACGTCACGCAGTTCCGTTCATCGATGCTCAGGTCGCTGGCGCTCGGCTTGGCCTCCAACACTTTGGCGATATCGAGGAAGCTTGGCGGTGCGCGGCCCTGCACCGGTTCATCCGTGTGGAAACCCCACATCCCGACCAGCTTGCCGATGGCGGCGTTGAAACGGCCTCCGGTGAGTTGCTCGAACTCGGCACTGCGGCGGATCAGCTCGGCGATCTCGTCGCTGACGCAGAACGTCTCGCCGTTTGCGATGGCGTTGTTGAGATCGACCAGCATGCCGGGTTTCCAGGCGTGCAGATCGCGATGCATCGTCTGGAAACGCTGCTCGATCTCGCTCATCGCGTCGCTGAAAGCGCTGGCGTCGTCGGTGGCGGCCATCACTTCGACCAGCGTGCCGAAGACCATGAGCGTGCGTTGTTCCATCGGCCCGGAACTACAGGCCGTCAGGCCCATGATCGCGCCGATCAGAATGATTTTGCGTGCAAAAGCCAGCATTTCGTCGGTTTAATCCCTGCTTCGCGTTTCTATAATCCCGGCCACCAGACTGCCAGGAACGTTCTCATGCCGTATTTCGTCTTCAACGTGTTTCCGAACAAGAAGGTCAAGGAAGTGGATTCCTTCGACGCCTATCGCGAAGCGCGCAACTTCGCCCGCGAGAAGCGCGCCGCCCTTGCTGCCGGAGACGAGTATGTCGTGAAAGTCATCTTCGCCGGTAACGCCGACGAGGCCGCCCGCCTGCTGACCACGGAGCGCGAGGCGCGACCGCTGGGTGAGGATGCCTGAATCCCTTCTCGGCCATTCCGCCGACCCGATATGAAAAAGGCCCGAACGTTTCGGGCCTTTTTCGTTACTAGCGGACGACCGGCGTCAAACCGCCGCGTCGTCTTCCTCGCCGGTGCGGATGCGCACAACCCTGGCGACGTCGCTGACGAAGATCTTGCCGTCGCCGATCTTGCCGGTGCGGGCCGCGCCGACGATGGCGTCGATGACCGCTTCCACGCGGTCGTCGGAGACCACGATGTCGATCTTCACCTTCGGCAGGAAGTCGACGACGTACTCGGCGCCGCGATACAGCTCGGTGTGGCCCTTCTGGCGACCGAAGCCCTTGACCTCGACCGCGGTCATGCCGGTCACGCCGATCTCGGACAGCGCCTCGCGCACGTCGTCGAGCTTGAACGGTTTGATGATGGCTTCGATCTTTTTCATTTTTTCCGGCTCCTCGCCTCGGGTTGAGCGTTCGACCGATTATATACAGGCTGGCGGCGCACGAAGGAACGGCCCTGTCCAGCGCGCGTTCACAGCTTGTCGCGGAACATGAAGAATGCCGCGCCGAGCAGACACAGCGCCGCCCACAGATAGTCCAGCTTGAGCGGTTCGCGCAGGTAGAAGATCGCGAACGGCACGAACACGGCGAGCGCGATCAGCTCCTGCATGATCTTGAGCTGCCCGATGCTGAACACGGTGAAACCGATACGGTTCGCCGGCACCTGGAGCAGATATTCGAACAGGGCGATGCCCCAGCTCACCAGCGCGGCGATCCACCATGGCCGGTCATTCAGTTCCTTGAGGTGCGCGTACCAGGCGAACGTCATGAAGACGTTGCTCAACAGCAGCAACAGCGGACTCAGCAGCGTGGAAGGCATCGGACGCACCCCGAAGGTCTGACTCGGCGGCGCATCTTGCGCCGCGACGCGGCGCCCGGACAACGCACCGGGAATACGGACCTGGATCAGCGGTGTTCGATGACCTCGATGGCGTTGCCGTCCGGGTCGCGGCAGAACAGCGCGCGGCGTCCGGAGCGGCTCGTCGTGTAGGCCACGCCGGCGGCATCCAGGGCGGCACCCAACGGGCCGATGGCATCCACGGTCAACGCGACGTGCCGATCGCGCCCGCCGTGCGCCGGACGGCCTTCGGTGGCATCGGGGTTGGGCAGTTCGAGCAGATGAATCTGGCGGTTACCGACGATCAGCCACGCCCCCGGATACCCTAGATCGGGGCGATCCGGAACCACCTGCAAGCCCAGCAGATCGCGATAGAAACCGAGGGCGCGCGCGGTGTCCGCGACGATGACGCTGACGTGATGGAGGTCGTCGATCTGGAAACTCATCATCTGGTTATCCGGTTTGGTGGCGATTGGCCGCAACCTTATACTTCCGCGCTTTCCCGGTTGCACTCCCCGCCCGCATGAATCCCGATCTCGACCGGCTGCACGCCTACCCGTTCCAGAAGCTCGCCGCGCTGTTCGCAGGCACCACGCCGCCAGCGGAACTGAGCGACATCAAGCTGTCGATCGGCGAACCCAAGCATCCCGCCCCGCAATTCGTGCGCGAGGCGCTGATCGGCGCGCTCGACGGCCTGGGCAGCTATCCGCTCACCAAGGGCAGCGCCGCGCTGCGCGGGGCCATAGCCGACTGGTGCACGCGCCGTTTTCAGCTCGACGGGATCGATGTCGAACGCGAGATCCTGCCCGTCACCGGCACCCGCGAGGCGCTGTTCGCGTTCGCGCAGGCGGTGGTTGACCGCTGGCCGAATCCGGTCGTGGCGATGCCCAATCCGTTCTATCAGATTTACGAAGGCGCGGCGGTACTGGCCGGCGCCGATCCGTATTTCCTGAGCACCACCGCCGAACACGCGTTCCAGCCGGATTTCGATGCGGTGCCAGCGGAAGTCTGGGATCGCTGCCAGCTGCTGTATCTGTGCTCGCCCGGCAACCCGACCGGCGCGGTGCTGACCACCGAAACGCTGCGCAAGGTCATCGAACTGGCCGACCGCCACGACTTCGTGATCGCCTCCGACGAGTGCTATTCGGAACTGTATCCGGTCGATGCCGAACCGCCGGTCGGCATCCTCCAAGTCTGCGCGGAAATGGGCCGCAACAACTACCGCCGCTGCGTCGCCTTCCATAGCCTGTCCAAGCGCTCCAACCTGCCCGGCATGCGCTCCGGCTTCGTCGCCGGCGACGCCGGAATCCTCGAACGTTTCCTGCTGTATCGCACCTACCACGGCTGCGCAATGGCGCCGCCGCACCAGGTCGCCAGCATCGCGGCCTGGCGCGACGAAGCCCACGTCGCCGAAAACCGCGCCCTGTATCAGGCCAAGTTCGACGCGGTGCTGGAAATCCTCGACGACGTCATGGACGTGCAGCGCCCGCAAGCCGGCTTCTACCTCTGGGCGCGCACCCCGAATCCGGAGGCGCCGGACTCCGACACCGCCTTCGCGCGCGGCCTGTATGATGCCGCCCACGTCACGGTGTTGCCGGGCAGCTACCTGTCCCGCGAGGTCGACGGCGTCAATCCCGGCGCCGGTTACGTGCGCATGGCGCTGGTCGCGCCGCTCGCCGAATGCACCGAGGCCGCGAAACGCATTCGCGCCTACATCGAATCCCTTTGAATCCACCTGCCAGACCTTTGGAGAACCCCATGAGCGAACTGCAAGCCATCATCGAAGAGGCCTTCGAGCGCCGCGCCGAGATCACCCCGCGCAACGTCGAAACCCACGTCAAGGACGCGGTGATGAAGGCGATCGAGATGCTCGACTCCGGCCAGGCGCGGGTCGCCGAGCGCCACGGCGTCGGCCAGTGGACCGTCAACGAATGGCTGAAGAAGGCAGTGCTGCTGTACTTCCGCATCGAGGACAACGACTTCATCAAGGGCGGCTTCACGAACTACTGGGACAAGGTGCCGAGCAAGTTCGCCGACCACAACTCCAAGGCCTTCCGTGACGGCGGCGTGCGCGTCGTTCCGCCGGCCGCCGCCCGCAAGGGTTCCTACATCGCCCCCGGCACCGTGCTGATGCCGTCCTACGTGAACATCGGCGCCTACGTCGATTCCGGCACCATGGTCGACACCTGGGCCACGGTCGGTTCCTGCGCGCAGATCGGCAAGAACGTGCACCTGTCCGGTGGTGTCGGCATCGGCGGCGTGCTGGAGCCGTTGCAGGCCGCGCCGACCATCATCGAGGACAACTGCTTCATCGGCGCCCGCTCCGAGGTCGTCGAGGGCGTCATCGTCGAGGAAGGCTCGGTCATTTCGATGGGCGTCTACATCGGCCAGTCCACCCGCATCTACGACCGCGAGACCGGCGAGATCATGTATGGCCGCGTGCCGGCGGGTTCGGTGGTCGTGTCCGGCAACCTGCCCTCCAAGGATGGCAAGTACAGCCTGTACTGCGCCGTGATCGTCAAGAAGGTCGACGAGAAGACCCGCAGCAAGGTCGGCATCAACGAACTGCTGCGCGACATCTGAGCCGCTCGTGCCCACCGTCTACGGCATTCCCAACTGCGACACCATGAAGAAGGCCCGCGCCTGGCTGGCCGAGCATGGTGTCGCCCACGACTTTCACGATTACAAGAAGGCCGGGATCGATCGTGAACGTCTGGAGACCTGGGAGGCCAAGGTCGGCTGGGAGACGCTGCTTAATCGCAAAGGGATGATGTGGCGCAAGGTGCCCGAAGAGGCGCGCGCAAGCATCGATCGCGACTCGGCGTTGCAACTGATGCTGGACACACCGTCGATCATCAAACGCCCGATACTGGTGCTGGACGACGGCGAGATCGTCGTCGGCTTCAATGCGAGCCTTTTCGAGACCGTATTTAAGACCTGATCCGGATGCTATATTCCGGTCATCACCAGCACCGGACTGACTCCGATGACGCATCGCATCCTTGCCGAATTCTCCGCCTCCATCAGCGATCTGAAGAAGAACCCCATGGAAGTCGTGGGCAGCGGGCACGGTGGCCCCGTTGCGGTATTGAACCGCAACTCCCCTGCGTTTTACTGCGTGCCGGCCAGCGCCTACGAAGCCCTTATGGATCACCTCGATGATCTCGAACTTGCCGCGCTCGTGAAGGAGCGCTCGGGTGGAGAGAGCATCGCGGTGAACATCGATGAGTTATGAACTCCGCTTCCACGTCGATGCCAAACGGGAGTGGGACCAGCTGGACACCTCCATCCGCGAACCATTCAAGAACAAACTCCGCGAACGCCTGATCGAACCGCATGTGCCGTCGGCGCGCCTGCGAGGATTCGCGGGACACGCCTACAAAATCAAACTGACCGCACTCGGCTATCGACTCGTCTACACCATCGACGGGGAGACGCTCACGGTGATCGCCGTGGGTAAACGCGAACGCAATGCCGTCTATAAATCAGCCACCAAGCGTAAGTGACCGCATGTCCGCCACCATCGAACTCGCCCGCGATCTGATCTCCCGCCCGTCCGTGACCCCGGACGACAAGGGCTGTCAGGAACTGCTGCTGCAACGTCTGGAAAAGCTCGGCTTCCGGGGTGAGCGCATGCGTTTCGGCGACGTCGACAACTTCTGGGCCCGCCGTGGCGACGATGGCCCGGTGTTCTGCTTCGCCGGCCACACCGACGTGGTGCCGACCGGTCCGGAAGCACGCTGGACCCACCCCCCGTTCAGCGCGGTCATCGACGACGACGGCATCCTGTACGGACGCGGCGCGGCCGACATGAAGGGTTCCATCGCCAGCTTCATCACCGCCTGCGAACGCTTCGTGAGCGCCCATCCGGATCACAAGGGCTCGATCGCGCTGCTGATCACCAGTGACGAGGAAGGCCCTTCCGTGAACGGTACCGTGCGCGTGGTCGAGGTGCTGGAAGAACGTGGCGAGAAGATCACCTGGTGTCTGGTCGGCGAACCGTCCAGCGAATCCCGACTCGGCGATGTGGTGAAGAACGGTCGGCGCGGGTCGCTCGGCGCGGTCATGACCGTGTCCGGCGTGCAGGGCCACGTCGCCTACCCGCATCTGGCCGACAACCCGATCCATCGGGTCGCGCCGGCATTGGCCGAACTGGCCGCGACGGAGTGGGATCGCGGCAACGACCACTTCCCGCCGACCACGTTCCAGATCTCCAATATCCACGGCGGCACCGGCGCGACCAACGTGATCCCGGGCAGCGTCGAGGTGATGTTCAATTTCCGCTTCTCGACCGAGCAGACCGAAGACGGGCTGCGCGCCAAGGTCGAGGCGATCCTGGATCGACACGGTATCGATTACCGCATCGACTGGACGCTGTCCGGCCACCCGTTCCTGACCCCGGCGGGTGAACTGGTCGCCGCGACGCAGGCCGCGATCGCCGATGTCGCCGGTTACGAAACGAAGCTCTCCACCGCCGGCGGCACCTCGGACGGCCGCTTCATCGCGCCGACCGGCGCGCAGGTTCTGGAGCTGGGGCCGCGGAATGCGACCATCCACAAAATAGATGAGCACGTCCGGGCGCGGGACCTGGACGTGCTCTCGGAGATTTACGAAGGCATCCTCAGCCGGCTGCTGGCGGGCTAGGAAACCGGCCTGGCGGGATCAGCCCACCCTGCCCTGGAACATGTCGATGAAACCGCCCAGCACGGACTCGGCCATGTTCAGGCGGGCTTCGACATCGCCGCTGGCATCGCAGACACCGTTGTACATCCGGGCCGCCAGATTGGCGCGCTCGGTGGCGCCGAGATGGTGACCACGCTCGGCAGCAACCCGATCGATGATGCGCAATACGCCGGACAGCAGCGGGACGTCCACGCGATGGGACCTGGTGTCACCGGCGTGCTCCCGGGCCGGCAGCGGCGCCTTCGGGCCGGTACCCGTCGCCAGCCATTCGATGCTGACGCCCGCCGCCTGCGCAAGCGTCACCACGATGTTCACGCTCGGCGTGTTTTCTTCGTTGATGTAGCGATAGATCTGGACTTCGGAGACGTTGGCGACACGCGCCATCTCCTTCTTGCCGCCGAGTATCTCCGCCAGCGTCCGGATGCGCGCGCCCAAACCACTGTGCGTGGAGTCCACGCCCGTACGGCCACGGAGACCGATTTCGTCCATCATCGCCATAATCAACAACCTCGAGGATTGGCCGCGCCATGAGGTCCGCAAGTCCGGACCACACGCGGCGCCATTGCCGACGGAAACGGCTGCCTGTTTAACACCGTTAAAAAACGCAGTCAAACAATAACTTGTGAACCTTCCCGCCCCTTGCCCCCGATTATGAAGAGCCCTGACCAGACCCCACCCCCAGCCGGATTGAACCCCGTGCGATTCCTTGCCGAGGCATGGCAGCGGCAGCCCGTACTGTTCCGTGGCGCGTTCCCGGGCTTCATCCCGCCGCTGTCGGTGGACGAGGTCGCAGGCCTGGCCTGCGAGGAAGAAATCGAATCCCGCCTGGTGCTCGAACGCGACGGCGCCACGCCATGGGAAGTGCGCCACGGCCCCTTCGGCGACGATGACTTCGCGGGCTTGCCCGACAGTCATTGGACGATCCTGGTGCAGGACGTGGACAAGTGGATTCCCGACGCGGCGCGCCTGCTCGACGGTTTCCGCTTTGTCCCCGACTGGCGCATCGATGATCTAATGATCAGCATCGCCGGCGATCAGGGCAGCGTCGGCCCGCACTGGGACGATTACGATGTGTTCCTGATCCAGGGCGCGGGTCGGCGCGAATGGCGCATCGACGAACGCGCGGTGACCGCCGACAACCGCCTGCCTGACGTGCCGCTGCGCATCATGCGCGACTTCAAGACCTCGCGTTCCTGGGTACTCAAAGCCGGCGACATGCTCTATCTGCCGCCCCGCCTCGCCCACCACGGCGTGGCGCTCGGCGATGGCTGCATGACGCTGTCGGTCGGTTTCCGCGCACCCAGCCAGAGCGAGTTGCTGGACGATCTGCTCAATGAACGCCTGCTCGGCGAAAGAAGCCCCCGCTTCCAGGATCCACAGCGATCCGGCGGCAACAACCCCGGATTGATCGACGCCGCCAGCATCCGGGACCTGCGCGCCCTTATCGAGTCGGCAACCAAACTCGCGCCGGACGACTTCGCTGCCTGGCTCGGCGGCTTTCTCACCCGCGCCAAACCCGGCATCGCGCTGGTTCCGCTCGAAGAGGAACCGCCGACCGTGGAGAGCGTGCATGACTGGCTCCGGACATCGCCGGAATGGCATCGCGATGGCGCCGCCCGACTGGCATTCATCCCCGCCGGTACGGACGGGAATCACGACCATCACGCGTTCGTGAACGGCAAGGCGCTGGCCCTCGCCGACGACGAACTCGCGCTGTTCGAGGCGCTCTGCGCGACCACCCGCTATGCCAGCGACGCGCTGATCGCGCTGACCCCGACACCCCGCGGCCGCGCACTGCTTGGCCGCCTGATCGGCGAAGGCCTGCTGAATGCTCCGGAGTGATGGGGTTCACATCGCGACCGTCACCTGGCGGGACGGCGAACGCGAACTCGCGGATATCCGCCGCCGGGTCTTCATCGACGAACAACAGGTCCCGGAAGACCTCGAATGGGATGGCCTGGACGCTGGCGCCCTCCACGTGATCGCGCACGCCGGCGATACCGCCGTCGCCTGCGGTCGCCTGCTCGATGACGGGCACATCGGTCGCATGGCCGTCGTGGCCGGCTGGCGTGGTCGCGGCATCGGTCGCCGGGTGCTGGATGCCCTGATGGACGCGGCGCGTGACCGGGGAGACACGGAGGTGTTCCTGCACGCCCAGACCAGCGCGATCGGCTTCTACGAGAAAGCCGGCTTCCTCGCCGAGGGCCCCGAATTCATGGACGCCGGCATCCCCCACCGGACCATGCGCCGTGCGTTGCGCCCCTAAACGCGAGGCGTGCGATCCACGCAAGCGCCCCCTGCCTCAATAACCGCGCATCGAATCGATCAGTTCCGGCAGGAACAGCGAAATCTGCGGCACATAGGTGATGAGGATCAGGAAGGCCAGCAGCAGTCCCAGCCACGGCATCGATGCACGGATCGCCCAGCCGATGGTCTCGTGGGTGATACCGGCGGTCACGAACAGGTTCAGGCCGACCGGCGGCGTGAGCATGCCGATCTCCATGTTCACCACCATGATGATGCCGAGGTGGATCGGGTCGATACCGAGTTGGGTCGCGATCGGAAACAGGATCGGCGCCATGATCAGCAGGATCGCCGACGGCTCCATGAAGTTGCCGGCGGCCAGCAGCAGCAGGTTCACGACGATCAGGAACGCCCACGGTTCCAGGCCCCATTCGATGATGGTCTCGGCGATGAAGTGCGGGATGCGCTCGGTGGTCAGCACGTGCGCGAACAGCATCGCGTTGGCGATCACGAACAGCAGCATGATGCTGACCTTCGCGGCGTCCATGACCGACTTCCGCACCTCCGGATCGAAGCCGCTACGCGGCAGCGCCCACAGCATCTGCCACGTGTTGCGCACCACGATCGATGCGGCGCCCTCGCCGGGCTTGCGCCACGGCACCGTCTTCAACGGCCCGATGTCGCGATAACCGAACACGGCGACCAGGAACGCATACACCGCCGACACCGCTGCCGCCTCGGTCGGGCTGGCGATGCCGCCATAAATCGAGCCGAGCACGATCACGATCAGGAACAGGCCACCGAAGGCCTTCGCGCCGGAGCGGAAGAAGGCCCGCCAGCCGTTCCAGTCCTGCGCCGGCAGACCCTTCACCCGCGCCACGATGTAGATCGCGACCATCAGGATCAGCCCCATCAGGATGCCGGGGATGAAGCCCGCCATGAACATGCGCGCGGCCGACACCTCGGTCGCCGCCGCGTACACCAGCATGACCAGCGACGGCGGGATCAGGATGCCGAGCGTGCCGGCATTGGCGATCACACCCGCCGCCAGCGCCTTCGGGTAGCCCGCCTTGACCATGCCCGCGATGACCAATCCACCGACCGCCGCGACCGTCGCCGGCGAGGACCCGGACACCGCCGCGAACAGCATGCAGGCCAGCACCGAAGCCATCGCCAGACCGCCCCGGATATGCCCGACCGCGTCGACCGCAAACGCGATCAGCCGTCGCGCCACGCCACCTGTTGACAGGAACGACGACGACAGAATGAAAAACGGGATCGCCAGCAGCGTGTAGTGCTCGGACAGCGCCTCGAACAGCTTCAGCGCGACCGAGGCCAGGGAATCGTTACTGAACCAGAGGATGGTCGCGATGCTCGCCAGGCCCAGCGACATCGCCACCGGGATACCCAGGAACATGCACAGAAACAACAGCGAGAACAGCACCAGCGAGGTCGTGGTCATGCGCGTTCCCCCTGTGCGGCATCGCTGCGTCCGGCGACTTCCTCGGCCCGCTCGATGCTCTCCTGGAGTTCACGCCCGTGCGGGAAGCCCAGCGCCCGGCCCTGGATGACCGCCCACATCAACAGCAGCAGACGCAGCACCAGCATCCCCAAACCGATGATCAGGATGCTGTGCGCCAGCCAGATCGGCACCGGAATGTCCTCCAGGGGGATGCCAATCTTTTTCATCTTTGCCAGATAAATCCATGATCCGTATATGAAAAGACCGCAGTAAACCAGCCCCAGCGAGATCGCGATGACCGCTGCGATCCGCTGCCCCTGCTCCGGCAGCAGCCGCACCACCGCGTCGACATTGATGTGCGCGCCGACCTTCAGCCCGTAAGAGATGCCGAACAGCACGAACCAGGCCGACATCAGCAAGGTCGCCTCCTGCACCCAGGAGATGCCGGTGTTGAAACCGAAGCGCATCACCACCTCGACGAACACCAGCAATGTGATCGACACCAGCAGGAGCCCGATCACGGCCTCCTCGATGCGGTTGATCCAACGTAGTAACAAGGTCATGGATTGCCCGCCGTTTCGGTCTGCACAGGTGAGCCGGGTCGACTGGACGTCAGCCAGGGCCCGGTTCCGCGAAGGCCAGGTTCGCGAATCCGTTCGCGGACCTGGCGCCGGAGGATCTACTCGTTATTCGCGGCCAGCGCCTTTTCGATCATGTCCTTGCCGATGGCGGCTTCGAACTGGGCCCAGACCGGGCGCATGGCATCGACCCACTGGGCGCGCTCTTCCGGGGTCAGGGCAATGACCTCGGAACGACCGGAATCGATGATCGCCTGGCGATCCTGCACGGCCTGTTCCAGCGCGACCTCGTTGCCGTAGGCGACCGCTTCATCCATGGCCTTGCTGAGTTCGGCGCGGATGTCGTCCGGCAGGCCCAGCCAGAACTCGGCCGAGGTCACGACCATGTAATCGAGCACGCCGTGATCGGTCTCGGTGATGTAGGGCTGCACCTCGAAGAACTTCTTCGAGAAGGTGTTCGACCACGGGTTCTCGGTGCCGTCGATGGCCTTGGTCTGCAACAGCGTGAAGACTTCGGAGAACGGCTTCTTGACGGCGGTCCCGCCGAGAATCTCGAACTGCGCGACGAGCACGTCGGAGGTCTGCACGCGGAACTTCTTGCCCTTGACGTCGGCCGGCACGCGCAGCGGGGAATAGGCGGACATCTGCTTCATGCCGTTATGCAGATAACCAAGGCCGATCAGCCCCTTGTCGCGCATCGAGTCGAGCATCGCCTGGCCTTCCGGGCTCTTCTGGAAGCGGTCGACGGCGGCCAGGTCCTTGAACAGGAACGGCAGGTCGAACACGTCCAGCGCCGGGGTGTAGCGGCTGAACTTGGACAGCGAGGGGGCGCCGATCTGCACATCGCCGAGCAGCATCGCCTCCAGCACCTTGTTGTCGCCGAACAGCTGCGAGTTCGGGTAGACCTCAACCACGACCTTGCCGGGCAGGCGTTCCTCGGCGAGTTGCTTGAAACGGTTGGCCATCTTGCCCTTGGGCGTGTTCTCGGCGACCACGTGCGAGAACTTGATGACGATGGGATCGGCGTTGGCCGGCCCGGCGATGAACGCGGCCAGCAACGTCGCGATGAGTGCCCAGTTGCGCATGATGTGTGCTCCTTTGGTTTTGTGTTGTGCGGCATCGGCGACTGATATCCGGCGCGGCTCCGGAATAGTAGTCCGGGCTTGCCGATTTGGCCTTGCAGGGCCATGCGGGGGCGGGGTTGGCTTCGGCTCCGCTCAGCCAACGGCACGCGCGTTCGCTGGCTGAGCGGAGTCGAAGCCCGGGCATGTGTGAAAACGGGCCCATTCCGCGCTTTGTAAACGAAGGCAAATCAGGCAACCCGGTCGCGGTTTGCCGGCGGCTCTCCCGCTTCAATGACAGTCACAAAACGCCCCGTCGACGAACGGGGTGCCTGTGCACAAGGAGTTCCCGGAATGGCGTCGCGGACGCACCCCGCCCGCAGCGCCAGCCGGAACCCCGGATAACGGAGAACCCCATGAACAACAACATCCAGGCCTTCCTTGCCGACCAGAGCGGTACGACGGCGATCGAATACACCGTGATCGTCGCCGTCCTGTCCGTTGTCGCGATCGCTGCCTACGCCGTCATCGGCGGCAGCGTCGGCGCGATGATGGACAGCACCGCCGCCGCCATCGCCGGTTGATCCTCCGTTTCGGAGGCCTTCCGCATGGACACCCTCGTCCTGGTCGCGTTCTCGAGCGTGCTGATGATGGCCGCAGGCTCGGATTTCCTGCGCTTCCGCATCCCCAACAGCCTGGTGATGGTCGCGCTGATCCTCTATCCCGCCTGGGTCCTGGTCAGCCCGCACGCCCAGCCCTGGCTGACTTCGCTGGGCATCTTCGCGACCACCCTGCTGCTCGCGCTGGTCGGTTTCCGCCTGGGGCTGCTCGGCGCCGGCGACGGCAAGCTGCTGGCGGTGGTGCTGATGTGGGCCGGCCCCGAACACAGCGCGAACACGCTGCTGATCATGGCCCTTGCCGGCGGCCTGCTGGCGCTTTTCTACGGGACTTCCGCCCGTTTCCCGATCGCGGCCGCCTTCGAGCGGCTGGGCAACCCGACGCTGCGCGACAACCTGCTCGCCGACCGCCTTCCCTACGGCATCGCGATCGCCGCCGGCGGCATCCACTTCGCCATCGGCGTGCTCCGTCACGCCCACGGGCTCTGAACCCACCGGCCCCAACTGGAGCTCGCCATGCGCACCATCCTCCTTCTCGTCATCGCGCTCGGCGCCGCCGCCAGCGCCGCATTCGGCGCCCGCTCCTGGCTCAACGCCGAACGCACCGCCCTGAACCAGGCCCGCCCCGAGGTCACCGCAAGCAAACCGGCTTTCGAGGGCGTCGAGATCCTGGTGTCCGACCGCAACCTGGAACCCGGCATGTTCGTCCGCGAGGGCGATCTGCGCTGGCAGACGTGGCCGGCGGAAAACGTCAACGCCGCCTATCTGATCAAACAGCCGGACACGGCGACCAAACAGGTCGGCGACTACATCGGCGCGGTGCCGACCCGCAGCATCCCCGCCGGCCAGCCAATCTATCCGGCGCTGCTGGTGAGTCCCGGTGAACGGGGTTTCCTCGCCGCCGTGCTCAACCCCGGCATGCGTGCCGTCACGCTGCCTGTCGACGCCACCCGGGGCCTGGCCGGACTGGTGCTGCCCGGCGATCAGGTCGATCTGATCCTGAGCCGCGATCTGGACGGCTACGAAGGCCGCCGGCAACACCTGAGTCAGACCGTGCTTGCCGATGTGCGCGTGCTCGCCGTCGACCAGAATCTGCGCGGTTTCGACCCCGAGGAAAGCAAGGTCGAAGAGACCGCCAAGAGCCGGTCGATGCTGCCGGCCAAGACCGTGACCATCGAAGTCACGCCCAAGCAGGCCGAAAAGGTCACGCTGGCGCTGGCCATGGGCAACCTGGCGCTGTCGCTGCGCAGCATCGTCGACGACCCCGGCGAGCTGATTCCCGCCGGTTACACCGAGGACAGCGTGTTCCCGACCCCGAACCGTCCCAAGGCACCCCGCGAGGGCGAACTCGGTCGCGATCAGTCGGTCACCGTCATGCGCGGCGCGCCCGCCGGGTCGAGTTGAGGAGTACAACCATGAACCGCATCACCACCCTCCTCGTCGGCGTCCTGCTCAGCGGCACCCTCCTCAGCGGGCTGGCGATCCTCTCGCCGCGCGTCGCGTCGGCCGGCGAGCCGCTCTACCTGCAAACCGGCGGCGCCCGCCTGATCAAGCTGAACTCGCCGGCCACCAACGTCTTCGTCGCCAACCCCGCGGTCGCGGACGTGCAGGTCAAGTCGCCGCGTCTGATCTACCTGTACGGTCGTCAGGCCGGCGAAACCACGGTGTTCGCGGTCGACGCCAACGACCGCGTGCTGCTCGATCGCAACGTGCTGGTCGGCGCCAACATCGACCACCTCAACAGCTCGCTGCGCAAGCTGTTCCCCGCCGCCAACGTGACCGCCAGCATGGTCAACCAGAGCCTGATGCTGTCCGGCGAGGTCACCCGCGCGGGCGATGCGGACCAGATCCGCCGCCTCGCGCTGCAATACATCGAGAGCGAGGAAAACCTGTTCGACCGCACCACCCTGGTCACCCCGAACCAGGTGATGCTAAAGGTGCGCGTCGCCGAGGTCTCGCGCGAGATCACCAAGCAGATCGGTTTCAACTGGGACCTGACCAAGGGCCTCGGCCTGACCTTCGGGCTGATCACCGGCAACCCGGCGGCGGCGCTGATCCCCAACTCGCTGAGCATCGGCCGCACCGGCAGCTGGTCGTTCGAGACCGTGATCGACGCCCTCGAGGAACAGGGCATGATCTCGATCCTCGCCGAGCCCAACCTGACCGCCGTCAGCGGCGAGCAGGCCACCTTCCTGGCCGGCGGCGAATTCCCGATCCTGGTCCCGCAGAGCGAGAACAACGTCACCGTCGAGTTCAAGGAATACGGCGTCCGCCTCAACTTCACGCCGACGGTCATGGACCGCAACCTGATCAACCTGCGCGTGGCGCCCGAGGTCTCGCAGCTGTCGACGCGCGGCGCGGTCGAATTCCAGAACTTCCGCGTGCCGGCGCTGACCACCCGTCGCACCGATACCGTGGTCGAACTCGCGAGCGGCCAGAGCCTGGCCATCGCCGGCTTCCTGCAACGCGATTCGCAGCACGACATCAACAAGTTCCCCGGTCTCGGCGACGTGCCCGTGCTCGGCGCGCTGTTCCGCTCGGATGCGTTCCAGCGCATGGAAACCGAGCTGGTCATCATGGTCACCGCCTACATCGTGAATCCGGTCGGCGGCCAGCGCCTGGCCGCGCCGACCGACGAATTCCGTCTGCCCACCGACCGCGACCGTTACCTCTCCGGCGCGCAGTGGCGCGACACCCCGCCCGCGCCGGACAACGCCGAAACCGCCGTGGTCGCGAGTCTGGGCGAAGCCGCCGAGGCCACCCCGGACGCGCTGCGCATGGATTTCGCCACACGGGCTCCGGTCGCGACGCCCGTCGCCACGGCGCTCGCAACACCGATCGCGGCGATGGCGGCCGAACCCGCGCCATCCCCCGCCCCATCCCCCGCCGCGCCCACGCCACCCGCCGGTGTCGCCGGGCTGATCGGCCCCATCGGCTTCGAATACGAGTGATCGCCATGGCCACGCAACTCCTCCGTCTCCTGGGCCTGTCCGCCCTGTCCGGCGCGCTCGCCGCCTGCACGGCCACGCCACCCCGCTGGGAACCGGCGAACCTGACCACGATTACCGAGGCGATGCCGACGGAACTGGTGCTGCAAGGCGCCGGATCGCTGACCACCCAGGAACTCGACGCCCTGCAGGCCTTCCAGCGGCAGCGGCGCGCGGCACCCGGTGAACGCCTGCTGCTCGCCTACCCGCCAGCGCGTCGCGATGCCGCGCTCGCCGCCGCCGACTGGCTGGCCGCGCGCGGCGCGACGGTCGCGTTGCGCGCCGATCCGCTGCTGCCACGGGACAGCCTGCACCTGGGGCTCTGGCAGACGCGCGTCGTGATTCCCGACTGCGGCACCTGGACTGACGGCAACCGCAGCGATTTCAACAACCAGCCGTGGCCGGATTTCGGCTGCGCGAGCCTGCGCAACACCGCCCTGATGGTCGCCGACCCGGCCGACCTGAGCCATCCCGGCGGCCTCGGCCCCGGCAGCGGCGAGATCGCCGCCGGCGCGATCGAGCGCCACCGCACTTTCCATGATGAAGCCAGCAGCGCCTCGCCGATCTCGATCAACCTCGGCGGATCGGGCGGCAACAGCGGCGGGAGCAGCCAATGAGCGACAAGAACGACCAACAACGCAAGCCGTTCATCGGTTTCGCGCTCGACCGCGAAACCCTGGAAACCATCGTCCACGCCGTCAAGGGCCTGGGCTGGGGTCCGCAGAACGTGCTCTACGGCGACGTCGACCTGGCGGTCACCAACCTCAAGGACGTACCCACGCCGCAACGCGTGCTGGTCGATCTGTCGACCAGCGAGGACCCACTTGCCGATCTGGAGCAGCTCGCCAACGTCTGCGACCCCGGCACGCAGGTCACCGCGCTGGGCACGCATAACGATCTCAACCTCTACCACCGCATCAAGGATCTCGGCGTACACGAATACCTGCTCAAGCCGGTCGCCCCCGAGCTGCTGGCCGCCACGCTGAATCCGCAGGAGAAGCCGGGCGCGGTCGGGGAATCCGACTGGGGCAGCCGCATCGTCGCCGTGGTCGGCGCCGCCGGCGGCGCCGGCACCACCACGGTCGCGACCAGCATCGCCTGGATGCTCGCCCACCACGAGGGCCGCAAGACCGCCCTGCTCGCCCTCGACCCCTGGTTCGGCACCGCCGCCTTCAATCTGAACCTGGAGGCCGGCACCGCGATGGTCGAGGCCCTGCAGGACCCGACCCGCATCGATTCCCTGTTCATCGAACGTGCCATGGCTGCCGAAAGCGATTCGCTCTTCGTGCTCGGTTCCGAGCCCGATCTGCGCCAGGCCGCCGCCATCCGTCCGGACGGTGCCGCCGTGCTGATCCAGCGTCTGGCGCCTGAATTCGATCGGCTGGTACTCGATCTGCCGCGCTGCAATGCCGGTCTGCTGCAGGGGGGACTTGGTCAGGCCTCGCGGGTGCTGATCGTGTCCGACCTGTCGATGACCGGCGTGCGCGACACCGTCCGCCTTGCCGAACTGGCGGAGGCGGTGTCGCCGAACCTGGAACTCGGCGTGGTGCTCAACCGCGTCGGCGAACGCGGTCGTGACCAGATCACCGAAAAGCAGTTCCGCCGCACCGTCGACCGACCGATCCTCGCGGTGCTGCCGGAAGACCCGAAGACCATGGCCGGCGCGCTGTCCGCCGGCGTCGCGGTGCCGGCGCACGCGCCGAACTGCGCGATGGTCAAGACCCTGAAAAAGCAATGGACGCAACTGACGGGCAGCGAGGCCCGCAACCGCTCGCCGTTCTGGCAACGCCTGCGGCGGAGCGCCTGAGGGAGGTGTCCCATGTTTGACGACCATCACCCGGCGCTTGAAGTCCTGTTCGCGCTGGAAGCCGCTGCCAACGATGCAGGCCGGCATAAGCGCAGCGTTGCCGGCTTGAGGCCTGTGGCCGAAGCCGCCGCACGCGTACCGACGGACAGGCGGAACCAGCCGTTGCGCCTCGATTGCCCGCATTGCCGGACCCGGGAGAATTGAGCATGGCCTGGAATCGTCTTTTCAAAGGCCTCAAGCCGGCTACGTCGCTGCGCTCCTTAAACCGGCCTACATCGCGGGGTCGCTGACATGTTCGGACGTCGCGCCCAGAATGCCGCCGAGCCGTCGGAAACGCCCCGCCCGGTCGCGCAACCGGCCCCGAGCCAGCCGCAACTCAGCGCGGTCGACGAACCGGTCGAGGAAAAGAAGCCCGAGCCCAGGCCGGTCAGCAACATCGTCGATCTCGCCAAGGGCGTGATCCAGCCGGTACTGCTGGAGCGCATCGATCCGGCCAGGGTCGCCAAGCTCGATCGCTCCGAACTGCGCGAGCAGATCACCGCCGTGGTCGGCGAGATCGCGCTGGAAAACAAGATCAAGCTCAACGCCAACGAGCAGCAGGTGGTGGTCACGCTGTTGCTGCACGACATGCTCGGCCTGGGGCCGCTGGAGCCGCTGCTCGGCGACGAGGCCGTCACCGACATCATGGTCAACGGCCCCAAGCAGATCTACGTGGAGCGCCGCGGCAAGCTGGAGCTGACCGATGTCACCTTCCGCGACGATGCCCACGTCATGAACATCGCCACGCGCATCGTCAGTCGCATCGGACGGCGGGTGGATGAATCGGTGCCGCTCGTCGACGCGCGCCTGGAGGACGGCTCGCGCGTCAACATCATCATCCCGCCGCTGGCCATCGACGGCCCGTCCATCTCCATCCGCAAGTTCGCCAAGCAGAAGATCACGCTGGACAAGATGGCTGAGCAGCAGAACCTGTCACCACAGATGGCGACGGTGCTGCGCATCGCCTCGCGCTGCCGGCTGAACATCCTGATCTCCGGCGGTACCGGTTCCGGCAAGACCACCTTGCTGAACGCGCTGAGCCGGCTGATCGACGTCGGCGAGCGCGTGGTCACCATCGAGGACGCCGCCGAGCTGCAACTCCAGCAGCCGCACGTGGTGCGCCTGGAGACCCGCCCGGCCAATCTCGAAGGCAAGGGCGAGATCACCCAGCGCGACCTGGTCAAGAACTGCCTGCGCATGCGCCCGGACCGCATCATCCTCGGCGAGATCCGTGGCGCCGAGGCCATCGACATGTTGCAGGCCATGAACACCGGCCACGACGGCTCGATGGGCACGGTCCACGCCAACAACCCGCGCGAGGCCCTGACCCGCCTCGAAAACATGGTCGCGATGAGCGGCTTCAAGCTGCCGGTGGACGCGGTCCGTCAGCAGATATCCTCCGCCGTCAACATGATCGTGCAGGTCAGCCGCATGCGCGACGGCAAGCGCCGCATCATCAGCATCACCGAGGTGGTCGGCATGGAAGGCGACATCATCACCACGCAGGAGCTGTTCGCGTACCGGTTCACCGGCGAGGACGCGCGCGGCAACCTGACCGGCACCTTCGATTGCGCCGGCCTGCGGCCCCACTTCACCGAACGCGCCAGCTACTACGGCCTGGAGCGCGCGCTGATGGAGGCGGCGACGTGATGGCCAGCGGCGCGGCGCTCTCCTGGCTGACGGTGCTGATCTTCGTCGCCATGTTCGCGGTGCTGGCGGCGCTGCTGCTGCTCGGCTTTGGCGGCAACCGGCGCGAACGGGTGGTGCAGGAACGGCTGGACAAGCTGGTCACCGCGCACGCCGAAAGCCCGGGGCAGGTCCGGCTGATGCAGGAACACGCGAAAGTCCTGCATCGCGGCGAGCCGACCCTGGGCACGCTGCTCGAATCGCTGCTGCCGCGCCGGGACCTGCTCAAGCAGCGCCTGGCGCAGGCCGGCCTGCGCATAACGCCCGGTCGTTTCGCCATGTTCGCGCTGCTGGCCGGGCTGGTGGGGTTCGCGGTCGCGCTCGCCCTGCTGAAGTGGCAGATGGGCGTGGCGGTCATGGCCGGCGTCGCCAGCGGCGCGCTGCTGCCGAACATGGTGCTCGGCAAACGCATCGCCGGTCGCCGTCATGAATTCCAGGAAAAGCTCCCGGACGCACTCGATCTGATCGTGCGCAGCCTCAAGGCCGGCCTGCCGATCTCCCAGTCCATGCAGGCCGTCGCGCGCGAGCTGAAGGGGCCGCTGGCCGAGGAATTCCAGGTCATCGTCGACACCACCCGCCTCGGCACCGATCTCGAAACCGCGCTGTGGGACACGGCCCACCGCGTGATGCTGCCGGACTTCCGCTTCTTCGTGATCAGCATCGCGGTGCAGCGGCAGACCGGCGGCAACCTCGCCGAGACGCTGGAAAACCTGGCCGAGATCGTGCGCAAGCGGCGCGCCCTGCATCTCAAGGTGCGCGCGCTGTCCTCGGAGGCGCGCGCCTCGGCCTACATCATCGGCGCGCTGCCGTTCGTGATGATGGCGATGCTGTACGTGCTCAACCGCGAGTACATCCTGACGCTGTTCACCGACCCGCGCGGCCATCTGCTGCTCTACATCGCCGCCGGGATGCTGGGCTTCGGCGCGACGGTGATGCGCAAGATCGTGAGCTTCGAAGTGTGATGAGCGTCTTCCACGATCCCGACATGGTCGCGCTGGCCGCCGCCGCCGCCGGCTTTCTGCTGGTGCTGGCGCTCTGGCAGGGGGTGCTGGTCCCCTGGGCCAGCCGGCAACGCCTGAAGGAACTGGAAAAGCGCCGTCGCGGCCTCAAGCAGGCGCGCACTGCCACACCGACCCGGCGGAAGCCCTTCCAGTTCGGCGTGACCTTCATGCGCCGCCTGACCGAACGGCTGAACCTGACCGGCAGCGAATTGGCCCAGCAGGCCGCCAGACGCCTCTCCCAGGCCGGCTGGCGCAGCCGCGACGCGCTGGTCATCTACCTGTTCGCGCGTCTGGTCCTGCCCTTCGTGCTCGGTGCGGTGGCCCTGTTGACCAGCAGTCTCGGCAACACCGAGCAGCAGACCTTGACCAACATCCTCCTGCTCACCCTGCCGCCGGTCGTGCTCGGCGCCTATCTGCCGGAGCTGCCGCTGCAACGCGCGATCCGGCTGCGCCAGGAGCGCCTCACCAAGTCCCTGCCGGACGGGCTCGACCTGCTGGTGGTCTGCGCGCAGGCCGGACTGAGCATGGATGCGGCGCTGGACCGCGTGGCCCGCGAGATGCAGGACGGCGCCCCGGACCTGGCCGACGAATTGCGCCTCACGGTGCTCGAACTCGGCTTCCTGCCGGAACGCCGTCAGGCCCTGAACAACCTCGCCACGCGCACCGGCGTGTTGCAGATGGAAAGCGTCGTCAACACCCTGATGCAGAGCGAGCATTACGGCACGCCGCTGGCGCAGTCGCTGCGCGTGCTCGCCGCCGAATACCGCAACCAGCGCCTGATGAAGGCCGAGGAAAAGGCCGCGCGCCTGCCGGCGGTGCTGACCGTGCCGATGATCCTGTTCATCCTGCCGGTGCTGTTCATCGTGTTGCTGGGCCCGGCGATCATCAACGCCATCGATGCGTTCGGGAAATAGCGATTGCGGGGATGATGTTGTGAACATCATCCGGGGTTGCGGCATGGCTTCCAGGGACCGGCAAGGCCTCCTGGGACACGCAACAAGTGCGTCCATGCATGCTCGACGGCGCGATCCATCGCGCCGACGGTCCCAGGAGGCCTTGCCGCCCCCTGGAAGCCTGGGTAGGTGGGTGGAAGCAAAGACGGGCCGCCGGCATTGAGCCGGCGGCCCGTCTTGTTGGTCGGCATGCCGTCCGTAGGGTGCGCCATGCGCACCATGGGTATGTCGTAACGCCCGATTGGTGCGCATGGCGCACCCTACGAAAAAGCGCCGCGACCGGCTCAATGCCGGACGTGGCGCTTCATTTCCCCACCCTCCCCAGGCTTCGGGGTGTGGGGATGGCCTGTCAGGACCGTTGGCGTGATGGATCACGCCGTCGAGCCTGGATGGACCCACTCGTGGCGTGTCCTGACAGGCCATGCGCACACCCCGAAGCCTTCCCCCCACCATGGATGTTCAGAAAACATCCAACCAATCCACCCAGCGGGGCCTAACTGGGGCCACCCGCCCCACACACTTCAAACCGCTGTAAACCCGTGATCCGCTTCACGGATTCCTTGCACCGCATCGGCAACGCTTTGCACACAGCCAGGACCGCGCTCGCGGCCGGCTTTGGAGTCAAAAGCGATGCCCAACCGTTGCCGTTCCCGTTCCCCGTCCAACCCCAGCCGCCAACGCGGCTCGATCGCGGTCCTGTCGATCCTGTCGGCGATCCCGCTGGTACTGGCGATCGGCGGCGCGATCGATTTCGGGCGGGCGGCGATCGTCAAGGCGCGCCTGCAGACGGCACTCGATTCCGCCGGGCTCGCGGTCGGCTCTTCCGATCCGTTCCGCCCCGATCTCCAGGACGTGCTGACGCGCTATTTCCAGGCCAACTACCGCCAGGACCAGCTCGGCAACGTGACCGGCATCGGCATGACCATCAACGAGGACACCATCGACCTCAGCGCCAGCGCGAACGTGCAGACGGTGTTCCTCGACATCGTCGGCGTGAACACGATGACGGTCGCCGTGGAAGCCAAAATCGTGCGTGAAACCACCGGCCTGGAGGTGGTCATGGTGCTCGACAACACCGGCTCGATGGGCAACGGCGGCAAGCTGGACGCGCTCAAGGACGCCGCCACCTCGCTGGTCAACATCCTGTGGGGCAACCAGACCGATCCGGAACTGCTCAAGGTCGGGCTGGTCCCGTTCGCCGGCGCGGTCAATGTCGGCACCGATTTCGACGCCGACCAGCTCAATGCCTTCGACGCCTTCGCCGACCCCGGCCAGCGCACCGACTGGGGTCGCGGCGCCTGGGGCGGCTGCGTGGAGGCCCGCGCCTACCCGCAGGACACGCTCGACACCACGGTCGCGGTCGGCGGCAACTGGGATACCTTCCTGTGGCCGGACAGTTGCGCCTCCAGCGGCGAGACCGGCTGCCCGGACACCGTCCACGTCAACGTCAACAACTGGTGGTATCGCAGCAACGGCAGCTACCACGATGACACCACCTTCCCATGGACCAGCGGCCCGAATCGCGAATGCCCGCGACCACTGACCCGGCTGACCAGCAACAAGGCGGTGCTGCTTGACGAGATCAACGCGATGACCGCGACCGGCTACACCCACATCAACCTGGGCGCGGTCTGGGGCTGGCGGGTGCTGTCGCCGACCGAACCGTTCACCGAGGGCGTCGAATACGACAACGAGGAATGGCGCAAGGCCGTGATCATCCTCACCGACGGCGAGAACACCACTCATGGCAGCGTCTACACCGGTTACGGCTACCCGTCGGAAGGCCGTCTCGATGGCACCACCGGCGGCTGGGCGAGCGAGCAGGAACTGAATCAGCGCCTGGCGGAGACCTGCGAGAACATGAAGGCGGTCGGCATCCAGGTCTACACGATCACCTTCAACCTGTGGGATCAGACCACCAAGGAGATCTTCCGGCAGTGCGCCTCCGAGCCGGAGAACTACTTCGATTCGCCGGACAACCAGTCGCTGCAAGGGGCATTTCGCGCCATCGCCAACCAGCTCAGCAATCTGCGGGTGTTCCAGTGAGCCGCGCCACCACGCCGCCGTCGCGGACCCGCCAGCGGGGTTCGGCGATCATCGAGTTTCCGGTTCTGGCGATCCCGTTCCTGCTGTCGCTGTTCGCCGTACTCGAACTCGGCTACAGCCAGTTCCTGCACACCATGCTCGACATCGGCGTCGACGAGGCCGCGCGCCAGATCCGCACCGGCCAGATCCAGGCCGCGGACGATGCCCTGGGCGAGTTCCAGACCATTCTCTGCGAGCGGGTCGGCGACCTGATGCCCTGCGCGGAGCTGATCATCGATGTCGGCAACTTCACCTCCTTCGGCGGCGTGAACGCCTTTGCCGCGCCGGATATCAACGCGACCAGTTTCACCCCCGGCGGCGCCGGCGACATCGTCGTGGTGCGCGTGGTCTACCCGTGGGAATTCAACACCCCGCTGATGGCCGACGCGATGGCCGGCTGGTCCGGCATGCTCAGCTCGACGGCGGTGTTCCGCAACGAACCCTTCGAGGGGCCGATCTGATGAAAGCGCGGATCGCCACCCACCGCCGCCAGCGCGGCGTCATGTCCATGGAAATGGGCCTGATCCTGCCGTTCGTGATCCTGCTGCTGCTCGGCATGGTCGATCTGAGCCGGATGCATCTGGCCGGTCGCAAGGCGGTGACCGCCGCCCAGTCGGCCGCCGACCTGATCGCGCAGGAGACCACCATCGACACCCCGCGCATGGACGACATCGCGCGCGCCATCACCACCATTCTCGAACCGTTCCCGGCCGCGGCGGTCGGTTTCGACCTGATCAGCGTGGAGATGGACATGGAAGGCAATCTGTCGATCGGCTGGCGTTATTCCGGCGGCGCGATCGAGGTCGCGGAATCGTTCCCGCCGGGCGTCATGGGCCTCCCGGAACCCGGCGGCAGCGTGATCGCCTCAGTGGTCAGCTACCAGCACGCCCCGCTGTTCGGCCTGTTCGACCCGATGACCTTCTCCGAAGTCGGCATCGCCAAACCCCGTCGCGTATCGACCATTCCGCGCCTCGACGAGCCGGGTTGACGCACCCGCCAACGCCGCGGGTCAGACGGCGCACTCGCGGGTAGACTGGCGGCTTTCCCTCGCTGGGCGGTGCGACCGTTTGGACGCTTTCGGCATAGATGTGATCGTTCTGCTGGTCGGCGTTGCCTTCGTCGCCGGCCTGATCGACGCGATCGCCGGTGGGGGTGGCCTGCTGGTGCTGCCGGCCCTGCTGTCCGCCGGCCTGCCGCCGACGGCGGCGCTGGCGACCAACAAACTTCAGGGCGTGTTCGGCACCGCGACCTCGACGCTGAATTTCGCGCACAAGGGCGCGCTCCGGTTCCGCGATGTCGGGCTGGCGGTGTTCTGGACCTTCATCGGGTCGGCAAGCGGCACGTTCATCGTCGCCCGCGTCGGCGACACCCGCCTGTCCGCGCTGCTCCCGCTGCTGCTGATCGCCTTCGCGCTGTATTTCCTGCTTTCGCCCCGGGTCGGCGATGTGGAACGCGCGCGCCGGCTGGGAGAGCGCGCATTCGCCTTCGTGATCGGCTTCGGCATCGGTTTCTACGACGGCTTCTTCGGGCCAGGCACCGGCGCGTTCTTCGCACTGGCCTACGTTGCCCTCGCCGGCTTCACGCTGACCCGGGCCACGGCGCACGCCAAGGCGCTCAACTTCACCAGCAACCTGGCCTCGATGCTGGCCTTCGCGCTCGGCGGCCACATCATCTGGTCGCTGGGCCTGACCATGGCCGTAGGCCAGATCGCGGGCGGCTGGCTGGGCAGCCATCTGGTGCTGCGGCACGGCACGCGCCTGGTTCGCCCGGCCCTGGTGACGGTCTCGCTGCTGCTGAGTGCGCGCCTGCTCTGGCAGCAATTCTCTATCTGATCCGTTCTTATCATCAGGAATCGGGTTTTGCCCTTGTCCTGACGCTTCCGCCATACTCGGTCGCCTCATGCTCACACTCAGCTCAAGCACGGAAATGCATCCGACGGTCGAACGTATCGCCGGCGCCGTCGGCGCCATCATCCTGGGCAAGGACACCCAGATCCGGCTGTCCCTCGCCTGTCTGCTCGCGCGCGGTCATCTGCTGATCGAGGACGTGCCCGGTGTCGGCAAGACCAGCCTCGCTTACGTGCTCGCCAAGGCCCTTGGCCTGCACTTTCAGCGCATCCAGTTCACCAGCGATCTGCTGCCGGCGGACATCCTCGGTGTCGCCGTCTATGAACGCGAGACCGGGCAGTTCAAGTTCCATCCGGGGCCGGTGTTCTCGCAGGTGGTGCTGGCCGACGAGGTCAACCGCGCGACGCCGAAGACGCAATCCGCGCTGCTCGAGGCCATGGAGGAAAACCAGGTCACCATCGAGGGCGAGACCCGCGCGCTGCCGAAGCCGTTCTTCGTGATCGCGACGCAGAACCCGGTCCACCAGATCGGCACCTTCCCGCTGCCCGAGTCGCAGCTCGATCGCTTCCTGATGCGCATCCAGCTCGGCTATCCGGATGCCACCGCCGAGCGCGCGCTGCTGCGCGGCGCCGACCGCCGCAGGCTGATCGAGAACATGGAGCCGGTGATCGATCCTGCCCGGCTCGCGGAATTGCAGGCTGAGGTCGATCAGGTGCACGTCTCCGACGCGCTGCTCGACTACGCGCAGGCCTTGATCCAGTTCAGCCGCGAGTCGGCGCAATTCCCGCTCGGTCTGTCGCCGCGCGCGGCGCTCGCACTGCTGCATTGCAGCCGGGCCTGGGCGCTCGTCCATGGCCGCGCGGCGGTGATGCCCGAAGACCTGCAAGCCGTGCTGCCGAGCGTCGTCACCCATCGCCTGCGCGGTGGCGACGAGCAATCCGTGAGGGATCCGGCGGCGTTGTTGCTGGAATCCGTTGCCCTGCCCTGACCGCTCGACACAGCGCCGATGAGCCTCATCACCTGGCTGAAACAGTTCCAGGTTCCTCGCCGCAACCGCGTCGACGGCGGCGAACTGACGCTCCACTACCGACGCATCTACATCCTGCCGACCGGCAATGGCGTGAGTTTCGGCGTGGTGCTGCTGGTCATGCTGATCGGCTCGATGAACTACAACCTCAGCCTCGGTTATCTGCTGACCTTCCTGCTCGGCGGCATGGCGACCGCGTCGATCCTGCACACCTTCCGCAATCTTCTCGGCCTGCGCTTGCGGACGGGACGCACCTCCCCGGATTTCGCCGGCGGCACGCTCGAATACACCCTGCTGCTCGAATCCGGTGACGAGCGCGGTCGCTGGGCGATCGAGCTGACGCCGGAAGACCGGGACTCGGCGCCGACGATCATTGACGTCGGCGCGCACGGCAGCAACGAGGCCGTGCTGTCGGTAGCTGCACATCGACGCGGCATGCAGCCGCTCGGCAAGGTGACCGTCTCGACCCGCTACCCGCTGGGGCTGTTCCGCGCTTGGAGCCCGATCGAATTCGCACAGACCTGCCCGGTCTGGCCTCGCCCGGCCATGGGCGCGATGTCCGCGCCAATGACGACCAGCACCGAGGGCGGCGGCATGAGCCTGGACAGCAACGCCGGTCATGAGGATTTCAGCGGTCTGCGCCAGTATCACAGCGGAGACTCGCTGCGCCACGTGGCCTGGAAGGCTGTCGCGCGCGAACAAGGCCTGCTGACCAAGCAGTTCACCGGCCAGGGCGACGAAAGCGTCTGGTTCGATTGGGCGCAACTCGACGGGCTGGGGGCGGAAGAGCGCCTCGCGATCCTGAGCCGATGGATCATCGACGCCGACCGCGCGGACCGGGAGTACGGCCTGCGCCTGCCGGGTGCCGAGATTCCCCCCAACGTCGGCTCCGCCCATCGGGTCGCCTGCCTGAACGCACTCGCCCGGTACGGATGAGGCGCGGACGTGCAACGAATCATTGAGGTGGGTCAAACGAATGGTTCGTACGCTTTTGCGTGGCCCCCAAGCTGCGTAGAATATCGCGGTTTTCTGATAAACCATCTCCATCTGAACCCAGAGGTCAGCCAATGAAATTCCGGACCCCCGCCCTCGCCTTCGTGGCCACGCTTCCCGTCCTGCTTGCCGGTTGCGGCGGCAACGAGACCAAGGAGATGAGCTTCAAGGCCGACGTCCAGCCGATCCTGGAGAACCACTGCTACAAGTGTCACACCAACGATGGCCCGGGCCAGAAGATCAGCGGCCTGAACATGGGCAGCTACGAAAGCCTGATGAAAGGCACCAAGTACGGCTCCGTGATCAAGGAAGGCGACAGCTTCACCAGCGCGATGGTCATGCTGCTGGAAGGTCGCGCCGATCCGCGTCTGAAGATGCCGCACGGCAACGAGGAACCGCTGAGCCAGGCGCAGATCGACACCATCAAGGCCTGGATCGATCAGGGCGCGAAGAACAACTGAGCGAACCCGCCGCTCGCATCATGAGAAGCCCCCGGCCCAGACCGGGGGTTTTTCGTTTCCGGGGAAGAATCCGCCCGCATGGCGTTCCGATCGCGAATGCCCGCGCTGCATTCGCGCGGATCGACGGTGACATGTGTCCTTGGGGGCCGGGCGCCCTTTCGGTGTGCCGCGAAACCGGAACACCTGTGCAGCCCTTCGGCAGACTGCGACCGCCGGCCGTCAGGCCTCGACGATCTGCCCGTCGCGCAGCGTCAACACCCGGTCCAGGCGCGCGGCCAGCGCCAGATCGTGCGTCACCACGACCAGACTGGTGCCGCGCTCGCGGTTCATGCCGAGCATGAGCTCGAACACGCTCTCCGCCGTGCGACTGTCGAGGTTGCCGGTCGGCTCATCGGCGAGCACACAGGCCGGTTCGGTGATCAATGCCCGCGCGACGGCAGCCCGCTGACGTTCGCCACCGGACAGTTCGCCGGGCTTGTGCATCGTGCGCTGACCAAGACCCACCCGGTCGAGCAACGCTTCCGCCTGTTCGCGCGCCCTGGCCACGGCCACGCCACCGATGAGCAACGGCATCGCGACGTTCTCCAGCGCGGTGAACTCGGGCAGCAGGTGGTGAAACTGATACACGAAACCCAGGGCCCGATTACGCAGATCGCCACGCGCCTTGTCGGACAGCTTCGCCATGTCCTGACCGGTGACCTCGATACTCCCCTCGGTCGGCGAATCCAGCCCGCCGAGCAGATGCAGCAAGGTGCTCTTGCCGGCGCCGGAACTGCCGACGATGGCGACGCTCTCACCCGCCGCGACGCTCATGTCCACGCCCCGCAGCACGGCCACATCCAACGCCCCCTGCTGGAAGCGCTTGCCCAGGCCGCAGGCCTTGAGCACGTTCGGGCGCATCGCTTCGTCGCTCATTCGTAGCGCAGGGCCTCCGCCGGCTGGGTGCGTGACGCGCGCCACGCGGGGTACAGCGTCGCCAGCAGCGACAGGGCCAGCGACATGCCGCAGATCCACAGCACGTCGGCGACATGCAGCTCGGACGGCAGATCGGAGATGTAATACACGTCCGGCGGCATGAACTGCACGCCGAAGGCCTGCTCGATCGCCGGCACGATGGTCTCCACATTCAGCGCCAGCGCGACGCCACCGATCAGGCCGAGCAAGGTGCCGATCACCCCGATCACCGTGCCCTGCACCATGAACACGGCCATCACCCGTCTCGGTGCGAGGCCGAGCGTGCGCAGGATGGCGATGTCGGATTGCTTGTCGGTGACCACCATGACCAGCGTCGAGACGATGTTGAAGGCGGCGACCGCGACGATCAGCATCAGGATCACGAACATCACCGTCTTTTCGGTACGGATCGCGCGGAAGAAGTTCGCGTGCTTGCGCGTCCAGTCGGTCACGTAATAGGTGTCCGGCAGACCGCGCGCGGCCTCGCGCACCACCCACGGCGCGCGGAACATGTCGGTCATCTTCAGGCGCACACCGCTGACCTCGTCACCCATGCGATACAGGGTGGCGGCATCGTCCAGGTGGATCAGCGCCATACCGCTGTCGTACTCGTACATGCCGACCTCGAACAGGCCGACCACGGTGAAGCGCTTGAAGCGCGGCGCCACGCCGACCGGCGTCGACGCCAGCTGCGGCGCGACCAGGGTGACCTTGCTGCCGATGTACGCGTTCAGCTTGGCGGCCAGTTCGACCCCGAGCACGATGTTGAACTCGCCGGGGCGCAGATCGGTCAGACGACCGTCCTTCATGTCATCGAGGATGTCCGAGACCTTGGGCTCCTCGTCCGGCAGCACACCACGCACCAGGATGCCGGACACCTGCTTGCCCAGCGACAACATGCCCTGACGCTCGATGAATGGCGCGGCGCCGATGATCTCCGGGTGATCCGAAATCATCTCCTGCGCGAAACGCCAGTCCCGCAGGCCGCCGGTGACGCCGTTGATCGTGGCGTGCGCGGCCATGCTCAGGATGCGGGTGCGCAATTCGGTCTGAAATCCGTTCATGACCGACAGCACCGTGATCAACGCGGTGACGCCCAGCGCAATCCCGATCATCGACGTTCCCGATATGAACGAGATGAAATGATTGCGCCGTTTCGCGCCGGTGTAGCGCAGGCCGATGAACAGAGCGAGCGGTCGAAACATCGCGCGATTAGACCACAGCGCGCGGACACCCTCCACGGTCCGCACAGAAACCTACCGATTATTTTCAGGAATCTTCTTCAACAGCTTGTTTTAACGAAGAAAGAAAGATCGGAAATGTCCAATCCAAGGTCCCGCTGCCGGCATCAATAATCCTTGTTCCAAAGCCCTTGTCGACGCTTCGCAAAGACGCGATGCTCCCACTCACTCCTCCACCAATCTGTTCTGAATCATGGAAAACATCGACCTGCTTGAACGTCTCAACCACCAGATCGAACGCCTCATCAACGAACTTGCCGGAGCCCGGGCCGAAAACACCCGCCTGGCCGAAGAACTGCTCGACTGCCGCGCCGAATCCGACGCCCGTGCCGCCGAACTCGCGAGCCAGCAGGAAAACCTGAGTCTGCAGGCGGTCGAGATCGAGGACATGCTTGATCGCATCAATGGCGTACTCGACCGGGAAGCCGCCGCGCGCAATGACGGCCAGATGGATATCGTCGAGACAATCGCTGAAACCTCGAACTGACGCACCCCGGAGCACGGACCTCCAAACGAAAAAAGGCCAGCAATCGCTGGCCTTTTTTCTTGCATCCTGTGTTCCGTCAACCGACCGACAGGTCTTCGATCTTGCCGCCCTTTTCCAGGTGAGCAGTGACCCACTTCGGCTTGCGTCCGCGCCCGCTCCAGGTTAGGGAACCATCGGCGGAACGGTATTTCACCTTGGCCGCACCCGGGCTCGCACGGGTGTCCAGATCGGCTGCGGTCAAATCGGCCTTGGCCATCAGATCGCGAATCTGCGATTTGATCTCGTTGCGGTACTCACGCTGTTTCCCGCGAATGCGCGCTTCTACATCTTTTTGCAGTTCCAGCAGACCATCAAGGTCCAGCTTGTCCAGATTGATCGTCGACATTGAACAGTTATCTCATTCGCCAGTTAAGGAAAACGGATTATAGGCGTGTTATTCAATTCTGCGCGACTCCGCTTCAAATACCCGTCACCGGCCAATTAACTCCGATTGAGTTCAGCGAACTGCGATTTTGTCAGCGCCAATCGAATTCCCGTTCGCTCTCCCCATTTCCCATGATGATCCGGGCCATATCGATAAGCCGCTCCGTCCATTCAGTCCTGAGCCCTGTCTGAACAGATCATCAAAGTCAGTGGTTTGAAATCCGCCACACCCATCAATTGCAACAGATCGTTTGGCGGACCACTCGTGCACGGAATCCGGATATGTGGAAAGCAGAAGCCCCACGAGTTCAAATCGTGCAAATCGCACGAATAAGCCCGATTGCAGACAAACCTGAACACCGGAATGCGGGGAGCGCGGGGCAGCGGGCGCCATTCAGATCAACGGGTGGTTGATCACCGCAGCAAAGAAAAAGGCCGGCAAAAGCCGGCCTTTATTTTGAAACGAATTGGTGGGCGATGCTGGGATTGAACCAGCGACCCCTGCCGTGTGAAGGCAGTGCTCTCCCGCTGAGCTAATCGCCCGGGAACTACGAAGGGCGCGTAGTGTAGGTGGGCTGGCGAACAGCGTCAACGGAGGTGGAACACCGCGAACGCTCATTCCACCCGGCGCCATTCTGCGGCGATGAGCAGGCTCAATCCCGCCGTGACCATCATCAATGATGGAAGCACCCGGAGTGGCGTCTCGGTGTACCGCAGTTGCAGTACAAAGACGCGGCGCCAGCGAAGCGAGGGACGGCCCCGATCGTCAATCTGTTCGTCCTTCTTGTATTCCGTACATCAACGAACACGAGATGACGGGTATCCCAAAGGCGGCTTCGGGTATATTCCGGCGCTCGATTTACGGAGCCCGCCATGCTTGCCCTCGTCAAACAGATCCATCTGCTGTCCGTCGTCCTGTCCTTCCTGAGTTTCTTCGTGCGCGGCGTGTGGATGCTGACCGACTCGCGCCTGTTGCAGGCGAAGCCGACCCGCATCCTGCCCCACGTCATCGACACGGTGCTGCTCGTCAGCGGCATCGTCATGGTGGTCATGATGAGCCTGTCGCTTGGCGCGGAGACTTGGTTGATCGCCAAGATCGTCGCGCTGATCGTCTACATCGTCATCGGCACCATCGCCCTGAAACGCGGCAAGACCAAGACCGTTCGGACGGTGGCCTGGGTCGCCGCGATGAGCGTGTTCGTTTACATCTACCTGGTCGCCCGCACCCACAGCGCGATGCTGGGTCTGTGATCCGGCGACCGTGAAACCGACCGCCGAATTTCTCGCGGAACTGCGCGCCGACCGCCATATCGACGCGACGTTACGCGGTCAGCGTTTCGATTTCCTGACCACCTGGGGACTGTTTTCGCCCAAGGAAATCGACGAAGGCACCCGTCTGCTGCTCGATCACATGGATGTGAACGCCGACGACGACTGCCTCGATCTGGGCTGCGGTTACGGCCCGATCGGCCTGACCCTGGCGCGGCTCGCCCCGCAGGGTCACACGCTGATGATCGACAACAACTTCGTCGCGGTGGAATACGCCAACCGCAACGTCGCCCATAACCGCATCGCCAACGCCGAGGCCGTGCCGAGTCATGGGTTTCGTGACATTCCGAACCGGCGCTTCGACCTGATCGCCTCCAACCTGCCAGCCAAGGTGGGCAAGGAGATGTGGTACCTGTACCTGTACGACGCACTGGCCAGCCTGAATTCGGGCGGGCGCATCTATCTGGTCACCATCAATGGCCTGCGTGACTTCGTGAAGCGCGCCTTCAACGAGGTGTTCGGCAACTACGACAAGGTCAAGCAGGGCAAGACCTACACGGTCGCGCTGGCGATCAAGCACCCCACCCGTTAAACGCAAAGAGCCGGCACAGTGCCGGCTCTTTGCGCTTAACGGGCTGACGCCCCGTATCAGTTCTCGACGCGGTAATTCGGCGCTTCCTTGGTGATCTGCACGTCGTGCACATGCGATTCACGCATACCGGCACCGGTCACACGGACGAACTCCGGTTTCGTGCGCATCTCGTCGATATTGGCGGCGCCGACGTAACCCATCGAGGAACGCACGCCGCCGAGCAACTGGTGGATGACGACGCCCAGCGCGCCCTTGTACGGCACACGGCCTTCGATGCCTTCCGGCACCAGCTTGTTGGCGTCGGTGGTCTTGTCCTGGAAGTAGCGGTCCGACGACCCCTTCTGCATCGCGCCCAGTGAACCCATGCCGCGATAGGACTTGTAGGACCGCCCCTGATACAGCTCGACCTCACCCGGCGCCTCTTCGGTGCCGGCGAACATGCCGCCCATCATGACCGAGTACGCGCCGGCGACCAGCGCCTTGGCGACGTCACCGGAATAGCGGATACCGCCATCGGCGATCAGCGGCACGCCGGTGCCCTTGAGCTCCTCGGCGACATTCGCGACGGCGGTGATCTGCGGCACGCCGACGCCGGCGACGATACGCGTGGTACAGATCGAGCCCGGGCCGATACCGACCTTGACGGCATCCGCACCGGCAGCGACCAGATCCCGCGCGGCGGCGGCGGTGGCGATGTTGCCGCCAATGACCTGGATGTGCGGGAAATGTTTCTTGACCCAGTGGACGCGGTCCAGCACGCCCTGGGAATGACCGTGGGCGGTATCGACGACGATCGCGTCCACACCCGCCGCGACCAGCGCCTCGACCCGCTCGTCGGTGCCCGACCCGGTACCGACCGCCGCCGCCACGCGCAACTGCCCGGCATCGTCCTTGGCGGCGAACGGGAAGTCGGAGGCCTTCTGGATGTCCTTCACGGTGATCATGCCGCGCAAGCGGAAACTGTCATCGACCACCAGCACCTTCTCGATGCGGTGCTTGTGCAGCAATCCCTGCACCTCGTCGCGACCGGCACCCTCGCGCACCGTGACCAGGCGCTCCTTCGGGGTCATCGCCTTGGTGATCGGCATGTCCATGTGCGTCTCGAATCGCAGGTCGCGGCTGGTGACGATACCGATCAGGTCCTCGCCATCCACCACCGGCACGCCGGAGATGCCGAAACGGCGGGTCAGTTCAAGCACATCACGGACGGTCGCATTGGGGCCGACCGTGACCGGATCCTTGATCACACCGCTCTCGTACTTCTTGACCTTGCGGACCTCGGCGGCCTGACCTTCGGCGGTGAGGTTCTTGTGGATGACACCGATACCACCCTCCTGCGCCATCGCGATGGCCAGGCGGCCTTCGGTGACGGTATCCATCGCCGCCGAGATCAGCGGGATGTTCAGGGTGATGTCGCGGGTGAACTTGGTCGCCAGGCTGACCTGATTCGGCAGCACGATGGAATGCGCCGGCAGCAGGAGGACATCGTCGAAGGTGAGAGCTTCCTGAACGATACGCATGGGCGACCTCCTCGGCTGTGGATGCGACACTGACGAAACTTTTTGAAGCCGGCGATTATAACGGCGCCCCGGGGCCTTGTCCCGACCAAGCCCTGCGACCCGATACGCAAGTATCGCCTCATCGCGTGTCCCTTGGGATGGCCGCCCGTCGATGCCTGCCGCTAACATCGGACCCATGAATACCGCCATTCCGCTACGCGACGTCTATACCGTCAGCCGCCTCAACACCGAGGTGAAGATGGTCCTGGAGGGCAGCTTCCCCCTGCTGTGGGTCGAGGGCGAGATATCCAATCTGTCGCAGCCCAGCTCCGGGCATCTGTACTTCACCCTGAAAGACGCCCATGCCAGCGTGCAATGCGCCTTGTTCCGCAATCGAGGCCGGTTGCTGACCTTCACACCCGCCAATGGCCAGCAGGTTCTGATCCGTGCCCGGATCACGCTTTACGACGTGCGCGGCAGTTACCAGCTCAGCGTCGAGCACATGGAACCCGCCGGCGACGGCCTGCTCCGCCGCCGCTTCGACGATCTGAAGGCGAAACTGGCTGGCGAAGGGCTCTTCGCCGAACAACACAAGCGACCGCTTCCGCCGCTGCCCCGCCGCATCGGCGTGATCACCTCCCCAAGTGGCGCCGCGATCCGCGACGTGCTGACCGTGCTCGGGCGACGCTTCCCCGCCATACCGGTGCGCGTCTTCCCCGTTCCGGTGCAAGGCGCCGACGCCGCCGCGCGGATCGCGGCGATGATCGCCATCGCCGACCGCCGCGCGGATTGCGACCTGCTGATCCTGACCCGCGGTGGCGGATCGCTGGAAGACCTGTGGAGTTTCAACGAAGAGATCGTTGCACGGGCCATTCATGCCGCATCGATACCGATCATTTCCGCGATCGGCCACGAGATCGACGTGACCATCGCGGATTTCGTCGCCGATCGCCGCGCCCCAACCCCCTCCGCCGCCGCCGAGATGGCGGTGCCGGACCGCCACGAGTTCGCATACCGTCTCGCGCAGCTACGCACCCGCCTGCAACGCCAGTTGCGGCAACGCCATACCCACGAGGCGACCCGCTTGCGTCATCTGCAAGAACGCATGCAGCGGGTTCATCCCCGCGATCGCACCCGCACCGCGAGTCAGCGCGCCGATGAACTGGAATTACGCCTGCGACGAGCCTTCCGGTTGCGCCGGGAACAGGCAGAAATACGTATCGACCACCTGCGCGCGCGGTTGCAGCAGCGACACCCCCGGCAACAAATTCAGAACGCCAACACCCGACTCAGCGCGCTGCGCCGCCAGCTCGAACCGGTTTTATCCCGTGCGCTGGCACGCCTGTCAGGCCGACTCCGCGAATCCAGGGCAGCGCTGCTGGCCCATTCACCGGACGATCAGATCGCGCTGTTCCGGGTCCGTCTGACCCATCTCCGTCAAGATCTGGCGCAATCGCGGAATCAGCTACTTGCCAGACGCCGGGAAGCCCTGCACGTCCAGGTCCGAACGCTGCACACCGTCAGCCCGCTGGCGACATTGGAGCGCGGTTACGCCATCGCGCGTGATGGCGAAGGCCGCGTGCTCCGACGGCACGATGCGGTTCGGCCCGGTGACGACATCGAGGTCCGACTGGCGGAAGGTTCACTCGGCTGCACGGTGACCGCGACCCGCTCCGGAGTTGCTCCAGCCAACGACGGCGATGTCGCGGACTCGAAATAAGTAATCACTAATATTTATTCGTCTGCCGCCGATTCAGGCTTCTGAGCACCCGTCGGAACCGCACCGTTCGGGTGGAAAGCACACAAAATCATTCACCTGCCGATTGTCGGTGAACTGATGCTTCGGGCAGATTGAACTTCAATGTATTAGTTTTTTCTAATATGCTTGAATCAAGTCCGCAACTGGCAACCCCTTCCGAGGAAAACATCATGGACATCATCCTTACGGTCATGGCCGTCGCGCTGGCCCTGCTGCCGATCGGCGTCGCCCTCTATGTGCGCGACCGTCAGCCGTCCCACGCCGACGACTGATATCGAAATTCGCCGCGCCGCATAAACAAACCGGGGCGGGAGTCTCCTCCCGCCCCGGTCTTACCAGGCCCGCTATCGAGACTGAATCAGTCGCGACAGGCGCGTCGTGCGATCCAGTAATCGACGCTGACGTACCGGCCCCCGCCCACGAAGAACAGCACCAGCAGCATGATGAAATAGGTGCTCGCGAACTCGATGCCGTTGTTCAGGATGGCAACACCACCATTCTGCGTCAGCCAGTCGTAGTTGCCGTGTTCATGCAGGATCGCCTTGATGCGGTCCAGACGTTCGATTGCGCCGACGGTGCGCTCGGTCGCGAACAACGAATCCCCACCCTCCGCGATCGCCAACCAACCGTTGGGCAGATGCACGGTGACCGCCGCGACGATCATCGTGATCATCAGCGGGATCGATATCCAACGTACCGCGAAACCGATCAACAGGAAGATCGCGCCGAACACCTCGGTGAGTGTGGCCAGCCAGGCCATCAGTTCCGGGAACGGCAGGCCCAGACCCCAGTCCGGATTGCCGAACCACTCGGCGATGGAGTCCACGTCCGCCAGCTTCTTGCTGCCGGCCATCCAGAAAATCGGCACCAGATACAGACGCAGGGCCAACGGCCCGAGAAAATCGACCGCGCGCGTCGAATCGAGCAGCTTCTGCGCTCGACAGCTTAGAGAAATCAGGGGATTGGACATGGAATCTCCGATGAATGACAACGTTGGGAGCAGCCTGGTACCAATGGTACCGGCGGGTTGCCTTCAATGACCGACTGGTCCGGAAGATTCTTGCGAGGCGGATCGAAAATGACCGCGCGCGACAGCGGGGAAGATTCAGAGCCGGCAGACGTTGCCGTAAACCGCCATGATCGATTTCAGTTCATGCAGAACGACGTGGCGTTCGTCCTGGCCCAGCCCGGCACACTCCGGGATCTTTTCACCGCGCTCCATGGCGTCGATCTTCTGCAGCACGGTCTTGCAACCCGCCTGACACATCTGCTCGATGACGACTTCGACAGCATCGGCGGACGGCACATTCTGACGCGCTACTCGACTTGCCATGAATCGGTTACCCAAGGCTGCGGACGGACAGGGGCGGATATTAATATGTACGCATGTACTAAATCATCTCCCTTTGGTGATAGTTCGTCCGATTTCCCCGATCCATTAATCATTACGTCATGGAGCGGTGTGTCAGCAGACCGTCTGGTGCCTCCCAGATCAGGCCGGGGCTGACGCCGGGCACACCGATAACCGGACCGTGCAGCTCACTGACCAGAGGCAACAGCGGCCTCAGCCAGGGCGGGAGCCCGGCTTCGCGCAGCACATCCTTCATCGCACGCGTCGGGCGGGAACCCCCGATCTCCCGATAGCGCTCCCCTCCTCGCCGGGCATGTACACGCAACGGGGACACCTGCGGCGGGTCGTCCCAGACGAGTCGGCCGAGGCCGGCGGGCAGGACGAGTGCCTGCGATGGATCTGCCCACGACAGCGACCAGTCGCTGATTTCCGGCAACTGCGGAACGAGATGGATGTGCCCACGATGCCGTCGTAGCGTGCCCTCCCCGACCGGAATCACCGGTTCGGCATCCACGCGCGCGACCATCAGTTCGGTCAACACCCTTTCGATCAGCGCCTCCGCTTGCACGGGCACGCCGGCATTCAGCAGCCAAAGCCTCAGGACTTCGCGCGCACGCACATCGCCCATCCGCTGAAGCGGCGCAATCGGCAACGTACCGGCGTCAGCAGGCGCCATTTCCTCAAGGTCAGCGCGGGCCTGCCTTTCGATCGCGGAGGCGGCACGCGCCGCAAGCCGAGCCGAGCGCGCGACGGTACGTGCGACCGCGGGCCAGCGATTGCGCAGCGCGGGAATCACCGCGTGGCGCAGGTAGTTGCGATCGAAACGGGTGTCCGAGTTGCTCGGATCGTCCAGCCAGACCAGGCCCTGTCCGCTGGCGTAGGCGTGAATCGTTTCCCGATCCACCTCGAGAAACGGCCGCAGCAACCAGCCCGCCCCCATTCGCGCGACCTCGGGCATGGCCGCCAGACCTTTCGGTCCGGCGCCGCGCAGCATCTGCAACAGGAATGTCTCCAACTGGTCGTCGCGGTGCTGCGCGGTCAGCAGGATGTCCCCGTCCGACAGCAGATCCGCGATCGCCGCGTAGCGCGCCCTGCGGGCCGAATCTTCCGGGCTTTGACCGGCCCTGGCGGTCGCGTCGACGGCGCGGGAAACGTAGGGCACGGCGAGTTCGGCGCAACGCGCGCGACAATGCTCATCCCAGGCGGACGACGCGGCGTGCAGGCCGTGATCGATGTGCACGGCGTGAAGCTGCTCGACGCCTTGCACGGCGAGCGCGTGGAGCAGCGCGTGGGAATCAAGGCCGCCGCTATACGCGACCCAGATACGACCGGACACGACGCCGGCCAGGGAGGATGTCAGCCGGGCCAGCGTGACCGCGAGATTCGCGCGGAACGCGGCCCCATCGGCGGGCGCGAAACCCGCCACCTCACTCCTTGAACGTGCCGAAGCTCATCAACCGCGCGTACCGGGCCTCGAGCAGGCTGTCGGTGGTCTGGCCGTCCAGCCGCTCGAGGCTGTCCAGCAACGCGTGCTTGACGTTTCGGCAGATCGCGGCGTGGTCGCGATGCGCGCCACCCAGGGGCTCATCGATGATGTGGTCGATCAGTCCCAGTTCCTTGAGACGACCGGCGGTGATGCCCATGGCCTCGGCGGCATCCGGCGCCTTGTCGGCGGACTTCCACAGGATGGAGGCACAGCCCTCCGGGGAAATGACCGAGTAGGTGCTGTACTGGAGCATGTTGACGCGGTCGCCGACGCCGATCGCCAGCGCGCCGCCGGAGCCGCCCTCGCCGATCACCGTGCAGATGATCGGCGTCTTCAGATTCGCCATCACGAACAGGTTGCGGGCGATCGCCTCGCTCTGCCCGCGCTCCTCGGCGCCGACACCCGGATACGCGCCCGGCGTGTCGATGAAGGTCAGGATCGGCAGGTGGAAGCGCTCGGCCATTTCCATCAGGCGCTTGGCCTTGCGGTAGCCCTCCGGACGCGGCATGCCGAAGTTGCGCTTGATCTTCTCCTTGGTATCGCGGCCCTTCTGCTGGCCGATCACCACCACCGGGCGACCGTCGATGCGGGCAACGCCACCGACGATGGACGGATCGTCCGCATAGGCGCGGTCGCCGTGCAGTTCCTCGAACTCGGTGAACACGCGCTCGAAATAATCCAGCGCATACGGGCGCATCGGATGGCGTGCGATCTGCGAGATCTGCCAGGAATCGAGCTTGGCGAAGATCGATTCGGTCAGGCTCTGACTCTTGGCTTCGAGCTTGGCGATCTCCTCGGAGATGTTCAGCTCGTTGTCGTCGCCGACGTAGCGCAGCTCGCGGATCTTGGCCTGCAAATCGGCGATCGGCTGCTCGAATTCGAGGAAATTCATGTCCATGGCGTGTTGCGGACTCGGTAGCGATTTGCCCGAATGTAGGCCGGCATAAGCAAAGCGTTGCCGGCTTGATGCCTGTCGGATGGCAACCTGGTTCGAAGCCAGATGCCGGCTACGGCGCTGCGCGCCTTAAACCGGCCTACATCAAAGGCCAAATACGTTGGTTTAAGTTATCGTTTTATCTAACTGATTTGCAGCGAATTTTCGTTCAGCTGAAATCAATAATCAAGGCGCGCCGTGGCACCCTCGCCCAGCCTGCCTATGTGTGCCAGCAGGGCATCGCTGGGGCGGATGCGCCAATCCTCGCCAAGCGAGAACGCGGCGCTCGCAGTCTCGGAACGATACCGCACAAAGACCGGGCATTGCCCGCCACGATGCGGCCCGAGCAGATCGACGATCGGGCCGATCACGTCGCTGCCGTTGCGGGCGCTGATCTCCAGCACCATGCGTTTGGCGAAGGCATCGCGCGCGCCGCCGATATCCATGACCCGCTCGGCGGTGATCTGCGCGCCACCGGCGAAGTCGTCGTAACCGAGCTTGCCCTCGACCACGACCACGCGGTCGCGCACCAGCGCCTCCTGGCTCGCCGTGAACACCTCGTCGAACATCTTCACCTCGATGCGCCCGCCACGGTCATCCAGGGTCAGGATGCCCATGCGACCGTTGCGCTGCTGGCGCACGCGGATGTCGATCAGCAACCCGGCGGCGACCACCTTGCGACCGCGCTGACGCCAGCCACCGCGCCCACCATCGCCCTGTCCCGCACTGTCGGGAATCACCGATTCGGCCAGGGCCGCGAGGCGCCCGCTGGTGAACTTGCCGAGTTCCTCCAGAAAGCGCGTGATCGGGTGGCCGGTCAGATAGAGACCCAGGGTTTCCTTTTCCAGCGCGAGGCGTTTGTCGTCCTCCCACTCCGGCATCGGCGTGAGACCGGGGTTGTCGTGCTTCGCCTCCGCTTCCGGGGCGAAGCCGAACAGATCGTTCTGACCGGCTTCGGCATCGCGCGCGGCCTGATCGGCGATGCGCACCGCATCCGACAGGCTGGCGTCGAGACTGGCGCGCGGCGCGTCGAAGCAATCCATCGCGCCGGCACGGATCAGCGCCTCCAGCACCTTCTTGTTGACCTTGCGCAGATCGACGCGATGGGTGAAATCGAACAGGTCCTTGAAGACCCCGCCCTCCCCGCGCACGCGCAGCATCTCCTCGATGGCGTTCTCGCCGACACCCTTGATGGCGCCGAGGCCGTAGACGATCTCGTCCGCGTCGTTCACGGTAAAACGGTACTGCGAGACGTTCAGGTTCGGCGGCAGCACCTTCAACCCCATCTCGCGGCATTCCTCGATGAAGATCACCACCTTCTCGGTGTTGTCCATGTCCGAGGACAGCACGGCCGCCATGTAGGCCGCCGGGTAATGCGATTTCAGCCAGGCGGTCTGGTAACTGACCAGCGCGTAGGCCGCCGAGTGGGACTTGTTGAAGCCGTAGTTCGCGAACTCGGCCATCAGGTCGAAAATCTTGACCGCCGTATCTTCCTCGACGTCGCGACCGACCGCGCCCTTGACGAAGATCGCGCGCTGCTCGTCCATGACCTCCTTCTTCTTCTTGCCCATCGCGCGGCGCAGCAGGTCGGCGCCGCCCAGCGAGTAGCCGGCCAGCACCTGCGAGATCTGCATGACCTGTTCCTGATACAGGATCGTGCCGTAGGTCGGCCTGAGGATGTCTTCCAGATCCTTGTGCGGATATTCGACCTTCTGCCGCCCGTGCTTGCGGTTGATGAAGTCGTCGACCATCCCGGAACCGAGCGGACCCGGTCGATACAAGGCCACCAACGCAACGATGTCCTCGAAGGTGTCCGGCGCCAGCTTCTTGATCATCTCCTTCATGCCGCGCGATTCGAGCTGGAACACCGCCGTGGTCCGCGCCTCTTTCAGCAGCGTGAACACGTCCGGGTCATCGAGTTCGAGGCGGTCGATGTCCAGCAATGCCTCGCCGGCGACCTGGCGGCGGGCGTTGATGATCTCCACCGCCCACTTGATGATGGTCAGATTGCGCAGGCCGAGAAAGTCGAACTTGACCAGGCCGGCCGACTCCACGTCGTCCTTGTCGTACTGCGTGACCAGTGCCTCGGAGCCCTGTTCGCAGTACAGCGGGCTGAAGTCGTCCAGCTCGGTGGGCGCGATCACCACGCCGCCGGCGTGCTTGCCGACGTTGCGCGCCAGACCCTCCAGGCTCATCGCCATGTCGAGCAGCTCGCGCACGTCCTCGTCGTCCTCGTACACCTTGCGCAGGTCCTCTTCCTGCTCCATGGCCTTGTCGAGGGTCATGCCGACCTCGAACGGGATCAGCTTGGCGATCCGGTCGACGAAGCCGTACGGATGGCCCATCACGCGGCCCACGTCGCGCACCACCGCCTTGGCCGCCATCGAACCGTGGGTGGCGATCTGGCTGACCTTGTCGCGGCCGTACTTCTCGGCGACGTAGTTGATGACCCGATCGCGGTTGTCCATGCAGAAATCGACGTCGAAGTCGGGCATGGACACGCGTTCCGGGTTCAGGAAGCGTTCGAACAGCAGGTCGTAAGGCAGCGGATCGAGATCGGTGATCTTGAGCGCGTAGGCGACCAGCGAACCGGCGCCGGAACCGCGTCCCGGACCAACCGGGATGCCGTTCTCCTTGGCCCACTGGATGAAGTCGGCCACGATCAGGAAGTAGCCGGGAAAGCCCATCTGGGTGATGACCTTGAGCTCGACCTCCAGGCGGTCGTCGTATTCCCTGCGCTTCTCCGCGAAGTCCGGCGCGTTCCGATCCAGCAGAACATCAAGGCGCTCTTCCAGCCCCTTGCGTGACTCGGCGATGAAGAACTCGTCCTCGGTCATGCCCGCCGGGATCGGGAAGGCCGGCAGCCGTGGATTACCGAGATCGAGTTCCAGGTTGCAGCGGCGCGCGATCTCGACCGTGTTCGCCAGCGCCTCCGGGATGTCCGCGAACAGCTCCGCCATCTCCTCGGCGGAGCGCAGGTACTGCTCCTCGGAGTAGTTGCGCGGGCGGCGCGGATCGGCCAGCACGCGGCCGTCCATGATGCACACGCGCGCCTCATGGGCCTCGAAATCGTCGCGCTCGAGGAAGCGCACGTCATTGGTCGCGACCACCGGCAGGCCGAGCTTGTCGGCCAGCGCCACCGAGGCGTGCAGGCAGTCCTCTTCCTGCGGGCGACCGGTGCGGATCAGTTCCAGGAAGTAGTCACCGCCGAAGGTTTCCGACCAATCCCGCGCCAGCTTCGCCGCCAGCTCGTCCTGGCCGCCCAACAAGGCACGCCCCACATCCCCTTCCCGCCCGGCGGACAACGCGATCAGGCCATCGACGTGCCCGTCCAGCCATTCCCGGTACAGCGTCGCGACCCCCCGCAACTGCCCCTCGCGATAGGACCGCGAGATCAACCGCGTCAGGCTCATGTACCCGGCCTGATTCCGGCACAGCACCACCAGACGGTGGATCGGATCGGCGTCGTCCTCGCCGCGAATCAGCAGCTCGCAGCCGATGATCGGCTTGAGCCCGCTGCCCCGCGCGGCCTTGTAGAACTTGATCGCCGCGAACAGATTGGCCTGATCGGTCAGCGCCAGCGCGACATGGCCGCCCTCCTTCGCCGTGCCGGCCAGCGGCTTGATGCGCACCAGGCCATCGACGAGCGAGAACTCGGAATGCAGGTGGAGGTGGACGAAGGCGGGCGTGGACATAGACCGCGAAGAATATCGCGCTCGGCGGGAGGCGTCTCCCGCTACGCGCTCCACCCTTGTCCACGCTTGCAGAACTGCTTGCATAAGCAAACAATGCAAGCAAACCAGTCAATTCAAAAGGATGAGCTCATGCCCTCCATCACCGTACGCAACGTCCCCGACGAGGTACACCGCGCCCTGCGTATCCGCGCCGCGCAACATGGGCACAGTGCCGAAGCCGAGATTCGCGAGATTCTGGCCAACGCGGTCAAGCCGGAAGGCCGGGTCGCCCTCGGCACCCTGCTCGCCAACATCGGCCAGCAAGTCCAGCTCAGCGACGCCGAACATGCGGTATTCACCGGGGTACGCGACACCACACCCCACGAACCGGTGGATTTCGAATGATCCTGCTGGACACTAATGTGGTGTCGGAGCCATTACGTCCCGCGCCGAACGCACAAGTCATCGCCTGGATCGACGCCCAGGCCCTGGAAACCCTCTACCTCTCCGCCATCACGGTCGCCGAGCTGCGCGCCGGCGTTGCCCAACTCCCCGCCGGCAAACGCCGGGACGCCTTGCACGACGGCCTGGAAACGCAGGTGTTGCCGCTGTTCGCCGGTCGGGTCCGCCCCTTCGATCTGGCGTGCACCCAGGCCTACGCCGCCTTGATGGCCGAGGCCCGCGCCGCCGGTCGCGCCATATCCCCCGCCGACGGCTACATCGCCGCGATCGCCAAGGCCAACGGTTTCCTGGTCGCCAGTCGCGACACCGGCCCCTTCGAGGCCGCCGATGTCGGGGTGATCAATCCCTGGCAGATCACCCCGTAAGAGCGCCGACCCGGCGCAGCGCAAGCCCATCGGCACTGGGGAACCTCAACTGTGGGAGCGGCGTCCCGCCGCGATGTTGTTCACGCGCCTGACGGCGCATCGCGGCGGGACGCCGCTCCCACACCTCCATATGCACCACCGCGAACCGATATATTCACCCCGGCCACCCCACCCGCCGCCACCGGACCCGCGCCAATGCCGAAGGACAACGACACCACCCGCGAACGCATGGACATCGCCCTGGCGCGCATCGCCGAGGAAAAGCTCGCCCGTACCGGGCATCTGTCGCTGGCCGATCTCGGGTTGCGCTCCCTGCCCGACGAACTGTTCGAGCTGACGCACCTCGAATCGCTTGATCTCAGCCGCCAGCCCATCTCCGACCTTGCCCCGCTGCGGGGCTTGCAGGCGCTCACCCAACTCCACTGCACGGGCACCCCAGTCGCCGACCTTTCCCCGCTTCAGGGCTTGCAGGCGCTCACCCAACTCAACTGCGCGGTCACCCGGGTCGCCGACCTTTCCCCGCTGCAAGGCTTGCAGGCACTCTCCCAACTCCACTGCGCGTTCACCCAGGTCGCCGACCTTTCCCCGCTTCAGGGCTTGCAGACGCTCATCCAACTCGACTGCTCTTACACCCTGGTCGCCGACCTTGCCCCGCTTCAGGGCTTGCGGGAGTTGGCCCTAGTGAATTGCTATGCCACCCGGGTGACCCAGCTTCCGGAATGGCTCATAGGCGCACCGAACCTGCGTTACTTGATCGCCGGTGGATCGGAACGCCTGAGCCACATCCCCGACGAGGTCTTATCGCAAAAATCCTGGAGCGACAACTGCCTGCAACGTCTGCGCGACCACTACGCGGACCTCGACCGGGAAGCGGAAGCACTGCGCGACGTGAAGCTGCTGGTGCTCGGCAACGGCCGCATCGGCAAGACCCAGATCTGTCGCCGGCTACGCGGCGAGGGCTTCGAGCCGGACGCCGATTCCACCCACGGCATCACCGTGCACACCCAGCCGTTCGCGATGCCGGACTCGCACGAGGACGCCCAGCTCAACGTCTGGGATTTCGGCGGTCAGGACATCTACCACGGCACCCATGCCCTGTTCCTGCGCACCCGCGCGGTGTTCCTGATCGTCTGGACACCGGACAGCGAAAGCGGCGACAGCGAGCATGGCGGCATGCTGTTCCGCAATCAGCCGCTGGCCTACTGGCTGGATTACGTGCGCCATTTCGGCGGCGCCGACAGTCCGGTGCTGATCGTGCAGAACCAGTGCGACGGCGGACGCGGCCAGAAACTCAGCCTGCCCGTCGAGGGCACCCACCTCGCCCCGTTCGAGACGGGCGAGCGATTCATCAGGACGCTGGCCTACAGCGCCGCGGACCAGACCGGCCATGCCGGCCTGGTCGATGCCCTGCAAGCCGCGATCCTCGATTACCGGGCACGCCACGGCATGCCGAAGATGGGTGCGAACCGGCTGCGCGTGCTCGCCCAGTTGCAGGAGTGGGCCAACGCCGACGCCGACCGCCCGGAGGCCAAACGCGAACATCGGTTGATCCCCTACGCCACGTTCGAAGCGCTGTGCGCAGAACATGAAGTCCATGTCCCGGACACGTTCGTCGAGGTGCTGCACAACGCCGGCGCGGTCTATTTCCAACCGGAGTTGTTCGACCGCCAGCTGGTGCTGGACCAATCCTGGGCGCTGGAGAAGATCTACGCGCTGTTCTACCGCGAGGCCCCGGTCTACCGCTTCCTGCGCCGCCAGGGCGGTCGCTTCACCCGCCGCGACCTGCACGACCTGCTGTGGGCGAACGAGGGCTTGAGCGAACACGATCAGCAATCCCTGCTCGGCATGATGGAAAGCAGCGGCATCTGCTTCGTGCATCGTGAGCGGAACGAAAACGGCGACACCGAATACGTCGCCCCGGAACTGCTCCCGGAAGGCCGCGCGGCGATTGACGCGGAACTCGCCGCACGCTGGGAACCGATCCCCGGCGAGCCCCACGAGATCGTCTTCCGTTATCCCTTCCTTGCCCCCGCGATCAGCCGCTCGGTGCTGTCCGCGATCGGCCGCGAGGCCGGCGACAGCGCGCTCTACTGGCGCTTCGGGGTGTGCGTCTATGAGTCCCAGACCCACAGCACCGCGATCGTCGAACAGGCGATGAATGCCGACGGCTACGGCGGCGTGATCCGTATCCTGGCCAAAGGCCAGCGCCCCGCCGAGCTGGCGCAGCGCCTCGCGGAACTCATCGACAGGCTGAACAGGCGCTCCGACTATCCGGTCGAGCGTGACGAAACGACGCGGCGCGCCGCCGCCCCCGATGAAACCCCGCTGACCCTGACCACGCCGCCGCCGACCGTGCCCGCATTACCCGAGGTCTTCATCTCCTACAACTGGGGGCAGGACGAGCGCGAGCCCCTGGTCGCAGACCTGCAACGCGCGCTCACCGACCGGCCTTACGAACTCATCGTCGATCGCACCCATCTCCCCGTCGGCGACCGCATCAGCCACTTCATGGACCGCCTCGGCGAAGGTCGCTGCATCGTCGTGGTGATCAGCGCGGGCTATCTGCGTTCGGAATACTGCCTGTATGAGCTGTACCGGATCTGGCTGACCTCGAAGCAACGCGACGCGGACTTCCTGCAACGCGTCGTGCCGCTGGTGCAGGCCGACACCAACATCGGCTCACCGCTCGACCGCACCCGCCACGCCGCCCACTGGCTGCAACAACATGGCGAGATCGAGGCGCTGATCCGTGAACACGGCAGCAGCGTGATCGGCGAGGAGGATTTCCACCGCCATCGCCTGCTCGGCGACTTCCACCGCCACATCGGCGACATGCTGGCGCTGATCAACGACCTCAACGTCCCGCGCGATCCCGACACCCTGCGCCACGATGACTTCCGCGTGGTCCGCGAGCTCATCGAAAAGGCCATTGGGTAACAGCAACAGCAAGGGCGGTCCGCAAATGAACGCAAATAAACGCGAATAACGGCGGTCAGGTATTTGCCCGGCAGGGCGCGGCGGTGACACGACACCCAAGCCGCCACGGTTTGGTGTGGTCCGAATGCAACGGCCTTCGCTCACCCATCGCTGTATTTGCGTTAATTCGCGTTCATTTGCGGACTAATCGCGGTTCGCGGGCAAGCCCGCTCCTACAAGGGGCCTCGGTTCGATGGCGTAGCGATCCCCATCCCTCGGAGAACCTCTGGGTCCTGTGCGCTCTCCGCGTGTCTGTGTCAGATGTTGTTGCTGACGCGGCAATTCGGAACATTCCCGCCCGCTGTTATTCGCGTCTATTTGCGTTCATTTGCGGACTGCTTTCGCCGTTGCAGTAGCGGTTCGCTGTCCGGCCTGGGCTCAGGCTTGTCCGGCGAGGACCTTGGCGACCGGCGCGAAGCTGCGGCGGTGGATTTCGGTAACACCCAAGGTCTCCAACGCCAACACGTGCGCCTTGGTTGGGTAGCCCTTGTGGCCGGCCAGACCGTATCCCGGGTAACGCGCGTCGAGTTCGACCATCTCGCGGTCGCGGGTGACCTTGGCGAGGATGGAGGCGGCGGCGATCGCCATGACGGTGGCGTCGCCGCCGACGATGGCCTCGGACGGACAGGCCAGGCCCGGCGGGCAGCGGTTGCCGTCGACCAGGACCTTGCCCGGTGCGATCGGCAGGGCTTCGACCGCGCGGCGCATGGCCAGCATGGTCGCGTGCAGGATGTTGAGGCGGTCGATCTCGTCGACCTCGGCGCGGCCGATGGCCCAGGCCAAGGCGCGTTCCTGGATCAGCGGGAACAGGGCCTCGCGCTTCTTCTCGGAGAGCTTCTTGGAGTCGTTGAGGCCCTCAATCGGGCGGGCCGGATCGAGGATCACGGCGGCGGTGACCACCGGCCCGGCGAGCGGGCCGCGACCGACCTCGTCGACGCCGGCGATCAGCATGCGCCCTGCTCCGCGACCCGGAGCACGACATCGGCGGCAAGCGCGCTGGCGTCGCGGTTCAGTTCGGCGTGGATGGCGGCGTAGCGCTCGGTCTGCGCGGCGCGCGCGGCAGAATCCGTCAACAGCGGGGTGAGTTCGGCGACCAGGTGGTCCACGGTCAGGTTTTCCTGGATCAGTTCCGGCGCGACGCCGCCGCCGGCCAGCAGGTTGGGCAGCGAGTAGTACGGAATTTTCTTGATGCCGAGCAGGGTGTAGATGAACCAGGACACGGCGGTGAATCTGTAGGCCACGACCATCGGGCGGTGCAGCAGCGCGGCTTCGAGAGTGGCGGTGCCGGAGGCGAGCACGATCACGTCGGCGGCGGCCATGACCTCGTGCGCGCGACCGTCGGTCACGGTGACCGGCAGATCACGACCGACGAGTGCGGCCTCGATGGTGGCGCGCCGTTTGGCGTTGGCGGCGGGGATGACGCAGCGCAGGTCGGGAACGGCATCGCGCAGGCGCTCGGCGGCGTCGAGAAACGGCCCGATCAGTTGCTGCACCTCGAAACCGCGACTGCCCGGCAGCATCGCCAGCAACCTGCCCTCCTCCGCCAGACCGAGCGCACGACGGGCTTCGCCGGCATCCACGGACTCCGGAATCTGCTCGGCGAGCGGATGCCCGACGCAGGTCACCGGCACGCCATGCTCCGCGTAGATCGCGGTCTCGAACGGGAACAGCGCGAGCATGTGGGTGACCGATTCCTTGATGCCGTGAATGCGCCCCTTGCGCCACGCCCACACCGACGGGCTGACGTAGTGCACCGCCGGGATGCCGGCGGCCTTGACGCGCTTTTCCAGGCCCAGCGCGAAATCCGGCACGTCGATGCCGACCAGCACGTCGATGCGGCGTTCGATCAGTTCCCGGGCAAGCCGTTTGCGCAGGCGCAGCAGTCGGGGCAGATGACGGATGACCTCGGTGAAGCCCATGACCGACAGTTCGTCGATGTCGTGGATCGCCTCGAACCCGTTATCCCCGGCCGCCTCCCGCATGCGCGGGCCGGCCATGGCGATGATCTCGATGTCGGGTTGGCGGGCCCGCAGCGCGCGGATCAGCGCGGCGCCGAGCTGGTCGCCGGAATGCTCGCCGGCAACGATTCCGACCCGCATGCTCAGCGCACGATGCTGCGCTGACAGCCGTTGGCGAGGAAGTCGTGGAACAGGGTGACGGCCACCGACCCGACCGCCATCTCGCCGATCTGCGCGATGGCCTCGTCGAGGCTCAGCTTGGAGCGATACAGCACGCGGTAAGCGTCCTTGATCGCCTTCTGCTCCTCGGTCGAGAAGCCCTTGCGCTTGAGGCCCTCGGCGTTCAGGCCGAACGGTTCGGCGAGGTGCCCGGCAACGCGCACGAACGGCGGCACGTCCTTGGGGATGCCGGTACCCATCGCGGTGAAGGCGTAAGCGCCGACGCGGCAGAATTGATGCACGCGGGTGAAGCCGCCGAGGATCACGTGGTCGTGGATCTCGACATGCCCGGCGAGCGTCGCGTTGTTGGCGAAGATGGTGTGGCTGCCGATCACGCAGTCATGCGCGATGTGGCAATAGGCCATGATCCAGTTGTCGTCGCCGATGGTGGTCTCGCCACGGTCCTGCACGGTGCCGCGATTGATGGTCACGCATTCGCGAATGGTGTTGCCGTCTCCGATGACCAGCGTGGTCGGCTCGCCGGCGTATTTCTTGTCCTGCGGCTCGGCGCCGATCGAGGCGAACTGGAAGATGCGGTTGTCGCGACCGATGCAGGTCGGGCCCTCGATCACCACATGTGGGCCGATGCGCGAACCGGTGCCGATTTCCACGCCAGCGCCGATCACACTGTAAGGGCCGACCTCGACGTCGTCGGCGAGTTGGGCATCCGGGTCGATGATGGCCGTCGCGTGGATCAAGGCGCTTACTCCGCTGCGTGAGGTGTTATTCGGATTCTTTCGCGGTACACATCAACTCGGCGGTTGCCGCGACCTGGCCATCCACGGTGGCCACCGCATTGAACATCCAGATGCCGCGCACGGCGCGCTTCAGGTGAACTTCCAGACGCAACTGGTCGCCGGGCTCGACCACGCGCTTGAAGCGCGCCTTGTCGATGCCGACAAAATAGTAGATGGGGTTGTTCATTGCCTTGATGGCTTCGTCGGAGCGAAACGCCAGCAAGCCGGTCGCCTGCGCGAGCGCTTCCATGATCAGCACACCCGGGAACACCGGCCGCTGCGGGAAATGCCCCTGGAAGAACGGCTCGTTGATGGAGACGTTCTTCAACGCGATCAGGCCTTCGCCGGGGTTGCATTCCAGCACGCGGTCGATCAGCAGGAAGGGATAGCGATGCGGCAGGTGCTTCATCACCTCGTGGATGTCCAGACACTTGCCCTGTCCGTTGTTCGTGCTGTCGTTCATATCAGTCATCGCTTTCTTTCTTTGGATGTTCGGCGCGCATCTCGGTGACGAAATCCGCGAGTTGACGCAGGCGCGCCACGTTCTTGTTCCAAGCTTCCGCTTCCTGCACCGGAATGCCGGACGCGTAGTTGCCCGTGGTCGGCAGACTCCGCGACACCAGGCTGAAGGCGTTGATACGCGTACCCGCCGGGACGGTCAGATGGCCGAGCACGGCGACGGCGCCGCCGATCAGACAACCTTCACCGATGTCCGCGCTGCCGGCGATGCCGGTGCAGCCGGCAATCACGGTATGCGCGCCGATGCGGACGTTGTGGGCAACCTGGATCAGGTTGTCCAGCTTGACGTCGTTTTCCAGCACGGTGTCGTCGACCGCGCCGCGGTCGATGGTGGTGTTGGCGCCGATCTCGCAATCGTCGCCGATGATCACCCGGCCGAGCTGCGGCACCTCGACCCAACCCTGCGATGACGGTGCCAGACCGAAACCGCGTGAGCCAATCACCGCCCCGGGCAGGATCCGGCAGCGATCGCCGATGACGGTGCCGTGGCAGATCGTCACGTTCGGCGCGATCCGGCCCTGCTCGCCGAGCGAACAACCGTCCTCGATCACACAACCCGCGCCGATGCGGGTGCCGGCGCCGATGCTGACACCGGCGCCGATCACGGTGTTGGGCCCGACCGTGCAGCCTTCTCCCAGGTGTGCGCTGGCGTCGACCACCACGCTGGCATGAATGACCGGCTCGGCGGAGTCCGGGATCGCGAACAAGGCGGCGATACGCGCATAAGCGAGGTACGGGTCCGCCGCGATCAGGACCGGCACCGGCGACTCACCGGCATCGTGATCGGCCAGCACGACGGCGGACACCCGGGTGTCCTTCAGAAATTTGCGGTACTGGCGATTGGCCAGGAAACTGATCGCACCGGTCCGCCCGGCCTGCAACGTCGCCACGCCGTCGATCATGGTGTCCCCGTCGCCACGCAGTTCCAGGCCGAAGCGCACGGCGATGTCAGCGAGACGGAAACCTGGCATGGCGGACGAGTTCCCCAGCGCCAGTTCAGGGCTGTTCGAGCGAGCGTTCGCCCAGCTTCTCGAGGATCAGGTCAGTGATGTTGACCGCGTCGCTCGCGTAAACCACGCCGTCGCTCACGATAAGGTCGAATTTCTCCGACTTGGCCAGATCCAGGATCACCCGCCGGATGAGCTTCTGCAGCTTGGTCAGCTCCTGATTGCGGCGCAGATTGAAGTCTTCGCGGAAGTCGTCCTGGGCACGCTTGATCTCGCGTCGGTGGGCGACGATCTCACGTTCCAGCTTCACCCGGTCGGTCTCTTCCAGAACGCTGCCATCGCGCAGCAGACGTTCTTCCAGCTTCTTCAGATTGCGTTGGGACTCGACCAGTTCCTGTTCGCGCGTCTCGAATTCCTTGTCGAGCATCTCGCTGGCCTGCTGGGCCTGCGGCGCCTTTTCCAGCAACTGCGCCGCATGCACGAAGCCGATCTTCAGGTCGGCGTGCGCGACCGGCGCGAGGGCAACCAGACCTGCCAGCAACAACGCACGGACAACGGGTAGTCGCGGGAAGGTCATCGACATGAACCTCATCAGAAGGTGGAGCCCAGCGTGAACTGGAAGGTCTCGGTGGAATCGCTGGCTTTGTCATTCAGCGGCTGGGCGACCACGAAGGTCAGCGGCCCGAACGGGGATACCCAGATTGCCTGCACGCCGGTCGACTGGCGGAGATCGCCGATATCGAAATCCTTCTGGCTGGCGAACACATTGCCCGCGTCGAAGAAGCCACTCAGACGCAGCGTCTTGTTGTACTTCTCGATCGGTGTGGGAATGATCACCTCGGCACTAGCCACCACTTTCAAATCGCCACCGAACGGGTCGCTAGTCGAGTCTTTCGGGCCCAGCGTGTTGGATTTGTAACCGCGCACGGAGCGGATGCCACCCGCGAAATAGTGCTCGAAGAACGGAATCGAGTCGGTATCGCCGTAGCCATCGCCGTAACCGACCTGACCACCCAGGTTGCCGATGAAACCGCCGGATAGCGGGAAGAAAATTTCGTCCCGGTATTCCAGCTTGTAATAGGTCAGATCCCCACCGGGAACGGCCAATTCACCGGTGACGACCTGCAAACGCCCGTCATCCGGAAGCAGGGTCCGATTACGGCTATCACTCGACCAGGATAGCTCCATGGCCAGGGTGACGTAGTTGTCACCATCGGTGCGCACGAAGTTCTGGATTTCCGTGGACGCCGTCGACGTCGTGATCAATTTGATGTTTTCAGCGCGCAACGTGAAGTTGACCGAATCGTATTCGGTGAGCGGGATGCCGTAGCTGACCGTGCCGCCAATTCGGTCGGTGCTGTAATCGGAAATGTTGGCGTTCGACGCGTCGGTCTCGCGCAGATACCCGCTGAAGCCGCGACTGACCCCATCCGTCGTGTGATACGGATCGGTATATCCGAAACTGTAGACCCGGCTGACATCACTGTTGTTGAACGCGAAGGACACACGCTTGCCGGTACCCAGGAAGTTCTCCTGACTCACGCTGGTACTGAAGTTGACGCCGGAACTCTGCGAGTAACCGATACCGGCCAGGAAGTTGCCGGACGGCTTCTCAACCACCGTGAATTCCGCATCGACCTGATCCGGCGCGCCCGGCACCGCCGGCGTTTCCAGATTGACCTCCTCGAAAAAGCCAAGGCGATCGAGGCGCTCGCGCGAACGTTCCAGCTTCTTGGTCGAGAACCAGGCGCCCTCGAGCTGGCGCATCTCACGACGAAGGACCTCGTCGGCGGTCTTGGTGTTACCCCGGAAGTTGATTCGCCGCACATACGAGCGTTTGCCGGGGTCGATGAAGTACGTCAGCTTGACCGTGCGGTTCTCATCGTTGATCTCGGGGATCGCGTTGATGTTGGCGAAGGCATAGCCCTCGTCGCCAAGCCGGTCGGCAAGCTTGTTGGAGGTCTCCGTCATGTCCTTGCGCGAGAACACCTGATCCTGGCGCAGCGTGACCTGCTGGAACAGTTCCTCGTCGGCAACCACCAGGTCACCGGCCAGTTTGACCTCGCTGATCGTGTACTGCTCACCCTCTTCGACGTTGATGGTGATGTACATGTCCTGTTTGTCGGGGGTGATCGTGACCTGGGTGGAAACGATCTGGAAATTCACGTAACCCCGATCGAGATAGAACGACCGCAGGGCTTCCAGATCGCCGGAGAGCTTCTGCTTCGCATAGCGGTCGCTCTTGGTGATCCAGGTAAGCCAGCCGGGCCCGGTCAGTTCGAAACGCTCGCGGATGTCATCCAGATCGAAGGCCTTGACGCCGATGATGTCGATCTGGCGGATGCGCGCCGCCTTACCCTCGGCGATCTTGATGTTTAGCGCCACGCGATTGCGTTCCAGCGGCGTGACCGTGGTCTTGATCTCGACGCCATACTTGCCGCGCGCGAAGTACTGACGCTCCAGCTCGCGTTCCACCTTGTCGAGCAACAGACTGTCGAAAACCTGCCCCTGGGACAGACCGATCTGCTTGAGGGCCTCGGTCAGCTGTTCGGACTCGATATCCTTGTTGCCGTCAAATTCGATGCTCGCCACCGCCGGGCGCTCGATGACCTCGACCACCAGCACATCGCCGTCCCGAGCCAGTCGCACATCCTTGAAAAACCCGGTTTTGAACAGGCTGCGCACCGCCTGCGCGGACACACTCTCATCGAACGTCTCGCCCGCCTTGACCGGCAGGTAGGTGAAGATCGTGCCCGCCGAGATGCGCCGCAGACCTTCGATGCGGATATCACTGACGACGAAACTGTCGAAGGCGCTCGCGGTGATCGACCAGGATGCGAGCAGGATCAATCCGGCGCGCGCGGCCAAGCGGCGGACAGACCGGAGGCGCTCGGCGCGGAACAGCGGGGCGGAGTTCGTCATGATGAGGGTCAGCTCGCCGGTTCAGCTGGTGCCGAACAGGCGGGTAAGGTCGTTGTAGAAGGCCAGCGTCATCAGCATCAGCAGCAGCCCGATGCCGATCTGCTGACCGATGAGTTGCGCGCGTTCGGAGAGTGGACGACCTCCACGCACAAGTTCCATAAGGTAATACAGCAGGTGACCGCCATCCAAGACCGGCACGGGCAACAAGTTCAACACACCCAGGCTGATGCTGACGATGGCCAGAAACGAAAAGAAATAGGCGATGCCGAGGCTGGCGGACACGCCGGCGTACTCGGCAATGCTCAGCGGCCCGGAGACGTTGCGCAGCGATGCCTCGCCGATGACCAGCTGGCCGAGCACGCGGAGCAGCAGCACGGTGTTGTCCCAGGTCTTGCCCACGGCCCGCCCGAAGGCGTCGACCGGGCCGTAACTGACCTCGGTCTGGAAGGTGTTCAGGTAGTCCTCGGCGATGCGTGGCCGCACACCGATCTGGCCGATCGATTCACCGTCACTCTGCCTCTCCGCGGCGGTGATCGGCAGCACGATCTCCTCACCGGCGCGCCGCAGGACCAGATCGAAGGTCACGTTCGGGCGCTGGCGCACGAAACCGACGAGATCGACCCAGTCGCCGATCGCCTTGTCACCGGCCTGCACGATGAGGTCACCCGCGCGCACCCCGGCCTGCTCCGCCGGACTGCCCTGCTCGACCGAATCGACCAGCGCGTCGATCCGTGGCTGCGCTCGCTCGATGCCGAGCTGGCCGAGCAGCCCCTCGGTCGCGGTCACATCGATATCGGGACCGATCGGGAGCACCCGCAGCTGTTCGAAGCCGTTGGCATCGATGACGGCGAGCCTCAGTTCATCGTCGGCGATGCCTGCGTCGACCATGGCCAACATCGCATCCGACCAGGTGCTGACCTCCTCGTCGCCGACCTTGTAGATGCGGTCGCCGATCTGCGCGCCGGCGCGCGCGGCCACCGAGTCGGGCGTGATCTGGCCGAACAGCGGCACGCTGCCGGTCACGCCGATCATCAGCATCACCCAGTAGGCGAAGATCGCGAACAGGAAGTTCGCCACCGGTCCGGCCACGACCACCGCCGCGCGCTTGCCCAGCGTCTGGCGATTGAACGCCCGATGCGCCTCCTCCGGCGCGACCTCGCCTTCCCGCTCGTCGAGCATCTTCACGTAACCGCCGAGCGGAATTGCAGCGATGGTGTATTCGGTCTGGTCCGGGCCGGCCTTGCGCGACCACAGCGGTCGTCCGAAACCCACCGAGAAACGCAGCACCTTGACTCCGGCCTTGCGTGCGACCCAGTAGTGACCGTACTCGTGCACGGTCACCAGCACACCGATCGCGACGATGAAGGACAGGACGTAATTCAATGATTCAGGCATGGCACCGTCACCCCTTGCGGAGACTGACCTGCCGTTGCGCGCGCTCACGCGCGACCGCGTCGGCGCTCAGGATCGCGTCGAGATCATCGGCAGGGGCGTTGATGGTCTCGCCCAACACCGCCTCGATCACCGCGGGGATGCCCGGGAAATCCATGCCATGGTCAAGGAATGCCTCGACCGCGACCTCGTTGGCCGCGTTCAGCGCGGTGCTCATGATCCCGCCCGCGCGGCGCGCCTCATAGGCCAGCCGCAGGCACGGGAACCGCGCCAGATCGGGTTCCTCGAAATCCAGACGCGCCATCTTGAACACGTCGAGATCGGCAACGCCGGACTCGATGCGCTCCGGCCAGGCCAGGCAGTGCGCGATCGGCGTACGCATGTCCGGGTTGCCAAGCTGCGCGAGCACCGAGCCATCCGTGTACTGCACCATCGAATGCACGACGCTCTGCGGATGCAGCACGACCTGCACGTGCTCGACATCGGTGCCGAACAGCCAGCAGGCCTCGATGACCTCCAGGCCCTTGTTCATCATGGTCGCCGAGTCGACCGAGATCTTGCGACCCATGTCCCAATTCGGATGCGCGACCGCCTGGGCCGGCGTCACGCTGGCGAACTGATCGAGCGGCAAGGTGCGAAACGGGCCGCCGGACGCGGTCAGCAGGATGCCCCGCACGCCGACCTCGTCGAAGCCGCGCGCGAAATCGCCCGGCATGCACTGGAAGATGGCGTTGTGCTCGGAATCGATCGGCAGAAGTTCCGCGCCACTGCGGCTGACCGCGTCCATGAAAATCTGCCCGGACATGACCAGGGCTTCCTTGTTGGCCAGCATCACGCGCTTGCCGGCCTCGGCGGCGGCCAGCGTCGGCAGCAGGCCGGCGGCACCGACGATCGCGGCCATCACGTATTGCGTGTCTTCGTGCGCGGCGACCATCGCCAGCGACTCGGCACCGGCCAGCACCTCGGTCTGGCTGCCGGCCTCGCGCAAGGCCGCGCGCAAGCTCTCGGCGGCATCCTCGCGCACCATCACGGCATATTCCGGCTCGTGTTCGAGGCACTGCGCGAACAGCTTTTCGTGATTGCGGTGCGCGGTCAGCGCGAACACCCGATAACGGTCCGGATGACGGGCGAGGACATCGAGCGTGCTGACCCCCACCGAACCGGTGGAGCCAAGGACCGTGACGCCGATCGCGCCGCTCACAGGAAGGCGACCCCGAAGGCGAACACCGGCAAGGCAGCGGTCAGGCTGTCGATGCGATCGAGAACGCCACCATGGCCCGGAATCAGCGCGCTGCTGTCCTTGATGCCGGCATGGCGCTTCAACAGGCTTTCCAGCAGATCGCCCAGGATGGACGCGACCCCGGCCAAGGTCGTGACCGCCGCGAACATCAGCAGGCCACCCCCGCGCTCACCGAACGCCCAGCCACCGATGAGGCCATAAACCGCGACCAGCACCATTGCTCCGTACGCACCCTCGCGGGTCTTGCCCGGACTGATCCTGGGCGCCAGCTTCACGCGCCCGAAACGACGCCCGGCGAAATAGGCGCCGGTGTCGGCGACCCAGGCGATCGCGATCGCATACAACACCAGCCAGGGGCCGATCAGCGGCGCGGAATGCAGGGCCATCAATGCCACCCAGGCAGGCACCAGTACGACGACGCCGACAACCACTTTCAGCAGGGTGTGATAGGCGTTGATCTCGCGACCGAAATCCGGAAATGCGAGCCAGGACGCGCCCCAGACCCAGAACGCCGCCCCGATGGCGATGACGATGATCGGCTGCGCATCCATGACCGCCGAGGCCATCGCGCCGGCGATCAGCAACGGATAGAGCACCCGCAGGGCGCGGTGCAGTCGCGGATCGGCATTGAGCAGCCCGGCCCATTCCCAGGCTGCCAGCACGATGACCATGCCGAACACCAGACCCAGCGGAACGGGATCGAGATAAAGCAGCGCGAGAACGACCAGCGGCGCGAGGATCAGAGCTGTGATGACCCGCGTCTTAAGCACGCTCGGCGCCCTTCTCGATCTGCTCGCCGGTCAGGCCGAAACGGCGCTGGCGGCTGGAGAAATCGACCATCGCCGCGTGCAGATCACGGACGCCGAAATCCGGCCACAGAGTGTCGGTGAAATACAGCTCGGTGTAGGCCAATTGCCAGAGCAGGAAGTTGCTGATGCGGCGCTCGCCGCCGGTGCGGATGAACAGGTCCGGTTCCGGCAGCGCGGACGTGCTGATCGCCGCGTCCAGCGCTTCCGGTGTCACGTCGTCCGGGGTGATTTCCCCATCAGCCACCCGTTTCGCCAGACGTTTGGCGGCATCGGCGATATCCCAGCGACCCCCGTAATTGGCGGCGATGACCAGATTCAGGCCCGTGTTGCCGGCGGTCTGCCGTTCGGATTCCGCGATGCGCGCCTGCAATTTGTCGGAGAACGCCTCGCGAGCGCCGATGAAGCGCATGCGCACGTTGTTGGAATCGAGCTCCCGGGTCTCGCGGCGCAGCATGTTGATGAACAGGTCCATCAACAGACCGACTTCGTCCTTGGGACGCTTCCAGTTCTCGCTGGAGAACGCGAACAGGGTCAGCGCCTCCACACCCCAGTGCGAGCAGGCCTTGACCAGACCGCGCACCACCTCGGCGCCGACCTTGTGGCCGGCAGGACGGGGCAGGAAACGCTTCTTCGCCCAACGGCCGTTGCCATCCATGATGATGGCGATATGCCTCGGCAGACGCTCGGGCGCCGGTGGGTAGGAATCCTCGGCCATGAAAACGATCGGGTACGAATCGCGGAAGCGACTCAGAACTCCATCAGCTCCTGCTCTTTCGTGGCCAGCAGCTTGTCGACCTCGGCGACATGGGCGTCGGTCATCTTCTGGATGACCTCCTCGCCTCGACGTCCGTCGTCCTCGGATATCTCCTTCTCCTTGACCAGTTCCTTGAGATCGGCGTTGGCATCACGGCGGATGTTGCGGATCGCGACCTTCGCCCCCTCGCCCTCCGCCCGCACGACCTTGATCAGGTCGCGACGGCGTTCCTCGGTCAGCGGCGGCAACGGCACGCGGATCACGCTGCCGGCGGATGCCGGATTCAAACCGAGATTGGAATTCATGATCGCCTTCTCGATCGCGCCGCTCATGTGCTTCTCGTACGGGACGACGGTCAGGGTGCGCGAGTCTTCGGCGTTGACGTTGGCGATCTGGGCCAGCGGGGTCTCCATGCCGTAGTAATCGACATGAATGCTGGCCAGCAGGCTGGGATGGGCTCGACCGGTGCGGATCTGGGTGAGCTCATGGCGGAACGCCTCGATGCTCTTGTTCATGCGCGCTTCGGCGTCTTTCTTGATGTCTTCGATCATGATCGCTCCCCCTGTTTATCGCCGGCGCCTGGCCGACGACGGAATTACTGGACGATGGTGCCGACGTCCTCGCCCATGACGGCACGGCGCAGGTCGCCCGCATTGAAGATGCTGAATACACGGATCGGCATGGCGTGGTCACGGCACAGCACGAAGGCGGTCTGGTCCATGACGCCAAGTTTCCTGTCGATGCTCTCGGCGAAACTGACCCGCGAATAGCGGGTCGCGCTCGGGTCCCTGGCCGGATCGGCGGTATAGACGCCATCGACCTTGGTGGCCTTGAACAACACGTCCGCGCCGATCTCGATCGCGCGCAGCGCGGCGGCCGAATCGGTGGTGAAGAACGGGTTGCCGGTACCGGCGGCCAGCAGGGTCACGCGACCGGCCGCCAGGTGACGCTTGGCCTCGGCTGCGGAATAGCCCTCGCCGACCGGCGACATCGGGATCGCGGACATGACCCGCGCCTCGCAGCCGATCGCCTCCAGGGCCTGGCCCATCGCCAACGCGTTCATGACGGTGGCCAGCATGCCCATCTGGTCACCGACCACGCGATCCATGCCGGCACCGGCGAGACCGGCGCCGCGGAAGATGTTGCCGCCGCCGATGACCATCGCGACCTGCACGCCTTCCCGCACCAGTTCGGCGACCTCCCCGGCGACCTGATTCAGGAAGCCGGGATCGATGCCGAAATCGCCGTCGCCCATCAGGGCTTCGCCGGAGAGTTTGAGCAGAAGACGCTTGTAGATCGGGCTGGCCATCGTCGGCGACTCTCCGTTGATCAGGAACCCTTGACCTGGGCCATGACCTCGGCCGCGAAGTCTTCCTGCTTCTTCTCGATGCCTTCACCGACCTCGTAACGCACGAACGAGGTCACGGTGGCCTTGGCGGCGGCCAGCAGCTTGCCGACGGTGGTGTCCGGATCCTTGATGAACGGCTGACCGATGAGGGTGACCTCACCGACGTACTTCTTCATGCGGCCTTCCACCATCTTCTCGACGATGTTCTCCGGCTTGCCGCTCTCGGCGGCCTGCGCGGTGACGATCTCGCGCTCCTTGGCGAGGGATTCCGCCGGGATGCCGGACTCGTCGATGCACATCGGGTTGGACGCGGCGACGTGCATGGCGACGTCGCGGGCCAGATCCTCGTTGCCACCGGAGAGCGCGACGACGACGCCGATGCGGGTGCCGTGCAGGTACACACCCAGCGCGGTGTCGGCGGTGACTTCGGCGAAGCGACGCACGCTCATGTTCTCGCCGATCTTCGCGATCAGGTTCTTGCGGGTGTCCTCGATGCTGGTGCCGGTCAGATCGGCGGCCAGCAACGCGTCCAGATCGGCCGGACGGGCGGCCAGCGCGGTGTCGGCGACGCCCTGCACGAAGGCCTTGAAGTCATCACCCTTGGAGACGAAGTCGGTCTCGCAGTTGACCTCGGCGATGACGCCACGGTTGCCGTCGGTCGCGATGGCGACCAGACCTTCGGCGGCGATGCGTCCGGCCTTCTTGTCGGCCTTCGCAAGACCGGTCTTGCGCATCAGGTCGGCGGCGGCCTCGATGTCGCCATTGGTTTCGACCAGGGCCTTCTTGCATTCCATCATGCCGGCGCCAGTGCGCTCGCGCAGTTCTTTAACCAGAGCAGCGGTAATCGCCATGGGAACAAACCTCTGAATATTGAATGAGCCCGGCGAACCAGGCAGGAAATCGTGGATTCGTTAAACGCGAAGCCCGGATCACTCCGGGCTTCGCGGGGCGACGACCTTACTGGGCCGCCGACTCTTCCGCGGGCGCTTCGGCCGCGGCATCCATCTCGACGAAGTCATCGCGCTTGCCGCCGGAGACGGCGGTCTGCTTGCCGGTCATGACCGAATCGGCCACGGCTTCCAGATAGAGGCGCACGGCGCGGATCGCGTCGTCGTTGCCCGGAATGACGTAATCGACGTCGTTCGGGGAGTTGTTGGTATCGACCACCGCCACCACCTTGATGCCCAGGCGCTTGGCCTCCTGGATGGCGATCTTCTCGTAACCGACGTCGATCACGAACAGCACGTCCGGCAGGCCCGACATGTCCTTGATGCCGCCGAGGCTGCGATCCAGCTTCTCGCGCTCGCGTTCGAGTTCCAGGGTTTCGCGCTTGGACAGACGCATGCCGCCCTCGCCCGCGACCATGCCTTCCAGGTCCTTCAGACGCTTGATCGAGTTCTTGACGGTCTTGAAGTTGGTCAGCATGCCGCCGAGCCAGCGGTGATTCACGTACGGCATGCCGCAGCGTTCGGCCTGCTCACGGATCGCATCGCGGGCCGCGCGCTTGGTGCCGACGAACATAACGGTCCCGCCCTTGGAGACCATGCTGCTGATGTAGTTCATCGCGTCCTTGAACAGAGGCAGGGTCTTTTCAAGGTTGATGATGTGGATCTTGGAACGCGCGCCGAAGATGTACTCGGCCATCTGCGGGTTCCAGTAACGGGTCTGGTGGCCGAAGTGAACGCCGGCTTCCAGCATCTGACGCATGGATACGTCTGCCATGAGATTTACCTTTTATAAGGGGTTGGGCCTCCATGCGTCCCATATGACAACCGCCGACGGCCTCATCGGCCCGTCGGCGGCACCCAGTCATACGTGTCGACGCATGTGTGATTCACCGGGGTTCGCGCCGTGTCTGAACGGTCGCGGATACCCTCGGCGTTTGCATTGCTTTGAAAAGCGGGCGCTTTATACCATAGCGACCTTCGCGGTGCATCATTCCTGACAGTCGCTTGCCGACTCCCTTCGCGCTCTGCCGCCCTTCGCTTCCAGCCCGAGAACACGCATGCCGGTCACCATAAAAACGCCCGAAGAAATCGAAAAGATGCGTGTCGCCGGTCGGCTGGCCGCCGATGTGCTGATCATGATCGAAGAGCACGTGCGGCCAGGCGTCAGCACCGACGAGCTGGATCGCATCTGCCACGACTACATCGTCAACGTGCAGCAGGCGATCCCTGCGCCGCTGAATTACCGGGGTTTCCCCAAATCCATCTGCACCTCGGTGAACCATCAGGTCTGCCACGGCATTCCCGGCGAGAAGATCCTCAGGAACGGCGACATCGTCAACATCGACATCACCGTGATCAAGGATGGCTTCCACGGTGACACCAGCAAGATGTTCCCGGTCGGCACCGTCAAGCCGGCGGCCGAACGCGTCAGCCGCATCGCGCGGGAATGCATGATGATCGGCATCGACATGGTCAAACCGGGCGTGCAGCTGGGCGATATCGGCTTCGCCATCCAGAACCACGCGGAAGCCCAGCACTGTTCGATCGTGCGTGAATACTGCGGCCACGGCATCGGCCGGGAGTTTCACGAAGACCCGCAGGTCCTGCATTACGGCAAGCCGGGCACCGGCCTGACGTTGCAGGAAGGCATGTGCTTCACGATCGAACCGATGGTCAACATCGGCAAACGTCAGGTGAAGCTGCTGCCCGATGGCTGGACGGTCGTGACCAAGGATCACAGCCTGTCGGCACAGTGGGAACACACCATTCTGGTCACCGCGGACGGTCACGAGATTCTGACCACCCGTCCGGGTGACGAACCTTGAGCGAACCGCTCCCGGCACCCTGTCGCATCCCGACCGGCAACCCGGACGTCCTGGATCGCGACGCCTTCAGGGCGGCACTCGTCGCCAATGACATCCCCGCGCTGAAGGCGCTGATCCAGGCCGCCGACACCGCCCTCCATGTGCTGTTCGATGGTGGCGCGGACATCGTCTCCCTCGTCCACGACCGCGCCGCGATGGTCGACCGCGTACTGATCACGGCCTGGCACCACCATCTCGGCGACGACTTCCCCCTCGTGCTCGCGGCGGTCGGCGGCTACGGCCGGGGCGAACTGCACCCCGCCTCCGATGTCGATCTGCTGATCCTGGTCGGCGAAGGCGACGACGAGGCCTTCGCCGAGCCGCTGTCCGACTTTCTCACCCTGCTGTGGGACATCGGCCTGGAGATCGGTCATAGCGTGCGCACCCTGGCCGAGTGCGAGGAGGAAGCCCGCAACGACCTGACCATCATCACCAACCTCACGGAACTGCGGCGTCTCGCCGGGCCGGCGAATCTCGCCGGGGAACTCCAGCGCCGCATCGCAGCCGGTCGCATGTGGGACGACCGCGACTTCTTCGAGGCCAAACTCGATGAGCAGCGCCAGCGCCACCATCGTTTCGAGGACACCGCCTACAACCTCGAACCGAACCTGAAGAGCAGCCCCGGCGGCCTGCGCGACATCCAGATGATCGGCTGGGTGGTGAAACGTCACTTCGGCACCGACACGCTCGGCGAGCTGATCCGCCACGGCTTCCTGACCCAATCCGAGTGCGCCGACCTGATGGCCGGTCAGGCGCACCTGTGGCGTATCCGCTGGGCCCTGCACCGCCTGACCGGTCGCCACGACGACCGCCTGCTGTTCGATCACCAGCGCACCCTCGCGCGCCAGCTCGGCTACGAGGAAGCGACCGGCGGCAACGAGGGCAACCTCGCCGTCGAGGCGTTCATGCAGTCCTACTACCGGACGGTCATGACCCTCAACCGGCTCAACGAAATGTTGCTGCAACTGTTCCGCGAGGAACTGCTGCTCGCCCACGACGACAACACCCCCACCCCGATCAACAAGCGTTTCCAGCTCCGCAAGGGTTACATCGAAACCACCCACCCGGACGTGTTCCGGCGTTACCCGTTCGCGCTGCTGGAAATCTTCCTGGTCATCCAGCATCAGCCCAAGGCCAAGGGCGTGCGCGCCAGCACCATTCGCAGCATCCGCGAGAACCTGCACCGCATCGACAAGGATTTCCGCGCCGACCTGCGCTGCCGGGCCTTGTTCATGGAGATATTCCGGCAGCCCCGCGGCCTGACCCGCGCGCTGCGCCGCATGAACCGCTACGGCGTGCTCGCCGCCTACCTGCCCGCCTTCGGCAACATCGTCGGGCGCATGCAGTACGACCTGTTCCACGCCTACACCGTCGATCAGCACACCCTGTTCCTGATCCGCAACCTGCGTCGTTTCGCGCTGCGTCTGCACGCCGACGAGTTCCCGCTGGCCTCGCGCATCCACAAGCAGATTCCCAAACCCGACCTGCTCTACCTGGCCGGCCTGTTCCACGACATCGCCAAGGGGCGAGGCGGAGACCATTCCGAACTCGGCGAACAGGACGCCATCCAGTTCGGCCGCACCCACGGCCTGTCGCGCTACGACACCGCGCTGGTGGCCTGGCTGGTCCGTCACCACCTGATGATGTCAGCGACCGCGCAACGCAAGGACATCAGCGACCCCGAGGTCATCCACGACTTCGCCGAGGCGGTCGGCGACCAGACCCATCTCGATTACCTCTATCTGCTCACCGTCGCCGACATCCGCGCCACCAACCCCAAGCAATGGAACAGCTGGAAGGCCTCATTGCTGGCCGATCTCTACGACGCCACCAGCCGGGCGCTGCGCCGGGGCCTGACCAACCCGGTCAACAAGGACATCCGCATCCGCGAGACGCGCGAAGAGGCCTTGGCCCGCCTCGATGCGTCGCCCCTCGACAAGCAGCAGATCGAACGCGCCTGGTCGCAACTCGACGAGGACTATTTCCTTCAGCACACCGGCGAGGAAATCGCCTGGCACACCGAAGCGGTGGCCGACCTGCCCGAGAACCTGCTGCCGGTCGTGCTCGTCCGCCGCACCGGGACCGCCAACGAGGCCAGCGGCAACGGCAGCATGACCACGCTGTTCGTGCATGCCCAGGACAACCCCGGCCTGTTCGCGCGCATCACCGCGGCGATCGCCACCCTCGGCCTGAACACCGTCGACGCGCGCATCCTGAGTGACGGGCGCGGACTGACCTACAACAGCTTCGCGCTGCTCGAACAGGACGGTGGCGACATCGACAATCCCGATCGGCTGGAAGACATCCGCATCGCGGTGCACGACGCCATCACCAGCCGGGAGATACCGGTCGCGCCCCACCCGCGCGTGCCTCGCCAGCTGAAGGCCTTCGACATTCCCACCCGCATCACCTACTCGGATCGGCTGCATCAGGGCCGCACGGTATTGGAGCTGATCTGTCGGGACCGCCCAGGCCTGCTCGCGCATATCGCCCACGGCCTGCATCGATGTGGCGTGGAGGTGTTCAAGGCCAAGATCGCCACCATCGGGGAGCGCGCCGAGGACGTATTCTTCCTCACCGACACCGACGGTCGACCGGTCGATGAACCCGCGACCCGCCAGGCACTCGAACTTGCATTGCTGCAAGAACTGTCTCGCCCTTCCTAACACGCACGGCGGACGTGCCGATTCCAATCACGGCGAACGCGCTCGCCATGAGGCAGCGTTCACGGCGGACGCACGGTGCGGATGACGGTGGTCGTGCCCGCGCAGGCTACTAAACTCGAATCGTCCCGCATCCAATGGTCCCGACATGTCCGAACATCACATCCACTGGTCCCACGAATTCGAGCTGGGCATCGAAGACATCGACATCCAGCACCATTTCTTCGTGAACCTGATCAACCGCCTGATCGACGAGCTCGCGCGGCCCGATGTGACGGCGTATCGGGCCGCGTTGATCTCGGAACTCAACGCCTATGCGCGGTTCCACTTCATCAGCGAAGAGAATCTGATGGCTCGGGCGGGATACCCGCACCTCGACGAGCACCGCGATCACCATTTCCAGCTCATCGAACAGCTCTCCGCGAAGCAAAACCGGCTGATGCTGAACGATTCCGCCGAGGAAGCCGAGGCCATCATCCGCTTCCTCATGGAGTGGTTCGTGAACCACACGACCAGGGAAGACCGGCGCTTCGTCGATTTCACGGCGAACACGGGGCATTGATCGGGCGCGAGCCATCGCGACGCGACGATGCCGCCCGAACCAAGGCCACCGATGCCAGACTCCTCCCCAGCCCCAGGCCAGGCAAACCAGACCGATTCGATCGGCGACCTGCTGACCGAGCAGCCGGGTTCCCGGATTCGCCGACGGCTCCGGCACGTGCTGCTGGCCGGATCGGTGTTCGCGCTGACGCTGATCGCCATCATCGACCTGCTGAGCCTGGGCGGCATTTCCGGGCCCCATCTGCTGATTGGCGCCCTGGTCACGCTGGCGCTGTCCCTGATCGTCGCCACCGGCATCAAGCGTGTGATCGCGCTACTGGACCACGCTACCGATGAACGCCGCCGTGCGGAGCTCAACCTCAACCGGGCACAGAAACTCGCGCGACTCGGCAGCTGGGAACTGGATCTGCGCGCTAACCGGCTGTGGTGGTCGGAACAGACCTACGCCATCTTCGAGATCGACCGGGAGCGCTTCGACGCCTCCTACGACGCCTTCCTGAATCTGGTTCACCCCGAGGATCGCGAGACACTCGACGCCGCCTATCGGGATTCGGTCGCCAACCGGAGTCAATACGACATCGTCCACCGACTGCTGTTCGCGGATGGTCGTATCAAATACGTCAACGAACGCTGCGAACACACATACGACGACAACGGTGCCGTGATCCGCTCGACCGGCACGGTGCAGGACATCACCGAACAGCACCGCTTCAGCAAGGCCCTCCGCGAGAGCGAACAGAAGTTTCATGCCATCTTCGACGCGGCGTTGGACGGCATCATGACGGCCGAGGTCGAGACCCAGGAGATCGTCGATGCGAATCCGGCCGCCTGTCGGCTGCTTGGCTACGCCCATGACGAACTGGTCGGCAAGCACGTCCGCGATCTCCACCCGCAGGAATCCCTGGCCCGGGTTCTCGATGATTTCGAGAGACAGTCCCGCGGCGAACTGACGGTGACGCGCGACGTGCCTGTCACCCGTCGCGACCAGCGGGTCATCTACTGCGACATCACGACGGCCAACGTGATCGTGGATGACCGGCCCCATCTGGTCGGCATCTTTCACGACGCGACCGACCGCCGAAAGGCGCAGGACGAGCTGGAGCGCCGCGTCGAGGAACGCACCCGCGAACTCACCGGGGAAATCGCGGAGCGCAAGCTCGCGGAGGAGCGCGCGGAGACCGCCAATCGCGCCAAATCCGCCTTTCTCGCCAACATGAGCCACGAGATCCGCACGCCGATGAACGCCATCATCGGCATGTCGCGGCTGACTCTCGACACCGACCTCGACGAGCGTCAGCGCCACTTCGTCGAAAAGGTCAATCAGTCCGCGGAAAGCCTGCTCGGCATCCTCAACGACATCCTCGACTTCTCCAAGATCGAGTCCGGCAGACTCGACCTGGAAAACACGCCCTTCCGACTGGATGACGTGCTCGAACAGTTCCACAACGTGGTCGGGTTCAAGGCCATGGAGAAAGGCCTGGAACTCATCGTCCATACCGCCGACGACCTGCCGCCGGTGCAGTACGGCGACCCTTTGCGGCTTGCGCAGATACTGATCAATCTCGGCCACAACGCGGTCAAGTTCACCCCGGCGGGCGGTCGCATCTCGCTCACCGTCGACCTCGCCAGGAACGATGCCGACCGCGCCATGTTGCATTTTTCGGTCGCCGACACCGGCATCGGCATTCAGCCCGAGCAACGCGAGCGCCTGTTCCAGGCGTTCGGCCAGGCCGATACCTCCACCACCCGCCAGTACGGCGGCAGCGGACTGGGTCTGGTGATCTCTCGCAGGCTGGCCGAGATGATGGGCGGCACCATCTGGGTGGAAAGCACACCGAACGCCGGCAGCACCTTCCATTTCACCGTTGGTGTCGGCGAGTTCACGGCGAGCTCGGTCGACCGGGCGCCACCCACCGATACCAAACAGCAAGCCAACATGGCGATGGACCGGTTGCGCGGCGCGCATGTCCTGCTGGTCGAGGACAACGCCATCAATCGCGACCTGGCCGTCGAACTCCTGCACATGCGGGGCATCCGTACCCGCATCGCCACCAACGGTGAAGAGGCATTGGCGCGCCTCGCCGAAACCGACTTCGACGGTGTGTTGATGGATGTACAGATGCCGGTCATGGACGGTTACACCGCCACCCAACGCATACGTGAACAGCCGGCGTTCGCCACGCTGCCCGTCCTGGCCCTGACCGCCAATGTCATGGCCAATGACCGTGAGAAGGCACTGGCTGCGGGCATGAATGACCTTATCCCCAAGCCCATCGATCTCGACGCCATGATGATCACGATGGCCCGCTGGATCGTGCCGGCCCACCCCGAAGATGCCCCCCCGCCGGCGCCCACACCCATCGGGACGACATCTTCGACGGACTGGCCGGACATTCCCGGGCTGGACGTGACGGCCGGGCTGGCGACCGCCCAGGACGATGCAGCCCTGTATCGCCGGCTCCTGTTGCGCTTCCATGACGAGCAGATCGATTTCGCCCGGCATTTCAATGCCGCGCGCCACGATCCCGATCCGCAGGCGACGACCCGCGCCGCGCATACCCTGAAGGGCCTGGCTGCGAACATCGGCGCAAACCGGTTGCGCGCGGCAGCCAGCGCGCTGGAAACCGCCTGCCGCGACCGCCACACGGATCTGGACGCCCCGCTGGGGGCCGTGCTCGACGTGCTCGATCCATTGATCGGCGCCCTCGATGCCTGGCTGACGCATTCCCGCCCGAACGCCGCTGAACGGCCTGCGGGCAAGAAGGAACCGCTGGACGCGAACGCCGCGCTCCATGAACTGCGCGATCTGCTTGCCGAAAACAATATCCGCGCGACCGATCTGGCGCAGCGTCTCCGCCACCAGGTCGAGCACGGCCCCCTTGCCGACGCCCTCGCGGAAATCGAGGAGGCCGCCGGACGGTACGATTTCGACATCGCCCTGACCCGGCTCACCCATCTCGAAGGCGAGCCCGGCGTCTCCCGATGAGTCCGTCGACCCCGCTCGCCAGCGCGACGCGCATCGCCCGCCATCGTGCTGCCCCCTGCTGGCCATGATCGTTTCCCGCTGTCCGCCAAAGGCGGTGAACCAAGCAGGGTTTGCCTAACGATCCGGCGAATCCGGTCGACTGAATTCTGGCGGCACCGGTCCCGATGCGGTGACGACGATGCCCGCTCCGGACCCACCAACCCCCCTGACCCGGGCACCTTCCCGACGCAGGCCGCCAATGCGATCCGGACCGTGGGAACAGCGCGATGCTAGAGTTGCGATCCCGACGAACGAACCGTTCCACGCCGCCAACCCAAGACCTCGCGCGGCGGATGAGTACATCGCCGACACGCGCCGCCCGCGTGTCGCCTCACCGATAAAGCGAACCATGAGCCAAGCGGAAGACAAAGAACTGATCCTGATTGTCGATGACGCCCCCGACAACATCGACGTGCTCGCGTCCGTGCTTCGCGACGACTACGAGATCAAGGCGGCCACCAGCGGCGCGAAGGCGCTGCGCATCGCCGCATCGAGCCCATCGCCGGACATGATCCTGCTCGACATCATGATGGCCGGCATGGATGGCTACGAGGTCTGCCGCCAGCTGAAGGCGAACCCGGCGACCTCCGAAATTCCGGTCATCTTCATCAGCGCCAGAAGCCGCGTCGAAGACGAAAAGCGTGGTCTGGAACTCGGCGCCGTCGACTTCATCGCCAAACCGATCAGCCCGCCGATCGTGAAGGCCCGGGTCAAGACCCACCTTGCGATGCACGACCAGCGCCGGGTGCTCGCGCGCGAAGTCCGCAAGAAGACCTCGGAATTGCGGTCCACCCGTCTGAAGATCGTCCAGCGCCTGGGCCGCGCCGCCGAATACAAGGACAGCGAGACCGGCCTGCACATCATCCGCATGAGCCACTACGCGCGCCTGATCGCGGAGGCCTACGGCGGCAACGAAGACTGGGTCGAACTGGTGTTCAACGCGGCGCCGATGCACGACATCGGCAAGATCGGCATCCCGGACAGTGTCCTCGGCAACCCCGGCAAACTGAGCCCGGAGCAATGGGAGATCATGAAGAGCCACACCGAGATCGGCGCCCACATCATCGGTGACGATCCCGATCCCCTGCTGCGCATGGCACGCACGATCGCCCTGACCCATCACGAAAAATGGAACGGCACCGGTTACCCGCGCGGGCTCAAGGGTGAAGACATCCCCATCGAGGGACGCATCACCGCGATCGCGGACGTGTTCGATGCGCTGACCTCGCCGCGCCCATACAAACGGGCCTGGACGATCTACGACTCGGTCGCGTTGATCCGGGAACATGCAGGGCTGCACTTCGATCCACACATGGTCGAACTGTTCGACAAGGCGTTACCGGAGATCCTGCGCGTACGGGAGAAATACTCCGACCCGGTCTAGGGCGAGAAAGGGATCAACCGCGCCGTTTGCGGTCAAGCTCGGCGAGATGCCGCAACTTCTCGGCGATCTTGATCTCCAGCCCCCGCTCCACCGGTTCGTAGAAACGCAGGTCGGGCACCTCGTCGGGCAGATAGCGTTCGCCGGCCGCGTAGCCTTCCGGCTCGTCATGCGCGTAGCGGTAGGCCTTGCCGTAACCCAGCTCCTTCATCAGCCGCGTCGGCGCATTGCGCAGATGCAGCGGCACCTCGGCGGAGCCGTAGGTCTGCGCCGCCTCGATGGCGGCCTTGTGCGCGACATAGGCCGCGTTGCTCTTCGGCGCGACGGCCAGATACAGCACTGCCTGCGACAGGGCCAGATCGCCTTCGGGGCTGCCAAGGCGCTCGAAGGCATCCCAGGCGTTCAGCGCGATCTCCAGCGCGCGCGGATCGGCGTTGCCGATGTCCTCGGAAGCCATACGCAGAATCCGCCGCGCCAGGTAGCCCGGATCGGCGCCGCCGTCGATCATCCGCGCGAACCAGTACAGCGCGGCATCCGGCGCGGAACCGCGCACCGCCTTGTGCATCGCGGAAATCTGGTCGTAGAAGACCTCGCCACCCTTGTCGAAACGGCGCGGACCGGCGACCGCGACCTCGTTCATCACCGCCTCGGTGATGCGCCCGTCCTCGGCCAGGTCGGCGGCGATCTCCAGCAGGTTCAGGGTCCGGCGCGCGTCGCCGTCGGCGACCTCGGCGAGCCGGTCACGCAGCACATCGTCCATGCGGAGCTTCGACGGCCCAAGCCCCTGCTCCGACCGCAGCGCGCGGTCGATCAGGCCGCGCAGATCGGCGGACGTGAGACTCTTGAGCACATAGGTCCGCGCCCGCGACAGCAGCGCATTGTTCAACTCGAAGGACGGGTTCTCGGTGGTCGCGCCGACGAACAGGAGGGTGCCGTCCTCGATGTGCGGCAGGAAGGCATCCTGCTGCGCCTTGTTGAAACGATGCACCTCGTCGACGAACAGTAGGCTGCGCTCGCCCCGGGCGCGCGCGGCGCGCGCCTCGTCGACCGCCGCGCGGATGTCCTTGACCCCGGACATGACCGCCGACAGCGTCTGGAAGCGCGCCCCGCAGTGGTTCGCGATCAGGCGCGCGAGCGTCGTCTTGCCTGTGCCGGGCGGCCCCCACAGCACCATCGAATGCGGGTTGCCGGTCTCGATCGCGCGATACAGTGGCTTGCCGGGCGCGAGAATGTGCGTCTGCCCGACGTACTCGTCGAGACGCGCCGGGCGCATGCGATCCGCGAGCGGACGCCAGGCGGCGTCACCCGCATGGGCGTCCATCGCGAACAGATCGTCCCCGGCCAAGCGTCATTCCTGGCGCGGCGCGCGGATCACGTCGGTGCCCGGCGGCGGCACGAACACGAACCCGTCGGCAGGCAGCTCCGGGTCACGCTGGGTGTCGGTGAAGGTCATTTCGGTGGTCTGCCCGAAGCCGTCGGTGATTTTCATCGCGGCGAGCCCGCCGTCCGCATCAAAACCGACCACCAGTTCATCGAAGTCGCCACCCTCGCCACGCGGGCGGAGCGCGACCCAGCGCAGGCCGTTGAAGTCATCCACCGGATCGATCCGGAAGTGCCTGTCGACCGGCTCATCGCCGGTCAGCAGCAGCGCCGGCGTGCGGCTGAGGCTGCCATCCATCGGGCGCACGGTGACCTGCTCCAGATCCGGGTCGTAAAGAAAGACCTCGCTGCCGTCGGCGATGATCAGCTGCGGATATGGCTGTTCGTATTCCCAGCGGAAGCGACCGGGCCGCTGGATCAGCAAGGTGCCGGCGGAGCGTTCGGTCTCGACGCCGTTGGCATCCCGGACGACCTGCTCGAAGCGGGCCGAATAGCCGTGCAAGCCATCGAGAAACGCGCTGAGCGGGTCGGCCTGAGCCGGGCTGGCGAACATCGCGGCAGCCCACATCACAATGAACGAAAAACGCATCGAGTCTCTCTCGTACGTGACGGGATTAGGTGTAGGAGCGACTTCAGTCGCGATCGGCGTCAAGGTCAACACCGGATACCGATCGCGACTGAAGTCGCTCCTACAGAACTCGGATTATCCGGCCACAACGGGGAGAAACGATGCAAACAAAAAGAATCTCCGCGCACTCTGCGCCCTCCGCGTCTCTGCGTTGAACGCTGTTTCTCGTCAATCGCGCGGCGACGGCGGCGCCAGCACCTCGCGCTGGCCGTTGGACTGCAACGGCCCGACCACGCCCGCCATCTCCATGGTCTCGACCAGTCGCGCGGCGCGGTTGTAGCCGATCTTGAGTCGCCGCTGCACGCCGGAGATCGACGCCTTGCGGGTCTCGCAGACGATCGCCACGGCCTGGTCGTAGAGCGGATCGGATTCGCCATCGTCGCCGCCGCCGATCGGTTCCAGGCCTGGAATCGCGCCGCCCTCCTCGGAGCCGCCTTCAAGGATGTCCTCGATGTAGTTCGGGCCATCCGACTCGTTGCGCAACCGTTCGGCGACCGCGTGCACCTCGGGGTCGTCCACGAACGCGCCATGCACACGCTGCGGGATCGCCGTACCCGGCGGCAGATAGAGCATGTCGCCGCGCCCCAGCAAATGCTCGGCGCCCTGCTGATCGAGGATCGTGCGGGAATCGACGCGCGACGAGACCTGGAAGGCGATGCGCGTCGGGATGTTGGCCTTGATCAGGCCGGTGATGACGTCCACCGAGGGCCGCTGCGTTGCGAGGATAAGGTGCAGGCCGGCCGCGCGGGCCTTCTGCGCGAGGCGCGCGATCAGCTCCTCCACCTTCTTGCCGACCACCATCATCATGTCGGCGAACTCGTCGACGACGATGACGATGAACGGCAGCGTCTCCAGTTCCGGCGCCTCCTCGGCGAGCCCGTCGGTCGGTTTCCACAACGGGTCCTTGATCGGCTCGCCGGCCTTGCGGGCGTCGCGCACCTTCTTGTTGAAGCCGGCCAGGTTGCGCATGCCGACGGCGGCCATCAGCTTGTAGCGGCGCTCCATCTCGGCGACCGACCAGCGCAGCGCGTTGGCGGCCTCCTTCATGTCGGTGACCACCGGACACAGCAGGTGCGGAATGCCCTCGTAGACCGACAATTCCAGCATCTTCGGGTCAATCATGATCAGGCGCACTTCCTCGGGCGTGCGCTTGAACAGCAGGCTCATGATCATGGTGTTGACGCCGACCGACTTGCCGGCGCCGGTGGTGCCGGCGACCAGCAGGTGCGGCATCTTGGCCATGTCGACGATCACCGGCGCGCCGCCGATGTCCTTGCCGAGCGCGAACGGCAGCGCGGCGGTGGTCTTGTCGAACTCGCGCGAGGCGATCAGTTCGCTGAAATAGACGATCTCGCGCTTCTCGTTCGGGATCTCGATACCGACGGTGGGCTTGCCGGGGATGACCTCGACCACGCGTACCGCCATCACCGACATCGCGCGCGCCAGATCCTTGGACAGGCCGGAAATCTTGCTGACCTTGGTACCGGCCGACGGCAGTATCTCGAAGCGCGTGACCACCGGGCCAGGATGCACCGCCTCGACGGTCGCCTCGACCCCGAAGTCGGCGAGCTTCTCCTCCAGGTGCAGGGACAGCGCCTTGAGTGTTTCCGCCGAATAGCCAGCCTCCTGCGCGGGCGGATCGACCAGCAGGCCGACGTCCGGCAGATCGGCCGCCGCGCCCTTTTCCGGCTTGCTCTCGAACAGCGGTTGCTGACGCGCCTTCTCGGCCCGCTCGGAACGCTCGACCTTCTCGATCTTGGGTTCGATACGCACCGGCGGGGCAGCGGCCTTCTTCTCGAGCTTGACCTCGAACTTGGCCTCCCGCTCCTTGCGCACCTTGGCGGCGGCCAGGCGCTCGCGAATCTCGTCGACCTTGCCCTGCGCCCACGCGTAGGCATCGAGCGTGATCTTGCCGAGCACATCCATCACGTGCAGCCAGGAGATGCCGGTCAACAGCGTCAGGCCGGTCAGGAACAGCGCCAGCAGGAACAGGGTTGCGCCGAGGAAACTGAACGCGTCGACCATGCCGCCGGCGATCACGTCGCCAAGCACGCCGCCACCGGAGTCGATCGGCAGGTTCGCATTGACCGAGAAATGCAGGCGCGCCAGCCCGGTCGCGGTCAGCAACAGCGCGAGGAAGCCGATCCAGCGCAGCAGGTTGGTCGCGGTGTCCGAGCGATGCTCCGGGTCTCGCCCACGGAACACCAGCCAGCCGACAAAGCCGACCAGCAACGGCAACAGATAGGCCACATAACCGAGCAGATAGAGAACGATGTCCGCGAACCACGCGCCGACCACGCCGGCGTTGTTGGCGACCGGATCCTGGCCGCCACTGTGCGACCAGCCGGGATCGGCGGCGTCGTAGCTGAACAGGGCGATGAACAGATACAGCGCGACGGTCAGCAACAGGAACATGCCGCCTTCACGCACCCCGCGCAGGGTCTTCTCGTTCATGCCGGCGGTCGCGCTGTCACCCGCCTTCGTTTGCGCACTCGCTTTAGCCAAAATTAAACCTGATTAGCAACTTGTGTTCACAAGTATCGGATTATTCTTAATTTATTCATCTTGTCCAGCCAAAGACGCCAGAACCTGCGGATGCACCACCCGACCGTCGCGGACATTCGTGCCCTGACCGAGATCGTCCTCCGTGTTCCAGTTTCCGTCGGCCAGCCGGCGAACATAGGGCGCGATCGCGGCGGACAGCGCCAGCGACGCGGTGTGCGGCACGGCGCCCGGCATGTTGGTCACGCCGTAGTGGATGACCTCCTCCCAGACGAAGGTCGGCTCGGCATAGGTGGTTGGGCGGATGGTCTCGACGCAGCCCCCCTGATCGATCGACACGTCGACCACGACACTACCGGGCCGCATCGCACGCACCATCTCGGCGCTGATCACGTGCGGCGCGCGGGCCCCGGGAATCAACACCGCGCCGATGACCAGATCGGAGTCGGCCACCGTCGCCGCAACGTCGGCAACACGCGGATCGAAGGCACGCACGTTCCCGCCCAGACTCTGAAACTCGGCCAGCTTCGTGGCCTGGGTATCGAACACGGTCACGTCCGCGCCCAGCGCGGCCACCGTGCGCACCGCGCTGCCCCCGGCAACGCCGCCGCCGATCACCGTAACCCGACCATGTTCATCGGCACCCGCGCCGCCGAGCAGCACGCCTCGCCCGCCGTTGGGCGCGAGCAGGAAGGAACCGCCGTGCAGGACGGCCAGGCGTCCGGCGATTTCGCTCATCGGTGCCAGCATGGGCAGACGATCATTGGCGTCGCGCACCGTTTCAAACGCAATCGCGGTACAGCCGGTCGCGGCCAGACCGCGCGCCAAGGTCGCGTCGCCAGCAAGATGCAGATAGGCGAACAGCAGATGTCGTTCGTTGAGCAGCGCCAACTCGGACGGCTGGGGTTCCTTGACCTTCACTACGAGCTGGGCCGCTGCGTACAACTCGTCCGCGTCGCCCGCGACATGCACGCCGAGGTTCCGGTAATCGGCGTCCGGAAAACCGGCGCGACGACCGGCATCGTGTTCGATGAAGACCTCGTGCCCGGCGCGGACGAGTTCCGCGCATACCGCTGGCACCAGACCGACACGGCCTTCCAGGGTCTTGATTTCCTTGGGAATGCCGATCCGCATGGTGGTCACCATCGTTTGAGAGGCACGCGGAACAGTGGGTTATCCCGGCTGCCGATTCCACGTAAGATTGCGAGCCGTTTCGGAGCTTCGAGCCCCCTGAAACCCTGACGATTTCGACTACGCTGCATCGGTTTCGTACCGGTACAAAAACGCGCGGAGAGTATACATGAGCGACCCCAAGCACTGCCGTCTGCTGATCCTGGGCTCCGGCCCGGCCGGCTACACCGCCGCCGTCTACGCGGCCCGCGCCAATCTGAATCCGGTCATCGTCACCGGCATGGACATGGGTGGCCAGCTCACGACCACCACCGACGTCGACAACTGGCCGGGTGACTGGGAAGGCGTGCAGGGCCCGGAGCTCATGCAGCGCATGCAGAAGCACGCCGAGCGCTTCAACACCGAGATCATCTTCGATCACATCCACACCACCGACCTGCAGAACCGCCCGTTCCGCCTGGAAGGCGACAGCGGGGTCTACACCTGCGACGCGCTGATCATCTGCACCGGCGCCAGCGCCAAGTACCTCGGCCTGCCCTCCGAGGAGGCCTTCAAGGGCCGCGGCGTGTCGGCCTGCGCGACCTGCGACGGCTTCTTCTACCGGGGTCAGAAGGTCGCCGTGATCGGCGGCGGCAACACCGCCGTCGAAGAGGCGCTGTACCTGTCCAACATCGCTTCCGAAGTGGTCGTCGTGCACCGCCGCGACCAGTTCCGTTCCGAGAAGATCCTCTCCGATCATCTGATGGAACGCGCCAAGAACGGCAACGTGACCATCAAGTGGTTCAACGTGCTCGACGAAGTGCTGGGCGACAACTCCGGCGTGACCGGCATCCGCATCAAGAACGTGCAGACCGGCGAGACCGAAGAAATCGCCATGCATGGCGTGTTCATCGCCATCGGCCACCACCCGAACACCGACATCTTCAAGGGCCAGCTGGAGATGGAGAACGGCTATCTGAAGACCCGTGGCGGCATGGCCGGCAACGCCACCATGACCAGCATCGACGGCGTGTTCGCGGCGGGCGACGTGACCGATCACGTCTACCGCCAGGCCATCACCTCCGCCGGCACCGGCTGCATGGCCGCGCTGGACGCGGAACGCTGGTTCGACAATCAGGATTGACACCGTCCGGACTGCCATTAGTCAGGCAGCCTGTGGAAACCTTGATCCAGGCAGGGTTGCGCACCTGCATCGCGACGCGGTTCGTTTCATAGTTGGAGCGAACCGCGTTTTCTTTTTCGAGCGCCTGCCGTGGCCCTGCACTTCATTCATCCGGACGATGACGACAGCCCCTTTCCGCGCCCGTCCAACGCGCTGCGCGAACCCGATGGCCTGTTGGCCCTCGGCGGCAACCTCTCCCCGACCCGCCTGCTGATCGCCTATCGCCAGGGCGTGTTTCCCTGGTACGGCGAGGATCAGCCGATCCTTTGGTGGTCGCCGGACCCGCGCACCGTGTTCTTCCCGGACCGGCTGCGCATCCCGCGCAGTCTGCGCACGACCCTCCGCCAGCGCCCCTTCGATCTGCGCATCGATACCGCCTTCGAACAGGTCATGCGCGCCTGTGCCGAACCGCGCAAGGATCGCAAGGGCACCTGGATCAGCGAGGACGTGATCGACGCCTACACCACCCTCCACCATCTCGGCTTCGCGCATTCCATCGAGGCCTGGCAGGGCGACAGGCTGGTCGGCGGCTTGTACGGCGTCGCCATGGGCCGGGTGTTCTTCGGCGAATCCATGTTCAGCCGCGTGAGCGACGCCTCCAAGGTGGCGTTCATGCATTTCGCCGCGCAGCTGCGCGTGTGGGGTTTCGGCCTGATCGACGGCCAGGTCCACAACCCGCATCTGGCCCGCCTGGGCGCCGTGGAGATCGCCCGCGAGGATTTTCTCGCCAGGCTGGACGAACTCGCCGACGACGAGCAGCGACTCGGTCCCTGGCGATTCGACGATCCGCTGCCCGATCCCCTTCTCTGAACGTCTGGACTTGCCCGCCGATCCGGCTTAGAACGGGGTCTTGATCCGAGCATCCCCGGTGACATGAGCGACCACCCTTCCCAACTGGCCTTCTACGCGACCCACGAGCACCCGTGCAGCTACCTGCCGGGCAAGCGTTCGGTCACGTTGTTCGCCGATCCCACCGCGGAGATGACCAAGACCATCTACGGCGGTCTCGCGGAGCTCGGTTTCCGCCGTTCGGGTCCACATGTCTACCGCCCCGCCTGTCATGACTGCCGCGAATGCGTACCGATCCGCGTGCCGGTGAAGAATTTCACACCGAACCGTGCGCAGCGCCGCATCCTCAAGGGCAACACCGACCTCGTGATCAGCCATTCCGTGCCCAGCGACGACGCGGAACATTTCGAGCTGTATCGCCGTTATCAGAGCGAGCGCCACCCCGGTGGCGGCATGGACGATGACGATCCGGAGCGTTATCTCAATTTCCTCGGCAGCCCGTGGGGCGAGACCGGGATCATCGACTTCCGCCTCGATGGCCGACTCGTCGCCGCTGCCGTCATCGACCGCATGCCGCAGGGCCTGTCCGCCGTCTACACCTACTACGACACCCGCCTTGCCGAACGCGGCCTGGGCACGCTCGGCGTGCTCAAGCAGATCGAATTGGCGCAGGAGCTGAACCTGCCCGCCGTCTATCTCGGCTACTGGATCGCCGAATCCGGGAAGATGGCCTACAAGACCATGTTCCGGCCTTACGAACTGTTCCTCAGCGGCGCCTGGCGGCGTTTCGACAAGCACCCCGGCCCCCCGCTGCTGAAAACGACACGTTGAGCAAGTGCCTGGCTTCGGCTCCGCTCAGCCAGCGCCCCCATCGTTGGCTGAGCGGAGTCGAAGCCAACTCAGCTACGACCCCAAACAAAAAGGCCACCGTGGTTACCCACGGCGGCCTTTTTCAATCAGCGGCGGATCGAATCGCTTACGCGATGCCGACCTTGGCCTTGATCGCGGCGACCACGGCGTCGCTGGAGGTCGCGTTGACGTCCAGCAGGTTGCCTTCCTTCTCATAGAAGCCGACCAGCGGAGCAGTCTGCTCGTTGAACACGTCCAGGCGCTTGGAGATGGCTTCTTCGGTCTCGTCAGCACGCTGCACGACGTTGCCGCCGCACTTGTCGCAGACGCCTTCGACCTTCGGCGGATTGGACTTGACGTTGTAGATCGCGCCGCAGTCTTCGCAGGTACGACGGGTGGTCAGACGGTCCAGGATCACGTCGCGCGGGACGTTCAGGTTGACGGTCGCGTCCAGGGAGATCCCCAGATCGGCCAGCAGGACCTTGAGGGCCTCGGCCTGCGGGATGGTGCGCGGGAAACCGTCGAGCAGGAAACCGGACTTGCAGTCATCTTCCTGCAGGCGGTCCTTCATGATGCCCATGATCAGGTCGTCGGAGACCAGACCACCGGACTCCATGGCGGCCTTCGCCTTCATGCCCAGCTCGGTACCGGCCTTGACGGCGGCGCGCAGGATGTCGCCGGTGGAGATCTGCACGGAACCGTCGATCGCGGTCAGCATCTTGGCAACGGTGCCCTTGCCGGCGCCCGGAGCGCCCAGAAGAATCAAACGCATGGTGTTCCCCTTAAAAGGATGGTTGATCGGTTTGGATAAAAAAGTCTGATGCCTGAATAACTTAGCGAATGCTGATATTCATGCGGGGGCGCGATTCTGACCGCAGGCCGACGAAAAAGCAAAACGCCCCGGACAAGCGCTTTGACCCACCGCGTCGATGTCGCGGACCATAGCCGCGAAGCCCTCCGCCACCGCGCTGCCCGAAATCCGATGAGCACCACCGAAACCCCCGAATCCATCCTCGATTTCTGGTTCACCGAGCCGCTGCGCAGCCACTGGTTCGGCGCCCCACCCGAAATCGACGCGCTGATCACCGAACGCTTCGAATCCCTCTGGCGCGCCGCCCGCGACGGCAACCTGGACGACTGGGCGCAAACCCCGGCGGGCGCCCTCGCCCTGGTCATCATCCTCGACCAGTTCCCGCTCAACATGTATCGCGGCGAGGCGGAAAGCTTCGCCACCGAAGCCCGCTCCCGCGCGATCGCCGCCCAGGCCATCGCCGCCGGCATGGACCGCGAATTCAGCACCGAACAGAAGCTGTTCCTGTACCTGCCCTACATGCACAGCGAATCGATGGCCGACCAGCACCGCTCGATAGAGTTGTTCACCAAGGCCGGCATGACGCAGCAACTCCCCTGGGCCCAACACCACTACCGCATCGTCGAACGCTTCGGCCGCTTCCCGCACCGCAACGCCCCGCTCGGCCGCGTCAGCACCCCCGAAGAACTCGCCTGGCTGAACTCCCAGGACGGTTTCCGCGGATGACCCGCCGATTCCCGCTCCACCGTAGGGTGCCGGTAAGCCCAGCGCACCGCACCGCCCGCGCGCCCCTGCTGCAAAGCGCTGCGCGTACCCGCACCCTACGAACCACCCCCAGCACCCTGTGTAGGAGCGGCGTCCCGCCGCGATGCCGTTGGTGCGCCGCCGGCGCATCGCGGCGGGACACCGCTCCCACCGGGCATCGCCTACGCGCAGCGCCACCGCAACTTCGCAACGAATCGCCGGACCCGACGGACCCACGCCCCAAGGAAGCCATGACATGACGGAAATCCCCCGGATACAGCGAGTCGCTCCAGACGAACTCCCCGCCGTACTCGACGCGCATCGGGAGCGACGAACCACCCAATTGATCTTGGTCGGACCGGACTATCAGCCTCCGAACAAAGTTGAACACCTGCCAGCGATCGCACGGGGCCATCATCTGGTCAGTCTGACCTCACACCTGCCACGCCTGCCTGACGAGCTGTGGCGTTTGGAGCACCTTGAGTCGCTCCAACTCGCATTGCTTGCACTCACGGATGAGGACGCGATCGGAATTTCCCAGCACTTCGGTCAACTCAAGGCCCTCCTTCTCGAAGGCACCCACGTTGGCGACGGCGGCGCCCAAGCGATCGCCGAGCACCTCCGCCAGCTCACCTCGCTCGACCTCAGCATCAACCAGATCGGCGACGCCGGCGCCCGCGCGATCGCCGAGCACCTCGGGCAGCTCACGTCGCTCAACCTCGGCCACAACCAGATCGGCGACGCCGGCGTCCGCGCGATCGCCGAGCACCTCCGCCAGCTCACCTCGCTCGACCTCGTCCACAACCAGATCGGCGACGCCGGCGCCCGCGCGATCGCCAAGCACCTCCGGCAGCTCACCTCGCTCAACCTCGGCGACAACCAGATCGGCGACGCCGGCGCCCGCGCGATCGCCGAGCACCTCCGGCAACTCGAAACGCTCGATCTGTCTGACAACAAACACGTCAAAACCGTCACGCTGCCATCGAGCCCCCGCCTGACCACACTGAAGATCGCCAAGACCGACGTTCAGGACCTGTCGCCACTAAGCCCCCTGATCCTCTCCGGGCAGCCAGTTCACTGGGCACGTTGGGGTGAGAAAGGCAACGGCATCTACGTCAAACACTGCCCCCTGACCCACCCCTCCCCCGAGGTCATCCAACAAGGCCCAGAGGCCGTCCTCAACTTCTTCCGCGAAATCGAGGCCCAGGGCACCGACCGGCTGTTCGAGGCCAAGCTGTTGCTAGTCGGCGAAGGCAGTGCCGGCAAGACCAGCCTGTTGCGGCGCCTGTTCCAGCCCGACCTGCCCTTGCCGGACGAGGACGAGACCACGCGCGGCATCGACATCCACCGCCACGAATTCCCCATCGCCGACGGTCGCCAATTCCGCCTCAACGCCTGGGACTTCGGCGGCCAGCAGATCTATCACGCCACCCACCAGTTCTTCCTGACCAAGCGTTCGTTGTACGTGCTGGTCGACGACACCCGCAGCGACCACAAGACCGTGCACGACGAGGGTTTCCGCTACTGGCTGGAGGTGGTCGAGACCCTCAGCGAGGCCAGCCCGCTGCTGATCTTCCAGAACGAGAAGGGTGGGCGCAGCAAGCAGCTCGATATCGCCGGCATCAAGGGCCGCTTTCCGAACGTGCAGGGGGTGTATCGCGGCAACCTGGAACACCCCGATGCCGCCGATGAGCTGCGCCGCGCGGTCGAACACTTCGCGCTCAACCTGCCGCACGTCGGCGAGGACGTGCCGGCCAAGTGGGTGCCGATCCGTCAGGAACTGGAGACCCTGGCCAAATCGCGCCCCCACATCACGCTCGACGAGTATCTGGCCGCCTATCGCACTCACCTGCCCTTGCAGGATGACGACGATCGCAAGAAAGCCCTGCACCTCAGTCAGTACCTGCACGACCTGGGCGTGTTCCTGCACTTCCAGCACGTGCCGGAGCTGCGCCGCACCCTGTTCCTGCAGAACCAGTGGGTCACCGACGCGGTGTTCCGCGTGCTCGACGACGAAGACGTCAAGACCAGCAACCGGGGGCGCTTCACGGTCGCGGACTGCGACCGCCTGTGGTCGGAGGCCGGTTACGCCGACAAGGAGGTCGAGCTGCGCGCCCTGATGGTGCGTTTCGAGCTGGCCTACCGCCTGCCGGACACGGCGGTGGACACCTGGCTGGTGCCGCAGCACCTGCCGCCGTCCCGCCCCGACAGCCTGCGCGACTGGGCCCGCCACGGCGATCTGATGCTGAGCTACCGCTACGCGTTCCTGCCGCGCGGCATGGTCAGCCGCCTGATCGTGCGCATGCACCGCTTCGTGCGCGACCCGGACTTGTGCTGGTCCGACGGCGCGCTGTTCGAACGCGACGGCACCCAGGTGCTGGTCGAAACCGGCACGCACGGCAACGAGATCACGCTGCGCGCCCGTGGACTGGAGAGCCAGACCCTGCTCGCGGTGCTCGCCAGCGATCTGGATGCCCTCAACGACAGCTTCCCCGGGCTCAAGGACAAGGTCAGCAAGCAGGTGCCGTGCATCTGCCCGACCTGCGCGCAGTCACCGACCCCGGCGATGTTCCCGCGCCAGCAACTGCTCGAACGCAAGCAGCGCGGCAAGCTGACCATCGAATGCCGCGAACCGCCTGACTACCACGACGTGTCTGTGATGAAACTCCTCGAAGGCATGGACCTGGAGCTGTGGCTGGATCGCGCCGGCTACCTGAAGGAAGCCCCGGAGCCGACGGGTGACGCCGAGGAATCCACCACCGCGACCGGTACGGGCAAGCCCCGGACCGTCCGTATCTTCCTCGCCTCCTCCGCCGAGCTGCGCGATGACCGCGATGCCTTCGACCTGTATTTCCGGCAACTGAACGATCGCTTACGCAATGACGGCCTGTACCTGGAGATCGTGCGCTGGGAGAACTTTCTCGACGCGATGTCCGACACCCGCCTGCAGGACGAATACAACGCCGCGATCAGGGCCTGCGATATCTTCGTCAGCCTCTTCCGCACCAAGACCGGCAAATACACCGCCGAGGAGTTCGGTGTCGCCTGGGAGCAATTCAAGGCCACCGGCAAGCCACGCATCTACACCTACTTCCACGCCACCCAGGTGCCGACCAACGCCGACAACCGCGCGGACCTGATGTCACTGTGGGCGTTCAAGGATCAACTCAACGAACTCGGCCACTTCCCCACCGAATACGATTCGATCGAAGGCCTGAAACGCCACTTCCGCGACCAGTTGGACCGCCTACGCGACGCCGGGGAAATGTAAGCCGCCACGGTCATTCGTAGGTGCGCCCGGCGTGACGCAACCACCCATCGGCGTGCCGGCCTGCCGGATCGTGGTGCGTCCAGTGGATCACGCCGCCCTTCTCGTTCCATTCGTACTCACCGAAAAAATCGACCACATCGCCGACCTGCAAGGACGGGATGCGATCGGCCAGATCGATGTTGTGGGCGACCAGCACGGACAGCCCGGAAGGCATCCGCAGGATGAAGCGCTGGTGCCGGCTGCCGGTGTTGTCGTCGCTCAGCACCCGCGACACGGTGCCGCTGCCCTCGACCTGGAGATCGCTCAGACGGTTGTCGAACGCGTGTTTCAGCGGGTCGTGCCGCAGTTCCACGCTCGTACCGGTGCCTGTCGTTCCGGGGCCTGCGCCGGGCGCCGGGTTCAGCAACCCGGATTCCTGTCCGGTCAGCACCGCGACGATCAGCACCGCGACCGCGATCAGCAACTTCTGCAACCCTTTCATCGATCAACCTCGCTCTCGTGAATTCGGCGGCGCAAGCGTACCCGGCGGGCCGCCTCGCAGGCTTTCGACCAGCTCCGCGCAGGCGTCCCGCAGCGCCGCCTCCAGCGCGCGTCGGCCGTCTCCGAAACCATAACCGGCCATGTCCGACCAGCCGGCATTCTGGAGGACACGATGTATCAACAAGTGTCTCCGCGCCGAACTGAGCCCAATGCGCGGTTGCGCGGTCAGCCCCGCGACCACGAGCCGGGTCAGCGGCGCGATGGCTTCCTCGTAGGCGCGCTGCCCATCCGTGAAGGCCGCGATGTCCGCCCAGTCGCGCGCGTCCAGACCCGGCGGATGATTGCCGCCGAAGGCCGCGAGCAAGCGATCCGCGAGCACCGCGTCCAGCTGGCGGTGGACATCCGCGAGCTGACGCAGGAAGCGGGTCTCGAAGCGAGCGCCGGCCTCTTGCGCAAGTTCGTGCCCGCGCGGACTCAGCCCGGCCAGCACCAGCGCCGACGGCTCGCCGCTGGCGGCGTTGTGCCGGTAGCCGAGTCGCAACGGTCGGCAGCCATTACGGAACCAGAAATCGAGCAGTTCCGGTGTCGCGCCGAAACTGGCGCCGAGGTAGTCGACTCCCCGCGCCGCCAATTCGCTCGCAATGCCTTTCAACAGCGCGGAACCGAAGCCGAGCCGGCGGGCATCCGGATGCACGGCGATGCGCTGCACCCGCGCGCCGCGATAGGCCGCGCCTTCGCCGAAACCGCAGTGCGCGGCAATGGCCTCGGCGAGCAGGTGCCCGTGCGGGCGACGCCGACCGGCGACGATCTCGACAACCATCCCGTCGTCGAAACCCCCTTCCAGGCTGACCAGGGCGACCGCCGCCACCGCGCCCCGATAACGCAGCGCGAAGAGCTCGACATTGGGCGCATCCAGCAGATGGCGCAGATCGCTCGGGCGGGTGCGGTAATGGGCGCCGACCAGCAGGCCGAAGACCTGACGCAGATCGGCTTCATCGGCGACCAGGGCGTCACGGTCGAGACGCTGGAACCCGCTGTCCGCGACCACCGCATCCACGAGTCGTTCCGGCGACGCGGGCTCCGCGTCGAGCAGCAGCAGCTCGGACAACAGGGCTTCGAGCGGATCGCCCTCCGCCCAGCGGATTGGCGTGGTCATCCGCAGCGCGCGCCAGCCGCGTGTGTGTGCATCGAGATGCGCACGGAAGCGCAGGTCGAAGCCTCGCCCGGTGCCCTCGTAGCCGTGCACGGTGGTCGCGAAGGCGATGCGCGGGTATTGCGCGAGCAGCGCCTTCAACTGGCCGGTCGGCACGGCGGCGGCCTCGTCGACCAGCAGCAGATCGGCCTCCGGCTTGTGATCCAGCAACTCGTCCGGTGAGTAAAACGTGAGCTCGGCGTCCGCCGGCACCTCGCCGGCGTGCGTGAACACCTGCGCGACCGACTCCCGCGCCGGGCCGGTGACCAGAATCCGCTTGCGCCCCTCGGCCAGCAGCGCCCTGGCCGCCAGGCCCAGGGCCGCCGATTTGCCGCGTCCGCGATCGGCGGTCAGCACCACCGGGCGGCGCCGCTGACCATGCACGACGTGCACGACCGCCGAGACGGCCTCCGCCTGATCCGCGCTGCGCATGCCGTCATCGCGGATCGGACCGGGTGGCGCCGGTTCCGGCGCATCGCCCGGATCGGGCAGCGCCTGCCCCTCGACAATGCTTACGACCCGCGCATCTGCCGCCAGCACCCGCCGCAGGCGGGCGTCGAAACGATCGCCGATCGCCTCTTCCGGCCAGCCCGCCACGGCCAGGCGGGCATTCAGGGGATTCGACGCCGCCTTCCACGCGGCTTCCGGCGGCGCGAGCAGGATCATCAATCCGCCGGCGACGACCGTGCCACCCAACGCGCCCAGCGCATCGGGATCGAGCCCGGTCCGCGCATCGACCAGCAACAGATCGCATTCCTGCCCCAGCCGGGCGCGCGCCTCGCGCGGCGTCATGCCGCCCGGCAGCGCCTCACCCAGTCGCCAGACCCGCTCAGGGCTGCCCCGCAGCACGGCGTCGATGGCCGACCGCCAGGCGGCGCTGCCGACACACAGCAACACACCGCGATGGCGGCGCGCGCGCAAACCGGCGCGCAGGCGCTCGAGCAACCCGGGGAATTCGGCGACGTTCATGACGGTCGGAACTTTACGTGATCGGCGCTGGATTCACCCCCGAACCCTGGGTCTGCCCGCCCATCCAGATGCCGCAGACTGCATCGCACACCCCGTTCCCGGAACACAGGCATGACCCACGAAACCCCGGACGCCGCCGAAACCGCCTTCTACGCCGCCTTCGAAGCCCTGGACCTGGGCGCGATGGCTGCCGTCTGGGATGCGGACGCCGTCTGCGTGCATCCGGGCGGGCCGCTGCTGCGCGGCCACCAGGCGGTGATGCAGAGCTGGACGGAGATTCTCGGCAACGCCGAGCCCCCGCGTATCGGCTTCGACGTGCTGCAACGCACCGTCTCCGGCGACCTCGCCGTGCATCTGGTCGAGGAACGCATTCACCCGAAAGGCAAAAGCTCCACGCACGCCGCCGCCGTGATCGCCACCAACACCTACGTGCGCCGCGACGGCGGCTGGAAGCTGCTCGCCCACCACGCCTCGCTGCCGCTGATGCGCAAGCAGGCGCAGCGAGAGACCGCGCAGCTGCATTAGCCGCAAGCCGGCAACGGCGCGATGCGCCTCATACCGGCCTACATGTTGCGCCATGAACTTCGATGTAGGCCGGCGCAGCGACGTTGCCGGCTCGCGGCACCGATCGAAGCCACAAAAATCGAATTGGTTCACCCGCAACCACGCAGAACCGTAAAATTCCCGCCCACCTCTTCACCCAGGAGCTCCAAGCCATGGACCCGAACGAAATCAAAGCCATGATCGAAGCCGGCATCCCCAACTGCGAAGCGCAGGTCATGGGTGACGACGGCAGCCATTTTGACGCCATCGTCGTCAGCCCCGAATTCGAGGGCAAATCCATGCTTCAGGAACAGCGCATGGTCTACGGCACGCTCGGCGACTCGATCACCAGTGGCCGCCTGCACGCGTTGTCGATCAAGGCCTACACCCCGGCCGAATGGGCCGCGAAGAAGGGCTGATATCGATGCAGGACACCATCATCACCGTCGAACACAACCCCTCCCCCGCCAAGCTGGACGTCCTCTGGGTCGAGGAGTGGCCGATCTGGCAGAAGGAGGAATCCGAGTTCCCGTGGACCTACGACGAGAAGGAGATGTGCTACCTGCTCGCCGGCGAGGCCATCGTCACCCCCGACGGCGGCGAGCCCGTCACCATCAAGGCCAAGGATCTGGTCACCTTCCCGAAAGGCATGTCCTGCACCTGGCAGATCACCAAGGCGGTTCGCAAGCACTACCGCTTCGGCGACTGATCCCGTCGCCGCGCTGCAAGCCGGACTCCGCGCCTGAGTGGTTGTCCGTACCGGCGCATTCCTCTGATTTGGTGAGGAATATTCGAGAACCAACCCGCGTCGCGATGGTCCCAGAAATGGTCAGCCAGGCGCCGCTCATGAGCTTTCGGCGGCTACCCGATGTGCCAGCAAGGCAAATCACCACGCCGCGCTTACCGATCCAAGCTCCGCACCGCATGGCCGACCACGCTGATTCGTACCCAGCCCGCCCAGGTCGGTTTCCCCACCTGGGGACAATCAACCCGAAAACGGGGACAGGCCCATGCACCTCGAACTACTGATACCCATCGGCATCACCGGTTTCCTGGCATTCATCATCGCCGTGATTCTGGGCGCACTCTACGACCACCGCGACAGCCAGCGACCTGATCGAACCTCCGGACCCTCGCTCCGCCGCATGGGGCGCCGCACGCCGCGCTGAACGTCCGGCTCACGTCCGGGCGGCCCCCGCCGATTGACCATCTGGAAGCCGCAATTGCGCGTATTCCTGCCCGCCGGGTGAACCTGAAGACGCGGCGGCACGAGCGAACCGAACACCTGACAGCGGAGCTGCCCATGACGTCACAAATTTTCATTTCGCTCGCAATGACCGGCCTGGTCGTAGCGCTGTCCAGCCTCTTGCTGATAGCGGCGAACAACACCCGCGCCGCCCGCGACATCCGCCATGTATTCCACCAGGCGCACGCGGCGCGTAACGGCTGGCACACCGACAACACGCACTGACTGCGTCGGCACCCTTCCGGGGAAGCTCTGATCGAATCAGGCGGAGAGCCGGTCCCGCACCAGGGCGATGTGCATGCGTAGGTCATAGGCCTGTCCCGAGAACGACAGCGGCACCTCGACGTGCGCGACTTCGTTCTCGATGCGGTCGAGCTCGGCGATCAGGTCGCTCACCGCCGTATCGCCCTCGCGCATCTCGCGCTCGACCTTGTCCAGTTCCTCGTACCAGCGATAGATGCGCGACCGCATCCGCCACTGGTAGATCGGCGGCATGATCTTGAACAGCGGCAGCAGCACCATCACCAGCGGCAGCAGCAGCACCTTGAGCCGATCAATCAGCGTGGCCGCCCAGAACGGCAGATAGCGTTGCAGGAAAGGCGGGCCATGCTTGTAGAAACGCTCGGCGGACGGATGCAGCGGGTAAACCAGGAACTCCGCGCGGGGGAACTCATCCCGTCGCGAAAACCAGTCCGGCGTACCGTGCACCTCGGCGGCGGCCTGCATGAGCAGATCGACCAGCGCCGGATGGGTGTCCCCGGCGACCACCAGATTCGCGGTCGGCGCGATCATGCGCACGTTGGCCGGCGGCAGATCCTTGCGCAGATCGATCACGCCCTCCGGCAGGTTCAGCGCGGACAGATACGGATGCAGGCGCGTGTAGGTCTCGGCACGGCGCATGTCCATCAGCCGGACGTCCGGCGCCTCGATCAGCCGTCGCACCCGCGCCGAGTGCGTGCCCGCGACCACCGCGATGGCATCGACCTCGCCGGCCAGCAGCGCGGCCTCGGCCTCGTCGCCGCCCAGCGGCAGGGCCTCGACCCGGAGCAAATCCCCGTCCACCTCGTCGAGCAGCGTGTGCATCAGCGCCTGCGTGCCGCTGCCCTCGCCGCCGATCGCGACCCGCTTGCCGGCCAGATCGACCAGCCGCGTCGGCGCCGCATCACCGCGATGGAACAGCCACAAGGGCTCGTAATACATGCTGCCCAGCGACGTGAGCTCGTGCGGGTTGGTGGCCGGCGTCGTGCCGCCCTGCACGAAACCGACCTGCACCTCGCCCTGCTCCAGCAGCGCGATGTTCGCCAGCGAGCCGTGCGTCGCACGGACCTCAAGCGTCACGTTCTCGCGCGCGAGGATCTCCGCATAACGCTGCGCGGCCGCCATGTAAGCCCCGCCCTCGGCGCCGGCGGCTATGACCAGACGCTGCGGTGGCGCCGGTTCGACGAACTGGAACGCGACCGCGAAACCGGCGATCACGGCCAAAGTCGCGGGTGCGTAGACCCGCAGCAGTTGTGCGACGCCGGACTTCTTCCGGCCTGGCTTGTTCTTATCAGTCATCGCCTGCCCCTTTATAAATGGCACGAGTTTAGCCACAAACCCCACGCTGCTCCGTCAGGCCGCAATACGGTCGTGTTGCCGGAGCCGGTTGGCGCTACGCTCCCTCGATCAGCAAACTTCTACCCCCGGCAACGGTCCCTTCCGTGACATGACCCGTAAACCCCGTATCCAACCCAGCCGTCCGTTCGAGGCGCAACGTACCGCGTTAATGACCCGCCGCCGGTTTCTGCTCGGGCTGGTCGGCGGTTCGGTCGCGGCCCTGTTCCCGCTGCGCGGCGCGCCTGAAATCGCAGCGGGCATCGCGCCGGACGCCGGCACCGCGGCCACGGTCGACACCTGGGCCGTGCTCGACGCCACCTTGAACCACCTGCTGCCCAGCGAACCGGACAGCCCCGGGGCCAGCGACATCCACGCCCTCGATTACCTGCGCTTCGTCATCAACGACACGACGCAGGACGAAACCGAGCGCGATTTCCTCCGCCAGGGCACGGTCTGGCTGGAAGACCTCAGCCGCGAGCGTGAAGGCAAGGCCTTCATCGACCTCGATCACGATGCCCGCGAACGCCTGCTCCGCCAGGTCGCCGCGTCCGGTGCCGGCGAGAACTGGCTCTCGACCGTGCTGCTGCATCTGATGGAGGCCCTGCTGACCGACCCGGTCTACGGCGGCAACTTCGAACAGCGCGGCTGGCAATGGCTTTGGCACACGCCCGGCTTCCCGCGCCCGCCCGCCGGCAAGACCTACCCGGAACTGCTGAAATCATGATCCCCGCCGGGGGCGCTGCGCGCACCGAAACCGGCTCTGATCCACGCCACCACGCGCCCGGAAAAGCACCATGAAGGACTACGACATCTGCATCATCGGCAGCGGCGCGGGCGGCAGCCCGGTCGCCTACGAACTGGCCAGGGCGGGTTATTCGGTCGTGGTCCTGGAAAAAGGGCCCTGGTTCACCGAACAGGACTATTTCAAGGACGAACTGGCCTGCTGCCGGCGCAGCGTCTACACGCCCAGGCTGACCGAGGAACAGCACGTGATCGCCGAACCCACCGGCGACAGCCTCGGCGCCGACGGCTTTGACGCCACCCCGACCTCCGTATCCGGCTGGGACTTCTGGAACGGCAACGTGGTCGGCGGCTCCAGCAACTTCATGAGCGGCTACTTCCACCGCCTGAAGCCGAAGGATTTCCGCCCGCTCAGCGAATACGGCCCGATCGACGGCGCCAACCGCGTCGACTGGCCGATCGCCTACGAAGACCTGGAGCCCTACTACGCGAAGGTCGAACAGGTCGTCGGCGTGTCCGGGCGCATAACGCCGCACCCGAACATCGAGCCGCGCTCGACCGCGGACTTCCCCTACCCGCCGACCGCCGAACACCCGATCTCGGCGCGCATCGACGCCGCCTGCGCCGAACTCGGCTACCACAGCCTGCGCGTGCCGCGCGCCATCCTTACCCAGCCCAAGGGCAAGCGGCGCGGCTGCGAATACTCGGGCTACTGTGGCAGTTTCGGTTGCGCCAGCGGCGCCAAGGGCAGCGGTCGCGCGGCGCTGCTCGACGACGCCGTCGCCACCGGCAACTGCGAGATCCGCCCGCGCAGCCATGTGCTGCGCCTGCGCAACGACGCGCGCGGCAAGATCGTCGCCGCCGAATACATCGACGCGAACGGCGCCATCCAGCGGGTCGACGCGAAGATTTACGTGGTCGCCGCCCAAGCCATCGAAACCTCGCGTCTGCTGCTCGCCTCCAGCGGCCCGCGCTTTCCCGACGGTCTCGCCAACAGCTCCGGGCAGCTCGGCAGAAACCTGCTGTTCTCCGGCGGCGGTTCCGGCTCCGGCGATTTCGAATTCGCCGGCCTGAACGAAACGCAGCTCAACGAGCTCCGCCGCGTCGGCCCGTTCGTCAACCGCGCGCTCGACGACTGGTACGAAATCGCCGACCCGGCCTTCGCGACCGGCCGCAGGAAAGGCGGCATCGTCGAATTCCTCTGGAACCACCCCAACCCGGTCGGCAAGGCCAACGGCCTCAAATGGGGCAACGACGGGCTGGTCTGGGGCACCGACCTGAAACGCCGCCTGGAGACCTGGTTCCGCACCGACCGCGCGCTGCGCTTCGAGGTCTTCAACGACTGGCTCCCGACCGACGCCTGCCATGTCTCGCTCGACCCGCACGTCACCGACAAATACGGCAAACCCGTCGCCCGCGTGAGCGTCGGCTACCACCCCCATGACGTCGAGGTCGGCAACTACCTGCTCGACAAGGGCAAGGCCGTTCTGGCGCAGATGGGCGCGGTCCGCGTCAGCGCCTCGGCATCCGGTTCCCCGCCCGCCAACCTCGTCGCCGGCGGCTGCCGCTTCGGCACCGACCCGGCCACATCCGTGCTCGACCCGGACTGCCGCGCCCATGACGTCGACAACCTTTACGTCACCGACGGCAGCTTCATGCCCACCGGCGGCAGCGTGCCCTACACCTGGACCATCTACGCCAACGCCTTCCGCGTCGCCGGGCGAATCCTGAACTCGATCTGAGCGCCACCCCGGCGACCGCTCTGTGCAGGACCGGCCCCGACTGCGACACCAACCCGGACATGCAGGCGATCGCCCACTCGGCCGGCATGAGCAAGGTCAGCTACGCGGCCCCGTTCCTGCGCTGGAACATGCCCTACACCAGCGGCGGACTGCTGACCGACAAGGAAGCCCTGGACCTGGCGTGCTTCATCGACGCCCAACCCCGCCCCGGCAAACTCCGGAGCGGCACCGACGAACCGGAAGTCTGTCTGCCCTGAATCACCGGCAGGGCGGAACGCGCCCATGTTCCGCCCTGCCGTGGACCGCCCGGAGGTCAAGCGGACGGTGCCACCCGTGGCGATTGCCCGACGCCTTCAACATCGCGTCCTTGCAGGCATCGTGTTCGGGCAAACATGGGAGACGTCCCAAGGCGCCATCACTGGCTGATGGGCGATGTGCAGCCGTGCCATCGACACGCCCAATCCATTGCTATCCCGCGCCCGAGCCACCCGCAAGCTTCACCGCCAACCTTCCGGGAACGCCATGCCACCCGGCTTGATGATGTCCGCGACATCTCCGCGCAGCCGGCGGCGGGGGCCGAAGTGCTCCGGAACGCCGCTCCCACCGGCCAGGAATGAGCGGCCAATGTTGCCGGCAAACCCAGCCAACCATTGCCGCCCGGGCAACCATCAGGCCTGTCAAATTTCCCGATACATCGATATTTAATTCATATAACTCATTAATTTATCAGGCGTGGCACACGCCTTGCTGATACCCGGCCACAGGCAGCGATACGTCAACAAATCCGCTGCCGGTTTGAATTTCCACCGGAGTGACAGCCATGAGCATGCTCGACAACGCCATCGGCCTTCAGGCCACCACCATGAAGATCCGCAGCGAGCGGTCCGTCGTGCTGGCGAACAACATCGCCAACGCCGAGACGCCGAACTTCAAGGCGCGCGATTACGACTTCAAGGACGCGCTGGCCCAGGCGCGTGGCGACCTCGAAGGCGACGGCGGCATGAGCCGGTCCCTCGCCCGCACCAGCGCCGGCCACATGAGTCTGGATGAAGGCGGCCTCAGCACCACGCTGGGCTACCGCGTGCCGACCCAGGCCGCGTCCGACGGCAACACCGTCGAGACCCACGTCGAGAAGACCCAGTTCGCCGAGAACGCCTCCCGCTACGTGGCCGACCTCACCTTCCTGAAGTCCCGGGTGTCGGGGCTGATCCGCGCGATGGGAGACAAGTGATGAGCCTTTCCAACATTTTCGGCATCTCCGGTTCCGCGATGGCGGCCGAGAACGTCCGCATGAACGTGACGGCGAGCAACCTCGCCAACGCGCAGAGCGTCGGTTCCGACGAGAACTCCACCTACCGCGCGCGCCAGCCGGTGTTCTCCACGCTGATCAACGACGACTTCGATGCCGCCGAGCAGGTCGCCGGCGTGCGTGTCGATCGCATTGACGAACGCCAGGGCGAGCTGACCAAGGAATTCAACCCGGGCCACCCGCTGGCCGACGCCGACGGCTTCATCACCAACACCAACGTCAACACGGTGGAGGAGATGTCCAACCTGATCGCTGCGTCGCGTGCCTACCAGAACAACGTCGAAGTCATGAAGACCGCCAAGGACTTGATGATGAAGACCCTTGAGCTCGCCGAATAACGGTCGGGCGAGGAACCACCCCATGAGCACCATCAACAGCAACACCCTGGCGGCCCTGAACGGCACCGCTGCGGCCACCGCGAGCGCCACGACTGCGGACAAGGGCAACCTCGGCCAGGACGACTTCCTGAAGCTGATGACCGAACAGCTCAAGGCCCAGGATCCGATGAAACCCGGCGACACCGGCGAGTTCCTCGGCCAGATGGCGCAGTTCGCGTCGGTCAGCGGCATCCAGTCGCTGCAGCAGACCATGTCGGACCTGGCGACCAGCCTGCAATCCACGCAGGCCCTGCAAGCCTCCGGGATGGTCGGGCGCACCGTGCTGCTGCCGGGCGACACCGCCAGTCTCGGCACGAGCGGCGGCATCGAAGGCGTCGCCGAGGTGCCTTACGGCGCCAGCGCGGTCAATTTCAGCGTCATCGATGCACGCGGCGCGACCGTGCACAGCGGAATCATCGAATCCACCGGCGGCGAAAACGCCTCGTTCAGCTGGGATGGCACCACCCGTGACGGCAACCGCGCCGCCGCCGGCAGCTATCGCGTCGAGGTGACCGCCGCCACCGGCCAAGGCCAGGTCGCCGTGCCAACCCAGATTGCCGGTCGGGTCGAGAGCGTGCTGCTCGGCAGCGCCGACGGCCTGACCCTGAACGTGGCCGGACTGGGCAAGGTGCCCGCCTCACACGTCACCGAACTTCGCTAACCCACTGAATTCCTGATTCTTCCTGGAGAAACGCCATGTCCTTCCAAATCGCCATTTCCGGTCTCGACGCCGCCCGCAAGATGCTGGGCGTGACCTCCGAGAACATCGCCAACAGCAACACCACCGGCTTCAAGAGCAGCCGCGCGCAGTTCGCCGATCTGGTCAACGGCTCCGCGAACACCTCCATGGCCAACGACGCCGCCGGCGTGCGCGTCGCGACCGTGGAACAGAGCTTCGCGCAGGGCTCCATCACCAACACCGGCAACGCCCTGGACATGTCCATCGGTGGCAGTGGCTTTTTCGTGCTCAACGATCCCGCCAGCGGCGAGACCCTGTACACCCGCGCCGGCCAGTTCCAGGCCGACGAGAACGGCTACGTGATCAATCCGGCCGGCCAGCGCCTGACCAGCTTCGCGGTCGGGACCGACGGGTCCGTGACCGGCGCCACCCAGGATCTGCGCGTCAGCAACACCGAGCTGGCCCCCAATGCGACCAGCGAGATCACCACCGGCGTCAACGTCGACGCCTCGGCCACCGCGCCTGGTGTGGCCTTCGACCCGACCGATCGTGATTCCTACAACCACTCCACCGTGATGAGCGTGTACGACTCGCTGGGTGTCGAGCACACCGCCACGCAGTACTTCGTGAAGACCGGCGCGGGTGCCTGGACGCACCACATCACCCTCGACGGCACCGAGATCGGCACCGGCACCGCGCTGACCTTCGACACCGCCGGCAACCTGACCGTGCCGGCCAACGGCCTGGTCAGCGCCGGCCCGGTCACCCCTGCGGGTGCCGACCCGATGACGCTGTCGATCGATCTGGGCGACACCACCCAGTTCGACAACGACTTCTCGGTCAACGCGCTGGCGCAGGACGGCTACACCGCCGGCGAGCTGATCGGCATCGGCATCGACAGCGATGGCGTCGTCAATGCGCGCTATTCCAACGGCAAGAACGTCGCTCAGGGCCAGGTCGCCCTGGCCGACTTCACCAACCCGAACGGCTTGCAGCGCATGGGTGACAACAACTGGATCGCGACCAGCGACTCCGGCCCGGCCCTCGTCGGCGCCCCCAACAGCGGCACGCTCGGCGGCATCACCTCCGGAACCATCGAGCAGTCCAACGTGGAACTGAGCGAGGAACTGGTCGACCTGATCACCGCGCAGCGCATGTTCCAGGCCAACGCGCAGTCGATCAGCGCCGCCGACGCGCTGACCCAGACGCTGTTGAACATGGGCTGATAGCGCTTAACGACACCCCACTGTAGGAGCGAGCTTGCTCGCGATGGACGGGCCACCCCGTTCCAACGCAAGCAACCCGTCCATCGCGAGCAAGCTCGCTCCTACAGGAAGCCTCCGATCACACGAATTACTGGAGATCGACATGGACAAAACCGTCTATCTGGCCATGACCGGCGCCAAGCACACCGCGCTGGCGCAGGCCGTGAACAGCCATAACCTGGCGAACATCAACACGCCCGGATTCAAGGCCGACCAGGTCGATTTCCGCAGCGTCTACATCAACGACCCGAACATGGGCAGCCGCGTGTACTCGGTCGTCAACGGCATCGAAGCCAAGCTCGATTCTGGCTCGATCAACGCCACCGGCAATCCGCTTGACGTCGCCGTCAACGGCGAGGGCTGGTTCGCGGTGCAGGGCCCGGACGGCAACGAGGCCTACACCCGCGCCGGCAACCTGCGCGTCGGCGCCGGCGGCCTGCTGGTCAACGGCGCCGGCCACCCGGTGCTCGGCGACGGCGGCCCGATCGCGGTCCCGCCTGCCTCGACCATCGCGGTCGGTGAGGACGGCACGGTCAGCATCGTGCCGGTCGGCGAAGACGCCGAAAACATCGCCCAGCTCGAACGCATCAAGCTGGTCAACCCCGATCCGGCACAGTTGTTGAAAGGTAAGGACGGACTGTTCCGGATGCGCGATGGAAGTGTCGCGGAAGCTGACGCGGAGGTTCGTGTCAGTCCGGGCAGCCTGGAGTCCGCCAACATCAGCGCCGTCGAGGCGATGGTGGAAATGATCGATCTGGCAAGGACTTACGAGCTTCAGGTACGCACGATGCGCACCGCCCAGGAAAACGACCAGTCCGACGCAAAACTGCTCAGCCTTAGCTGAACGGCCCCGTAGGAGCGGCTTCAGCCGCGAACAGCGCCCCGGCAATGCCTCCCGCCGATCGCGGCTGAAGCCGCTCCTACGCAGCCGGCAGCACAACTGTCAGAAATACCGACGCTTACGAAACAAAAGGAGTACCTGTCATGAATCCCGCACTCTGGGTTTCCAAAACCGGCCTGGACGCGCAGCAGACGCGCATGCAGGTGATCGCCAACAACCTGGCCAACGTCAACACCACCGGCTTCAAACGCAGCCGCGCGGTGTTCGAAGACCTGCTGTATCAAAACGTCCGCCAGGTCGGCGCCGCCTCCTCCGAGGACACCGCACTGCCGTCCGGCCTGATGCTGGGCACCGGCGTGCGCACCGTCGCCACCGAGAAGATCTTCAGCCAGGGCAACGTCCTGCAGACCGACAACCCGCTGGACATGAGCATCAACGGTCGCGGCTTCTTCCAGATCCTGCGTCCGGACGGCTCCATGGCCTACACCCGCACCGGTTCGTTCCAGCTCAACGACGCCGGCGAGATGGTCGACTCCTCCGGCATGCGTCTGGAACCGGGCATCACCATTCCGCCGAACACGCAGAGCATCACCATCGGCCAGGACGGCGCCGTGACCGTGCAGGTCGCCGGCACCACCGAGCCGCAGAACGTCGGCACCATCCAGATCGCCGACTTCATCAACCCGGCCGGCCTGCAACCGATCGGCGAGAACCTGTACCTGCCGTCCGCCGCCAGCGGCGACGCCCAGGTCGGCACCCCGAACAGCCAGGGGCTTGGTGCCATCAACCAGGCCACGCTGGAAAGCTCCAACGTCAACATCGTCGAGGAGCTGGTCAACATGATCGAGACCCAGCGCGCCTACGAGGTGAACTCCAAGTCCGTTTCCACCACCGACAAGATGCTCCAGTACCTGAACCAGACCCTGTAACGAAACCCCACTGTAGGAGCGGGCTTGCCCGCGAAGGACGCGCCACCCCGGTTCGCGGGCAAGCCCGCTCCTACATCTGGCCCCAGCCAACGAGATCGACCGCCATGAACGCCATCATCCGAACCACCGTCGTGCTGAGCGCCGTCGCCACCCTCGCCGGCTGCAACTCCGCGCCGGTGCGCAACACCGACTACGCCCCGCCACCGCCGCCCGCCCAGGTCCAGCAACCGGCCGCCCCGCTCACCGGTTCGCTGTACACGCCGGGCGCGCGCCACATGGTGCTGTTCACGGATACCCGCGCGACCCATGTCGGCGACCTGATCACCATCAACCTGGTCGAGAAGACCGACGCCACCAAGTCGTCGTCGCAGACCACCGCCCGTTCCGCCTCCGCGTCGGTGACCAATCCGACCATATTCGGACGCGCCTTCAAGTTCGGCAGCAACCCGAACGACACCCTGGAGTCCTCGCTGTCCGCGAGCACCAGCACGGACGGCAGCGGCGACGCCGCCAAGAGCAACACCCTGGAAGGCACCATCACGGTCAGCGTGGTCGACGTGTACCCGAACGGAAACCTGCTGGTGCGCGGCGAGAAGCTGGTCGGCATCAACCAGGGCCACGAATACATCCGCATCGAGGGCATCGTGCGGCCGGACGACATTGCCGCCGACAACACCGTCGACTCCACCCGTCTCGGCAACGTGATGATCGATTACGGCGGCGAAGGCCCGGTCGCCGACGCCAGCAAGGTCGGCTGGCTGGCGCGGTTCTTCATCAGCGCGGTGTTCCCCTTCTGATCGAGACGCCCCCCCCCTTGTGGGAGCGGCTTCAGCCGCGATCAGCGTCGGGACTTTTGCAGACGCCGCTCGCGGCTGAAGCCGCTCCTACAGGGTGCCGAACATCAATGGCAGACGGATGGGCAGAGCGGAGCGTGCCCATCCTCCGGACTGATCAACGCGTACATCTCGCTGTAGGAGCGGCTTCAGCCGCGATCGGCGTCGGGGTAGTTGCACACGCCGCTCGCGGCTGAAGCCGCTCCTACGAAGCGCGCGCCATTCCGACACGTCAAAAAACCCGACAGGCAAACCGGGCACGCTATCTGCAATAGCCCTCATAACCGCGATTGCGACCGCAATCCGCAAGCAACCGAATCCACGCAGAGACGCGCCATGAACATCTTCCGATTCCTCGCCATCAGCCTGCTGCTGGTCACCACCGGCGCCGCGCAGGCCGAGCGCATCAAGGATCTGACCTCGATCCAGGGTGTGCGCGACAACGACCTGGTCGGCTACGGCCTCATCGTCGGCCTCACCGGCAGCGGCGACTCCGCCAACTCCGCGCCCTACACCGGCCAGTCCATGCGCAGCATGCTCAAGCGCCTGGGCGTCAACATTCCCGACGGCGTGACCCTCGACACCAAGAACGTCGCGGCGGTCGCCCTGAGCGCGACCCTGCCGGCCTTCGCCAAGCCGGGCCAGAAGATCGACGTCAACGTCTCCTCGATCGGCAACGCGGCCAGCCTCAAGGGCGGCACGCTGCTGATGACCTCCCTGCGCGGCGTCGACGGCGAGGTCTATGCGATCGCCCAGGGCAACGTGATCGTCGGTGGCGTCGGCGTGCAGACCGCGAACGGCAACAGCGTCACCATCAACGTCCCCACCGCCGGCCGCATCCCCAGCGGCGCCTCGGTCGAACGCGCCGTCCCCTCCCCGTTCGCCAACGGCAACCACCTCGTCCTCGACATGCACTCGGCGGACTTCACCACCGCGAACCGCATCGTCGACGCCATCAACGAAACCTTCGGCAAGGGCACTGCCAGCGCGATCGACGGCGGCTCCATCGCCGTGCGCGCGCCCGCCACCGTCGGCGAAAAGGTCGGCTTCATCGCCGAGCTGGAGAACCTGGAACTCACCCCGGGCGACGCCGCCGCGCGCATCGTCGTGAATTCGCGCACCGGCACGGTCGTGATCGGTCGCCACGTCAAGATTTCCGCCACCGCCGTTTCGCACGGCAACCTGACCGTCACCGTGACCAGCACCCCGCAGGTCAGCCAGCCAAACGCCTTCGCCGGCGGCAACACCGCCGTCGTGAACCAGGAGAACGTCAACGTCAGCGAGGAGAAGAACCCGGCCTTCGTGTTCGACCCGGGCGTGTCGCTGGACGACATCGTCAACGCCATCAACCGCGTCGGCGCGAGCCCGTCCGACCTGATCGCGATCCTCGAAGCCCTCAAGGCCGCCGGCGCGCTGCGTGCCGAACTGATCGTGATCTGAGGCGATCGTCATGAGTATCGCCATGAACCCCGAACCCCTGACGCTGGTGACGTCGCCCGCCCGCCTCGCTGGCGGAGTGCGCCCACCGCGCGTGTTGATCGCCGGGCTGCTTTTGGTGCTCGCCGTGCAGGGACTCGCCCTGACCATGCTGCGCGAATCGCCCGCCCGAGCGCCCGCCTCGGCGGCATTCAGCAACGCCACGGACGCCCCGGACAACTGGCTCCCGGAAACCAATCCCGTCTACATGGCCGCGGCCAACGCCCTGCTGACCGAGTCCGCCGCCGTGGCGTTGGCGGAAATGCCACTGCTGTTCGACGCATCCGGCCTCAGCGTTCCCGGCCTGGCCGGGGCGACCACTGCGGTCATGCCGCCGCGCCTTGCCGCCCACGCCGTCGTCGTGCCGATGCGCCCCGTCATGGAAACGGTCACCGCAGCCGATGCGGTTGAATTCGCTGTCGCGGCCACAGCCGATGTCGTTGCCGGGACTCCGCCCGCGCCCATCGCCGGGAACGCCGACTGGTTCGCGGCGGCCGATGCCCGCGCCTACACCCTGCAACTGGTCAGTGCCCGCAATCAGAGCGCCGTGTCCGACTTTTATGCCGAACAGACCGTCGACGGGCCGCTGGCCCTGCTGCGCCTGACCATCAACGATGCCACCTGGTACGCGGTCGTCACCGGCCACCATCCGGATCTGGACAGCGCCATCGCCGCCGCCGAGGCCTACAAGCAGCGCACCGGCAGCGAAGCCTGGGTGCGTCGTATCCGCGCGATCCAGGCTGAGCAGTCCGAAACGCTCGCCAGCCGGGCGGCGCTGAACGGCTGAGGACATCACGATGCGCATCGACGGCAGCAATTCGAACGCCGACGTCTACGTCGACCTCGCCGGGCTGGACAAGCTGCGCAAGCAGGCCCGCGAGACCCCGGACGAGGCCATCGAGCAGGTCGCCAAACAGTTCGAGGGCATGTTCCTGAACATGGTCCTGAAATCCATGCGCGAGGCGAGCCTGGCCGAAGGCCTGTTCGACAACTCCGCGATGGAGACCCACCAGTCCATGTACGACCAGCAGCTCGCGCTGGAGATCTCCTCCGGCGATGGGCTCGGCTTCGCCAAAGCCCTGCAGGCCCAGCTTGGCGCGGTCGCCGGCATCGCCCCCAGACCATTGCCGGAACTGCCGGTATCGGCTGGCGCCCTGGTCAACCGCGCGCCCCTGCCCGGCCTGATCGACGGCCTTGGCGGAGGCAGCGGAGTCAGCGAAACCACCAGCAAGTCCTTCGAATCGCCCGCCGAATTCGTGCAGACCCTGTTGCCGGTCGCCCGTCGGGCCGCCGAAAAACTGGGCGTCAAACCCGAGGTCCTGCTCGCGCAGGCCGCGCACGAAACCGGCTGGGGCAGGCACATCCCGCAACACGCCGATGGTCAGTCCAGCCACAACCTGTTCGGCATCAAGGCCGGCGGCAGCTGGCAGGGCGAACAGGCCGTCAAACAGACCTTCGAGGTGATCGGCGGCGTCCCGCGCGTCGAACGCGCCGCGTTCCGCGCCTACGACTCCTTCGAATCCTGCCTGGACGACTACGCCGAGCTGATCGGCGGTCTCGCACGGTATGGCGACGCCGTCGCCAACGCCGATTCGCCGGAAGGCTACCTGCGTGGCCTGCAAAGCGGCGGCTACGCGACCGACCCCGCCTACGCCGACAAGGTCATGTCCGTACTGCAAAGCCCCCGTTTCCAGGACGCCCTGAACGCAACCCGCGCCCAGGCAACCCCGTTCGATGCCGAGTCGTAAGGTGGATCAGCGTTAAGCGCAAACACGCCGAAACCCCAATACCAACGCATCCAACAAGACGAACGGCCCACTCCACGCGGGCCGTTCGTCTTTCCTCACACCCATTTACGGATTTTGGCGACGCCGCCAGCACCCAGCCCCCGATACCAGCGTTGACGATGCCAAGGCTCGCACCTAACATTTCGGTACAGTTTTCCGTACAACCCCATATCGGACCCGAACCATGGATGCCATCAGCTACACCACCGCCCGCGCCAATCTGGCAAAGACCATGGAAAAGGTCTGCAACGACCACGCGCCAGTCATCATCACCCGCAAAAGCGAGTCCCCGGTGGTCATGATCTCCCTGGACGACTATCAGGCCATGGAAGAGACGGCCTATCTGCTACGTTCGCCCGCCAATGCGACGCGCCTGCTCAAATCGATCGCGGAACTCGAATCCGGAAAGGGAATGGTACGAGAACTCGCTGAATGAAACTGACGTTCTCAAGCAACGCCTGGGACGACTACCTGTACTGGCAGAAAACCGACAAAGCGATACTCAAGCGAATAAACACGCTGATCAAAGAAATCACGCGCACGCCTTGCGAAGGCATCGGCAAACCCGAGCCGTTGAAACATGGCCTGTCCGGCTACTGGTCACGCCGCATCAACGACGAACACCGAATCGTTTACAAAGTATTGGATGATGCGATCTATATCGCCCAGCTCCGGTATCACTACTCCTGACTGAACGACGCAACTCCGAGCGCTTCAGCGCCTCTCGATAAGCGCTGTTTGATGCAAAAAAAAGCATCTGGCCGTTGATGAATAGTTTAAGCGTTAGGGGCCGATGCTAGTTTGGAAGACCTGATCCTCCTGTCCCGCGTCGGATAGAGCGAACCGACACCCGTCCTTGAACACCCAATACGCACCGTCCGTTACGGGCGTGAAGCGGAAATCTAACGACCTGGCTCACAGGAGAGCGAACGAAGTGAGCGAATCCTGTGGAGCCAATTGTTATATTTTTTTATCAAACCAACTCTCCATATGATGAATTATTTCGGACACTTGGACATCGTCGACTGATTTATGCCCATCATTCTCAACAACCTCGTCATACAGATAGGCTTGAAAATCATTAAATGTGTCCCAAATTTTACTACCACTTGCTCCGCGTTTTAGCTCCTCTGTTACAAACCAGTCCCTTACGGCGATAATGGCTTTATCAACTTCATCATCATGATTTTTGATGTCTGATCCGGAAAGATCAGAAATAGCTTTTTGGAATCGATACCGCTCTTTTTCAAGAATCAGTATTTTCTTTTGCGACCACTTCCCACCTTTCAGTTTTTGGCATCCATAATCGATACCCAACTCAAAGGGCATGTTCATTCGATAATGCTCATCTTTTCCTGATGAGACTATTCTTGATAGATCGTGAATGCCAAATTTTGACTCTTCAATCAAACCGAGTATTTTTTGTATTCTTGCTTCGGCAGAATCCGCCCTTTCAGAAGACAATCTTGGCTTGTAACCAAAATAGAGTATTGTAAAAACTATACCTAGTAGAATTTGACGATAATCCTCATCAAACGGACAATTAATAAATACGTTCTTTTCGAACACGCCAACCATAGCGAGACCTATTTTTTGTCTTTGGGCGGATTTGGGTCTTTTCCATAGCTATCTTTCTCGCGAATCCGCCCATCTCGACCATGAATATAGAACTCTGCTTTTTGAGATTTTGCGATCTCTCTACCATGCTTTATCGCTTCTTCTTGAGTTCTGTGAACTTTTGTCGCCCTTGATGAGCCTCCTTTCTTGACTGCCCAGCCGCCGCCTGGATTTTTTACTATGTGTTGTGTTTTCTTCGTCATAGGTGATGTGTCCTTAGAAAATATAACGACCAAGCTCAGGTGACCGCTACCGCAGAGCGACGACAGGAGCGTCGCGGTAGCGGGTCACCTGGAGTGCCGTGTTAGGCCAGGGCATTGGTGCCCAAGCTAAAAGTGGTGCGAGGGAAAGGACTTGCACCTCTCTACGTTCCTCTTAGCAGGGCAAACATTTACGTAACTGATAACCTCTCATTTGGATTGGAAGTGTCCCACTATGGCCTCGCAGAAACGCCACCCCGCACCATACGCATGATTGAACGAATGAATTATTCATAAGAACCTCCTTAACAAGTTGAATTGCCGAAAAAGCCCAAATTTCCAATCCAAACAAGATACTCACAGTTATTTCGACATTTACCTCTATTGCCAAGCCTAGCAGTGTAGTTAGACTACACCATAATATTTCAAATACCTCACCTGCTAACTACGGGCATTCTGGGAGACTTAGGAGATTGTTCGGTTGCTCGCCATCAGCCTCAGTTTTGATGTATTTATTACCATAGCGACTTTTAGCAACGATAACATTAGCTCGCCGCCCATTGCGCATAACATAAAACGACCACTTCCCAGACTCTATTCCTTGGATGGCCTGTTCTTGGGTTATTTTCCATGCACCACCACCATTCTCTGCACCAGTTTTCCCGCCCACATGAGTGATCCTTTCATGTGGATTTTGACGATCGCTCTTGTTGATGCAAGTAATTTCATGCGAAGCAGCCATATCAAACCTCCATTGTGAATTTGTTGGCCTAACGCTTCAGGGAATTGAGGGAATTGGGGTCAGGTCTCGCATTGTTGCATCACCCCATCTGTCGCGGTCAGCGCTTCCAGGAGTGTAGCCATCGTCGGTCGTTTCCGGGTATCGCCAGTCTCGTCGTGCGGGGATGCTCTGACCAAAGGCGATGGGCACGTCCCGATGGTCCTTTGCCCATCCTACGGGGCGGGTATCAGCAAGCCAGACGGTCCGCTCGATGCGGGCCGTCTGGCTTTGATTCCTCCCACTCCCACGGCTTCCAGGGGCAGGCAAGGACTCCCGGGACCCTCGATCGCATGGATGCGATCGTGGAGCGTACAGGGATGTATTCACAGCGAGTCCGGGGAGGCCTTGGCTGGCCCTGGAAGCCTTGCCACTTGAAACGGTGTCGCTCACGACATCTACGACCCCCATACCCACGGTCGGAAGAAATCCGACGGGCGGATATGGCCGTACCCCCAATTGGGAATTGGGGTCAGGTCTCGCATTGTTGCATCACCCCATCTGTCGCGGTCAGCGCTTCTAGGAGTGTAGCCGTCGTCGGTCGTTTCCGGGTATCGCCAGTCTCGTCGTGCGGGGATGCTCTGACCAACGGCGATGGGCACGTCCCGATGGTCCTTTGCCCATCCTACGGGGCGGGCACCAGCAAGTCAGATGGTCCGCTCGATGCGGGCCGTCTGGCTTTGATTCCTCCCACTCCCCCGGCTTCCAGGGGCAGGCAAGGCCTCCCGGGACCCTCGATCGCATGGATGCGATCGTGGAGCGTACAGGGATGTATTCACAGCGAGTCCCGGGAGGGCTTGGCTGGCCCTGGAAGCCTTGCCTCAAGACACGATGTCGCTCACGACATCTACACAACCCATACCCACGGTCGGAAGAAATCCGACGGCCGGATATGGCCGTACCCCCCGAATCGCGGCGGGACGCCGCTCCCACAACCCCACAACCCCACAACCCCACAACCCACAAACCCCGGCAACAGCGAATACCGCTCAGGATTCCCCCCGAACAGCCGATTACGCCAGCAATCAGAATCCCCACCCGGACATGGCGGAAAATTTGACACTCGAATCTGGCACGGAATCTGCCACCACCCGATTGAACACGTCGGAGAACCCGACACCGGATTTCATCGAGAGTTAACAGAAGGCTTTTCCATGGCCAGCACAGACGCCATGAGTGTCGGTCTCTCCGGGCTGCGCGCCGCGCAGCAGGCGATCAACACCACCGGCCACAACATCGCCAACGTCGGCACCGACGGCTACAGCCGCCAGAGCACCTCGCAGGTGTCCGGCGCGGCCATCGTCAAGGGGGCATCGACGGTCGGACTCGGTGTCACCGTCACCGGCACGGCGCGTGCGAGCGACCGCTATCTGAGCGGCGAACTGACGCGCATGAGCGCCGAATTCGGCCAGGCCGACACCCAGTATCAGCTCAACGCGCGCCTCGACAGCCTGCTGTCCAGCGCCGACACCGGGCTGGCCGGCTTCTTCAATACGCTGGGCAAGAGCGCCGAGGCGGTCAGCGCCTCGCCGGCTTCGCTCGCGAATCGTCAGGTCCTGATCGCCGACGCGGGCCAGCTCGCGCAGGCAATGAACGCCGCCGCCGGCCAGATCGAGAGCCTCACCGACGAGGTCAACGACCGTCTGCGCAGCGGCGTCGCCGACGTCAACGCATTGAGCGCGCGCATCGCGCGGCTCAACGACGAGATCGGCCTGGCCAGCGCCTCCGGCAAGAACCCGAACGACCTGCTCGACCAGCGCGACCAGCTGGTCAACGAACTCGCGGGCAAGACCAACATCCGCACCCTGAACACGGCCGACAACGGCTTGGACATCCTCACCAGCTCCGGCGAATCGCTGGTGCACGGCGGCAGCTACCGTGAACTCGCGACCACGCGCGATCCGCTGCGCCCGGACCGCGTGCTGCTGGTCGGCAGCGACGGCAACGACATCTCCCGCGATCTCAACGGCGGCGAACTCAGCGGTCTGCTGAATTTCCGCGACCAGGTGCTGAACCCGGCGCGCGACGAACTCGGTCGCCTGTCGGCCGCGCTCGCGCACGATTTCAACAGCCAGCACGCGCTCGGCATCGACCTCGACGGCAACGTCGGCGGCGACTTCTTCAGCGAACCGGCCCCGCGCGTGACGGTTGCCACCGGCAACACCGGCAGCGGCGCGCTGGCGGCAAACATTGCCGACGGCAGCGCGCTGACCACCAGCGAATACACCCTGACCTCGGTCGACGGCGCCAACCTGTATACGTTGACGCGCCTTTCCGACAACCAGACCTTCAGCATCGATACCGCCGGCGCGGACCCGTACACCACCGCCGAGCTCGACGGCCTCACGCTGGACATCACCGCCGGCGCCGCCGCCGGCGACAGCTTCCTGATCCAGCCGGTGCAATACGCCGCGCAGGATCTGTCCGTCGAGATCACCGATGCCCGCAAGATCGCCGCCGCCAACCCGGTGGTCGCCGAGATCAACCCGGTCAACGCCGGCAGCGGCGCGATCAGCAACATCCAGATCGCCGACATGACCAGTCTGCCGCTGAGCGGCGCGCCGGTCAGTGGCGACCTGACGCTCACCTTCGACGCGACCCTCAACCAGTACACGCTGAACCCGGACCCGTTCACCGAGAGCCCGATCGCGTTCGATCCGGGCACGGATTCCGGCGGCAAGACCGTCAGCCTGCTCGACGGCGCGTTCAGCTTCACGCTGTCCGGCACGCCGGGCGACGGTGACGAACTGACGCTCTCCCACAACGCCGACGGCACCGGAGACAACCGCAACGCCGACAAGCTCAAGGGCATCCTCAACAACGGCCTGCTCGATGGCGGCACCACCTCGCTGACCAATGGCTACGCCTCGCTGGTCGCGCAGATCGGCAGCCAGACGCAGACCGCCGAAACCAGCAGCCGCACCTTCAGCAACATGCTCAGCCAGGTGACCAGCCTGCGCGAGAGCATGGTCGGCGTGAACCTCGACGAGGAAGCCGCCAACCTGATCAAGTTCCAGCAGGCCTATCAGGCCTCGGCGCAGGTGATATCCACCGCCGAAAGCCTGTTCAGCACGCTGTTGCAGGCGGTCGGACGATGAACGCGTTCATGAACATCGTTAAGCGCCAAGACGCGAAGACGCCAAGGACGCAAAGCCACCTGGAATCGCTCGCGCCCGTAGGCCGGTTTAAGGCGCGCAGCGCCGTAGCCGGCGTTCGGCGGGTAGCCATTGCCGAGGCATCAAGCCGGCAACGCGCCGCTTATGCCGGCCTACATCCGGGCGCGCGTCCCCGCCCCACCAATTCCAATCCCCTTTGCGACCTTGGCGTCTTCGCGCCTTGGCGCTTGATGGCCGCGTCGCAAGACCCGGTCGGGAGCTAACGCCATGCGTGTTTCCACCGCCGATTTCTACCGTACCGGCCTCGCCAACATGATGAACAAGCAGGCCGAGGCGATGCAGACCCAGACCCAGCTGTCCTCGGGCAAGCGCTTCGAGACCGCCGGGCAGGACCCGCTTGCCGCCGCGACCGCGCAGCGCCTCAACGCGCGCATCGCGGAACTCGCCGCGCAGAACGGCAACATCGAACAGGCGCGCACCACGCTGAGCATGGAGGAGACCGCGCTGAATGGCGTGACCGACATCCTCAACGAGTTGCGCGAGATCGCGCTCGCCGCCAACAACCCGACCATGGATTCGAACACGCTGGCCGCGCAGGCCACATTGGTGGAGAACCGTCTCGACGACCTGCTGGCAATCGCCAACAGCCGTGACGAGAACGGCAACTACCTGTTCTCCGGTTACTCCGAGGCCACCCAGGCCTTCAGCAAGGACGCCAACGGCGTGGTCACCTTCCACGGCAGCCAGAGTCAGCGCAACGTCGCGGTCGGCGACGGCCAGACCGTCGGCATGGCCGATACCGGCTTTGCCGTGTTCCAGAACCTTCGCAGCGGCAACGGCGATTTCGCCATCGACGCCAACGCCGGCAATACCGGCACCGGCACGGTCAAGCCCGGCGAGGTGATCGACCCGAGTGCCTGGGACGGCCAGAGCTACGAAATCCAGCTCGCCTCGCGCACCGCGATCGACGCCAGCGCGCTCACCTTCACCGACAACGGCACCGACGACGCGCTCGGTTACCAGCTCGAGATCAACGGCACCGTGGTCGACACCCTGGCCGAAGGCGACACCCGCACGCTCGACGACATCGCCACCAACATCACCGCGCAGGCCGGCACCACCGGCGTGTCCGCGGAGGTCAAGGACGGCGTGCTGTATCTCGTCAACGACAACCCCGGCGCGGGTCCGATCACGATCCGTGAATCGATCACCGGCGCCACCGACGCCACCGATGCCGTGGTCGGCTTCCTCGGCGGCACGCTGCGCAATGCCAACAGCTCGATCGAGACCAACATCGACGCCGAGGCGGACGCCTGGCTGGTGATGGACTCGACCGGCGCCCTGGTCGAGGCCGGCACCTACGCGACCGGCACCGCGATCGAATTCGCCGGCATCACCACCGCGATCACCGGCGCGCCGGAGAACGGCGACCGCTTCACGGTGGAACCAAGCGAGCGGCAGGACCTGTTCGCGACCGTCAAACGCTTCGCCGACAGCCTCGCCGGCGGTGCCCTGACGCCGACCCAGCGTGCCGCCATGCAGAGCGAGCTGAACCAGGTCATCGAGGAACTCGACGGCGGCCTGGCCGGTATCGACGTCATCCGCACCGACCTCGGCACCCGCCTGTCGACGCTGGACCGCCGCGAGGACGCCAATTCCGCGCTCGACCTGCAAATGCGCAAGGTGCTGTCCAGCGTCGAGGACGCCGACATCGCCGAACTCGCCACCAGGCTGAGCGAGCAGATGCTCGCCCTGCAGGCCGCCCAGCAATCCTTCATCCGCATCCAGGGGCTGAATCTGTTCGATCTGCTTTGATCGTGGTCTCATGCTCCGATCGGCGCCGTCGATTGCATCAAGGATATGCCTCCCCCCGCCGACTTCGGCTGAGCCGCCATGAACCCGACCTCATTGCCCAATGCCCCGATGCACCCGCGCGCCGACGGCCCGGTCGCCATGGCGCCGGGCATCCGGCGCGCCCAGGTCCTGGGCGACAACGAAGCTCACGCGGCGGCGAGCCTGGCCGCCGCACTGGCGATGCCCGATTCCGCCGGAACGATGTTCTTCTGTTCACCGGACTACGACCCGGAATGGCTCGCCACCGAGTTGAATCAACGCTTCGACGAACCGCTGATCGGCTGCACGAGCGCCGGTGAGATCGGCGAGCGCTACCAGACCGGCGGCATCACCGCGATCGCCTTCCCCGCCGAATCCTTCCATCTGCACACGCTGCTGATCGACGATGTCGACCAGCTCAACCCGGCGGCGATCCGGCAGAGGCTGGATGCAATCCGCACGCAGCTGCGCTTCGGCACCGATTTCGACCCCGAACGGATGTTCGGCTATCTGCTGATCGACGGGTTGTCGATGAAGGAAGAGATGGTTGCCGCGACCCTGCATGCGGCCCTGCCCCAGCTCCGCATTCTCGGCGGCTCGGCCGGCGACGCGCTGCGCTTCAAGGAAACCCGCGTCTTCGCCGACGGTGGCTTCCGCGCCGGGCGCGCGGTGCTGGTGCTGATCGAAACCCGCCTCGATTTCGAGTTGTTCAAGTTCCAGCACTTCGAACCCACCGAGGTCGACATGGTGGTGACCGGCTGCGTGCCCAACCGCCGCTTCGTCAGCGAGATCGATGGCGAACCGGCCGCGCGGCGCTTCGCCGAGATCATCGGTGTCGACCCCGGCGCGCTCGACCCGCAAACCTTCTCGAACCATCCGCTGATGCTGGAGATCGGCAACGAATGGAACGTGCGCGCCATCGAAAAGGTCACCGAAGACGACGGCCTGACCTTCTACTGCGCCATCGATTACGGCCTGCCGCTGACCCTGGGACGGAGCACCGGTCTGGCGCGCACGCTGGCGCACCAGATCGCGGCCTTGCAGGCCCGCTTCACGCGCATCGACGCGACCCTCGGCTGCGACTGCATCCTGCGGCGTCTTGAGATGACTCAACGTAACGACACGGAAGCCGTCGAGGCGCTCCTCGGACAGCTACACTTCGTCGGATTCAACACCTACGGCGAACAGTTCAACGGAGTGCACGTCAACCAGACCCTGGTCGGCGTGGTTCTGGGAGAAAAGGCCCCATGACCAGCGACCCCGAAAACCATCCGGCACCGCCCCCCTCGCCCCCTTCATCGAACGCCGACAACGACAACATCGAGTCGTTGCGCACGCAGATCGCCCAGCTGGGCAAGGTCAACGAGGCGCTCAAGGAACGTGTCAAGAAGAGCGTGAACGCCTCCGGCGATATCCACGCCCTGTTCGAGAACAACATCCTGCTGCAGACGGAGATCGACCGGCAGACCCTGGTCCTCCGCCAGGCCAAGGAAGCCGCCGAAGCGGCCAGCCGCGCCAAGAGCGAATTCCTCGCCAGCATGAGCCACGAGATCCGCACGCCGATCAACGGCGTGCTGGGCTCGCTGGAACTGCTCAACCGTTTCGACCTCAGCGCGCGTCAGCAGCGCTTCGTCGACGATGCGATGCGCTCCGGCGAGGCGTTGCTCGCCGTGATCACCGACATCCTCGAATTCTCCCGGATCGAGACCAACGAGATCACCATCGACAGCGCGCCGGTCGACATCCACGACCTGATCGATGACGCGGTCACCATGGTCGGGCACAAGGCCCGCCAGAAGGGTGTCGAGATCCTGGTCGATGTCGGCTGGCACGCGCGGCGTCGGGTGCTCGGTGACGGCCCCCGCCTGCGCCAGATCCTGGTCAACCTGATCGGCAACGCGGTCAAGTTCACCGATCGCGGCATGGTATCGATCACCGTCGATTTCGCGCCCGGCGGGTCCGACGCCGCCGACGGCGTTCTGCATTGTTCGATCGAGGACACCGGAATCGGCCTAGATCCCGGGCAGGCCGAGCAACTGTTCGCGGCGTTTGCCCAGGCCGACACATCCCTCACCCGCCTCCACCACGGCATCGGACTCGGTCTGACCATCTCGAAGCGCCTGGTCGAGCTCATGGGCGGCGAGATCCATGCCACGGGCACGCCCGGCAAGGGAGCGCATTTCTGGTTCGACATCCCGATGCGCCCATGGGGCGAGGACGACATCGATCCGCCCGCGCCGAATCCGCTGTTCAGCGGCGTGCGTCTGCTGATCGTCGACGACCATGCCGAATTCAGCGAACTGCTGAAGCTCAAGCTCGACGCCCTCGGCTTCAGTGTCACCGTCGCGCACGACAGCGATACGGCGATGTACGAACTGATCCGTGCGCTGGCCGACGCCGACCCCTACCGTATCGCCACCATCGACGAACTGATGCCGGATGTGTCCGGCACCGAACTGATCGATCGCATCCGCGCCACCTCCGGTCTCGAACAGACCCGCCTGCTGATGCTGACCGGCGTGGAACAGATGATCGCCGAGGCGGAAGGCGGCCCCAAGGCGGACCGGATTCTGAACAAGCCGGCGCGTGACGCGGACATCGTGGCCGCGCTGGAACGGCTGATCCGCATGGATTCCGGGCCGGGCACCCGGCGGCAGATCCAGACGCGCACCTATATCGCATCGCCGAAGGTACTGGTCGCCGAGGACAATCTGGTCAACCAGCACGTCGTGGTCGCGCAGCTGGAAGCCCTGGACTGTCGGGTCGAAGTGGTCGGCAACGGCGCCCTCGCCGAGGAGGCGATGCGCAACGACCATTACGATCTGGTGCTGATGGATTGCCACATGCCGGTCATGGACGGCATGACCGCGACGCGCCAGATCCGGGCCACCGGCGACGCCACGACCCCCATCGTGGCACTGACCGCCGACGTGCGTTCCGGCGTCCGCGAACACTGCGTCGAAGCCGGCATGAACGACTACCTGCCGAAGCCCTTCAAGGGCGACGAGCTCAGGGCGATCCTCGAAAAATGGCTGCCGGCCAGGAAACCGGACACGAGCAGGCCGGTCGCCAAACGGGGCGGCATCCCATCCGGCCCGAACGCCGACGCGGACCTCGCCGACGTGTTCCAGCCCAAGGCCCTGGCGGACCTGCGTCATCTCAGTCTGCAACTGGGTCGCGATGTGCACAGCAACGCGATCACGCAGTTCATCGGGGAAACACCGAACCAGATCAGCGCGATGCGCGATGCCCTGACCAACTGCGACATCGAGACCCTCGGGCGCATCGCGCATACCCTGAAATCGTCCAGCCGCACGCTTGGCGGCGTCGCGATGCCCGATTCCTGCGCGGCTCTCGAAGCCGCTTGCCGCGCGGATCAGCGCGAGACGAGCGCGACCGCGCTTGCCGCGCACGTCGAACGCATCGCCGCACAGTTCGAGGCGCTGACACCGCATCTGCGCAAAGCCCTCGAAACGCTCGCCCTGCCGGAACTCGACGACACGCATGCCGGCAGCGGCCTGTCGCGGGGTCAGGCCGACAACTCCGAGCAGGCATTGATCCTGGTCGTGGATGACGACCCCTTCTTCCTGGACACCACCAGCGCGACGCTGGAAGCGGCCGGGTTCAAGGTCGAGCAGGCCGACAGCGGCAAGGCCGCGCTCGCCTGGGCCAGGCGCAACGTGGCGGATCTGGTCCTGCTGGACGCGGTCATGGCCGATCTCGACGGCTTCACCGTGTGTCGCGAGATCCGCGCCCTGTGGGAACACGAGGACCCGCCGATCCTGATGGTCACCGGCCTGGAGGACGTCGAGTCGGTCGAAGACGCATTCGAGGCCGGCGCCGAGGGCTTCATCACCAAACCGGTCAACTACCCGATCCTGGTCCATCGCGTGCGTTTCCAGCTGCGCGCCGCCCAGGACCAGCGGCAACTGCGCGACAGCCGCGAGAAGCTGAATCGCGCGCAGGAAGTCGCCCGTCTCGGCTACTGGCGCTGGGTGGTCGGCAGCGACCTTTTCGAGGTGTCGGAGCACCTGCAGAAGATGGCCGGCATCCCGGTGGGCAGCCGCAACATCCACCTGCGCGACTATCTCGAACTGGTTCGCGCCGAGGACCGCCGCAAGATCGAGCGCACCATCCGCGCGGCCGCCACGGGCGCTGCACAGGACGCGATGGATTTCCAGATGGCGAGCGCGGAACCGGACGAGGCACCCACGCTCTACCAGACCCTGACCTTCTCCGAGGAAGACGGCGGCACCGTGGTCGGCATCGTTCAGGATGTGTCGGAACAGCGTGCCGCCGAGGCCATGATCCGCAATCTGGCCTACACCGACACCCTCACGGGACTGCGCAGTCGCGGCTATTTCCAGAACTATCTGGAGTCCTACATCGCCGCCGCGCTGCGCCATGGCGAACGTTTCGGCCTGCTCTACATGGACCTCGATGGCTTCAAGGACATCAACGACTCGATGGGCCACGACATCGGCGACCAGCTCCTGAAGGTCATCGCCGGACGCCTGCAGAAGGAACTGCGCGAATCCGATGTCGCGGCACGCCTCGGCGGCGACGAGTTCTGCATCCTGGTCGACGACCTCGACACCGATTACCTGGCGGCCAGCGTGGCGGAACGCTTCCTGAGCTGCATCAACGAACCGGTGAAGCTCGGCAACAGCGAGGTCAACCCGCGCGTCAGCATCGGCATCGCGCATTTTCCCAGAGACGGTCGCGATGTCTCGACCCTCATGAAAGCCGCGGACAGCGCCATGTACGCGGCCAAGCAGGCCGGCAAGCATCGCTACGCGTTCTACGAGCCGAACATGACCGCCGATGCGGAACGCCGCCTGCGTCTGGAACAGGACCTGCGCCAGGCCGTCGCCCGCGAAGAATTCATCCTGCACTTCCAGCCGCAGATCGAGCTCGGCTCGCGGCGCATGGCCGGCGTCGAGGCGCTGGTCCGCTGGCAGCATCCGACCCGCGGCATGGTGCCGCCCGGTGAATTCATCGAGGTCGCCGAACGCATCGGCTTCATCGACACGCTCGGGGAATGGGTCATGCGCGCCGCCTGCAAGCAGATGGTCGACTGGATGCGCGATGGCGTCAGCGGCTTTCGCATCGCGGTCAATGTGTCGCCGACGCAGTTCCGCAAGGAAGGCTTCATCAACATGGTCCGCGACATCCTTGAATCCACCGGCTGTCCGCCGCATCTGCTGGAACTGGAAGTCACCGAGAGCGCGTTCCAGGCCGGTGCCGAGTCTTCGCTGCTGGTGTTCGAAGCCTTGCACAACCTGGGCGTGAAGATCGCCATCGACGATTTCGGCACGGGCTATTCCTCGCTCGCGTCGTTGAAGCACATTCCGCTGAACTACCTGAAGATCGATCGCGTTTTCGTCCAGGACGTGCTCAGCGACGGCAACGCCGCGACCCTGCTCGCGACCATCGTCCGCCTCGGCCACGCGCTCGGTTACGAGGTCATCGCCGAGGGCGTCGAGACCCTGGAACAGGTCCAGGTTCTGTATGGCATGGATTGCGACTACATCCAGGGCTTCTATTTCTCGCGCCCGGTCGGCGCCGAGCAGGTGCCTCTGCTCGCCGTCCACAACTTTGCCCCCGAACAGGCCGGACCATGAACACGGCGCTCGAACTCCCACCCGCCCTGGCCGGACGCAAGGGCGGCACGCCCACCCTGCCGCCCGGCGCGCCCGCGCTGCTGCGCGCGCTCAACGACGACAACATCGGCCTCGCGGATCTGGGCGCGCTGATCGAGCGCTTTCCGCCGGTCGCGGCCCGCCTCATCGGGCTGGCCAATTCCGCCTGGTCGGCGCCGGCCTCGCCGGTCGTCTCGGTCACGCAAGCCTGCTCCCGCATCGGTCTGGACGTGATACGCGGCATCGCCCTGGGCATGACCGTGGCGCTGCCGTTCAACCCCAAGCGTTGCGCCGGTTTCGACAGCGAACGTTTCTGGGTCAGCGCGATGCTCTCCGCAGACATCGCCCCACGGCTGGCCGAGGCCAGCGGCGCGTGGAGCGGCCTCGACGTGCACGCCGCACGCACCGCCGGCCTGCTGCACAACCTCGGCCTGCAATGGCTCGCCGACCGCATGCCGGCCGAGACCAACGCGGCCATCGCCGCGATCACCGGCTGGGAAGCGGATTCCGGTGAAGCGCAACCCACGCTGGACCAGTCCACACACAGCGAATGCGGCATCGGCTACGCCCGCGCCGGCGCCCACCTGTGCCGCCAATGGCAACTGCCGCCGGTGCTGGTATGCGCCGTCGAACATCAGGCCGAACGCGATTACCGAGGCGACGGCTGGCAGGCCGCGATGCTGATCCGCATGGCTGCCGACATCGCCAACGGTGTCTTCCGACAGGTCCCGGTTGCCACCTGTGCCGACCTCCCCATCTCCGCCGACATCCAACGCGCGATCTCCCAACGCGCCGCCGCCCGGCTCGATGACACCCGCGCAATGGTCCGCGCCCTGTTCCCCGGTTAACCCCCGGCCAGGCGCGTTCCGCCCTCGTAGGCCGGTTCAGGAAGCCATGGCCGCTCGCGCAGGGCCGAAAAGCCGGGCGAACATCGGCAATCGCCTTCTCCGCTTACAGAACCGCCTTTTTCATTCGCCTGCGTTCGGGGATTCGTCGGCGTTCGCTCGGGGTGCCCCGCCAATCTGCGACAAACCAAAAAAAACGGGACCCCGCTGCATGGGGTCCCGTGAATCTGCGTTTCCGCAGAGGGAGGATACTAAAAGCTCTACGCACTTCGACGCGTCTTCCAGCAATGGACGGGCCAATCTCCGCGAAAGCCGCTTCATGCCCGCATCCATGCGACTCCGCTGCCGCCATCGGCGCCTGAATGACCGCGCCGACACGGTTGCGAGCTGCAATCGGATTGCACGACGCAACCCCGATCACCGCCTTGTCCGTGCACTGAAATCGCTCTGAACTGACTGCTACTATCGCCGCCCCGACACCCCGTTTTCTTTATTCCATGTCACGAATTCATTCCGCCGCTCCCACCGCCCGCCTGACCCGGCAGGCAGCGGCATGCCTCGCCCTGACGTGCTTGTTGAGCGCCACGCCCGTGGCGCTGGCCGCGCCACGCGTCGACGCCCGCCCGCTCGCGGAACTTCGCGGTGTCGAGATCGCCGAAGCGCCGGCCACGGTGGCCAGTCTCAACCTGGTCACGCCGGCGGCGGAAATCGCCGCGCGGATCGAGGCGATACCCGTGCTGCCCGGCACGCGGGTCGCCGCCGGCGACGTGCTGGTCCGGCTGGATTGTCAGCGTCACGAGCTGCTGCTCGCGCGCAGCGGTCACCTGATCGACGCACTGATCGCCCAGCGGGAACTGGCGAGCGCGCAGCTGCGGCGTGCCGACAAGCTGGTCAAACAGAAGAACGCGTCCGAGGAACTGGTCGATCAGCGCCGTGCGGAGTTGCGCCGGCTCGACGCCGAGCTGGCCGCGCAGCGCAACGACCGGGAACAACGCGAGCGCGACGTCGCCGATTGCGAACTGCGCGCGCCGTTCGACGGCATCCTGATCGAACGCCTGCTCAATGTCGGTGACTACGCGACGGTCGGCACACCGGTCATCCGCCTGCTCGACGACCGCAACATCGAGGTCAGCGCGCAGGTGCTGCCCGCAGAGGCCGAGGCCCTGCAAGCCGCCGAGGGCCCCGTATTCATCCAGTCCGGACAGCGCTACCCGCTCCAGTTGCGCGCCGTAACCGCCGCCCAGGACCCGGTCACTCGCACCCGCGAGGCGCGCCTCACGTTCACCGCGAACCGCGCCCTGCCAGGCAGCGCCGGGCGCCTGCAATGGCAGGACACGCGACCGAGCGTGCCCGCGCATCTGCTGGTCGCACGCGACGAACAGCTGGGGATATTCATCATCGTCGACGGCAAGGCGAGCTTCGTGGCGATCCCGGACGCGATCGAGGGCCGCCCCGCCCGCCTGCCGACCGACCCCCGTCTGACCGACACCACGCCCGTGATCACGACCGGTCGCCACGCGCTGCACGACGGCGCGGCGGTCGAGACCGTCAGCGCCGACGATGTAAGCCGATAAGCCGCACGGATGCTCGCCCGTTTCCTTCAGAACCACGTTCTCGCGAACCTGCTCTTCGTGCTGGTGCTGGTGCTCGGCACGCTGCACTACGCGCTGATCCTGCCGCGCGCGAAGGACCCGGAGGTCAACTTCAACTGGGTCAGCATCATCACGGTGCTGCCCGGCGCCTCCGCCGAAGACGTCGAGCGCCGCGTGACCGACGTGCTGGAACGCGGCATCGCCAAGGTCGGCGACATCGATTTTGTGTCCAGCCAGAGCCGCAACAGCGTGTCCAGCATCCTGGTGCGCTTCGAGGAGATCGACGAACGCACCTTCGATCGCCGTATCAACGATCTGCGGCGTGAGGTGCGCGACAAGGAAGACGAGTTGCCGGAGGCCGCCGAGGACCCGCAATTCTTCGAGCTCACCTCGTCCAACGCTTTCCCTACCGCGACCCTGGTCGTCACCGGTCTGGCCGACGACGACAACCTGCGCCGCCAGGCCCGCGACATCGAGGAAGATCTGGAGCGTCTGACCGGCATCGACCGCGTCGACCCGACCGCAATGCCCGATCCGGAACTCCAGGTGCTGTTCGATGCCGCCCGGCTTGCCGATTTCGGCCTCAACCCGACCGACGTATCGGACAGCGTCGCCAGTTATTTCCGCGATCTCTCCGCCGGCAAGCTGACGCAGGGTGACCACTCCTGGAATCTGCGCTGGCTGGGTACCGATCCGGAGCCGGCCTATCTCGCCGGCCTGTCCGTCGTCGGCGCACGCGGCGAAATCCCGCTGGCGAACATCGCCGAGGTTCGCAGCGGGCGGGAGCGCGCGGACAAGCTGGTCCGCTATCGCGGCGAACCGGCCATCATGCTGGCCCTGTTCAAGAAGCCGCGCGTGAACACGCTGGACCTGCTCGCGCGGGTCAACGACTACATCGATGCGCGCAACCGGCTCAGCGACCGTACCGGCGTGCGTCTGGTGCTCGCCGACGACCAGACCGAAACCACGCGGCACGCCATCGACGTGATGCAGCGCAACGCCCTGCTCGGTCTGTTGCTGGTGTTCGTGACGGCCTGGCTGTTCCTCGGCAGCCGGGTCGCGGCACTGACCACCATCGGCATCCCGTTCACGCTGGCAGGCACCTTCTGGGTGCTGGCCAACATGGGCGAGACGCTGAACACCCAGGTCCTGCTCGGCACCGTGATCGCGCTGGGCATGCTGGTCGACGACGCCGTGGTGGTGGTCGAAGGCATCTATTACCGCATCGCCCGCGGCATGGCCGCGCTGGACGCCTCGCTGGCATCGTTGCGCGAGGTGTTCGCGCCGGTCACCGCGTCGGTGCTCACGACCATGGCCGCGTTCCTGCCGCTGATGCTGCTGCCGGGCATCCTCGGCGACTTCATGCGGGTGATCCCGATGGTGGTGACGATCGCCCTCGCGATCAGCCTGATCGAGGCCTACTGGATGCTGCCCGCGCATGTGATCGCCGCGCGCACGGACCCGAACCGACCGAGCCGACTGCATGCGCGCCGTGAACGCTTCGTCCACGCGCTCCGCCACGACTACGCGCGGGTGCTGATATGGGTGATGCGGCGACCGAAACTGTCGCTGAGCGCGCTCGCGCTGATCATGGCCGGCGCGCTGAGCGCGCTGATGGCAGGCAAGGTGCACGTCGATTTCTTCGCGCTGGAGAGCTACCGCATCTTCTACGTGAACGTGACCATGCCGGCCGGCACGCCGGTCGAACGTACCTTGGCAACGGCAGTCGCCCTGGAGAAACGTGTTCAAGACCAATTGCAGGAACGCGAACTGCGCGCAGTGGTCACCTACGCCGGCCAGCAGTTCACGGAAACCGAACCCCTTTTCGGTGAACGCTACGGCCAGATCATGATCAGCCTGGTCCCGCAGGACGGCAGCTTCCGGTCGGTGGAGGACGCAGTCGAGGCGGTACGCGCGGTCATTCACGACATCCCGGGACCGGAGCGGGTAACCATGTTTCCGCTCAAGGACGGCCCGCCGACCACCAAGCCGATCAGCGTGAAGGTGCGTGGCGACGCCCACGACGAACTGCGCGCCGCCGCCGGGGCGCTGGCCGACGTCATCGCGACCATTCCGGGCGCGTCCGACATCAGCGACGACGCCGGCGCCGGCGCCAAAGAACTGAACCTCCGGATCGACGCGGACGCCGCCCGCCGTGCCGGCATCGCCCCCACCACGCTGATGCGCACGCTGGTCCTGCTTGGCGACGGCGAGGTGGTCACCGATTTCCAGCATCAAGGCGACGAGATCGACGTCCGGGTGCGTTCGCGCGACCTGGCCATCGACGATATCGAGCGGGTGCTGCAAACCCGCATCGCCCTGCCCGATGGCCGCACCATGCCGCTCGCCGCCCTCGTTCAGGTCGAGACCCGCACCGGCCAGAGCCAGATCCGGCATTACAACTTCCGCCGCGCGATCACCGTCGAGGCGGAACTCGACAAGGCCCGGCTCGACACCGTGACCGCCAACCGCATGGTCATGGACGGCTGGGCGAAGATCGCCGCCCAGCACCCGAACATCGACCTCGATTTCAAGGGGGAACTGGACGACGTGCAGGAAAGCATCGACGCGATCGCGGTGCTGTTCCTGTTCGGCATCGGCCTGATCTATCTGATCCTCGGCACGCAGTTCCGCAGCTACTTCCAGCCCCTGCTGATCCTGGTCACCGTGCCGATGGCGTTCAGCGGCGTGATCATCGGCCTGATCATTACCGGCCACCCGCTGTCGCTGTACACGCTGTACGGGGTTGTCGCGCTGGCGGGCATTTCGGTCAATTCCGCGATCGTGCTGATCAGCGCTGCGAATCAGCGTCTCGAAGCCGGCATGAGCGTGCAGCACGCGACCGTCTACGCCGCCCGCCGCCGCGTCGTCCCAATCCTGATCACCACGCTGACCACCATCGCCGGCCTGTTCTCGCTCGCGACCGGGCTAGGTGGTCAATCGCAACTGTGGGGTCCGGTCGCCACCGCGATCGTCTGGGGGCTGGGCTTCTCGACCCTGCTGACGCTGTTCGTGATCCCGCTGCTCTACCGCATGGTCATGAGCTGGAACGAACGTCGAAGGCAAATCCGCAGCGCCGTGTAGCCCTCCCGGCGGAGGAACACCGAAAACAAAAAGGCCGGCTGGTGGACCAGGCGGCCTTTTGTTCGCTGGATACGACTTCGTCTGCGGTGTCGCTTACTCGATATCGACCGACGCCGCTTCCACCACCTCGGCTTCCTCCGCGATCTTCCGCTTGCGGCGCAGACCGAAAGCCGCGGCACCGAGCAGGGCCAGGGTCCCCGGCACGGGCACCTCGTTGTCCGGGCCGGGCGGAGTGTCACCGCTTTCACGGATGAACAACGTCATGTGAGACAGGTTCAGCTCACGACCGCGATTGTTGAGGATGCCAACCTCGAAATCACCGGTACCGGTGTTCGGCGTGACCGGCAGAACGTAATCATCGAACAGATACCCGCCGCTGCCCTGACCCGCTTTCAACACCAGCGCGATGTCGAAACCCGAGGGCAAGGTGTTGCCGACCGGGTCACTCCAGGAAAGCGTCCAGGTGTCGTTGCTGTTGTTCGCGGACAACGTGAAACTGACGTCACCGTAGCTGCCAGTGGCCGAGGAACTCTCGAACTTGGTCACGTACACCCAATCGTTGCCGATCTCGGTGCCAAAAGCGTCCTCGACCAGCGTCTGCTCGAAGGTGGGGTTGCCGTAGTCGCTGGTCCAGCCGAAGCAGGCATCCGAGTTCGAGGCCGCGTTGCCGCCCACCCCGAAGGTGACATCGGAAACCGAGCACTCCTCGTAGATGAAGGCATGTGCCGGGCCGACGGCACCAAGGCCGAGGACAACGGCAGCAACAGCGGCGAATTTGTTCATCGTGGTCATCCTCGCAGAGGGGCTGACAATTTCGTTAGATACCAGATAAAAGCAAATATCGGACCACCATCTAAACAACCCCGTCTTTTCGTGATTTCGCCTCGCCAAACCGGAGACGCCAAACCTGATTACGGTCAATTTCATGCGCCCTGACGCCTGAATTCGTCAGAGTCTGACAATCGCCTGCCGAATATTGTCAGACCCGGCTGAACGGCGCTGCGCGGCAGCCTGCTTAGACACCTCGAAGAGGCAATCCGGACTGCGTCAGTCCACGACTTCCGGTCGGCGTTCCTTGACCGGGGTGATATCGAATGTCAGCGCATCCTGGTCGACATCGATACGGACGTTGCCGCCACTCACCAGTTCACCGAACAGCAATTCCTCGGCGAGCGGCTTCTTGATGTGTTCCTGGATGATGCGCGCCATCGGGCGCGCGCCCATCTTGCTGTCGTAGCCGCGTTCGCCCAGCCAGTCGCGCGCGGCGGGCGTGATCTCGATGGTGACCTTCCTGTCGGCCAGTTGGGCTTCGAGTTCGAACACGAATTTCTCGACCACGCTGCCGATGGTGTCCCGCGTCAGCCCCTTGAACTGAACAATCGTGTCCAGGCGGTTGCGGAACTCGGGGCTGAACAGCTTCTTGATGACTTCCATGCCGTCGGTACTGTGATCCTGATGGGTGAAGCCGATCGACGAACGCCCCATCTCCTCCGCACCCGCGTTGGTGGTCATGATCAGGATGACGTTGCGGAAGTCGGCCTTGCGACCGTTGTTATCGGTCAGCGTGCCGTGATCCATGACCTGCAGCAGCAGGTTGTAGACGTCCGGGTGCGCCTTTTCGATCTCGTCGAGCAGCAGCACCGCGTGCGGGTGCTTGGTGATCGCCTCGGTCAGCAGGCCGCCCTGATCGAAGCCGACGTAGCCCGGCGGCGCGCCGACCAGACGCGAGACGGTGTGCCGCTCCATGTATTCGGACATGTCGAAGCGGATCAGTTCGATGCCGAGGATGCGCGCCAGCTGACGGCTGACCTCGGTCTTGCCGACGCCGGTCGGGCCCGCGAACAGGAAGCTGCCGACGGGCTTTTCGGGATGACCGAGACCGGAACGCGCCAGCTTGATCGCGGTCGCCAGCGCGCCGATCGCCTCGCCCTGACCGAACACAACCATGTTCAGGTCACGCTCAAGCGTCTTCAGCGCCTCGGTGTCGCTGGCCGACACACTCTTCGGCGGGATGCGCGCGATCTTGGCGACGATGCGTTCGATATCGGCGACGTTGATGGTCTTCTTGCGCTTGGACGGCGGTTGCAGACGCACATTCGCGCCCGCCTCGTCGATCACGTCGATGGCCTTGTCCGGCAGATGGCGATCGTTGATGTAACGACCGGCCAGTTCGGCGGCGGCGCGCAGCGCGGTGTTCGAGTAACGCACCTCGTGGTGCTCCTCGAAGCGGGTCTTGAGGCCCTTCAGGATCTGGAAGGTCTCCTCGACGCTCGGTTCGAGCACGTCGATCTTCTGGAAGCGCCGTGCCAGCGCGTGATCCTTCTCGAAAATGCCACGATATTCGGTATAGGTCGTCGAGCCGATGCACTTCAGTTCGCCGTTGGCGAGCATCGGCTTGATCAGATTGGATGCATCCATGACGCCACCCGAGGCCGAACCGGCACCGATGATGGTGTGAATCTCATCGATGAACAGCACCGCGTTGGGCTGCATCCTGAGTTCCTTCAGCACCGCCTTCAGGCGCTTCTCGAAGTCGCCTCGATACTTGGTGCCGGCGACCAGACTGCCGAGATCGAGCGAATACACGACGGCGTCAGCGAGCACCTCAGGCACGTCCTCCTCGACGATCAGACGGGCCAGACCCTCGGCGATGGCGGTCTTGCCGACACCGGCCTCGCCGACCAGCAGCGGGTTGTTCTTGCGGCGCCGACAGAGAATCTGCACGGTGCGTTCGATCTCGTCGCGGCGACCGATCAGCGGATCGATCCGGCCCGCGCGCGCGGCCTCATTCAGATCGGTGGCGTAACTGGCCAGCGCGGATTGCTTGCCGCCCTCCTCGCCAGACTCTTCGGCATGGCTGATGCCGGGTGGCGCGTCACCGGTTTCGTTGTCGTCGGCGACCTTGGAGATGCCGTGCGAGATGAAATTCACGACATCCAGACGGGTCACGTCCTGCTTGTTCAGGAAATAGACCGCCTCGGAATCCTGCTCGTTGAAGATCGCGACCAGCACGTTGGCGCCGGTGACTTCCTTGTTGCCGGAAGACTGCACGTGGAAGACGGCACGCTGGAGCACACGTTGAAAACCGAGTGTCGGCTGCACTTCGCGGCTGTCCTCGCCGGCCAGCGTGGGCGCGGACACCGCGAGGAAATCGACCAGTTCACGACGCAGGGTGTCGAGATCGGCGCCGACGGCGCGCAGCACCTCTTCGGCGGACGGGTTATCGAGCAGCGCGAGCAACAGATGCTCCACGGTGATGAACTCGTGGCGCTGGTCCCGGGCCTCGCGAAAGGCCTCATTCAATGTGACTTCGAGATCCTTGCTCAACATAATTTCTTAGCTCCCGCCGCTCCCATGCCGGACATCACATGCTCTCCATGTCACACAGCAACGGGTGCTGGTGCTTCCTGGAGTACTGGTTGACCTGCATGACCTTGGTTTCCGCGATCTCCTTCGTATAAACCCCGCAAACCCCTTTGCCGCGGGTGTGAACGTGCAGCATGACCTGCGTGGCCTTGCCACGATCCATGCCGAAGAACTGCTCCAGGACCTCCACGACGAATTCCATCGGCGTGTAGTCGTCGTTCAGCAGGACGACCTGGTACTGCGGCGGCTTCTTCAGCTTTGGCTTTGCGTCCTGCAGAGCCAGTCCATCGTCGTCGCTGTAGTGGTCAGGAAGATTCGCCATCGCGGAAAACCCGATTCACAAAGTGACGCAAGGCGGCTTGCCGTGTGAACGGCGCGCCGCCTTGCGAATGAGTATAGGCAGAGTTTACGAGCCCGCTTGGCGGGACCAAACCCTGATGTAGGCCGGAATAAGCGAAGCGTTTCCGGCTTAAGGCTTCGCTCAGAAGCACCAAGCCGGCTATGCCCCTCCGGGGCTTAAACCGGCCTACATCCGATGCTTACATGTTGGCGATGATCGCGTCGCCAAACTCGGAGCACTTGAGCAGGGTCGCACCCTCCATCAGGCGTTCCAGGTCGTAGGTAACGGTCTTGGCGCTGATCGCGCCGCCCAGGCCCTTGACCACCAGATCGGCGGCTTCATTCCAGCCCATGTGGCGCAGCATCATCTCGGCGGAAAGGATGATCGAGCCGGGGTTGACCTGATCCTTGCCGGCGTACTTCGGCGCGGTGCCGTGGGTGGCCTCGAACATCGCGACGGTGTCGGACAGATTCGCGCCGGGGGCGATGCCGATGCCGCCGACCTGCGCGGCCAGCGCGTCGGAGATGTAGTCACCGTTAAGGTTCAGGGTCGCGATCACGTCGTACTCCGCCGGACGCAGCAGGATCTGCTGCAACATGGCGTCGGCGATCACGTCCTTGATGACGATCTCCTTGCCGGTGTTCGGGTTCTTGAACGAGCACCACGGCCCGCCGTCGATCTCGACCGCGCCGAAATCGGACTTAGCCACCTCGTAGCCCCAGTTTTTGAAGGCGCCCTCGGTGAACTTCATGATGTTGCCCTTGTGCACCAGGGTGACCGAGGCGCGGTCCTGGTCGATCGCGTACTGGATCGCACGCTTGACCAGGCGCTTGGTGCCCTCGCTGGAGACCGGCTTGATGCCGATGCCGGAGGTCTCGGGGAAGCGGATCTTGGTCACGCCCATCTCGTTCTGCAGGAAGTCGATGACCTTCTTGACCTCATCGGTGCCGGCCGCCCACTCGACACCGGCATAGATGTCCTCCGAGTTCTCGCGGAAGATGACCATGTCGGTCTTCTCCGGCTCCTTCACCGGGCTCGGGGTGCCGTCGTAATAACGCACCGGGCGCAGGCAGACGTACAGATCGAGGATCTGGCGCAGCGCGACGTTCAGCGAGCGGATGCCGCCGGAGACCGGCGTGGTCAGCGGGCCCTTGATCGACACGCTGAATTCCTTGACCGCCTCCAGGGTCTCGTCCGGCAGCCAGACATCGCCACCGTAGAGATTGTTGGCCTTCTCGCCCGCGTAGATCTCCATCCAGGAAATCGCCTTCCCGCCGCCATAAGCCTTGTCGACCGCCGCGTCGATGACCTTCTTCATCACCGGGGTGATGTCCACGCCGATGCCGTCACCCTCGATGAACGGGATGATCGGGTTGTTCGGCACGTTCAGGGAGAAATCATCGTTGACGGTGATTTTCGCGCCGTCGGCGGGCACGGTGATCTTGTCGTAGGCCATGGGGGCTCCGGAATTCACTGAAAGGAAAGCGGGTGGGACAATGGCGTCGAGTCTATCACCCTTCGCTAATGCCACAGCCAAACACCCCGAACGGAACGCCACAGTAGGAGCGGCTTCAGCCGCGATCGGCGCTTGAGGCGAACCCGAGTGCCGTTCGCGGCTGAAGCCGCTCCTACAGGTCGCATTCATCGCTGCGGATTTGCGAGAATCCGCGGCCTGCCCTGCACCTGCTGACCGGCTTTCATGAACCGCACCCTCAACCTGATCCTCGGCTGGCTGTTCTTCATCACCGGCTTCGTCGGCATCTTCCTGCCGCTGTTGCCGACGGTGGTGTTCTGGATCCTCGCCGCCTGGTTCTTCGCGCGCAGCGCGCCGCATTGGCGCGACCGCATCTACGCGCACTCGAAGTTCGGCCCGCCGGTGCGCGACTTCCTTCAGTGCGGGGTTTTGTCGAGACGTGGCAAGGCCTTCGCGGTCGGCGGCATCGCCTTCGGCCTGGGCCTGAGTTACACGATCTGGTCGCCGCCGCCGATCGCAAGCTGGACCCTGCTGGTGGTGATGCCGCCGGTGATCATCTGGCTGCTGACCCGTCCGCAGCGGCTGCCGTCCCTGAGTGCCGAGGCGGTCGCGCAGGCGACCCTGATCCTCGATTCCTACCGCCACTGGCTGGGCCAGGAGCTGATCCCCCGTAGCGGCAATGCCGAGATCGACGCCGAACGCCTGTTCGAGCACGAGGCCGTGGTGGCCAGCCATGGCACCGAGGACACCCCGATCCTGAATTTCGGCAACCGCGCCGCGCTGCACCTCTGGGACATGTCCTGGAAACGCTTCACGCGCACGCCGTCACGCGAGACCGCCGAGCCGGACGCCCGCGAGGAACGCGAGGCGCTGCTCGCGGCGGTCGAACGCGACGGTTACTCCAACGACTATTCGGGCGTGCGCATCTCCGCGCACGGCCACCGCTTCCGCATCCGGGGTGCGACGGTGTGGAACCTGATCGACGCGAACGGAGTCTTGCGGGGACAGGCCGCCACCTTCGCGCAATGGGAACCGCTTTGAAGCCACTCCTTCCGCTGCTGCTCATCCTCTTCGCCGCCTTCGCCAGCGCGGACGACCTCGTCGTCACCACCGACGATGACCAGGAACTGCACGTCCAGGTCTACGCAAACGACGCCGACACCCCTCTGCTGATCTGGCTGGAGGAACTCGACGACGCCCGCCCGGCCTTCGCGGCCCTGATGCTCGATCTCCAGGCCAACGGCTTCAGTGTCTGGCGCGTGAACCTGCTGGAGGATTTCTTCCTCGAACGCACCCCGGCCAACGTGCGCGGCCTGAGCGGCAAGGGCGTGCTCGCGCTGCTGCGCGCCGCCGAGGCAAGCGGCCAGCCGTACCTGCTGGTCGCGGCCGACCGCATGGCCATCCCCGCGTTGCGCGGCGCGAGCCGCTGGCAGGCCGAGATGCCGGCCGGGCACCGCTTCCGGGGCATCGCCATGGTCTATCCGAATCTGTTCGGCGCGGCACCGCCAGCCGGGGTCGAACCCGAGATCGTGCCCATCGCGCGGCAGGTCTCCGTGCCCATCTACCTGCTGCAACCCGAGCGCGGCGCCTTGCGCAGCCGGCTGCCGGCGATGAAGGAGGCGCTCGTCGAGGGCGGCGCGCCGACCGTCGTCCGCCTGGTTCGCGGCGTGCGTGACTGGTACTTCATGCACGAACGCGGCGAGGACCGCGACGAGGACGCCGCCGTTGCGGCGATGCCGGGCCATCTGCAGGAGGCGTTCCGGCTGCTCGCCGGTTTCGCGGCGCGGATGCCGCGCGGCATCGAACCGACCCTGCCCGATGCCCCCACCCGCCAGGCGGCGCGCGGCCTGACCGAATTTCCCGATCGCCCGCCCGCGCCCGGTTACCACCTGCTCGCCACGCGCGGCGGCGACCGTTCGCTGGACGACGTGCGCGGCAAGGTCGCGCTGATCAATTTCTGGGCGAGCTGGTGCCCGCCCTGCGTGCACGAAATCCCCTCCATGAACCGGCTGGCCGCGACGTTCTCCCGCGACGATTTCGAGATCGTCTCGATCAACTTCAAGGAGGAACCGAGCCATATCCTCCAGTTCATGGAGAAGGTCCAGGTCGACTTTCCGGTGCTGATCGACCCGCAGGGCCAGACCTCCGACGCCTGGAAGGTGTTCGCGTTCCCGAGCTCGTTCCTGATCGACCGCGAGGGCCGCATCCGCTACTCGATCAACACCGCGATCGAATGGGACACAGCGGAGCCGACCGCGCTGATCGAAGCGCTGATTGCCGAAGGCCGCTGATGGCGGTCGGCGTCTGACCAGGCCCGGGACGATCGCCGTCAATCGCACGCGAACGGTGCGGTTCGCTTCGCCCGCCGCGCCCTAAAGGGAAGGCGCCCCAAACAATACGGGCCGCCGGCTCAATGCCGGCGGCCCGTCTTCATTTCCACTAACCGTCTCAGGCTTCCAGGGGCCGGCAAACCCAATCGTGGCGGGACCCCGCTACAAGTCCTCGATCATCTCGATGTAACCGCAGGGGCATTCCGCCGCACACAGCCCGCAGCCCTTGCAGTAGTCGTAATCGAACACGTAATGGCTGCCGTCGCTGGCGATCTCACGGGTCTTGAGCACCGCCGAATCCGGGCACAGCGTCCAGCAGTTGTCGCAGGCCATGCAGTTGCCGCAGGACAGGCAGCGGCGCGCCTCGGCTTCGACGTCGAGGCGATCCAGGCCGAGATCGACCTCGTTCGATTCACCGCGCTCCGCGACCGGCAACACGCGCTCCTCGGCACGCGGGGCGGACTCGTGGTAGTGCACGTTGAGGGCCGAGAACGGCACCGCCAGTCGCGGCGCCTCGATGGTCGGCTCATGGCCGCGCACCAGTTGCGCGACGGCGCCCGCCGTCACCCGGCCCTGCCCGACGGCGGCGGTCACGGTGCCGGCATTGCCGCCGGCGTCGCCGGCCACGAACACATCGCGCTGGCCGGCGACGCGCATGACATCGTCGAGATCGAACCAGCCGTGTGCGTCGAGCAGGCTCTCGAAACCGCGCGTGTCCAGCACCTGGCCGACCGCGGGGATCACCTGATCGCAATGCAGCACGGTCTCGGTGCCGTCGAAGGCGACGCGGGACAGGCGTCCGTTGGCGCGGCGCAGCTTCTTCATGTGCACCATCTCGACGCCGACCACGCGCTCGCCGCGCAGGATCAGGCGGCGCACGCCACGATGCTCGTGGATGTGGATGCCCTCCTCCAGGGCTTCGGCGATCTCACGCGCCAGGGCCGGCATCACGTCATCTTCCGGCACGCCGGGGCCGGGCTTGGCCTTGTGGGAGATCACATGCACCTCGGTCACGCCGGCGCGCTTCAACACGCGCGCCACGTCGATCGCGGTGTTGCCGGCACCGACCACCGCCGCCGAGAACGGCGCGGGTGCGGTTTGCAGGCTGTTCCAGCTCTCCAGCAGGTCGAGTCCCTGATGCAGGTCCTTCGGCGTCACGCCGTCGACACTCCACGGACGCGGCTGTTGCTGGCCCGGGGCAAGGATGGTCGCGGCGAAGTCCGCGCGCAGTTCCTCGATCGAGACATCGCGACCGAGGATGGTGCGGGGGCGGTAATCGATCGGCAGCGACAGCAGGTGTTCGACCTCCGCGCCGAGCACTTCGCGCGGCAGCCGGTATGAAGGGATCGCGGTCAGGCAGGTGCCGCCGGCCGACGGGTTCTTGTCGAACAGGGTCGGACGCAGGCCGAGCTTGAGCAGGTGGTAGGCGGCGGCCAGGCCGGCCGGGCCGGCGCCGACCACGGCGACGCGCGGGGCGTCGGCCTTCGGCGTGGGAACGCCGAAGTCCCAGGCGTGGCGGATCGCCTCGTCGCCGAGATAGCGCTCCACGGCGTGGATCGCGACCGGCGCATCCATCTCGCCGCGATTGCACGCGGACTCGCAGGGATGCGGGCAGACGCGCCCGGTGATCGCCGGCAGCGGGTTGGCCTGCACCAGCGTGCGCCAGGCGTTCTGGACATCGCCTTCGTCGACCCGCGCCAGCCACGCCTGGGCATCTTCGCCCGCCGGACACACCGCGTGGCACGGGGCCGCGCCGTGTACGTGACGGGGTTTCTGCACCCGCCAGCTGCCGGTCTTGAAGGCCAGGGAGCTGCCCGGCAACGCATATCCACCACGGGTATAAATTGTCATTTTATCAACCTATTAGGACTGATATTTAACGCAATTAATCACTAATCGGTTCAGGCCCACTTGGCGCCTCCGCGATAGACCTTGTCGATGCCGGAGGTATCGAGCGGATCGGGCCCGTCACCGAGCAGGCCGTAGACCTCGATGTTGTAGTCGGCCAGTGCCTGCAGGTGTTCGAGCTCCTCGCGGGCACGCGGGTCATCGGCGAACAGGTGGCGGAACCGGTTCTGCAACTTCAGGTATTCGGTGACCGGCTTCGGGTGCCGGATCGGCATCGCGCCGGTCAGTTCGCCGCGTTCGAGTTCGATGATCGGGAACAGGCCGGTCTCCACCGCCAGCCGCGACACCGCGATGCTCTTCTCGCTGTCATGCCCCCAACCCAGCGGACAGGGGCTGTGCACGTGCAGGAAGCTGGGGCCGTCCACGTCGATCGCGCGGCGCACCTTCTTGCGCAGGTCGGACGGGTACGCGACCGTCGCGGTGGCAGCGTACGGCACATGGTGGGCGGCGATGATCGACACGATGTCCTTCTTCAGATGGCGCTTGCCCATGCGCTCACGTCCGGCCGGGCTGGTCGTGGTGACCGCCGCGTGCGGGGTCGAACCGCTGCGCTGGATGCCGGTGTTCATGTAGGCCTCGTTGTCGAAGCACACGAACAGCACGTTGTGACCGCGTTCCAGCATGCCGGAAACGGCCTGGAAACCGATGTCGAAGGTGCCGCCGTCGCCGGCGAAGGCCAGCACCTTGGCCGACTGACCCTGATGCTTCAGGGCCGCCTCCATGCCGGCGGCGACCGCCGCCGCGTTCTCGAACAGCGAATGCACCCAGGGCACCCGCCAGGCCGACTCCGGCCACGCGGTGCTGAACACCTCCAGGCAGCCGGTGGCGTTGGCGATCATCACGTTGGGGCCGGCAGATTCCAGCACCAGGCGCGCGGCCAGCGCCTCACCGCAGCCGAGACAGGCGCGGTGGCCGGATTCCAGCCCCTGGAAACGCGGCTGCCGACGGCGGAGCTGTTCGATATCGACGTGCGTTTCGGTGCTCATCGGTCTTCCTCCGGGAGTTTGGAGAGGTCCACGTCGAGGATCCGGAAACCGGTATCACCGGTCTCCATCGCATCGAGGATGCGTGGGTAGATACCGAGCGGGATGTCGCGTCCGCCGAGGCCGATCGCGTAGTTGTAGACCTCGACGCCGGGCACGCTCGCGCGCACCTCGGTGCCGACGATGCCGCCCATGCCGGCGGAGAACGCGCGTTCGATCACGGCGAGCTTGCGCAGACCCCGGCAGGCTTCGCGCAGGGCATTGATCGGGAACGGCCGGTATACACGCAGCTTGATCAGGCGGACCCGGGGGCGATCCGGGTATTCGTCCATCGCCTCGGCGAGCGTGCCGATGGTCGAGCCGATCGCGAGGATGCCGATCTCGGCGTCCGGATCGCCCTCCACCGTCAGCAGACCGCCGCCGTCGCGACCGCTGACGGCGGCCCAATCGGCGTTGGCGCTCTCGATCTCGGCGATCGAGTTCAGCAACGCCTGGTGGTGACTGTGACGCGCCTCGGGGAACACGTCCGGCCCGACCAGCGTGCCCTGCGAGATCGGGTGACGCACGTTCAGGCTGCGGGCGTAACGGTAGCTCGGCAGGTAGCCGTCGACCTGCTCCTGGCTGGGCATCTCCAGCGGCTCCAGGGTGTGTGTCAGCGTGAAGCCGTCGACACAGACCATGACCGGCAGCTCCGTGCGTTCGGCGATGCGGTAGGCCTGCACGGTGCTATCGATCGCCTCCTGGTTGTCGGCGCAGTAGATCTGGATCCAGCCGGCATCGCGCACCGCCATGGAATCCGACTGGTCGTTCCAGATGTTCAGCGGCGCGCCGATCGCGCGGTTCGCACAGTGCATGACCAGCGGGATGCGCAGGCCGGCGATGTTGAACAGCACCTCGGCCATCAGCAGGATGCCCTGCGATGCACTGGCCGTGTACGCGCGGGAGCCGGCCGCCGCCGCGCCCATCGCCACCGAGGCGGCGGAGAACTCGCTCTCCACACTGACCAGTTCGAGCTTGGCGACGCCGTCCGCGACCAGCTTGGAAATGTTTTCGACGATGTGCGTCTGCGGGGTGATCGGATACGCCGCGACCACACCCGGACGGCACAGCACGACGGCGCGTGCGAGCGCCTGTGAACCTTCGAGCGCCTCAACCATTGGCCACCTCCGGCGCGCGCCGCATGGTTTTCCAGATGCCGCCCGGCACCTGCTGCGCGGCGTCCTCGATCAGACTCAGATTCTTCTCCAGCACCTTGCCCTTGAAACGGTCGCTGAGCGCGCCGGCCAGCGCGCCGATCGGCAACACCTCCGAGAGGCTCAGGAATGCCGCCAGCAGCGCGGTGTTCGGCACCGGTCGACCGAGATGTCGCTGCGCCAGTGCGGTCGCATTGAAGGCGATGGTCGGGTGGCCGGTCTGCTCGCTCAGGTGCTCGGAGCTGTCGATGCTGTTGACCAGGATGCCGCCGCCACGCCGCAAGCCGACCAGCACGCCGGGCACGTGCAGCAGGGCCTGATCCTGAACGATCAGGAAATCCGGTTCAGCGACCTGCGAGCGGCGTCGGATCGGTACGTCGGCGATACGCACGAACGCCTGCACCGGCGCGCCGCGCCGTTCCGCGCCGAACGCGGGGAAGGCCTGTCCGTAACGTTGTTCCTTGATGGCCGCGGCCGCCATCAGATAGGCCGCGACCACGTTGCCTTGGCCACCTCGGCCATGGATGCGCAGTTCGATCATGGGTAATCCGGATCCGGGTCAGGAGACGCACTTTTGCATCGGGAGTGGCCGAGCATAAGCACAAACCGGTTAAGAGCACATGCACGCACTCCCGGCAGATCAAGATCACATCAATGCACTTGGCAATGCACCCGGCGACTCAGCTCGGACCGGATGGGGCTGACCGAACGCAAGCCCCGGCAGGAATTGGGATTCTCAGGAATCCTGGGCGGCGGCCTGCATCAGCATGGCCTTCTTGGCCTCGTGCTGATCGTCCTCGCTCATGCGCTCGCTGAGCTCGCGCAGCAGCTTGGGCGCCGTCCGACTGCCATTCACGACAGCCAGACTGAGCCACTGGAACGCAAGCTTGTCGTCACGGGCGACATGCTTGCCCTTCACCAGCAACTGACCGAGTTCGCACTGCGCAGGCGCGAAGCCCTGGTTGGCCGACAGCGTGTACCAATGCAGCATGCGCTCCGCATCCGGCTTCATGCCGAAGCGTCCATAGCGGTACATGGTCGCGGCGAAATGCTGATCGCGCGGATCGCCCTGCTCGGCTGCCGCCAGGTACCACCGCACGGCGGCGGAATCGTCGGGCTCGACCCCAAGGCCGTTGGAATACAGCCAGGCCAGCGCCCTTTGGCCGAGCACCAGGCCGGCGTCAGCTGCCTGGCTGATCCAGCGCGAGGCCTCGACGTAATCGAGATCCACGCCCTCGCCATTCGCATACGCCATACCCAGCTCGTACGCCGCGCGCGCATCGCCGGCGACGGCAGCGTCGCGGACCTTGGCGACGAGTTCCGGGGCAAGGCGATCTGAAGCCTGAGCTTTGCTGGGTGAGGTCATCGAAGCGAACGAGGGCACGTTCCGGAAGGAAGGCCGATCAGTTTATCAGATATGGGTACAAGCCGACGCGGCCCTTATAGCCCACTCGGGATAGTGTTATATGAGTCTTCCTTGGTACCATTAGCGCTTCATGAATTATTGATGAGCGGCCAGACTCACTCGGGTCGCTTTTTTTCTTCGGCCCCCCGGCCTCAACTCGAATCCAGCAAACTTGGAGGTTTACATGTCCAGACGCCAAGAAGTGATCTCTCGCATGCTCGAGCTGCAGAAGCAGTTCATCGATTACGAGCACGAGAACGGTCTCGACCCGGAGGCTTATTACGCGGACGAGAACTTCCTCGGCGGTTTCCGCAAGGAATACTACGATCTGGCCAAGGAGCTGGTTGACCTCTCCCACGCGGAGAAGGGCTCCCACCGCTAAGGTCGGACAGTCCCGCCCAGCGGGGCACCGGTCGCCGAGGGTCTGTTTCCCGAATGCGATCCCGAAAGGCCGCTCCATCGTGAGCGGCCTTTTTCGTTTCCCCTCCCGCACAGACGAACAACGCCATGTTGCTGACCCTGAACAAGGTCCTCTCCGCCGACGACATCGCCCAACTCCGCCGGATCATCGCCGCCGGTCAGGCCGCCGATGGCCGGCTGAGCGCCGGCATGGCCGCCGCCAAGGTCAAGAAGAACGAGGAGATGCAGTTCAGCGATGACCAGCGCATGCAGATCAATCGTCTGCTCATGACGCGGCTCGGCGCGAATCCGAACTTCCGCAACGCCACCTTCCCGCTGCGCGTCGCCGACCCGATCATCGCCCGCTACGTGCCGGGGATGGCCTACGGCGAGCACATCGATGATCCGATCATGGGCAGCGGGCAGAAATTCCGCACCGATGTGTCGATGACGATCTTCCTCAACGATCCGGACGACTACGAAGGCGGCGATCTGGTCGTCGAAACCCCGTTTGGGCAGCAGAAGGTCAAGTTGCCTGCCGGTGACGCGGTGATCTATCCGTCGGGCAGCCTGCATCAGGTCGCCGAGGTCACCGGCGGAGAACGGCTGGTCGCGGTCGCCTGGATCCAGAGCATGATCCGGGACCCCCAGCGCCGGCAGATCCTCTACGAACTGAATCAGGCCCGCGAGAAGCTTCTGGTGATCTCGCCGGGCAACAGCGAAACCCGTCACGTCGATCATGCCTACATCAATCTGGTGCGCATGTGGGCAGAGGTCTGACAGCTGTCGGTTGACTTGCAACCGCTCAGACCTTTTCATGACGCCCGTCTCCTTTAACGGACCCCATCCTTGGACGACTTACCGCTAGGCCTGCTGTTCGGCTCGCTGATCGTGCTGATCCTGCTGTCCGGGTTCTTTTCCGGTTCCGAAACCGGCCTGATGACCCTCAACCGCTACCGCATGAAGCACAAGGCCGAGGCCGGCCACGGCGGCGCGCGACGCGCCTCCGAACTGCTCGCGCGGCCCGATCGCCTGATCGGCGTGATCCTGCTCGGCAACAACTTCGTCAACATCCTCGCCTCCGCGATCGCGACCGTGCTCGCCATCCGTCTGTGGGGCGAGGCCGGCATCGCCATCGCCACCGGCCTGCTGACTGTGGTGATCCTGATCTTCGCGGAGGTCACGCCGAAGACCTTCGCGGCGCTGCATCCGGAACGCATCGCCTACCCCGCCTCCTACGTGATGAAGCCGCTGCTCACGCTCTTGTATCCGTTGGTGTGGGTAACGAATCTTCTGGCCAACGGATTGCTCAGGCTGCTCGGCGTGTCCGCGGAGCATGGCAAGCGTGAACAGCTCTCGCGCGAGGAACTGCGCGCGGTGGTCAACGAATCGAGCAGCCTGATCCCGGAACGTCACCAGAACATGCTGATCGGCGCGCTCGACCTTGAGGACGTGCATGTCGAGGACATCATGATCCCGCGCAACGAGATCATCGGCATCGACATCGAGGATTCCTGGGAGCGCATCCATCGGCAGCTGATCACCAGCCCGTTCACGCGCCTGCCGGTCTACCGCGAGACCATCGAGAACACCTTCGGCGTGCTCCATCTTCGCGACGCGGTCCATCTGCTCGACAAGCCCGAGGTGGACCGCGAACACCTGACCGGGGTGTTGCGCGAGCCGTACTTCATCCCCGAGGCCACGCCGCTCTACACGCAGTTGCTGAACTTCCAGCGTTTCAAGCAGCGCATCGGCCTGGTGGTGGACGAATACGGCGATATCCAGGGCATGGTCACGCTGGAGGATCTGCTCGAGGAGGTGGTCGGCGAATTCACCACCGATCCGACCGACAGCCTGTACCGCTTTGCCGACCCGGTCGGCGACGGCAGCTACCTCGTCGACGGCTCCGCCAACATCCGCGCCCTGAACCGCATGTTCGGCTGGGAACTGCCGACCGACGGTCCGCGCACCATCAACGGCCTGCTGCTGGAGCACCTGGAGACCATCCCCAATCCGGGCACCAGCCTCATGATCGCGGGCTACCCGCTGGAAGTGCGCCAGACCACGAGCAACACCATCAAGACCGTGCTGATCATGCCGCGCTGGCCCGGACGGACTGGCGACCAACCCGCGCACGAAGGTTGAAGGCACTACACTCCGGGGCCGGAAACTTCTCCCCAACGCCCCGCTGAACGGCGACCGCTCCCGATGAAACACCCGATCATCCGACTGCTTCGCCCGCACCAGTACATCAAGAACGGGTTCGTTTTCCTCGGGCCGATCTTCGCGGTGCAATGGGACGGGGCCACGCTGCTGTCCGCGCTGACCGTGTTCATTGCATTCTGCGCGGCGGCCAGCGCCATCTACGTGCTCAACGATCTGTCGGACATCGAAGCCGACCGCGCCCATCCCCGCAAGCGCGACCGGCCACTGGCCTCCGGCGAGGTCACCGCGGCGACCGGCTGGCGGCTGGCCATCGGCCTGGGGATCTTCGCGCTGGCCGCGTCGGCCTCGATCAGCCTCTGGGCGGCGGCACTGATCGGCGCCTACATCGCGATGAACATCGGCTATTCGCTGAGCTGGAAGCACATCGTCGTCATCGACGTGTTCCTGATCTCGGCGGGCTTCATGTTGCGCATCCTCGCCGGCACCAAGGGTCTCGGCATCGAACCCTCCCCCTGGCTGCTGCTGTGCGGCCTGATGGTCACGCTGTTCCTGGGTTTCGCGAAACGCCGGGCCGAACTGCTGATGGTCGAGGATGCCGGCAAGGCCGACGCCGGCCTGACCCGACGCGTGCTGGACGCCTACAACCCGGCGATGATCGAGCAGTTCATGGCCATCACCGCTGCCTGCACGATCCTCAGCTACAGCCTGTACACGGTCAGCGCCGAAACGCTTGAGCGCCACGCCACCGGGGCGCTGATCTACACCGTGCCCTTCGTCGTCTACGGCGTGTTCCGCTACATCTTCCTGCTGCATCGCCACGGCCATGGCGACGATACCGCCCGCACCCTGACCTCCGATCCGCATCTGCTGGTCACCGTCGCCGCCTGGATCGCGGTCACCGTCTACATCCTCGCCTGATGCGGTTCGCCGGAAAATGGTCCTGAGCCCCCGCCAACGCCATGCCCTGATCGCCTCCATCGCGCTCGCCGCGCTGGCCTACCTGGGCGTATCGCTGTGGAGCGGCTGGCGCGACGTGCTGGATGCCTTTGCCCGCATCGGCCTGGGCGGGCTCGCGATCGCTCTCGGTCTCTCGCTGGTCAACTACACGCTGCGCTTCGGCCGCTGGCAGATGTTCCTGGCGCGCCTCGGGCATCCGATGCCGACCGGCCCCAGTGCGATGATCTATCTGGCCGGTTTCTCCCTGACCACCACGCCCGGCAAGGCCGGCGAGATGCTGCGCGGCGTGTTCCTGCGCCATCGCGGCATGCCCTACACCGAAAGCACGGCCGCGTTCCTCAGCGAGCGTCTGTCCGACCTGGTCGCGATCGTCCTGCTCTGCCTGCTCGGTGCGAGCCTGCTACCGAGTGGCGGCTGGATCATCGCGGTCGGCGTGGTCGCGGTGCTCGGACCACTGATCCTGCTATCGCGCGGGGCGTGGCTGACCGCGATCGCGGAGCGCCTGCACGAGCATCGCTCCCGTATCGGTCGCGCCGGCCATCATCTGGCCCGTCTGTTGCTCGCCGCGCGTCGCTGCCACACCCCGGGTCTGCTCGCCGGCACCACGCTGCTGAGCGTGATCTCGTGGTCCGCCGAGGCCTGGGCCTTCCATCTGGTGCTGCACTGGCTGGATTTCGACCCGCCGCTGGCGTTCTCGTTCGGCGTCTATGCACTGGCCATGCTGGCCGGCGCGCTGAGCTTCCTGCCCGGCGGTCTGGGCGGCTCCGAAGTGGTGATGATCGGCCTGCTGCTGTGGGCCGGCATGGGCGAGGCCGAGGCCACCGCCGCGACCGTCGTGACCCGGCTGGCGACCTTGTGGTTCGCGGTCGTGCTCGGCGTGCTCGCGCTGCTGTTCGGCCAGCGCAGCCTGAACCCGGTCGCCGCCGAAGCCGAGCCGGCAACATGAGCGTCACCTCCTGGAACCGCCTGCCACGCGTCGAACACGATCGCGTGATCGACTGGTCCAACCGCCACGCGGAACTGCCGGACGGTGAGGACAAGCTGCTCGCGCACGGGCTTGGCCGCAGCTACGGCGATGTCTGCCTGAACGAAGGCGGCACGCTGCTGCGCACCCGCGCGATGGATCACTACATCGCCTTCGATCGCGCCACCGGTCGCCTGCGCGCCGAGGCCGGCGTGTCGCTGAAGGACATCCTCGATCTGGTGCTGCCGCAGGGCTGGTTCCTGCCGGTCACGCCGGGCACCCGCTACGTCACGCTCGGCGGCGCGATCGCCAACGACGTGCACGGCAAGAACCACCACGTGATGGGCAACTTCGGCCACCACGTCACCCGCCTGGAACTGCTGCGCTCGGACGGTCAACGCGTCGAATGCACGCCCGAGCAGAATACCGACTGGCTCGAGGCGACCATCGGCGGATTGGGCCTGACCGGCCTGATCACCTGGGCCGAAATCCAGCTCGTACCGGTCGCGAATCCGTTCATGGTGGTCGAGAACATCCGCTTCCGGAATCTTGACGGCTTCTGGGCTCAGGACGCCGCCGTCGACGCGGAATACCCGTACACCGTCTCCTGGGTCGACTGCGTCGCCAGCGGCAGGCAACGCGGGCGCGGCATCTTCATGGTCGGTCGCCACGCGCCGCCGCAGGCCGATCTGCCGGGGCACACGGAGCGCGCGCCAACCTTCCCGTTCGATCCGCCGTTCTCGCTGATAAACAGCCTGAGTCTGAACGCGTTCAACGTCGCCTATTACCACCGCCCGCTGCCCAAGGGCATCGCGCTGCAACACCACGTCCCGTTCTTCTACCCGCTCGACGGCGTCCGCGAGTGGAACCGCGTCTACGGTCGACGCGGCTTCTACCAGTACCAATGCGTGCTGCCGCCGGAAACCAGCCGCGCGGGCATCGACGCGCTGCTCGAACGCATCTCGGGCTCCGGCACCGGCTCGTTCCTGGCCGTGCTGAAGATGTTCGGCGACATCCCGTCCAGGGGGATGCTGTCGTTCCCGACCGCTGGCGCGACCCTGGCGCTCGACTTCCCCAACCTCGGCGACCGCACGCACAAGCTGTTCGCGGAACTCGACGCCGTCGTGCGCGACTGCGGCGGCCGCCTGTACCCCGCCAAGGACGCCCGCATGCCGGCGGAGATGTTCCGCCTGTCCTGCCCGCGCTGGGAAGAATTCACCGCCTTCATCGACCCCCGCTTCTCGTCCAGTTTCTGGCGGCGGGTGACGGAGTAACCACCATGCAACGCATCGTCATCTTCGGCGCCACCTCCGCGATCGCCGCCGCCTGCGCCCGCCGCTGGAACGCGCTCGGCGCGAACCTGTTCCTGGTCGGTCGCGACACGCCCCGACTGGAAACCCTGGCCGAGGACCTGCGCGTGCGCGGCGGCGGCAGCAAGGTCGCCGTCGCCAGCGCCGATCTCGCCGACACCAGCGGCCACGACGCACTGTTCGACGCCGCCGAGGCGGCCCTGGGCGGCATCGACGTGGTGCTGATCGCGCACGGCACCCTGCCCGATCAGGCCGCCTGCGAGGCCTCGCTGGACACCGCCATGGAGGCCATCCAGGTCAATGCGCTCAGCTACGTCTCGTTGCTCACGCTGGCCGCCAACCGCCTGGAGGCCAAAGGCGATGGCGTCATCTGCGCGATCAGTTCGGTGGCCGGCGATCGTGGCCGCAAATCCAACTACGTCTATGGCGCCGCCAAGGGCATGGTGAGCCTGTTCCTCGGCGGCCTGCGCAACCGCCTCGCCGACAAGGGCGTCGCCGTGGTCACCATCAAGCCCGGCTTCGTCGACACCCCGATGACCGCCAGCTTCGACAAGGGCGGCCTGCTGTGGGCGAGCGCCGACACGGTCGCGAAAGGCATCGTCAGCGCGGTGAAGCGGCGCGCGGACGTGGTCTATCTGCCCGGTTTCTGGTGGCTGATCATGTTCATCATCCGCCACATCCCGGAACGCATCTTCAAGCGCCTGAGCCTGTAAGGCTGTCACCGTGGGCCGCCCGCTCGCGCTGTTCGATTTCGACGGCACGCTGACCCACGGCGACTCGCTGCTGCCGTTCCTGCGTTTCGCCCTCTCCCCGCCCGCGCTCGCCTGGGGCGCATTCAAAAGCCTGCCGAAACTGAGTGCCTACGCGCTCAAGCTGATCGACAACGAGACCGCCAAGCAGGACCTCCTCAAGCACACGCTCGGCGGACGTCACATCGACGAATTGAGGGCGATCGGCGCACGCTTCGCGGAGACGTTGATCCCCACGCTGCTGCGCGAAGACAGCATGGCGCGCCTGCGTGAACACCAGAGCGCCGGCCATCGCTGCGTGCTGGTCAGCGCCTCGGTGGATATCTATCTCGGCCCATGGGCGGAAAGCATCGGTTTCGACGACCTGATCTGTTCCCGCCCAGAACTCACCGCCGACGGCCACCTCACCGGCAAGCTCACCGGCGGCAACTGCTATGGCGAGGAAAAGGTCCGCCGCATCCGCACCCTGCTGGATTCCATCGACGCCCCATCCGAAATCCACGCCTACGGCGACAGCCGGGGCGACCGCCCGATGCTGGCGCTGGCGGACCACGCCTACTGGGTCACCAAAGCCGGTATCGAAGCCGCGTAGGGTGCGCCATGCGCACCATTCGGCGTCCATTGGTGCGCATGGCGCACCCTACAGCGCGTCGATCGCGTCCTGCAGGCGGCGGACCGGGACGATCTCCAGACCTTCGATTCCACGCTTCGGCGCATTCGCCTTGGGCACGATCGCCCGCGTGAAGCCATGCTTGGCCGCCTCGCGCAGGCGCTCCTCGCCGTGCTGGACCGGCCTTATCTCGCCAGCCAGACCGACCTCGCCGAACACGACCAGGCCCTCACCCAGCGGCTTGTCGCGGAAACTCGACAACACCGCGAGCAGCACGGCCAGATCGGCACCGGTCTCGGACACGCGCACGCCACCGACCACGTTCACGAAGACGTCCTGGTCGTACATAGGCAGGCCGCCGTGGCGATGCATCACCGCCAGCATCATCGCCAGCCGGTTCTGTTCCAGGCCCAGCGTGACCCGGCGCGGATTGCCGCCACGGCTCTCGTCGACCAGCGCCTGCACCTCGACCAGCAAGGGCCGACTGCCCTCGCGCGTGACCATGATCACCGAGCCGGACACCGGCTCGTCGTGGCGCGACAGGAAGATCGCCGACGGGTTGCTGACTTCGCGCAGGCCGCCCTCGGTCATCGCGAACACGCCGAGTTCGTTGACCGCCCCGAAGCGGTTCTTGATCGCCCGCACCACGCGATAACGGCTGCCTCCGTCGCCCTCGAAATAGAGCACGGTGTCGACCATGTGTTCGAGCACGCGCGGGCCAGCCAGCGCACCTTCCTTGGTGACGTGACCGACCAGAAACAGCGCGGTGCCGGTCTGCTTGGCGAAGCGGACCAGTTGCGCGGCGCTCTCGCGCACCTGCGCGACCGCGCCTGGCGCCGATTGCAGCGTCTCGGTGAACACCGTCTGGATGGAATCGATGACCAGCACCTCGGGGCGGCGCTGGCTGGCCGTGGCCAGGATGGTCTCGACGCAGGTCTCGGCCATCAGTTCCATGCCGCTATCGCCACATCCCAGCCGCTGCGCACGTAGCGAAACCTGCTGGATGGACTCTTCACCAGTCACGTACAAGGTCGGGCGGGTCGCGGCAAGCTGGCTCATGCCCTGCAACAGCAGCGTCGACTTGCCGATGCCCGGATCGCCGCCGATCAGCACCACCGAGCCCTCGACCAGACCCCCGCCCAATACCCGGTCGAGTTCACCGATGCCGGTCGGCGTGCGCGCGACGCTCTCGGGCGGCACGTCCTTCAGCGGCGTCGGGGTGACACCGACCGACCCGGCGTAACCGGCAAAACGACCGCCGGCAGCGGGCTTCGCGGTCGCGACGACCTGCTCGGTCAGCGTGTTCCACGCCCCGCAGTCACCGCACTGCCCGGCCCATTTTTGGGCAACCGCGCCACACTCCGTGCAGACGTATTGGGTCTTCGCTTTAGCCATCGCGAGAAATCCAAGGCCTACAGATACGAACAGGGTGGGTTGCGGTGCGCGGAGCGCACCCTACGAGAAGCACGGCCAAACCACACGTAGGGTGCGCTCCGCGCACCGAAACCACGGGTTGCGGCAGCTCAAAGCTCATGCACCCGCACCCGTTCCGCGACCTGGCAGAGCAGTTCGTAGGGAATCGTGCCGGCGTGCGCGGCAACCGTCTCGACCGGCAGGCCCGGACCCCACAGAGTGACTTCGTCACCAAGCTTCGCGTCGTCGTGGCCGCTGAGATCGAGACAGATCAGGTCCATGGACACACGTCCGATGATGCGCGCGGGTGCCCCGTTCAGCAGCACCTCGGTTGCGGGATCGACGTGACGCGGGTAGCCGTCACCGTAACCTGCGGCGATCACGGCCATGCGCATGTCCGCCGGCGCGGTGAAATGGCCGCCGTAGCCGACCCGGTCCCCGGCGCGTAATGCCTTGATCGAGATGACCCGCGTCTTGAACGCCATGACCGGCCTGAGATCGAGGTCGGCCCCGAGCGCGTCCCCGAACGGGCTCACGCCGTACAACATCAGACCTGGACGCACCCACTCGAAGGCGCTCTCCGGCCAGCCCATCAGGCCCCCGGAATTGGCGATGCTGCGCTGGCGACAAAGGCCGCCGGTGACCGCATCGAAACGGGCGAGCTGACGTTCGGTGAGCGGGTCGCCCCGGTCATCGGCGTTGGCCAGATGGCTCAACAGGCGGATATCGGAAACGACATCCGACAGTTTCTTCAACTCGTTGTATGAACGAATGAATTCCTCTTCGTCCAGACCCAGGCGATGCATGCCGGTGTCGAGTTTCAACCAGACCCGGAAGCGGCTGGACAGATTCGCGCGGGCGAGCAATTCGACCTGCGATCGATGATGAATGACCGGCTCGATGTCCCGATCGGCGATCAGGGCCAGCTCCTCGGCATCAAGCACGCCGGCGAACAACACGATGGGGTGATCGAAGCCCGCCTTGCGAAGTCGCAGAGCCTCATCGACAGACGCCACCGCGAAGGCATCCGCGTCCCGCAACTGCTCGGCCACGCGGGTCAGGCCATGTCCATAACCGTTGGCCTTGATGACCGCGATCACCCGCGCGCCATCGGCATGGCGACGGGCGACGGCGAGGTTGTGGCGCAACGCGGATCGATCGATCTCGACCCAGGCCGTCCGCGTCATGGGCGCGCGCTCACATCATGTCCTCGTCCATCGAGTACGACTCCGGCATCCAGTTCTCGAAGCGGGTGTACTTGCCGAGGAAGGTCAGGCGCACGGTGCCGATAGGGCCGTTACGCTGCTTGCCGATGATGATCTCGGCGGTGCCCTTGTCCGCGCTCTCGGGGTTGTAGACCTCGTCGCGGTAGATGAACACGATCACGTCGGCGTCCTGCTCGATGGCGCCCGATTCGCGCAGATCCGACATGACCGGGCGTTTGTTGGGGCGCTGTTCCAGGCTGCGGTTGAGCTGCGAGAGCGCGATCACCGGCACTTCAAGTTCCTTCGCCAAGGCCTTGAGACTTCGAGATATTTCGGAGATTTCCGTGGCCCGATTCTCGGCGTGTTCGCTGCTGCCGCGCATCAGCTGGATGTAATCGAGCACGATCATGCCGAGGCCGTGTTCACGCTTCACGCGCCGGGCGCGGGCGCGGACCTCGGTGGGCGACATGGCCGGCGTGTCGTCGATCAGCAGCTTCTTGTCCTGCAGCATGTTGATCGCCGAGGTGATGCGCGGCCAGTCGTCGTCGTGCAGCTGACCGGTGCGCAGCTTGTGCTGATCGATGCGACCCAGCGAGGACATCATGCGCATCGCCAGCTGGTCGGCCGGCATTTCCATCGAGAACACCAGCACCGGGTATTCCTTCATGACCGCGTGTTCGGCGATGTTCATCGCGAACGTCGTCTTGCCCATGGACGGGCGCCCGGCAACGATGACCAAATCGCCCGCCTGCATGCCGGAGGTGCGGTCATCGAAATCATCCCAGCCGGTAGGCACGCCGGTGACCGTGCTGGAGGCCTGAAACAGCGTCTCCACCTTGTCGACCACGCGGGTCAGCACGCGCTTGATGATCTCGGGGCCGGCACGACCACGCATGGTCTGTTCGGCGATCTCGAACACGCGGGTCTCGGCGGCGTCGAGCAACTGCTTGCTGTCGCGCCCTTCCGGCGAGAACACCGAATCGACAATGTCGCTGCCCACGCCGATCAGCTGCCGCATCACTGAGCGCTCGCGGACGATCTCGGCGTAGGCTCGCACGTTGGCGGCGGACGGGGTGTTGTTGGCGAGCGCGCCGAGATAGGACAAACCGCCCGCGTCCTCGAGCTGTTTGCGGGTCTCCAGCCACTCGGACACGGTGACCACGTCACAGGGCTGGCCACTATCGGCCAACGAGGTCAGCGCGGAGAAGATGAGGCGGTGATCGCGGCGATAGAAATCATCGCCCGCGAGGATGTCGACGACCTTTTCCCAGGCCAGGTTGTCGAGCATCAGACCGCCGAGTACCGACTGCTCCGCCTCGATGGAGTGCGGCGGAACCTTGAGTTTTTCGGTACCGGGATCGAGAAACGCCCCGGCGGCGGACTCGGACATGCGCGACTCGCGGCTCAGGTAGCCGGAGACGTTCCGGCCAGGGGCGTCGATCATAACCCGCGCCGGGCTCGATGAACCCGGCGCGGTCCCACCGGCGGCGATTATTCGCCGGCGACGATCACGATCTTGACGGTGACGTCGACGTCGCTGTGCAGATGCACGTCGACATCGAATTCACCGATGTTGCGCAGCGCACCATCCGGCAGGCGGATCTCGCGGCGGCTGATCTCGACACCGGCGGCAGTGACCGCGTCAGCGATCTCGGCGGCACCGACGGAGCCGAACAGCTTGCCTTCGCTGCCGGCGTTGGCGGCGATGGTCACCACCAGGTCAGCCAGCTGATCACGACGCGCTTCAGCACCGGCCAGCGAATCGGCGGCGGCGGCCTCCAGTTCGGCGCGACGCTCTTCGAACGCGGCGAGGTTCGCCGGCGTGGCGGCAGCGGCCTTGCCGGTGGGGATCAGGAAATTACGGCCATAGCCCGGACGCACCGCGACCTTGTCGCCGACGTTGCCCAGATTCTTGACTCGCTCGAGAAGGATCACGTCCATCTTCAGTCACTCGCTTTATTGGTTACCGCGGATACCGTGCCGAACTCAGGAGTCCGCGCCGGCGCCCATTCGTTTGCGCAAATCCAGCCAGGTGTCGATCAAACCCAGCAGGGCCAACAACTGCACCGCGACGGTGAACATCAACACCAGCGGCACATAAATCAAAACCATCCAAAACCCGGGCGCCTTCTTACCAGCACCCAGCGCATGCAACACCGCCAAGCCCTGCAACGCATAAACCAGCACACTCACCGCCGCGAGATCCGCCACGATCGCCTGCTTGGTGATCATCGCGGCCACCACCAGACCAACCACCAGGAAGGCCCAGCGCGGCTCGAAGCGCAAGCCGTGAAACTCGTTCCGGAACCCGCCCGGATTGAACAACTGCGCCTGCCAGTGGCGCGCCAGCAACAGCGCGACGACCTGCGATGCCAGCAGCGAGATCGCGACGGCCTGGGTCATAAACCCCGCGCTGTCGATCAACACCTGCCGGAACCCGGCGACCGTGTCGTCTGGCAAATCGGCCAACATCGAGCCGAACTGCGCGCTCCACCACTCCGTCGGGTTACCCACGGCAAGATGGAACAGCACCAGCCCAAGCCCGACGACGACGGCGATGACCTCGACCGAAGCCGCCAGCGACACCCGGCTTCGCAGCACCCAGGCGGCGATCAGGGCCACGCCCCACCACACCGCCCAACTGACGACGCCGAACATCGACTGCTGCAGGGCCACCACCAGCAACACCGCGAGCAGCACGGTGGAACCGCCGATGACCTGCATTCCGCGTGCAGTCCCGAGACGCAGGGTCACGAGACCGACGCTGGCCGCGCTGACCCACAACAACGGAATCAGTAGCGGCGAAATCGTGACCGCGAGGGCGGTGAAGGTGCTCACCGTCACCGCCTGCGGCCAACCGCGCATGATGAAATTCGCCAGTGGTTTCATGACGCTGGCTTCCTGACTTCCCACGCGGGGCGGGACCGACCGGCTCTCACCGGCACGGTCCCCGTGCACCTCAGAAGTGGCGATCGGTGTACGGCAGCAGCGCCAGATAGCGCGCGCGCTTGATCGCGGTGGTCAACTGACGCTGATAACGCGCCTTGGTGCCGGTGATGCGGCTCGGCACGATCTTGCCGGTTTCGGTGATGTAGGCCTTGAGGGTGTTGAGATCCTTGTAATCGATCTCGGTCACGCCTTCGGCGGTGAAACGGCAGTACTTACGACGACGGAAGAAACGGGCCATGTGTTATCCCCTGGGGTATTCGTTCGATACGGATGGACGGGCTACGACTCAGTCGTCGTTGTCGTCGTCATCGCTGTCGCGGGAATCGGCGCGATCATCACGATCGCCACGACGGCTTTCCTTCTCATCGCCGCCCTTGATCAGCGAAGAGGGCTCGGTGACGGCTTCGCTGCGCTTGATGATCAGGTTGCGCAGCACCGCGTCGTTGAAACGGAACGCGCTGGTCAGTTCGTCCATCGCGGCCTGACCGCACTCGATGTTCATCAGGACGTAGTGGGCCTTGTGGAGCTTCTCGATCGGATACGCAAGCTGGCGGCGGCCCCAGTCTTCGAGGCGGTGGATGGCACCACCATCGGCTTCGATCGCGGCGCGATAGCGCTCGATCATGGCGGGAACCTGCTCGCTCTGGTCCGGATGGACCATGAACACGACTTCGTAGTGACGCATTGTCTGACCTTATGGCTGAGAGCTACCCGACACACCCTTGCAGGTCATGCGGTGCAGCAAGGAAAACCGGACCGTTCAAGGAGGGCCGGGTGAAAGGCGCGGCATCCTACTGAAGTCATTGATGAATTACAAGGCGTGACGCCGTTGTGCCGCGCATCGTCAGCGCCTGCGCTGGCGCACCGCCTCGTACAGACACACACCGGCAGCGACCGACACATTCAGGCTCTCGATCTCGCCCGCCATCGGGATGCGCACGAGCTGATCGCAATGCTCCATGGTCAGGCGGCGCATGCCCTCGCCCTCCGCGCCCATGACCAACGCGATCGCCCCCTTGAAATCCACGTCGTAGATATCGGCGTCGACGCCACCGGTGGTGCCGACGATCCATACACCACGATCCTGCAGGCCGCGCAGCGTGCGGGCGAGATTGGTGACCTGCACGAACGGCACGCGCTCCGCGGCCCCGGCGGCCACCTTGCGGGCCACGGCAGTCAGACCGACCGCGCGGTCGCGTGGCGCGACCACCGCATTCACGCCGGCCGCTTCGGCGGTCCGGAGACAGGCACCGAGGTTATGCGGATCCTGCACGCCATCGAGCACCAGCAGCAGCGGCGGGCCGGACAGCGCATCAAGCAGGGCTTCGAGATGATCCTCGTTCTGCGCGGCGGTCTCGCGCACCTCGGCGATCACGCCCTGGTGCTGCGCGTTCGGCGCCATGCGGTCGAGCTCGTTGCGGTCGATGAACTGCACGCGCAGGCCGACCTCACGGGCGCGTTTCAGTATCGCGTCGACCCGGCGATCCTTGCGGCTGCCCTGCACCCAGAGACCGGTGACATTGCCCGCATCGCTCTTGAGCGCGGCTTCGACCGCATGCAGGCCGAAGATGCGCTCCGTCATCCGTGCTTCTTCCGGCCCGTATTCTTCTTGCCGGAGGACGTCCCGCCGCCGGATTTCCTGCCGCCGCCCTTGTGGCCGCTCGCCGGCTTGCCGTGCCGCTTGCCGTCACGCGACTTGCCTTGCTCCTGCCGGTCCTTGCCGGCACCGTCACGACGGGCACGTGGTTCGCGCGGCGAGTCGTCGCGCGAACCGATCGGGGAATCGTCGTCGGACAGATCGAAATCGATCTTCTTCTGGTCGAGATCGACACGCATGACCTTGACGCGGACCCGGTCGGCGAGGCGGTAACTGCGCCCGGTGCGATCGCCCATCAGACGATGGCCGACGGCGTCGAAGTGATAGAAGTCGCTGCGCAAGGCGGTGATATGGACCAGGCCCTCGACATAGACCTCGTCGAGCTCCACGAACAGGCCGAACGAGGTGACCGCCTTGACCGTGCCGGTGTAGGTCTCGCCGACCTTGTCCATCATGAACTCGCACTTCAGCCAGTCGACCGCGTCGCGGGTGGCTTCGTCGGCGCGGCGTTCGGTGCTGGAGCAGTGATCGCCGAACACGATCATGTCTTCGGTGCTGTAGTCGAAGTCGGCCGGCGTGCCGCCGCGCAGGGCATGACGGATCGCGCGATGCACCAGCAGATCCGGGTAACGGCGGATCGGTGAGGTGAAGTGCGCATATTCCTCGTAGGCCAGACCGAAATGGCCGATGTTGTCCGGGCTGTACACGGCCTGCTTCAGGGAGCGCATCAGCACGGTCTGGATCAGGTGCGAGTCGGGACGCTCGCGGACCACGTCGAGCAGTTCCAGGAAATCCGCCGGCTGCGGCTCGGCCCCGCCACGCAGGTGCAGGCCGAATTCGCCGAGGAACTTGCGCAGGTCTTCGAGCTTGTCCGCCGCCGGACCATCGTGGATGCGGTACAGCGCCGGCAGCTTGCGCTTGAGCAGGAAGCGCGCGGCGGCCTGATTGGCCAGCAACATGCACTCCTCGATGATCTTGTGCGAGTCGTGGCGGTGCACCGGCACGATCGCTTCGATCTTGCGGTTCTCGCCGAACACGATGCGCGTCTCGGTGGTCTCCAGTTCCAGCGCGCCGCGCTCGCGGCGGCGTTCGTTGAGGACCTTGTACAGCGCGTGCAGCTCACGCAGCTGCGGCAGCAGTTTCTTGTACTGCTGCGCCAGGATCGGATCGGCGCCATCCAGCAGCAATTGCACCTGGTCGTAGGTGAAACGCGCGTGGGAGCGCATCACGCCTTCCAGGAACTTGGCGCGGTGGACCTCGCCGTCCTCGTTGACGAACAATTCGACCGCCATGCACAGGCGATCGACCTCGGGATTGATCGAGCACAGGCCGTTGGAGAGGATCTCCGGCAGCATCGGGATCACGCGCTCGGGGAAATACACCGAGTTGCCGCGCTGATAGGCCTCCTGGTCGAGCGCCGTCTCCGGCTTCACGTAGTGCGATACATCCGCGATCGCGACCACGACCTTCCAGCCGCTCTGGGTGCGTTTGCAGAACACCGCATCGTCGAAATCGCGCGCGTCGGCGCCATCGATGGTGACCAGCGGCACATCGCGCAGATCGACACGGCCTTCCTTCGCCGCCTCCGGCACCTCCGGCCTGAGATCGGCGATCTCTTCATCGACCTCCGCCGGCCATTCCTGCGGGATCTCGTGGGCGCGGATCGCGATGTCGATCTCCATGCCCGGATCCATCTGGTCGCCCATCACCTCGGTGACGCGACCGATCGCACCGCGATGGCGACTGGGCTGCTCGACGATCTCGACCATCACGATCTGACCGTCCTTCGCGCCCATCTGGTCCTCGGGATGCACCAGCACGCTCTGCGGGATGCGCGGGTTGTCCGGCTCGACGAAGCCGATGCCGCGATCCAAGCGGAAGTGCCCGACCAGCGCCTTGTGCGCGCGTTCGATGACCTCGACCAGCGCGCCTTCGCGGCGTCCGCGCCGATCGACGCCGGTCACGCTCACGACGACGCGATCTCCATGGAGCACCGAGCCCATCTCGCGGTTGTTGAGGAACACATCCTCACCGCCGGTATCCGGCACCACGAAGCCGAAGCCATCGCGATGACCGATCACGCGACCACGCACCAGATCGGACATATCCACCGGCACGTAACCGCCGCGCCGGTTGTAGATCACCTGGCCATCCCGCTCCATCGCCCGCAAGCGACGCCGCACGGCCTCGAACAGCTCCTCGTCCTCAAGCAGGCCGAGGTCCTCGGCAATGCGCTCACGGGTCGCGGGTTTGCCGCGCTCCTTCAGGTAATCGAGGATGAATTCGCGCGAGGGGATCGGCCGTTCGTATCGGAGGGATTCGCGTTCGGCGTGCGGGTCGCGACCCTTGGAACGACCGCCTGCGGGCGGCTGGGAATCGCGGGAAGAGGATTTGGACATGAAACCGGGACTTTGATGAAAAATAGGCGACGGATCATAGCAGTTCACGCCCCCAAGCCCGGCATGCAATCGTCAACTCGTGGCTGGATCCGTCCAGGCCACGAGTCACGCGTCGCGCTGTTATTCGCTTGTGGTCACCAGATCGCGCACAGCGGCGACCAGCTTGTCGCCGATTCCCTTGACGTTGGTGAGCGCCTCCACGTTGGCGAACGGGCCATTCGTCTCCCGATACTGGATGATCGCCGCCGCCTTGGCGGGACCGATCCCCGGCAAGCCGCTCAAGGTGTCGGCATCGGCGGTATTGATATTGATGAGTCCGGCAAACGCCGGGAAGGCAAGCAACGCGCCCAGCAGGGCGCCCATGACACGGGGGAATTTCATATCGGAGTCCTTTAATTGGTGGTTAGCACATCGCCACGACGGAAATGGCCATCCAGCCGATCCATCGGGCGACCCGGATGCTTTACTCCGCCACTCAACATGTCAACTAACGAATATGCTTGTATTTCATTGACTTAGTGACGAAACCGACAAGTCAAACCAACCAAAATGCAACCCCGGAAAATTATCCGTAATCCCCTGTTCGGGAGTTGACACCCCCATCGCCATCAGTAGAATGCGCGCTCCCCACGCCGAGGTGGCGGAATTGGTAGACGCGCTAGTTTCAGGTACTAGTGGCCGTAAGGTCGTGGAAGTTCGAGTCTTCTCCTCGGCACCAAACATCAAAAGGCCCGCATCGTTCGATGCGGGCCTTTTGCTTTCTCGGGGCCGAGGCCCGTCGACTGCGGAGCACGACGTCCCGGGTCATCAGGCCAGCCGGCGCAGGCGTAGCCGGAAACCGGCCATGCCGAACCCCCGTAGCGAGCGCATCCCTGCCAGCGGGGCCGTCGCCACCCTGCCCCCTGCCTCCGTGGCGGTCGTCGCGGCCATTTATCGCATTCCCGTTTATCGCAATCGAAGCAACACCGCGTAACGCCTTGCGGCGTGCACCTGTCGCACCGCACCGCCCGCGGAGGCGATCAGACTCAGGCCGGCGTGGCGGACTTCAGACCCTGCAGCACTTCCCGATAGCTGTGCTCGCGGAACATGGTGTCGGAGATGCGCACGGTGGGCACCGTCAGGCAGTTGTCGAGCACCTGCGTGCCATGCACGAAGAGGATTTCGGGTTTGACGTTGACATGCGGCATGCCGCCCTGCGCGGAGGCCAGGTCCTCGAACTCGACCATGGTCAGGTACTCCGCCGGCAGGGTGTAGCCCTCCCAGACTTCCGCCGTGCGTTTCAGCTTGCTGCCCGAACTGTCCTTCATGTCCTCCAGCAAGGATTCGACGGTCGCGTGGCCGCTACCCAGGGTCGAGAGCCCCACCCGCTTGAGAATCTGGTAACCGATGACGCCGGCGGTCTCCATCAGCATGTCCATCGTGCGGATCTCGCCGGCCTCGAACTCGGCCTCCTTGCCGGGCTTGACGTGATGCGTGGCCAGCACGGTGACGGTTTCGCCGGAATCCATCGCATATCCGTGCGTGTCGCCAGCGTTGCCGAACCCACGTTTCATCATCTGATTCCTGGAGATCAGCTTCGGCAACGTGCTCCGGACGATCCGGAAGATCGGCTCCTCGGGGCCTTCGAGCAGCATGCCGCCGCACTGCGCGCAGGCCTCGACCACCACGTCCTCGAAGGTTTCATGGAAATTCTCGTGCGCCTGCCACGAATCCCAGTACGTGAACTGATCGATCCAGATGTGCGACAGCTCCGCGCCCATGTCCGAACTCGCGGCCCAGCGCATGCCCATCGGGCAGGTGCCGCGCTGGCGCATCAGATCAAAGCCGCGAAAGCCCGGTGTCAGCGCCGTCGCCAGACACATCTTGCTGCTGGCCTCCTTCATCATGCGCAACAGGTTGGGGTCGTTGCGGACCAGAACACGGTTGATCGCGACGTACAGGGGCGATTGGGGCTCGGCGTCAAACAGTGACTTGATATTCATGGCTTTACGAATCACCAGATGAGTGAGGGGGTGAATGTCACAGCACCCCGGCCAGGCTGCCGTGAACACATTGCGGGAGGTCGAGTGGACGCCCGGGGTCGGCACCAACGTCGATCGCCAAGGTGGATCGAACCCCTGCTCGCTCTCCCCACCAACCCGAAGATGTCATGGTTTCCCGGCCCGCCGTCCCGATCGCCCTTGCGTGGCCAGCCTTCCTGACCTGGCCGCGCCAGGCCAGCCCTCGGCGGCGGTGCCATGGCGTCACACGGGCCCGTTCGACAACACCGCCTCAGCCACATCCACCAGGCGGATGTTCCTGTCCATGGAAAGCTTACGCATGAGCTTGTAAGCCTCGTCCTCGGCAATGCCCTCGCGGCTCATCAGCACGCCCTTGGCGCGATCGATGACCTTGCGCTCGGCCAGTGCCCGCTTGGCCGAAGCCAGCTCCTCCTCGACCTCGGCGAGGTGCCGGGACTGAGCCTGCAACACCTCGATCAGCGAATGCGGCTGGCCGGGCTGATCGGCCCCGCCGGCGCCGAAGCTCAGCGACTGGTCGATCGGCACCGCCGGGTCGAAGAAGCGATCGATCGCGGCGGCACGCTCCGGGGTGTTCTCGCGCAGCGACTTGAGCAGCCCCCTGGAATCCGACAACGCGCGCTCGGCGTCCTCGATCATCGCCGCGCAGTGCTGCTGCAAGGCGTTCACCAACTCGCGCTGGATCGTCCACAGATAGGTGATGCGCTCGCTGCACACCTCGAACCAGGCGTCGGCGAGGTTTGCGTCCAGCACGCCGCCGGGCGCGCAATCGCGGATCGCCGCGCGCAATCCGCCCAGCCGGGCAACGAAGGGGGTCGCGTCGATGGCCCGCCATTTGGCACGCGCGGCGTCGCTGCCGAATTCGAGGAACACGCGGATGTTGTTCTCCTGCGATTCGATCAGGTGCAGCACGCGCTCGCGCAGCGCCGCGTCGCAGACACCCGAACCGAACATCAGCGCACCGACCGCGCGTTCCTGCCCGGCCAGTTCCTTGCCCTCGATCAGGTTGAACAGGCTGACCAGCGCGCGCGAGACCTCCGGCGCGACCGCGCTGTCGGCGAGTTCGAAGATCAACGCGATCAGGCCTGCGATCAGGCGGCTGAACGCACTCACCGATTCCTGTCCGGCGAGATGCCGGTTGCCAACCCGGTTGCGCAGCTCCGGCAAGGCGTCCAGGCCGAGCAGCACCCAGGCCATCAGTGACACGACGCGCGCGTCGAACAGCACGCTGTCGTGCATGGCCTCGTCAATCATCTCGCGCAGCAGGCGCTCGATGGTCCCGGACTCCGCGATCATCTGCTGGCGGGTGGCCTCGAAGCGTTTGCCTGCGGACGCCAGATAGATGCTCGACGCACCGCGTTCGGCCTGGAGCACATGAATCATGTGGCCGAGCACGCCGACCAGACGGACGCGGGATTGCAGCGCCTTGAGCTCCCCGATTTCGAGCTTCTTGGCAACCAGCAGGAGATGGGACACGGACAGGGACATGGCGGATTCGAGCGGACGCGGATGTCTCTATCGTATCCGATGCACGCCCCCGCTTCGGGCGGCGTACTCCGGGCAGGCGGATTCCGGGACACCCTGAGCGCGATGCCTGCGCGGCACTTGCAAGCCGGCAAGCCCGCCGGGATCATCGGGCGATTCCGATGACGCGTAGGCCCGTACCGTGAAAAAACCCGCCGAACTCGTTGAAGCCTGGCTGGCAATCGACAACCGGGACGAACTGCGCCGCGCCCTCCTCGCCAGCCGCGTGGAACTCGCGCTGCCGCAGGCCCGCAAGCTCGAAAGGCATCTGAACGATCTCGGTCAAGGCGACCCGCTGCGCCTCGCCTTCGTGCACACCTACACCTCCGAACTGCTCGACCCGTGGCTGGGCTTCGAGGCGGCCGTCGAAGGCTTCGCGGCGGACATCCACCACGCGCCGTTCGGTCTCAGCCTGCACGAGGCTCGCGCGGATTCCGATCTCGCCAGACACGGCGCCGACATCACCGTGCTGATGTTGCAGCGCACCGACCTGGACCCGGAACTGGCGCAGCCGCTCGCCGCCTTCGACGCCAACGAGCGCGCGGCACTCCGGGAGCGGGCGCTGACCCGGCTCGACGACATCGTCCGGCTGTTTCGCGACGCCCTGTCCGGGCAGTTGCTGATCAGCCTGCTGCCGGCCTGGCAACCCCCCGGTGGCGGCCTCCATGACGCACAGTCCGAGGCCTCCGAATCCGGATTCTGGGCCGAGCTGCGCGCCAGTTTCACGCAGCGCCTGCGCGACCGGTTCAGCGCCACGCTGTGGCTCGATCTGGACGAGATGCTCGCCGATCTCGGTCGCGAACGTTGCTTCGACCCGCGCCTGTGGTTCATGTCGCGCTTCCCGTTCACGCCGCTCGCGGCGCGGGCGCTGTCGCGACGCATCGTCAAGCTGGCGACCGCGCTCAAGCGACCGAAAGCGAAGGTCATCGCCCTGGATGCCGACAACACCCTCTGGGGCGGCATCATCGGCGAGGATGGCCTGAACGGCATCGCGCTCGGCCCGGATTACCCCGGCAGCCTTTATCTGGCCTTCCAGCGCCGCCTGCTGGATTTCCAGCAACGCGGCTTCATCCTCGCGCTGTGCAGCAAGAACAACCCCGGCGACCTCGACGAGGTACTGGAGAAGCACCCGCACCAGCTGCTAAAGGATGGCCATTTCGCCGCCCGGCGCGTCAACTGGACGCCGAAGCCGCAGAACCTGCGCGACCTTGCTGTGGAACTGAATCTCGGTCTGGAGTCGTTCATCTTCGTCGACGACAGTGACCACGAATGTGCCGCCGTGCGCATGGAACTGCCGCAGGTCGAGGTCGTCCAGGTTCCCAGTCACCCGCTCGACGTGCCCGGCTGCCTGGACAACGTGGCGCGCCTGGAAATCCTCGCGCTGACCGGCGAGGACCGCCGCAAGACCGCGATGTACGCCGAGGAGCGCAAACGTCGCGACCTGCAACAGAGCGTCGCCGGCGGCGGCGGCGGTCTCGACGACTACCTGCGCTCGCTGCACATGGTCATGCGCGTCGGCGTGGACGAGATGGGGCAGCTCAAGCGCCTGACCCAGCTCACCAACAAGACCAACCAGTTCAACCTGACCACGCGCCGCTACGACGAGGACCAGATGCAGGGCTTCCTGGCCGATCCGGACACCCTGGTCGCGCATTTCGCGATCGCCGACAGCTTCGGCGACAGCGGCGTGGTCGGCCTCGCGATCGTCAGGCTCGGCGCGGGCAGCGCCGAGATCGACAGTTTCCTGATGTCCTGCCGCGTGATCGGCCGGAAGGCGGAATCGGCCTTCCTGGAACTGCTGCTGCGCGCGGTCGCCGAACGCGGCCTATCCTCGGTGACCGGCGACTACCTGCCGACGGCGAAGAACGCGCTGGTCAAGGACTTCCTCGCCGAGCATGGCTTCACCCCCGGCGACGATGGCCGCTGGCACCGCGATCTGAACGCCTTGCCACCGCGTCCCGAAAGCGACTTCCCGATCGAAATCCGGGTAGAGTCCACGACCTGATCGAACCACAACAAAAGCCGCCATGAGCCGATTCGAAAAAATCCGCGACGCGATCGCCGATACCCTCAACGTCTCCGCCGACAGCATCACCGAGACCACCGTTGCGGGCGATCTTCCGGCCTGGGATTCGCTCGGCCACATCAACGTGATGATGGCCATCGAGGCCGCTTTCGACACCATGCTCGACCCCGAGGAGATGAACGACCTGACCTCGGTGCCGAAGATCCTCGCCTATCTTGACGCCAACGACCTCGACTGAGGCCGGACCGCCGCGATGAGCCTGTTCGAGGTGCTTTCCGACCTGGCGAACCGCCATCTCGACGAACAGCGCCGCGCCCGCCTCCGCGAGGTCTACCTGAAGACCCGCACCCGCCTGAACCCGCTGTTGAAACTGGTCAACGGCAGCTTCGACGCGGTCACTCTGCGCGACCATCTCGCCGCCCGCCTCGGCGACGATTTCACCGTGCTCATGGTGCACAGCTCCATGAACAAGATGGCGCCGATGTACACCGGCACGCCGCTCGACCTGGTGCGCATGCTGATCGACTTCGTCGGTCCGGAACGCACCCTGGTCATGCCCGCGTTCTACTTCGGCGACCCCAAGATCGGCGGCAACCGAGCCACCTTCCTCGCCAATCCACGCTTCGACCTGCGTCGCACACCATCGCAGATGGGCCTCGCCACCGAACTGTTCCGCCGTACCAAGGGTGTCGTGCAGAGCCGCCATCCCGTCTATCGCGTCGCCGCGCTCGGCCCGCTTGCCGCAGAGATCTGCGCCGGCCACGAGAACGCCGATACGCCAGCGGGCCCTGGTACCCCGTTCGAGACGATGTACCGACACGACGCGCGCGTGCTCGGCATCGGCAAACCCATCGACGTCCTCACCCAGGTTCACTACGTCGAAGACTCGATGGGGCTCGACTTCCCGGCCAGCTGCGCGCGCCGTGAGCCGCTGCCGGTCACCGTCGTCGTCGACGGCAACACCGAAGTGCAGGCCGCGCTGAACGGCTACGAGGTCGCCTGGCGGCGCGACATGTTCCGCCTTCGCCACATCCTCCCCGCCGGCATCATCGACGAATGGCAATTCCACCGCGTGCCCATGTTCACGACCCGGGCCAAACCCCTGGTCGAGGCGCTGTTCGAGGCCGCCGGACGCGGCGACACGGTCTACGCCCCTCCCCCCTCCTGAACGCGCCCGTCAATCCCCGTTCACGGGCCCCATGTGCCACACACTGATGCGGTCGCGCCCACCGCGTTTGGCCGTATACAGCGCCTGATCGGCGCTCGACATCAGAACCTCGAGTGAATCCGCGCCATCCGGCGTGGTCGCGAGCCCCACGCTGACGGTCAGGCGCAATTCGCCCGCCCTGGTCGGCAAGGGTTGCTTCAACGCGACCCGCAAGCGCTCGGCGATGTCGATCGCCTCGTCCTCGCTGGATTCGGTCAATATGCACGCAAATTCCTCGCCGCCGATACGCGCGACCAGATCGTATTCGCGAATGACCTCGACACAGCGGCGCGCAACGACCCGCAACACCTCGTCGCCGACGGGATGGCCGAATTGGTCGTTGACGTCCTTGAACAGATCGACATCGATCATCAACAGGCTGAGCGGATGCCGCTTGCGGCGCGCGTAGTTCAGGGCACGTTCGCCGAACTGGTAGAAATGACGCCGGTTGGCGATCTGCGTCAGCGCATCGGTGTGGGCGGCGTGTTCCAGCGCCTTGGCGAGCTTGTCGCGCTCGGCGACCTGTTCGCGCAGGGCCACCGTCGCGATATCGATCTCGCGGACCAGGCGCCGTGTCCCCACCGCCCACAGCCAGAACAGCAGCGACTCGACGACCAGGAAGCCGATCACGCCGTAGACGATGTTGGTCCACACGCCCTGCCGGAACCCGGCCACCATCCCGGTGGCGTCGAACCACCCCAGCACCAGCCCGGAAGCGGTGCGAGCCGGATCGCGCTGACCGGCGAAATCGCGCAGCTGAAAGCCGGTAACGGCAACATCACGCCCGCCGAATCGGACCAGACGCGTGCCGGGGTTTTGGTATAGGTCGGCGATTTCGGGCAAGGCCACCAGGTCGATTGCCTGTTCCGATGTCGTCGAATCGACCAGAAAATCGTCATTGGCCCGGTGCTCCCGCATGAACTGTCGGAGCAGATCCGGCCACATCGTCGCGCGTGCATGGTCCATGGTCATCAGCACCGCGACATCGATGCCCAGCACCTCGCGGACGTTATCCAGCGTGTGGTTGAAGCTGGTCCCGGCCTCCAGCGCGCCGATATGCCGGCCAGGCTGACCGTCGTCGCCGGGTTCGAAGAGCGCAACCACGCCGCGAATGCCGGCATAGATACGTCCGGATTCGAAGCCGACGGCCGGCTCGAGGGTGTCGTTCACGGTCGCGATGATGTGCCGCAGGTCCGACATGTCATCGCCGAATCGGCCCGGCTTGTGGACCCGGAGATACGAATGGCTGCCCGGTGCGAGATGGTAATGAAGCTGGCGGATATCGTACTGCTCATGCATCGCCCGCCAGCTGGCTTCGAGATGCCGAAACAGGCGTTCACGCAGCAGGGCGGCTTGTTCCCCGCCCGGGCCCGGACCCCCGCCTTCCTCGTGCACCGCCCGCACACCTTCCGCGAACAGTGCGGTGGCGACCCGGTCGTGCCCCACGAAAGTCGCCACCTGCTGCATGAACAGGGCGGTCTGGCGAACGCTCAGGTCGAAGGTTTCCCGGAACTGCGCACCCTGACGGTTCAGTTGCTCGTCGAGAACCGACTTCGCGCTGTGGTAGTTGATCGCGATGAACGCGGTGTCGGACAGGATCAGCGCCAAGGACACGACCCAGAACAGGCGTTGGCCTTTCAACTTCGGCAGCGCGACGCTCACCACGGGGCAACTTCTCTAACGAATCAGTTGCCCTGATTGTTACCGCAAACCCGCTTTGTGCACAGGGCGTTCCCGCGCGCCGGACATGCAGGGCGCCATGTCGGGAGATACGCGCAACCCGGCGATTCCGTTACCCTCCGGGGCAGTCATCCAGTGCAGTGCGGCACTCGACCACCCAAGGGTAAACACGTGTCCGAAGTCATCCTCATCCAGGTTTCCGGCATCGACCGGCCCGGCATCACCGTCGCGCTGACCGAAGTGCTCGCGCAGTACGGCATCGACGTGCTCGACATCGGCCAGTCGGTGATCCACGACACCCTCTCGCTCGGCCTGCTGGTCGAAGTGCCGACCGAGGCCACCACCTGCCCGATGTTCCGCGACCTGCTGTTCCGTGCCCACGAACTGGACCTGAACATCCGCTTCAATCCGGTCAGCGACGCCGACTACGAGCACTGGGTCGCCGAACAGGGCCGCCACAAGCACATCGTCACCCTGCTCGGCCGCGCGATCCGTGCCGAACACATCGCGCGGGTGTCGGCGATCGTCGCCGGCCACGGCCTCAACATCGACCAGATCAGCCGCCTGTCCGGGCGTGTTTCGCGTCGCGCGGATGCCGATCCGGCCCGCCAGAAAGCCTGCATCCAGATGACCCTGAGCGGCCCGGTCGACGATCTGCCCACGTTGCACGCCGACTTCCTGCGCCTCGGCCAGGCCCTGGACGTCGACATCGCCTTCCAGGAAGACGACATCTACCGCCGCAACCGCCGTCTGGTCTGCTTCGACATGGACTCCACGCTCATCCAGTGCGAAGTCATCGACGAGCTCGCCGTCGAGGCCGGCGTCGGCGAACAGGTCGCCGCGATCACCGAATCCGCGATGCGCGGCGAGCTCGACTTCAAGGAAAGCTTCCGCCGCCGCCTCGCCCTGCTCGAGGGCATGCCCGAATCGGTGCTGGCGAAGGTCGCGGAGCGCCTGCCCATAACCGACGGCGCCGAACGCCTGATCTGCAACCTGCGCAAACTCGGCTACAAGGTCGCGATCCTGTCCGGCGGCTTCACCTACTTTGCCGAACACCTGCAACGCCGCTTCGGCATCGATTACGTGCACGCCAACCAGCTCGATTTCGTCGACGGGCGCCTCACGGGAAAGATCAAGGGCGAGGTCGTCGACGGCGCCCGCAAGGCCGCGTTACTGCGAGAAATCGCCGCAAGGGAAGGCGTCAAACTCGAACAGGTCATCGCGGTCGGCGACGGCGCCAACGACCTGCCCATGCTCTCCATCGCCGGCCTCGGCATCGCCTTCCACGCCAAACCGATCGTCAAGGAGCAGGCCCGCCATTCCATCGCCACGATCGGCCTGGATGGGGTGCTTTATCTGCTGGGCATGCGGGATTGGGAGGTGGATAAATTGCAGGCCGGAAAGTGACCGTCCGGCATCCGAGGGCTGCCAACTACTGCCCGCCAACAACGCCGCCCGAGTGAACAAGGGCGTTGTCCGCTGACCAGGCAAGGTTCGCGGAACAAAATCAGGCGATCGCTTTCCAGAGCAACGGCAGATAGTGGTCGACCAGCAGGAAGGCGAACAGCGCCATCAGGTAGACGATCGAGTAGCCGAAGGTCTTCATCGCAATGCCGGGTTCGGCATCGGCCTTGAGCTTGTAGGCGTAATACAGGAAGCCGGCACCGAGACCGAGCGCGCCGATCAGGTAGAACACGCCGGACATCTGCACGACGAACGGCAGCAGCGTCACGATCAGCAGGATGTAGGTGTAGAGCAGGACCTGCAGGCGGGTGAACGGGATGCCGTGGGTGACCGGCAGCATCGGGATATCGACCTTGGCGTATTCGTCGCGGCGGTGGATGGCGAGCGCCCAGAAATGCGGCGGCGTCCACGCAAAGATGATCAGGAACAGCAGCAGGCTGTGCGGATCGACTGTGCCGGTCACTGCGGCCCATCCCAGCACCGGCGGCGCGGCGCCGGCGGCGCCGCCGATGACGATGTTCTGCGGCGTCGCGCGCTTCAGCCACATCGTGTAGACGATCGCGTAACCGATCAGCGACAGGAAAGTCAGCAAGGCGGTCAGTGGATTGACCAGGAACCACAGGATCAGCATCGACACGACGCCGAGGATGATCGCGAAGCTGGCCGCCTGGGTGGTGGTCAGCGTGCCCTTCGGCAGCGGACGGTACTGGGTGCGCGCCATGATCGCATCGGCGCGACGGTCGACCAGATGATTGATCGCGGCGGCGGAGCTGGCGGCCATGCCGATACCCAAAGTGCCGAACACCAACGGCATCCACGGCACCATGCCGGGCACGGCGAGCATCATGCCGACCACGGCAGTGAACACGATCAGCGCGACGACCTTGAGCTTGCACAGGCCGAGGAATTCGCGCGCCAAAGTGCCCAGATCCACGGTCGGTCGACCCGCCACGCCGGCGTTGCCGGAAACCGTCTTCATATCTGTACCCTCTTCAACCGGGTTCATGCCTGGCTCCACCGGAAATGACGTAGACACCGTCAGCGATAACGGGTCGCGGCGTGCGTCAGTGTGACCATCGCAAGTAATAGCAGGGCCGCGACGCCATTGTGAGCAACGGCAATGCCGAGCGGCAGGTGCATGACCACGTTCAGGATGCCGAGCGTGACCTGCAGGAGCAGCAGCGTGCCGATCGCGATCGCCAGATTCCTGCCGGTGCCACGACTCACGCTCCAGACCTTCCAGGTCAGGAAGGACAGGTAAAGGAACACGACCAGCGCACCGATGCGGTGGGTGAGATGGATCGCGACCCGCGCCGGGTTGTCCAGCACGCCGAACTCATAGTTCACGCCCAGTCCGCGCCACAGCACGAAACCTTCCGCGAAGTCCGCCTCCGGCAGCCATTGACCGTGGCAGGTCGGGAAGTCGGTACAGGCCAGCGCCGCGTAGTTTGAGCTGGTCCAGCCGCCAAGGCTGATCTGCGCGATCAGCAGGACCAGGCCGAGCCAGGCCAGCGGCTTGAGATTCGCCAGCGCGCTGCTGTCGTAGTTGAACCACTGGCGTTGCATCGAAACCATCAACCAGAGCAGCGACAGGGTCGCGAAGCCGCCGAGCAGATGACCCATGACCACGACCGGCTTGAGCAGCAGCGTGACCGTCCACATGCCGAGCGCGGCCTGAAAGATGACCAGCGCGACCAGCGCGACCGGCAGCCCCTTGCCCGGGCGTGTGATGCGCTGGCTCATCAGGCGGATCAACATCAGCGCCAGGATCACCAGACCCAGGGTGCCGGCGAAGTAGCGGTGCACCATCTCCTTCCAGGCTTTCGCCGCTTCGACCGGCCGCTCCGGAAAGGCCTGCTCGGCGGCGGCAACCTCGTGCTCCGCCTCCGGCACATCGAGATGACCGTAACAACCCGGCCAGTCGGGACAACCCAGGCCGGCGTCGCCAAGACGCGTATAGGCGCCAAGCAGGACGACACTCAACGCGAGCAGCGCGGCGAACAGGGAGAGCTTGAAATAACCTTGTTGGGACATGCGTGGATTTCCGGACGCTTTATCGTTTTGAGATGGGTCAGCCGACCTGAGACAGCTTGAGCAGTTTTTCGAGATCCTTGCGCAGCAGCGTCGGATCGAAATCGATCGGGAAGCGCATCATCAGGTTGCCGAGCGGATCAATCAAATAAGTGCGCTCGAATATCGGGCCTTCCTGGCTGCCAGCTTCGAAATTTTTCATCACACGATCCCGATCGCGCATCACCGGGGCGAGCGTCAGCAGATCCGCCTCCGGCTGCAACCACTCGCCGAGCGACGGGAATCCGGCCTGATCGGCCATCAGCAGGCCCACGCGGATGCGGTTGACGTTGCGGTTCTGACCCAGGCGAATCTTGGCAAGCGTGATCACGCGCTCGCGGCAGGCGTCGTCGCATTCCGCCTCGGTCAGATAGAGCAGCGTCCATTTGCCGTACATCCAGTCTTCCGGGACCGCCTTGCCATCCCGATCATCCAGCAGCGGCATCTGCAACGGGCGCGCCGGTTGAATCAGTTCGCCGTAATTGGTCGTCCCGACCGGTCTCCAGCCGCTGTAGAACAGCGCGTAGGACAACGCCACGGGAACCACGAACAAGGCGATGGTCGCGAGCAGGCCGATTCGCTGGCGCGTCAGGCCGTGCGCGCCACCGTTCGGATTCGCGGCGGGGTCAGTCATCGTTTTCTCCAAAATGGGTGTTCTCCGGCCCGGGGCGCACCACGCGCCGCGTGTTGACCAGAATGAAGATCAGCACCACGGCCAGGGCCATCGCGAACCATTGGAAGGCATACGCGCGGTGCTTGACCGGTGGAATGTCGTAATGCGCCTGCCAGGCGCGGGCGTAGCCGAAGGGCGCGGAAGGATCGACCAGCGCTTCGACTTCGAGCAGTGGCTCCTGGAGCCACTCCGAGACCACGTCCCGATCCATGACCGGCATGACCAGACGCCCACCATCGCGCACGTCCAACGCCGTGCCGAGCGCCAGAATCGGGTCGCTGATGGGCTTGAGGCGCGCCGGGAAACTCACATCGCCGTCCGGGAGCGATGTCGCCGGCAATATCTCGCGACCACCCTGCGCCAACGGCAGCCAGCCCAGATTGACCAGCAGCGCCGCCTGATGTCCACGTGCGCGAAACACCCCGAGCACCTGATAGCCCAGACGTCCTTCGTGCGTGCGGTTGTCGAGATAGATCCGTTCACTGCGTTCGAAACGGCCTTCGATCTGCACCGTCGCGAAACGCAGCGAATCGAATTGCGCGGCGGAAACATCGGCGAAACGGGGAATCCCGCTCTCGCCACCACGCTGGAAATCCGCGAGCAGCGCGTCCTTCTCGCCCGCCCGCTGCCACTGCCAGCCGCCAAGTTGCAGCAGCAGCGTCAAGGTCGCGAGCGTGAGCAACGCCGGCCAGAGCGAGGGAAAACGGAAGCGATACGGACCGATCTGCACGCGGAACGCCATCTCAACAGCAAAACCGTGGCAGTTCGCGGCGAGGGGCTCCGTATAATCGGGCCCCATCCATCCAACGACCGTTAATGGGACTAAAGCGAATGTGGGTCAAAATTCTGATTGTGCTGGTGCTGTTGATGATTCTCGCCAGTCTCGCCAGCGGGATGATTTACATGTTGCGCGACCGGGGCAATTCCGAACGCACCGTCAAGGCGCTCACGTTTCGTATCGGGCTATCCGTGACCCTGTTCATCCTGCTGATGATCGCCTTTGCCACCGGCCTGATTCAGCCGCATGGGCTGCTGCCGCCGCAACCCTGATTCAACAGGTTTTATCACGAGGTTTTCCGAACCCCGGACAGACAAAAGGGCGTCGCTTTCGCGACGCCCTTTTTGTTTGTGTCAGAGCTCGGTTTACAGCCAGTACACGAAGATGAACAGGCCGAGCCAGACCACGTCGACGAAGTGCCAGTACCAGGCCACCGCCTCGAACGCGAAGTGACGGTCGGGGGTGAAGTGCCCGCTCATCGCACGGAACAGGATCACGGTCAGCATGGTCGCGCCCATGGTCACGTGGAAACCGTGGAAGCCGGTCAGCATGAAGAAGGTCGAACCGTAGATCCCGGATTCGAGGGTCAGGTTCATTTCGTGGTAGGCATGACCGTACTCGACCGCCTGCAAACCGACGAAGAGGAAGCCCAGCACGACAGTGGCGAGCAGACCGAGGATCAGCTGCGAGCGGTTCTGCTTCTTCAGTGCCCAGTGCGCCCAGGTGACCGTCACGCCGGAGGTCAGCAGGATCAGGGTGTTCAGCGCCGGCAGACCCCACGCCCCCATGACCTGATAGTCACCGCCGACGTTCGCCGGGCCGTTGGTCGGCCAAGTGGCTTCCCAGCTGTTCCACAGGACCAGGTTGGTCATCAGGTTGTTGCCTTCACCACCGATCCAGGGAATCGAGAAGGCGCGGGCGTAGAACAACGCACCGAAGAAGGCCGCGAAGAACATGACTTCGGAGAAGATGAACCAGCTCATGCCCCAACGGAAGGACTTGTCGACCTGCTCGTTGTAATAGCCGCTCTCGCTCTCGCGGATCACGGTGCCGAACCAGCCGAACATCATGATCAGCACGATGACCACACCGGCGATCATCAGCTTGCCGCCCATGGTCGAACCGTTGAGCATGGAAGCGAAACCGCCCAGCAGGGTGGTCAGGCCGATGGAGCCCACGATCGGCCAGTGACTGCCGTGGGGGACGTAATAACCGTCATGCGTTGCAGCGGACATGCTTACTCCTCTCTAACCTCTTGGTGTCGTCACCAGCCCGCCTCGACGGGGTGGATCGGAGATATTGTCTATTCGGGTTTAGAACTCGGGTTGGTCGCGTCGCGACACGCTCAATGCGTGTTGCTCGCCACCTTGGTGACATCGAAAAACGTGTACGAAAGCGTCAGATAACGGATATCGGCAGGCAGTTCGGGGTCCACGAAAAAGGTCACCGGCATCAGTTTCTCCTCGCCCGCGTTCAACGTCTGCTGGGTGAAACAGAAGCATTCGGTCTTCTTCAGATATTCCGCGGCGCCACCCGGGGCAACGCTCGGAATGGCCTGGCCGTCGACCGCCTGAGCCATGCGATTGCGCACCCGATAGGTGACCGTCTTCACCTCACCCGGGTGAACGCTCAACTTGCGCACATCCGGCTGAAAGTCCCATTGCATCGCCTCGTTGAGCGTGGAATCGAACTCGACGGTCACGGTACGGGACGTATCGACGATGACCGGCGCCACGGCAACCTCGTTCGAGGTCTTGCCGTTCAGGCCCGTGATATCGCAGAAGACGTCGTAGATCGGGACCATCAGGTATCCGAACCCGAACATCGCCACGACCACCAGCCCCAGACGGGTGACCAGGCGGGCGGTGGAGAGTTTGGCGTCGGAGTTGCTGGCCATCGATCTCAGTACACAAAAATGCTCATCAGGATGAAAGCGACGTAGAAACCGATCGCCATCAATGCCAGGACGAGGCCCAGGCGGATGTTGCGTCGTTTGAGGCCGGCGTCTTCCTGCATCGTGTATGTCGTCATGATCGTTTCGAATCAGGGCTGCCAGTCACCCCCGCCCCGCCGCAGCGGAACAGGAGCGACATGTCAGCCGGTTACTTGACTTCCGGAGCTTCGGAGAAGCTGTGGTACGGCGGCGGCGACGACAGAGTCCACTCGAGACCTTCCGCACCATCCCAGACCTTGTCGGTCGCCTTGGCGCCACCACGGATCGTGGAGATCACGATGTAGGCGAACAGCAGCTGCGACAGGCCGAAGGCGAAACCACCGATCGAGGAGATCATGTTGAACTCCGCGAACTGCACCGAGTAATCCGGAATACGGCGCGGCATGCCGGCCAGACCCAGGAAATGCTGCGGGAAGAACAGGATGTTCACGGTGATGGTGGACAGCCAGAAGTGCCACTTGCCCAGGGTCTCGTTGTACATGTGGCCGGTCCACTTCGGCAGCCAGTAGTAAGCGGCGCCCATGATCGCGAAGATCGCACCGGTGACGAGCACGTAGTGGAAATGCGCCACCACGAAGTAGGTGTCGTGGTACTGGAAGTCGGACGGGGCGATGGCCAGCATCAGGCCGGAGAAACCGCCGATGGTGAACAGCACCACGAAGCCCAGCGCGAACAGCATCGGGGTCTCGAAGGTCATCGAGCCCTTCCACATCGTGGACACCCAGTTGAACACCTTCACGCCGGTCGGCACCGCGATCAGCATGGTGGCGTACATGAAGAACAGCTCGCCCGCGACCGGCATGCCGACCGTGAACATGTGGTGCGCCCAGACGATGAAGCTCAGGAAGGCGATGGACGCGGAGGCGTACACCATCGAGCTGTAACCGAACAGCGGCTTGCGCGCGAAGGTCGGGATGATCTGGGAGACGATGCCGAAGGCCGGCAGGATCAGGATGTACACCTCGGGGTGACCGAAGAACCAGAAGATGTGCTGGTACATGACCGGGTCACCACCGCCGGCGGCGGTGAAGAAGGAGGTGCCGAAGTACTTGTCGGTGAGCAGCATGGTGACCGCACCCGCCAGCACCGGCATGACCGCGATCAGCAGGTAGGCGGTGATCAGCCAGGTCCACACGAACAGCGGCATCTTCATCAGGGTCATGCCCGGCGCGCGCATGTTCAGGATGGTCGCGATGACGTTGATCGCGCCCATCACGGACGAGATACCCATCATGTGGATCGCGAAGATCATGAACGGGAACGCATCACCGGTCTGCAGGACCAGCGGCGGGTAGATGGTCCAGCCGGCCGCCGGAGCGCCGCCATCCATGAAGATGGTGGACAGCATCATCGTGAATGCGAACGGCAGGATCCAGAAGGACCAGTTGTTCATGCGCGGCAGCGCCATGTCCGGCGCACCGATCATCATCGGGATCAGCCAGTTGGCCAGACCGACGAAGGCCGGCATGACCGCACCGAAGATCATGATCAGCGCGTGGTTGGTGGTCATCTGGTTGAAGAAATGCGGGTTGACGACCTGCATTCCGGGTTCGAACAGCTCGGCGCGGATGACCATCGCCATGGCGCCACCGATGAAGAACATCAGCAGGGAGAACAACAGGTACAGGGTACCGATGTCCTTGTGATTGGTGGTCGTCACCCAACGCATCAGACCCTTGGCGGGGCCATGGTCGTGATGGTCGTGGGCGTCGTGAGTCGTCGCTTCAGACATTCGCGTTTACTCCTGGAAGAACAAACCTGATTAGTTGGCGGCGGCGACGACGGTCGCGACCGGAGAATCGTTCTGGGCGGTGGCCTTCTGGGCGGCGACCCAGGCGTCGTAGGCGCCCTGCTCCATGACCTCGACCACGATCGGCATGAAGCCGTGGTCCTTGCCGCAGAGTTCGGCGCACTGGCCGCGGTACACGCCCGGCTGCTCGACCTTGGTCCAGGCTTCGTTGATGTAGCCCGGGATCGCGTCCTTCTTCCAGCCGAGGGACGGCACCCACCAGGAGTGGATGACGTCGTTCGCGGTGATCAGGAAGCGAACCTTCTTGCCCGCCGGCAGGACCAGACGGTTGTCGACATTCAGCAGATAGTCCTCGACCGAGGCCGGATCGATACCGGAGTTCATCTGGCGGGCGGCATTGCTCTTCTCGTCCAGACGGGAGAAGAAGCTGACGCCTTCATCCGCGTAGTCGTAGTGCCACATCCACTGATAACCGGTGACCTTGATGGTCATGTCGGGATCGGAGGTGTCTTCGAGGTTGATCAGCGCCTTGGTGGCCGGGATGGCCATGCTGATCAGGATCGCGAACGGGACGATCGTCCAGATGATCTCGACGGTGGTGCTCTCGTGGAAGTTGGCGGCCTGCGCGCCGACCGACTTACGGTGCTTCCAGATCGAGTAGAACATCGCGCCGAACACAACCACCGCGATCGCGCAGCAGATGTAGAAGATCAGCATGTGGAGGCGATACACCTCACCGCTGACTTCGGTCACGCCCTGGGTCATGTTCAGGCCATATTCGGCGACGGCACCGCCGGCTCCCAGAAGCATCGCGCCGCCGAGCAGGGCGCGGTGCAGCCACACCGATTTGTTCTGACTCATTCCTCTCAATCTCCCCTCGTTAGGACTTCTAAATACTCAGAGCTTGTCTTCGTCTGCCCAGCAATGGCCGCATTCGTCATCACCCGGCATGGATTTCGCGTCGCGCCAGCCGAGCAGATTGCCCAGCGCCGTCGCGCAGCGGCGTCTTTCCGCTTCATGCAGGAAGCCGCCGATTTCAATCTCCCGCCCATGTGCCCCCAGCACCAGACGGCACGGATACCAGGGATGCTCGGCGCGCCGATAGGCGACCCGAACCCAGGCCCGTGGGAATGAGGTGGTTTCGCGGGGACCGCTTCCAGGCCGCTCGACGCCTTTGGAAATTTCCACGGCATCGGGCCGCACGGAGACGACCTCAACCTGGTGTCGGCGCAGAACCGTCAGGTACAAACCCAGGGTCAGCAGCGCGACTTCCAGTCCGGCAAACGGCAAAACCAGCCACAAACCGATGACCGCGAAGCCAATCCCGATGGTCAGCGCAATGGCCGCCACGGAACCGACGAATACGAGATTGCCTTGCCAGGACAGGGACCGATCCGGTCGGAGGATGAATCGGTAATCGTCTTGGCCCGGCCCGGAAACCGTTGTCACCATGTGGTGATCCATGCGGGCGAGACACCCGCCGGCGAGGCTTCACGGACCGCGTTCGTTTTGACCCAGGTCAATGCGGCAAATCCCGTATTTCGGTCGGGCGGCATCCTAAACGATGGCCGTCAGAACTGACAAGCGCATCGAAACATTAATGAAAAATAAAGTTCTACATTAGTATTTTTCTAATATACGCAAGCAGTTAGCGCATGCCAGTTTTGACATATCCATTGCGCCGAGCCCGGTTATCCACATCCTGGGCGGCGAGTACAATTCCGCCTTCGACGACGCCCACCATGGATTCCGCTTGCCATGACCGAAACCACCGATAAGACCCCGCCGACCTTCATGCAGACCTTCAAAAGCAGCCTCGCGGCGATGTTCGGTGTGCAGAGCAGCGCGGCGCACGAACGCGATTTCACCCGCGGCAAGCCGAGTCACTTCATCTTCATGGGCATCATCCTGACGACGCTGTTCGTGCTGACGGTCTGGGGCGTGGTCAAGCTGGTGCTGTCGGCGGCCGGTGTCTGAGTCCCCAAGCCCTGAAACCCCGAGCCCGGCGCGGTTGGCAAACCCCGGCGGGATCGCCAGACTTCCGCCCCCATGCAGACCTCGCTCGATCCGACCCTGAGCCAGACCCCCGCCGGTCAGGAGGCGGAAAGCATCCTGCGCAGTTGCGTGCATTGCGGCTTCTGCACCGCAACCTGCCCGACCTACCAACTGCTCGGCGACGAACTCGATGGCCCGCGCGGTCGCATCTACCAGATCAAGCAGATCCTCGAAGGCGCGGAACCCTCCGCGACCACGCAGGAACATCTCGATCGCTGTCTCGCCTGTCGCTCCTGCGAGACCACCTGCCCGTCTGGCGTCCGGTATCACCGTCTGCTGGAAATCGGCAAGGCGGAACTGGAACGCCGCCAGCCGCGCCCCCTGTTCGAGCGCATCCGCCGGGGCGCGATGCTCAAGGTGATCCCCCACCCCGCCCGTTTCACGCCGCTGTTGCGGCTGGGTCAGCTGGTGCGCCCGCTGCTGCCCGCCGGAATGAAGCGCGGGATTCCCGCATATCAGTCCGCCGGCCCGCGCCCGACCACACGTCATGCGCGCACGATGCTGGTCCTGGACGGCTGCGCGCAGTCCGGCATCGCGCCGCGCATCAACGCCGCCGCCGCGCGGGTGCTCGACCGCCTGGACATCTCGCTGCGCAGCGCGCCGAACACCGGCTGCTGCGGTGCCATGCACCACCACATGAACGACGAGGCGACCGGCCTCGACATGGCGCGCCGCAACATCGACGCCTGGTGGCCGCTGATCGAAGCCGGCGCCGAGGCCATCGTGATGACCGCCAGCGGCTGCGGCACGCAGGTAAAGGAATACGGTGAGTTGCTGGCCGACGACCCAAGCTACCGCGACAAGGCCGAACGGGTCTCCGCGCTTACCCGCGATCTGTCCGAGGTCCTCGCCGGCGAGGACCTCGGCAAGCTCGGCCAGCCCGGTCACGGACAGGCCAGCGTTGCGTTCCACACGCCATGCAGCCTGCAACACGGGCAAAAACTGAACGGCGTCGTCGAAGGTGTCCTGGCCCGACTGGGCTTCGAGCTTCGTGCGGTCGCCGAAGGGCACCTCTGCTGCGGCTCGGCAGGCGCGTATTCCATGTTGCAACCCGACATCGCCGGGCAATTGCGGGATCGCAAGCTGAACGCGCTGACGGTGAACCAGCCAGCGCGCATCGCCACGGCCAACATCGGCTGCCTCACGCATCTGGCCGGTGGCGACATCAAGGTGCTGCACTGGATCGAGTTGCTCGATCCGTCGCTCTAAGGAACCTCTGATCGGCACACTCGTGGGAGCGGCGTCGCGCCGCGATTCAGCCCCTACCGGATGGCCAACGGGCCGGTATTCCGCTCCACGAACATCGCATCGCCATAGCTGAAGAAGCGGTATTCATGGGCCACCGCGTGTGCATAAGCGGCCATCACCGGCTCATATCCGCCGAATGCACTGACCAGCATCAGCAGTGTCGATTCCGGCAGGTGGAAGTTGGTCAGCAGGGCATCCACCAGACGGAACTCGAAACCGGGGCGGATGAACAGGCGGGTCTCGCCCTCGAACGCCCGACAATCACCGTTCGCGGCCAACGCCGCCGCTTCCAGGCTGCGCATGACGGTCGTACCCACCGCGATCACCCGCCCACCGGCGGCCTTGGTCCGCCCGATCGCCATGCAGGTCTCCGCACCGACCGACAGCCATTCGGAATGCATCTTGTGGTCATCGAGGTTGTCCACCCGCACCGGCTGGAAGGTGCCCGCGCCGACGTGCAGCGTGACCCAGGCCGTGTTCACGCCCTGCTCGCGCAGCCTGACCAGCATCCCCTCGTCGAAATGCAGGCTCGCGGTCGGCGCCGCCACCGCGCCCGGGTTACGCGCGAACACGGTCTGATAACGCTCGCGATCGGCGCCGTCATCGGCGCGTTCGATGTATGGCGGCAGCGGCATGTGCCCATGCCGTTCGAGCAGTTCGATGACCGGCGCGTCGTCGGCGAAACGCAGCAGGAACAGATCGTCGTCCCGACCCTCGACGACCACATCCAGCGCATCCTCCAGGCGCAGCCGCCCGCCCGCCCTGGGTGACTTGCTGGCGCGCACATGCGCGGCCACCCGATGCGTATCGAGCACGCGCTCGACCAGCACCTCGACGCGACCGCCGGTCTCCTTGCTGCCATGCAGGCGCGCCGGAATCACGCGTGTGTCGTTGAAGACCAGCAGATCGCCGGCGCGCAGCAGACCCGGCAGATCGGCGAATTGCCGGTCGATCGGTTCCGCACCGACTGGCAGGTGCAGCAGGCGGCTCGCGCCGCGCCGCTCGGGCGGGCGCTGCGCGATCAGGACAGGCGGAAGTTCGTAGTGGAAGTCGGAGAGTCGCATGGCGCGCGATGTTAGCAGCGCACACCCGATCCGGTTTCGCCAGTTGGTTTCCGGGTATCCGGAAAAGCCCTATACTCGCGCGCTCTTCACTGCCGGGGTGGTGAAATTGGTAGACACAGGGGACTCAAAATCCCCCGGTAGCAATACCTTGTCGGTTCGAGTCCGACCCTCGGTACCAAACACGAAAAAGCCCGCTTCCGGATCGATTCCGGGGCGGGCTTTTCATCTTCCGGCCCCGTTCAAAGGGTGCGTAGATAAGGCAATTCGGGGTTCGTGCCACCCGTAGGAGCGGCTTCAGCCGCGATCGGCATCCGGAATGATCGTTGACGCCCATCGCGGCTGAAGCCGCTCCTACAGATCACCGATTCACGGCCCCGAACTCCGCGTTTTGTAAACACCCTCTCAGAACGGCAGTTGCCAGGTCAGGCTCATGGCACCGAACGAATCCGGAGTTTGCTGGGTTTTGTACTCCCTGGACCGCCACATCTGCGTGTAGGACAGGCGCAGACGCCCATAACTGACCATGAAACCGGCCTGCGCGTCGGCGACCAGATACTCTTTGTCGACGCTGTGCGAATCCTCGAACGTGTTGCCGTCCAGAAAGATGTTGCGCGCGACCGCACGACCTTCGACGCCAAGGAACAGATAGCCCGAGAGCTGATCCCGCGCCTCGCCGATGAAACCGACACCGGGCCGGTTCGGGCGAATGCGCGGCGGCCCGAAGTCGTCGCTCAGGTGCGTGCCGAAACGCAGCGTACCGCCGGCACTCGCGAAGGTGTCCACGGTTCCGAGCGCCAGCCCGACACTGGGCAGCACATCCAGGTACTCATTGCCCAGCTTGTGTCGCCAGACCGAGCTCAGATAAGCCGAACCGGCCAGTTCGTCTTGCAATTGATGGTGCCAGCCGGACGGGTGTGGCGCGGTGATCACGTCGTCGTGCCACCACTTCTGGATCTCGCCGGCGTAGGACGATGGCCCGACGATGCCGATATCGACCGAGAACGTGTCCAGACGCGGTCCGCGCGAATCCTTCTCATCGAGGATCGAGAACAGGCCGAAGCTCAGATAAGTCCAGCCGGCATATGGCCGGTCTCGCGTCTGTAGCGCCGTGGTCCGGATGTCTTCCGGCGTGAAGATGGACATGCCCAGGCCGATCTCGCCGCGCGCCTTGCCGGACAGCCACAGCCCTTCGGCGAAGTCGGTGTAAAACTCCGGCGAGGTCTCGCGATCGAAGAGCGTCGACAGGCGCATGCCGTGCGTGTAATGGCGATCGTAGCCGTCACCGACGAACAGATCGTTCTCGACCTGGAGATTGATGTCCCGACCCGTGCCTTCCGCTTGCGCACCACCAATCGCCAACATCCCCAGCAGTACCCCGGCGGCACGCCATCCCCGAAGATCCTTCATGTCCTCAACTCCTCAACGTTGCGCCGCACGCGTGGCGGCATCCGCATAAACCTGCGCGTAACGCGCCACGCTGTTCGGCCAGTTGCGCTCGTCCTCGACGTAGCGACGACCGTTCGCGCGAATCTCGTCCCACCGATCCCGCGCCTCCAGCATGCGCCACACCGACGCCGCCAGGGCGGTCGCGTCGCCCGCCGCGAACAGCATGCCGGTCTCGCCATCGCGGATCAGCTCGCGATGGCCGCCGACATCGGACGCGATCAGCAGCTTGCCCTGCGCCATCGCCTCCAGCGGTTTCAGCGGCGTGACCGTGTCGGTCAGGCGCATCGACAGACGCGGATAGACCAGCATATCGACCAGCGAGTAATAACGATCGACCACGTCGTGCGGCACGCGACCGGTGAAGATCACCTGCGCGTCGACACCCAGCTCCGCGACCTGCCGCTTGAGGTTGTCCTCCTGGAAGCCGCCGCCGACCAGCAGCACGCGGATGTCCGGATCGCGCGCGAGCATCGCCGGCAGCGCCTCGATCAGCAGACTCAAGCCCTCGTAACCGTAGAACGAACCGAGGAAGCCCAGCACCGTGCGGCCGGCCAGTCCGAGTTCCGCCTCCAGCGCAGCATCGCGTGCGGTCGACACCGTGAAACGGTTCGCGTCGACCGCGTTGGGGATGATCGTCACCCGCTCGGCGGGAATGCCGCGCGCGATGATGTCGTCGCGCAATCCCTCGCAGATCGTCGTGACCGCGTCCGCGTGGCGGAACACCCAGGTCTCCTGCGCGCGAGTGAGCTTGTATCGCAGGCTGCCCTCGGTCGTGCTGCCATGATCAACGGCGGCGTCCTCCCAGAATGCGCGCGTCTCGTAGACGACCGGAATGCCCAGCCGCCGACCGACCCGCACCGCCGGCACCCCGTTCAGCGCCGGCGAATGCGCATGGATCACGTCCGGCTTGAGCTCCTTCGCGAGCCCCAGCAGACGGCGCTCCAGCCGGCCCATCAACACGAACTGGTTCAGCACCGGCACCCGCGCGAGCAGGCCGGTCGCATCCGGTGTGCGGTAGAACGTCCAGTCGCCGACCTGCTCCTCCAGCGACGCCCCGCTCTGCTGCTTGCCGCCGGTCAGATGCAGGGTCTCCCAGCCCAAGGCGCGCTGCTCGCGCAGGATTGCGGCGGAACGGAACGTGTAACCGCTGTGCAGCGGCAGGGAATGATCGAAGACGTGCAGGATGCGCATGATGATTGTGGTTTTCGGCAGCCCATGGGTGGCCGGATTATGGGCGGATACGGTCTGCCTCGCGAATCGCCCCACCCCGCACGCGCGGCGTAAACTTCCGGCCATGGCCGCCTACATCCTCCGCCGTCTGTTACTCATCATCCCGACCCTGTTCGGGATCATGGTGCTCAATTTCGTGATCGTGCAGGCCGCGCCCGGCGGGCCGGTCGAGCAGGTGCTCGCGCAGTTGCAGGGCCATGACATCAGCGCCACCGCGCGCATCTCCGGCGACGCCACCGGCGAGACGCTGGGCAGCAACGCCGCCACCAGCAGCGGCGAGAGCAAATACCGTGGCGCGCAGGGCCTGGACCCGGAACTGGTCGCCGACCTCGAACGCCAGTTCGGCTTCGACAAGCCAGCCACTGAACGCTTCTGGCTGATGATCCGCAATTACGCCGCCTTCGACTTCGGCGACAGCTTCTTCCGCGACCGTTCGGTCATCGAACTGGTGCTCGACAAGATGCCGGTATCGATCTCGCTGGGCCTGTGGACCACCGTGCTGGTCTACCTGATCTCCATCCCGCTGGGCATCCGCAAGGCCGTGCGCGACGGTTCGCGCTTCGACATCTGGACCTCCGCCGCGATCATCGTCGGCTACGCAATCCCCGGTTTCATGTTCGCGGTGCTGCTGGTGGTGCTGTTCGCCGGCGGCTCGTTCCTCGACTGGTTCCCGCTGCGCGGCCTGGTCTCGGACGACTGGGAATCGATGTCCTGGCCGATGCGCATCGTCGACTACTTCTGGCACATCGCGCTGCCGATCCTCGCGCTGGTCATCTCCAGCTTCGCCGGCCTGACCATGCTGACCAAGAACTCGTTCATGGACGAGATCGGCAAGCAGTACGTGCTCACCGCGCGCGCCAAGGGCCTGACCGAAAACCGCGTGCTCTACGGCCATGTGTTCCGCAACGCGATGCTGATCGTGGTTGCCGGCTTCCCGTCCGCGTTCGTCGGCATCCTGTTCGGCTCGTCCCTGCTGATCGAGGTGATCTTCTCGCTCGATGGCCTCGGCCTGCTGGGCTTCGAAGCCGCCATCAACCGCGATTACCCGGTCATGTTCGGCACCTTGTACTTCTTCACCCTGCTCGGCCTGCTGATGAACCTGGTCGGCGACCTGATGTACGTGGTGATCGATCCGCGCATCGATTTCGAATCGCGGAATTAGGTTGCTGGCGCGCATTCGCGCGGCTGGTTTTGTGGGGGTGTTGATGATGTTGCGGACATCATCCGGGGCGGTGGTATGGCTTCGGAAGGCGCGTATGCCCTGTCAGGACACGCCGTAAACCCATCCATGGGGGCTCCACGATCGCGTCCATGCGATCGAGGGTCCTGACAGGGCATACGCACCTCCCGAAGCCTGGAGAGGTTGTTGGAATTAAAGCGCCGCGCCCGGCATTGAGCCGGTCGCCGCGCTTTTCGGTGGCAATCAGCGAAGTCCCCGTAGGGTGTGCTTCGCGCACCGAAACCAGCGTTCGAATGTCGGTTTCGGTGCGCCGAGCGCACCCTACAAAAGCACCACCAACAAGAAGGGCCGCCGGCTCAATGCCGGCGGCCCTTCTTTAATTTCACTTCCCTCTCCAGGCTTCCAGGGGCCGGCAGGGCCTCCTGAGACCCTCGGCCGCAGGGATGCGGTCGTGGAGCCTACAGGGGTGAGCCGCGAACGCGTGCAGCGGCGAACGGGCAGGCAGGATGCCTGCCCTGGACTTTTCCGCGTAGCAGGAAGCGCAGCGGAAAAGGATTCACGGCGTGTCTCAGGAGGTCATGGCGGCCCCTGGAAGCCATACCACCAACCCAGATGATGTCCACAACATCATCGCCCCATCTCCACCTCCATGCGCAAAACAAAAAAGCCGAATCGGCACCCGACCCGGCTTCAGCCAAACGGCACTAAGCCCAACCGGCTACATCCCCAATATCTCCACAATCACCGTCTTCGCGATGAACGCGAACATGCCCAGGCCGAGCGCGATGAACAAGGCGATGTAGGCGAATTTCCCGCCCTTCGACTCACGCCCCAGGTTCCAGATGATGAAGAACATGTACAGGATCAGGCCGCCGACCCCGATATACATGCCCCACTCCGCGAATTCTGCTTCCGACATCATGCTGACCTGATAAAAAATGGCGCGAAATCATAAATTTAACTTCTAATATCATCAATCCCTAATATCCCGCCGGTGCCGGCTCCCGCCGATACGCGCCGCTCCGCTGACGCCCATCAATAACCTGCGCCCCGTTAGCGGGCAGAATAACCGGATCAGACCAACGGAGAACCCCCCATGTCCGACGACAACGCGCCCATCAACCTCGACGACCGCGCCGCCAATCTCGAAGAACTGATCGCCGAGAACGAGGCCTTGCGCGCTGCGGACAAGAAAGCCGTCCGCCGTTACCGCCAGGAAGAAGAACTCAAGCCCTACCAGGCCGAGCTGATCCGCCTCCAGCAGTATCTGGAGCAGACCAAGCGCCGCATGATCATCCTCTTCGAAGGCCGCGACGCCGCCGGCAAGGGCGGCACCATCCGCCGTGTCACCCGCTACATGAACGAAAAGCACTACCGCGTCGTCGCCCTCGGCAAACCGACCGACGAACAGCGCACCCAGTGGTTCTTCCAGAAATACGTCTCCCAGTTCCCGCGCGGCGGCGAAATCGTCCTGTTCGACCGCAGCTGGTACAACCGCGCCATGGTCGAGCCGGTGTTCGGCTTCTGCACCGCCGACGACTACGAACAGTTCATGAAGGGCACGGTGGAACTGGAACGCGACCTGATCCGCCAGGGCACCATCCTGATCAAGCTCTACTTCTCGGTGACCAAGGAAGAGCAGGCCCGCCGGTTCGAACGTCGCAAGACAGACCCGCTGCGCCAGTGGAAATTGAGCGAGATCGACGTCCAGGCCCAGGAACGCTGGGACGATTTCACCAACGTGAAATACGAGATGCTCAAGCGCACCAACACCACCTACGCGCCGTGGACGATCATCCGCTCCAACGACAAGCACCAGGCCCGCCTGAACGCCATGCGCGTGATCCTGAATTCAGCCCCGTATCAGCGCCTGAACAGCGCCCTGAATCTCGTTCCCGACCCGAGTGTCGTCGTATCCGGCGCCCGCGAACTGGAGCAGATGGAGGCCCAGCGCATCGCCGAGGGCAAATTCAAGGGCTGAGCGGACCGGGGCGCGGCGCAGCAACGCCGCGCCGACTCAGTGCTCGTCGGCGTACTTGTCGGTCAGCAATACAAACGCATCGCTGGTGTCGTCATAGACCCAGACATCGCCTTCCGCGATCGAATACACCCAGCCATGCAGCTGGAGTGCGCCCCGGCGCAGTTGCAGCGCCACGGAGGGATGGGTCCGCAGGTTGTCGAGCTGCGCGCGCACGTTCTCCTGCGTGGTGATGATCAGACGTTCGTCGTGCTCACCGTGCTCATGATGGTCCTGCATGATCCGGCGGGTGATTTCCGCCTGCCCCACCCAGGCCCGCACCGCCGGCAGATCGCTGACCTGCTCGGGATGCAGCAACGCCTTCATGACCCCGCAGTCGGTGTGGCCGCAGACGATGATGTGCGGCACCTTCAGCACCGCGACGGCGTATTCGATTGTCGCGGTACTGCTGCCCAGCATCGAGCCATACGGCGGCACCATGTTGCCGGCGTTGCGCAGGATGAACAGCTCGCCGGGCTCCGCCTGCGTCAACAGGTTCGGGTCGACGCGGGAATCCGAACAGGTGATGAACAGTGCGCCCGGCGACTGCTGGCTCGACAATTCCGAGAAGAGCTTCTTTTTCTCGTCGAACACTTCGTTGCGGAACTTGAGAAAGCCTTTGACGAGTTTTTCCACGGCAGTTGGTCTCGCTGGAATTTCAGGAATGATATCGCACCTGAACACCGCCGCCGGCGCGACGGACCACTGCCACAGCCCACCACTCTCGCCTCGATGTTCCTGAAGCCGTCCGCACGGAGCGGATCGCGTGTCCTGCGGATCGGATTCTCGAACCGCTCCGCGACGGCGTTATCCCTCCGCTTGCCGCACCGGCTCATGCTGGACCAGGGTTGAGGGCCTGCAACGATCGCGGCGCCCGATCGCACCCTATTGAGGGCCCTTCCGCTTTCGGGTCGCTCAGCAGGACCAGTCCGCATCGGCCCCACGACGACCGCCAGGAAAGCGATTGGCGATGGTCCCGACCCGGTTACAAACCGTGCCGCTCGCGGATGTGCGCGAGCAGATTTCGCCCTGCCGTCTCGACCATGTCGAACACGTTTTCGAAGCCCTGCGGGCCGCCGTAGTACGGGTCGGGCACGTCGCGACCGAGTTCCGGGGCGAATTCGAGGAAGCGGAACAGGCGGTCGCGGTATTCGGGCGGACAGGCGTCGGTGAGGATTTCGTGGTTGTCGCTGTCCATCGCCAGCACGTAATCGAACATCCCGAAATCGTTGCCGTTGACCCGCCGCGCGCGCTGCGTGCTCAGATCGATGCCACGACCGCGCGCGGTGGCCTGCGATCGCCGGTCCGGCTGCTCGCCGACGTGATAGGCATGGGTGCCAGCGGAATCGATATCTATCCGGTCTTGCAGGCCGGCATCCCGGACCAGTTTCTCGAACACGCCCTGCGCGGTCGGCGAACGACAGATGTTGCCCATGCAGACGAACAGGACACGGACGCCAGGACGACTCATGCGGGCTTCCTCGCGGCCATGATCGCGCGCACCTTGTCGAGATCGGCGGACGTGTCCACGCCGTGGCCGGGCGGCGTGTCGGTCACGGAGACGTGGATCGGCACGCCGTTCCACAGCGCCCGCAACTGTTCCAGCGATTCGGCCTTTTCCACCGCTGCCGGCGGCAGTTCGGCGTAGTGCTTCAGGAAACCGGCGCGATAGGCGTACAGGCCGATATGGCGGTAATGGGGCGCGAGTTCGGATATCTCCTCGCGCGTGCTGGCGAAGGCATCGCGGTCCCAAGGGATCGGCGCACGGCTGAAATAGAGCGCGTAACCCTGCGCGTCGAACACCACCTTGACCGCGTGCGGGTCGAACAGCTCGGCGGCGGTGTGGATGCGCACCGCGAGGGTGGCGATGCCGGCGCGCGGATTGGCGGCCAGGTCTTCCGCGACCTGCCGGATCAGCGCCGGGTCGATCAGCGGCTCGTCCCCCTGCACGTTGACGACGATCTGCTCGTCGGACCAGCCCATGCGTTCGGCGACTTCGGCAAGGCGGTCCGTGCCGCTGGGGTGATCCGGCGAGGTCATCATCACCTCACCGCCGTGCGCGCGGATCGCGGCTTCGACGCGGGCATCGTCGGTGGCGACGATCACGTGCTGCGCGCCGGCTTCCAGACCGCGACGACGCACATGCTCGACCATCGGCAGGCCGGCGATGTCGGCCAGCGGTTTGCCCGGCAGACGCGTGGAGGCGTAACGGGCCGGAACGACGACGGAGAAACGCATCGCGTCAGCCCCCGTCTTCGGCGGCCTCGGCGGCGGCATCCAGCGAGCGCGCCTCCTCTTCCAGCATCACCGGGATGCCGTCGCGTATCGGGAAGGCCAGGCGGTCGCGCGGGCAGATGAGTTCCTGGGCGCCCTTGTCGTAATCGAGCGGGCCCTTGCAGACCGGGCAGACGAGGATATCGAGCAGTTTCTTGTCCATGTGGCATTCCCTACAGGTATTCGAGTTCTTTCATGATCAGCTGTTCCAGGTGCGGATCGAGGACCGCGAAGACGGGCAGAAACCAGACGTCCGCCTCCGCTGGCAGCAGCAACCGGCACTTGACCGCATCCTTCTCGGTGATCAACAGCGGCAGGCGCGGCACCAGATCGAGATCCTCCGCGGTGAATGCGTGGTGATCGGGGAACGGATGCTCCCGCACGATGAGGCCCGCCCGCTTCAAGGTGGAGAAAAACCGGGAGGGATCGCCAATACCGGCAGCCGCGTGGACTTCCCGGCCCTGCCACTCGGACAGCAGCGATGTCGCGCCGCCATCCAGTCGTACCAGCGTGTCGCCACGCAGGTCCATGCGATATTCACCGCGCTCCTTGGGGCCGTTGCTGACCACCCAGTGCACCTTGCGCAGGCGCGAGGCGGGCTCGCGCAACGGCCCGGCCGGCAGCAGCATGCCGTTACCGAAGCGACGCCGGCTGTCGACGATGCCGATCTCGATATCACGGTCCAGCGCGTAATGCTGAAGCCCGTCGTCGGAAATGATCAGGTCGCAGCCTTCATCGACCAGTTGTCTGGCGGCATCGGCACGATCGGGCCCCACGCACACCGGCACGCCGGTCCGCGCCGCGATCAGCACCGACTCATCACCGACCTCGGCGGGATCGCTGTCGCTCGTCACCGAACGCGGCCAGGTTTCCGAGTTGCCGCCATAGCCGCGCAGCACCACGCCCGGTTTACGGCCCTTGGCGGTCAGCAGCCGCGCCAGCCAGATCGTGAACGGCGTCTTGCCCGCGCCACCGACCATGACGCCCCCGACCACGATGACCGGCACCGGCGCGCGGTAGCGCTTCTTGAGACGCAGGCGATAGGCAAGCCGACGCAGCGCGATGGCAGCCCGGTAGACCTGAGAAATCGGCCAGAGCAGAAAGGAAAGAACGTTCAGTTCCCACCAGAATTCGGGGGCCATGCGACGCATCAGGGTTGGCTTCCGGGAGCCTGCGCTGCATCGTCCTTGACCGAGGTGGCGATTGACATCCGCGTCAGACCGGCGCGCGAGGCCGCGTCCATCGCGCGCACCACGTCCTGGTGCCGCGACTGCGCGTCGGCGCGGATGATCAGGATGCGGTCGGTGGCCGCGCCGGCGGCCTCGCGCAGCGCCTGGAAGATGGCGGTGGCGTCGGCTTCCAGCGGCACGTCATCGAGAAAATACGCCCCGTCGGCGTCGACGGTGAGACGCAGCGGCTCGACCGGTTGCTCGGTCTGCTCCGTGCTGGCCTCGGGCAGATCGATCTTGATCTCGCCACGCTGCGTGAACGTGGTCGACACCATGAAGAAGATCAGCAGCAGGAAGACGACGTCGATCAACGGCGTCAGGTTGACTTCCGGCGCGTCGGGTTTGTCAGGCCGTAGGTTCATTGTTCACGTCGAAGCGGGTGGCGCCATTGGTCTGGAGACCGAGCTGATGACCCTGGCGACGTTCGAGCACGTCGAGCAGGTGGATGGCCTGCTTCTCCATGCGCACGATCATCTCGTTGATGTGGCTGCGCAGATAGCGGAACGCGATGATGCTCGGCACCGCCACGGTGATGCCGGCGGCGGTGGTGATCAGCGCCTGCGAGATACCGTCGGCGAGCACCGTCGGGTCGCCGACACCGTGCAGCGTGATCGCCTCGAACACGTTGATCATGCCGATGACCGTGCCCAGCAGGCCGAGCAGCGGCGAGATGTGCGCGACCGTGCCGAGCGCGGGCAGATAACGTTCCATGTCGTGCACGACGTGGCGGCCCTCGTCCTCGATCGCGATCTTGATCTGGTCGCGCGGCAGGGTCTGGTTCTGCACGCCGACCGCGACGATGCGGCCAAGCGGCGATCTGACCGCGAGCTGCTGGATCTGCGCCTTGTCGAGTTCGGCGTGATCGGCCCAGGTAAGCACCTGATTGACCAGTTCCGGCGGGATCACGTTCTTCTCGCGCAGCGTGACCAGACGCTCGATGACGATCGCGGTCGCGATGATCGAAGACAGCAGGATCGGCACCATCAACCAGCCGCCGGCAAGAATGATTTCAAACACACGGACCTCGTCGGGTCGGGAAATTCGGGTTCCCAATGGTAACGGAACGCGGTCGCCGCCAGTACACGCACGACCCGAATGTGCAGACCGTTTTACCGTCGATCAGTTCGGTGTCCAGATGCGGCGAGCGTCAATGCGTTGCGCGTGGGCCACGCGGGCCGGTCCGGACGCGGGGAAGGTGAGCGTCAGGGCGCCATCGGAACGGGTGTCGCGGATCGTCGCGCCAAGCGCGCGGTAGCGATCGATGATGTCCGCGCGCGGCAGGCCGAAGGCATTCCGGTAGCCCGCCGTGACGATCGCGATGCGCGGTCGCGATGCCGCGACGAAGGCCGGCTGCGAGGAGCTGGCGCTACCGTGGTGCGGCACCTGCAACACGCCGACCGGCAGGGCTCCGGAATGCCCCGTGAGCAGGTGATCCTCCCCGCTGGCTTCGAGGTCGGCGGTCAGCAGGAGTGCATCGTCCCGCGTCGCGACCCGCAGCACGCAGGAGGCATCGTTGCCGCTGGCGGCGCCGATCGCCGCCGGCCCGAGGATGTCGAAACGCACGCCGTCCCAGACCCACGACTCGCCGTCGCGACAGGGGGATGCACTAGGCACGCGGTCCGGTTCGCCACTGAGCAGACGCCGCGTGCCGACGCCGGCCAGCACCCCTTCCAGACCGCCGCGATGATCGTTGTCGCCGTGGCTGACGATCAGCGTGTCCAGCGTCCCGACGCCCCGCGTGCGCAGATACGGCAGCACGATCCGCGCGCCGGCATCGAAGCCCCCGCGATAGCTCGGCCCGGTGTCGTAAAGCAGCGTGTGATTCGCGGTCCGGATGAACGCGGACAGCCCCTGCCCCACATCGAGCACCGTCAATTCGAAAGCCCCCGTCTCCGGCGCAGGCTCCACCCTCGGCCACAGCACCGACAACAGCAGCGGCACGGCAAGCCAGCGCGCCGGCCATCCGCGTGGTGCCGCCAGCAGCAGGAAGGCGAGCGCCAGCGCGAACAGGCCCGTGCCGGACAACGACGGTTGCCAGGATGCCCAGCCCAGATCCGCGAGCCGTGCCAGCAGCGGCCACATGCCGGCCAGCATGGCCGCCGCCTCGCGCAGCGCCCACTCGGAAACCGGCTCCGCCACCCAGGCCAGCACGACCCCGAGCAACGTCAGCGGCACCACCACCAGACTCACCCACGGCACGGCGACCAGATTCGCCAGCGGCGCGACCAGCGATGTCTGCGCGAACCACAGCAGCGACAATGGCGCGAGCCCGACCGAGACCAGGATGTGCACCCTGCCCCACCGCCACCAGGCCGCGTGACCGTCGCGCCCCACCGCGAGAAACAGGATCACGGCGACCGCGCCGAACGAAAGCCAGAAGCCCGGCGCCAGTACCGCGACCGGATCGATCAGCAGCACGGCCAGCAAGGCCAGCGACAGGCCCTGGGTCGGCGCGATTCCCCGCCCCAGGATCGGGCCGAGGAACGCGACGACCAGCATCACCAGCGCACGTTGTGTCGGCAGGGAGAAACCCGCCAATGCCGCGTACAGACAGGCCCCCGTCAATGCCACGAAGGCCGCCAGCCGGGGCGCCGGCCACCGCAGATTCCAGCGCCCGCTGAGGCGGCGCGCGAGCAGGAACAACAAACCGGCGACCAGCCCGACATGCAGCCCGGAAATCGCGACCAGATGGCCGGTGCCCGTCGCGCGGAACACCTCCCATTCGTCGGCGGTCATCGCGCTACGCTCGCCGGCGGCGAGCGCGACGATCACGCCGTGCAACGGGGCTCCGTCGAGACTGGCGGCAACCTGATCGATGACGGACTGCCGCCAGGCCGACAAGCCGGCTGGCCCGGCCAGGCGGCTCGGCACCTGTTCCCGGTCGCGCACATAACCGGTCGCGACATGGCCTTGCTGAAACAACCAGCGCTCGTAATCGAACAGCCCGGGATTGCTGAACCCGCGCGGCGCCTTCAGGCGCACCGCGAAGCGCCAGCGCTCACCCAGGCGCACCGGCGGACCGTCGCTCCAGCCCAGACGCACCCGCCCGCCAGCCCATCCGTTCGCGGGCGGGTCGATGCGGTCGATAGCGAAATCGAAGCGCCGCGATGCCCCGCTCGGCAGGCTGGCCACCTCGCCTTCCACGATCAACGTTCGACCCTCGAGTTCGGCTGGCAACCACCCGGACAGGTGTGCCCCGGCACTCATCCACGCCAACCCGAAACCCAGCGCGACGAACGCCGGGAATCGAACCAGGGGCCAGCGCCATGCGAGCAGAAAAAGGCTCAGGATGCCGAGCCACCACACCTCCGCCGGCAGGCCGGGGAGCTGGAACAACATCACGGCGCCCGCGGTCACCCCGAGGGCGCTCAAGGCAAGGCTTGGAAAAGTCCCGGAAGTCGCCTCGCCCCGGCTTGGCCTTTGTGCATAATTGGCCCCCCGTCGCGGAATCGGCATACCGTTCACCGCCGTTCACCCGCGCGACGATCGTCAGCAAGCACGCCACCCGACACGCCTGACCAACAGTTGCCCTGATGCCGAAAAAGCTCATCCAGCGCTACATGCCGGATCCGAAGAAGATCCGCGAGCACAAGCACCTGCAGGTGTTCGGCAGCCTGTTGCACAACCCCAACCTGTGGCACATGAACCGCCGCTCGGTGGCCGGCGCTTTCGCCGTCGGCATGTTCATGGCCGCCATCCCGGTTCCGTTCCAGATGTTGCTGGCGGCGGCAGGCGCGATCGCGTTCCGCGTGAACCTGCCGATCTCGGTCGGCCTGGTCTGGATCACCAATCCGCTGACCATGATCCCGATGTTCTACTTCGCCTATCTGGTCGGCGCCTTCGTGATGGGCACGCCGCCGACGATCAGCCAGGATGAATTGCAGCTGAGCTGGGCGTGGCTGATGGCGGAACTGGAACATATCGGCGCGCCCTTCCTGCTGGGCAGTCTCATCCTGGGCATCGGCGGGGCGATGGTCAGCTATTTCGGCATCCATCTATGTTGGCGTCTGAATGTCGCGCGCCAGTGGCGCGAACGCAAGCAGGCGCGGACCCGGCGCGAGCTTGATAAAGCGGACAACAAGCGAGACCCGGACAGCAACTAGAGTTCGATAGGGGATCGACCGGGACAGGCTGGCTTCGACTCCGCTCAGCCAGCGATCCAGGCCGCTGGCTGAGCGGAGTCGAAGCCAGCCAGACACTCGACGAACGCTACAACGCGGTCAACCAGTGCCCGTATTCCTCCAGGGCATCCAGCACCGCGGCCCGATCCGGACGCTCGCCGCGTAACACCTCGATACGCTCGAAGTACTCATCGATGGTCTGCGAGACCGCCGGCCCCCGCTCCATCAGGCGGTATTCGCGGTGTTCCTGCCAGGCGGCCAGCTCTTCTTCGGCGAGGCTCTCCGGCCAGTTGCGGGCGCGGTAGCGGAACAGCATCTCCGGCAGGCGCTTGTCCTCGAACCGGAAGGTCGCACCCCGTAATGCGTCCGGGCCGAGCTCGCGGATGCGCGTCATCACGCGCTTGTCCGCATCGCTGAAGAAGCCGCCCGCGTAGATCATCAGGTCCGGCTCGGTGAGCGGTTCGCGCGGTGAATCCACCGCCTCCTTAACCCGTTCGATGAAGCCCGGCACGCTCAACAGACGGGCTCGATGCCGGTTGATCTCGTCCAGATCGAGGCCGGTACGTTCGCGGGCCGCGTCGTCCAGGGTCTTCAACGGCGCGATCACCGGGCACTTGTTCACATGGACGGTCTTCACCGGCAGGCGGGTTCGCTCCTCGCCCAGCTCTTCCCGCGAGGTGAACATGCGCGCGCGCAGTTCCTCCACGTCCAGGCCGAAGAACGGCTCCGGATCGTGGCGCAGGTCGTAGACCAGCACGCCGTTGTTGTTGACCGGATGCCAGCTCAGCGGCAGCACCACGCTGCACGCGAGGTGCTCGCGCGGATACATGCCGGATACGTGCACCACCGGCACGTGGTGTGGCACGTCCAGTTGCTCGGTCACCGCCTGCTTGCGGCGCAGCTTGTAGAGGTAGTCGTAGAGGCGTGGCTGCCGGTCCCGCACCAGCCGGGCCATCGCGATGGTCGCGCGCACGTCGGAGACGGCATCGTGCGCGGCATCGTGACCGACCCCGTTGGCGCGGGTCAGATGTTCGAGGCGCAGGCTGGGATTGCCCTCCTCGTCGACCGGCCACTCGATGCCTTCCGGACGCAGCGCCCGCGCCGCGCGCAGCAGATCGATGATGTCCCAGCGGGAATTGCCGCCCTGCCACTCGCGCGCATACGGGTCGAGGAAGTTGCGGTAGAGCGCGTTGCGGGTGACCTCGTCGTCGAAACGCAGGCTGTTGTAGCCGACCGTGCAGGTATGCGGCACCGCCATTTCCGCGTTCACCCGGGCGATGAATTCGGCCTCCGGCAGACCGCGTTCCAGCGCCTGCTGCGGGGTGATGCCGGTGACCATGCAGGCGTCCGGGCTCGGCAGATAATCGTTTGGCGGCTTGCAGAACAGTTCGATCGGCGCGCCGATCTCGTTCAGGTCCTCGTCGGTACGGATCGCCGCGAACTGCACCGGGCGATCGCGCGCGGGGTCGATGCCGAAGGTTTCGTAGTCGTGCCAGAGCAGGGTGTCGTTCATGGCCACGCACCTTGCCAAGGGCAACGCCGTCACTCAAGCGCTAACGAACGCGCCGTCGCGGTCGATTTGATTGGCAACCATGAACACCCTGACCGCCTTCATAGCCGCCCTGCTTCTGTTCGGCGTCGTGCCCACGGCGCTGGCCGGCGAATCGGCCTACGCGAGCCTGTCGACGGCCCAGACCAACCAGCTGCTCAGCCGTCTGGGTCACGCGTCGACGCCGTTCGACCTCGGCGATGGTCAAACGGTGCACGTCCTCGATTTCGGCGGCACCAAGGCGGTGCTGCGTCCGCTCGATTGCCGGAACGACGTATGCCACGCGCTGCGCCTGAACGCGACGTACCGCTTCACGCGCGTCGAACTGGATGCCCTGAACCGCTGGAACGCCGCGCTTACCCGCGAGCGCGCCTACCCGGCGAAAGCCTTTCTGGACCATGACGGGCACGTGCAACTGGTCGCGGACCTGGACCTCGAAGGTGGCGTGCAGGACGGCGATCTGGCCGCGTTCGTCAGCGAGTTCGCGGCCCAGGCGACCCACCTGGAACAGGCCCTGCACTGATGCCCGCCCGCCTCTTCCTGCCGCTGCTGATCGCGATCGGCGCACTCATCTTCTTCCCCAACTTCTCGGCGGTACCGAAGCATTTCGAACGCCTCGCGATGCCGGACCTGATGCACGTGCTGCGCTGGGGCGGCATGAGCCCGAACAGCTATCTCGGCGAGGACGGCGACCTGCGCATCGACATCGATCTCGCCGGGCATGCCGGCCAGCTCATCGCGCGCGGTTGCGGTTCGACCGCATGCGGCAGCATCGATCTGTTGCAGGCGCGTTCGCGGATCGAAATCCCCGCCGGTGACTACGCCAACCGTCGCCAGCTCCTCGCGCACCTCAACGAATTCAACGCGAGCCATCCGCTCGCCCGCGCCTACCTGGATGACGACGATGCCGTGCTCGCGCTGGAACTGCGCACCGCCGACGGCGTCAGCAGCACCCGGCTGGGTGCGTTCCTGGGCAGCGTGACCGAACTCCGCCAGGCCTTCGGGCGCCACATGGCGGCCTATATCGGCATACCCCCGGCACCGGCGCGCCCCGCGCTTCCCACCGCGCCGGTCACCATTGCCACCGCCCCCGCGCCGGCCCGCCCGGCGCGACCGCCGATCCCGGACGAGCCACTCAGCATCCGCGTCAGCGAGATGCGCAACATCGGTGACGGCTGCCGCATCCGGGGCCACATCGAAGGTGCCGGGACCGACGCCACCGAACTGCGCGTCATCGTACCCAGCCGCAATGAGCGCTTCGACTTTCTGGTGATCGATGCCGATCAGCCGCTTCCGGACGTAAACCTCGGCCCGGTTCGCGAGATGCCCTGCCGCGAACTCGAACGCATCGTGCTGGAGCGTATTGCGGTCTGCGGCCGCGCCGCGCCGTTCGGCGAGGATTGTCCGACCGCCGGCCTGATCGTCGGCGACACCGACCTCAGTCCCGTGGTGCTGGTGCGCGTGCGCTGAACCCGCCCACCGATCAGCTCAGGACCTGCAACTCCTCGACCACCATCTGCGCGCTGCGCACACCCCGGAACTCGTTCACGTCCAGCCGGTAAGCCAGCCGAACCCGCGCGTTTTCGGGCGGGATGCCCTGCTCGACCGGATAGTTGAAGGCGATGCCGTCGATCGCCGCCGGCCCGTCACCGAGCACGACCTCCAGTTTGAGATGCCGCTCGCCGACCACGCGCCGTGAACGCAGGCGGAACACGCCGTCGAACAGCGGTTCCGGGAAGCCCTGCCCCCACGGCCCGCCGGCGCGGATCGCCTCGGCCAGGTCGATGCCGATGTACTGCCGTTCCAGTTCGCCATCGCTGACCACCACCCCCTCCAGCGCCTCCGGCTCGACGACCGCGCGCACCTCCTGGTCGAAGGCGGCCGCGAACTTGTCCAGCGCAGCCGCCGACAGGGTCATGCCCGCCGCCATCGCGTGACCGCCGTAACGGATCAGCAGGCCGGGATGATGAACGTCCACCGCTTCGAGCACGTCGCGGATGTGCAGGCCCGGGATCGAACGCGCCGAGCCCTTCCACTCGCCCTGCGGATTGCCTTCGTCGGTCGGCGCGAGCGCAATCACCGGGCGGTGATGGCGTTCCTTCAGGCGGCTGGCGAGGATGCCGATGACGCCCTGATGCCAGTTCACGTCGTACATCACCAGACCCCAGGGCAGGCTTTTGCCTTCCGAAAGGCGCAGCGCGTCCATCGCCGCCTTGGCCTCGTCGTGCATGCGGTTCTCGATCGCGCGGCGGTCGCGGTTCAGTTCGTCGAGCTGGGCGGCCAGCATCAGCGCGGTATCCGGGCTGTCGGTCAGCAGGCATTCGATGCCGACACCCATGTCCTCCAGCCGTCCCGCCGCGTTCAGGCGCGGGCCGAGCGCAAAACCCAGGTCCGATGCCGCCAGCGAATCCTGCTTGCGCCCCGACACCTGGATCAGCGCGGCGATGCCCGGCCGGCAATGCCCGGCACGAATCCGTCGCAGGCCCTGTTCGACCAGGATGCGGTTGTTGCGGTCCAGCCGGACCACGTCCGCGACCGTGCCGAGCGCGACCAGATCCAGCAGTTCGGCCAGGTTCGGGCCGTTGCCGTGACCCTTGTCGCGACGCCGCGCGCGCAGCGCCAGCAGCACGTAGAACATCACCCCGACCCCGGCCAGATGCTTGCTCGGGAAGTCGTCGCCGGGCTGATTCGGATTCACGATCGCGTCCGCCGCCGGCAGCCGGTTCGCCGGCAGGTGGTGGTCGGTGACCAGCACCCGGATTCCCAGGGCCCGCGCCGCGTCTACCCCCTCGAAATTGGCGATGCCGTTGTCGACGGTGATGATCAGATCGGGCTGCGATCGCGCCGCCACCGCGACGATCTCCGGCGACAGGCCGTAGCCGAATTCGAAGCGGTTCGGCACCACGTACTCGACCGAGGCCGCGCCCAGCGCGGTCAGCCCCTTCACCGCCACCGCCGTGCTGGTGGCCCCGTCGGCATCAAAATCACCGACGATGACGATCTTCCAGCGCCCATCGATCGCGAGTTCGAGCAGATCGACTGCCGCGTCCATGCCCAGCAGCGGCGTCACCGGCAGCAGGCCCTGCGCGGAATGATCGAGCTCATCCAGCGCCTTCACCCCGCGCGCCGCGTAGACGCGCCGTAACACCGGATGCAGCGAGCTCGGGAAGGTGATGTCGGGGACGGTGCGGCGTTGGATACGGCGGGACATGCTCGAAGTATCCCAGACCCGGGCGCGTCGTAGGAGCGACTTCAGTCGCGATCGGCATCGGCAACAGGGATCAACGCCGATCGCGACTGAAGTCGCTCCTACAGGGCCGGGTCAGGCACGCCAGAAACGCCAGAGATGTGGCCGGCGCAGGGTCCATGTCTGGCCCTGTCCGCCGACGACGCGGAGTTCGTCGACACGCTTTTCGCGCAGCGCCCGCAACCCCGGTTCCAGCCAGCGTCCTTCGATCTCGACACGGGCGTCGCGCCAGTCGTTGGCATCGGCGTACAGGGCCGGACGGGACAGGCGGGTGTCGATGACGTGGACTTCGGCGGCATCCAGATTCGCCAGATCGATGCTGCTCAGGTTATCGGCAACCTGCCCCCCAAGTGCCACGGCCAGCGGATCGTCCGCGTAGGTGCGCCCTGCTCGCGCCGGGATATCGACATGCGGCCCGTTACCCCAGAACCAGACCGAATTCACCGGCAGCTTGCCGGCGCGTTCGCGTGCGGCGTTCACCGGGGACATGTGCAGCACCATCTGCATCTCGGTCAGCAGCGCGTGCCAGCGTTTCCCGTCCGGGCCTTGCGGCAGAAATGGGTCGACGACCCGACCGATGACTTCACTGGGCGGATGGGTCCGCATGGCCGGCTCGACATCGATGCGCAGATACCAGCGGTCCGGCGCCGCGACATGCAGTTGCCAGCCGAGATCGGCGTAGATCGCGGCGATTTCAGCCGCCAGGGTTTCCGCCTCGGCGTGTTCCAGACCAAGCACATGGGCGTCGAAGAATCGCAGATGGTCGCGATCCGCGCGCAGGTAGACCGGATCGGCGCGCAGCCAGACGCCGCTGTGATCGATGTCCGGCAGATCGGCGCGCACGGCCAGCGCCGCGATGCCGGCCTCCACCCCGAACTCATTCAGCAGCGCGGCTTCGAATCCAGCGTCGTCGCCGGGCGAGAAGTCCGAGCGCGCACGGATGATCTGCCACGCCGGCAGATCGAGGTCGACCGGGTCGCTGCCCTCACGCAGTTCGGCGAGACCCTCAACACCCGGCAGGATCAGCGTCAGCCGGTACATTCGCGGATCAGCACGCGCATGCCTACCGGCACGCGCTCGAACAGGTCGATCAGGTCCGCATTGCGCATGCGCACGCAGCCGTGCGAACGCGGCTCGCCCATCGGCTCGCTGTCCGGCGTGCCGTGGATGTAGATGTAGCGGCGCAGCGTGTCGACCTCGCCGCCGCGATTGCGGCCGGATTCCTCGCCGGTCAGCCAGAGGATGCGGGTCAGTATCCAGTCCCGGTCCGGGTGCGCGGCGGCCAGTTCCGGCGAGTACACCTCGCCGGTCGCGCGCCGCCCGACGAACACTGCCCCTTCCGGACAGGCATCCCCGATCCGCGCGCGGACGTGATGCCACCCAAGCGGCGTGCAGCCGCTGCCGCTGCGTTCCCCGACGCCATTCGCCGCCGTCGACACGCTGTAACGGCGGACGATACGCCCCCCTTCGCGCAGTTCGAGGCTTTGCGCGGCGATATCGACGAGGAGATGGGGTTCGGTCATGGCGGGCTCGGGCACTGGCGGAGTCAACGTGGTCCCATGGTAGCCGTGCCGGGGATTTGCGGAATCCTGATAAAGATCATCGCGTTGGCACGTCATCCGGCTTACAAAAAGGTAAGTAGGCGGCGCGCGCTTCGATCGCGTCGCACCTTCCCGGGAGCCAGCACATGATCAGCCAGATACTCCGTTTCACTCCAGCCTTGCTGCTGACGTTTTCCCTGGCCGGTTCGCCGGCCTTCGCTGGGCCGGTGTACACCTTGACCGATCTGGGCACGCTCCTCGGCGGTTCCGCGAGCATGGCGCACGCCATCAACGCGAACGGCTACATCACCGGCTGGTCGTCCACGTCCGGCAGTCCGAACCAGGCCTATCGCTCCGACGGCGCCACGATGACGCCACTGGGCACGCTGGGCGGCAACCAGAGCACCGGCTGGGGCATCAACGACAGCAACACCGTGGTGGGTAACGCACAGACCTCCGGCGGCGAGTTCCGCCCCTTCATCGACAACGGCGGCGGCATGCAGGATCTGGGCACGCTGGGTGGTCAGGAGGGCTACGCGCGCGACATCAACAACGCCGGGCAGGTGGTCGGTGAAAGCCAGACCGGTTCCGGCGCCTTCCACGCGACCCTCTGGGACGGCGGCGTCACCGACCTCGGCACCCTGGGCGGCGACCACAGTTACGGCATGGCCGTGAACGCGTCCGGCGTCGCGGTCGGTTTCTCCCTGCTCGCCGACAATCTGACCAACGCCGCCTTCATGTGGGATTCGGTCAACGGCATGCAGGACCTCGGCACCCTTGGCGGCAGCACCGCCGAGGCGCATGACATCAACGATGCGGGCACCGTGGTCGGCTTCTCCGAACTCGCCGGCGGCGAGGTACGCGCGTTCATGAAGACCGCCGGCGGCTCAATGCTGGACCTCGGCAGTCTCGGTGGAGACGGTGGCAGTCGCGCGTTTGCGGTGAACGCCAGCAATCAGGTCGTTGGTCACTCCAGCTTTGCCGACGGCGTGCCGATGATCCACGCCTTCCTGTTCACCGACGGCATCCTCCACGACCTCAACGATCTGGTCGTCGGTGCCAGCGACTGGACGCTGAGGGAGGCCCGCGGCATCAACGACGCGGGCCAGATCGTCGGTTTCGGCATGGTCGACGGCGACATGCGCGCCTTCCTGCTGACCGAGACCAGTGTGGATGAGCAGGTGCCTGCGCCCACCGCGCTTTGGCTGATGGCAGGCTTCCTGCCATGGTTTCGGCATCGTTCCTGACCCGGACGGGCCCCGTGCGGAGGCGACTTCAGTTGTGATCGGTGAATGCGACGTGATCGACGCCGATCGCGGTCGAAGCCGCTCCTACCACCCTGTTTCCAAGGTCTCAGAGGGTGCTTACAAGACCCGTGGATAAGGGTCGTGAATCGTGGCCGTGAATGGGCGATCTGTAGGAGCGGCTTCAGCCGCGATGGGCGTCAACGATCATTCCGGGAGCTGATCGCGGCTGAAGCCGCTCCTACGGGTAGCACGAACCCCTAATTGCCTTAGGCAAATAGCCTCTCAGCCGCTCTCGATCTGCGACAGATCACGCACCGCGCCGCGCGCGGCGGAGGTGGTCAAGGCCGCATACGCACGCAGGGCCTGTGAAACCACACGATCCCGGTTGACCGGCTTCCAGCCATCGGCGCCCTTGGCGTTCATGGCTTCGCGGCGGACTGCCAGTTCGGCGTCGGACAGCGCCACGCGGATAGAACGATGCGGGATGTCGATCTCGATCAGATCGCCCTCCTCGACCAACCCGATATTGCCGCCCTCGGCCGCTTCCGGTGAGCAGTGGCCGATGGACAGGCCGGAGGTGCCGCCGGAGAAGCGCCCGTCGGTGATGAGTGCGCAGGCCTTGCCCAGGCCCTTGGATTTCAGATAGCTGGTCGGGTACAGCATCTCCTGCATCCCCGGCCCGCCCTTGGGGCCTTCGTAGCGGATGATGACGACGTCGCCGGCGTTGATCCGGTTGCCGAGGATGGCGTCGACCGCCGCGTCCTGGCTCTCGAAGATGCGTGCCGGGCCCGAGAATTTCAGGATCGACGCATCGACGCCGGCGGTCTTCACGATGCAGCCGTGTTCGGCCAGGTTGCCGTACAGCACGGCGAGGCCGCCGTCCTTCGAATAGGCGTGCTCGATGTCGCGGATGCAGCCTTCCTCGCGGTCGAGATCAAGGTCCGGCCATTGCGCGGACTGGCTGAACGCGACCTGGGTCGGGATGCCGCCAGGGCCGGCCAGAAAGCGCGTGCGCACGACCTCATCGCCGGCGCGGGTGATGTCCCAGGCGTCCAGCGCGGCGCCCATCGTCGGCGCGTGCACGGTGTGCGCGTCACGGTGGATCAGGCCGCCGCGAGCGAGTTCCGCGAGGATGCCGACCACGCCGCCGGCGCGGTGCACGTCTTCCATGTGGTACTTCTGCGTCGCGGGCGCGACCTTGCACAGGTTCGGCACCTTGCGCGACAGGCGATCGATGTCCGACATCGTGAAATCGACGCCGGCTTCGTGGGCGGCGGCGAGCAGGTGCAGCACGGTGTTGGTCGAACCGCCCATCGCGATGTCCAGGCTCATCGCGTTCTCGAAGGCCTCGAAAGTCGCGATGGAGCGCGGCAGCACGGAGGCGTCGTTGCCCTCGTAATAGCGTTTGGCAAGGTCGACGGCGAGGCGCCCCGCCTCCAGGAACAGCTTCTCGCGCTCGGCGTGGGTCGCGACCAGCGAGCCGTTGCCGGGCAGCGACAGGCCCAGCGCCTCGGTCAGGCAGTTCATGGAATTGGCGGTGAACATGCCGGAGCAGGAACCGCATGTCGGGCATGCGGAGCGTTCGATCTGCGCGACTTCTTCATCCGATTCCTTGTCGTCGGCGGCGGCGACCATCGCGTCGACCAGGTCCAGCTTCACATCGCCGCGCGTGGCCAGCTTGACCTTGCCCGCTTCCATCGGCCCACCGGACACGAACACGACCGGGATGTTGAGGCGCAGCGCCGCCATCAGCATGCCGGGGGTGATCTTGTCGCAGTTGGAGATGCAGACCAGCGCGTCGGCGCAGTGGGCGTTGCACATGTACTCGACCGAGTCCGCGATCAGGTCGCGCGAGGGCAGCGAATAGAGCATGCCGCCGTGGCCCATGGCGATGCCGTCGTCGACCGCGATGGTGTTGAACTCCTTGGCCACGCCGCCGGCCTTCTCGATCTCGCGCGCGACCAGCTGGCCCAGGTCCTTCAGGTGCACGTGACCGGGCACGAACTGGGTGAAGGAGTTGGCGACCGCGATGATCGGCTTCTGGAAGTCGGCGTCGGTCATGCCGGTGGCGCGCCAGAGCGCGCGGGCGCCAGCCATGTTGCGGCCAAAGGTGGTGGTGCGGGAACGATACGCGGGCATGTCTTCGGACCTCGTGAAAAAACCGGTGCGCCGGGGCGATTCAAGCCGGACATTCTGTATGCAATGCGGCGTCGAACCAAGCGCGGAGAGCCCGAAAACCGTGTGGCATACTCCGCCGCGACGCTTACCGGGAACACGCAATGCCTCAACTCTGTGACGCCGCGCGCGGCCAACTGCTGATCCTCGACATCCAGGAGCGCCTGGCCGGCGCGATGCCCGCCGATGGCATGGCCACGATGACCCGCAACAGCGGGCGCCTGCTGGAAGCCGCCGCGCTGCTGGAGGTGCCGGTGCTGCGTTCCGAGCAATACCCGCGCGGGCTGGGCCCGACCGTCGCGGCATTGCGCGATCTGCTGCCGCCCGCCATGCAGGGCTTCGAGAAGACCAGTTTCTCCTGCTGCGGCGCGGACGGTTTCAACGCCGCCATCGCAGCGCGGGAACAGGTCGTCATCTGCGGCATGGAGACCCATGTCTGCGTCCTGCAGACCGCGCTCGAACTGCTTGCGCAGGGTCGTGATGTCTACGTGGTCGAGGACGCGGTGGTGTCGCGCACCGAGGCCAACCAGCGCAACGCGCTGGAACGCATGCGCCAGGCCGGGGTCGTCATCACCAACTACGAATCGGTGTTGTTCGAATGGCTGCGCAACGCCCGTCATGAACACTTCAAGGCCGTATCGGCACTCCTGAAATGAGCATCAAACGTCAAAGCATGCAGTGGCTGCTGTACATCCTCTTGCTGGCTGTCGCCGGTTTCGCCGGCTTTTACGTCCAGCAGACCCTCAACGGTGACTCCCGTGCGCCGCAGGCGGTGGCAACCGGCCATCCGGGGTTCCAGCTGCCCGGTCTCGATGGCAAGACAGTTTCCTCGCGCGACCACGAAGGCAAGGTCATCGTGGTCAATTTCTGGGCGACCTGGTGCCCGCCCTGCCTGCGCGAGATCCCGCTGTTCATGGACCTGCAGAAGGAATATGGCGCGAAGGGCCTGCAATTCGTCGGCATCGCCATAGATACCGAGGACAAGGTCCGCGAATTCGCCGCCGCCCAGCCATTCAACTATCCGATCGGCCTGGCCACCACCGGCGGCACGCAGCTGTCGATCGGCTACGGCAACGTGCTCGGCGCGTTGCCGTTCACGGCGGTGATCGATCGCGACGGCAAGGTCGTCTACACGCAGGCGGGCGAGATCACCCGCGACAAGGCAGAGGAACGCATCCTGCCGCTGCTCTGAATGAGCTTCCCTTGGGCCGGTCGCAAAGCTGACCCACGACACAAAAGAAAAGGCCGGGCATCGCCCGGCCTTTTTCAATATGGGAGAGGCGTCCTCAATACGCCCATATGCCCGTCAGCATGTTGCTGTAACTGGCATACATCTCATCGCTGGCGTTTTCGAAGCCGCTGTAGACGTTCATCACTTCGAGAACACGGGCGCCATCCTGATCGTTCTGGGCACCGACCAAGGCCGCGCGAATCTGGCGTTGCATCCGCGCCGGCACCCGCGGCCCCGCCGTCATCGCCGAATGCGGAACCTGCTCACTCTGCGCAACCAGCACCAGATCCGGGTTCTGCGCGGTCAACGGCGTGGGGATGAAGGCGGCGTCGACTTCTCCGCTGCGCAACTTGAGCAACGCCACTTCATGGCTGCTGACCTCGATCAACTCGGGCCGACGCATGATGTTCGGATAGAAGCCTTCGATCTGCACCGCGCACAGCGACGGCGCGGGTGTGATCGCAACCTTCTGGCCGATTAGTTCGTCGGCTTCGAAGACCGCGTTGTCCGGTCGCATGACCAGCGTGAAGCTGAGCAGTCCCTTGACCTTGGCGATCACGTGATGGTCGAGCCGCTGCACGCGGTAATCGGCGAGATGCGGGCCATCCAGCACCAGATCGAAATCACCGCGCTTGAGCGATTCCCAGAAGGCGATCGGATTCGCCGAAGCACGGATCTGCACGTCTTCGCCGGTCTTGTCGGACAGGTAGCGGGCAAATTCCGTGAATTGCGTCTCGCCCTGCTCCCGATCCATGAATGGCGGCACAGCCAGGTAGTAGGTCTCCGCCCGGACGGAAGCGGTCGCCAACAGGCCGGTGAGCAGCAAAAGCGGCAGCGCGCTCAGCCAGTGAATACGGTGGCTACGGCAACGGTCACTCTGGATGTCATGCATAGGGAAATTCCTTTTGCTACGGCCCGAATCAAAACCGAGCGTGATACTTGGTAATTATCCTATACGTGATGCATGTCCAAGCGGTTTCATGGGTTACATAAAATTTACGAATAAATACGTTTGATCATCGGGGTTCCGCTCTATGAATCAGGCTGGATTCATGCGGACACATCAGTCCCAGCGGTCGTCGCGGACCTGCACCATGCCACCGTGGACCCGCGTGGGCAGGCTGGCGATGTCCTCATAGGCCGGCGCGGTCAGCGCCTTGCCGGTGCGGATGTCGAAACGCGCCCCATGCCGAGGGCAGACGATTTCGAAGCCATCCACCTCACCCTCGGCGCCTTCGCACAGCAGGCACTCGGCGTCGTGCGAGCAGACGTCCTCGATGGCGTGGATCGCACCCTCAATGTTGAACACCGCGACTTCCGCGCCGTCGACATCGACGATCGCGCGGGCGCCAGCCCCAAATTCGGCCAATGGAGCGACATCAACCCATCCGGTCATGTTTTATCTCTCTGCAAATAAAAAGGCTGGCTTCGACTCCGCTCAGCCAGCGGCCCTTCGCTGGCTGAGCGGAGTCGAAGCCAGCCCAGCGCAAGGTTTACAACAAGCCGAGCTGGAGCTTGACCTCAAGGGTCATGCGCTCCTGGGTCCACGGCGGATCCCAGACCAGTTCGACCACGCAGTCGGTGACGCCCTCAACTTCCTTGACCTTGCCCTCGACGGTGCCGGGGAAGGTCTGCGCGACCGGACAACCGGGCGCGGTCAGGGTCATGTCGATGTCGATCTGGCCGCTCTCTTCGTGACTGGCGATCGCGTAGATCAGACCCAGGTCGTAGATGTTGACCGGGATCTCCGGGTCGTAGATCTGGCGCAGCGCATCGATGACCCGCTGTTCCAGCGCGTTCTTGGCTACAGGGAGTTCGAATTCGTCGCTCATTTCAAAGCCATGGCAGGTTGTTATCGCCGCAAAGACGCGAAGGCGCAAAGATGACGCGTTGTTGTGCCGTTCTTTGCGCCTTCGCGTCTTTGCGGCAAAGGCTGTTTTATGGGGTTACGGTTACTGCACCAGCTCGTCGAGGTGATCGGCCTTCGGCAGGCGGGCGATCAGGGTCTTTTCCAGGCTCTGACGCACCGCTTCCAGCGGCAGGCTTTGGAGGACTTCATTGGCGAAGGCGAACACCAGCAGGCTGCGCGCGGCGGTCGGGTCGATGCCGCGCGAACGCAGATAGAACATGTGCACTTCGTCGAGCTGGCCGATGGTCGCTCCGTGCGCGCACTTCACGTCGTCGTTGTAGATCTCCAGCTCGGGCTTGGTGTCGATCTCGGCGTTTTTCGAGAGCAGCAGGTTTTTGTTGCTCATCTCCGAATCGGTCTTCACGGCCTTCTCGTAGACATGCACCTTGCCGTTGAACACGCCCCGACCCCGTCCGTCGAGCACGCCACGGAAGTTCTCGCGGCTGATGCAGTGCGGCACCACGTGTTCGATGTTGGTGTGGAAGTCCATGTGCTGACGGCCATCGACCAGATACAGGCCGTTCAAGGTCGCCTCGGCGCCCTCGCCGACCAGGCGCGTGTTGATGTCGTTGCGCGCGATCGCACCACCCAGCGAGACCTGATACGAGGCCAGACGCGCGTCGCGGGCCTGCTCGGCCTGCATCGTCGCGATGTGGAAGGCCTTGTCGCTCTCCTGCTGGACCTTGTAGTGCTTCACGTCGGCATTGGCGGCAACGGAAATCTCGGTGACCGCGTTGGTGAAGTGACTGCCCTCGCCGAGCGTGACGTAATGCTCGATCACGCTGACCGCGCTGCCTTCCCCGGCCACGATCAGGTTGCGCGGCTGCGAGAAGGCGTCATCGCCGCTGCTGACGAACAGCAGGTGCAGAGGACGCGGCGCGACCTGGTTGCGCCCGGCATGCACGAAGGCGCCATCGACCAACCCGGCGGTGTTCAGCGCGGAGAAGCCGGACGCGCGCGGATCGGCGATCTTGCCGAGGTACGACTCGACCGAGGCGGCATCGTCGGCCAGCACGGCGGACAGACTGGCGATACGCACGCCATCGGCACCGATCTTCGACAGGCCGTGCGCATAGGCGCCGTTGACGAAGACCATCAGGTCGGCGTCCAGGCCCTCGAACAGAAACGGCTCGATATCGGCTGCGGAAACCGCACCGTCGACGGCCTGAAAGGCCTTCTTCTCGATCGGCTTGATCGCGGTGTATTTCCAGTTCTCGTTGCGCGTGGTCGGCAGGCCCAGCTCCTCGAAGCTGGCCAGGGCCTGTTCGCGGGTCTGGTTCAGCCAGGCGACATCGCCCGCGCGCGGGGCGTTACGTACCTGGGCGGCAAAATGTTCAGTCGCGGACATCGTCGACTCCTTAAGCCGCCTGCTCTTCGATCCAGCCGTAGCCCTTCTCTTCGAGCTCCAGCGCCAGTTCACGACCGCCGGACTTGACGATGCGGCCATGCGCGAGGACGTGGACAAAGTCCGGCACGATGTAGTCGAGCAGGCGCTGATAGTGGGTCACGACCACGAAGGAACGCTCCGGGCTACGCAGCGCGTTGACGCCCTCGGCGACGATCTGCAAGGCGTCGATGTCGAGGCCGGAATCGGTCTCGTCGAGCAGGCACAGGTTCGGCTCCAGCATCGCCATCTGCAGGATCTCGTTGCGCTTCTTCTCGCCGCCCGAGAAGCCTTCGTTGACGTTGCGGTGCAGGAAGTCGGGCTTCATCTTCAACAGGCCCATCTTCTCGCGCACCAGGGTCAGGAACTCCATGGAGTCCATCTCCGGCTTGCCTTCCTGCTCGCGCTTGGCGTTCACGGCCGCCTTGAGGAAGTACATGTTGTTCACGCCCGGGATCTCGACCGGGTACTGGAAGGCCAGGAAGACGCCGGCGCGGGCGCGCTCGTGGGCCTCCAGCTCGAACAGGTCGCCGCCGTTGTAGGTCACCGAACCGCCGGTGACCTCGTAGCCGTCGCGGCCGGACAGGACGTGCGACAAGGTCGACTTGCCGGAGCCGTTCGGGCCCATGATCGCGTGCACCTCGCCCGGTTTGATCTCCAGGTTGATGCCCTTGAGGATTTCCTTGCCGTCCACGCTCGCGCGCAAATCTTTGATGCTCAACATTGGTCTGTCTCTCGTTCGAACTTCGTAACGTCTGTTAAACGCAGAGGCGCAGAGAACGCGGAGATCGCAGAGGGATGAAAGTTGTGAGGCGTCCTTCGACTGACACCAAAACTCAAAATCTCTGCGCTCTCTGCGACCTCCGCGTCTCTGCGTTGAATGCTGTTGCCGTTGATGGGCCTGATTAACCCACCGAGCCTTCCAGGCTGACGCCGAGGAGCTTCTGGGCCTCGACGGCGAATTCCATCGGCAGCTCCTTGATCACTTCCTTGCAGAAGCCGTTGACGATCATGCTCACCGCGTCTTCCTCGCTGATGCCGCGCGAGGTGCAGTAGAAGAGCTGGTCATCGGAGATCTTGCTGGTGGTGGCCTCGTGCTCGACCTGCGCGGTCGGGTTGGCGACCTCCATGTACGGGAAGGTGTGCGCGGCGCAGCGGTCGCCCATCAGCAGGGAATCGCACTGGGTGTAGTTGCGCGCGTTGTCCGCGCCCTTCGTCACCTTCACCAGGCCGCGATAGGCATTGCTGCCGCGCATCGCCGAGATGCCCTTGGAGATGATGGTCGAGCTGGTGTTCTTGCCGATGTGGATCATCTTGGTGCCGGTGTCGGCCTGCTGCTTCAGGGTCGACAGCGCCACCGAGTAGAACTCGCCGACCGAGTTGTCGCCCTTGAGCACGCAGGACGGGTACTTCCAGGTGATCGCGGAACCGGTCTCGACCTGCGTCCAGGACACCTTGGAATTGACGCCCCGGCACTCCGCGCGCTTGGTCACGAAGTTGTAGATGCCGCCCTTGCCGTTCTCGTCGCCCGGATACCAGTTCTGCACGGTGCTGTACTTGATCTGCGCGTTGTCCAGCGCGACCAGTTCGACGACCGCCGCATGCAGCTGGTTCTCGTCGCGGCGCGGCGCGGTGCAGCCTTCCAGATACGACACGTAGCTGCCTTCGTCGGCGACGATCAGGGTGCGCTCGAACTGCCCGGTATTGGCGGCATTGATGCGGAAATAGGTCGACAGCTCCATCGGGCAGCGCGTGCCCTTGGGGATGTAGATGAACGAGCCGTCGGAGAACACCGCCGAGTTCAGCGCGGCGAAGAAGTTGTCGCCCTGCGGCACCACGGTGCCGAGGTACTGACGCACCAGCTCCGGGTGCTCACGCACGGCCTCGGAGAACGAGCAGAAGATCACCCCCGCCTCGTTCAGCTTGTCCTTGAAGGTGGTCGCGACCGACACCGAGTCGAACACCGCGTCGACCGCGACACCGGCCAGCGCGGCGCGCTCTTCCAGCGGAATGCCGAGCTTCTCGTAGGTCTCCAGCAGCTTCGGATCGACCTCGTCCAGCGACTTCGGGCCGTCCTTCTTGGACTTGGGCGCGGAGTAATAGCTGAGCGCCTGATAGTCGATCGGCGGCACGTCGAGCTTGGCCCAGTCCGGACCGACCATGGTCTGCCAGTGGCGGAAGGCCTCCAGGCGCCATTCGAGCAGCCACTCGGGCTCCTGCTTGATCGCCGACAGGCGGCGGATCACGTCCTCATCGAGGCCCGGATCGAAGGTCTCCGCTTCGATGTCGGTGACGAAGCCTTCCTTGTATTCCTTGCCGATGAGGTGGTCGAGTTCTTGTGCCGTACTGGACATTGCGGGCTCTCTAGCTGACTTGCTTGGCTATTCCTGAGTGTAACGATCGGGAATTCTCTAAATCGGCGTGAATGACGGTGTTTCTCCCCGCCTCACCCTGCGGACAGGATCGGAATCACCTTCCGGCCCGCGAATTTGTCGTCCATGTAATGCGCGCTCACCCCGGCGGGCTGCGCGAACTGCGCCAGCGTCACGTTGTCGAGCGCGTCGCGCACCGCATCGTTGATCGCCTGCCAGTTGCCCCGGATCGTGCAGCCGTCGACCTGCTCGCAACCGTCGACGCCCGCGCTGCTGCATTCGGTCAGCGCGATCGGGCCTTCGAGGGCGGAGATGATGTGGGCGACCGAAAGGGTCCCAGGGTCGGCGGCGAGGCGGTAGCCGCCGTTGACGCCGCGGAAGGAATCGACCAGCGCTTCGCGGGTCAGGGTCTTGAGGATCTTGCTGACGGTCGGCTGCGCGATACCGGTTTCGTGCGCGATCTCGGCGGCCGCGCGAACTTGCTCCGGTCGACGCGCCAGCGCGGCCATGACGACCATGCCGTAATCGGTGAGTTTGCTTACGCGGAACATCGTTCGCCGGACCTCTGGCTCGCCCCATCACGGTGAATAACCGGGGGACTGGCTGAAAGTGGACGTGAACGGTACGGATTCAATCAGGACCGGTCAAGTACCTATTAGCGATAAATGATTCGCTAATCTTGCGGGATATGGCGATGGCCATGCCGGAACGAGGCCAAACCCCTCCCCCACGTTCGTTCCGCGCGCCGCTTCAGGATCGTCACGGACCGGGCAAACGCGGCGTGACTAACATCGCCGTCGACGCTGACCGGTTCCAGCCGGTCTGGACCGCAGTGGCATTGAAACGCAGCGATTTGGCCGGTCAGGTGCCTGCGCGCGACGCATCAAGCCGGCAACGCTGCGCTTATACCGGCCACCATCGGGCCTGCCTCAGTCGGCGCGGCCCAGGGCCGCCAGCAAGACGGCGAGGTTGGCGCGCGCGGCGCGGGTGTTGGGGTGCTCGAAACCGGTGTCGCGTTCGAAACCCTCCAGGATCGCCAACGCCCGCCGCATCAGCGGCTCCGCCTGCGCCAGCCGGTTCGTGGCCTGGAGCAAACCGGCCAGGTTGTTGAGGTCCCTCGCCACCTCCGGTTGCAACGCCCCATAACTCGCCTCGTCGATCGCCAGCGCCCGCCGCATCAGCGGCTCCGCTTCCACCAGCCGGTTCATGTCCTGAAGCAACTGCGCCAGGTTGTTGAGGTCCGTTGCCACCTCCGGGTGCGACGTCCCATAACTCGCCTCGTCGATCGCCAGCGCCCGCCGCATCAGCGGCTCCGCTTCCTCCAATCGAGTCGTGGCCTGGAGCAACCGCGCCAGGTTGTTGAGGTCCGTCGCCACTCGTGGGTGCGATTCCCCATAACTCGCCTCGTCGATCACCAGCGCCCGCCGCATCAGCGGCTCCGCTTCCGCCAGTCGATTTGTGGTCGCGAGCAATTGAGCCAGGTTGTTGAGGTCGATCGCCACCCGTGGGTGCGATTCGCCATAACTCGCCTCGTCGATCACCAGCGCCCGCCGCATCAACGGCTCCGCTTCCGCCAGCCGATTCGTGGCCATGAGCAAAGCGGCCAGGTTGTTGAGGTGCGTCGCCACCTTCGGGTGCGATTCCCCATAACTCGCCTCGTTGATCTCCAGCGCCCGCCGCATCAGCGGCTCCGCTTCCGCCAGTTGATTTGTGGTCTTGAGCAATTGAGCCAGATTGTTCAGGTCAATCGCGAGCTCGGGATGTTCCTTGCCGAAATGTGCTCCGTTGATCTCAAGCGCACGTCGCATGACCGCTTCGGCCTCTCGATGCCGCGCCTGCGCCCAGTACAACACCCCCAAGCCCCGCAACAGACCGGCGGTCGGCACTTCGATCCCCTGCCCGTCACCGGCGGCACAGACCGCCGCCACATGCACCGCGAGGGGCTCCAGCACCGGCCAGTCGCGCACGTCCTGAGCTTCGCCGACGAAGGCTGCGCGCAGCCAGTCCAGGGCCTCGTGCAGGCGCGCCCGCGCCGAGGCCGCGTCCAGACTGCGGCGGGTCACGTCCTGCACCAGCCGATGCACGCTGAATTGCGGGGCGTCGGGGTCGCGCTGGACCAGCGAATAGGTCTCCAGTTCTGCCAGCGCGGCCTCCGGGTCGGCCAGCGCGTCGTCGGCGACGCGCACCGCGAGCAGCGTTTCCGGGATCGGCTCCGGGGCGAACCACGCGAGGCGTTGCAGCAGCAACCGCGCCGGCGCGCCGAGCTGGTCGACGGAGGTCTGCCAGGTCACCGCAAGGCTGCCCGGGTACTGCATCGCGCGCGCGTCGAACCAGGCCATGACCTCGCCCTGGCGGCGGCGCCATTCATCCCGATAGCCGGCCAGACCGAGGCGACGCTGCGCGATGTAGGCGCCGGCATGTTCCAGCGCCAGCGCGAGGTGGCCGAGTTCTGCGGCGATCGCGGTCGCCAGGGCCGGGTCGTCGGCTGCGGGGCGGCGCCGCGCGGCGGTGCGTTCGAGCAGGAAGTCGCGTGCGGGTTCAGGGTCGAGCACGTCCAGCGGCAGCGCGCGCACCTGCGCGCTCCAGTTGGCGAGGCGCCCGGTGAGCAGCACGTGGCCGCCGTGCAGACGCGCGAGCAGCCCCTCGGCGGCGCCGGCGGCGGCCTCGCTGTCCAGGTTGTCGAGGATCAGCAGCCAGCCCGGATTGGCCTGCAACCAGCGCAGCACCTCGCCGGCCTGAACGTCCGGGGTTGCCTCGGCGGGCAGATCGAGGTCCAGCGCCGCCGGGCCGGCGAGCCCGGCGAGATTGCGCACCAGCGCCTCCGGGGTTTCCGCGACCACGAACAGCAGGGCGCGGTAGCTGTCGACGTGGCGCCAGGCGTATTCGACCGCGAGACGGGTCTTGCCGACCCCGCCGAGGCCATGCACGGCCTGGCCGACGATGGCCGTGGCGCGCCCGTCGCCGCCGGCGCCGAGGCTGTCGCGCAGCGTGGTCAGCATCGCGTCGCGGCCCTTGAACAGGTGGCCCAGACTCTGGAACGGCAACGCGATCGGGATCGGGCGTGCGAGGTGCGGCAGGTCGAGGACCAGCACGTCCTCGATCAGTTTGGGGATGTCGGCGAGGGCGTCGTAATGGTCGCCCTGCCCGCGCAGCCAACGGTGCCAGGCGGCCTGCGCGGGTTGCGCGGTCGCATCGGGCGCGGCGGTCAGGAAGCGATACATCCGTTTGCCGTGGTGGCGGGCGAACAGATATTCCCACTGCGTGTAACTCGCCGCCGTCTGCCCGGAGTCGATCAGCCATTGCCGGTAGATCGGGCGGTCGCCGAGGCGTACGACCTGCGCCGGTTGCGGGTAGGCGCCAGGTTCGTGCCCGACCAGCAGGATGACCAGATCGGCGCCGACGACGTATTCCTCCAGGCGCTGCAACAGGGTCGCGTCGCCCTGGCTGAAATGGGCCTGATCGTCGACCGTCAGGCCAAGCCGACGCAGCGCCCGCGCTAGCGCGAGGCGGTGCTCGCCGAGATCGGCGCTGACGGCGGAGAGGAAGACGCGGAACGATCTGGCAGCGGGCATCGCGGTGTCCTTCGCAAACACCCGCTCCTTTTGCCGGGATCGGCGCGGCACGTCAAGGCGGGAGAAACACACCCGCCCATGAGGCCATCCTTGGCGCTCCGGGACGGCCCGATCACTTCACATCGAGGATCCGATCCAGCTTGCGGTACATGGTCGCGTAGTAGACGACCGGGATCACCACCAGGGTCAGCAGCGTGGAGATCACGATGCCGAAGATCAGGCTGACCGCGAGGCCGCCGAAGATCGGATCGGTGACGATGAAGAACGCGCCCAGCACTGCCGCCAGGCCGGTCAGCACGATCGGCTTGGTGCGCGCGGCACCGGCCTGGATGACGGCCTCCTCGAAATCGACGCCGCGCCGGACCTCTTCGTTGATGAAGTCGACCAGCAGGATCGAGTTGCGCACGATGATGCCGGCGAGCGCGATCATGCCGATCATCGAGGTGGCGGTGAATTGCGCCCCGAGCAGGGCGTGGCCGGGCATGACGCCGATCACGGTCAGCGGGATCGGCGCCATGATCACCAGCGGCACCACGTAGGAGCGGAACTGCGCGACCACCAGCAGGTAGATCAGGAACAGGCCCACCGAATAGGCGATGCCCATGTCGCGGAAGGTCTCGTAGGTGACCTGCCACTCGCCGTCCCACTTGACGCTGTAGCGGTACGGGTTCTGCGGCTGATCGATCAGGTACTGCTTGAGCGTGGTGCCGTCGGCAACCGGTTTGTCCATCAGCTCGGAACGGATCTCGAACATTCCGTACAGCGGGCTGTCGAGGTCGCCGGCCATGTCGCCGGTGACGAACACCACCGGCAGCAGGTCCTTGTGATAGATCGCGCGCTCGCGCTTGGCCTCGCGGACCTCGACCAGATCGGCGAGCGGCACCAGCGAATCGCCGAAGCCGTGCACCTTGATGGTCAGCAGGTTCTCCAGATCGGCCTTGTTCTCGGCCGGGAATTGCAGACGGATCGGAATCGCGAACTTGACCTTGCCGCCATGCAGATAGCCGATGTCCTCGCCACCCAGCGCGGACGAGATCGCGGCAGCGATCTTCTGCTGGTGCACGCCGAGCAGCGCGGCCTTCTCGCGATCGACACGCAGGATGAAGCGCGGATTGAGCTCCTCCATGCTGTCATCGATGTCGACGATGTCCGGCGTCTTCGCGAACACCGCGCGGACCTCGTTGGCGACTTCCTGCTGGCCCTCGTAGTTCAGGCCATAGATCTCGGCGACCAGCGGCGACATCACCGGCGGCCCCGGCGGCACTTCGACGATCTTGACGTTGGCGTTGTACCGGGCGCCGATCTCCTGCAGCGGCTTGCGCACCGACAACGCGATCTCGTGGCTGGAGCGATCACGGTCATGGGCATCGATCAGGTTGACCTGGATGTCGCCGACGTTCGGCCCCTCGCGCAGGTAGTACTGACGCACGAGGCCGTTGAAGCCGATGGGCGTGGCAGTGCCGGAATAAACCTGGTAATCCGTGACTTCCGGAACCTTCCTGATGTACTCGCTGAGTTCATCCAGCACGCGCGTGGTCTGCTCCAGCGCGGTGCCCTCCGGCATGTCGAGGACGATCTGGAATTCCGACTTGTTGTCGAACGGCAGCATCTTCAGCACGACGATCTTGAACGCCGCCAGCGACAGGGCCAGCGCGATCGCGATCAGGATTCCGTAGAGCAGCTTCTTGCGCAGCGGATCGCCCTGCTCGCCACGCAGGAACGGGCCGACGTACTTGCGGAACAGCTTCTCCATCTTGTCGTCGCCGCTGTGGTCGTGGGCGTGGCTGAAGTCCTGCTTGCCGAGCACCTTCAGCGTCAGCCAGGGCGTGACCACGAAGGCGACCGCCAGCGAGATGATCATGCCCATGCTGGCGTTGATCGGGATCGGGCTCATGTACGGCCCCATCAGACCGGTCACGAAGGCCATCGGCAGCAGCGCGGCGATGACCGTGAAGGTGGCCAGGATGGTCGGCCCGCCGACCTCGTCGACCGCCGGCGGGATGGCCTCGGCCAGCGACTTGCCGCCCATGACCATGTGCCGATGGATGTTCTCGACCACGACGATCGCGTCGTCGACCAGGATGCCGATCGAGAAGATCAGCGCGAACAGCGACACGCGGTTGAGCGTGAAACCCCAGGCCCAGGACGCGAACAGCGTCAGCGCCAGCGTGATCACGATGGCAAGGCCGACGATGACGGCCTCGCGCTTGCCGAGCGCGAAGAACACCAGCACCACGACGATCGCGGTCGCGAAGGTCAGCTTGCCCATCAGTTTCTGGGCCTTGGCCTCGGCGGTGGCGCCGTAGTCGCGGGTGACGGTGTAACGGATGTTCTCGGGGATGAAGGTTCCTTCGAGCTGCCCCAGGCGCTTGATCACATCCTTGGACACCTTGACGGCGTTGGTGCCGGCCTTCTTGGCCACCGCGATCGTTACCGCCGGGTACGGGCCTCCGGGTTCGAGACCGACCGCCGCGGCGGCCGGGCCGGTGCCGAAGGACACATACTGGGTGGGTTCGGAGGGGCCGAGACGCACGTCCGCGACATCGCGCAGGTACACCGGCGAGCCATTGAACACGCCGACCACGAGGCCGCCGATCTCGTCCACGGTGGTCATGAAGGTGCCGGCCTGCACCGGAATTTCCTCGTTGTCGCGCACCAGCGAACCGGCGAACGAGGCGGAATTGGCCGCCGCCAGCGACAGGCGCAGGTCGTCCAGGGAAAGGCTGTAGCCGGCCAGGCGCTGGGCATCCAGGCGGACGTGGACGACCCGATCCGGGCCGCCGACCGTGTAAACGTTACGGGTGCCCTTGACGCGCTTGAGCTCGGCCTCGATGGCGTGCGCGGTCTTGATCAGGTCGCAGGTGTTGCACTCCGCCTGATCGGCCCACAGCGTGATCGTGATCATCGGCACGTCATCGATGCCCTTGGGCTTGATGATCGGCGTGCCGACGCCGAGGTTGGCGGGCAACCAGTCCTGGTTCGAATAGACCTTGTTGTACAGGCGCACGATCGCGGCGGTGCGGTCCTCGCCGACCTTGAAACGCACGGTCAGCACGGCCAGGCCGGGCCGCGACGCCGAGTAGATGTGATCGAGGCCGTCGATCTCGGAAAGGATCTGCTCGGCCGGCGTCGATACCAGATCGGCCACCTCCTCCGCCGTGGCACCCGGGAACGGGATGAACACGTTGGCGAAGGTGACGTTGATCTGCGGCTCTTCCTCGCGCGGCGTGATCATCACCGCGAGCGCGCCGAGCAGCAGGCCGACCAGCGCCAGCAGCGGGGTGATCTCGGTATGCAGGAACTTCGCGGCGACGCGCCCCGCGATGCCCATGGGCTTGGCCTCACTCATGCGTCGTCACCCACATGTTCCTTGCGGAAGACACCGGCGCGGATCGGATCGATGGCGACCTTCTCACCCGCGTCGAGCCCGGACAGCACTTCGATCAAGTCGCCGTCCTGCACCTTGCCGACCCGCAGCATGCGCAGGCGCGGATTGCCGTCGTCGCCGACCACGTAGGTCGCGGTCACGTCGCCGCGATAGACCACCGCGCGGTGCGGGATCAGCAGGCGCTCGCGTTCACCGGTCTGGAACGCGACCTTCACGTACATGCCCGGATAGAGGGTCTCGGGACCGGCATCCATGTAAACGCGGACCCGGAAGGTGTGATTGATCGGGTTTGCGTAAGGGAAATAGTTCAGACGGTCGGCGACCACGCTGCGCGAGCGATCGGCGCCGAAAATCACGCGGGCCTTGCCGCCCTCCTTGATGATCGCGATCAGCGTCTGCGGCACGTCGACCGCGACGCGCAATTCCTCGAGGGATACGCCCGTCATCAGCGGCGTGCCGGGCTGCACGGTCTCGCCGACCTCGACCTTGCGCTCGGTGACGATGCCGGAGAACGGCGCCTCGACCGTCGCGTACTGAAGCTGCTCCTCGGCCTGCACGAGATTCGCGCGGGCCGATTTCGTGCGCGCCTGCGCCGCCTTGAGATTGGCCTCGACCTTGTCCATCTCGTTCTTGGAGACCGCCCCTTCGGCGAACACGGCCTTGATGCGCTCATGTTCCTGCGAGGTCTGCTTCAACACTGCCTCGGCCTCGTCCAGCCCGGCCCGCGCACGGTTGACGCCGGCGCGCTGCTCGGTGTCGTCGACCCGCATCAGCACCGCGCCCTTGACCACGTAATCGTTGATGTCGAAGTACAACTCGCTGACCGTGCCGGAGGTGCGCGCCGACACCGTCGACTGGTTGATCGCCTCGACCACGCCATCCAGCACCTGCTCGGCAGGAATGACATGGCGCGCGGCCTGGACGGTTTCCAGCACGTCATCCGCCGGGGCGGCGACCGCCACCGATTCGGCATGAGTGTTGGTGGCAACCACAGTGACGAGTCCGATGCCGCCGGTCATCAGCGCGGCGAGGGTTATCAGGGATTTGTTCAACATCGGGCGTTCTCCGGGGCGACTGTCCAGTTAGCCATTAATTTAAACTATGGAATCATAGAACATCCCCGCACGATTGCGAGTTCAATTCAATGACACCGTTGAATAACAAATCCGTGCACTTATTCAATGACTTGAATCGCATCCCCGGTCTCACGCACGGGTCCGGGCACGCATCGACCGCCATAAATGGCCCTTATTGGTCGTCCGGAGCGCCATTCACGGCGGCTGGGCTTCGTAACTTGCGCCAATTCAATGATTTCCGCAGAATACGCGCCCCTTGAGTGTCGGCACCCCAGCCGCCATCCGCCCAAGCAACGAGTTCCCAGCCACATGGCGAAAGAAGACAGCATCGAAATGGAAGGCACGGTCGTCGAGGCCCTGCCCAACACCACCTTCCGCGTCGAACTGGATAACGGCCACGTCGTCACCGCCCACATCTCCGGCAAGATGCGCAAGCACTACATCCGCATCCTGCGTGGCGACAAGGTCAAGGTCGAACTGACCCCCTACGACCTCACCAAGGGCCGCATCGTCTACCGCGCCCGCTGAGTTCCGGCCCTGCGTCTTGCCGCAAAGACGCAAAGGCGCGAAGAAACGCCTCTTCCGGAAACCATATCGACTCACCAGGTCGATCCGTCTACCGCATCGGCTCCCCTCATAAAGTCATCTTGGCGTCTTGGCGTCTTGGCGTCTTGGCGTCTTGGCGTCTTGGCGTCTTGGCGTCTTGGCGTCTTGGCGTCTTGGCGGCGAATGATTTGCCGCGCCGTCAGTCAGGCACGCGCAACTCGTATTTCCTGATCTTGCGGTCCAGCGCCGGGCGCGAAATATCCAGAATCCTGCAGGTGTTGCCTTTGTGGCCACCGGTGTAGTCCAGCACCTGCTGGATGTGCTCCGCCTCGACCCGGTCCAGTGAACGGCAGATGCGACGCTCGTCCAGTTCCCCGGTCTCCGTGCTCATCGTTGCCGCATTGCCGACGCCGAGATGGAACAGATCGGGCGTCAACACGTCCTTGCGAGCATGCACCATCGCCTGGGTCAGGGTGTTCTCGAGCTCGCGGACGTTGCCGGGCCAGTCGTAGGTCGTCAGCAGGCCCATGGCTTCCGGCGTGACCAGCGGGATGGGTTTGTGGATGTTGCGCGCGATCTTCTCGACCAACGCCCCGATCAACAGCGGCAGGTCGCCATCGCGCCGGCGTAACGGCGGCAGTTCGATGGTCACCACGTTGAGGCGGTAGAGCAGATCTTCGCGGAATTGCCTGGCGCGCACCTCCGCGTTCAGATCGCGGTTGGTCGCCGCGATGATTCGGGCGTTACTGCTCAGGCGCTGATTGCCACCGACCCGCTCGAAGCTACGTTCCTGCAGAACCCGCAGCAGCTTGGCCTGCAATGGCAGCGCCATCTCGCCGATCTCGTCGAGAAACAGCGTGCCGTCCTTCGCCAGTTCGAACTTACCGATCTTGCGCGCGACGGCGCCGGTGAACGCGCCCTTCTCGTGGCCAAACAGCTCGCTCTCCAGCAGGGTGTCGACGATCGCGGCGCAATTGACCGCGACGAACGGGCCCGGCAAGCCGCTGTGGTGGTGGATCAGGTTGGCGACGACTTCCTTGCCGGTGCCGCTTTCGCCGGTGATCAACACATTGGCGTGGCTGGCCGAGCACAGCGCGATTTCCTTGCTGACGGTCAGCATCGCATCGCAGCGACCGACCAGCTCCGCAGTCGACACCGGATGACGGGCTTCCGACTGCAATGCCTGAACCTCGCGGGCGAGGCGCCGATGCTGCAGCGCCTTCTCGATCGTGTTCTGGAGCGGCTCGATCGCCACCGGCTTGTGCACGAAATCGAAGGCACCGCACTTGATCGCGCGGATCGCCAAGTCCAGATCGTGGGCACCGGTCATCATCACGATCGGCAGGTCGGCATCCTGCTCGACGATCGCGGCCAGCAGGTCGATGCCCTCTCCGTCCGGGAGCTGCTGATCGAGCAGGACCAGATCGCAGGCCTCGCTGTTCAGACTCTCGACCGCCTCCGCGCAGGTCTGCGCGGTGCCGACCTCATAGCCCTCATCCTCGAAGTGCATGGCCAGCATCTGCGCGAGGGCGTAATCGTCTTCGATGATCAGCAGGCGGAAACTCATGAATCTCTCTTGGGAATCGTCCGGATGACAGTCGCTCAGACCACGAGCGGAACATATTCATTCCGGCGGCTTGAACATTTCGTTACACCACTCTGATTTAGCAGCCCCTGACCGTGAGCGCCATCGGCAAGGGTAGAATCGCGCCTCTCGCAATCTGGAGAAAGTGCATGTTGACCGCCCCGTTCAAAGGCGCCGGCTACCTGTTCCGCGGTATCGGCCTGATCACCCAGCCGGGTGTTCGCGCGTTCGTGCTGATCCCGCTGCTGATCAACGTGGTGCTGTTCGCCGGCGCGCTGTGGTACGCGAATGCGCATCTGGGCGATCTGGAACCGATCCTGCTCGGCATGACGCCGACTTGGCTGCACTGGCTGGTGACGCCGTTGATGGTTGTCCTCTATCCGGTCTTCTGGCTCGCCGCCTTGCTGCTGATTTTCTACACGTTCACCCTGGTCGCGAACGTGATCGCGGCGCCGTTCAACGGCTTGCTCTCGGAAAAGGTCGAACTGCTGCTCACCGGCCAGCCGATCGAGGCCGACGGCGACTGGAAGAAGCTGATGAAGAGCTTGGTGCCGATGATCCTGGCGGAACTGCGCAAGCTGCTCTATTTCCTGCTGCGTGCGATCCCTGCGCTGATTCTGTCGATCTTCATTCCCTTCATCTGGCTGATCTTCGGCTCCTGGATGCTGGCGGTGGATTACGTCGATTACCCGCTCGGCAACCACGGCAAGATTTTCCCGGCCAACGTCGACGTGCTGCGCAAGCGCCGCTTCATGAGCCTGGGCTTCGGCGGCATGGTCTCGGTACTGGCGATCATCCCGGTGCTGAACTTCATCACCGTGCCCGCCGCGGTCGCCGGGGCCACCGCAATGTGGGTCGAACAATTCAACAAAGAAGACAACTGAGCAGCAGGCAATAGAGATGACCGAATACCACTACACCAATCTCCCCAACGCCCCGGTCGCCGAAGCGGACGTATTGATCCTGCCGGTCCCGCTGGAGCAGACCGTATCGTACAAACCCGGTGCCGGTCGCGCGGCCTACTCCGTGCTGGAGGTGTCTGACCAGGTGGAGTACTACGAGGACGACGTTGGCTGGTGCCCGACCAAGCACATGAAGGTTTGCGTGCTGCCCGGCTTCGAGCCGGAAGATCAGCTCACTGGTATCGACTACCAGAATCGTCTGTACGATCACGTCGCCGCGTTGCCCGGAGACAATCTGTTCATCGCCATCGGCGGCGAACACGCGGTCACCCCCGCGCTGGTCCGCGCCCGTCTGCCGGAACCGGGCTGGATCCTGCATCTCGACGCCCACGCGGATCTGCGCGCCAAGTTCCATGGCGATCCGTGGAGTCATGCCACCCCGATCCACCACCTGCTGGGCTACGGCCACCGGGTCGTGCAATGCGGCATCCGCAGCTTCTTCGAGGGCGAGGCCGTGCGTATCGCCAACGACCCGATGATCACCTGCTACCGCGACCGTGAATTGCAGAAACCCAAGGTCTGGCAACAGCTCATGGACGATATCGCCTCGTTCTCCGGCCCCGGCTACCTGACCATCGACATGGACGGCTTCGACCCCGCCCTGGTCCCCGGCGTCGGCACCCCGCAACCCGGCGGGCTGAGCTGGTTCCAGGGCCTGGACATCATCGAGGCCCTGTTCGCGAACCCGAACATCGATCTGCGCGGCATGGACATCGTCGAACTGGCTCACGACGTCCATCATGTCTCGGAGATGACCGCCGCCAAGCTGCTGCAGAAGGCGATGAGCTTCTGGGGTCGTTCGAAGGGCTACCCGAACCGCCCGGAAACCGGCAGCCAGATGAGCGTCGATTACGACTGATCCAAACGAGAAAGGGGCCCGAAGGCCCCTTTCTCAACAGCAGGTTCGAAACAGACCGAACTCAGTAACCGCCCTTGCGGGTGGACTGCGGCAGACCGGCGACCTTGCGACCCTGCTTGGACGGCATCTGCGGGAACAGGTCGTAGGTGTCCTTGGAGGAAACCTTCTCGCCCCACAGCTTGGACAGATCCTTCAGGATGGTGCGCTCGTTCGGCTCGTTGCCGCCGTTGTCGAAGTGCTCGGAACGCAGATATTTGACGATATCCCAGTGCTTCTGGGTCATCTCGATGCCTTCACCAGCGGCCAGGGCCTTGGCGACATCCTCGTTCCAGTCATTCGCGTCCACCAGGTAACCGTTGTCGGTGGTCTCGATGGTCTTACCGTTCACTTCAAGGGCCATCAGGGCACTCCTCTACAAATCAATCGATCGACACACGCCGATCAGGTCGTGATGGGAAACTCGCTCGCAATCAGTCGCTCTTGCCATCGCTCTGCTTGGCGCTGACCGCGTCGATGCCTTTGTGCGGGATGAACAAGCCACAGCCGAGATGCCGGCCGGGGCCGATTCCCAACTGCTGCAACCGCACCGATTCGTCGACATCCAGATCGGCCAGCATCACGCTGCGGACCTGAATGTCGCCATCCGGGGTTTTCAACACCCCGGACTTGCCGCACAGCAGCTTGCGCACCCGAACATCGAGGTCGCGAAGCTGCGCGACGACGTGCTGCATGAACGCCTCTTCGTCATCGAGCGAATCGGCGATTACATAGCGCGAGAAAAGCGTCGTCAAGGTCGAGAGGGGCCTGGTCTTGGCCTTGCCCAGGGTCAGCGGACAGCCATCGATATCCAGTTCCACGCCCTCGAGCGCGGCGACCGCCTCCTCGATGCGCGCCTTCGGCAGCCGCAGGATCAGCCGGGTCCGGCGCGAGAGGTACATCGTGCCGTCCCTGTCCGCATCCGGGCGTTGCCAGCCATTGCCGCTGGCGGCGATATGGATGTGATGCAGACCACTGTGCGGATCGTCCTTGAACCACGGCAGATGCTTCACCAGCTCACGCGACAGGGCGTAGGCATGGTCGACAGGCACCATCTTGCCCTGGAGTTCGAAGATGACATCCTGCACCTCGTCACCGAGTTCGAACTTGTCGTCGTCCCGCTCCTGCCAGAACACGGCTCAGTCCTCCGGAATGGAGTCGCGGACCGCGTCGCGGTCGAACCACCATTCGTCCTGCACCAGCACGTCGATGACGTTGCGAAGGCGGATCAGGAATTTGTCCGGATCGTCGAGTTCCATGCGCATGATCCAAGCCTGGAACTGCAACTGACTCTCGACATTGCTGTGCCGACGCGAAACCTTGCCGAGCATCTGGTTGGCAAAGAAAGTCAGATTCTCGCGCTGCTCGTCGCTCGCGCGCAGATCCGCCAGGAACACCGCCGTGGCGGCAGCGACGGCCGCCCCATCGGAATCGTCCGGCGTCTCGTCGATGACGTGATAGAGGATCGACAAGGTAAGTTCGAGATCGATCGGGAAGGTGACCGCGAGCCAGATGCCCTGTCCCAACGCCGCCAGGCTGCCGTCCTGATCCGCGCGGAACAGGACGTCGCAGGCATCGACCGCCGCTTCCCAACGCTGCGCGCCGAGATACACGTCAAGAGCCTGGCGGGCCAGCGGCCAGCCCTCGCCACCCCGTTCCAGCGCCACCAGCGCCCGGCCCTTCTCGAGATACACGTCGGCCAGGTCCGCGGCGGGGGCATGCGGGCCGAGCTGCGCGATACGGGTCTCGGCGCGCGAAAGCCGCGCGAGCCAGTCGGACTGATCGCCGTCGAAAGTGGAAGGCAGGCCCATCGTGTCGATACCGAGCGCGTCGAAATCCATGCAGCGTTACCTCAGCGCAACGCGGACGTGAAGGCCGCCTCGAGGCGATCCTCCCAATCGTCCGGCGTGTCCGTGAATGGCGGCTTCACGTCCATGCGGAAGAACAACTCGCCGTTGTGCGCGCGATCCTTTATGACCTCGCAGAGGCCATCGAAACTCTGCAACTCATGGTGCTGGATCAGCACCTCGCTCAACCACAACATCCGGAATGCTCCGTTGGTCGGGGCCGCGTGCGAGCAAGCCCCTATATATAAAAGGTGTCGGCAACCCTATGTGCCGAACAGCGACGGGGCCGTACTATACCGAAGGTGGATCGCCGCACTCCCCGCACTAAGTAGGGTTCCGGGACCGTTTTTCAAGCCGCCGCCGGGCCAGTGGCGGCCGAAGCAACCACAACAAATCCCGCATCGGCAATACGCCTATCCCTTTTGGTATACCGAACGCATCCGGGACACCCCAACGGCAAGGTATTCCCATCCACTTATATTCTTCTAAACTCCGCCGCGACTCGTAGAACGGACGACTGTACGCACCAAGTTGGAACATATTGGTCGCGCCCCGCCCTACCAGGCCTCTGACCGCGAACCGGGCCACACGCCCCACTCGAGAACCGTCAGGCAGGCAACGTCATATACCTTCGTTAACGAAATTTCCTGGATTGAGGAGACACCATGAACAAGCACGAAACTCCCATGCTTGACCAGCTGGAGTCCGGTGAGTGGCCGAGCTTCATCAGCGGTTTCAAGCGTCTGCGTGACGAACACCCGAGCGAGCGCATCAATCAGGTCGCGAACAGCCTCCTGGGTCAGCTCGAGCACTCCTACGAGACCCGCAAGGGTTACTGGAAAGGCGGCACGGTTTCCGTGTTCGGTTACGGCGGCGGCATCATTCCGCGCTTCTCCGAAGTCGGTCACGCCTTCCCGGAGTCCAAGGAATTCCACACCCTGCGCGTGCAGCCGCCGGCGGGTAACTTCTACACCACCGCGATGCTGCGTCAGCTGGCCGATTCCTGGGAGAAGTACGGCTCCGGCCTGCAGACCTTCCACGGTCAGACCGGCAACATCATGTTCATCGGCACCTCCACCGAGAACACCCAGCACTTCTTCGATGAGATCAACGAATACGGCTGGGATCTCGGCGGCGCCGGCCCCTGCGTCCGTACCGCGATGTCCTGCATCGGCGCTGCCCGTTGCGAGATGTCCTGCGCCCACGAGCACAAGATCCACCGTCTGCTGGTGAACAACTTCACCGACGACGTGCATCGCCCGGCCCTGCCGTACAAGTTCAAGTTCAAGGTCTCCGGTTGCCCGAACGACTGCCAGAACGCCATCGAGCGCGCTGACTTCGCGGTCATCGGCACCTGGCGCGACGACATCCAGATCGACGAGGCCGAAGTGGCCGCGTTCATCGCCAAGAAGGGCCGCCAGTATGTGATCGACAACGTCATCACCCGCTGCCCGACCAACTGCATGACCCTGTCCGACGACAACAAGCTGTCCGTCGACAACCGCAACTGCGTGCGCTGCATGCACTGCCTGAACGTCATGCCGAAGGCCCTGCACCCCGGCAAGGATCACGGCGTCACCATCCTGATCGGCGGCAAGCGCACCCTGAAGATCGGCGATCTGATGGGCACCGTGGTCGTGCCGTTCAAGAAGCTGGAAACCGAAGAGGACTACGAGTCCCTGGTCGAACTCGCCGAGGAAATCATCGACTTCTTCGCCGAGAACGCGCTGGAACACGAGCGTACCGGCGAGATGATCGAGCGTATCGGTCTGGTCAATTTCCTCGAAGGCATCGGTGTCGACGTCGATCCGAACATGGTCTCCGAGCCGCGTCAGTGCTCCTACGTCCGCATGGATACCTGGGACGAGGAAGCCGCCAAGTGGTTCGAGCGCAAGGCCGAGGCCGGCTGATCGATCCACTGATCACGCCACGCCCCGCTCGCAGAACGGGGCTGGCGGACGCTACGCGCGGGGCGCCGCTCACATCGGGGGCGCCCCGCAAACCAAATACCGCGATACACGAATTCAAACGTATTGCACTTTCGGAGGTTTTTTAGCATGGCAATGCATACTCGTGCGCCGATCGAATCCGGTTGCCCAGATGGTTTCCAGTACATGCACCCGACCATGGTCAAGAACTATGGCAACTGGAAGTATCACGAGCACCCGGAGCCGGGTGTCCTGAAGCACGTCGCCTACTCCGGCGACGAGATCTGGACCGTCCGTGCCGGCACCCAGCGCATCCTGGACGTCTTCACCCTGCGCAAGCTGTGCGACATCGGTGACAAGTTCGCCGACGGCTACGTCCACTTCACCATCCGTTCGAACATCGAGTACCTGGTCGCCGACGGCTCCAAGGTCCAGCCGCTGATCAAGGAACTGACCGACGCCGGCTTCATCGTCGGTGGCACCAAGAACTCGGTCGCCATGATCTCCCACACCCAGGGCTGGCTGCACTGCGACATCCCCGGCACCGACGCCTCCGGTGTCGTGAAGTCCATGATGGACGAGCTGATCGACGAGTTCCGCACCAACACGATGCCGAACCGCGTCCACATCACCACCTCCTGCTGCCAGATCAACTGCGGCGGCCAGGGTGACATCGCCATCAACGTTCAGCACACCAAGCCGCCGAAGATCAACCACGATCTGGTCGCCAACGTCTGCGAACGTCCGACCGTCGTCGCCCGCTGCCCGGTTGCCGCGATTCGTCCGGCCATGGTCAACGGCAAGCCGTCCCTGGAAGTCGACGAGAAGAAGTGCATTTGCTGCGGCGCCTGCTTCCCGCCCTGCCCGCCGATGCAGATCAACGACGCCGAGAACTCCAAGCTGGCCATCTGGGTTGGTGGTAACCACTCCAACGCCCGTAGCAAGCCGACCTTCCAGCGCCTGGTTGCCTCCGGCGTGCCGAACAACCCGCCGCGTTGGCCGGAAGCGACCGCGATCGTCAAGAAGATCCTGAAGGTCTACAAGGAAGACGCGAAGGATTGGGAGCGCATCAACGACTGGATCGAGCGCATCGGCTGGCCGCGTTTCTTCGAGCTGACCAACCTGCCGTTCACCAAGTTCCACATCGACAACTGGCGTGGTGCGCGTCGCAGCCTCAACTCTTCCACCCACATCCGTTTCTAATCGAAACCGATGCAGAAACAGAGGGTTAAGAGATGAAGTTTACGATTCAGGTGAACGAGGGTCCGTACCAGCACCAGACGGCGGACTCTGCGTATCAGTTCACCAAGGCTGCGCTGGAGAAGGGCCACGAAGTGTTTCGTGTGTTCTTCTACCACGACGGCGTGAACAACGCGACGCGCCTCGGCCTGCCCCCGCAGGACGACCGCAACATCACCAAGCTGTGGGCCGACCTTGCCGAGAAGTACAAGCTCGACCTCGTCGTCTGCGTCGCCGCCGCCCAGCGCCGCGGCATGCTCGACGAGAACGAGGCCAAGCGTAACGGCAAGGACTCCCACAACATCCACCCGGCGTTCCGTATCTCCGGCCTCGGTCAGCTGATCGAGGGCGGTATCCAGGCGGATCGGCTGGTGGTGTTCGGCGACTAAAGCGAGATAGAACACATGTCCGATATCAAGAAGTTCATGTACGTGAACCGTAAGGCCCCTTACGGCACGGTCTACGCGCTGGAGTCCCTCGAAGTCGTGCTGATCGGCGCGGCCTTCGACCAAGACGTCAGCCTCGCCTTCGTCGACGACGGCGTCTACCAGATCATGGAAGGCCAGGACACCACTGGCATTGGCATGAAGAACTTCTCCGCGACGTATCGCGCGCTCGGTGATTACGAGATCACCAAGCTGTACGTCGAGAAGGAGTCCCTGGAGGCCCGCGGCCTGAGCGTCGAAGACCTGATGGAACTCACCTGGGAAGACGAGGACGAGGACTACGAAGAGAAGCCCTCGATCATTCTGGTTTCGTCCGCCGAGCTGGCCGAAGTCATGGCCGGCCAGGACGTGGTCCTGAGCTTCTAAGGGAGAACCTCGATCATGCTGCATACCGTCAACAAGTCGCCGTTCGAGCGCAACTCACTCGAATCGTGCCTTCGTCTGTCCGCCGCCGGCTCCGCCATCCTGCTGTTCGAGGATGCTGTGGTCGGTGCCGTTCAGGGCACCAAAATCGCGGATGCGGTCAGCGCTGCGCTGTCCGACCGCGAAATCTATGTGCTTGGACCGGATCTCGCCGCTCGCGGTTTCGATCAATCCAAGCTGATCGACGGCATCCAGGTCGTCGATTACGGCGGCTTCGTCGACCTCAGCGTCGACAAGGGCACCGTTCAGGCTTGGGTCTGAAGACCCCGAGCATTGTCATTCCTCCGGGCCTCGGCCCGGGCAACGCAACCTAAGCGAAGAGGATTTACACATGGGTATCGAAGTTAACGGCAAGACTCTGGAAGTCGACGAAGAGGGTTACCTGGCGGACCTGTCCACCTGGGAGCCGGGCGTCGCGACCGTGATGGCCAAGGCCGAAGGCCAGGAACTGGGTGACGACCATTGGGAAATCATCAACTTCCTGCGTGAGTACTACGAGGAATACCAGATCGCCCCGGCGATCCGCGTCCTGACCAAGGCCATCGGCAAGAAGCTGGGCAAGGACAAGGGCAACTCCAAGTACCTGTACGAGCTGTTCCCGTACGGCCCGGCCAAGCAGGCGTGTAAGTACGCCGGCCTGCCGAAGCCGACCGGTTGCGTCTGATCGCATCCCGGTCCGGGCAAACTGACTGAGGTCGGATTGCCCACCCGGTTGTTTCCCGGTTCGCGGCCCTGCCGCGAACCGGGGCACACCCGCCACGCCGTACCCAATCGGACACGCGCGGAACACCGCCGCAGTCCTTTTCTCCGAATTCATCAGGGCGCGCGCCACCACACCCAGTCATACGGGCGGTCGCGAGGCTCTCAGACGTACTGGAAGATCCGGAAACATGTCGTTCCTGAGCATTCTCTACGCGCTGTTGTTCTACGCCGCGACCATCCTCCTGGTCGTCGGTCTGGGTCGTAAGATCGCCCAGTACGCGCGCACCCCTGCCCCGTTGAAGATCCCGACCATGCCTGCGCCGACCACCCAGACGGGTGTCGTCATCCGCGTCGCCACCGAGGTCGTGTTCTTCCGTCAGCTGTTCAAATCCAACAAGTGGATCTGGGTGTTTGGCTGGATGTTCCACATGGGCCTGTTCCTGGTCCTGGCGCGCCACCTGCGCTACTTCACCGAGCCGGTCTGGACCTGGGTCGTGCTGATCCAGCCGTTCGGCAAATACGCCTCCTTCGCGATGGTCGCCGGTCTCGCCGGCCTGTGGGCCCGCCGCATCCTGGTCGAGCGCATCCGCTACATCTCCGCGCCGTCCGATCACCTGATGCTGGCTCTGCTGCTCGGCATCGGCCTGTCCGGCATGGGCATGACCTTTGTTGCTCACATCGACATCGTGTCGCTGAAGGCCTTCCTGCTCGGCCTGATGCGCTTCGACTGGAGCCACAGCCTGCCCAGCGACGCGCTGCTGCTGATTCACCTGCTGCTGGTCGCGATCCTGATGATCATCTTCCCGATCAGCAAGCTGCTGCACGCCCCGGGCGTGTTCTTCAGCCCGACCCTTAATCAGGTCGACAACGCCCGCGAAAAGCGTCATCTGGCCCCCTGGGCGGCCGAACTCGACGCCAAGCGCGCTGAATAACGGTTACGGAGCTTAAAAGTGGCTGATTTCGACACCCCTTCGTTCCGCGAATACCCGACGATCCCTGTCCTCCAAGAAGGGATCATGAACAACGGTGGTCCGTTCATCGCCAAGCCGGCGCATAACGAACCGCTGGGCTATCCGGGCGAACTGATCGACGGTTGGGAAGACGTGGCCGTCGCCAAGCTGGGCGACCTGGCATCCAAGTACCGTTCCCTGCAGGTGTTCCTGGATTCCTGCGTCAAGTGCGGTGCCTGCACCGACAAGTGCCATTACTTCCAGGGCACCCACGACCCGAAGAACATGCCGGTTGGTCGTCAGGACCTGCTGCGCAAGGTCTACCGCCGCTACTACACCTTCGCGGGCAAGTATTTCCCGAAGCTGGTCGGCGCGGTCGACATGACCAAGGAAGTGCTGGACGACTGGTATACCTACTACCACCAGTGTTCGCAGTGCCGCCGCTGCTCGGTGTTCTGCCCTTATGGCATCGATACCGCCGAAATTTCCATGGCCGCACGCGAGATCATGGACACCGTCGGCCTCGGCTCGAAGTACAACAACGAAATCATCGTCAAGGCGCAGACCATCGGTAACAACCTCGGTCTGCCGGAGCCGGCGCTGGTCGATACCCTGGGCGGCCTGGAAGAAGACCTGCTCGACGACACCGGTCTGGAGATCAAGGTCCCGGTCGACGTCCACGGCGCCGACGTGCTGCTGGTGACCCCGTCCGCGGACTTCTTCGCCGAACCGCACATCGACGGCCTGATGGGCTACGCCAAGGTCTTCCATGCGGCCGGCATCTCATGGACGCTGAGCTCCTACGCCTCGGAAGCGGCCAACTTCTCCATGTTCATCGGCTCTTACGCCAACATGAAGAAGCAGGCCGAGCGCATCCGCAAGGCGGCGCTCGAACTGGGCGTCAAGCGTCTGGTCGTCGGTGAGTGCGGTCACGCCTGGCGTGTCGCCTACTCCTTCTGGAACACCCTCGCCGGCCCGTTCGACTTCCTGGATCCGAACTACCCGGTGCCGCAGCACATCGTCGAGTTCACGCACCAGCTGCACACCGCCGGCGCGATCAAGTTCGACAAGGAACGCAACGACGGCAAGGTCCTGACCTTCCACGATTCCTGCAACGTCTCCCGTGCCTCGCGCATGGGCGACAAGCCGGGCGGCCAGTACCGTCTGCCGCGCGACCTGCTGCGTGCCTCGTGCAACAACTTCGTCGACATGCCGCGCGAGACCATCTTCGAATCCACCTACTGCTGCGGCGGCGGTGGCGGTCTGCTGACCGACGACCTGATGGAAGTACGCGTCAAGGGCGCCCTGCCCCGCATGGAAGCCCTGAACCACGTCATTCAGGAAAACGGCGTCACGCACATGGCCGCGATCTGTGCCATCTGCAAGACCCAGTTCGCCAAGGTTCTGCCCTACTACGGCATGGGCATGGATCAGATCATCAGCCTGCATCAGGTCGTCGGCGACGCCCTGGTGCTGGGCACCCCGAACCAGTAACCACAACCTTTCCGATCAACAACGGCACTGACGGCGCGTTCGTCGCAGGCCACAGAACGAGACGAATAGAGGAGACGTAACGATGGCAACTCCTTGGAGTAAGACGCACAAAGGCGAAGGCCACACCTTCCGCAAGTTCAAGGAAGGCAATTACGACTGGCGGTCGTGGGGCGACAAGATCTTCAACGAAGACAAATCGCACAAGTGCCCGACCTACGTTCTCCGCACCCCGCCGTGCCAGGGCTCCTGCCCGTCCGGTGAGGACATCCGCGGCTGGCTGCAGATCGTGCGCGGCATCGAGAAGGCGCCGGCTGGCATGGACTGGACCGAGTACGCGTTCCGTCGTTCCACCGAAGCCAACCCGTTCCCGTCCCAGATGGGCCGGGTCTGCCCGGCTCCGTGTCAGGACGGCTGCAACCGTAACGAAGTCGACGATTTCGTCGGCATCAACGCGGTCGAACAGTTCATCGGCGACACCGCGTTCAAGAACGGCTACAAGTTCGAGCGTCCGGACGCCACCTCCGGCAAGAAAGTCGCCATCATCGGCGGCGGCCCCGCCGGCATGGCCGCGGCCTACCAGCTGCGCAAGAAGGGTCACGCCAGCGTCATCATCGAAGCCCAGCCGATGCTCGGCGGCATGATGCGCTACGGCATCCCCGGCTACCGTACCCCGCGTGAAGTTCTGGGCCACGAGATCCAGCGCATCATCGACATGGGCGACATCGAAGTCCGCACCAACACCCGCGTCGGCAAGGACGTGACCATCGAGCAGCTCGAAGCCGACTTCGACGCCATCGTCTGGGCGATCGGCTGTCAGACCGGTCGCGGTCTCCCGGTCGAAGGCTGGGACGGCACCCCGAACTGCGTGTCCGGCGTCGCCTTCCTCGACGCCTTCAACAAGGGCACCCTGCAGGTCACCGCCTCCAAGGTCGTCTGCGTTGGCGGTGGTGATACCTCCATCGACGTCGTCTCCGTGGCTCGCCGTCTGGGTCACATCGAGAACATCAACGCCAACGAGAGCGCCGAGCAGGTCATCCACGGCTACGTCGCGCACGACGCCGCCCATGCCGCCAAGCGTCAGGGCGCCACCGTCACGCTGACCTCGCTGTTCCCGAAGTCGCAGATGACTGCCGCCGAGCACGAAGTGCACGACGCGCTGTACGAAGGTGTCGACATCCAGGACGGCGTCATGCCGATCGGTCTGGTGAAGGATGCCAACGGTCGCGCCACCGGCCTGAAGATGGCCAAGTGCGAGATGAAGGACGGTCGTCCGGTCGCTGTCGAAGGCTCCGAGTACGTCATCGAAGCCGACCTGATCGTGTCCGCGATCGGCCAGGGCGGTGACATGAAGGGCATCGAGGCCATGGGCAACGAGCGCAACCTGATCAACGCCGACAAGCACTACCAGGTTCCGGGCAAGCCGAAGCACTTCGTCTGCGGCGACATCATCCGTCCGCACCTGCTGACCACCGCGATCGGTCAGGCCTCCGTGATGGCCGACTCCATCGACGGTTTCTTCAAGAATCAGGAGCTCAAGCCGCGTCCGAAGGTCGACGTGCACCACTGGGATCTGATGGAGAAGCTGCACGAGTCCGGTCTCGATCCGGCCCCGTACACCCACGAGAACGAAGACTGGGGCACTTCCTCCGCCAAGTACGCGGTGCACAACTTCGAGAACCGCTCCAATCAGGAGATCGTGCACGCCGAGGACATGTTCCTGGGCCACTTCAAGTTCGAAGAGCGCTACAAGCGCGAGGAAGTCGTGCCGTCCTCCGAGGAGGTGCTGGGTCACTTCGCCGAGCGCGTCGTCGGTCTCGCCACCGAAACCGCGCAGAAGGAAGCCGAGCGCTGCATGTCCTGCGGCCTGTGCTTCGAATGTGACAACTGCGTCATCTTCTGCCCGCAGACGGCCGTGTTCCGCGTCAAGAAGAGCGAGGCGACCACCGGGCGCTACGTCGATACCGACTACACCAAGTGCATCGGCTGCCATATCTGCTCCGACGTATGCCCGACCGGCTACATCGACATGGCGATGGGTGAAGGCTAAGCGCCAACCAGACCGAGTCAGAGAGAGAAAGATGCGTACATCGCAACGTTCCAACACCCTACTCGGCCTGGCGACGGTCGCGGTGCTGCTGATCAGCGGCAGCACTGCGGTTTTCGCCGGCGCGCCGGTGCCGATTCTCCCCGAAGCCGTGAAGAGCGCGGTCGAGGGCGAACGGTCCTGCGTGCGGCCGGCCCAGGAGATGCGTCGCAGTCACATGGACGATCTCAAGCACCAGCGTGACGACACCGTGCACGAAGGCGTTCGCACCAAGCGCTTCGCCCTCAAGGAATGCATCGATTGTCACGTGACCAACGACGCCAACGGCGAAAAGGTCAGCATCAAGAGTCGCGAGCATTTCTGCAATGCGTGCCACTCCTACACCGGTGTGACCCTGGACTGCTGGGATTGCCATGCCTCGCAGCCCGGCGGCGGCCAGTAAGCCCCTGCCCGATCACGCCGAACTCATACTCTGGGAGCCAACTCCACCCATGAGCAAACAGATCGATTCGACCCTCGCTGACCATCCTGTGGACGGCGCGCGTCGCGACTTCATCAAGCAATCCGCCGCCGCGACCGGTGCCGCGCTGGCCTCCGGTGTGCTGCTCTACACCGGCGATGCCACGGCCAAGCCGATCGACGAGCCGATCAGCGCCAGGCAGCGCTGGGGCATCCTGGTCGACACGACCAAGTGCGCCGACGGCTGCAACGACTGCGTCACCGCCTGCGGCAAGGAAAACGGCTGGAGCAACGTCGAGCACGACCCGCGCCCGAAGACCGACGCACAGTGGATCCGCACCGTCGAGATCCGCAACAAGCTCACCGGCTCCGAGCACAGCCTGCCACTCATGTGTCAGCACTGTGAAAATCCGCCGTGCGCGGACGTCTGCCCGACCGGCGCCAGCTTCCGCCGCGAAGACGGTATCGTCCTGGTCGACAAGCACATCTGCATCGGCTGCCGTTACTGCATGATGGCCTGCCCCTACAAGGCGCGTTCCTTCGTCCACGAGGCCATCGAGAACCAGATTCCGTACGCACCGCGCGGCAAGGGCACCGTCGAGTCCTGCACGATGTGTGTGCACCGCGTCGACGACGACCGCGACCCGGCCTGTGTCGAGGCCTGCAACCACAAGGCCCTGGTGTTCGGCGATCTCAAGGATCCGAACAGCGAGATTTCCAAGCAGATGCGCACGCACACCACCAAGGAACTGCGTGCCGATCTGGGTCTCAACACCGGCGTGCGTTACAAGGGCCTCTGAGGCCCTCACTAACGCCAACCGAACGAATCGAAAACGATGAAAAAAGTCGAATATCTCGAAATCGAAGGTAACAGCCGTGGGTTCTGGACCCTGGCCGGCATCCTCGGACTGATCGCCGCCTTCGGGCTCGGTGCCGCGTACACCATGGAACACGCCGGCCACTGGATCACCGGCATGTCCAACCAGGTCATCTGGGGCACCCCGCACGTGTTCGCGGTGTTCCTGATCGTGGCCGCCTCCGGCGCATTGAACATCGCCTCCATGGGCACCGTGTTCAACCGCCACGTCTATCAGCCGCTCGGTCGACTGTCCTCCCTGCTCGCGATCGCGCTGCTGGTCGGCGGCCTGATCGTGCTCGTCCTCGACCTCGGTCGTCCGGACCGTCTGATCGTCGCGATGACCACGTACAACTTCAAATCCATCTTCGCGTGGAACGTGATCCTGTACACCGGCTTCATCGCCATCACCGGCGTCTACCTGTGGTTCCAGATGGACCGCACCATGGGCAAGTATTACAAGATCGCCGGTTACGCCGCGTTCGTCTGGCGCCTGATCCTGACCACCGGTACCGGCGCGATCTTCGGCTTCATCGTCGCGCGTGACGCGTTCGATTCCGCGATCTACCCACCGATGTTCATCATCAACTCGTTCGCGTACGGCATGGCCTTCTTCATCCTGGTCCTGTTCGCCGCGTACAAGTGGACCGGTCGTCCGCTGGGCGACAAGATCGTCAACCGCCTGCGCAACATGCTGGGCGTGTTCGTTGCCGCCGCCTTCTATTTCCTTGCGGTCTACCACCTGACTGGTCTTTATCACACCGAACGTCACGGCATCGAGGCCTTCATCCTGCGCGATGGCGGCATCTACACCAAGCTGTTCTGGGTCGGTCAGGTCATCATCGGCATGTTGATCCCGATGGCGATCGTCTGGTGCCCGCGGCCACGCAACAGCCGCGCGATGATCGCCGCCGCCTCCACCCTCGTCATCCTCGGCGGACTGTCGCAGATGTACGTGACCCTGATCGGTGGCCAGGCCTACCCGCTGAACATCTTCCCGGGCTACGAAGTGGTCGGTTCCAGCTTCTTCGACGCCGGCGTCAACGAGTACTCGCCGAGCCTGTTCGAGGTCATGCTGGGCATCGGTGGCATCGCCATCGCGATGTTGGCGGTCACCTTCGGCGTGAAGATCCTGCGCTTCCTGCCGACCGACCTGAGCGACAAGGTCGTCGACCCGCACCACACGAAGGAAGCGTCTGCGTAACAGCATTCAACGCAGAGACGCAGAGTACGCGGAGGGCGCAGAGAGTGATCTTTGCGCCCTTCGTTTTTACCCTTGTGAAAACTCTGCGTCCTCTGCGATCTCCGCGTCTCTGCGATTAAGCTGTTTTGCTCATGAACCGCGTCCTGCTTTCCGCCGCCCATAAGTCTTCGGGCAAGACCACGCTGTCGATCGGCATCGTCGCCACCCTGACGGCGCGCGGGCGCAAGGTTCAGGCCTTCAAGAAGGGGCCGGATTACATCGACCCGCTGTGGCTCGGGACAGCCTCCGGGCGCGCCTGTCACAACCTCGACTTTCATACCCAGAACGACGCGGAGATCGTGCGCTACTTCAGCGCCCACGCGGACGACGCGGACCTCGCCGTGATCGAGGGCAACATGGGCCTGTTCGACAGCATTGATCTGGAAGGCCATGGCTCCAACGCGGCCCTCGCCGCCCTGCTCCAGACTCCGGTCATCCTGGTGCTCGACGTGCAGGGCATGACCCGCAGCGTGATCCCGGTGATCCAGGGTTACCAGGCCTTCGATCGGAACATCCGTATCGCCGGTCTGATCTTCAATCGCGTCGGCGGCGAACGGCACGCCACCCGTCTGCGCGAAGTTGTCGCGCATTACCTCGATTTGCCGATCGTCGGCATGGTCCACCGCGACGCCCGCCTGAACATCGACGAAAAGCACCTCGGACTGGTGCCGAGCAACGAGTCGCCCGAAGCCCGTGACAAGGTGGCGCGTATCGCCGACATCATCGGCGCGCAGATCGACCTGGACCTGCTGGAGCAGATCGCCGCGCAAGCGCCGACCCTCGCTGCCGCCGAGCGGCCCACGGCGGTCGGCAGCGCGGACGTCCGTCTCGGCATCCCCCACGACGAGGCCTTCGCGTTCTACTACGCCAGCGATCTGGAAGCCCTCCGCGCCGCCGGTGCCGAACTGGTGTTCTTCGATGCAATACGCGACCAGGCGTTACCGCCAATCGACGGCCTGTTCATCGGCGGCGGCTTCCCGGAGCGACACATGGATGCCCTGGCAGCAAACACCCCGATGCGGGACGCCATCCGCGCCGCCATCGATAACGACCTGCCCTGCTACGCCGAATGCGGCGGACTGATGTATCTGAGCCGTGCGATCAACTGGGACGAACGCCGCGCCGACATGGTCGGCGTGATCCCCGCCGAGGTGACCATGCACAAACGCCCGGTCGGGCGCGGCTACACCGAACTCGCCCAGACCGACGACGCACCGTGGCCGAATCCGACCGCCGAATTCCCCGCGCATGAGTTCCACTACAGCTCGTTGAGTCCGATTGAAGGCTCGCCCCGCTTCGCCTACCGCGTGCTGCGCGGCAGCGGTATCGACGGCCGGCACGACGGCTACGTCTACCGCAACCTGCTGGCCAGCTACACGCATCTGCGCGATGTCGAAGGCAACCGCTGGGCCGCACGCTTCGTCGATTTCGTCCGCACCCACAAGTCCAAGGTTTAAGCCCGCGCGCCGGATCGCTACGCTTCAGAGTCGAACCCGCATCGGCGCGTCGACCTGTCGCGCCGCCGGCTATCCCGTTCCGCCGCTGGCGCCGCCAACCCGATCCGCGCACCACCGCCACCGAATCTTTCCGGAGACCGCACATGCTCACCATCACCGCCGACGCCGCCGAATTCATCCGCCACTCCGCCGAACAGGGTGGCGTGCAGGGCCTGGCCCTGCGGGTCGCCGCGCAACGCAAGGAGAACGGCGAGATCGAGTACGCGATCGGTTTCGACGAGCCGACCGAGGACGATGTCGAATTCAGGACGGCCGACGTCAAGGTCGTGGTCGCGGCGGTCTACGCCGACCTGCTGCAGCACTGCGTCATGGACTACGCCGAGGTCGCTCCCGGCGAGCGCCGCATCATTTTCCTGAACCCGAACGACCCGGCCTACGTGCCGCCGACCGACGTGTCCGGCGACGTTCCCAAGAAGTAACCTCCTCGCCACCGCCCTCAGACCCATTTCGATGCCGCTGTCCGCCGAAGACGACCTCCGCCTGAACGTGCTGCTCGCCAACGAGTTGCAGGCGATCCGGATCGACGAAGGACCGATGGTGCTGCATGCGCTGTCACCGCGCGGAGAGGCCCGCCTCAAACTCAGCCCGAACGACCGCGCCGACCGTTACCTGCGGCAGGTGCGGGAGACGATCTCCGGGCACGTCCTCGGCTCGCCGGGGGGCTATCCGGTCTACATCACCCGCTGGACCCGCACCGGCCAGATCAACACCCGACTGGAAGACCTGCTGCGCCTCGGCGAACCGGAGGCCGTGGTCGCCGTGGTGCATGCCGACGGTCTGACCGACGAACTCGCGCGCCGCGCCTGGTGGTGCCTGCCAACCTCCGAGAACGCCCGCAAGATGCTCGCCCGCGCCTGTGTCGCGCAAGGCGCCATGGGGCCGGTGCTGGCCGATTTCCTGGTCGAATTCCTGCCGTTCGAGGAGGACCCCGCGCATGCCATGGAAAGCGTGCGTCTGGTCCTGCGCTTCCCCGGTCTGGTCGATGCCGACACCCGCGACCGTCTCTGGAAAGCCGGCCAGCGCAAGAACGCGCTGCGGGTCGGCTTCCTGGCCGCGACCCCGGACGACCTGCCGGAGACCCACCCGCCGCACCCTGTCCTCGCGGAACATGCGGACGCCCTCGCGAACCAGACCGCCCAGGGCAATCCCCTGGCCGAGCGGCTGGCGTGGGCGCTCGGCGGGAACGGGCAGGCGTACATCGCGACGGCGCGCGCGATCCTCGACAAACCCAGCACCCAGCAGGTCGTGTCCGGCCTGCTCAACGTCCTCAGCGAACGTTTCAGCATCCGCGACCCGCGCGAGCGGCTGGATCTGCGCAGCCGCGAGATCGAGGACATTCACGCCGAGGTCGAGGCCCTGATGGGCGATGACGACGCCGTGGTCGGGCCGATCCTGGCCTCCGCGCCGGCACTGCGCGAGGAGCTCGCCGGCCTGCTGACCCTGGCGCGCTGCAACGAGGCCGTGGTCACCCAGGTGTTCGCGCACAGCGACGCGGTGGGCTCCGTGATGCGCCGTCAGATCAAGCCGCTGACCGACCACCTCTTCCGCCACTTCGACCGGCTGCAGGGCCGCTGAGCGGCGCGCGCCCATGGCCGGCATCGTCATCATCCGCGTCGGCATCGGCCTCGAAGTGCGGGTCGAGGAAGCCGATCTGCTCGGCCAGGTCGGTGAGATCTGCGAGTTCATCGGCCCGAACCTCGCCCGCCAGATCGACCGCGCCTGCCAGGCCGACCGGCTCGGCTACTACCCGGCGCTCGACTACTTCGAGGACCACATGCAGGTCGACGCCGACCTGCTCGCCAGCGCGAAGCATCTGTACGAGATCGTCGCCGAACTGGTCAGGGCCGAAGTCACGCGCCGCCTGCGCCCGGCGTTCTCGAACGTGTTCTGCGAACACATCCAGTCGGTCGCGCTGACGCTGCCGCGCGTCCGTCCCGGCCAGCCGACGTCGATCGGCACCCTCGCCCGCCATCTGACCCCAGATCGCTTCCGGCTCGACCTGCTGGTCAGCAACATCGTCCGCGAAGGGCGGATCGGCGGCATCGACACGCAGTCGCGCCAGAAAGTCGAACGCTGGCTCAAGGACCACTTCGCCGAGGTCAACGTGTCCAGCGCCCGCGTGGTCTGAGCCCCGACCGCGCGCCCCATGAACGAACTGGATCAGTGCCTCGCCCTGCTCGTCGAGCACCACCCCGAGCACCACCTCGCCGCGCTGTTCTCCAGACCGGACAAACGCCGCCACGCCACCGGCCTGTTGACCGCGATCGCCGAGATTCGCGCCATCCCCCGCGACTGCCGCGATACCAACGTGGCCGTCACCAAACTGGCCTGGTGGCAACAGGAATGCGCGCGTCTCGCCGAGGGCGAGCCCCGGCACCCGGCCACGCGCTGCCTGCTTGATCACCCGACCCTGGCGGGCGCGCCGCACTGGCACGACCTGCTCGACGCGGTCGCTCGCGACGTGCGCTACGACGCCTATCCCGGCGAAGCCGAACTGGACGACCTGGCCCATCGCCTCGGTCAGCCGGTCACGGGACTGTTCGCCCTGCTCGACGGAACGGCGGCGGATGCGGAACTGCAACGGCTGATCGCCAGAGCCGACTGGCTCTGCCAGCTCCGCGCCCACGCCGGCGCGGGGCGTCTGTATCTCCCACTCGATCACCTCGCCGCCCATGATCTGGCCCCGGAATCGCTGCACGCGCCGACGCCGGGCGAGCGCCTCGGGGAGTTGCTGCACACCGCAACGACGACCCTCATCGAGGCGTTGGCCGCCCCGCACCAGGGCACACCCACCCAGCGCGTGCTGGGCGCGCTCGCACTCGCCGAACTGCACCACCTGAGGCGCCATCGCTGGCGATCCTGGCCAACCCCACGGCCTGGCTGGCGCCGCGTGCTGACGGCCTGGAATGCCGCCCGCAAAGCCGCCAGCGGTCCCTGAAGCAGGCGGGGCGCGCGACCGGCGCCGGCTTTCCGACACCGACATCCCCCACTACTCTCTGGGTCGCACCCCAAACATCGGTCCGCCATGCACGACCCGATCGTCTCCTCCTTCTTCCTGATCTTCACCGGCGCCGCCGTGCTCGGCACGCTGGCCCTGTATGCGCGTCAATCGCTGCTGCTCGCCTACATCCTGCTGGGCATCCTCCTCGGGCCCTCGGTGCTTGGCCTGATCCCCAACCTGGAACTGCTGGAACAGATCTCCCACATCGGCATCACCTTCCTGCTGTTCCTGCTCGGCCTGGACCTGCAACCGCGCGAGCTGCTGCATCTGCTGCGCAAGACCACGATGGTCACACTCGCCAGCTCGGCGCTGTTCGCGGCAGTCGGCTATGTCGCGGGGCAACTGACCGGCTTCACGCCGCTCGAATCCCTGCTGATCGGCGCGGCGGCGATGTTCTCCAGCACCATCATCGGCATCAAGCTGCTGCCGACCACGGTCCTGCACCACCAGCACGCCGGCGAGATCATGACCAGCGTGCTGCTTCTGCAGGACCTGATCGCGATCCTCGTGCTGCTGCTGTTGCAGGGCCACGCGGGTGGCGAAGGCGTCGGTACGGACATCGCCCTGCTCGGGATTTTCCTGATCGCGGTCATGGTCGCCGCATTCGTGATCGAAGCCTACGTGCTCCGCCGCCTGCTGACGCGCTTCGACCGCATCCGCGAATACGTCTTCCTGCTCGCCATCGGCTGGTGTCTGGGCATCGCCGAGTTGAGCGCATGGCTGGGCCTGTCCACCGAGGTCGGCGCCTTCATCGCCGGCGTCTCGCTCGCGGCCAGCCCGATCGCGCCATACATCGCCGACAGCCTGCGCCCGTTGCGCGACTTCTTCCTGGTGGTGTTCTTCTTCAGCCTCGGCGGCGCCTTCGATCTCGGCATGCTCGCCGACGTTCTGCTGCCGGCCGCGCTGTTCGCGGCGGCGCTGCTGCTGATCAAGCCCTGGGTATTCCGCGGCCTGCTCACGCGCCTGGGCGAGAAGCCGGCCTTGTCGCTGGAGATGGGCGTGCGTCTCGGCCAGATCAGCGAGTTTTCGCTGCTGATCGCGGTGCTGGCGGCCACCACCGGCGTGATCGGCGCACGCGCCTCCTACTTCATCCAGGCCTCGACCATCCTGACCTTCATGCTGTCTTCCTGGTATATCGTGCGCACCTACCCGACGCCGATCGCCGTGTCTGACGCATTACGGCGCGATTAACCTCCAATAAACACAAGAATCCGTCCCCGAAACCGCTCTCAATTCAGCTACGATATTCGACTCAACAAGAAATGAGACTCGCGCGCCCCCATTTTGATCTCTGGCGCCGCGTCACCCACTAGCGAATCCCCCATGCAACAGATCGAATTGCCAACGAACCGCTCATTCGGGCTTCTGTTCACCATCGTCTTCTCGGCTGTCGGCACCTGGCGCTACCTCCGGGACGACGAGTGGTCGTACTACCTCTGGTTCGGCATCGCCGCCGTCTTCCTGGTCCTCGGCCTCGCCAACGCCGGCATCCTGACCCCGCTGAACCGCCTGTGGATGCGCTTCGGCCTGCTGCTCGGCATGATCGTGAGTCCGATCGTGCTGGGCGTTATCTATTTCGTCATGATCGCCCCGATCGGCCTCTTCATGAAGCTGATCAAACGCGACGCAATGAAGCGCAAGCTGGAACCGGACGCCCAGACCTATTGGGAATTCCGCGACGAGCCCAGACTTCCCTCCGACAGTTTCAACAACCAATTCTGAGACCAATCCATGTCCTTTCTCGCCGAGCTCTGGAAGTTCCTGAAAGTCCGCAAAAAATTCTGGCTGCTGCCGATCATCCTGGTGATGCTGCTGCTTGGCGGTCTCCTGATCCTGGCCCAGGGCTCTGCGGTCGCTCCGTTCATCTACACGCTGTTCTAAGGACGACCGGATGCGCATTCTCGGAATCTCGGCGTATTACCACGACGCCGCCGCCGCGATCCTCGAGGACGGCGAGATCATCGCCGCCGCGCAGGAAGAACGTTTCACCCGCAAGAAGCACGACTCCGGCTTCCCGGCCAACGCGGTGCGCTACTGCCTCGAACAGGCCGGCTGCGCGCCGGGCGACGTCGATCTGGTCGCGTTCTACGACAAGCCGTTTCCGAAGTTCGAGCGCATCCTCGAGACCTATCTGGCCTTCGCGCCGATGGGTTACGTGTCCTTTGCCAAGGGCCTGCCGGTCTGGATCAAGGAAAAGCTGTTCCAGAAGGACATGCTGATCAAGGAGCTCAAGAAGCTCGACAAGAACGCCGACTGGAATGCCAAGCTGCGCTTCTCCGAACACCACCTGAGCCACGCCGCCAGCGCCTTCTTCCCGTCCCCGTTCGAGAAAGCCGCCGTGCTGACAATGGACGGCGTCGGCGAATGGGCGACCACCTCGCTGGCCATTGGCGACGGCAACGAACTGCGCATCGAGCGCGAGATCCACTTCCCGCACTCCCTCGGCCTGCTCTACTCCGCGTTCACCTATTACACCGGCTTCCGCGTCAACTCCGGCGAATACAAGGTCATGGGCCTCGCCCCCTACGGCGAGCCGAAATACGTCGACCTGATCTACAAGCACCTGATCGACGTGAAGGACGACGGCAGCTTCCGGCTGAACATGCGTTACTTCAATTACGCGACCGGCCTGACCATGACCAACAAGCACTTCGACGAAGTGTTCGGCGGCCCCGCGCGCAAACCCGAATCGCCGCTGACCCAGCGCGAGATGGACCTGGCCGCGTCCGTGCAGGTTGTCACCGAAGAGATCGTCATCAAGCTGGCCCGCAGCATCGCGAAAGAAACCGGCCTCAAGAACCTGTGTCTGGCTGGCGGTGTCGCGCTCAACTGCGTCGCCAACGGCAAGCTGCTGCGTGACGGATCATTCGAAAACATCTGGATCCAGCCGGCCGCCGGTGACGCCGGTGGTGCGCTCGGCGCCGCGCTGGCGGTGCACTACCTGCAAACCGGCGCGCCGCGCACGGTCGATCCGCGCGACAGCATGAAGGGCTCCTACCTGGGCCCGGAGTACGACCTCGAAGACACCCAACGCCGGCTGACCGCGGTCGGCGCGAAGTTCGAGGTCATGAGCGACGACGAGATCGTCGAAGCCGCCGCGCAGGCGCTGGCCGACGAAAAGGCCCTGGGTTGGCACCAGGGCCGCATGGAATTTGGCCCGCGCGCGCTGGGCGGCCGCTCGATCGTCGCCGACCCGCGCTCCACCACGATGCAGCGCACGCTGAACCTCAAGGTCAAATACCGCGAATCGTTCCGTCCCTTCGCCCCGTCCGTGCTCCGCGAGGACGTCGCCGAATGGTTCGATCACGACCGCGACAGCCCCTACATGCTGCTGGTCGCCGACGTCGCCGAGAGCAAGCGCATCGCGATGACCGCCGAACAGGACGCCCTGTTCGGCATCGACAAGCTCAACGTGCCGCGTTCGGAGATCCCCGCGATCACCCACGTCGATTACTCCGCGCGCATCCAGACCGTGCACGAGCACACCAACCCGCGCTATCACGCCCTGATCAGCGCCTTCAAGGCGAAGACCGGCTGCCCGGTGGTGGTCAACACCAGCTTCAACGTGCGCGGCGAACCCATCGTCTCCACCCCCGAAGACGCCTTCCACTGCTTCATGGGCACCGAGATCGAATGCCTCGCCGTCGGCAACTGCTTCCTGCGCAAGGAAGACCAGGACCCGGCGCTCAAACTCGACTACAAGAACGAGTTCGATCTCGACTGAGCCCGCCCGGGGCTAACTATCAAAGGGCAAATTGCAGGCTGGAGTTGACGCTCAGCAGCAGTCGACGATTGTAGCGGTGAGAGCCTTGTGTGATTTGCGCACAAACGAACGCCGCGAAAATGGGTCGGCTGTATGCAATTGTTATGGCTGACCACACTCGCCCTTTATCCCATTCCACTTAGCCGCTTTTACTTTGTCCACTTTTTGGCCCAACTCACCGAATAGATATACTTCTTCCAAACGTGCGGCTGCTGACCTAGAACCTGCTAAAGCTGCTTTTTCATACCACATTAATGCCTTTTCAAAATCAATAGTTCCGGATAACCCATATTCATTCCTTCTGGCCCGATCCTCCATTGCAGGGAGAAACCCCTCATGAGCCGCTGATAGACCCATTTCATCAGCTTTTTCATAGTTCTGTTCGTATCCACCTGCACCATACGTATACAGAAACG
>JACKNJ010000007.1 GCA_024234895.1 Gammaproteobacteria bacterium
TAAACACCCTCTTAGCGGTCGCAACGAAAAAGGGCCTGGCGTTTCCGCCAGGCCCTTTTTATTTCCACGTGTCAGGCGTCAAGCCGCCTGCACCGGAATCGCATGCCGTGAACCGGTCACCTGATTGTTCTCGTCGAAGTAGACCAGGGTCGGCTTGTACGCGACCAACTCCGCTTCGCTGTAACGCCCGTACGCACAGATGATCACCCGGTCACCCGGCGACGCCTTGTGCGCGGCCGCGCCGTTGACGGAAATGATCCCGGAACCCTTCTCGGCGCGAATCGCATACGTCGTGAAGCGTTCGCCGTTGCGCAGGTTGTAGATATCGATCTGCTGGTACTCGCGGATGCCGGCGAGTTCCAGAAACGCGCTGTCGATCGCGCAGGAGCCTTCGTATTCCAGCTCCGAATGCGTGACCACGCAGCGGTGCAGTTTGGCTTGCAGCATGGTGACTTGCATGGCTCTGCTCGTTAGCCGCTCTGGCTGGATGTTGGAAGGAAATCGGGCCGCCGACCCACTCACCGCGCGGCGTGCCCTGAACGTGCGGGCGGTATTTTAGCCCAACTGTCACCGAAATCAGGAATTTGGGCAAATCCCTGTATGACTGGCGGGCGGCGCACCAAGCGGGGGCAGCGCGGCACCGCGCCCCTAGATCGACTCGCGCCGATATCGCAGCCTGTTCATGGTCTTGTGCCCGTTGTGCCGCCGTGGCACAGGCCTTGCTCCGAAACCGTGCAATCCCGCATTCCCTTTTTCCTGCCGAATGAATCCTCTCAACGTCCTGCTGGTCGACGATCGCGTGGAGCGCCGATCCGCGGTGCTCGATCAGCTCGAAAGCGCGAATTGCCGGGTCGTCGCCGCGGTCGGCCCGGATGACGACCTGCTGCGCGTGGTCCGCGAACACGCGCCCGATGTGGTCATCATCGACATCGACTCCCCCAGCCGCGACACACTGGAAAGCCTGCGTTGCGTGCAATCCTCGCTGCCCCATCCGATGGTCATGTTCAGCCAGGACGACCAGGGACAGACCATCCGTAGCGCGGTCGAGGCCGGTGTGTGCGCGTACATCGTCGATGGCATCAGCGCGAAACGCGTGCGCCCGATCATCGAGGCCGCGATGGCGCGTTTCGAGCGCTATCGGGATCTCGAATCCGAACTCCAGCGCACGCGCGGGCAACTAGCTGACCGCAAACTGGTCGAGCGCGCCAAGGGCATCTTGATGGCGCAGAAAGGCATCGACGAGGAAGAGGCCTACCAGCTCATGCGCAAGGCGGCGATGGACCGCAACCGCAAACTCTCCGACATCGCCGACGGCATCATCGCGGCAGCCGAATTGTTCAGCGCCAAGCTGTGACGCCGCCGCACCAAACCCAGTGCACACCAACCCGGTAGCGCGTCATTTCAGTGCGCGAAAGCTCGGCCAGGAGGCCTGTTCCGGGCAACGGAATCAACTAAACGGCTGATACATCATCGTTTTCTGATATTGGCACAGCCCCTGCTACAACCCCTTTCATGAATCCGGCGGCCCGACGATGGGCCGGCCCCAACGGCGGGGCGTTCCGGAACGGGAATCGCAACACCAACGACGGTGACGGTTTCCATCAACGGACAACGGCGTCCGCACGACCGCACAAGCTCTCCTCCCGGCTTGGCGGCACCGTGCGACGCCGTTTTTTTTTTGCATCAAACCCATGAGGCAGATTCGAACATGAGCAAGCACCACGCTGGTTCCAACCTTTCCCGCCGCCGCTTCATCAAGCGCAGCCTGCTGGCTGGCGCGGTCGCCCTGGCCCTCGCCAGCGCCCCGGCCTTTGCCGAGACCGGCTGGCCGGAGAAGGAAGATCTGAAATTCGGTTTCATCAAGCTGACCGACATGGCGCCGTTGGCGATCGCCTACGAGAAGGGCTACTTCGAGGACGAAGGCCTGTACGTGAAACTGGAGGCCCAGGCGAACTGGAAGGTGCTGCTCGACGGCGTCATCGACGGCCAGCTCGATGGCGCCCACATGCTCGCCGGCCAGCCGCTGGCCGCGACCATCGGCTTCGGCACCAAGGCGCACATCGTCACCCCGTTCTCCATGGACCTGAACGGCAACGGCATAACCGTTTCCAACGAGGTCTGGGCGGAGATGAAGAAGCATGTGCCCATGGATGCCGAGGGCAAGCCCGTGCACCCGATCAAGGCCGATTACCTGAAGCCGGTGGTCGACAAGTTCAAGGCCGAGGGCAAGCCCTTCAAGATGGGCATGGTGTTCCCGGTCTCCACCCACAACTACGAGCTGCGTTACTGGCTCGCCGCCGGCGGCATCGCCCCCGGTTACTACGCACCGGACAAGGGCGACATCACCGGCACCCTGAAGGCCGACGCGCTGCTCTCCGTGACGCCGCCGCCGCAGATGCCGGCGACCCTGGAGGCCGGCACCATCAACGGCTACTGCGTGGGTGAACCGTGGAACCAGCAGGCCGTGTTCAAGGGCATCGGCGTACCGGTCATCACCGACTACGAGATCTGGAAGGACAACCCGGAGAAGGTCTTTGGCATGACCAAGGAATTCACCGAGAAGTATCCGAACACCACGGTGCGCGTGGTCAAGGCGCTGATCCGTGCGGCCAAGTGGCTGGACGAGAACGACAACGCCAACCGTCCGGAGGCCGTGAAAATCCTGTCCGAGTCCAAGTACGTCGGCGCCGACTACGAGGTCATCGCCAACTCCATGACCGGCACCTTCGAATACGAGAAGGGCGACAAGCGCGAAGTCCCGGACTTCAACGTGTTCTACCGCTACAACGCGACCTACCCCTACTACTCCGACGCGGTCTGGTACCTGACCCAGATGCGTCGCTGGGGCCAGATCGCCGAAAAGAAGCCCGATTCCTGGTACGACGAGGTCGCCAAGAGCGTCTACCGCCCGGACATCTACACGACCGCCGCCAAGGAATTGATCGCCGAAGGCAAGGTCAGCGCGGATGAAATGCCGAACTTCGACAGCGAGACCGGCTATCGCGCCCCGCAGACCGAGTTCATCGACGGCGTCACCTACGACGGCACCAAGCCGAACGCCTATATCGACGGCTTCAAGATCGGCCTCAAGGGTGACGACAAGCCCTGATCGTGGACCGGCATCGGTCGGGTCCGCCGACCGATGCCACGCTCCCCGCAAGGCTCAAGGAGAACACCGACATGCTTACCGCGATCCGATCCCAGAAAACCTTCGACACCGCCCCGCTCAACGCGGTGCTGACCTTCCTTTCCGGCGACACGCTGCTGCGCCTCACCCGGGGCGTCATCGAGAAGGCCGTCATTCCGTTCCTCGCGATCGGCGCGTTCCTGTTCCTGTGGAGTGCCGGCGCCGCTCAGGTGCAGACCTCGCTCGGCCAGCTGCCCGGCCCGGCGATGGCCTGGGAACAGGCGGTCGCGCTCTACGACGAGCACAAGGCCGAGCGTCAGAAGGAGGCGGAGTTCTATGAGCGCATGGAAGAGCGCGTGCAGAAGGCCATTGCCGCCGGCCAGCCGCAGGAACGCATCGACCGCATGCGCGAACGCGGCTACACCGGCAAGCCGACCTTCTTCGACCAGATCTTCACCAGTCTGTACACGGTCGCGACCGGCTTCCTGATCGGTTCGCTGATCGCGATTCCCATCGGCATCGTCACCGGCATGAGCAACACGCTCTACAACGCGATGAACCCGATCATCCAGATATTCAAACCGGTCTCGCCGCTCGCCTGGCTGCCGCTGGTGACCATGGTCGTCTCCGCGCTGTACGTGACCGACGACCCGATGTTCGACAAGTCCTTCCTCAACTCGGCGCTCACCGTAACGCTGTGCTGCCTGTGGCCGACCGTCATCAACACCACGGTCGGCGTGTCCAGCGTCAGCAAGGACCTGATCAACGTCAGCCGCGTGCTGCGCCTGTCCTGGCTCACCAAGACCGTCAAGATCGTGCTGCCCTCCTCCATTCCGATGATCTTCACCGGCCTGCGCCTGTCGCTGGGCATCGGCTGGATGGTGCTGATCGCGGCCGAGATGCTCGCGCAGAACCCGGGGCTGGGTAAGTTCGTCTGGGACGAATTCCAGAACGGCAGCTCCAACTCGCTGGCCCGCATCATGGTCGCGGTGCTGGTGATCGGCTTCATCGGTTACCTGCTCGACCGCGGCATGCTCTCGCTGCAGAAGCGCTTCTCCTGGGACAAGAACGCGGTGCTGCGCTGACGCGCATCGCCTCCACAACACGCGGAGAACAAGATGAACCCCTACCTCAACATCGATCACGTCAGCATCACCTTCCCCACCGACAAGGGTCCGCTGAACGTGCTCAAAGACGTGAACCTGAACGTCGCCAAGGGCGAGTTCGTGTCGCTGATCGGTCATTCCGGCTGCGGCAAATCGACCGTGCTGAACATCGTTGCCGGCCTGCTCAACGCCACCGAGGGCGGCGTGGTGCTGGAGGGCAAGGAAGTCGACGAACCCGGCCCGGATCGCGCCGTGGTCTTCCAGAACCATTCCCTGCTGCCCTGGCTGTCGGTCTACGACAACGTGCGCCTGGCCGTCGATCGGGTCTTCAAGAAGACCAAGTCCAAGGCCGAACGCGATGCCTGGACCCGCCACAACCTCGAACTGGTGCACATGGACCACGCCCTGGATCGGCGTCCGGACGAGATTTCCGGCGGCATGAAGCAGCGTGTCGGCATCGCCCGCGCGCTGGCCATGCAGCCGAAGGTGCTGCTGATGGACGAGCCCTTCGGCGCGCTGGACTCACTGACCCGCACCCACATGCAGGACTCGCTGATGGAGATTCAGTCCCAGCTCAACAACACCGTGATCATGATCACCCACGACGTCGACGAGGCGGTGCTGCTGTCCGACCGCATCATCATGATGACCAACGGCCCGTCGGCAACCGTCGGCGAAATCCTGCACATCGATCTGCCGCGCCCCCGCGACCGCCTGGAACTGGCCGAAGACCCGACCTACAACCACTATCGCGCCGAGGTCGTGAAGTTCCTGCACGAACGTCACGAACGGCCCAAGTCGAAATCGAAATCCACGCCACCCGCCGCGCCAAAGAGCGACCCCGAAGCCGAGGAGGCTGAACCCGGCTCCCGCCATCTCCGGATCGCGGTCTGACCCATGCCCAGCCGACTGGAAAAAACCGAACTCACCCTGGGCTTCATGCCCCTGAGTGATGCCGCGCCGCTTATCGTTGCCCGCGAATTAGGCTTCTTCCAACGGCATGGCCTGAAAGTCCAGCTCTCGCGGGAAACCTCCTGGGCCAACATCCGCGACAAGGTCGCGCTTGGTCTGCTCGACGGCGCACAGATGCTGGCGCCGATGACACTGGCCAGCCGAATTGGTGTCGACCCCCTGTCGAAACCACTGGTGACCGCCCTCAGCCTCGATCTGAACGGCAAGGCCATCACCATCTCCGAGGCGCTCTATCGTCGTCTGCGCAGTTATACGACGAGCGGTCTGGACGACGCCCTGACCGCAGCCCACGCCCTGCGCCGCCTGATCGATGCGGAACGCGATCGACCGCCGTTGACCTTCGCGGTGGTCTACCCGTTCTCGATGCATAACTACATCCTGCGCTACTGGCTCGCGGCCGGCGGCATCGACCCCGACAAAGACGTGCGGATCATCGTGATCCCGCCGCCGCAGATGGTCAGCCAGTTACGCCGTGGCGCGGTCGACGGCTATTGCGTCGGCGAGCCGTGGAACTCGGCGGCCGTCAACGAAGGGCTGGGGCGGGTGCTGGTCACCGATCACGCAATCTGGAACAACGGGCCTGAGAAGGTGCTCGGCGTGACCGAAGAATGGGCTGAGCGGAACCCCCAGACCCACGACGCGCTCATCTGCGCCCTGCTGGAAGCGGTCCACTGGCTGGATCAGCCCCAGCATCGCAACGAGGTATCGGAACTGATCGCCGGCAGTCGCTTCGTCGACATCGCGGTCGACGTGGTACGCATGTCCATGCTCGGCACCTTCCAGTTCGCGCGTACCGAGTTCCCGCGCTCGCAACCGGACTTTCACGTCTTCCACCGCTACGCCGCCAATTTCCCATGGCGCTCGCACGCGCTATGGATGGCGACGCAGATGCAACGCTGGCACCAGTTGCCGATTGGCGTCGATCTGGTCGCGCTGACTGCGGCGACCTACCGCACCGATATCTATCGCGCGGCCGCGACCCGCATGGGGCTGAGCGCACCGACGGACGACTGCAAGAGCGAAGGTTTGCACGTCAGGGCCTGGAAGAATGAGCAACAGCTCAAACTCGGCCCGGACCAGTTTCTCGACCGCAGCGTGTTCGACCCCCAGCAGGTGATGGCCAACCGCGCCGGGAAGGTCGCGTCGTAGGGCGGAAGCCGAAGGCGTTCCGCCGCCCGCCGTCCGGTGGAATCTCTCCGAGTGCCGCCCTACGCGGCCTTGCCCTCGAGAATCCCCTGCTCGCCTTCCAGCCGCGCGATCACCACGGCACCGCAGGAATCGCTGAACACATTGACCGTGGTGCGGGCCATGTCGAGTACCCGGTCGACCGCCAGGATCAGGCCGATGCCTTCGGCCGGCAGTCCGATCGCCGCGAGGATGACGCTGATCGCAACCAGACTGGCCGCCGGAATGCCGGCGACGCCGATCGAGGTCAGCAGCGCGAGCGTGACCACGGTGAACTGGGTCGCGAAGGACAACTCAAGGCCGTAGGCCTGCGCGATGAAGATCGCGGCGACGCATTCATAGAGGGCGGTACCGTCCATGTTGACGGTCGCACCCAGCGGCAACACGAACGAGGTGGTGCGATTGGACACGCCGGCATTCTTCTCCACGCACTCCATCGTCACCGGCAGCGTCGCGGAGGACGAACTGGTCGAGAACGCCGTCAATAGTGCCGGCGCCATGGCGCGGTAATGCCGCATCGGGCTGACGCCGGCGACGAACTTCAGGATCATCGGCATCGTGACCAGGAAATGCACCGCCAGGGCGGCAAGCACGGTCAGGAAGAACACCGCCAGCGGTTCGAACGCCGCCAGACCGGTCGTGGCGACGATCTTCGCAACCAGTGCGAACACGCCGATCGGCGCGAACTTCATGATCAGGTCGGTGATGCGCATCATCACCGCGAACACGCCCTCCCAGAAGCCACGCAGCGTGTCTACCTGATGCGTGTTGTCCAGGCGCGTCATGAAGTAGCCGAACAGCAGGCTGAAAAAGATCAGTCCGAGCATCTGGCCATCCGCGGCGGCCTGCACGACATTGGTCGGGATCATGCGCAGGAACACGTCGACCACGTCACTGGCGTCGCGCCCGGCAACCTTCTCCATGACCGAACCGGTATCCGCGCTGAGACCGATCACATCGCGCGCCGGCGCACCGTCGACGATGCCGGGCTGGGTCAGGTTGACCAGCGTCAGACCGATCAGGATCGCGATCAAGCTCGTCGCCGCGTAATAGAGCAGCGTCTTGCCACCGAGCCGACCGACCTTGCCGCCGCCGATACCCGCGATGCCGACGATGATCGACGACACGATCAGCGGCACGATCAGCATCTTCAATGCATTCAGGAACAAGCTGCCGACGAACGCGAACACGTCGACGAAGGCCAGCCCGAGGATGCCGCCGTCAGTTCCGACCGCGAGACCCGTGAACACCGCCAGCACCAGCGCGATCAGGATCTGCCAGTGCAGTTTGAGCTCAAGCATCGGTGTTCACCTCGCTCTCGCCGCGACCGGTGGTGGACACGACGTCAGATGTTTTCTTCGAAGATCCTGATGTCGCGCTCGGAGCGCAGCTGCATCACCAGATCACGGATCGCCCGCTCGGCGCCGACCCGCGCCAGGCTGCCGCGATAGGTCTCACGCAGTTCGTCGGTGATATCGGTGCCAGCAGGATCACGAACACCGGAAACCACCACCACGGCCATGTCGCCACTCGCCAACGTCGTCACATCGACACTGCGACCGCCGGCGGCCGGCGGCGACATCGAGAAGGCCTTGTTGGCGACGGTCACGTCGAGTTCCTGGGAGCCCCGACGGACCCAGGTCGCGGGGTTGCGTGACAGGCCGGCGCGGTCCTGCACCTCACCACCATCCCGAAGGGTCGCGGCGATCTGATCCGCGACCTCACGCAGGCGGTCGACGGCACGTTCCGTGGCGACCTGACGGCGCACTTCTTCACGAACCTCATCGAGCGCCTTCGGACGGGCCGGCTGGTGCTCCAGGACGCGCAGCACGACCAGATGATCCGGCGCGATCTCGATGACCTCGCTGTTGTTACCCTGGCCCAGCACTTCGTCGCCGAACGCGGCCTTCAGCACCTTCGCATTGCCGAACAGACCGTCACCCGATGCGTCGCGGGACAGAAAATCGGAAGTCTGCACGGGCAGGCCGGTTTCCTCGGAGGCCGCCAGCAGGTTGTCCGGCTGCGAGAAACTGGCTTCGGCGAGTCGCTCGCCGAGCGCATAGAAATCCTCTTCGGCTCGACTGCGGCGCCAGTCCGCGGTAACGGCGTCAAGCGAATCTTCGAATGTCTTGGTGCCGGTGGGGTGAATGCGCATGACCTTCACCAGGTGCCAGCCGAACTCGGTGCGCACGGGCTCGGACACGTCACCTTCACCCAGCGCGAACAGGACACGATCGAACTCGTCACCCATCGTTCCGCGATCGACCATGCCCAGATTGCCGCCGTTCTGGGCGCTGGAGACATCATCCGACCGGGTTGCCAATTCGGCAAAGTCCGCGCCCTGATCCAACTCCAGGCGCAGCTCGGCGATACGCTGGCGCGCTGTTTCAGCTGCGGCCTCGTCCGCATCCGGCGCAACCGCGATCATGATATGCGCGGCCTCTCGCTGCTCCGGGCGGACATACTGATCATGGTGATTGTCGAAGTATTCCCGGATCGCCACGGCATCCACGGGAATCTGCTTCGCGAGCTCGGCAACGCTCAGTTCGAGATAGGCGAGCTTGACCTTCTCCTCGGTCTGGAACGCATCCCGGTGGCTGTCGTAGTAATCACTGACCGCCGTGTCGTCGATTTGGGTTGGGTCACGAAACGCATCCACCGCCAACCGTAACCATGCGATCTCCCGCTCCTGACGATCCAACTGGATGAGCCGGTCCAGTTCGTTCGGCAGTACCGGTTCCGACAAGGCAACGCCGATCCGCAGCTGATCCACGGCCATGGCGATACGCAGGCGCTGTTCAAACGACGCGGCGCTTTCCCCCTGGCTTTTCAGCAAGCGCTCGTATTTCGCCGCGTCAAAGCCATTGTCTCCGCGGAACGCCGGGCTGAACTGGATCTCCTGGGCGAGCAAGGCATCGGATATCCGGTACTTCTCGTCCATCACGGTCATCGACAACAACTGATCGTCGATCTGCCTGTCGAGCAGCTTGCGTCGAACTTCCGGACGGTCGAACGCCGCCGGGTCGATTCGGCCCATGGTCTCGGCGACACGCTGCTTCTGCTGCTGGATATTGTTCTGATGATCCCGCAGGGTGATCTCGGCATCGCCGATCGTCGCGACCAGACGCTCTGAATCGTTCTGCAGGTAACTGTCCAGCCCCCAGAAAGCGAACGGGATGGTGATCAGGATGACGATCACCCAGGCGAGCCAGCCGGTGGCTCGGTCACGAATGTTCTGCAACATAGGGGTAGCCGGGATACTTGCTTGGTTGGGAAACGTCGCGATGGTCAGGTACGGACCAACGACCGGGAATAAGGCGCCGCTGAAAATGGCGTAAATCGGCCCGGACTATAAACGCAGTGGCCCGTGCATACCAATGCGGAACGGCCTCCAACGACCGGATCAGGCACACAGTTCCCGAAAATCAAAGCCAAAAAAAAGGCGCTCGATTGAGCGCCTTTCGGAAGATGGCGGAGTGGACGGGACTCGAACCCGCGACCCCCGGCGTGACAGGCCGGTATTCTAACCAACTGAACTACCACTCCAGCATTCGTTGCTTCCCCGCTTCCGGCTTACCGGCTGCGAGAAGCGCGCGATTCTAGCAGCACTCCCATAAACCCGCTACAGCTTATCGGAATATTTTGATGTGCTGACGGATAGCGAGCTTTGGTGGGTGCTGAGGGGATCGAACCCCCGACATTCGCCTTGTAAGGGCGACGCTCTCCCAGCTGAGCTAAGCACCCGCGGAAACTCCCGCGGGTACTCTGCCCGGCGCGGAAGGCGCGTTACTTTACGGCATCCTTGAGGGCCTTGCCAGCCTTGAAGGTCGGCACGCGGGAGGCGGCGATCTTGATGGTCTGACCGGTACGCGGATTGCGGCCTTCGCGAGCGGCACGCTCGGAAGTCTTGAAGGTGCCGAAGCCGACCAAGGACACCTGGTCGCCGTCCTTCAGCGCGGCGGTGATGGCATCGACAGCAGCGTCAACGGCCTTGCCGGCAGCGGCTTTGGAAATGTCCGCAGCGGCGGCAACAGCGTCAACGAGTTCAGATTTGTTCATGTTTTACTTCCCCTTTGAGTGGTGACCACCCCGCAACCCGAACGGAGCAGAATCAGCGATGGATGCGGGCGGCCCCGCGTATGTACAAAAAAGCCGTTCGAACGGACCGATTCTTGGAGCGGCCTCGTCAAATGACAGGTTCAGTTAATCGCGAATTTGTCCGCGAGTACCGATGACTGGTTCTTGGCGGCTCGGTCGCCGGTTGGATCGGTAATCGCCAAAGTCACATGGGTGACACGACTGCGGGGCTTTATACCAGTCGATTTTCGACGGTGTCAACAACGCGGAAACAAGCCGGGAAGCCTTGCTGCGCCTTGATTAGCGGCTCCTGAAACAGTTGTTTCCAATGCGGCCCGGACAGCCATGTCCGGGCCGCTGGATATCCGGGGACATCAATGCGGCAAAACGGCATCGTCACCCTTCTTTCCGCGACCCCGTGATTCGCCTTTCTTGGGCTTGGCACCGGTCGTCTTGTCGTCGTCGCTCCTCGGCGCCGGCATGTGCTGCAATGCCGCCTCGAGAACCTGGTCGATCCATTTCACCGGGCGGATATCGAGCTGTGCCTGGATGTTCTTGGGAATGTCGACGAGATCCTTGCGGTTCTCTTCAGGGATCAGCACGGTCTTGATGCCGCCACGATGCGCGGCCAGCAATTTCTCCTTCAAACCGCCGATGGGCAGCACCTCGCCTCGCAGCGTGATCTCGCCCGTCATCGCCACGCTGGACTTCACCGCGATGTTGGTCAACGCGGATACCAGCGTCGTGCACATCGCACCACCGGCGCTCGGGCCATCCTTCGGGGTCGCGCCTTCCGGCACGTGAATGTGGATGTCGTACTTCTGGTAGAACTCTTCGTCGATGCCGAGCAGCTTGGCGCGGCTGCGCACCACGGTCATGGCGGCCTGAATGGATTCCTGCATGACATCGCCGAGCTGCCCGGTGTAAGTCAGGCGGCCCTTGCCCGGCACCACGGCGGCCTCGATGTTCATCAGTTCACCACCGACCTCGGTCCAGGCCAGACCGGTGACCTGACCGACACGATCCTCCTCCTCGGCGCGACCATAGCGGAAGCGCTTCACGCCCAGGTATTTCTCGAGGTTGCGCGGATTGACGACCGTCTTCTTGTCGCGCGGCTTCATCACGATGTCCTTGACCACCTTGCGGCAGATCTTGGAAATCTCGCGCTCCAGATTACGCACACCAGACTCGCGGCTGTAATGACGGATGATGTCGCGGATCGCCGACTCGCTGATCGAGAGTTCCTCGAGCTTGAGACCGTTGCGCTCCAACTGCTTCGGCACCAGGTAGCGGGTCGCGATGTTGACCTTCTCCTCTTCCGTGTAACCGGCGAGGCGGATGACCTCCATTCGGTCCAGCAGCGGCCCGGGGATATTCAGACTGTTGGCGGTGGCGACAAACAACACCTCCGACAGGTCGAAATCCACTTCCAGGTAGTGATCGTTGAAGGCGTGGTTCTGCTCCGGGTCGAGCACCTCGAGCAGCGCCGAGGACGGATCGCCACGGAAATCCATGGACATCTTGTCGATCTCATCCAGCAGGAACAGCGGGTTGCGCACGCCGACCTTGGTCATGTTCTGGATGATCTTGCCGGGCATGGAACCGACGTAGGTCCGGCGGTGGCCACGGATCTCGGCCTCGTCACGCACGCCGCCGAGCGCCATGCGGATGAATTGGCGGTTGGTGGCGCGCGCGATCGACCGGCCGAGCGAGGTCTTGCCGACGCCGGGCGGGCCAACCAGGCACAGGATCGGCGCCTTCACCTTCTTCACGCGCTGCTGCACCGCGAGGTATTCGACGATGCGCTCCTTGACCTTCTCCAGACCGTAATGGTCTTCATCGAGCACGCGCTCGGCGAGCGGTAGATCCTTGCGAATCTTGGACCGTTTCTTCCACGGCGCATCGACCAGCGCGTCGATGTAATTGCGCACGACCGTCGCCTCGGCTGACATCGGCGACATCTGCTTGAGCTTGTTGAGTTCGGAATTGGCCTTGTCACGCGCCTCCAGGCTCATGCCCGCCGTCTCGATCTTCTGCTCGAGTTCCTCCATCTCGTTGGGCGCGTCGTCCATGTCACCCAATTCCTTCTGGATGGCCTTCATCTGCTCGTTGAGGTAGTACTCGCGCTGGCTCTTCTCCATCTGCTGTTTGACGCGCGAGCGAATGCGCTTCTCGACCTGGAGGATGTCGATCTCCCCCTCGATCTGGGCAGTCAGATGGTCAAGCCGGGTGCGCAGATCCTCGAGCTCAAGCAGGGTTTGCTTGTCCTCGAGCTTGAGCGGCATGTGCGCGGCGATGGTGTCGGCAAGACGGCCGGCATCATCGATCCCGTTCAGCGAAGTCAGCACCTCCGGCGGGATCTTCTTGTTCAGCTTCACGTACTGGTCGAACAGGCTGACCATGGAACGCGCCATGACACCGATTTCCTTGTCCGAGGAATCATCGGCATCCGCGATCACGATGTCCGCGGTGAAGAACGCGCCATCGGCATGCATGCGCTCGATGCGCGCACGGCGTACACCCTCGACCAGCACCTTGACGGTCCCGTCGGGGAGCTTCAGCAATTGCAGGATGGTCGCATAGGTGCCGAGCTGATGGATGTCGTCGACCTGCGGGTCATCGACTTCCGCGCTCTTCTGGGCGACCAGCAGGATGTGCTTGTCGACCTCCATCGCGGCGTCCAGCGCCTGGATGGATTTCTCCCGCCCCACGAACAACGGAATCACCATATGCGGGTAGACCACCACGTCACGCAGTGGCAGAACGGGCACGGCGGTCATCGGGCCGCTGGGAATCGGAGAGTCGGTTTGATTTTCCACGGAAGGGGAACCTCGATCGTGCCTCGATCCGTCCGAGGCAGGAGAAATGCGGGAAGTCTGGCGGTCAGATGACCGGGACCGGGCGTGGCAGGGTCAGAGTCGACCGCGCCACCGCCCAGCGAAACAATCGATCAGCGTCCGGACGCGGCCTGACCGGTCTGCTCGTACATGATGTACGGGCTGGATTCACCGGTGATCGCCGCCTCGTCGACGACGACCTTGCTGACGTTTTGCTCGGACGGCAGGTCATACATGGTGTCGAGCAGCGTGGTTTCAAGGATCGTGCGCAGACCGCGGGCGCCGGTCTTGCGCAACATGGCCTTGCGTGCGATTGCACGGAGCGCGTCCTCGCGGAATTCGAGTTCGCAGTGCTCCATGTCGAACAGGCGCTGGTACTGCTTGGTGAGCGCGTTCTTCGGTTCGGTGAGAATCTGCACCAGGGCTTCCTCGTCGAGCTCCTCGAGGGTCGCGACGACCGGCAGACGCCCTACGAACTCCGGGATCAGGCCGTAGCCGATGAGGTCTTCGGGCTCGACCTCGTGCAGCACCTCACCAAGGTTGCGGTTGTCCTCGCGGCTCTTGACCTCGGCCTGGAAACCGATGCCACCCTTCTCGGAACGCCGCTTGATGACCTTCTCCAGGCCCGCGAACGCGCCGCCGACGATGAACAGGATATTGCTGGTGTCGACTTGCAGGAATTCCTGCTGCGGATGCTTGCGGCCACCTTGCGGCGGCACCGAGGCGACCGTGCCCTCGATCAGCTTGAGCAGCGCCTGCTGCACGCCTTCGCCGGACACGTCGCGGGTAATGGACGGGTTTTCCGCCTTGCGGGAAATCTTGTCGATCTCGTCGATATAGACGATGCCCGTCTCGGCCTTCTCGACGTCGTAATCACACTTCTGCAGCAACTTCTGGATGATGTTCTCGACGTCTTCGCCCACGTAACCGGCCTCGGTCAGCGTGGTCGCGTCGGCGATCGTGAACGGCACGTTGAGCAGGCGCGCAAGCGTCTCGGCGAGCAGGGTCTTGCCGGAACCGGTCGGACCGATCAGCAGGATGTTGCTCTTGGCCAGTTCGACGCCGTCGTTGCTGCCTTTGTTCTCGAGGCGCTTGTAGTGGTTGTAGACCGCGACCGACAGCACCTTCTTGGCGCGTCCCTGACCGATCACGTACTCATCGAGGATGGCCTTGATCTCGTGCGGCTTCGGCAGCGAGGTGCTATCGCCGAGGTCCTTGTCGTGCATCTCCTCGCGGATGATGTCGTTGCACAGATCGACGCACTCGTCGCAGATGAACACCGACGGGCCGGCAATCAACTTGCGGACTTCGTGCTGGTTCTTGCCGCAGAAGGAGCAATAAAGCAGCTTGCCGCTGTCGTTACCGTTCTTGTCATCCGCCATTTTTCAATCTCATCGCTGGGAACAAGTTCGAGTCTATTCAACTACGTTCCGACGCGCTGGCACAAGTAATACCGGGTAACGCGGGGGGTATCGCCAACCCTTGCGAATCAAGGCGATCCGCCAACGAAAAGGGGGCTTTCGCCCCCTCTCGAGATTGCCGGTCCGATGATCGGATCAGGCCTTGGCGGCCTCGCCGCCGCCACGTCGATTCAGTACCGCATCGATCAATCCGTACTCCACGGCGGCATCGCCACCCATGAAATTGTCACGATCGGTATCTCGCTGGATGGTCTCGATGTCCTGACCGGTGTGTTCCGCGAGAATCTTGTTCAGGCGCTCGCGGACCAGCAGGATTTCGCGGGCGTGGATATCGATGTCCGTCGCCTGACCCTGAAAGCCACCCAGCGGCTGGTGGATCATCATCCGCGAATGCGGCAGGCAGTAACGCTTGCCCTTGGTGCCACCGGTCAGCAGCAACGCACCCATGCTCGCCGCCTGGCCGATACACATGGTGCTGACGTCCGGCCTGATGAACTGCATGGTGTCGTAGATGGCCAGACCAGCAGACACCGAGCCACCCGGCGAATTGATGTACAGGTGGATGTCCTTGTCCGGATTCTCCGACTCCAGGAAGAGCAACTGGGCAACGACCAGGTTGGCCATGTGGTCCTCGACCGGGCCGACCAGGAAAATCACGCGTTCCTTCAGCAGTCGCGAGTAGATGTCGAACGCGCGTTCGCCGCGTCCGGTCTGCTCGATCACCATCGGCACCAGGCCAAGGGCCTGCACGTCCAGCGCGCCAGCATTGTAATTCGGCATCGGATTCCCCTGCCCGAAGGGCGTCGTTGATCAGTCTTTGTTCTTGGTCGGGTTCATCACCGCATCGAAGCTGGAAGCCTCTTCCGCGACGTTGCACTGACCGACGATCATGTCGACGACCTGATCTTCCATGGCCAGCGCCTCGACCTGGTCCAGCATCTCACGATGCTGGTAGTACATGTCGACGACTTCCTGGGGATCTTCATAGGATTCCGCGAAACCCTCGATCAGCGCGCGAACCTTGGCTTCGTCGGCAGTGATCCCGTTGGCCTTGATGATCTCGCCAAGCAGCAGCCCCAGGCGCACGCGACGCGCGGCCTGCTCCTCGAACAGCGAGGTCGGCAGCTCGGGGATCGCGCCCTGCGCGGAAGACTTCAACTGCTCGATCATCTGCTGCTGGAGACGCGTGGCCTCCTGCTCGACCATCGCCGCCGGCAGGTCGACCTGATTGGCCGCGAGCAGCGCGTTCATGACGCTGTCCTTGAGCATGCCGCGCAGCTTCTGGCCGAGCTCACGCTCCATGTTCTCGCGCACCTGCGCCTTGAGCGCATCGATGCCGCCCTCCTCGATACCGAGCGAGGTCGCGAAATTGTCGTCCAGCTCAGGCAGTTTCTCGCCCAGCACCTGCTTCACGGTGACCTCGAAATGCGCGGTCTTGCCGGCCATCTCCTCGATGCGGAAATCCGCCGGGAAGGTCACATCGAAGCTGAGCGCCTCGTTAGCCTTGGCGCCGACCAGATTCTTCTCGAAGTCATCGCCGAGATTGCCGCCACCGAGCACCAGCTGTGCGTTCTCGCGCTTGTTGCCCGGGAAATCAGCCCCGTCTTCCATCTTGCCTTCGTAGTCGATGACCATGCGGTCACCCTTCTTGGACTTGCGCTTCACCTCGGCCCATTCGGACTGCTGACTACGCAGCTTCTCAAGCATCGCGTCGATGTCCGCATCACCGACCTCGGCAATGGTGCGGGTCACGGACAGCGCACTCAGATCACCGACGGCGATCTCCGGGTAGACCTCGAACAGAGCGGCGTAGGAGAAATCCTTACCGTCCTCGTCATTAACGGACTCGACCGACGGCATGCCGGCGGGAACGATATTCTCCTGCTTGAAGGCCTCGCGGAGCGTGGCATCGATCAGTTCGCCGAGGACCTCCTGGCGGATCGACAGACCGAACTGCTTCTTCACCAGTTTGACCGGCACCTTGCCCGGGCGGAAACCATCGATGCGAACGGTGCGTGCCACCCGCTTGATCCGCGATTCGACCTCGCCGTTGACCCGCTCGGCCGGAACCTCGACCGTCATGCGGCGCTGCAAACCCTCGGTCGTCTCAACTGATACGCGCATAGCCCTGAAAACCTCTGTTGCCGTCCGGCGGCTGGCCGGAACCTGTCGTTAACGAATGGATATGGTGCGAAAGGAGAGACTCGAACTCTCACGGGTTACCCCACTGGAACCTAAATCCAGCGCGTCTACCAATTCCGCCACTTTCGCATGACGGCCACTCCGCATAGGGACGCGACCACGCAATGCAGCCGCGCAGTATAACGGCAGTACCGATACCCCGGTAGCCGCAATACGAATTGCCCGTCAAATCCGGAGCATAAAATTAAAGTGCCGCAACCGGCTTTGAGCCGTTCGCGAAGCTTCCCGCAGGGTGCGCTCCGCGCACCGAAACCGACATTCGAACGCGCACCCTGCCAAAGCACCACCAACAAGACGGGCCGCCGGCTCAATGCCGGCGGCCCGTCTTCCAACCACTCCCCTCTCCAGGCTTCCAGGGGCCGGCAAGGCCTCCTGGAAGCCATCCCACTTAACCCGATGATGTCCGCAACATCCTCGAAAACACACCATTCACCCCAAATCCAGCGACAACTGCACCCCGGCCCCGATATTGCCGCCCCGCCGCTTGAGCACGTTCACGCTCACCCCCTGCTGATCCGGCTTCAGCAGCAGACGCAGCGCCGCCGGCGACGGGTCCTGCGCGACACTCGCGGGACGAAACAAGACCCCCCAGCTGTCGCCTTCGGCGGCGGCCAGCTGCAGACGGCGCAGGGCGCGATCATCGGCCTTGCCGACCCAGCCCAGCACCGCGCCGCAAGTACCGGAACGCAGCGCCTGCTCCAGCGACCACAACACGTCGGTCTCGGCGCGCGGATGGATCATCAACACCCGCGACAGGTCGACCCCCCGCGCGGCCAGGGCCGGCGCATACGGAACGTAAGGCGGCGCCACCCAGGCCAGCCAGCGACCGTGACGGCTCAGTTGCGCGAGGGCAGGCATCAGCAGGCTCAATTCGCCGATGCCATCGCCTTCATACAGCAATTCGGTCAGCATGCCCTGCGGCCAGCCACCGATCAGGGTCTCGTCGAGTTCCTGGAAGCCGGTGGGAAGGCCCGACATCTGCCGCGCACGCGCGGCCTCGCGACCGGCCCGCCAGATCTGCGGATGACGCAGCAGGCGATCGACACCGGCATCGTCCACCGGCATTTCACGGGCGACATGCGCCTCGCAAGGCGCAACGGACGTTTGCGGACAGGCACTCATGACAGGCTCCCGTTGCGGATCACGCCGACACCAAGGCCTTCGATATCCAGCGATTCGTGGCGCAGATCGACCTCGATCGGCTTGAAGGCGTCGTTCTCGGGCAGCAGCAGGACCTTGTTGCCATGCTTCTGGAAACGTTTGACGGTGACCTCGTCGCCAATGCGCGCGACCACGATCTGGCCGTTACGCGCTTCCGGGGTGCGATGCACGGCGAGCAGGTCGCCATCGAGGATGCCGACGTCCTTCATGCTCATGCCCTGAACGCGCAGCAGGTAGTCGGCCTGTGGGTGGAACATCCCGGCCTCGCACTGGAAACGCGCCTCGATGTTCTGCTCGGCGAGGATCGGATAACCGGCGGCAACCCGACCGACCAGCGGCAGACCCGGCTCTTCCGGCAGGCGGATGCCGCGCGAGGAGCCCGGCACCAGTTCGATCGCGCCCTTGCGATGCAAGGCCCGGAGGTGATCCTCGGCGGCGTTCGGGGAACGGAAGCCCAGTGCCCTGGCGATATCGACCCGCGTTGGCGGCATGCCTTCGTTGTCGATGAAGCCACGGATGAAATCGAGAACCTGCTGCTGACGCTCGGTGAGCTTGTTCACGGCGACATACCTGATCGAAAAAACAGTATATGTATTTATATACAGGTATTTTGCAAATGTGAACCCCCAAGCCGTCGCGCCCTCAACCAGCGGCGCAGATCGCGCGGCGTATCGAGATCCGGGCGGGATGACAATTCGCCCCAGGCAACGCCTGCAAGCCGCAGCCGGGCACGGGTGATCGCCGCGACACGCGGCCCGCCCCACGGCAAACCCTGGAACACACGCGCATCGAAGCCGCGTCGCAGACCCAGCAGAACGTAACCGCCATCATCCGCCGGGCCGAGTATCGCGGTCGCCCCCGCCTGCAATCGTGAAAACGCGGAGGAAAGCTCTTGCGGACATAACCAGACGCCGTCAGCGCCAATCAGCAGCACCATGTCTGCATCGCGATGCGCATGTCGCGCCGCCCAGGCCATACGCCGCCCCAGATCGCCTTCGACCTGCGGCGCGAGGGACGCGCCGACCCGCCCCGCCAGACGGCGCAACCACGGGTGCCGGGCATCGGGCGCCGCATGGATCTCGATGGGCGCGATGCGCGCGTCCGCCAGCCTCTGGAGCACCGATGCCAGCATCAGCCGATAAAGCCGCATCGCCCGCATCGCGCCGACCGCCGAAATCAGGCGCGTCTTGACGCGCCCGATAAGCGGCGCCTTGGCGAACACCAGAATGCGTGCCTCCGGAAACCGATACGCCGCGTTCACCGATACCACTCCGCCAGCCGCGTCGGCGACACCCCGACCGCATAAGCCCATCGCAACCACCACATCAGCAGGATCGTGCGCACCACCCCACGCCGCCGCCAACGCCGGCTGTCGGTGACAACCGGCGCCGACAGACAACGCGGCCAGACGATCCTCCGTAGCCGTTTGCTGACCTCGATGTCCTCCATCAGCGGCTGCTCCGGAAATCCGCCAACCGTGTCGAACAACTCGCGCGCCACGAACAGACACTGATCCCCGGTGGCGATGCCGGTCAGACAGGAGCGTCGGCTCATCATCCAGCCGATCACACCCAGCAACGCCCCCCGCCCCGACAGGCGCACCTCGAAGCGCCCCCAGCCGTCCACGTCACGGAGCATTTCGACCGCCCGCGCGGACATCAGCGTATCCGCATGCACGAAGCACAGCAGGCGACCGCGAGCGATCGCTGCCCCCGCATTCATCTGCGTCGCGCGACCACGCGGCGAACTGATCACGAGATCGGCCAGCGGTCGCGCGATCTCGACGGATGCGTCGGCACTGCCACCATCGACGACGATCACCTCGCCGCCCCCGTGGCGCAAGGGCGCCAAAGCGGCCAACGTGGCACCAATACCGGATGCCTCATCGAGCATCGGCACGACCACCGAGACCTGAGCGAACTCCGTTGCCACGCACCCTCCGGACAATCGACATCAGCCTATAGTGTCACCGCTGAACCGGTGTTAGAATGCGCGCCCTCTTAGGGGCTGTAGCTCAGCTGGGAGAGCGTCGCGTTCGCAATGCGAAGGTCAGGGGTTCGATCCCCCTCAGCTCCACCAACGCCCAGACACGAAAAAGGCCACCCGCACGCGGGTGGCCTTTTTCGTTTTCCAACTTGCGTTCCGCAACTTGCCAATGCACCCGGCAAACAAAAAGGCCGTCACTCGCGTGACGGCCTTTTTGATCTTGTTCCGACCCCGACCGGAGGTCGGGAGAACCTGCGAACGATAGTTCTTACTTCTTGAAGTTCGCGTAGTTGTCGGTGTTGCGGTCCTCGCCATCGGAATAGCCGGCATCATAGGCTTCGGTGATGCGCTGCTCTTCACGCTTCGGGTTCTGCAGATAACCGCCGACCCAACCCTGGATGTACTCGGGATCGACTCCGGCCTTCTCCATGGTGTCAATGGCTTCGTAGTAGCTCTTATCCATGTGGGTCTCCTGCTGGAATTAGTGCTGATTCGCAGTTCGAAAAAAGAAAATTCCGAGTCGGGTCGACGCCTGCTTCACAGCAGATTCGTCCGGCTCGGGCCTGAATGTGGCGCGGGAGTATCACACGCACCTAACACATTCGCAAGCGCTAATAGAGATGGCGGATTGGCGGAACAAAAGGTTGCCGCGAGCGCACTTTCAAAGGACGTGACAAATGTCATTTCTGACACGAACCGTCGACGAAAACGCCTGCCAATACGGTGTTCCGAAGAGAACCGTGCGGTCAGAATTTCTCCGCCGGCGGACCGAGTTCGGCGAGGTCATCCCGCAAACGGTAAATGCCCGTCCGGTCACCCTTCAGCCAGGCGCGCCAGGCATCGCCACCGATCCGGAATGCCCTGCCGCCTTCCTCGTGACCGCGATAATCCTGCGCGTGCGCGAGCACGGTGGGGATGTCGCCCTCCTCGATCTTGAGCACGTCACGCACGTAACGCAGCAGCACGCCCAGGACCTGCGACTCGTTCATGCGCCGCTCCTCCGCGTAGGCGTCGATGGCGCCGTACACGAACATCAGGAAGTAGTAGTAGCGGCGCGGAATCATCATGTCCCGCTCCATCAACAGGGAGCGGGCGTTACCGATCATCGCGCCGAGGTCGTCGAGCGCCTGCGCGACGGGATCCGGCCCCGGATCGCGACCGAGCAGACGATCCCAGAACGACATCAGAGGCCGCTCTTCAACGATGCGACGATGAACTGGTCCAGCGCGCCGTCGAGCACCGCCTGGGTGTTGCCGACCTCGATGTTGGTACGCAGATCCTTGATGCGCCCCGAATCGAGCACGTAGGAGCGGATCTGGCTGCCCCAGCCGATGTCGGACTTGGTGTCCTCCAGCGCCTGCGCGGCCGCGTTGCGCTTCTGCATCTCCTGCTCGTACAACTTCGCACGCAGGGCCTTCATCGCGAAGTCCTTGTTCTGGTGCTGCGAGCGCTGCGACTGGCACTGCGTGACCGTGTTGGTCGGCAGGTGGGTGATACGCACCGCGGACTCGGTACGGTTGACGTGCTGACCGCCGGCACCGGAGGCGCGGTACACATCGATGCGCAGGTCGGCCGGATTGATCTCGATCTCGATGTTGTCGTCGATCTCCGGCGACACGAACACCGCCGCGAACGAGGTGTGGCGCCGGTTGCCGGAATCGAACGGCGACTTGCGCACCAGACGGTGCACGCCGATCTCGGTGCGCAGCCAGCCGAAGGCGTATTCGCCGTCGACCTTCACGGTCGCGCTCTTGATGCCCGCGACTTCGCCGGCGGACACTTCCATCAGTTCGGTCTGGAAGCCCTTGCGCTCGGCCCAGCGCAGATACATGCGCAGCAGCATCTCCGCCCAGTCCTGCGCCTCGGTGCCGCCGGAGCCGGCCTGGATGTCCAGATAGGCGTTGTTGGGGTCGGTCTCGCCGCTGAACATGCGGCGGAATTCGAGTTCGGCGAGACGCTTCTCGAAGCGGTCCAGATCGGCCTGGACCGAATTGGCGGTGTCCTCGTCGCCTTCCTCGGCGGCCATGTCGAGCAGATCACGGGCGTCGGTCAGACCTGCGGCAAGCGAATCGATGGTCTCGACCACGATCTCCAGCGCGGCACGCTCGCGGCCCAGATTCTGGGCATTTTCCGCGTTGTTCCAGACGTCCGGCTGCTCCAGCTCGCGGACGACTTCGCTCAGGCGTTCGGCTTTGAGATCGTAGTCAAAGATACCCCCTCAGGGCGTCGACGCGCCCCGTGAGGTCGGTGATCTGGTTATAGAGCGGATTGAGTTCCAACATGATCTGGCTTCCCGACGGCATCGATACGGCTGTATGAAGAGGGGCGCGATGGTACAACACTGACGTCCACCATCGGCAGGCTCAACCCGGATGACCACTCCCATTGCCATCGTGATCGTGCACGGCCTGCTCGGCTTCGGTCGCACCCAGGCCCTGCGCACCGCGCACATCTATTTCGCCGGGCTGCGCGGCAGGTTGGGGCCCGATGTGTATTTCCCGACACTGCCCGGCAACGGCACGATCGCCGACCGCGCCCGCGCACTGGCGGATTTTCTCGCCACGCTCTCGCACGAGCAGGTCGCGATCATCGCGCACAGCATGGGCGGGCTCGATGCCCGCCATCTGATCCGGCATCTGGATCCCGACCACCGGGTGCGCGAACTGATCACCCTGTCGACGCCACACCACGGCAGCGTGATCGCAGAGGTCGCGCAACACCGCCGGTCACCGTTCTATCTCGGGGTGCGCGCGTTGACCCGACCGGCGCTCGACGATCTGCGACCCGAAGCATGCGCGCGCTTCAATCTCGACACGCCGGACCGCCCGGACACGCGTTATCGCTCCTATTCGGCGAGCCGCCCGATCGACGAGATGGCGCTCTGGCTGCGGCCTTTCGCGCGCGAGTTCGGCGATGAATCCAACGACGGGCTGGTTTCGGTGACATCCGGACAATGGGGCGAACACGTGGCCACCCTTCATGCGGATCACTTTGAACTGGCGGGGTGGCGGATATTGCCGGTCGGGGCCTGGAGAACGCCGCGCTGGAATCACGTCGGGTTCTATCGAGGGCTGGTCGACGAGTTGCGATCGTCGCGGGATGCGGGGTAAAGCCGACGCCCTGCCGGTTTCTAGAGCGTGTGGGTGGGACGCTCGTTGTCGATCGCGCCGGGAATGATCGTGTCGATCTTGTTGCGCGCGGTACCGCCGTCCTTGAACTGCACGCCGATGCCGGGCGGACGGCTGCCGGTCGCGCCGACCGGGGTGATCCACACCACCTTGCCGGGCACGGCAAGTTTGTCCGGTTCGTCCAGCAAGGTGATCAGCAGAAACACCTCGTCGCCGAGCCGGTAGGGCTTGTCGCTGGGCACGAACAGACCACCTTCCCCGAGCCACGGCATGTAGGCGTTATAGAGCGTGTTCTTGTCCTTGATGTTCAGGGACAGCACGCCCTGACGGCGACCTGCTTGCGGTTTGGGGGGCATCGACATGAGCGGAATCTCGGCGGAATGACATCAACGCCGGCGCGGCGCCGGCAGCCAGGAGAGCAGCAGGTCTTCGAGCAGCGCTTGCAGGCTGATTGAACGATCCAGCAGCCGGCGCGCCTCGGTGACCGCATCCAGGCGGCGATAGAGTTCCCGCAAGTCTAGGTTCTGCGCCATCGCCTGCAAGCGCGTGGCGATACCGTCGCGGGCGGCGACCGCGCCACTGCGCAGGCGGATCATGTCGACCAGCCAGGCGTTCAGGAAACCGACGTAGATGTGCGCCCCGCCCTTGTGCCATTGCTCGGCAAGCGCGACCGGCTCGACCCGACCGCGCTGCAACTGTTCGAGCTCGCTCAGGGCCTGACCGTGCAGCGTCAACAGACCGTCATCCAGCATCGCCGCCGCCGACAGGGGCGCACCGCCGGCCAGCGCCAGGGCCTGCGCGGCGTCCTCGCCGGGATGTTTTCCCTTCAGCCAGGCCAATGCCTGTGCGTTGGACGGCGCCGCTATCGACAGCGCCCGACAGCGGCTGCGCACGGTCGCCGGCAACGCCGAGGGGCGCTCGCTCAACAACAGCAGCAAGGTGCCCGCGCCCGGTTCCTCAAGCGTTTTCAGCAGGCTGTTGGCGGCGTTGGTGTTCATCGCTTCGGCCGGTGCGATCACACCGATACGCCAGCCGCCGAACTGACTCCTGGTGACGACAAAGTCGTTCAGTTCGCGGATCTGACCGATGCTGATCAGGCGCTGCTTGCGCGGTGTGTCGGCCTTGCGATCCGGGTCGTCGACCGGAATCGCGTGCAGCACCGGCGCGTACTGGCGGACCTCGATCTCCGGTTCGACCAGCCGCGCATCCGGGTGACTGCCCGCCAGATAAAGCTTGCACTGCGCGCACTGCCCGCAGGCGTGACCGGCGGCGTCCGGGCTCTTGCACAGCAGGCCGCGCACCAGTTGCTCGGCGAGCAGCGCCTTGCCGACCCCACGCGGGCCGTGCACCAGCAGGGCGTGATGCAGACGACCTTCGCGTTGCTGGCGAAGCAGATCGTCAAGCGGCGCGCGCAGCCATTCCGGCAACGCGTCACTCACGGGCCGACCTCGGCGAGCAGCGCCGCGACACTTGTCTTGAGCTGGGCAAGCACGCCGTCCAGATCCTGCGAGGCATCGATGACCCGGAACCGCCCCGGTTCCGACTCCGCACGCGCCCGGTAGGTCGCGCGCGCGGCGTCGAAGAAGGCCTCGCGCTGCTTCTCGAAGCGATCCGGCTCGCTGCGTCCGGCGGCACGATCCAGCCCCTGTCGCACCGGCAGATCGAGCAGGAAGGTGTGATGCGGGCGCAGATCGCCCTGCACGAAATCTTCCAGCGTCGCGATCCGCGCCATGTCGATGCCGCGTCCGCCGCCCTGATAGGCGTAGGTCGCATCGGTGAAACGGTCGCAGAGCACCCAGCGGCCCGCCGCCAGCGCCGGGCGGATGACCCGGTGGAGGTGTTCCGCACGGGCCGCGAACATCAGCAGGAGTTCGGTGTCGTCGGCCATGCCGTCGTGCTTGTGGCCGAGCAGCAGCGCGCGCACCTCCTCGCCGAGTGGCGTACCGCCCGGCTCGCGGGTGGTCACCAGGTCGATGCCGGCGGTGCGCAACTGCGCCTCGATGGCATTCAGGACGGTGGTCTTGCCGGCCCCTTCCAGGCCTTCGACGGTGATGAATCGGGCGATCTGAGTCATTGCGCTGCGGGTTCTCGAAATCCAGTACGGAACTTGCCGCAAACAAGCAGGCAGGCAAAGGGGTTTCGAAAAATTTCCGCTTCGCTCAGCTCAGCAATAGCTTTCAACGCAGACGCGCAGGGATTACGGAGGGCACAGCGAATTATTGCGTTAGTCGAAGATCGACGCGGTGAATGCGCCACTGAACAAGACGAACGGCCCGCTCAATGCGGGTCGTTCGTCTTCATTACCTCCTACCTCTCCAGGCTTCCAGGGGTCGGCATGGCCTCCGGGGACCGTCGGCCGCAGGGATGCGGCCGTCGAGCCTACAGGGATGTATTCACGGCGTGTCCCAGGAGGCTATGGCGACCTCTGGAAGCCTTGCCATCAAACACGATGATGTCCCCAACATCATCAATCCCACCCCCGCACGGTCGGACTAACCGAACGCCGATCGCGGCTGAAGCCGCTCCTGCAGGAATTTCGCGCCGCTAACGGCGCAACTGGAATTTGCGCACCGCCGCGTTGTGGTCCTCCAGCGTGGCGGAGAACTGATGGGTGCCGTCGCCGCGCGCGACGAAAAACAGCGTGTCGCCATCGGCCGGGTGCAGCGCGGCGTGGATCGCGGCCCTGCCGGGCATCGCGATCGGCGTCGGCGGCAGGCCCTTGCGGGTATAGGTGTTGTAGGGCGTGTCGGTGCGCAGGTCCTGGCGGCGGATGTTGCCGTCGAAGGCTTCGCCCATGCCGTAGATCACGGTCGGGTCGGTCTGCAACAGCATGTTCTTGCGCAGACGCCGCACGAACACGCCGGCGATCTGCGGGCGCTCATCCGCCGCGCCCGTTTCCTTCTCGACGATCGATGCCAGCGTCAGCGCCTCGTCCGGTGTCTGCAACGGCAGATCATCCGCCCGACCCGCCCACTCCCCTGCCAGCACCTGTTCCATGGCCTTGAACGCGCGGCGATACAGATCGACGTCCTTCTCGCCACGGGGGAAGTGATAGGTGTCCGGCAGGAAGCGGCCTTCCGGGTGCATGTCGGGCTGACCCAGCGCGATCATCAACTCCTCGTTGGTCGCAGCTTTCAGGGTCTGTTCCAGGACCGGGTCGGCGGCCACGGCGGCGCGCAGCTCGCGGATGTTCCAGCCCTCCAGCAGGGTGATCGTGTACTGACGCTCACGCCCGCTGATCAGGATCTCCAGAAACTCGCGCGGCACGGTGCCGACCGGCACGAAATACTCACCGGCACGCAGCCGCGTACCGAGCTTTTCCTGCCTGGCCAGCCAGCGCAACTGCATGTCCTCGGACAACCAGCCACGAGCGACCAGATCGGCAGCGACCGCGCGCAGGCTGGTGCCCGGTGCCAGCGTGTAGTCGGAACCGGCTTCGGGCAGCGCGAGCGGGGTTTGCAGGAAGGTCTGATAGCGCTGATTCAGCCAGGCGCCGGCGCCGAGTCCGGCGATGACGATGAGGGCAACCGAGATCAGCAGCGTCCGTTTCAACCAGATCGGCATCGGCGTTCGTCGTCCAGGGCTGTTTGCAAGGTTCGGGTGACCGGACCGACCGGCCAGGCACGATGTTCCAGGGCGTTGACCGGCCAGATACCGATCAGGCTGTTGCAGACGAAAACCTCGTCCGCATGATCCAGCGCATCGACCGGTAACGACTCGACACGGGCCTCGATACCGCCTGCCGTGGCAAGTGCGAGAACGCGCGCCCGGATGATGCCCGCCACCCCGACGGTGGACAAGTCAGGGGTCAGCAGCACGCCGTCCCGGACCAGGAAGAGGTTGCTTTGAGTGCCTTCCACGGGGTGCCCGGCGAGATCCCGCATCAGACCCTCGGGTGCGGCGGGGTCGTCCCATTCGGCACGCGCGAGCACCTGCGGGAGACGATTGAGGTGCTTCAAGCCGGCCAGTGCCGGGTGATCCGCGGCGGGGGTACGGCAGGCATGCAGGCGAATGCCCTGTTCGGCATACGACGGCGGATGGTCGGGAAACGGAAAGGCGGCGACGATGCGCACCGGTTCAGGCCGGCTCGGCGGGCGATAGCCGCGACCGCCGACACCGCGCGTGACGATGATCTTGAGCACGCCGGCGCCATGCGAGTCGGCGAGCGCTCGCTCCGCCTCCGCGCGCAACAAGCCGCCATCCGGTGCCAGGAAGCCCAGCCGCGCGCAGCCCGCCTGCAAACGTGCGATGTGTTCGGGCCAGTATTCGCAGCGCCCATCACGGGTGGCGACGGTCTCGAACACACCGTCACCGTACTGAAGACCCCGATCGAGCGCCGCGACCTCATCGCTGACCACGCCGTCGACCAGGATCACGCCTCCACCCCGAGTGCCAGCAACATGCCGCGCGCCTTGTTGCGGGTCTCCGCGAGTTCCTGCACGGGTTTCGCATCAACGACGATGCCGGCGCCGGCGCGCAGGCGCAGCTTGCGACCGTGTTGTTCGATGGTGCGGATGAGGATGTTCAGGTCCATGTCGCCGTCGCGGTTCAGGTAGCCGACCGAGCCGGTATAGGCGCCGCGCCCGGTCGCTTCCAGTTCCGCGATGATCTCCATGCAGCGGACCTTCGGGCAGCCGGTGATGGTGCCGCCCGGAAACACCGCGCAGATGACCTGCCCGGGCGTGACCCCGTCACGCAGGCGGCCACGCACGTTGGAGACGATGTGGTGCACGTGCGCGTAGCTCTCCAGCACCATCAGTTCATTGACCTCGACGCTGCCGGGCAGGCAGACGCGGCCCAGATCGTTGCGTTCCAGATCGATCAGCATGATGTGCTCGGCGCGCTCCTTGGGATGCGCGATCAACTCGGCGCGCAGCTCGGCGTCGCGGATCGCGTCCGGGTCACGGCGGCGGGTACCGGCGATCGGGCGGGTATCGACATGACCGTCGCGCACCGCAACCAGACGCTCCGGCGAGGAACTGACGATGGCGTGATCGGCGAAGGTGACCAGGGCCGCGAAGGGCGCCGGGTTGGCCTCCCGCAAACGCCGATACAGCACGGATGGCGGGGTGTCCCGGGCAAGCTCGATGTGCCAGGGGCGCGACAGATTCACCTGGAAGACATCGCCCTCGACGATGTAATCGTGGATGTGCGCCAGGGCGTCGAGATAACCGTCACCGCGCGACTCGGTGACCCGCGCGGCTTCGATGGCGATGATCGGGACCGCGCCGAAATCAACCGCTTCCAGATCGGCACGCATCCGCGCGATCAATGCCTCGTCTTCGGCGACGAGCCAGCATCGATGCTCCCGTCGGTCACGAATGACCGCGGCCGGGAAGCGCGTGGCGTTGGCGATCGGCAAACCGAAGTCGTCCGCCGGCAGCCTCAGCGTGGGTTCGATCTCGGCGGCGAGCTCATAGCCGAGGTAAAGGAACCATCCGCCCCGGAAGGGCAGGGATCGATCCGCGCCGCTTGCACGATTCTCCGCGTGGACGGCGTCGAGACGGGCGAGGAACTCGTCACCGCTGACGGTTTCACCGGGAAACGCGAACAGGATGTCGTAGCGGGATTGCTCGGCGGCGCTGTCCGAACCGCGCGCGACGCTTTCCAGCAGATGCGGATAACGCCGCGGATATGCCTCGTGCAGCGGCAGCAGATCCGGCAGCCAGTCGATTTCGAGGCGATGCAAGGTATTTGCGGTCACGGGCGCCACTGCGGAAACCGGCCCATGTCCGAGGGGTTGGAGAGTGCCGCGCCACCGCTCGGCGGCGCGGCATCCCGTTCGGTCAGACCCGCTTGAACAGCAGGCTGCCGTTGGTGCCGCCAAAACCGAAGGAGTTGGAGATCACCACGTCCAGCTTCATCTCGCGCGCCTGATTCGGCACGTAGTCCAGGTCGCATTCCGGATCCTGGTTGAAGATGTTGATGGTCGGCGGCGCGACCTGGTCGCGGATCGCGAGGCAGGAGAACACGGCCTCGATGCCACCGGCCGCACCCAGCAGGTGACCGGTCATCGACTTGGTGGAGCTGACCGCGACCTTGGATGCCGCTGCACCCAGCGCGCCCTTGACCGCCTTGGTCTCGGCCAGATCGCCGAGCGGGGTCGAGGTGCCGTGGGCGTTGATGTAGTCAACCTCGTCGGCATTCACGCCGGCGTCCTTCATGGACTTCTGCATGCAGCGCATCGCGCCTTCACCGCCGTCGCGCGGCTGGGTCATGTGGTAGGCGTCGCCGTTCAGGCCGAAGCCGGCCAGTTCGGCGTAGATCCTCGCGCCACGCGCCTTGGCGTGTTCGTATTCCTCCAGCACCAGCACGCCGGCGCCGTCGCCGAGCACGAAGCCGTCGCGGTCCTTGTCCCACGGGCGACTCGCGGTCTGCGGATCGTCGTTGCGGGTCGAGAGCGCGCGCGCCGCCGCGAATCCGGCCATGCCGAGTTCGCTGGAGGCCATCTCGGCACCACCGGCGATCATCACGTCCGCATCGCCGTACGCGATCATGCGCGCGGCATCGCCGATGTTGTGCGTACCGGTGGTGCAGGCGGTGACGATCGCGATGTTCGGGCCCTGCAGGCCGTGCATGATCGACAGGTGACCGGAGATCATGTTGATGATGCTGGCCGGCACGAAGAACGGCGAGACCTTGCGCGGGCCGCCGGCGGTGAACTGGTCGCGCGTGCGCTCGATGGTGCCGATGCCGCCGATGCCGGAACCGATCGCCACACCGATGCGCTCGGCGTTCTGCTCGGTGACTTCCAGACCGGAATCCGCCAGGGCCATCTTGCCGGCGGCGATGCCGTAATGGATGAAGCCATCCATCTTGCGGGCATCCTTGCTGGTCATGTAATCGGTGACCTCGAAGTCGTCCACCAGACCCGCGAACTGCGTCGCGAATGCACTGGCGTCATAGGCGGTGATCGGCTTGATGCCACTCTTGCCCGCCAGGATGTTGGCCCAGGCCTTGTCGATACCGGTGCCGACCGGGGACACGATGCCCAGACCGGTGACCACGACACGTCGCTTGGTCAATGGAATACCCTCGTTCAACGATTGTTGGGGAGACGTTACCGAACGACCGCCCCTGAAATGAAAATGCCGCGCCTACCCGCCCTGAGGCTTCGTAGTCGCGGCGTTATGTCGACCGTCCCGGATCACCGGAGAGGCAGTAAGCCCTGCCGACGGTCGCACCGATCAGGTGTTCGCCGTGATGTATTCGACGGCGTCCTTGACGGTGGCGATGCTCTCGGCCTTGTCGTCCGGAATTTCGCAGCCGAATTCTTCTTCCAGGGCCATGACCAGCTCGACGGTGTCGAGGGAATCCGCGCCCAGGTCGTCGACGAACGAGGAGTCCATGTTGACGTCACCCTCATCGACACCCAGCTGCTCGGCGGTGATCTTCTTTACGCGATCAAACAAATCATCAGACATTGTTGTAGGTCCTATGTGACTGTGTTCCGGAACAGCCACCTGGGCTGTGGAGCCGGGATTTTAGTGAAAACCCGATCCTGCGTTCAACAAACATGGCATCGGTTGGAATGTAGTCGATTCGGCGGCGAAATCCGTCAACCCCGAAGGGGCGGGCTCAGGCCATGTACATGCCGCCGTTGACGTGGATGGTCTCGCCGGTGATGTAACCGGCGGCAGGCGATGCCAGAAACGCGACGGCAGCGGCGATCTCCGCCGGCTGACCGAGGCGACCGAGCGGGATCGAGCCGAGCAGCGCGTCGCGCTGGGCATCCGGCAAGTCGCGGGTCATGTCGGTGTCGATGAAGCCCGGCGCGACCACGTTGACGGTGATCCCGCGCGAACCGACCTCACGGGCCAGCGACTTGCTGAATCCGATCAGACCGGCCTTGGCCGCCGAGTAGTTGGTCTGCCCGGCATTGCCGGAGGCGCCCACGACCGAGGAGATGGAGATGATGCGGCCCTTGCGCGCCTTGGTCATGCCGCGCAGCACCGCCTTGCTGAGCCGATACACGGAGGTCAGGTTGGTCGCCATGATGGCGTCCCACTCGTCATCCTTCATGCGCATCAGCAGCTGGTCGCGGGTGATGCCCGCATTGTTGACCAGGATGCTGATCGGACCGAACTGTTCGGTGACGGCCTTCATCACGGCCTCGACGCTGTTCGCGTCGGCGACGTCGAGGTTCATGCCCGTGCCCTTGATGCCGGCGTCGGCCAGACGCCCGGCGATGGCCTCGGCACCCTTGTCGGAGGTCGCGGTGCCGATCACGGTCGCGCCCATCTCGCCCAGCGACTGGGCGATGGCGGCGCCGATGCCACGGCTGGCCCCGGTGACCAGCGCGATTTCATTTTCCAGAGACATGCCTGCTCCCCTCGGTTCTTATTCGGCCAGTGCTTTCGCCAGCGACTCGGCATCGAGCACCGGGGTGGTCACGACATTGCGATCGATGCGGCGATTCAGCCCCATCAGGACCTTGCCGGGCCCCGCTTCGATCGCAGCGGTGATGCCGTCGGCGGCAAGCTTCTGCACGATCTCGACCCAGCGCACCGATTGATAGAGCTGACGGGCCAGCGCGTCGCGGATCTGATCGGCGTCGTAATGGCTGGCGACATCGACGTTATGGATCACCGGCACACGCGGCGCACGCACCTCGATACCGGCCAGCTTGGCGGCCAGTTGATCGGCGGCGGGCTTCATCAACGCGCAGTGCGAGGGGACGCTGACAGCAAGCTTGACGGCCTTCTTGGCACCGGCATCGGTGCAGGCGGCGATCGCGCGATCGACTGCGGCGGCGGCCCCGGCGATGACGACCTGACCGGGGGAATTGAAGTTGGCGGCAGAGACGACCTCGCCCTGGGCGGCGGCGGCACAGGCGGCGACCACCTTGTCGTCATCGAGGCCGATGATCGCAGCCATCGCGCCCTCTCCGGCCGGCACGGCGGCCTGCATCAGGCGACCACGCTCGGCGACCAGATCGACGGCGTCGGCGAAGTCGATGGAATCCGCGCAGACCAGCGCGCTGTATTCACCGAGGCTGTGACCGGCCATCACGCATGGCTCGGCGCCGCCCTGCTCGCGCCACAGGCGCCATACCGAGACACCGGCGGCGAGCATCGCCGGCTGGGTCCGATCGGTCTGGTTCAGGTCCGCCTCGGGGCCTTCCTGGCAGAGGCGCCAGAGGTCGTAACCGAGCACGGCGGAAGCCTCCGCGAAGGTGTCGCGCACGATTGCGCGATCACCCAGATCGGCCAGCATGCCCACGGACTGCGAGCCCTGGCCGGGAAAGAGAAAAGCAAGTTGCGTGTTCATGGAGTGATTATTGTTTTGCTCAGAACTTCGCCAGCACCGAACCCCAGGTGAAACCGCCACCGAAGGCCTCCATCAATATCGTCTCACCGGGCTTGATGCGACCGTCGCGGACCGCCGCGTCCAGCGCCAGCGGCACCGAGGCGGCAGAGGTGTTGCCGTGATGATCGACGGTCACCACCACGCGATCCATCGGCATGCTCAGCTTGCGTGCGGTGGCCTGGATGATGCGGATATTGGCCTGATGCGGCACCAGCCAGTCGATATCCGACTTCTCCATCCCATTGGCGGCGAGGGTCTCGTCAACGATGCGGCCAAGGGTGTTGACCGCCATCTTGAAGACCTCGTTGCCCTTCATGAAGATGAAGGCGTCCTGCTCGTACCCCAGCGACGGCCCGGCCGGCACGGTGAGCAGGTGTTCATAACTGCCGTCGGCGTGCAGATGCGTGGACAGGATGCCCGGCTCGTCGGAGGCCTGGAGCACCACGGCGCCGGCACCGTCACCAAACAGCACGCAGGTGGTGCGATCGGTCCAGTCGACGATGCGCGACAGCGTCTCGGCGCCGACCACGATCGCGTTGCGGATGCCACCGGCACGGATGAACTTGTCGGCGACGCCGAGCGCGTAGACGAAACCGGTGCAGACGGCCTGCACGTCGAAGGCGGCGCAGCCGTGGATGTCGAGACGTTGCTGCAACAGGCAGGCCGTGCTCGGAAACACACGGTCCGAGGTCGTGGTCGCGACCACGATCAGATCGACATCGTCCTTGGTGATGCCGGCGGCGACCATCGCGCGTCGCGCGGCCTGCTCGGCCAGATCGCAGGTGGTCTGGCCATCGGCGGCGATGTGACGCTCGGCGATGCCGGTACGGGTACGAATCCACTCGTCGGAGGTCTCCACCATGGCCTCGAGGTCATGATTGGTGAGGACTTTCTCGGGCAAATAGCTGCCCGTGCCGACGATACGAGAATGAATGCTCAACACTGATGCCTTGGATTACTGGTCTGCGGGCTCTGCCTGAGTGCGATCAGGCTTGGCGAGCAGCGCGGAGATACGTTCCTCGATGCGGGATGGCACCGACTTGTGGACTTCTTTGACCGCGATGTCGATGGCGTTGCCGAAGGCCAGCGCGTCCGCGCCGCCGTGGCTCTTGATCACGATGCCGCGCAAGCCTAGCAGACTGGCGCCGTTGTAACGGCGGGGATCGAAACGTGTGCGCATCCGCTTGAGCACGGGATAGGCAATCAGCCCGGCGATCATGGTCAGCCAGTTGCGGCGGAACTCCTCGCGGAGCCCGTTGCTGATCATCTTGGCAACGCCTTCCGAGGACTTCAGCGCGACGTTGCCGACGAAGCCGTCGCAGACCACGACATCGACGCCACCAGCGAAGACATCGTTGCCTTCGACGTAGCCGATGTAGTTCAGCGGACTGGCCGCGATCAGCTTGGCCGCCTCCTTGACGTTGGCGTTGCCCTTGATGTCTTCCTCACCGATGTTCAGCAGGCCGACGCGAGGGTTTTCGACACCTTCGACCGCACGCGCCAGCTCGGAACCCATCAACGCGAACTGGAGCAGATGCTCTGCCTCGCAATCGACGTTGGCGCCCAGATCGAGCATGTGGGTGTGACCGGTGGTCGACGGGATCGCGCTGATGATCGCGGGGCGTTCGATGCCCGGCAGCATCTTCAGCACGAACCGGCTGATGGCCATCAGCGCGCCAGTATTGCCGGCGGAGACGGCCGCCTTGGCAACGCCTTCCTTGACTAGATTGATCGCCACGCGCATCGACGAATCCTTCTTGCCACGCAGTGCCTGCGCGGGCGGCTCGTCCATGCCCACCGTCTGTGAAGCGTGATGGATGCGCAGCCGATCGGACTCGGCCACATGCACGTTGGCGAGACACGCGACCAGCGTATCGTGGTCACCGACGAGGATGATGGACAGGTCCGGATGCCGATCGAGCGCAGCCACGGCCGCCGGCACGACGGAATCGGTGCCATGGTCGCCCCCCATCGCGTCGAGCGCGATGGTGATCGCTTTGGTCGAAGCGTCGCTCATCTAAGCAGCAGGGCCGCGTTAGCGGCCCTGTGATGCGGTGCGGTCAAACCGGCGACTCACTCGTCGTTGTCTTCGACGACCTTCGGCGCGATGACCTGGCGACCACGGTAGTAACCGTCCGCGGTGATGTGGTGGCGGCGATGGGTCTCGCCGGTCAGCGAATCCTGGGACAGGCTGCTGGCGGTGAGGGCATCGTGGGAACGGCGCATGTCGCGCTTGGAACGGGACTTACGAGTCTGCTGAACGGCCATTGGATTACTCCTGCGGGGTCAATCTTTGTCTGGACCTGGTGAAACCAGGATCAATGCTTGTCTTTCAGGGTGGCCAGCACCGCGAACGGATTGGGCCGCTTGTTTTCCGCCACGTCATCGGACGGGGCCGGTGCGCCGTCGCTGCCCTGCGCCGTCACATTCCGCTCGGCGCGACAGTCCCGCAGTTCGTGACGCGGGACCAGGGGCAACGCCAACAACAATTCGTCTTCGACAAGCTGAGCCGGATCGATCAGTTCCTCTTCGAGGAGCAAAGGCTCAAACCCGGAAGGCAAACGCTCGATCTGGCTTTCGCTGATCACGACACCCAGGCGAACCTCGGCATCGACATCAATTTCCATCGACTCCAGGCAGCGCTGGCATGGCATGCTGACTCGCGTCCTGACGGTGCCGCTGATGAAGCGCGTCCGCCCGGCATCGATGCCAAACTCCAGGTCTACCTCGACATCGCCGACCGACAACACCGCCTCGTTGAGACGCGGCATCCTCGAACCCGGCAACATCCCCTGCAATCGCGCGCCCTGGCGAACGAGTCGCTGGCAATCAATTCGCGCTGGCAGGGTCGCCGACATAAGCGGGCAATGTTACCGGATTTCAAGACCATGGGTAAAGCCTGATATGCACGCGCGGGGATGGGCTAAGCTAGCCGGCGTTCGCCCCGCGAACCCCTGCGACCACACGCCGAGGCGCCCGTTTGTTCGACAAGATACTGATCGCCAACCGCGGTGAAATCGCGGTCCGCATCGTGCGCGCCTGCGCGGAGATGGGCATCACCTCGGTGGCGATCTTCACCGACGCCGACCGCCACGCCCTGCACGTCAAGAAGGCCGACGAGGCCTACAACATCGGGCCCGACTCGGTCGCTGGTTATCTCAACGTCCACCGCATCGTGAACCTCGCGATCGCGACCGGCTGCGACGCGCTGCATCCCGGCTACGGATTCCTGTCCGAGAACCCGCTGCTCGCCAAGGCCTGCGCGGAGCGCGGCATTCGCTTCATCGGCCCCAGCGCCGAGGTCATCCATGCGATGGGCGACAAGACCGAGGCGCGCCGCTCGATGCAGGCCGCCGGCGTCCCGGTTACACCCGGCACCGACGGCAACCTCGCCTCGCTCGACGAGGCCCTGACGGTCGCCGAAGACATCGGCTACCCGGTCATGCTCAAGGCGACCTCCGGCGGCGGCGGGCGCGGCATCCGTCGCTGCGACAACCCGGAGGAACTGCGCCGCAACCATGCGCGCGTGATCTCGGAAGCGACCAAGGCCTTCGGCAGCGCCGATGTGTTCCTCGAAAAATGCGTGGTCAATCCGCGCCACATCGAGGTGCAGATCCTCGCCGACAGCCACGGCAACTGCGTGCACCTGTTCGAGCGCGACTGCTCCGTGCAGCGCCGTCACCAGAAGCTGATCGAGATCGCCCCCTCGCCGTCGTTGAGCGAGGAACAGCGCCGCTTCCTCGGCGAGACCGCCGTCAAGGCCGCGCAGGCGGTCGGCTATCAGAATGCCGGCACCGTCGAATTCCTGCTGGACGCCAACGGCGACGCCTGGTTCATGGAGATGAACACGCGCCTCCAGGTCGAGCACACGATCAGCGAGCAGATCACCGGCATCGACATCGTCCAGGAGCAGATCCGCATCGCCGCCGGCGAGCCGCTGAGCGTGCGCCAGGATCAGATCCAGAAACGCGGCTACGCGATCCAGTTCCGCATCAATGCCGAAGACCCGCAGAACGACTTCCTGCCCAGCTTCGGTCGCATCACCCGTTATTTCGCGCCTGGCGGACCGGGCGTGCGCACCGACGCCGCGATCTACACCGGCTACACCATCCCGCCCTACTACGACTCCATGTGCGCGAAGCTGATCGTGTGGGCGCTGGACTGGCCGAGCGTGCTGCGCCGTGGCCGCCGCGCGCTCAAGGACATGGGCGTGTTCGGTGTGAAGACCACGATCCCCTACCACCTCGCGATCCTCAAATCCGAGGAATTCCAGAGCGGCCTGTTCGACACCAGCTTCGTGGAGCGTCACCCGGAACTGACCGAATACTCCGTGCGCCGCCCGCCGCGCGAACTCGCCGCCGCGATCGCGGCCGCCATCGCCGCGCATCAAGGCCTATGACCGTCAATCAGCGTGTTCGCCGCAAAGACGCCAAGGCGCAAAGACGTCTTTGTTCTCCTTGCGTCTTTGCGTCTTTGCGGCGAACCAAATTCCACCGGAACCAAACCCCATGAACGATCGCGTCCACATTTCCGACCTGGTGCTGCGCGACGGCCACCAGAGCCTGCTGGCGACGCGCATGCGCACCGAGGACATGCTCCCGATCTGCGAAAAGATGGACCGGATCGGCTACTGGTCGCTCGAAGTCTGGGGCGGCGCGACCTTCGACGCCTGCGTCCGCTTCCTGCGCGAAGACCCGTGGGAACGCCTGCGCAAGCTGCGCGCGGCGCTACCGAACACCCGTTTGCAGATGCTGCTACGCGGCCAGAACCTGCTCGGCTACCGGCACTACTCCGACGACGTGGTGCGCGCCTTCGTCGCCAAGTCCGCCGACAACGGCATGGACGTGTTCCGCATCTTCGATGCCCTCAACGACACCCGTAACCTGCGCACCGCGATCGAGGCCACCAAGGCCGCCGGCAAGCACGCCCAGGGCACGATCAGCTACACCACCAGCCCGGTCCATACCGTCGATCAGTTCATCGCCATGGCCAGGGAACTGGAATCGATGGGCAGCGACAGCATCGCGGTCAAGGACATGGCCGGCCTGCTCACCCCCGCGAAGACCGCCGAACTGTTCGCCGGCCTCACCGACGCCGTCAAAGTGCCGGTGCATCTGCACATTCACGCCACCGCCGGACTCGCCGAGATGTGCCACCTGCGCGCGATCGAGAACGGCTGCCGCCACATCGACACCGTCATCTCCCCGCTCGCCGGCGGTGCCAGCCACGCGCCGACCGAGAGCATGGTCGCCGCGCTCGCCGACACCCGCTGGAACACCGGCCTCGACCTGCCCGCCCTGCAGGAGATCGGCTTCTACTTCCACGGCGTGCGCAAGAAATACCACCAGTTCGAGAACGAATTCACCGGCGTCGACACCCGCGTGCAGGTCAATCAAGTGCCGGGCGGGATGATCTCCAACCTGGCCAACCAGTTGCGCGAACAGGGCGCGCTGGACCGCATGAACGCGGTGCTGGACGAGATCCCGCGCGTGCGCCAGGACCTCGGCTACCCGCCGCTGGTCACGCCGACCTCCCAGATCGTCGGCACGCAGGCCGTGCTCAACGTGATGACCGGCGAGCGTTACAAGACCATCACCAACGAGGTGAAGGCCTATCTGCAGGGCCGTTACGGTCGCGCGCCGGGCAAGGTCAACCGCATGGTCCGGCAGATGGCGATCGGCAACGAGGACGTCATCGACGTGCGTCCCGCCGACCTGATCCCGCAAGAACTCGACGATCTGCGCGACAACATCGGCGACCTCGCCCGCAGCGAGGAAGACGTCCTCACCTTCGCGATGTTCCCCGACATGGGCCGCGAGTTCCTCAAGCAACGTCAGGAAGGCACGCTGGTGCCCGAACCGCTGGAGGCCCCCAAGGCCGCCAGGAGCGAGGAACCCGTCGGCGCGCCGGTCGAATTCACCGTCACCCTGCACGGCGAGAGTTACCACATCCGCGTCACCGGCAGCGGCCACAAGCGCCAGGAACAACGCCCGTTCTACGTCACCGTCGACGGCCAGCCGGAAGAGATCCTGGTCGAAACGCTCGAAGAACTGGAAGGCGAAGCGGCCACCAACGACGGCGTCAAACGACCGACCGGCAAGCGCCCGCGCGCCACCAAACCCGGCCACGTCACCACCTCCATGCCCGGCACCATCGTCGACGTGCAGGTCAGGGAAGGCGACCGCGTCGCCGCCGGCGCGCCGCTGCTGATCACCGAGGCCATGAAGATGGAAACCGAGATCCAGGCCCCGATCGCCGGCACCATCAAGGCCATCCACGTCGCCAAGGGCGACACCGTCACCCCCGACGAAACCCTGATCGAAATCGAATGAGCCACCGATCGCCCTGAATGCCGTCTTCGACTCCGCTCAGCCAGCGGGCAGTCTCGCTGGCTGAGCGGAGTCGAAGCCAGCCCAAACCAACGCCACCACGTCAGACATGCAACTCGTCCTCGCCTCGACCTCTCCGTTCCGCCGCGAACTGCTGTCCCGCCTGCAAGTCCCCTTCGACACCTTCTCCCCGAACGTCGACGAGACCCGCCTCAAGGACGAAAGCGCGGTCGCGCTGGTCCGCCGCCTCGCCGAAGCGAAGGCCGAAGCGGCCATCACCCGCTTCCCGGACGCCCTGGTGATCGGATCAGATCAGGTCGCCGTGCTCGGCAACAAGATCCTCGGCAAACCCCATACCCACGACGTCGCCGTCAAGCAGCTCAAGGCCGCCAGCGGCAAGCGCGTCGTCTTCCAGACCGGGCTTTGCCTGCTGAACACCGCCACCGGCCACACCCAGGTTGAGGTCATCGCCTTCAGCGTCGATTTCCGCAAGCTGAGCGATACCCAGATCGAGAACTACCTGCGCGCCGAACAGCCCTACAACTGCGCCGGCAGCTTCAAATCCGAAGCCCTCGGCGTGGCCCTGTTCGAAAGCATGGAAGGCGAAGACCCGACCGCGCTGATCGGCCTGCCGCTGATCCGCCTGACGCGCATGCTCGAAAACGAGGGGCTCGACATCCTCGACCACGCCCTGCGCGACCAGATCCCCTGACCCGAGCCGGCTCAAACCGGCCGTCGCCCCCATTCGGCGATTGTCAGCACAACTCCGATAAGAGGCGGAGCGTTGCTGAAGGGCGACAACCCGCAGCAATCAGTTCTCGACAGCGGCTGACAACACATCCGCGATCACCGCGACCATCTCCGCGTCGACGGGACTCTGGTTGCCGAACATCCACGCATTGAGTGTCGGATCATCGACGGAGAGCAAATCGACGAAGCGCTGCTTGCCCGCATCGTCGAGATTGGAATAACGCGACTCCAGATACGCGCTCAACACCAGATCCAGCTCCAGCATCCCGCGCCGGCACTGCCAGCGCAGGCGCTCGCGCGTCGGCAGCGCTTCGTTCAAACGGAGTCCTTGAGCATCATCGCCTTCAGGTGGCCGATGGCGCGGGTCGGGTTGAGCCCCTTCGGACAGACTTCCACGCAGGACATGATGGTGTGGCAGCGGAACAGCTTGTACGGGCCTTCGAGGGCGTCGAGGCGCTTTTCAGTGGCCTGATCGCGGGAGTCGAGCACGAAGCGCGCGGCAGTCAGCAGGGCCTGTGGGCCGAGGAATTTGTCCGGGTTCCACCAGAACGACGGGCAAGAGGTCGAGCAGCAGGCGCACATGATGCATTCGTACAGGCCGTCGAGCTTGTCGCGTTGTTCCGGGCTCTGGCGGATCTCGCGCTCCGGGTTCGGCTCGTTGCGTTGCAGCCAGGGATCGACCGACTGGTACTGCTTGTAGAACTGGCTCATGTCGACGACCAGGTCGCGGATCACCGGGCGGCCTGGCAAGGGGCGTACCTGCACCGGCTCTTTCAGGTCCGACACCCGCGTGGTGCAGGCGAGCATGTTGACGCCGTTGACATTGACGCCGTCGGAACCGCACACGCCCTCGCCGCAGGAATGGCGGAAGGTGAAGGTCTCATCCTTGGCCTGGATCGCGAGCAGCGCGTCGCGCAGCATCATGCCGCGCTCGATCTCGACCTCGTAGACCTGCATGCGCGGCTTGCTGTCGTGCTCCGGGTGGAAGCGGTAGATCTCGAATTTCATTGGCCGGACCCTCGCGCGGTACTTCGCCGCAAAGACGCGAAGGCGCAAAGGAAAAGGCGATACCGTTGATGTCGCAAAAAATCGTTGCGCTTTGCGTCTTTGCGTCTTTGCGGCAAAGCGTTTTCCGGCCCACGCTTCATCAGTACACCCTCGGTTTGGGCGGGAAGGTCTCCACGGTCAGCGGCTTGGTGCGCACCGGCTTGTAATCCATCGCGTCGCCGGCCTTGAAGTACAGGCTGTGCTTCATCCACTGCTTGTCGTCGCGTTCCGGGTAATCCGGCCGCGAATGCGCGCCACGACTTTCCTGCCGGTGCAGCGCCGAGACCGCCAGCGCGCGACCGACATCGTAGAGATTGTCCAGCTCCAGGGCCTGGATACGGGCGGTATTGAAGGCTTTGGAGTGATCGCGCAGACGCGCGGCGGCAAGCCTGTCGCGCAGCGCATCGAGCTTATCGACACCTTCCCGCATGATCTCGTCGGTGCGGAACACGCCGGCATGGTCTTCCATGGTGCGCTGCAACTCGGCGCGGACCTCGGCGACGCCGGGGCCATCGCCGCCCTGCTCCCAGCGTTCCAGCGGCGCGATCGCGGCCTGCACGACGGCGTCGTCCAGATCGCGGTGATACGGGTTCTCGCGCACGTACTCGCGGATGTCCTTGCCGGCCAGACGCCCGAACACGAGGATGTCGAGCAGCGAGTTGCCGCCGAGACGATTGGCACCGTGCACCGAGGCGCAGGCACACTCCCCCGCCGCGTACAGTCCCGGCACGGTCTCCTCGCCGTGACGCTCCGGCACCACTACGCGCCCGAAGCGATCGGTGGGAATTCCGCCCATGGAGTAATGCGCGGTCGGAAACACGGGAATCGGCTCGTGCGCGGGATCGACCCCGGCAAAGATCTTCGAACTCTCGCGGATGCCCGGCAGGCGTTTGGCGACCACTTCCTCGCCGAGGTGATCGACCTTCAGCAGCATGTAGTCGCCGCGCGGGCCGCAGCCGCGCCCTTCCTTTATCTCGGTCATGATCGAGCGCGACACGACGTCGCGGCTGGCGAGGTCGCGGGCATGCGGCGCGTAACGATCCATGAAGCGCTCGCCGTCCTTGTTGATCAGGTAACCGCCCTCGCCGCGCACGCCCTCGGAAATCAGCATGCCCTTGCCGGCGATGCCGGTCGGATGGAACTGGAAGAACTCCATGTCCATCAACGGCACGCCGATGCGCAGCGCCATGGCCATGCCGTCGCCGGTGTTGATGTGCGCGTTGGAATTGGTGCGAAACACCTGGCCGCAGCCGCCGGTGGCGAGCAGGGTGGTCTTGGCTTCGATGATCAGCGGCTCGCCGCTGGCGATCTCGATGACCAGCGCGCCGAGCACCACACCCTCGGCATCGCGCAGCAGATTGATCGCGAACCACTCGTCGAAGAAATGCGTCTTGGCGCGCAGGTTCTGCTGATAGAGCGCGTGCAGGATCGCGTGGCCGGTGCGATCGGCGGCGGCACAGGTGCGTGCGGCCTGCTCGCCGCCGAAGTTCTGACTCTGACCGCCGAACTTGCGCTGGTAGATGCGCCCGTCCGGCAGGCGCGAGAACGGCACGCCGGCGTGTTCGAGCTCGTACACGGTCGGGATCGCCTCGCGACACATGAACTCAATCGCGTCCTGGTCGCCGAGGTAATCGGAGCCCTTCACGGTGTCGAACATGTGCCAGTGCCAGTTGTCCGGCAGCACGTTGGCGAGCGCGGCGTTCACTCCGCCCTGCGCGGCGACGGTGTGCGAGCGGGTCGGGAAGACCTTGGACACCACCGCCACGCCCAGCCCTGAATCGGCGAGTTGCAGCGCGGCGTTCAGGCCGGCGCCGCCGGCGCCGATGATCAAGGTGTCGAAACGTCTGCGCGCGAGCGGCATGCATCAGGCTCCGGAGGCCAGCAGGATGATCTTCACGCCCCACAGCAGGCAGGCAACCAGCCCGCCACCGAACGCAATCAGCACGCCGAGGCGGATGACCGGGGGATGGATGTAATCGATGACCACGTCGCGGATACCGATCCAGGCGTGCCAGCACAGGGCCAGGATGAACAGCAGCCAGGCAACGCTGGCGACACCGCCGCCGACCTGCTCCCGCCAGACTCCGACATCCGCCGGCGGCGACAACACCACGGCGCCGATCAGGTACACGAAGAACGCGCCGATATAGATCGCCGTCAGGCGTTGCACCGCCCAGGCCTGCAAACCGCTGGCGCGCCGGCTCATCCGCGGGCTCCCAGGCAGATCAGCAAAGCACCCACCGGCGCGGCGAACATGACCAGCCAGGCGGTGTAGCGATAGGTCGGTTTTTCGACACCGACATCGATGTCGATGAGCAGATAGCGGATGCCGGCAAACAGATGGTGCAGCAGCGCCCACATCGACAGGAACAGAGCCAGCCGGACGGGGGTGCCGTCGAACAGGGTCCGCACCTCGGCAAACCCGGCGGCATCGACCAGCGAGCGCTGCATGAGGTAAAGGCCGAGCGGGATCATCAATACCATCAACACGCCACTCAGCCGATGCGCGATCGACATCACCCCGGCGATCGGCAGGCGGATACGCAGCAGATTCAGGAACACAGGACGGGCTGGGCGGGATGGCATCGAAACGGGCTACGCGTTAGGGATTCCGATAAAACTGTCGCAGCAGTGTAGACCGGCGGGGCCGCCATCGGGCTACGCGAAAACGGAAATCGCCGCCCGGTTTCAGCCGAACAGTTCGGCCCGGTAGAGCACGGCATCCGCGTCGCTGAAACAACACGCCACAATACGTTCGAAATCGGCTTCCCGTGCCCGCATCTCGCGCACGGCGATATGCGTCGCGGCGGCTTTCGGATAGCCGTAAACACCGGTACTGATGGCCGGGAAAGCGATCGATTGGAGGCCCTGCGACGCCGCCAGCTCGAAGCTGTTGCGATAGCACGCAGCAAGCAGGTCCGCCTCACCGCGTTCGCCACCCTGCCAGATCGGCCCGACCGTGGAGATCACCCAGCGTGCCGGCAACCGGCAGCCTGGCGACAGACGCGCCTCCCCGGTCGGGCAACCGCCCAGCGTGGCATTGAAGCGCCTGAGTTCCGGACCCGCCGCGCGATGAATCGCGCCATCGACGCCGCCACCGCCAAGCAGCGAGGGATTCGCGGCGTTGACGATCGCATCCATCGCGAGCGTGGTGATGTCCGCGATCAAGACCTCGATCACGGTGAAGGCTACTTGACGACGCGCAGCGCCGGCTTGCGATCCACCGAACCACCTTCGTGACCGTCCGGACCGCCGCCCGGAGCATCGCCGGAACCACCACCGCCAGGCCCGCCGTCGGGCGGAGTGGCGTCGTCGTCACCGAAGAACATGCCCTGTCCGTTCTCGCGCGCGTAGATCGCCACGATCGCGCCGATCGGCACATGCACGTTCATCGGCTGGCCGCCGAAGCGCGCGCTGAAACTCACGTCGTCGTTGGTCATCAGCAGACCATTCACGGCGCGCGCGGCGATATTGAGGACGATGCGCCCCTGTTCGACGTACTGGGTCGGGACCTGCGTGGCCGGAAACTCGGCATTGACCAGCAGATGCGGAGTCAGGGCGTTGTCGACGATCCAGTCGTGCAACGCGCGCAGCAGATAGGGGCGACTGGAAGTCATCGTCTCGCGACGATCAACGCAGTTCGCGTTCAGCCTCGGTGAGACTGCGACGGAACGCCTTGGTGTTGAAGATGCGCGTCGCATATTCGGCGATCGGCGCGGCCGAGGTCGGCAGCTTCACGCCCCACTTGGGCAGACGCCACAGCAGCGGCGCGATCAGACAGTCGGCCATGGTGATCTCCTCGCTCATGAAGAACTGCGAGATCCCGAAGGCTTCGGCGGAATCGGTGAGGCTGTCGCGCATGGCCTTGCGGGCCCGGGTGGCGATCTTGTCGTCGCTGCTTTCCAGATCGGCGATCAGGCCGTACCAGTCGCGCTGCACACGGGCGATCGTCAGGCGCTTCATGGCGCGGGAAACCGGATCTACCGGCATCAGCGGCGGATGCGGGAAACGCTCATCGAGGTATTCCATGATGACCATGGACTCGTACAGGACCAGTTCGCGGTCGAGCAACAGCGGGACCTCGCGATACGGATTCAGTTCGACGACCTCGTCCGGCAGATTGTCCGGATCGACCGTCTCGACCTCATGCGCGATGTCCTTCTCGGCCAGCACCATGCGCACCCGGTGGGAATACGGGCATTCCGGGCTGGTGAACAGGGTCATAACCGATCGACGCGGGGGGGTGGTGGCCATGCACTACTCCAATTTCACCCCGCGTTACCGATGCGGCGGGGTCAAGCAAGAACGGGGTTCCGGTCACCGGAACCCCGTCAGGTCAAACTACGATACCAGCTTTGGCAGCGGTGTCAGTGAACGTCCTTCCAGTACTCCTTCTTGAGGAGATACGCAACGAAGGAGAACACCAGCAGGAACAGCAGCACCCACGGGCCAAGGCGCGAACGCTCCAGCTGCGCCGGCTCACCCAGATATGCCAGGAAGTTGACCAGATCGCGGACGGCGGCGTCGTACTCTTCCGGCTGCATCGCACCCGGCTCGACCAGCGTCAACTTGGTGACGTGGCCGTCCTCGCTGCGTTCGGCGGCTTCCTGCCAACCCTGGAGTTCCCACAGCACGTGCGGCATGCCGACGTCCGGGAACACCGTGTTGTTGGTGCCGACCGGCTTCTTCGGGTCCAGATAGAAACCGCGCAGGTAGGTGTAGAGCCAATCGGTGCCACGCGAACGCGCGATGACGGACAGATCCGGCGGGGTCTTGCCGAACCAGTCCTTGGCGCCTTCCGCCGGCATCGCCACCTTCATCGGCGAATGCACCTTGGCGCCGGTGAAGATCAGGTTCTCCTTGAGCATGATCTCGGAGATACCCAGGTCGCTGGCAGTGCGGTTGTAGCGGGCGTAGGACGCGGCATGGCAGCTCAGGCAGTAGTTCGCGAACAGCTTGAAGCCGCGCTGCAGCGACGCCTTGTCGCCCATGTCGATCTTGACGTGGTCGAGGTGCAGATTGCCGCCGCCGCCAGCGAAGCCGGCGACCGGGGCGAGCATCAGCATCGCGGTGGCCGCGAGGGCCTTGATGGTCATCTTTTTCATGATGTCTTCTCCCGGCCTCAGTGCTTCTTGAAGGTGACCCGATCGGGCACCGGCTTGGTCTTGTCCAACTTGGTGTACCAGGGCATCAAGAGGAAGAACGCGAAGTACAACGCCGAGAAGGTGCGGCCCAGCATGGTCAGGGTCGGGGTCGGGTGCTGGGTACCGATGTAGCCCAGCGCGATGAAGCTGACCACGAAGATGGCGAGCGCGATCTTGTAGATCCAGCCGCGATAGCGGATGGACTTGACCGGACTGCGATCCAGCCAGGGCAGCAGGAACAGCACCACGATCGCCGCACCCATCGCGACCACGCCGAGGAACTTGTCCGGAACGGCGCGCAGGATCGCGTAGAACGGGGTGAAGTACCACAGCGGCACGATGTTCGGCGGGGTGGTCAGCGGATCGGCCGGGACGAAGTTGTCCTTCTCAAGGAACCAGCCGCCCATCTCCGGCGCGTAGAAGATGATCAACGCGAAGAAGAACAGGAACACGCCGACGCCGACGATGTCCTTGACCGAGTAGTACGGGTGGAACGGGATGCCGTCGACCGGGATGCCGTTCTCGTCCTTGTTCTTCTTGATCTCGACGCCGTCCGGGTTGTTCGAGCCGACTTCGTGCAGCGCGATGATGTGCGCGACGACCAGGCCGAGCAGCACGATGGGCACCGCGATGACGTGGAAGGCGAAGAAGCGGTTCAGGGTGGCGTCGGAGACGACAAAGTCACCGCGAATCCACTCGGACAACGCGTCACCGACATACGGGATCGCACCGAACAGCGAGATGATGACCTGCGCGCCCCAGTAGGACATCTGGCCCCACGGCAGCAGATAGCCCATGAAGGCCTCCGCCATCAGCGCGACGTAGATGATCATGCCGAAGATCCAGATCAGCTCGCGCGGCTGGCGGTAGGAGCCGTACATCAGGCCGCGGAACATGTGCAGGTACACGACCACAAAGAACGCCGAGGCGCCGGTCGAGTGCATGTAGCGGATCAGCCAGCCCCAGTCGACATCACGCATGATGTATTCGACGGAGGCGAAGGCCAGCGCGCCGTCGGTCTTGTAATGCATGGTCAGCCAGATGCCGGTGAGGATCTGATTGACCAGGACCAGCAGGGCCAGGGAACCGAAGAAGTACCAGAAGTTGAAGTTCTTCGGTGCGTAGTACTGGGCCAGATGCTCGTTCCACATCTTGCTCAGCGGGAATCGATTGTCGATCCAGCCGAGAAGGCCCTTGGCATTCGGGTTGAACTCGCCCATTACGCGGCCCCCTTCTCGTCGAGACCGACCAGCACGCGGCTCTCGGTCAGGTAATGATGCGGCGGCACGCGCAGGTTCGTCGGCGCCGGGACGCCCTGGAACACGCGACCGGACAGATCGAAGCGCGAACCATGGCAGGGACAGAAGAAGCCACCCTTCCAGTCGGCGCCCAGTTCACCGCCCATCTCCGGGTGGTAGGACGGCGAACAGCCCAGGTGGGTGCAGATACCGACCGCGATCAGGTACTCGGCCTTGATCGAGCGGTTGATGTTCTTGCAGTAATCCGGCTGCTGATCCGGATTTTCCGAATCCGGGTCGCGGAGCTGACTGTTCATCGCCGGCAGATCATTCAGATTCTGCTCGGTACGACGCACGATCCAGACCGGAACGCCGCGCCATTCGACGGTCATCATCTGACCGGGTTCGAGCTTGCTGATGTCCGCTTCGACCGGGGCACCCGCCGCTTTCGCGCGGGCACTCGGCTGCATCGAGGCGACAAAAGGCACTGCCAGATACACCGCTCCGACGCCGCCGACGACCGTGGTCGCGGCGGTGAGGAAACGGCGGCGTTTCAGATCCACGCCCTCGTTAGCCATTCATGTGCTCCTAGGATTTCAGGAAGGTTGGCCCCGCAGGAGAAGCCCGAAAAACAACGGTTTCTTGACCGGCGGTTCAGATTATTCTGATATTTTGGTTAGCCGCGTAGCTTCCATGATGAAATCCGCAAGGTCAATAAAGGTTCTGTTTATCGGAGCATTGAAAATGCCTTATCGGGGCATCAGTTAGCTCGAATCCCAACCCGGCTCTCCCATGTCGCAAACCACCCAATTCTTCCTCCGTTACGCAGTCATCGGCCTGATCGCCGCCGGTCTGGTCATGTGGTTCGCGCCCGAGTTGCTGGAGCCGCCGCGCCCGGTGGTGAACATCGTGCAGGTGCCGGAGGGAACCACTGCTGCGGCGCCGGTCGTCGGCCCCTTCAGCTATGCCGACGCGGTCGAACGCGCGCAGCCGGCGGTGGTGAACGTGCACACCGCCAAAGTCATCGAGCGCGAACGCCATCCGCTGCTCGACGATCCGTTCTTCAGCCAGTTCCTCGGTCGCCGCTTCCAGAACGTGCCGCGTCGCCGCCTCGAGACGAGCCTCGGCTCCGGCGTCGTCATCAGCCGGCAGGGTTACGTGGTCACCAACCACCACGTCATCGACGGCGCCGACGCGATCCGGGTCGGCCTTGCCGATGGCCGCATCCTGCCGGCGAGACTGATCGGCAGCGATCCGGACACCGATATCGCCGTGCTCAGGGTCGAGGACAAGGAGCTGCCCACGGTCGTGTTCGGCGACTCGGACGGACTGCGCGTCGGCGACGTCGCGCTGGCAATCGGCAACCCGTTCGGCGTCGGCCAGACCGTGACCATGGGCATCATCAGCGCGACCGGGCGCAGCGAGCTCGGCATCAGCAATTTCGAGGACTTCATCCAGACCGATGCGGCCATCAACCCGGGCAACTCGGGCGGCGCGCTGATCAACGCGCGCGGCGAGCTGATCGGGGTCAACACCGCGATCTTCAGCAAGTCCGGCGGCTATCAGGGCATCGGCTTCGCGATCCCCTCGCGGCTGATGCGCGAGGTGCTCGAACAGATCATCACCCACGGTCGCGTGATCCGCGGCTGGCTGGGCGTCGAGACCCAGGACATGACCCCGGAACTGGCCGAATCGGTGGGCCTGCGCGAGCCGCGCGGCGTCATCGTCGCCAGCATCTACCGCAACAGCCCGGCCTGGAACGCCGGCATCCGCCCCGGCGACGTGTTGACCGGCATCGACGACGACGAACTGAGCCGTTCCACGCAGGCGTTACGCCTGATCTCCGTGCATTCACCCGGCAAGCGCCTGATGATCCGGGGTCTTCGCAACGGCCAGTCATTCGAGACCGAGGCCGAGGTCATCGAGCGCCCCGCCAGTGCCGAAGACTCCCAGTAGGGTGGGGTAAGCAACGCGAACCGCGCCGGACAGCATCCGCTCTCCATGGTGCGGTTCGGATTGCTCACCACACCCTAAGCCGTCCTCGTGAGCGCCTCGTAGATCGCATCGACGTCGCGCGCCACCCGCGCCACGCTGTAATCGCGCTCGACCTTGGCCCGTCCCGCGGCCGCGATGCGGCCACGTTTCCCGGCATCCGCGAGCAGATCATCCAGCGCGCGGGCGAGCGCGGCGGAGTCGCCGGGCGGCACGATCACACCGTCCTCGCCATCGACCAGCGCTTCCGGAATCGCGCCGACCGAGGTCACCACCACCGGCAGCCCGGCGGCCATCGCCTCCAGCATCGACATCGGCAGGCCTTCGTCGTAGGACGGCAGGCAGAACAGGTCGGACGCCCGCACCGCCGCTTCCTTGGCCGCCCCCATCACCGGCCCCGGCAACGCGACCCGCTCGCCGAGCCCCAGCGATGCAGCCAGTTCCGCCAGCTTTTCGCGCTGCCCGGGCTCCGATTCGAAGCCATGCAACAGCAGGCGCGCGGGCTGGGTCATGCGGGCGAGCGTGGCAATCAGGTCCGCCTGCCCCTTGCGGCGCTCGTAGTTGCCGAGACACAGAATCACCGGCGGGGCGTCCTCCGCGCCGGTCGCCGTGGAATCGGGCACCGGCACTCCGTTCGGCACCACATGCACCCGACCCTGCGGACACCATGGGCCGATGATCTCCGCCCATTGCTCACCGAGCACGATGACCGCATCGGCCAACGCGAACACCCGGCGTGCCAGCCAGGCCCGACCGGGGGCGAGGCTGGCAAGGAACTTATGGAACTCGGCGCCATGGATATGCAGCACAACCCGCCGGAAAAACAGCCGGGCAAGCAACACATCGATGCCGTTGCGCCAGAACGTGCCCCAGGAACAGGTATGGACATGCACCACGTCCGGGCGCCAGCCGAGACACCACCCCGCCAGTTTCAGGAGCAAGCGCAGTTGCGCGACGACGCCCTGCCACAAAGCCCGGTCGAGCGCCGTGGTCTTGACGTTGTTGAGGATGCGGACCTCGTGCCGAGCCTCCTGCTCGCGGCTCAGGTCCGCGATCACCGTCGCCATGCCACCGACCGGCGGCGGCAGCGGGCCGAGTTGCAGAATCTTCATGGCGCCGCGACCTCCCGGTAGTAATCGGCGTAACGGCGCATCATCGCGGGCAGCGAGAACTCATCGACCGCCCGGCGGCGACCGGCCTCCCCCATCGCGCCCCGCTCTGCCGGGTCAGCCAGCAACCTGCCGATCACCCGGGCCAGATCCGTCGGATCACCCTGCTTCGCCAGCCAGCCGGTTTCGCCGTCGACCACCAGTTCCGGATTGCCGCCGACACGGTTCGCGACCACCGGCAAACCGCTGGCCATGGCCTCAAGGATCGCGTTGCTCATGCCTTCGAGCCTGCTCGGCAGGACCAGCACGTCGGCGGTGGCCAGGAAGTCCGGCACGCGATCGCTGTTGCCGGGCATGGCGAGATGCGCCCACAGATCGAGTTCGCTGGCCAGGGCTTCGAGTTCGCCTCGCAAGGCACCCTCCCCGAGCCAGAGGAACAGCGGGTTGGTTTCCGTCCGGTCGACCACGTCCCGCATCGCCCGCAGCAGACCGGCGTGATCCTTGACCGGAGTCAGCGACGCGACCGTCAGCACGATCGGTCGATCCGGCGGCAGATTCAGTTCGGCCCGCAACGCGGCCCTGTCCATCCCGGGCTGGAAACGGTCGACGTTGACGCCGTTGTACAGCACCCGGAAACGGTCCACATCGATGCCGGCAAAATCAGCATAGCGCTGCGCACTGTCCCGGCACACCGCGAACAGGCCATCGGTGAAACGCGCCAACCAGCGCGAGATCGTCGCCCGCCGCTGCGGCCAGTCGGCGCCACCGGCGAAGCCGTGGAAACTCCACACCAGCTTTCCCTGGCGACCGGCCAGACGATGCGCGGCGACCGTGTCCAGCCAGGTGTTCCAGTTGCGGCAATGCACCACATCCGGCCGGTAATCGCGGATCACGCGCGCGAGCCGGAACGGCAGACGCCAGTCATGCCGCTGCCGGTCGAGCACCCATATGGGGATGTCGCGGACGATGCGGTCGGCCATCTCGCCCCGGCTGTCGAGACAGGCGACAGCCTGTTCGATGTCGTCCGGCAGGCCGTTGAGCAGATTGATCACGCCGTTTTCGAGCCCGCCCCGAGGCAGTCCGTGGACGACGTGGAGGACCCGCATTTACATCGACTCGCGCAGGACGCGGAGGAAGGCGTCGTTCTCTTCTGGCCGACCAACGGTGACGCGCAGGCAGTCGCTGAGGCTGCCACCGACACCGCTGAGATTCTTGATCAGCACCCCGCCCGCCTTGAGCGCGATGAAGATCGCACCGGCCCGCCCGGCGGGGGTGCGTAACAGGATGAAGTTGGCGTCGCTCGGATAGACGGTAAGGCCATCGATGGCGGCCAGTTCGACCAGCATGCGTTCGCGCTCTGCGCGGATCGCGCGGGTCTGACGATCGAACACCTCGGCGTTGGCCAGCGCGAAATCCGCGCTCGCCTGGGTCAGCACGTTGATGTTGTAAGGCAGACGCAGCTTGTCGAACTCGTTCAGCCAGGCCGGGGAACCGGCCAGCAGACCGAGGCGCAGACCGGCCAGGCCCATTTTCGACACGGTGCGCATCACGACCAGATTGTCGAACTCCCCGAGACGGGACATGAAACTGGCGTCGGTGAACGGCGCATAGGCCTCGTCGACGACCACCAGGCCGGGACTGGCCTTCAGGATCGCCTCGACGTGCTCGACCGGGAACAGGTTGCCGGTCGGGTTGTTCGGGTAGGCCAGGAAGATCACCGCCGGCTGGTGCTCGGCTATGGCATTCAGGGTGGCATCGATATCGAGCCTGAAATCCGCGTCCAGCGGCACGCCGACGTAATCCATGCCGACGAAGGTCGCGATCATCCTGTACATCACGAATGACGGCTCGGGGGCCATCACCACGCGCCCGGGCGCGGCCAGCGCCATCGCGATCATCTGGATGATCTCGTCGGAGCCGTTGCCGAGCAGGATGTCGGCGCCGGGCGGAACCGCCATCGCCTCGCGCAAACGGACCTTCAACCGCGCGGAAGACGGATCCGGGTAGCGGTTCACGGACACGCCGCGCAGCATTTCCAGCCACGCCTCGATGAGTTCCGGTTCCCAGGTGTACGGATTCTCCATCGCGTCGAGCTTGATCAGGTCACCCGGCGCGGGGACGTGATAGGCGGACAGCGCACGGATCTCGGGGCGTATCCATTGTTCGATCAACTTGTTCATGGCGTTGCTTGTTCAGCCGCGGATGAATGCAGATGAACGCAGATGAACGCAGACAGGGGCTGCGCAACATGCGCGTTCATCTGCGTTCAGCTGCGGCTCAGACACTACCCTTTGATCCGGTACTCAGCGGAGCGCGCGTGCGCGGTCAGGCCTTCGCCGTGGGCGAGTTCGGCGGCGATCTTGCCAAGTTCGCTGGCGCCGTCGGCGGAGCAGAAGATCAGGCTGGAGCGCTTCTGGAAATCGTAGACGCCGAGCGGCGAACTGAAGCGTGCGGTGCCGGAGGTCGGCAGCACGTGGTTAGGGCCGGCGCAGTAATCGCCCAGCGCCTCGGCGGTATAGCGACCCATGAAGATCGCGCCGGCGTGGCGGATCTTCGGCAGCAGCGCCTGCGGATCGTCGACCGACAACTCCAGGTGCTCCGGCGCGATGCGATTGGCGACCGCGCAGGCCTCGTCCATGTCGCGCACCTGGATCAGCGCGCCACGACCGGAGGTTGACGCACGGATGATGTCGGCACGCGGCATCTCCGCCAGCAGCTTGTCGATGCTGGCGGCGACCTTGTCGAGGTAATCGGCGTCCGGACACAGCAGGATGGACTGCGCGTCCTCGTCGTGCTCCGCCTGCGAGAACATGTCCATCGCGATCCAGTCCGGATCGGTGCCGCCGTCGGTGACCACCAGAATCTCGGATGGCCCCGCGATCATGTCGATGCCGACCTGGCCGAACACCTCGCGCTTGGCGGTAGCGACGAAGATATTGCCCGGCCCGACGATCTTGTCGACCTTCGGGACGGATTCGGTGCCGTAGGCAAGCGCGGCGACGGCCTGCGCGCCGCCGATGGTGAACACGCGATCGACGCCGGCGATCGCGGCGGCGGCCAGCACCAGATCGTTGACCTCGCCACCCGGCGTCGGCACGACCATGACCAGCTCCGGCACGCCGGCAACCTTGGCCGGGATGGCGTTCATCAGCACCGAGGACGGATACGCCGCCTTGCCGCCGGGCACGTACAGCCCGACACGATCCAGCGGCGTGATCTTCTGGCCGAGTACGGTGCCGTCGGCCTCTTCATAGGTCCAGGTGTCGTCCTTCTGGCGCTCATGGTAGCGGCGCACGCGCCCGGCGGCGGCTTCCAGGGCTTCCCGACGCGCGACCGGGATGCGGCCCAGCGCGGCCTGCAAGCGCTCGCTGCCGAGTTCGAGCTCGGCCATGCCGGTCGCCTGCATGCGATCGAAACGGTTGGTGTATTCGACCACCGCCGCGTCACCGCGCGCGCGGATCGCGCCGATGATCTCGCGCACGATGCCGTACACCTTGTCGTCGGACACGGATTCCCAGGCCAGCAGGGCATCGAGTTCGGCATCGAAACCGGCGTCGGCAGTGTTCAGGCGACGGATGTCAGTCATCTCGGGCAACCTCAGCCGGCAACGGCCGACTCGACCAGGCTCATGAATTCCTTGATGCGCGCGGACTTCATCTTCATCGCGGCGCGATTGACGATCAGGCGGGAGGAGATGTCGGCGATGTGCTCCATCGGCTCCAGACCGTTGGCGCGCAACGTGTTACCGGTATCGACGACGTCGACGATGATGTCGGCGAGACCGACCAGCGGCGCCAGCTCCATCGACCCGTACAGCTTGATCACGTCGACCTGCTCGCCCTTGGCGGCGAAGTGCGCGCGCGTCGACTTCACGTACTTGCTGGCGACCCGCAGGCGGCCGTTGGCGGGACCGGTGAAGCCGACCGGACCGGCAGTCATCAGCTTGCAGCGCGCGATCTTCAGATCGACCGGCTCGTACAGTCCCTCACCGCCGTGCTCCATGAGCACGTCCTTGCCGGCCACGCCGAGGTCGGCCGCACCCCACTGCACATAGGTGGGCACGTCGGAGGCGCGCACGATCAGCAGGCGTACGTCGTCGCGGTTGGTCGGCAGGATCAGCTTGCGGCTGGTTTCCGGATCTTCGGCGGGTTCGACCCCGGCCGCGGCAAGCAGCGGCAGGGTCTCCTTGAAGATGCGTCCCTTGGAGAGCGCGATCGTCAGCATGTCGTTCATTGGAAAAATATCGTGAGGCCGGACGGATTCCCGGCGGGCGTTCTAGCTCGGTACGCGGCGGATTTGCGCACCCAGTCTTTGCAGTTTCTCTTCGATGCTCTCGTAGCCGCGATCGATGTGATACACGCGGTCGACGATGGTATCGCCCTCGGCGACCAGGCTGGCCAGCACCAGACTGGCCGACGCGCGCAGGTCGGTCGCCATGATCGGCGCGCCTTTCAGCTTCGTCACGCCCTCCGAGATCGCGGTGTTGCCCTCGATGCGGATCCTGGCGCCCAGGCGTTGCATTTCGAGGACGTGCATGAAGCGGTTCTCGAACACCGTCTCGGTGATCATGCCGACGCCTTCGGCAATCGAATTCAATGCGGTGAACTGCGCCTGCATGTCGGTCGGAAACGCCGGGTACGGCGCGGTGCGCACCGACACGGCCTTGGGCCGACGCCCCTGCATGTCGAGTTCGATCCAGTCCGCACCGGTGTTGATGTGCGCGCCCGCCTCTTCCAGCTTGAGCAGCACCGAATCGAGCAGATCGGGACGGGTGTCCTTGAGCAGCACCTTGCCCTGGGTGATCGCGCCGGCAACCAGATAGGTGCCGGTCTCGATGCGGTCCGGCAGCACGTTGTATTCGGTGCCGTGCAGGTTGGTGACGCCGTGAATGGTGATCGTGCTGCTGCCCGCGCCCTCGATCTGCGCGCCCATCGCGTTCAGACAGTTGGCGAGGTCGACGACCTCCGGCTCGTGCGCGCAGTTCTCCAGCACCGTGGTGCCATCGGCCAGCGCCGCCGCCATCATCAGGTTCTCGGTGCCCGTCACTGAGACGATGTCGAACGCGAAACGCGCGCCCTTCAGACGCTTGGCGCGCGCCCGGATGTAACCGCCCTCGACGGTGATATCCGCACCCATGGCCTGCAAACCGGCGATGTGCAGGTTGACCGGGCGCGAGCCGATCGCGCAGCCGCCCGGCAGCGACACATCGGCCTTGCCGTAGCGGGCCAGCAACGGGCCGAGCACGAGGATCGACGCGCGCATGGTTTTGACCAGGTCGTAGGGCGCGTCGTAGGTATGGATCGTGCGGGGATCCGCCTCGATCGACATCTTCTCGCCGACCACCAGTTCCACGCCCATCTGCCCGAGCAGTTCCATGGTCGTGGTGACATCGTGCAGATGCGGTACGTTACCAACGGTGACCGCCTCGTCGGCGAGCAGCGTCGCCGCCATGATCGGCAACACCGCATTCTTGGCGCCGGAAATGCGAATCTGACCGTGCAGCGGGACGCCGCCGGTGATGATGAGTCGACCCATGGAATCTCGTTCGAACGTGGCTTGATTGGGAGGCTGTCAGTTGCGGAGCTTGTAGCCGGTGTTCAGCAAATGTAGACACAGCCCCGCGGTCACGACCAGGAAAGCACCAACGATCGCCAGACTGAGCCACGGGGACACGTCGGAAACGCCGATCAGGCCGAAACGAAAGCCGTCGATCATATAGAAAAACGGGTTGAATCGGGACAGTTGCTGCCAGAACGCGGGCAGGCTGTGGATCGAATAGAACACCCCGGACAGAAAAGACAGCGGCAGGATGATGAAATTCTGGAAGCCGGCGAGCTGTTCGTACTTGTCCGCCCAGACGCCGGCAATCAGCCCCAGCGACCCGAGCAGGGCGGACGCCATCAGCACGAAGGCGGTCATCCACAGGAAGTGCGCCGGGGTCACCGCCACCACGAGCATGCCGGCCAGCGACACGCCCAGCCCGACCAGCAGACCGCGCAGCACCGCCGCGCCGACGTAGCCGACGAAGATCTCCCCCGCCGACAGCGGCGCCAGCAACATGAAGGTCACGTTGCCGGTCATCTTCGACTGGATGATCGACGAGGAGGTATTCGCGAAGGCGTTCTGGATGACGCTCATCATGATCAGGCCCGGGATCAGGAAGACCGTGTAGCGCACCCCTTCGTAAACCTGTACGTGTTCTTCCATGACGTAGGCGAACACCAGCAGATAGAGCAGCGCGGTCACGATCGGCGTACCCAGCGTCTGCGTGGCGACGCGCAGGAAGCGCAGCGTTTCCTTGCGGAACAGCGTGTACAGGCCGATGCGGTTCATGACGCGGCCCTGCCGTCGCCACCGTCGCGGGTCAGTTCCAGGAAGACATCCTCGAGCCCCGGTTCACGTACCGACAAATCGGTGAAATCGATGCCCGCGTGCCGCAGCGTCTCCAGCACCCCGGAAATGGAATCGCGCTTCTTGTGCAGACGCAGGCTGATCGAGGTATCCGTATGCGCATCGACGAGATCGACGATCCCGTCCGGCAATTGCCGCAGCGGGGCCGTCAGTTCGAGGTCGAGAAAGCGGAACGGATGCCGCGCCAGCAGTTCGCGCTTGTCTTCCAGCGTGGCCAGACGACCCTTGCGCAGGATCGCGATGCGCCCGCACAGCGCCTCGGCCTCCTCCAGGTAATGGGTGGTCAGCACGATCGTGTGCCCCTGCGCGTGCAGCCGTTTGGTGAAGGCCCACAGCAGACGGCGCAGTTCCACGTCCACGCCGGCGGTAGGTTCGTCGAGCACGACCACGGGCGGGCGATGGACCAGCGCCTGCGCGATCAACACACGCCGTTTCATGCCGCCAGACAGGGTCGAGGTGATCGCACCGGCCTTGTCGACCAGGTCCAGCGTGGTCAGCAATTCATCCACCCATTCGCGGTTGCCGCGCGGCAGACCGAAATACCCGGATTGCAGACCCAGCAGTTCGCGCACCGTGAAGAACGGATCGATGATCAGTTCCTGCGGCACGACACCGAGCGAGGCACGGGCACGACGAAAATCTCCGACCACGTCATGGCCGAGGATCTCGATCCGGCCACGATCCGCGCGGGTCAGCCCCGCCGCGATGCTGATCAGGGTGGATTTGCCGGCACCGTTGGGCCCGAGCAATCCGAAGAACTCACCTTCACCAATCTCGAACGAGACGGAATCCAGCGCATGCACGCCGCCCGGGAAACGTTTATCGACCGCATCGATGCGGACTGCCGGGCGGGTCATGCCATTCACGCCGCGATGACCGCCGCGTCCGTCATTCAGGCCGGCAGCAGATCTTCGACGTCGGACAACTCCGCGACGATTCGAAGTGTCGCGGGGATACGGCTGAAATGCAGCTTGCGCTTGCGCAGCCGCGCCTCGCGCATCCAGTCGATCATCAGTGCCAGTCCGGCACTGTCGGCGCCGACGACACCACCCAGATCGATATGCAGATTGCGGACCTTGTCGAAAAGACGCAGACAGTCGATGCGGACCTTGGACACGGTCGCAAACGTCAACTCGCCTCTGACCTGGATGCGACCATCGGCCGCAAGCGCGACCTCACACCCTGCAGACGTGGCGGCTGCGCTCACTGAACGGCCTTGGCCGCGGTGTCCGGGGTGGCGCCGTTATCGGCGGTCGCGCCGTTCCCAACCACGGACTGATACTGCGCGTTACGCGCCTTCAGGTTGGCGATCACTGCGTCAACACCGCCCTGCCGCATCTCCTGCGCGAACGCGGAGCGGTAATTGGTGACCAGGCTGACGCCGTCCACGATCACGTCGTAGATCTGCCACTCATCCGCTTCCTTGTTGAGCAGCTTGTAGAAGATCGGGATCGGCACCGCGCCAGGCTGATTGAGCTCGGTCTTCACGGTAACGCGGCGCGCGTCATCCTCGGCCTGCAACGGCAGGAAACGGACCGTCTGATTGTTGAAATGCGTGAGCGCCACCGCATAGGTGTTCACCAGCAGCGAACGAAACTCCGCGACGAATTCGTCGCGCTGAATCTGCGTGGCTTCGCGCCAGTACTTGCCCAGGGCCAGGCGGGACATGGACTCGAAATCAAAACGCGGCAGCACGATATCGTTGACCAGTCCGAACAGGAACTGCTTGTCGGTCTGGATACGTTCACGGTTAGCCTCGAGCGCGGCGATCAACTTTTCGGACGTCTCCTGGACGATCGCATCCGGGCTCAGCGCCGCGAACGCGGGGATCGAGAAAGCGAACCAGAACGCCGCCGCCAACCACAACTTCTTCATGTCACGAAACCTCAATACCTGATGTGCTGGGTGGATGAACCACCCGCTTCCTTTCAAAAAGCGCGCCATCGCATGGCGGGAGGCGATCACTCGCCGGCGTTCTTGTCCTTGCTGCCCTGACTGAACAGGAACTGGCCGATCAACTGTTCGAGGACCAGCGCGGACTGCGACAACAGCAGGGTATCGCCGTCCTTCAGGACCTCGTCCGCGCCGCCAGGTTCAATGCCCACGTACTGCTCGCCGAGCAGGCCGGCAGTGAAGATGCTGGCCGAGGAGTCCTGCGGCAACTGGTTGAAGCGCGGGTCCATGGTCATGCTGACGACCGCTTCGAAGGTCACCGGATCAAGGTCGATCGAGGCCACCCGACCGATCAGCACGCCACCCATCTTGACCGCGGAGCGCACCTTCAAGCCACCGATGTTGTCAAAACGCGCCTTGATCGTGTAACCGTCGTCACCACTCATGCTGCTCAGGTTGCTCACCTGCAAGGACAGCATCAGCAATGCGGCCAGACCCGCCGCGACGAACAGACCGACCCAGATTTCCACCATGCGCGTCTGCATAGCGCTCACTCCCCAAACATCAACGCAGTCAAAATGAAGTCCAGACCCAGCACCGCCAGCGAGGTATGCACCACGGTGCGGGTGGTCGCGCGGCTGACGCCCTCCGACGTCGGCACCGCATCGTAACCCTCGAACAACGCGATCCAGCCGGCGACGACGCCGAACACGATACTCTTGATCACGCCGTTCATCACATCGTCGTGGAAGTCGACCTTGTCCCGCATCTGCGACCAGAACGCGCCCTCATCGACGCCCAGCAGACCGACACCCACGAAATAACCTCCGAGCACGCCGACCGCGCTGAACACGGCGGCCAGCAGCGGCATCGACAGGAAACTGCCCCAGAAGCGCGGCGCGATCACCCTCGAGATCGGGTTCACCGCCATCATCTCCATGCCGGAGAGCTGTTCGGTCGCCTTCATCAGGCCGATCTCGGCGGTCAGCGCGGAACCGGCACGACCCGCGAACAGCAGCGCCGCGACCACCGGTCCGAGTTCACGCACCAGTGACAGGGCCACCACCACGCCCAGCGATTCCTCGGCGCCGAAATCCACCAGCGTGTTGTAGCCCTGCAATGCCAGCACCATGCCGACAAACAGACCGGACACGACGATGATGATCATCGACAGCACCCCGATCGCGTAGGTCTGCTGCACGATCAGGCGCGGACGCAGCCAGTTCGCCGGCAGTGCCACCAGGGTGTCAAGGAAGAAGAGGTGTCCGCGACCCAGGCGCCGGAAGAAGCCCAGCGCGGAAGCGCCCAACCATTGCAATCCGTTCATGTGTCCTCTCGAACCCGGTCAGGCCGGACCCAGCAGGTCTTCGGCCAGCGTTGGCGCCGGGAAATGGAACGGCACCGGCCCGTCCGCCAGCCCATCCATGAACTGTCGCACCCAGGGCGAATCGGAACGGCCGAGATTCTGCGGTGAGCCATGCTCGACCACCTTGCCCTGCGAGATCACGTAGATGTAGTCGGAGATCGACGCGGTCTCGGCGACATCGTGCGAGACCACGATGCTGGTGAGGCCCATGGCCTTGTTCAACTTGCGGATCAACTGCACCAGCACACCCATGGAGATCGGGTCCTGACCGGTGAACGGCTCGTCGTACATGATCATCATCGGATCGAGCGCGATCGCCCGCGCCATGGCGACGCGACGCGCCATGCCACCGGACAGTTCGCTGGGCATCAAGCCGTTGGCACCACGCAGGCCGACGGCCTGCAACTTCATCAGCACCAGCGCGCGGATCATCGACTCCGGCAGATCGGTGTGTTCGCGCAGCGGAAACGCGACGTTCTCGAACACGGTCAGATCGGTCAGCAGGGCCCCGCTCTGAAACATCATGCCCATGCGCCGACGCAGTTCGTATAAGGCCTTGCGGGATATCCGATGCACATCCTGACCGTCGACCCGGATGGTGCCGGCATCGGGGCGGAGCTGCCCGCCGATCAGCTTCAGCAACGTCGTCTTGCCGGTGCCCGAAGGGCCCATGATCGCGGTGACCTTGCCGGCCTCGATGTCCATGTCGATGCCGTCGAAGATCGGGCGCGAGCCGCGCAGGAAGCGCAGGCCGCGAATCTCCACGAGAGGCGTGTCGGCGGTGGCGGGTTCGAAAGACATCGGATACCGGGTGGGTCGAAATCGGCTGAGCCGCTTGGGCGCACACCGGAGAGGTACGCGCGCGCTGAAATCAGGGGGGATTGTCCGACCCGGCACAAGATGGTGTCAATCGCGTCCAGGTGGTGTGGCAGGCGTGATACATGACGGGAAGCTCGCCCGGCCGGGTCAGCAAACGATATTTGATCGTTTACATGAGGCGTTACAAAAACTTGCGAAAGCCAGCGCCATGAATTACTTCTACCCATCCCGTCCTTCCGATCCGAAATTTCAGTTTCCTGAGGTGGCCAAGTGCCTAAAACCAAAGCTCTGAACCGCACCAAGCTTGGCAACAAGGTGGAAGTGCGCACTTCCGATGAATATGGCACCGGAGTTTTTGCGCTGATCGATTTCGACAAGGATGACTACATCGGCACCTACGAAGGCGAACGTGCCAAGAACAACAGCAAGTTCGTGTTATGGCTGGTCGACGGAAAGCGCCAGATAGGCCGGCGAGGCACCAACGAGCTCCGTTTCCTGAATCATTCCAGGAAACCCAACTCGGAATTTCGTGACTGGGACCTTCACGCCCGCAAGAAAATCCGCGCCGGCGACGAGATCACCTTCGATTACGATCCGACCAGCAGCTGATCATTGCTGCGCGCAAGCCGCGCATCCGACCGGCAGCGGTGGATGCGCGGCTTTTTTTGCCTCGACTTACGGGTTGCTGATCTTGTCGGGAAACCCCTCAACCCGACGGTTTACCCAAACTTGTGAATCGCCGCCTTGTCCACGGCCATCGCCGCCTCATGCAACGCCTCGGACAAGGTCGGATGCGCGTGAATGGTCCGCGCCAGATCCTCGGCGCTGGCGTCGAATTCCATCGCCAGCACGGCCTCGGCGATCAGTTCCGACGCCGACGGCCCGATGATGTGCACACCCAGCAACCGGTCGGATTCGGCGTCGGCCATGACCCGCACGAAGCCTTCCGGCGTGCCCTGCGCCCGCGCGCGACCGTTCGCGGAAAACGGGAACATGCCCGCCTTGTAACGCACGTTTTCCGCCTTCAGTTGCTGCTCGGTGCAACCGACCCAGGCGATCTCCGGCTGGGTGTAGATAACCCCGGGGATGGTGTCGTAATTGACGTGCCCGGCCCGCCCGGCGATGCGCTCGGCGACCATGACACCCTCCTCCGAACCCTTGTGGGCGAGCATCGGCCCGCGCACCAGGTCGCCGATTGCCCACACGTTCGGGATGCTGGTGCGGCATTGCTCGTCGACGTGGACCAGGCCGCCCTCATCGACCAGCAATTCGGTCTCGGCGGCGGCCAGTTGATCGCTGTTCGGCGTGCGCCCGACCGCGACCAGCACCCGCTCCGCCGCGATCTTGTGCTGCCCGGTCGCATCCGCGTATTCGACGGTCACCTGCTTGCGCGTGACCTTGCTCGACAACACCCGCGCACCCAGACGGATGTCCATGCCCTGCGCCTTGAAGCGGCGCATCGCCTCGCGCGACACGGCCGCGTCGGTCATCGGCAGGAAGCCCTCGCGCGCTTCAAGGATCGTGACCTGGCTGCCGAGGCGTGCCCACACGCTGCCGAGTTCCAGGCCGATCACCCCGGCGCCGATGATCAGCAGGCGTTTGGGTACCTCGTCGAAACCCAGCGCACCGGTGGAGTCGACGATGCGCTCGCCATCGGTCGGCGCGGCGGCGATCTCGGCGGAACGCGAACCGGCGGCGAGGATCACGTGTTCGGCGACGCGGATCTCCTCCTCGTCGTCCGGGTGCGTGATCTCCACGCGGTTCTGCGGCAACAACCGGCCCCGCCCGCGGATGTATTTGACCTTGTTCGCCTTGAACAGCGTCGCGATGCCCTGGGTCAGGGTATCCACGACGGACTGCTTGCGCGCCATCATCTGGCCGAGATCAAGACGCAGCTTGTCGAAACCGATGCCGAGATCGGCAAACTCATGCCGCGCCTGATGGTATTTCTCGGACGCATCCAGCAGGGCCTTGGACGGGATGCAGCCGACGTTCAGACAGGTTCCGCCGAGCGCCGGGCCGTCGTCGACGACCAACGCATCCAGACCGAGCTGCGCGCAACGGATCGCGGCCACGTAGCCGGCCGGACCGCCGCCGATGACGATGACTTGATGGTGGGTTTCGCTCATGGCTTCAGTGTCCAGTGTTCAGTGTCCAGTGTTCAGGCGGCCGGCGCTGTTCACTGAACACCGCACACTGACCACTGAACACTCGGACACTCAGATTTGCAGCAACAGCCGCGCCGGGTCTTCGAGCGCCTGCTTGATGCTGACCAGGAACGAGACGGCTTCCCGGCCATCGATGATGCGGTGGTCGTAGGTCAGCGCGAGATACATGACCGGGCGCGCGACGATCTGCCCGTCCTCGACCACCGCGCGCTGCTCGATCTTGTGCATGCCGAGGATCGCGCTCTGCGGCGGGTTCAGGATCGGCGTCGACAGCATCGAGCCGAACACGCCGCCGTTGGTGATCGTGAAGGTGCCGCCCGACAGGTCATCCAGGCCGAGACTGCCGTCCTTCGCCTTTTTCGCGTACTCGCCGATCCGGCTCTCGATCCCGGCAAAGCTGAGCGTGTCGGCGTCGCGCAGCACCGGCACCACCAGTCCGCGCGGCGACGCCACCGCGATGCCGATGTCGTAGAAGTCGTGATAGACGATCTGGTCGTCCTCGATCGAGCCGTTCACCGCCGGGAAGCGATGCAGCGCCTCGACCGCCGCCTTCACGAAGAACGACATGAAGCCCAGACGCACGCCGTATTCCTTCTCGAAGGCATCCTTGTAGCGGGCACGCAGGTCCATGACCTTCTGCAGATTGACCTCGTTGAAGGTGGTCAGGCTGGCTGTGGTCTGCTGGGCCTCGACCAGGCGCTCGGCGATCCGCCGCCGCAACTTGGTCATCGGCACGCGGCGTTCGCGTTCCGACGCCCGAACGGCAACCGGAATCGGCGCTGGCGGCGTTTCCGCCTGGCGCTGCACGATCGGCTCGTCGACATCGTGGTCGACCCGCGACAGCGGCTCGTTGCTGCGTTCCGCCAGATAACCGAGCACGTCACCCTTGGTCAGGCGACCGTCCGCACGCAGGGCCGGAATCGCCTTCGGATCGAGATCGTGCTCCTCGACCAGACGCCGCACCGAGGGACTCAGGCCACGCAGATCCGCCCGCTTGCCAGTCTGCCGCGCCGCCGGCGTCGGCGCCGGCTTGGGCACTGGCGCGGCCTGCGCGGGCTCGGGTTCGGTGGTCGGCTCCGGCTTCGGCTTGTCGTCGGCCACCGCCTCGGAATCCAGCGTCGCGATCACCTCGCCGCCGCGCACGCTGCTGCCGTCCGCGCGGGCGATCTCGACCAGCACGCCATCGGCGGGTGCCGGGATCTCCAGCACGACCTTGTCGGTCTCCAGATCGACCAGATTCTCGTCCCGGCGGACGAAATCCCCGACCTGCTTGCGCCAGCGCACCAGCTCGCCGTCGCTGACCGACTCCGGCAGGGCAGGAACCTGTATCTCAACCTTTTTCATTTGGACCTCGTGTCAAAACATCCTGTTGCCGCAAAGTCGCGAAGACGCAAAGGGGGGCAGAGGGATGCATCAGCCAGGCGGTTTGGCATTGCCGCGAGGGCATGAGCGACCATCCAAGCACACCTTTGCGGCTTTACGGCGAAAAACATCGTTCATACGTCGGGGCCCAGGGCGTTGTCGACCAGGGCGCGTTGTTGTTCTTCATGCAGCACGCGATAACCGACCGCCGGGGCCGCCGAGGCATGACGCCCGGCGTACAGCAGCGGCGCGCGGCCATTGATGGCCTGCAACAGGTGATGCTGGATCTGGTACCAGGCGCCCTGGTTGCGCGGCTCCTCCTGACACCAGACCACATCGCGCAGATTGGCGTAACGGGCGAGCTCCGCGCCCAGCGCCTCCTCCGGAAACGGGTGCAACTGTTCGATGCGCACGACCGCGATGTGGCACATGTTCTCCGCCTCGCGCTGCTCGATAAGGTCGTAGTAGACCTTGCCCGAGCACAGCACCAGACGATGCACGCCATCCGCCTCGATCTGCGCGTTGGCTTCCGGGATCACGACCCGGAATTCGCCATCGGCGAGTTCTTCCAGGGACGACACCGAGGCCTTGTGACGCAGCAGGCTCTTCGGCGTCATCACCACCAGCGGGCGGCGCATCGGGCGCAGCATCTGGCGGCGCAGCAGGTGGAACATCTGCGCCGGCGTGGTCGGCACGCAGACCTGCATATGATGATCGGCGCACAGTTGCAGGAAGCGTTCGAGGCGTGCCGAGGAATGTTCCGCGCCCTGCCCCTCCAGGCCGTGCGGCAGGAACAGCGTCAGCCCGCTCAGGCGGTTCCACTTGGCCTCGCCGGAGGAGATGAACTGATCGATGACCACCTGCGCACCGTTGGCGAAATCGCCGAACTGCGCCTCCCAGATGACCAGCGCGTTCGGCTCGGCGGTCGCGAAACCGTATTCGAAGGCCAGCACGGCGGCCTCGGAGAGCAGCGAGTTGATCACCGTGTACGGCTGCTGATCGGCATCCAGGTGCTGCAACGGCGTGTACTCGGCGCCGTCGATCATGTTGTGCAGCACCGAATGGCGATGGAAAAAGGTGCCGCGTTCGCTGTCCTGGCCGGACAGGCGCACCGCGTAGCCCTCGGTGACCAGGGTCGCGTAGGCCATGGTCTCGGCGTAGCCCCAATCGATCGGCAGCGCACCGGCGTTCATGCGCTCGCGCGAATCCATGATCTTGGCCACGCGCGGATGCAGCTTGAAGCCGTCCGGCAGTTGCAGCAGCTTCTTGCCGAGCGTGCGGATGCGCGACACCGACACGCGGGTATCGGCCGGCGCGGTCCAGTCCTGACCGACGAAAGGCGACCAGTCGACGCGATACGGATTCTTGCTGTCGTCGTGATTGCCGCGCGTCGGCGGCTTCATGTCATCCAGCGCCTGCCGGTAGTCGTCCTGCCAGCGGCTCAGCTCGTCATCGCCGATGCCGCCTTCATCCAGCAGGCGTTGCGCGTAGACCTGCACGGCGGTCGGGCGTTCGTTGATCTTCGCGTACATTAGCGGCTGGGTCGCGGACGGTTCGTCCGCCTCGTTGTGGCCGTGACGGCGGTAGCAGACCAGATCGATGACCACGTCCTTGCGGAACTTCATGCGGTAATCGAGCGCCACGCGCGTCACGAACAGCACCGCCTCCGGATCGTCGCCGTTCACGTGGAAGATCGGCGCCTGCACCATCTTCGCGACCTCGGTGCAGTAGGTGGTCGAGCGCGCGTCGGTCGGATCGGACGTGGTGAAACCGATCTGGTTGTTGATCACGATGTGCACGGTGCCGCCGGTGCGGTAGCCGCGCGCCTGCGACATCTGCAAGGTCTCCATGACCACGCCCTGGCCGGCGAAGGCGGCGTCGCCATGGATCACCACCGGCAGCACGAACTTGCCGGTCAGGTCGTCGTGGCGCACCCGGCGTGCCCGCACCGAGCCCTGCACGACCGGCCCGACGATCTCCAGATGCGAGGGATTGAAGGCCAGCGTGACGTGCAGCACGCCGTGCTTGGTCTCGACCTGCGCGGACGCGCCCTGGTGGTATTTGACGTCGCCGGAACCCAGATGCCGCATCGGGTCGTAGACCCCCTCGAACTCCGCGAACAGGTCCTTCAGCGACTTGCCGAGGATGTTGACCAGCACGTTCAGGCGACCGCGATGCGCCATGCCGATGACCATCTCGTGCGCGCCGATCGCGCCGGCCCGCGAGATCAGCACGTTGAGGATCGGGATCAGCGCCTCGCCGCCCTCCAGGCTGAAACGCTTCTGGCCGACGTACTTGCTGTGCAGATAGCGCTCCAACCCCTCCGCCGCAATGAGCTGCTTGAGCAAGCGATGCTTGCCACGCGTGGAAATGACCGGGTGGCTCTCCTCGCCTTCCAGGCGGTTCTGGATCCAGCGCTTCTCGGCGGTATCGATGATGTGCATGTACTCGCTGCCGACCGTGCCACCGTAGATGCGCTGGAGCTTGGCGATGATCTTGCGCAGCGGCAGGCGCTCCGCACCGAACAGCGAACCGGTGTTGAACACCGTGTCCAGGTCTTCGTCATCGAGGCCATGGAAGCCCGGATCGAGATCGGCGACGCGCGAGCGCTCCCGCAGTTTGATCGGGTCCAGATCGGCGGCCTGATGACCACGCACGCGCCAGGCATTGATCAGCCGCAGCACCGCCGCCTGCTTCTCGGCGTCGTCCGGGGCGAGGCCGGGCGCGGGTTCGGTACCCGGCGCCTCACGGGAGGGCATTGGCCGCAGCGGTGCACCGGAAAGGGGCTTGCGACCAGGCGCGCCGTCGGTCTCCGCGCTGACCTTGTCGAACAGCTTGCGCCACTCCTCGCCCACCGAATGGCGGTCATCCAGATAGCGCTCGTACATATCCTCCAGGAACGCGGCGTTGACGCCGTTGAGGTAGGAGCTGTCGAACAGTCGCTTGAGCGCGGAACTCATGGCGTGAATGGCCTTGGCATAGGTCGAGGTGCCCTAAGAATTGTTGGCGGGCGCGCTTATTGCAACCGGCGGCGGCAGATTATGCCCGCGCACTATAATCGCCTGCCCACGCACCCGGTTTTACAACCGCCGCACGACGACAACGCACATGGTTCAACACTCCGGCACCACCGCCTCCGACGCCGTCATCGACGAGACCCCGCTGGTCGCCGCCGAGCAACTGCTCCGACGCTTGAGCGACGCCAGCAACATCAGTGGCTGCCTGGCCCGACTCGGTGACGCCGGCCCGGAATTCAGCGAACACGGACTCGGCATCGCGCGCATCCTGGAAAGCCTGCGCCTGGATGCGGAAACCCTCAGCGCCGGCCTGCTGTTGCCGCTGTTGCAGGCCCACAAGGTGCAGCCGGAACAGGTCGCGGATTGCACCTCGCCGCGCGTCGCGGTGCTGTTGCGCGGCTTCGCCCGCCTGCACCAGTTCGGCGAGGAAGGCGTACCGGCCTCGCGGGGTCTCGCCAGCGAGGCCGAGAACCTGCGTCGCATGCTGCTGGCGCTGTCCGACGATGTCCGCGTGGTGCTGCTGGCGCTGGCCGAGCGCTTGCAGGTCATGCGCACGCTCAAGCATCGCCCGGAAGCGGAACGCCGAGCCGTCGCGCAGGAAACCCTGGCCATCTATGCGCCCCTCGCCAACCGGCTCGGCATCGGCCAGCTCAAATGGGAGCTGGAGGATTACTCCCTGCGCTTCCTGGAGCCGGAGACCTACAAGGAGATCGCCAGCCTTCTCGATGAGAAACGCATCGACCGCGAGACCTACATCCGCGATCTGGTCGCCAGTCTCGAGAACGAGGTCGAAAGCGCGCACATCCAGGCCAGCATCTACGGTCGGCCAAAGCACATCTACAGCATCTGGAAGAAGATGCAGCGCAAGGGGCTCAGCTTTCATAAGCTCTACGACGTGCGCGCCGTGCGCGTGCTGGTCGATACCGTCGCCGAGTGCTACGCGGTGCTGGGTCTGGTCCACTCGCTGTGGCAGCCGATCGCCAAGGAATTCGACGACTACATCGCCCGCCCCAAGGGCAACAACTACCAGTCGCTGCACACCGCCGTGGTCGGGCCGGAGGGCAAGACCGTCGAGATCCAGATCCGCACCCACGCCATGCACCAGCACGCCGAACTCGGCGTCGCCGCGCACTGGAAGTACAAGGAAGGCGGCAACTCGGACCCCAACTTCGAGCGCAAGGTCAATGCGTTGCGCGCGCTGCTCGACGGCGACGAGTCGCAGGACGACGCGACGCTGCTGGAGAAGCTGCAATCCAACGATGACGAACGCATCTACGTGATGACCCCGGGCGGCAAGGTCATCGACCTGCCGCGCGGCGCGACGCCGGTCGATTTCGCCTACGCGATCCACACCGAGGTCGGGCATCGCTGCCGGGGCGCCAAGGTCAAAGGCCAGATCGTGCCGTTGACCTACGCGCTGGAGAACGGCCAGAGCTGCGAGATCCTGACCGCGAAGGAAGGCGGCCCGAGCCGCGACTGGCTGTCCACCCACGCCGGCTACGTACACACCAACCGGGCCCGCTATCGCATCCGCCAGTGGTGGAAGCAGCAGGACTTCGAGCGCAACGTCGCCGACGGTCGCACGGTACTCGACCGCGAACTGCGCCGCATGGGCGCGACCGGCCTGGAACTCGACGACCTCGCCAAACGCCTCAAACAGGATTCCGTCGACGCCATGCTGGCCGCGATCGGCCGTGCCGACATCGGCAGCGGTCACCTGGCGCACGCGATTGCCGATCTCAGCGAACCGCCACGTGCCGAACCGGACGAAACCGCGCTGCTGCACAAGCCGACGTCGACCGGCAAGTCCGGCAAATCGGGAGACGTGAAGGTCGGCGGCGTCGGCGACCTGATGACCAGGATGGCGCCGTGCTGCAAACCGGTGCCCGGTGATCCGATCATCGGCTACATCACGAAGGGACAGGGCGTCACCATCCACAAGCGGGACTGCATCAACGTCATCAACATGAACGACGAGCAGCGCCTGCGGCTGATCGAGGTGAGCTGGGAGAACGACGACGGCGAGAAGCGCGTCTACCCGGTCGACATCGAGGTCGAGGCCTACGACCGCACCGGCCTGCTCAAGGACATCACCGTCACCCTCGCCGACGCCAAGATCAACGTCATCGCGGTCAACACGCTGTCCGACAAGCACGAGCACGTCGCCCGCATGACCCTGACCATGGAGATCAGCGACAACGAGCAGCTGAGCCGCGTGCTCACGCGCATCGGCCAGTTGCCCAACGTTTCGGACGTGCGCCGCAAACGCTGATTCCAGATGTAGGCCGGCATAAGCGCAGCGTTGCCGGCATGAGGCTTCGCTCGAAGACGGTAAGCCGGCTGCGGCGCTGCACGCCTTAAGACCCTGTTCTTTTGTGCCTGCCCGCCTGGATGGGTAGCATCCGGGGACCGCCAAGAACCAAACGCCGTCATGTCCCTGCGCTCCCTGCTTCTCGCTGTCCTGCTTACGCTGCTGCCCGTCGCTGCCTTTACCGACGACAATGTTGCCGCTGCCTCCGCGCCCCCTGCGGAACTGGCCTCGCCACGCACGACCATGGCCGCCTTCCTGCACGCGATGAACGACATCGGTCGCGGCCAGCCGGCGCGCATCGCCGACGCGATGAGCACGCTGGATCTGTCCGAGGTCAGCGCCCTGGTCCGCCGCGAACGCGGCGAAGATCTCGCCTGGATGCTGCTCGACGTGCTCGATCGCACCCGCCTGATCGACCTCGACCGCGTACCCGAGCACTCTTCGACCGGTGCCTGGACCTTCGAACGCTACCGTGCCGGCAGCATCGTGATCGAACGCCAGGAAGACGGCGCCTGGCGCTTTTCCCGGCGCAGCATCGCCGCGCTGCCGGCGATCTCGGAGGAAGTCGCCGAACGCGCGCGCGTGGTGGCCAGCGACGCCTCGCGCAGCCACCAGCCGCTCCACCTGCGCATCCGCGATGCGATGCCCGCATCCTTGAAGGCGACCCCGTTCTTCCTCGAAAACTGGCGCTGGCTGGCCCTGTTCGCACTGATCGTGCTCGGTGTGCTGGTCGACCGCGTCGTGTCCTGGTTCCTCGCCACCTTCGTGCGCGGCTGGCGCAAGCGTTCGTCGACCTATCAGGACGTCAGCGACGGCATGCTGCGCCCGCTCGGACTGATGGCGATGGCGGTGATCTGGTGGCTGGGCGTGAACCTGCTCGGCCTGCCCGAACAGGTACTGCTGGTGCTGCTCATCGCGGTCAAATTCCTCGCCGGCATCTCGGCGGTGTGGACCGCCTACCGCCTCGTCGACCTGCTGACCGCGTGGCTCGGCAAACGCGCCGCCGCCACCGAGAGCACGCTGGACGACGCACTGGTGCCGCTCGCGCAGCGCAGTTTCAAGATCTTCGTGACCGTGATCGGCGTGGTGTTCATCGCCGACAACATGAACATCGACATCTCCAGCCTGCTCGCCGGCCTCGGCCTCGGCGGCCTGGCCTTCGCCCTGGCCGCGAAGGACATGGTGCAGAACCTGTTCGGCTCGATCACGGTCCTGCTGGACCGGACCTTCTCGGTCGGCGACTGGGTGGTCACCGACGGCGTCGAGGGCACGGTTGAGGAGATCGGCTTCCGCAGCACGCGCATCCGCACCTTCTACAACTCGGTGGTCACGGTGCCGAACTCGAAGTTCATCACCGCCAGCGTCGACAACATGGGCAAGCGCCGCTACCGCCGCCTGAAGACCACGCTGGGCCTGACCTACGACACCCCCCCGGAACGCATCGAGGCCTTCTGCGAGGCCCTGCGCGAACTGGTCCGCCAGCACCCGTACATGCGCCACGACTACTTCCAGATCTACTTCAACGACTTCGGCGCGGCCTCGCTGAACGTGCTGGTCTACGTATTCTGGGAAACCCCGGACTGGTCCACCGAACTGCGCGAACGGCAGCGTTTCCTGCTCGACATCCTGCGCGTGGCGAAGGAGATGCAGGTCGAGTTCGCGTTCCCGACCCAGACCCTCTACCTGCGCGAAGAGAACAACTGGCAACCACCGAGCGGCTCAGGCCTCAACGAGACGGCTGCGCTCGCCGCCGGCCGCGACGTGGGCCGCTCGATCGCCGAGACCCAAGGCAACACCGGCACACCCAAACCGCCGGTTAGATTCTGAACCGTAGATGCTGTTATCCGAAGCAAGCCCCATGCAGGGACGCATCGAAGGGTTTGCGGGACTTGAGTACACCGACGGCGACATGGATGAGCTTTCGCATCATGGCGCCGAGGATGACCATGGCGGGCTTGCCATTGGCCGCCAGACGCTGCCGAAAAGCGCGGCCCCAGTCGGTTCGGTAAAGGGCCACCATGGCGGGCATGTACAAGCTGGCGCGCAGCTCCGCATGACCCACCTTGGACAACCTTGGGCGGCGCAGCACACTGCTGCCTGACTGGTGTTGACGGGGATCGAGGCCGGCGTAAGCCGCCGCCTGTCGGGTACGGGTAAAGCGCAACGGTCCACCGAAATGGGCCAGCAACATGGCCAGGGTCTTTTCCCCGATGCCGGGGATTGAGACCAGCAGCTCACGCTGTTCACGCAAGTCCGGGTCATCGTCGATCTTCTGCCGGATCGCGGCCTCGACGGCGGCAATGGCATCGACGAGGTAAGCCAGATGCGCCTGGATATCGGCCCGGACCCCGGCCTTGGCGACCTCCAGGCGGTTGCTCTCCTGGGTCTGCATGTCGACCAGAGCCTGACGACGACGCACCAAGGAGCGCAGTTCACGGACATTCAGTGGCGCGGGTTGCCAGGGGGCCGGGTGCTGGGTGGCACAGAAGCGGGCAATCAGGCGCGCGTCGACCGCGTCGGTCTTGGTACGTACCAGCGCCGCGCCCCCAAAAGCCTTGATCTGAGCTGGGTTGACGACACTCACTACCTGGCCGGCATCGGCGAGCACCTCGGCCACCGCCTCCCAGTAGGTACCGGTGGCCTCCATGCACACGTGCAAGGGCCTGGACAGGTGCGGCGTCAGCCAAGTCACCAACGCGGTAATGCCTTTGGGTGTGTTGGCGAACACCTTGGTGCGGAATTTTCCATCGGGAAGGAGCAAGGCCACATCCAGCTTGGCCTTGGAGACATCGATACCGAGAACGAGCAATGCGGGGTTCATCTTGCCAATCCACCTTGTCAATGCGGGCTACCGAGAGGCTCGGTGCCAAAGATGCTGTTCGATTTCCTGCAAGAGAAAAGGAACGCCAGCGCAGGATCTACGCTCCTGGCTCCAGGGCCTGAGGGTGCACACGGCGTCTGGTGTTCCGATCAGGGTCTCCCCTGACGTCTTCACAATACAAGGGTGCGCCATGCGCACCATGGGCATGGCGCAATGCCCGCCCGGTGCGCATGGCGCACCCTACCGTTCACACCTCACCCTGGGTGACGTCCGCCATCGGTATCGCGCGTTTGCGGGGCACCAGTTCCACGCGCCAGTTGGCGATCGCCCAATCCCAGAACTCAGGCAGCGACGCGCCGGACAATCCGTCCGGCGGCTTCTGCCCCAGAAACGCCAGCACCCAGACCAGCCAGAACACCGGGTCGTGGTCCGGCAGGGCCGGTGCGAAGGTCTGCTTGCTGAGCTTGTCGCCGTTCGCGTCGACCGCGATGGGCAGGTGCAGGTAAGCCGGGGTGGGCACCCCGAGCAGGCGCTGGAGGTGAATCTGCCGCGCGGTCGAATCGAGCAGATCGCTGCCGCGTACGACCTCGGTCACACCCTGCTCCGCGTCGTCGACGACGACCGCGAGCTGGTAGGCATACAGACCGTCCGCCCGGCGCAGCACGAAATCCCCGACGGCCGTCTCGACATGCTCTTCGATATCGCCCTGGATCAGATCGCGGAAGCGGACGACCGGGCCATCGCTGCGGACCCGGAATGCGGGCGTGCGATCCGCGTCATGACCCGCCGGCAAGCCGTCACGACAGGTGCCGGGATAGACGCCCCCTGCGTCCGCGATGTCCCGACGAGTACAGGTGCATGGGAACAGCAGTCCCCGTTCACGCAAGCCCGCCAGCGCCGCGTCGTAAGCATCGCCGCGCGCGCTCTGATACATGACCTCGCCATCCCACTCGAAGCCATAGCGGATCAGGGTCGCCAGGATCGCGTCGGCCGCCCCGGGCTGTTCACGCGGCGGATCGATGTCCTCCATGCGGACCAGCCAGCGGCCCCCCACCGAACGCGCGCGCAGGCAGCTTCCCACCGCCGCGATCAGCGATCCGAAATGCAGCGGCCCGGTCGGGGACGGGGCGAAGCGCCCTACGTAAGTCATGCCCGGCATTATCGAATGCACGGTGCCGACCGCAAACCCTAGCCCCTGCGAGGGTGTGTACATAAGGCACTCTGGGTGCGGGCTACCGGCAGCAGCGGCTTCAGCCGCGATCCGCACCCCCGCTGGCTGAGCGGAGTCGAAGCCGGCCACCGCCCGTCGCGGCTGAAGCCGCTCCTACCGATCGCCGATCCACGGCCTGAAGGCCGACCCATAAAAACGGGGCCGGAGGATCGCTCCCCCGGCCCCGTATGAACGCGACGTGCCGAACGGATCAGCCGAAGCGACCGGTGATGTAGTCCTCGGTCAGCTTGTGCGTCGGGTTGGTGAAGATCTGCTCGGTCGCGCCGACCTCGATCAGGTCACCGAGGTGGAAGTAGGCGGTGCGCTGCGACACGCGAGCGGCCTGCTGCATGGAGTGCGTCACGATCGCGATGGTGAAGTTGGAGCGCAGTTCGTCGATCAGTTCCTCGATGCGCGCGGTGGCGATCGGGTCCAGCGCCGAGCAGGGCTCGTCCATCAGGATCACTTCCGGCGACACCGCGATCGCGCGGGCGATGCAGAGGCGCTGCTGCTGACCACCGGACAGCCCGGTGCCGGGCTGATCGAGGCGATCCTTGACCTCTTCCCACAGACCCGCCTTCTGCAGACTGGTCTCGACGATCTCGTCCAGGTCGGTGCGGTTGCCGGCCAGACCGTGGATGCGCGGCCCGTAAGCGACGTTGTCAAAGATCGACTTGGGGAACGGGTTCGGCTTCTGGAAGACCATGCCGACCTGCGCGCGCAGCGGCACCACGTCGATGGACTTGTCGTAGATGTCCTGGTCGTCGATCTGTATCTGGCCGCTCACCCGACAACCCTCGATGGTGTCGTTCATGCGGTTAAGGCAGCGCAGGAAGGTCGACTTGCCGCAGCCGGACGGGCCGATCATCGCGATGACCTCGTTCTTGCCGATGTCCAGCGACACGTCGTGGATGGCGTGCTTCTCGCCGTAATAGACGTTCACGTTGCGGCAGGTCATGCGCGCATCGGTGGCGTCCAGCAGCGGGCTGCCGACGGCGTCGCGAACCGGCTTGTGCACGCTGGTCGCGTCGGTGCTATCTGGGCTCATCAAGGCCTCGGTCGTGTTCATGGCGATATCCATGGTTTTCAACTCGTAAGTGTGATTCGGAACGGGTGACCGTTACCAGCGCTTCTCGAAACGCTTGCGCAACATGACCGCGAGCGCGTTCATGACTACCAGGAAGGCCAGCAGCACCATGATCGCGGCCGAGGTGCGTTCGACAAAGGCGCGCTCGGGGCTGTCGGCCCACAGGTAGATCTGGACCGGCAGCACGGTGGACGGATCGAACACGCCACCGGGGATGTCGACGATGAACGCAACCATGCCGATCATCAGCAGCGGCGCGGACTCGCCCAGCGCCTGCGCCATGCCGATGATGGCGCCGGTCAGCATGCCGGGCATGGCCAGCGGCAGGACGTGATGGAAGACCATCTGCATCTTCGAGGCGCCGATGCCGAGCGCGGCCTCGCGGATCGACGGCGGCACCGACTTCAGCGCCGCGCGGCTGGCGATGATGATGGTCGGCAGGGTCATCAGGGTCAGCACCAGACCACCAACCAGCGGCGCCGAGCGCGGCATGCCGAAAAAGCTGATGAACACCGCCAGACCGAGCAGACCGAAGACGATGGACGGCACCGCCGCGAGGTTGTTGATGTTGACCTCGATGAAATCGGTGAAGCGGTTGGTGGGCGCGAATTCTTCGAGGTAGATCGCCGCCGCGACGCCGATCGGGAAGCTCAGCAGCAGGGTCACGATCAGGGTGTAGAACGAACCGACAGCGGCGCCCCAGATGCCGGACTGTTCGGCGTCGCGCGAATCGCCGGCGGTGAAGAAGGTGGTGTTGAACTGTTTCTCAAGCCGGTCTTCCGCGAGCAGGCGGTCGACCCACTCGATGGTCAGATCCTTGACGCGACGATCGTCCTCCGGGACGTCCCGATCGATGTGCCCCTTCATGAACATGTCGATCTCGTCGTCGGCGGTCAGCCAGACGCTGACCGTCTTGCCCATCAGCGACGGGTCGGCCATCAGCATGTCGCGCAGTTCGAACCCGGCGCCGCCGCTGGCGAGGTTGTACAGGCTCTTCCTGTCGCCACGTTTGGTGACCTCCGGGAAGGCCTCCCGCAACGCCGCCTTGACCACGCCGTTGAAATCGCCGGTGCGCGAGATCTCGGCCAGGTCACCCTTGCCGGACGGATCGAGCAGGGCCTGATCGAAGGTGATGTCGAGCTTGATGTGGGTCTGCAGGAACGCGGTGTAGCCGTTGCCGATGATGGTCGTGAACAGCAGCACCAGGAAGAACAGACTCATCAGGATGGCGAGCACGCCATACATGCGGAAGCGCCGTTCGGTGGCGTAGCGGCGCGCCAGACCGGCGCGCACGCGGTTCATGGATTCGTTGTTACTCATATTGCTCACGGTATTTGCGCACCACGTGCAGGGCGACGATGTTGAGGATCAGCGTGGTCACGAACAGCGACAGACCGAGCGCGAAGGCCGCCAGGGTCTTGGGGCTGTCGAACTCCTGGTCCCCGACCAGCAGGGTCACGATCTGCACGGTCACGGTGGTCACCGCTTCGAGGGGATTGGCGGTGAGGTTCGCGGACAGACCGGCGGCCATGACCACGATCATGGTCTCGCCGATGGCGCGTGACACCGCCAGCAACATGCCGCCGACGATGCCCGGCAGCGCCGCCGGGATGATGACCTGACGGATGGTTTCGGAACGGGTCGCGCCGAGCCCGTAGGCGCCATCGCGCATGGCTTGCGGCACGGCGTTGATGACGTCGTCGGACAGCGAGGACACGAACGGGATGATCATGATGCCCATGACCAGACCGGCGGCCAGCGCGCTCTCCGAGGACACATCGAGGCCGATCATGCTGCCGGTGTCGCGCAGGAACGGCGCGACGGTCAGCGCCGCGAAGAAGCCGTACACCACGGTCGGGATGCCGGCGAGGATCTCCATGACCGGCTTGACGATGGCGCGCACCCGGCGGCTGGCGTATTCGGAGAGGTAGATCGCCGCCATCAGGCCGATCGGCGCGGCGACCATCATCGCGATGAAGGAGATCAGCATGGTGCCGACGAACAGCGGGATCGCACCGAACGCGCCGGACGAACCGACCTGATCGGCGCGAATCGCCATCTGCGGGCTCCAGCTCAGGCCGAACAGGAAGTCGGTGATCGAGACGTGCTGGAAGAAGCGGATCGCCTCGAACAGCACCGACAGCACGATGCCGAGGGTGGTAAAGATGGCCAGCGTCGAGCTCGACAGCAGGAACCCCTTGACGATGCTCTCGACCTTGTTGCGCGCGCGGTGGCCGGTGGCGATCTTCCGCCAGGCCAGGAAGCCACCGATGCTGGCGATGACCAGCGCGACCACGGCCAGCGCGGCGCGGCTGATGTTCTGGAGGTCTTGATAATGACTCGCCGCCGTCTGCATGGCCGGGTCCGGCCGGGCGGACACGACGCCCCCGGTGGCGAGGTTGCGGATGTCGTTGATCATCAGGCCGAGCCTGGCGTCGTCGACGTTGCGCACCTCGGCGGGCAGACCGTTGACCACCAGCGTGGTGATGACCTTGCTCTCGAAACCGTTCCAGAGCAGCAACACGGCCAGCGCCGGCAGCAGGCACCACAACGCGGCGTAGTAACCGTAGTAGCTGGGCAGGGAATGCAGCTTGCGGATTTCACCGCCGGCCACGGCCAGGGACCGCTGGCGACCGAAGTAGTAAAGCGCGCTGCTGACGGCGAGCAGCAGGATGATCAGCGTCGAGGTAGGCATTCGTACGACTCGGTTCGGGCACGCGCGAAGTCGGCGTGCCGCGCATCTTTGGACGACCGGGAGTCTGCGTCAGAAATATGACAATTCCGGGACGATCAGCGTTTTCAAATATTCACGTGTGATCTGCCACAAAGACGAAAGGGCACGGAAGCTCGCGCCGCCGTGCCCTCCTCGTCCGCACCGGCCAGGCACGTACCCGAAAACGGGCTCGCGCCGACCGGTCCGGCCTGCCGTGTTACATGGACAGCGGGCTCATGTCCGCGGCGTCCTTGGCGAACTTGGCACGCTCTTCCTTCGGCATCGGGATCAGACCGCGATCGCTCAGGTAGCCCTCGTCACCCCAGGCCTTCTCGGAGGTGAACTCGGCCACGTAGCCACGGATGCCCGGGACGGAATCGACGTGCGCCTTCTTCACGTAGAAGAACAGCGGACGGGAGACCGGGTAGGAACCGTCGGCGATGGACTCGAACGCCGGCTCCTTGCCGTCGATCAGCGAGCCCTGCACCTTGTCGCCGTTCTCTTCCAGGAAGGAGAAGCCGAACACGCCCAGCGCGTTCGGGTTGGCAACCAGCTTCTGCACGATCAGGTTGTCGTTCTCGCCGGCCTCGATATAGGCGCCGTCTTCACGAACGGTGTGGCAGACAGCCTTGTAGGCCTTCTTGTCGGTCTTCTTCATGGCGGCGATCCACTCGATCTTCTTGCAGCCGCCTTCCATCGCCAGTTCGGCGAAGGCATCGCGGGTGCCGGAGGTCGGCGGCGGGCCGAGGACTTCGATCTTGATGTCCGGCAGCGAGGCGTTGACCTGCTTCCAGGTGGTGTACGGGTTGTCGATCAGCTCGCCTTCCTTGTCACCCGGAACCTGCTTGGCCAGGGCCAGGAAGATGTCCTTGCGGGAGAGCTCGAAGCGCGGCGCGCTCTTGGCGTTGGCGACCGCGATGCCGTCATAACCGACCTTGACCTCGACGACGTCCTTGACGCCGTTGGCCTGGCACTGGTCGAACTCGGACTTCTTGATGCGACGCGAGGAGTTGGTGATGTCCGGGTGCTGAACGCCGACGCCGGCGCAGAACAGCTTCAGACCACCACCGGAACCGGTGGATTCGATCTTCGGGGTCTTGTATTCGCTGGTCTTGCCGAACTGCTCGGCGACGACGGTGGCGAACGGGTAGACGGTCGAGGAACCGACGATGGAGACGTAATCACGGGCGGCGGCGTTGACCGAGAAAGTGGCGGTAACGGCGGCAGCAAGAATCAGGGACTTGGTTTTCACGGGACCTCCCAAGGTATGAATCGGAAACCGGAGGCCGTTATAGGGGGAATTGGTTACAGCTTCGTTACATGGGAATGAACGAATGATTGCCAGCCGATCCACGGAAACGAAAAACCCCGGCCAGCGGGCCGGGGTTTCGATGCAACCTGATGGGTTGAAGAGCCCGCTACATCTTCATCTTCACGGTGAACGCGCCACGCAGATCGCCCGGCAGGAACCCGCGCGCCTGATCTTCCGGATACAGCTCGTCGAGCTTGGCCTTCAGGTCCGGCTTGATCTTGTCGCCGTGGCAGTTGTAGCAGACACCACCCAGCGGGATCGCCTGCATGTAGCGGAAACTCTTGCCGTCGGCATCCTCGACGACCTCGTAGGACTCCATGCCTTCGACCTTCTCACCCGCCGCGACGCGCGCCTGAAAATCTTCCAGCACCTTCGTTTCCCATGCATCCGGCGCGTTCTTCGGCTGACGCAACTTGTGGCTCGTGCGACCGACATCGATACCGAGCTTCCCGGACAGTTCGGCGGTCAGCGGCAGGGCCTTCTCATTGCAGGTCTCGATCGCGAAAACCGGCCCCTTCTCCTTGGTCGCCTTGGTCACGGTCGACTTCAGCAGTTCCAGCAACTGCGCGGAGGCATCGCGCGCGGTCGCGGCCATGGGCTCGAGATCGGTCGCGCGGGCGCCGCCGGCGGCAACCATCAGACCAAGGGCAAGCGCGGAAACGGAACGAAACGTGCGGTGTGTCATGAAGTCATCCTCGATGGGCTTTCTGGTTGGCATGGCAAGGCCGGGATCGTGAGGGCGCGAGTCTGCCTGTGAGGGTCGCGTCTGTCCTTGACCCAGGACAAGCCAGTCTAGTCTGCCGAATCCGGCCTCGCGGCGGCGAAGCGGGCGGCCAGGCGTAGCGCCTCCGGTGAGAAATCCCGCGCGCGACCGAAGCCGCCGACCAGGCGCCCGCGCTCGACGACCAGTCGGAAAAGGCTGAAATCGGCGAATCCGAACAGCGCCTCGGCGGTCGGGATGCGGGCCAGATAGCACTGGCGGGCGGCGCTGTACGCGGGCGTGTCGCGTGCCAGCTTCTCGATATGACCATGCAGGCTGAGACGGGCCAGCGTCTGCGGATCGCCACGTTCACAATCGGCCTCGCCGATGGCCAGCGAGGCGCGCGGATCGTCAGAGAGGTTGCGGGTATGGGCGGCGAGGCCGCTGAGGTGCAACAGCATCGCCCCGAAATCGGGTTCGGCGACGAACGCGACATGCGACGCCTCCGGGCCTTGCTCGGTGACCGTCGCCAGGGCGGCCCAGCGAACGCCGGTGATGAGTCGCGAGATGAGCTGGATATCCTGATCTTTCACAGGATCAGTCTAGCCGCCGGGGACAGCACCCCGCAGTCCGTTTCAGGCCTGCTTGCGGACGAAGGTCACCGTGCGCTCGTGCGTGCGGTCCTGACGACTGGCGATTTCCCGAACCCCTGGCCGATTGGCGAAATCGGCCAGCGTGATGCCCTTCAGGAAGGCGTGGATCTGATCGGAGAGATCCGACCAGAGTTCGTGCGTCAGGCAGCGCGCGCCACCCTGGCAATCGGCCAAGCCACCGCAACGGGTGGCATCGACACCCTCGCCCACCGCATTGACGATGTCCGCGACCGTGATCTGATCGGCGGCCCTGGCCAGCCGATAACCACCGCCCGGCCCGCGCACACCCTCGACCAGCCCCTCGCGCCGCAGACGGGCGAACAGCTGTTCCAGGTAGGACAGGGAGATGCCCTGACAGGCCGAGATATCCGCCAGCGTGACCGGCGATTCCTCACCGTGAATGGCGAGATCCATCATCGCGGTAACCGCGTAGCGACCTTTGGTGGACAGTCTCATGGGCTTTGCGCCTCGAATACTTGAGTAGATCGCTCAAGTTTCTGCCAACCAACGCCGGGGGACAACCGCGTCACGGACTTGCCGACCACTCTGTTGCCGGGGTTTTCCCCCGGGAGCCTCGGATTTATTCAGCGCTTGCCTTGCTCAGACGGAACTGACCGCGCCGGTCGGCGAATCCGCCGCGACGAAGCGGTGACCCTGGCGGAGCAGATATTCCAACCAGCGGTTCAGGAACAGATTCACGGCCCAGCGCCGCGCCTGCGTCCCGGGAGCGCCGGCGGCGTCGCCGTTGACCTCGGCATGGCTCCGCTCGAGCACGTCGACCAGCTCGTCACAGACCACGTCGCACATCATCTCGACCTGGCCGGTGTCGTGGTAGATGCGCAGGCGCAGGTCCGGATCGGCGACCCGCTCGCCATCGAGGTCGAGGTAGTGGGTCAGCAGCAGTTCGGTGGTGTAGCGCTGGCGATCGAGCACCCGCCAATGCAGGTCATGGCCATCGTCGACACGCGAGATCAGTCGGTCCGGCAACGCCGCCAGACCGGGTGCCAGATCGCTAAGCAGGCGGAAATTGCGCTCATAGATCGCCATCAGGTTGGCGAACCCGCGCTTGCGAAACAGATGCTTCAACTGGTGCCAGCGGCTGACCTGCACTCGATACCCCGAAGTTGATTGAACCCGCTTGATCGCAAACCCCGTCTCGGGATTCACTGATCAGCAACCATAGCACTCCCCCTTGTGAGCATTGCCGCCGTCATGAGTATCCAGACCGTCCACAGCACCCCGTTCGACGACCAGCGCCCCGGCACCTCCGGCCTGCGCAAGAAGGTGCGCGTGTTCGCGCAACCGCATTACCTCGCCAATTTCGTGCAGGCCGTGTTCGACGCCATCGACGGCGTCAGCGGCAAGACGCTGGTGCTCGGTGGCGACGGTCGTTACTTCAACGACACCGCGATCCAGATCATCGCCCGCATGGCCGCCGCGCAGGGTTGCGCGCGACTGATCATCGGTCAGGGCGGCATCCTGTCGACGCCGGCCGCGTCACACCTGATCCGCAAGCGCGCGGCGGATGGCGGCCTGATCCTGTCGGCCAGCCACAACCCCGCCGGTCCGGACGAGGATTTCGGCATCAAGTACAACATCGCGAATGGCGGGCCCGCGCCGGAGAAGATCACCGAGGCGATCTACGCGCGCAGCCGCGAAATCCGCGAATACCGGATTCTCGACAGTGCCGACATCGACCTGTCGGCGCGCGGCGAGACCAATCTGGGCGATTGCCGCGTCGAGATCATCGACCCGGTCGCCGACTACGCCGAACTGATGGCCCACCTGTTCGATTTTCCGGCCATCAAGGCCCTGTTCGACGGCGGCTTCACGATGCGTTTCGACGCCATGCACGCGGTCACCGGGCCGTATGCGAAGGCCATCATCGAGGACCGTCTCGGCGCCGTCCCCGGCACCGTCGTCAACGCCGTGCCGCTGACCGACTTCGGCGGTGGCCATCCGGACCCGAACCTCGTCTACGCCGAGGAACTGGCCGGCCTGATGTTCTCCTCGGCCTCCCCCGCCTTCGGTGCCGCCTCGGACGGCGATGGCGACCGCAACATGATCCTCGGCAAGCACTTCTTCGTGACGCCGTCGGATTCGCTCGCGGTGCTCGCCGCCAACGCCCATCACACGCCGGGTTACCACCTGGGCATCCGTGGCATCGCCCGCTCGATGCCGACCAGCCAGGCCGCCGACCGCGTCGCCGAGGTCATGGGCGTGGAGTGCCACGAGACCCCGACCGGCTGGAAGTTCTTCGGCAACCTGCTCGACGCCGGCAAGGTCACGCTGTGCGGCGAGGAGAGTTTCGGCACCGGCTCCGACCACGTCCGCGAGAAGGACGGCCTGTGGGCCGTGCTGTTCTGGCTGAACCTGATCGCCGCCCGCAAGGAGACCGTCGAGCAGATCGTGCGCGGGCATTGGCGCCGTTTCGGTCGCAACTACTACACCCGTCACGATTACGAAGGCGTCGATGCAGTCGCCGCCAAGGGTCTGATGGCGGCGTTGGCCGCCCGCCAGAACGGCCTGGTCGGCCAGACCCTGGCCGGTCGGGTAGTCGCCTACGCCGATGACTTCAGTTACACCGACCCGGTCGATGGCAGCGTCAGCACCGGTCAGGGCCTGCGTTTCGGTTTCGAGGACGGGTCGCGGATTGTCTTCCGCCTGTCGGGCACCGGCACCGTCGGCGCCACCTTGCGCGTGTACATCGAGCGTTTTGAGCCGAATCCGGAATTGCATGACCTGGATACGCAGGCGGCGTTGGCGGATCTGATCGCGCTCGCGGATGAACTGGGGGATGTTCGTGCGACGATCTCGCGGAATGTTCCGGATGTGATCACCTGACCTTGTGACGCGCTGGCGTTTGGTTGGGTGTAGATGATGTTGTGGACATCATCTGGGGCGGTGGCTCGGCTTCGGGAGGTGCGTATGCCCTGCCGGGACACGCCGTAAATCCATCCCTGGAGACTCGACGACCGCATCCCTGCGGCCAACGGTCCCGGCAGGGCATCCCCACCTCCCGAAGCCTGGAGAGGTTTGTGGAATTGAAGCGCCGCGCCCGGCATTGAGCCGGACGCGACGCTTTTCGGCGGTTGCCGAAACGTAGGGCGGATACCCGAAGGGGTTCCGCCGTATCCAGCGCCGATGCGGCGGAACCCCTTCGGGTATCCGCCCTACGCTAGGCCAAAACAAGACGGGCCGCCGGCTCAATGCCGGCGGCCCGTCTTCCAACCACTCCCCTCTCCAGGCTTCCAGGGGCCGGCAGGGCCTCCTGAGACCGTCGGCGCGATGGATCGCGCCGTCGAGCCTGGATGGAACCACTCGTGGCGTGTCTCAGGAGGCCATGCCGGCCCCTGGAAGCCATTCCTCAACTCCAGATGATGTCCGCAACATCATCAACACCCTCACAAATCGTCATACCCCAGACTCTTGAGCGCCCGCTCGTCATCCGACCACCCCTCCTTCACCTTCACCCACAGCTGAAGGTAAACCCGCTGATCGAATACGTGCTGCATGTCCAGCCGCGCCTGCCGGCCGACCTCCTTCAGCGCGGCACCGCCCTTGCCGATGACGATGGCCTTCTGGCTGTCGCGCTCGACCCAGATCAGCGCGGCGATCTCGAAGCGCTCTTCCTTCGGGTCCCAGTCGAACTTCTCGATCTCGACGGTCAACGCGTAGGGCAGCTCCTTCTCCAGCACGCGCATCAGCTTCTCGCGCACCAGTTCGGCGGCGATGAAGCGCTGGCTGCGGTCGGTGACCTGATCTTCCGGGAACATCGCCGCGCCCTCTGGCAGACGCGGCAGAATCTCGCGTTCCAGCGGCGCGATGTTGTCACCACGGCGCGCCGACAAGGGCACGACGGCGGCGAACGGGAACTTGCCGCCGGCCTTGGCCAGGAACGGCAACAGGTCTTCCTTGTCCTTGATCTTGTCGACCTTGTTGACGGCCAGGATCACCGGCGTGCTGATGTCGGCAAGCTTGGACACGACCAGGTCGTCCTCCTCGGTCCAGCGCAGCGCCTCGACCACCAGCACGATCACGTCGACCTCGCCGATCGTGCCGGTCGCGGTGCGGTTCAACTGCCGGTTCAGGGCCTTCTTGGCATTCAGATGGATGCCCGGCGTGTCGACGTAGACGATCTGGTCCGCGCCGATGGTGTTGATGCCGAGGATGCGATGCCGTGTGGTCTGCGGCTTCGGCGTCGTGATCGCGATCTTCTGACCGATCAGGCGATTGAGCAGGGTGGACTTGCCGACATTGGGTCGGCCGACGATCGCGACGTAGCCGCTGCGGTTGGTCATGATTCGCTGGAGTGGGATTGCAGATGGGAGAGCATGAGTTCGGCGGCGGCCTGCTCCGCCTTGCGGCGACTGCGACCCCAGCCTTCGATGATCGCGCCGCGTGGCCCCTCGACCCGGCAGGCGACGCGAAACTGCTGATTGTGCTGGGCGCCACTGACTTCGAGCACCTCGTAGGTCGGCAGGCCCAATCCGAACGATTGCATCCATTCCTGCAGACGAGTCTTGGCATCCTTGAGGCCATCGGCGTCGGGGAGTTCATTGAGGCGCTGCGCGAACAGTGCCTGGATGCAACGCTCCGCCTTCGCGAACCCGGCATCGATGTAGATCGCGCCGAGAATTGCCTCGACGGTGCCGGCGAGGATCGAATCGCGACGATGCCCACCGGCCTTCATTTCGCCGGAACCGAGCAGCAGGTAGTCGCCGATGTCCAGCGAACGCGCGATCTGCGCGAGCGTCGTGCCGCGTACCAGATAGGCGCGCAGGCGGCTCATCTCGCCCTCGTTGCCGCCGGGGCGGCGACGGAACAGTTCCGCCGCGATGACCATGCCGAGGATGCTGTCACCCAGGAATTCCAGCCGCTCGTTGTTGCGGCTGCTGGCGCTGCGATGCGTCAACGCCTCTTCAAGCAGTCCGACGTTGTCGAACTGGTGCCCGAAACGCTGTGCGAGGCGATCGATCGGCGGGCGGGGACGGCTCATTCCGACAGGCGCGTCAGTCGGTTATTCGACCGAGCTGCCGATGCGATCCCATTCCGGGATGCCGAGCGCGGAATCCCAGTTGAACCAGATCAGGAAGGCCTTGCCGACCAGATTCTCGTCCGGGACCGTGCCCCAGCAACGGCTGTCGTTGCTGTTGTCGCGGTTGTCGCCCATCGCGAAGTAGTGCCCTTCGGGAACGGTGAATTCGCCTTCCGCGAGCACGTTGCAGCCGGGATTGAAATCCGGGCGCCGCAGATCGATCAGCACGTCGTGCCGGACATCGCCCAGTTGCTCCGAGGCGATGCGCGCGCCGGACATGCGGATGCCCGAGCCGTAGCCCTCATAGACGCCCTTGTCATCGAGCTTCTGCGGCTGGCCGTTCACGTACAGCACCTTGCGGTAATAGCCGATCCTGTCGCCCGGCACGCCAACCACGCGCTTGATGTAGTCGGTGGTCGGGTCCAGCGGGAAGCGGAACACGGCGATATCGCCCCGCTCCGGCGCACCGAGATCGATGACCTTCCTGTTGATCACCGGCAGGCGGATGCCGTAGGTGAACTTGTTGACCATGATGAAATCGCCGACCAGCAGCGTCGGCATCATCGACCCGGACGGGATGCGGAACGGCTCGACCAGGAAGGAACGCAGCAGCAGCACGATCAGGATGACCGGGAAGAACGCGCGTGCGTATTCGACGATCACCGGCTCACGCGTGGCCTTGGCGCGCACGACCTCGTCGGCGTCCGCGGATTGCGCGAGCTGTTGCCGCTTCGGCGCCAGCAGCCAGGCGTCGATGCCCCAGATCACGCCGGTGATCAGGCAGGCCAGGGTCAGGATGGTCGGGAAATCGAGATGCATCGGTTAGTCCAGGATGAGGCGCCGCAAGGAATGGGGACGTGGGCGAATGTTACCGGAGGCGGGTTGCCGGCGGGTCAATTGTCGACCGACAGCACGGCCAGGAAGGCCGCCTGCGGAATCTCCACGCTGCCGACCTGCTTCATGCGCTTCTTGCCCTTCTTCTGCTTCTCGAGCAGCTTGCGCTTGCGGCTGACGTCGCCGCCGTAGCATTTGGCGAGGACGTTCTTGCGCAGGGCCTTCACGTTGGTGCGGGCGATGATCTTGGAGCCGATCGCGGCCTGGATGGCGACGTCGAACATCTGCCTCGGGATCAGATCCTTGAGCTTGGTGGTCACGTCCTGACCGCGCTTCTGCGCCTGATCGGCGTGGGCGATGACCGCCAGCGCATCCACCTTGTCGCCGTTGATCATGATGTCGAGTTTGATCAGCGGCGCCGTCTGGAAGCGCTTGAAGCTGTATTCGAACGAGGCATAACCGCGACTGACCGATTTCAGGCGATCGAAGAAATCGAGCACCACCTCGGCCATCGGCAGTTCCCACACCAACTGCACCTGCGAGCCCATGTAGTCCATGCGGATCTGGCTGCCGCGCTTCTCGACGCACAGGCTGATCACATTCCCGACGTAATCCGGCGGGGTCAGGATGTGCGCCTCGATGATCGGTTCACGGATCTCGCTCACCTTGTTCGGCGGCGGCAGCTTCTCGGGGTTGTCGATCTGGATGATTTCACCGTCGGTCTTCTCGATCTCGTAGATGACGGTCGGCGCGGTGGTGATCAGGTCCAGATCGTATTCGCGTTCCAGGCGCTCCTGGATGATCTCCATGTGCAGCATGCCGAGGAAGCCGCAACGAAAGCCGAAGCCGAGCGCCTGCGAGGTCTCCGGCTCGAAGTGCAGCGAGGCATCGTTGAGGCTGAGCTTGTCCAGCGCCTCGCGCAGATCGGTGTAGTCGTCGGAATCGCTGGGATACAGGCCGGCGAACACGCGCGGGGTGACCTTGCGGAAACCCGGCAGTGGCTTGTCGGCCAGGTTGCGCACGTCGGTGAAGGTGTCGCCGACCGGCGCGCCGTGGATGTCCTTGATGCCGGCGACGACGAAGCCGACATCGCCGGTGCCGAGTTCCGGATGGTCGACGCGCTTCGGGGTGAACACGCCGCAGCGCTCGACCTGCCAGTCGCGCCCGGTCGACATCACGCGGATCTTCATGCCCTTCCTGATCGAGCCATTGACGACGCGCACCAGCGACACGACGCCGAGGTAGTTGTCGAACCAGGAATCGATGATCAGCGCCTGCAACGGACCGTTCTCGTCGCCCTTCGGCGGCGGGATCAGTTCGACCAGTTGTTCGAGCAGGTCCTCGATGCCGATGCCGGTCTTGGCGGAGACGCGCACCGCGTTCTTCGCGTCGATGCCGATGATCTCCTCGATCTCCTCGATCACCCGCTCCGGCTCGGCGGACGGCAGATCGATCTTGTTCAGCACCGGGATGACTTCGAGCCCCTGCTCGACCGCCGTATAGCAGTTGGCGACCGATTGCGCCTCGACACCCTGCGCGGCGTCGACGACCAGCAGCGCGCCCTCGCAGGCGGACAGCGAGCGGGACACCTCGTAGGAGAAGTCGACGTGGCCCGGTGTGTCGATGAAATTGAGCTGGAAGATCTCGCCGTTGCGAGCCTTGTAATCGAGGCTCACCGACTGCGCCTTGATGGTGATGCCGCGCTCGCGCTCGATGTCCATCGAATCGAGCACCTGCGCCTCCATCTCCCGTTCGCTCAGGCCGCCGCAGACCTGGATGAAGCGGTCGGCGAGCGTGGATTTGCCGTGATCGATATGGGCGATGATCGAGAAATTGCGGATGTGCGCCAGGTCCAAGGGGTGGGCCTCGAAAAAGGAGGCATTGTCACCGTTTCCCCTGTCCGGAGCAAAGACTGAAACGTCCTGTGTAGGCCGGCATAAGCGCAGCGTTGCCGGCTTCGTGCCTGCGATCGAAGCCTCATACCGGCAACGCTGCGCTTATGCCGGCCCACATCGCGCGCTACAGCAGCGCCTCGTCGAGGAAGTACTGGCAGACGAACTCGCCGTCGCGGGTCAGCACCGGCACCCGGTCGTTGTATTCGCGGCGCAGGCCCGCGTCGGCGTCGATGTCGACCTCGGTGAAGGCGATGCCGCGCTGGCGCAGCCGTGTGGTCATCGCCTCACACAGATGGCAGCCATGACGGACATAGACCGTGTAGCCGGCCGCCATCAGCGATCGAGCTTGAGCGCGAGGAACAGCGCACCGTTGCGGCGATGGATCAACACCGGCAGCTGCCGACCGGTGGGCAGTTCGGTGACGATCTGCTCGAACTGCGCCGCATCGGTGACCGCGAGGTTGTTGATGCGCAGGATCACGTCACCGGCACGGATGCCGACCTGCGCGGCCGCGCCTTCCAGCACCCGTTCGACGAGCACGCCCCCCTCGCGGACCTCGAGTTCGGCGCGCTGCTCGGCGCTGAGATCGCCGACCACGACGCCGAGGCGGTTGCTGCTGGCCTTCGGTTTCGGCGTGCTGGCGACCTGCACGTCCTCGTCCGGCAACTCGCCGATCAGCACCGGCACGAGCATTTCGCTGCCATTGCGAATCACCTTCACGTTGACGCGATCGCCGGCCTGCACGCGCCCGACCATCGGCGGCAGGCTGGCCGAGGTGGGCACCGGCTTGCCGTTGAAGGCGACGATGATGTCGCCGACCTTGAGCCCGGAATCCCGCGCCGGACTGTTCTCCAGCACCTGCGCGACCAGCGCGCCCTGCGGTGTCTGCATGCCGAAGGACTCGGCCAGGTTGCGGTCGACGTCCTGGATCAGCACGCCCAGCCAGCCGCGCGAGACCTTGCCCTTGTGCTTGAGCTGGTCGACGACCTCCAGGGCGACGTCGATCGGGATCGCGAAGGACAGCCCCATGAAGCCGCCGGTGCGGCTGTAGATCTGCGAGTTGATGCCGACCACCTCGCCGTCCAGGTTGAACAGCGGGCCACCCGAGTTGCCCGGATTGATGGCCACGTCGGTCTGGATGAAGGGCACGTAGTTCTCGCTCGGCAGCGAACGTTCCTTGGCGCTGACGATGCCCGCCGTCACGGAATGATCGAAGCCGAACGGCGAACCGATCGCGAGCACCCACTCGCCGACTTCGAGATCGCGCGAACGGCCCATCTTCACGAACGGCAGATTGGCGGCGTCGATCTTCAGCAGGGCGAGATCGCTGCGCTGGTCGGTGCCAATGACCTCGGCGACCACCTGCCGGCGATCGTTCAGGCGCACGACGATCTCCTCCGCCTCGTTGATCACGTGGTAGTTGGTCAGGATGTAGCCGTCGGCAGAGATGATGAAACCCGAACCCAGCGAGGTGGATTCGTCATCCGGAACACCCGGTGCTTCGCCGGGCGGCGTCACACCGCCGCGTTCGCCGAAGAAACGGCGGAACAACTCGTTCAGGGGATGGCCGTCCGGGAGGTCGGGAATCTCGATATTGGGGAAGCGCGCCTCGCTGCTGGGGACGTGATTGGTGGTGCTGATATTGACCACCGCGGGCCCGTACTGCTTCACCAGACCGGTGAATTCCGGCAGCGCGGCGCGGGCGGTCGAGGTGAACAGACCCGCGCTCAGGACCAGCACCCAGAAGGACCGAACCAGCAGGTCGTTCGACCAGCGCTTCGACATGGACATCTCCCTAATCAAAGAAGCAAATTCAGAGCGGATTAAACACGTTGCGGATCAAACACGTTCCGGAAACACCACGAACTGGCTGGCGCGCCGCAGGATTCGTGGCCGCCCGTCACGCCGGTCGCGGCGATCGCCGGAACCCCGCCGCGCCAGCGCGAATCCGGCCAGCAAACCCAGCCCGCCACCCAGTCCGGTCATCAGGTCATTGTGGACGTCACCGGCCAGCCAGCCGCCGATACTGGCACCGATCAGCAGGGTCAGCAGCGGCAGGCCGTACATGCGGGCCGCGCCGTTGACCAGGATGCTCTCCGGCACGCCGATCACCACCTGCTCGCCGATGCGCGCACCAACCGGGTTGTCGACCCGCAGACCGACCGTGCGCCGCCCGAACCACTCGGCCAGCGCCGAGGTACCGCAACCGCTCTTGGAGGCGCAGCTGCCGCAACTGGAGCGACGCTGGGTCTCCACCCAGGTCTCACCGTCATCGACGCGGACCACCCAGGCGGTTTCCTCGATCATTGGGCGGTACCTGCCGGGCCGGCACCCGCCACGTCAGCGGTTTCACCGCCGGTCAGGCGAGCGCCGATGAATTCGACGGTCGCGACCGGCACCTCGCCGACGACGGTGACATGCCGGCCATCGTGATAGGCACCGAAGGCACTGGCAGCGCCGTGCCTGGTATCGCCCTGCAACAGGTCGTCGCGTTCCGGCGCCGGGTCGATGAACACCGACACGCTGGACAGACCATCGCTGAACAGCAGGTGCTCGACAGCAACCTGATCGGCGCCGACATGGCGTTGGCGACGCTTGATCAACTGATAGCCAGGCGGCAGGTCGCCGCTCCAGGCCGGCAACGTGAGCATGACTTCGGCGGCGCTGTCCGGCACCTCGGCGAACGTGCTGACGTCGGTACTCGGCGCCAGTTCCGCGTCGTCGACCTGCGCGTTCACGTCGACGTTGGTGAAGATGATCTGCTCGACGATCTCGCCCGCTTCGTCGATCACGTCCGAACGGAGCAACAGGCCGGCTTCGCTATCCACCCACAAGCGGTGACCGAAGCGGTACGCGTCACGCGGGCTGACCTGAATGACTTCCGCATCGCGGCCGGCGATTCGTTCCCCGCCATCCCGTTCAAAGCGGTAGAGCGGAAACAAAGCTTCCGGGTTGTCGAACAACGCAGTCGGGAACGGTTTGCGACTGTGCTGATGACCAACCAGCACCTTGCCGCGGTCAGGCAGGATGCAGCGCACATCGTCGCCATCGCGGACGATCTCGCGCGCCTTGCCGGCCAGCGTGATCAGACGTTCGCGCTCCCGCCCGCCGCTGCCGCGATGAAACACCTGCAAGGTGTCCACGTGATCCGCGCGGCGATAGATGAACGTTCCTTCGTAATCGCGCCCGCGCATCGCCTCGCCCATGCGTGCCAGCAGAACTCGCACATCGGCATCGGGTTCAGCGTTGCTATCGCCCGGAACCGGCTCGCTCGCCCATGCCGTCGTCGCCGCGAACAGCAGCACCACCGCCCACCATGGAGACATCGCCGGTTTTCGCATGGACATCGTCCGGTCAGCGATTCGCGTCGAGCGCCAGACCGTCCGGCGTCTCCTCGACCTGCCCGACCAGACGCGAGTACGGCAACCAGCCGCCGGAGCCCAGCATCATGGCCTGCTCCGCATGACTGGCGAGATAGGCATCGAGGCGCGGATCACGCAGACGGCCTTCGTCAGCTGCGGCGACCACCCGGGTGATGCCGGAGTTCTCGCGCGACGCCCAGAGCGGTGTGCCGCTGGTCGGCAGGCGTTCCGCCACCAGCATCGGCGCATCGCCCTGACTCTGGAACTGCTGCACGCCGATGATCGCGACCGTGGCCACCGAGGCCGCCACCGCGAGCCCCGCGACCGGACGCCACCACGACGCCCCGTTCGGTTTCACGGTCTCGGCCACAAAGCCCGAGTCGTCGTCCAACGCGGCCATGACACGTCCGGCCAGATCGACCTCCATGTAAGGCGATGCCTCGTTCCGCAGCACCTCGCGGGCACGATGCTGGCGCTGCCACCAGGCTCGCAGTGCGGGGTCGGCGTCCAGGCGTCGCAGCAGCAGGTCCTGCTCGCCGGCGGGCAACTCACCGTCCATCAGGGCGGACAACTGTTCGCGGATTGGGTCACTCATGGCGCGGTCCCATTGATGCGTTCGGTATCAAACATAGGCTCTGGACGGTCAATCCAGAAGCGGTCGCAATTTTTCGTCGATGGCCTCGCGGGCCCGGAAGATGCGCGAGCGCACCGTTCCGATCGGGCAGTCCATGGCCTCGGCGATCTCCTCGTAACTCATGCCCTCGAGCTCGCGCAGGCTGATGGCGGTGCGCAAGTCCTCGGGCAAGGCATCGATCGCGTTGCGGACGGTCGTCTCGATCTCGTCGGTCAGACTCGCCCGTTCCGGCGTCGCGTAATCCTTGAGAGACGATTCACCATCGTAAAGTTCCGCATCCTCGGCCTGAATATCGTCGCCCGGCGGACGCCGCATCTGCGCGACACGGAAGTTCTTCGCGGTGTTGATCGCGATGCGATACATCCAGGTGTAGAACGCACTCTCGCCACGGAAGCGCGGCAGTGCCCGGTAAGCCTTGATGAAGGCTTCCTGGGCAACGTCCAGGGCTTCGGTCGGATCGTTGACGTATCGCGTGATCAGGTTGACGATGCGGCCCTGATATTTGCGTACCAGGATGTCGAACGCTGTCTTGTCGCCCTTCTGAACACGTTCGACCAGCAGTTGGTCGACGTCGGTTTCCGCCATGCGGGACTGAACTCCAGGATGTTGTCGCCGCGCTCATGGACCCGGGCGGCGACGGAAAGTTCCGGTTCGATGGGCTCGAAGAATCGACCCGACCGGGATTCGCGCAACCTTACTGAATACCCTCGAAGCACGCCACCGAATGAGTCTCGAATTCGACGTTCTGATCATGGGCAGCGGCGCTGCCGGGCTCAGCCTCGCGTTACATCTCGCACCCAGCGCGCGGGTCGCCGTGCTGGCCAAGGGCGAACTGAGCGAAGGCTCAACGTTCTACGCGCAGGGCGGCATCTCCGCCGTGCTGGACGCGGACGACTCGTTCGAGGCACACATCGCCGACACCATCGATGCCGGCGCGGGGCTCTGCGATCCGGACACGGTGCGTTACACGGTCGAGAATGGCCCCAAGGTCATCGCCTGGCTGATCGAACGCGGCGTGCCGTTCACCCGCGAGAAACTCGACGACGGCAGCGAGGCCTACCACCTCACCCGCGAAGGTGGCCACAGCGCGCGCCGCGTGGTCCACGCCGCCGATGCGACCGGCCGCGCGATCGAAACGACGCTGCTCGATCGCGCCCGCGCGGAAGCGAACATCACCCTGCTCGAACGTCACATCGCGATCGATCTGATCACCGGTCAGAAGCTCGGTCTGCGCGGCAACCGCTGCCATGGCGCCTATGTGCTGGACCGTGACGCCGGCCGCGTGCTGAGCATCAAGGCGCGTTTCGTCGTGCTCGCCACCGGCGGCGCCGGCAAGGCCTATCTCTACACCTCGAATCCGGATGCCTCCACCGGCGACGGCATCGCCATGGCCTGGCGTGCCGGCTGCCGCGTCGCCAACATGGAATTCGTGCAGTTCCATCCGACCTGCCTGTACCACCCGGAGGCCAAGTCCTTCCTGCTCACCGAGGCACTGCGCGGCGAAGGCGCGCGCCTGCTGCGGCCCGACGGTACCCGCTTCATGGATGATTTCGATGCACGTGGCGAACTCGCCCCGCGTGACATCGTCGCGCGCGCGATCGACCACGAGATGAAGCGTCTCGGCGCGGAATCGATGTTCCTGGACATCAGCCACCGACCGGCGGACTTCATCCAGTCCCATTTCCCGACCGTCTACGCACGCTGTCTCGAATACGGCTATGACCTGACCCGGGAGCCCGTCCCGGTGGTTCCGGCCGCGCATTACACCTGCGGCGGGGTCGTGACCGATCACCACGGTCGCACCGACTTGGAAGGCCTGTATGCAATCGGCGAAACCGCCTTCACCGGCCTCCACGGCGCCAACCGCATGGCCAGCAACTCGCTGCTTGAATGCCTGGTCTTCTCGGTGGCCGCGTGCGAAGACATCATCAGACGCCTGCCGGGCTCGAAACCGCCGCCGGAGCTTCCTGACTGGGACGAAAGCCGCGTCGTCGATTCCGATGAGATGGTCGTGATCAGCCACAACTGGGACGAACTGCGCCGCTTCATGTGGGACTACGTCGGCATCGTCCGCAGCACCAAGCGCATGGAACGCGCCAAGCACCGCGTCGACCTGCTCGCGCAGGAGATCGATGACTATTACGGCCACTTCAAGGTCAGCAACGACCTGATCGAGCTGCGCAACCTGACCCAGGTCGCGGACATGATCATCCGCTGCGCGCGGCGGCGTAAGGAATCACGAGGGCTGCACTACACGCTGGATTACCCGCGCCCGGATGACGGTCGTGAACCGCTGAACACGGTGCTTGTGCCGAAGAACTTTGCCGCCCTGCACGGGCATCCGCACTGGCGCTGAGTGAACCCGCCACGCAAAGGGGCGCCAGACGGCGCCCCTTTGCGTTCAGACATCAAGCATCGTCAATCGCCGTGCTGACCATCGTTGCCGTGGTCGTCTTCATGCTCACGCCCGGGGCGACGACGGAGGTAAATACGCGGCTTGCGCACCCGGTTGGCGGCGGCGGCGGCGGCGGCCTCACCGGCGGCAACGGCATCCGGCACCGCATCCGGGTGCAACTTCGCGTAAATCTCGTCGCGATGAACGGGCACGTCGCGGGGCGCTGCGATGCGCACATCGACCGTGCCACCCCGAACGGACTGGATGGTGACGACGATTTCGCCTTCGTCGCCGATAACGATCGACTCGCCGGATTTACGGCTCAAAATCAGATTTGCCATGGTTCTCAGTTCCTTGGGTCCATTACGTATGGCAGCGACCGAGGAAGCCCTGATCGAATCAGCGCATCCCTAAAGGCGGCCCGCCTTCTCAACCAGTCCTCGTCAGCCCGTGCGTCCATCGAGCAGCCCGGCGTGTTCGTTATTGTGTTGTTGGTTAGGTGATCAATCGGCGCGTATGCAGAAAGCATGACTCGAATCTGACACGACGCTTACTTAAGCGTAACCCATCAAAGCCAGAAACAAACGTTTTCGTACATTTCCACTTCGCGCGCTTTCACAAACGTTACCCATCTAATTGTTTCTGAACAACTTTTCAAGCGCTTGCGGCAGAAAACCGCATACTGGTAGGGGACCATCAGAGTCAGAACGGTGACCCAAAGTTCCTGAACCCATCGTTCACAGCTAATGGCACCGACAGGATTCGGGCCATGGAGTCCGGGCAATCGACGCCTCTGGCGACGTGCAAGGTTTCCGGCTCGACCCTATACGGGCCGATCGAAATCACGTCATTAAGGAGCGTTCCCATGTCGAACCGAACCACAAAAGCCTCCACCGTCGCGAGCAAGTCGATCCGCGCGGCCAGTCATCAAACCCCGCGCATCCCGGGCTTCCTGCAACGCCGGATAGACCACTACTACAACCACCGCATGACCGTGGACTGGGGCGGCCGCCACATCATGGCGGGCATGATTCCCAAGCAGAACGACATCGTGCTGATGTCCAACGACTATCTGGCCCTTGCCCAGCATCCGGCAATCCTGAAGGCCCAGGTGGATTCGATCCAGGAAAGCGGCAACGGCATGCTGATGTCGGCCATCTTCCTCAACGGCCCGAACGAGCATGAACGCTTCGAACGCGCCATGGCGGAGTTCATGCAGTGCGACACCACGGTGGTCAGCCAGTCCGGCTGGACCGCCAACACCGGCCTGATGGAATCGATTGCCGACGCCGACACACCGGTCTACGTCGATTTCTTTGCCCACGTCTCGCTATGGGAAGGTGTGCACGCGGCGCGTGCGACCGCCCATCCGTTCCGCCACAACGAGCCCGGCCACCTCGCGCGCCTGATCGAGAAAAACGGCCCCGGGGTGATCGTGGTGGACTCGGTCTACAGCACCAACGGCAGCGTCGCACCGCTGACCGAAATCGCCGAACTGGCGGAACAGAACGGCTGCGTGTTCGTGGTCGACGAGTCGCATTCGCTGGGCACCCACGGCCCGCATGGCGAGGGCCTGGTGGTGGAACTGGGCCTGACCGACAAGGTGCATTTCCGCACCGCCAGCCTGGCCAAGGCGTTCGCGGCCCGGGGCGGCATCATCGCCGCGCATCGCGAGTTCGCGAGCTATTTCCGCTCCACGTCGTCGCCGGCGATCTTCAGTTCCACGCTGCTGCCGCATGAACTGGCCGGCATGAGCAAGACCTTGGAGGTGATCCGTGCCGCCGATGACCGCCGCACCCGCCTGCACGAGATCGCCGCCCACATGCGCACCGAGATCGACGCCCTCGGTTACAACCTGCGCGAGACCGAGTCGCAGATCATCGCCCTGGAAGCGGGCAGCGAACTGGACGTCATGCACCTGCGCGACGTGCTGGAAGACAACGGCCTGTTCGGCGCGATCTTCTGCCCGCCGGCAACACCCCGGAACCGCGCCCTGGTCCGGCTATCGCTGCACAGCGCGATGACCGACGATCAGGTTGAACGGACGCTGCGCATCCTGGCCGACACCCGCGCGGCCAGCGGCATGTGGGAGTGGGCGTCCACCCGCAAGAAGCGTGGGAGCGCGGTCGCCAAAGCGGCCTGACCGTCGGACCCGGCACCGCACCAGAGGCATGGGGTCGGCAAGGATGCGATGCCCATAGCCGGGTCGCGCCAGGCAGTAACCACGGCCCGTCGACGGCGGGCCGTGACCTTCGCTCAACGACCGTTCGCGTCGTGATCGAGATAATCCACCAATGACGGGACGGTCCCCGCCGCGGTGTTGTAAGGGGTCGTGTCGTCCAGCACCGCATACAGATAATTGTTGGTCTCGCCGCGCAGACGCCGCGCGGGATGCAGTGCGGCTTCCCAGTCGACCAGTCCCTGTCGATAAAAACCGTCGCCGGCGTGGAAGAACGGCAGCCGGTCCCCGTCCCGCAAGGCATCCAGCAGTTCCATGGGCGCGCCCTCGTCGCTCGCGACCCGGCGCTGGATATCCAGCTCCTCCTCGGTCATGACCAGCATCAGCCGGGCCCGCGCATGGCGATCGAGCATCAGGAATCCCGACGGATTGGCGACGAGATAGTGTTCGCAAATCTGATGCTGACGGCGATAACCGCGGAAGAATTCGATGAAGCCGGCGTCCTGCAGAAGACTCGGCGTTTCCGCCGACAGCGCCCGTATCAGGATCGATGACGCATCCCGGAAATACTGGTACTCGAGTTCTCGGATGTAGCTGTTGATCAATTCCAGCGTGTTCGGCAGGTTCTTGTAGACGAAACGATCGATCAGACCGTCGTTGAACGCCGTCACGGCCGTGGTGGCGTCGGCCTGACCGGTCAGCAGGATGCGCTTGATGGGGGTGTCGACCAGACGCCGACATACGTCCAGACCGTTCATCTCCTCCATCTGGTAATCGACGATGACCACCGAGGGCTCCGCGAAGCGCTTCTGGCGGTACATCTGTAGATAGATCGCGCTCAGATCCAGCCCGATCACGTGCTCCAGGGTCGGGTGGCCATAGTGCTGCTTGTGTTCCAGCACGAAGTTGCGTCGTTCCAGACGCGGGTCGACGCGCTCCTCCAGCAACACCTCGAGTGCCTTGTGTGGCGAGGTGAAGGTGCGGACCGGCTGGTCCTCATCGAGCTGGAAGCTGAAGTTGTAGAGAAAGTCCGCGGAGTCGTCGATCAGGAACACCGTCGTCGGGTACCGAAACGGAAGACAATCGAGCTGCTCCTTCGACATCTACAAACTCTCCGGAAAAGGGCTTACTGGCCGGTTGATCAGGTTGCTTCCGGCTCGATGGACGATTGCTCCAGCGGCGGCAGCGTGACCGTGAATTCCGTGAATGAGCCGAGTTCGGAACGCACTGAAACATCACCGCCGACACTGTCTATCACGCGTTTGCAGAAGGCAAGGCCAAGCCCGGTTCCCGTCGCGCCGAAACTGGCGAAGCGGCGAAACAGGAAGGGGATATGCTCGGGTGCGATGCCGGCGCCGGTATCCCGGAAGATCAACGAATTCGCGGTCGCACCGGGACGAATGACGATATCGACCTGGCCGCTGCCCTTGCGATCGATCGCGGCGAACGAATTCTTCAGCAGGTTGAAGATCACATGGATCATCAACGGCTGAACCCCTTTGAACCGGAAATCACTGAGCCCGATGATCCGCACCTTGTCGCGCTGGGTCGACGGGTTGTAGGGATACCGCGCAAGCGCCTGTTCCACGCATTCGCGCATCGACAACGCCCGTGACCGCTGGATGTCCTGCCTGGGCTCGCTGGCGTTGGCCAGCAGCATGTCGATCATGGTGTTCGAGTATTCCACCTCGCTGATCAGACGCCGGACCACCTCTTCCATGTCATCCAGGAACCGCGCGCGAATCGATTGCACGGGCAAGCCCGCTGCCAACGCCTGCCGGTACGCATCAATCAATCTGGGCAGATAACGATTCAAGCCCTCGCCGGCGCTGCGGATGCTGAGCAAGGGCGTGCGCAGCTCGTGCGCGACGTTGGCGCTGACGGTGAGCATCGCCTTGCGCTTTTCCTCCGAGACGATTTCCTCGGAGAAATTGAACACCACGCCGGCAACCACCGCGAACAGATAGATCGCCCCATACTGGGGCAGTTGCGCGGGGAGTTGGGGGTCCGGAGCGACCCAGCCGTAGAGAAGGATCGCCAACCCCGCCCCGACCGACGACAGCACGATCAGGTTGGCCCAGTCGACCACCAGGATGAGCATGAACAGCGCCACCAGCGCCGACATCGCCCATACCTGATTCATGCCGTTCATCAGGGTCATGAACGTGAAAAAGAACGGCAGCACGTAAAGCAGCACGATGTACCAGATCGCCGGCATCCAGCGACGCAATCCGGGTGGCCAACGGCGTGCGAACACGAAGGCCAACGCCATCGCCGTGCCGATCCCACGCAACAGCAGACTTTCGTAAGGCTGCGGGATCACATATCCCCAGAACCAGTAGAACGCCGGGAATCCGATCAGACCGACCCAGCCGACCGTGACCAGGCGATTCGCACCATCCTCGACCATGCGCACGATCGGATAGCTGAGCCGCGCGAATGCGCGTTGTCCGTATTCGTTCAGACGCTTGCGGAAGTTCTCGGTCATGAGCGGCAATGTAATCGCAAAAATGAGCCCACGCATGGTCCTGCGCGACTTCGTCCAGGACCACGTGCGGGTCATTTGTACCCGCCATTTTAGATGCTAGGGTTGCGCATCCTTTCCGCCCGCACCCGACTTCCCCGTGCCCCGAGCCCTCCGCCTGTTCCTGGACAGCCTGCGTGATCTGGCACCGATCATCCTGGTGATCGGCTTCTTTCAGCTCGTGGTCTTGCAGCAGCCCATTCCGAATTTCGGCGAGATCCTGCTCGGCACGCTGTTCGTGCTGATCGGCCTGACCCTGTTCATCCAGGGGCTGGAAATGGGCCTGTTCCCGATCGGCGAAAGCATGGCCCACGCCTTCGCGCGCAAGGGCAGCGTGTTCTGGCTGGTGGCCTTCGCGTTCTGCCTGGGCTTCGGCACCACGGTCGCGGAGCCGGCGCTGATCGCGATCGCCGACGAGGCCGCACTGGTCGCGGCGACCGGCGGCATGATCGTCGACAGCGCCGAGGCCAGGGAGGATTACGCCTTCTGGCTGCGCATCACCGTCGCGCTGTCGGTCGGCATCGCCATCATGATCGGCGTGATCCGCATCATCAAAGGCTGGCCGGTGCAGTGGCTGATCATCGGCGGCTACGTCGGCGTGATCGTGATGACCGCGTTCGCGCCCAAGGAGATCATCGGCATCGCCTACGATTCCGGCGGCGTCACCACCTCGACCATCACCGTGCCGCTGGTGACCGCGCTCGGCGTCGGCCTGGCCTCGTCGCTGGAGGGCCGCAACCCGATGATCGACGGCTTCGGTCTGATCGCGTTCGCCTCGCTGACGCCGATGATCTTCGTGCTGGGCTACGGGATGGTGGTCGCGTGAGCGCGTTGATCAGCCTGTTCGAGGTGTTCGTCGCGACCATCCTGGACGTGCTGCCGATCGCGGCCATCATCTTCGGATTCCAGTTGTTCGTGCTGCGCCGCCCGGTGCCGAATCTCGGCAAGGTGCTGCTCGGCTTCTTCTATGTGCTGCTCGGTCTGGCCTTTTTCCTGGAAGGCCTGGACATGGCGCTGTTCCCGCTCGGCAAGCTGATGGCCGCGCAACTCACCGACCCGGCCTTCATCGCCGGCGGCATCGAACAGGCCGCCGCAGTGTTGTCCTGGCAGGACTACAAATGGGTCTACCTGTTCGCCTTCCTGATCGGCTTCGCGACCACGATCGCGGAACCCTCGCTGATCGCGGTCGCTATCAAGGCGCAGGAGGTTTCCGCCGGCGGCATCACCGTGTGGGGACTGCGCATCGCGGTCGCGTTCGGGGTCGCCATCGGCATATCGCTCGGCACCTACCGCATCGTCACCGGCACCCCGCTGCATTACTACATCATCGTCGGCTACATCTTCGTGGTGTTTCAGACCATGTACGCGCCGAAGATGATCATCCCGCTCGCCTATGACTCCGGCGGCGTCACCACCTCGACCGTGACCGTGCCGCTGGTGGCCGCGCTGGGCCTCGGCCTGGCGGCCACCGTGCCCGGTCGCAGCACGCTGCTGGATGGTTTCGGCCTGATCGCCTTCGCCAGCCTGTTTCCGATGATCACCGTGATGGGTTACGCCCAGATCGCCCAATTCCGTGCCCGCCGCGCCGTGGCGGCCTCCCGTTCAGAGGGTCTCTGACCATGCACTTCAAACTGATATTCGCGCTCGTCCAGGACGACAACACGCAGAAGGTGTTGAAAGCCGCCCGCGAAGCTGGCGCCACCGGCTCCACCATCATCAGCAACGCGCGCGGCGAAGGCCTCTATCAGAGCAAGAGCTTCTTCGGCCTGAATCTGGAGACCCAGCGCGACATCGTCCTGTTCCTGGTCGAGGAACACCTCGCCCGGAACATCCTCGAGCGCATCGCCGAGGCCGGCGAATTCGATACCAACCCCGGCAGCGGCATCGCCTTCCAGCTCGACGTCGAAGACGCGGTCGGCGTGGCCCAGCAGGTCAAGAAACTATCCGACGTAGTGGAGGAAGAGATATGAGCCACCCCCGTATCAGCGTGCGCGACGTGATGAAGCCGGATGTCGACATGGTCGACGGCATGACCACGGTCGCGGACGCCCTGATCAACATGAAGCACACCGACAGCAAGTGCCTGATCGTCAAGAAGCGCGACGACAACGACGAATACGGCATCGTCACGCTGTCCGACATCGCCAAGAAGGTGCTCGCCGTGGACCGCGCGCCGGAACGCGTGAACATCTACGAGATCATGACCAAGCCCGTCATCGACGTGGACCCGAACATGGACATCCGCTACTGCGCGCGTCTGTTCGGCCGCTTCGCGCTGAACCGCGCGCCGGTCATCGAGAACGGCAAGGTGGTCGGCATCATCAGCCACTCCGACATGGTCATCCGCGGCTGGAAGGCCTATCTGGACAGCAAGGCCGGATAACACCGCGCGCGTCCGGTGGTGGTCTACGCTGAACCGCTACCGCCACCGGATACGCCGATGCCCCATCATCGCCTCGTCACGGCTTTCATCGCCGGCTCCCTGACATTCGCCGCCCCGTCCGCGAACGCGTTCTTCTGCATCATGATGAACGCGATGATGAATGGCGGTGGCGGCAACCATTTCAGCGGCCACATGGGTGCGCGACCGTACTTCGGCGGCGCACCGATTGCCTTCAACGGTGCGTATCCACCGCCCTTCATGGCGATGCCGCCTCCCGGCCATGGCATGCCCGCGGCCCTGCCGCCCATCCAGCCGCCCGTACAGTGGCCGATGCAGCCGCGCGCCGCAGCACCCCACACCAATGCCAAACCCGCCATTGCCGAGCGCGCCGCTGAAACCGAATAACCGCCGGCACGACAGCCCCGAAAACACAAAAGCCCAGCCCGGAAACCCGGACTGGGCTTTTTCATGGCCGGCGGACCAGCAACCTGGTCCGACCGGCTGGCGATGACGCCTTACTGGGCTTCGGCGGCGGCCGGCGCGGCAGGCATCACCGGAGCCGGCAGATACGGGCGATAGCCCCAACCGCGGCGATGGGTCCAAGGCGCCATGCCGGCCCACGGACCGTTGCTGTACCAGCCGTTGGTCGCACCGTCCATCATCGCGCGGGCATCGACGCGCAGACGCACGTCGAATTCGGCATCGCCCATACCGGCACCGTTGAACGGGCCCCACTGGGTCATGGTGTTCCACGGACCACCCCAGCCGCTGTTGCCGAACGGGCCCCAGCCACTGTTGTTCCAGGGACCGCCCCACCAGGCCTGGGCGTTGGACATCGGCAGCGCGGCGGCGCCGGCCACCAGGGCCACGGCAACAACTTTACGAATCGGGTTCATGACGGTCTCCAGTCGAATTCGGTGTGGGAGGTGGAACGAGCGCCCCACCAGGAAAGAGGAAAAACAGACGCCCATATGTACATCAGGGTTTTCTAATGCTCAAGTCGTTTTTGTTTATGACCCGCCGGTCAAAGCTAGCAGACTCGCTCTAAGTCATTGTTTCGGCGACTGATCCCCAACAAGCCACGTTTCTTTGCATGGCGCGGGAATCCTCACCCCGTCTTCCGCTACGCTACCCGGCCATGACCGGCCAACACTACACATGGCGCACCCTGCTCGCGATCGCGCTGGAACACCGCCGCGCACTGATCGCCGCGCACCTGATCGCGATCGCCGCCGCGCTGCTCGCCACGCCGGTGCCGCTGCTGATGCCGACCATGGTCGACGAGGTGCTGCTCGACAAACCCGGCTGGGCGGTCGCGATGATCGACGCCGTCACGCCGGGCGACTGGCACGGCCCGGTGCTCTACATCGTCATGTCGCTGGTCGCGGCGGTGTTCCTGCGCATGTCCAGCTCCCTGCTCGGCGTGTGGCAGACCTGGCAGTTCACGACCATCTCCAAGGACGCGGTGTTCCGTCTGCGCAGCGATCTGCTGCGACGCCTGGGCCGGGTATCGATGGCCGAGTACGAGACGCTCGGCAGCGGCGCGGTCAGCGCGCACTTCGTCACCGACATGCAGGCGATCGACAAATTCCTCGGCGAGTCGATCAGCAAGTTCATGGTCGCGGTGCTGACCCTGATCGGCGTATCCGCCGTGTTGCTGTGGATGCACTGGCAACTGGCGCTGTTCATCCTGTTCATGAACCCGGTGGTGATCTGGTTCACGCTGCTGGTCGGCAAGCACGTGAAGGACCTCAAGACGCATGAAAACCGCGCCTTCGAAGTCTTCCAGTCCGCGTTGACCGAAACCCTCGACGGCATCCAGCAGATCCGCGCCGCCAACCGCGAGCGCCATTACCTGATGCGCGTGATCGACCACGCCCGCGAGGTCCGCGACCACGGCACCGCCTACGAATGGAAGAGCGACGCCGCCAGCCGCATGTCCTTCCTGATCTTCCTGGCTGGCTTCGAGGCGTTCCGCGCCGTCTCGATGCTGCTGGTGCTGTTCTCGGACCTGAGCATCGGCCAGATGATGGCCGTGTTCGGCTACCTCTGGTTCATGATGGCGCCGGTGCAGGAAATCCTCGGCATCCAGTACAGCCTGTTCGCCGCCAAGGCCGCGCTCGGACGCATCAACCGCCTGCTCGATCTGCACCTGGAGCCGGACTACCCCGCGCTGGAAGACCCGTTCAAAGGCCAGCACACGGTCGGCCTCGACGTCGACGGGATCGAATTCGCCTATGGCGACGGCCCGCCGGTGCTCGACCAGCTCAGCCTGCACATCAAGCCCGGTGAGAAGGTCGCCCTGGTCGGCGCCAGCGGCGGCGGCAAATCCACGCTCGTGCAGGTGCTGCTCGGCCTCTATCCGCCCTCCGCCGGCCAGGTCCGCTTCGGCGGCGTGCCGGTGGAACGCATCGGTCTGGAACGCATCCGCGAACACGTCGCCGTGGTCCTGCAACAGCCGGCGCTGTTCAACGAATCGGTGCGCATGAACCTGACGCTCGGCCGCGATCTGCCCGACGAGGCAATCTGGCAGGCGCTGGAGATCGCGCAACTGAAGGACGACATCGCCGCGCTGCCGGACGGCCTGAACAGCCTGGTCGGACGTCAGGGCGTGCGCCTGTCCGGTGGCCAGCGCCAGCGCCTCGCGATCGCGCGCATGATCCTCGCGGACCCAAAGGTGGTCATCCTCGACGAAGCCACCTCGGCGCTCGACACTGACACCGAAGCCCGCCTGCACGCCGCCATGCGCGCATTCCTCAACGACCGCACCACGCTGATCGTCGCCCACCGCCTGAGCGCCGTGAAACAGGCGGATCGGGTCTACGTATTCGACGCCGGTCGCATCATCGAGGAAGGCGAACACGCCGAACTGCTCGACAACGGCGGCCTGTACACCAAGCTCTACGGCCACGCCTGACGACGCCCGCTGTCCGGTTTTGTAACGATCGGCGCGTGGTATCGAACCAAGGCCGATCGCGGCTGAAGCCACTCCTACGCCACCACAATTCACCGCCCATCGCCCCCCGTGGCGACGCGGCGATTCAAACCGCCCTCGCGAAGATCAGCGCGTCCTCGTGGCCCCGCGCGGCAGGGTAATAATTCTTGCGCCGCCCGACCTCGTTGAAGCCGAGGTCTTCGTAGAGCGTCACCGCCGCCATGTTGCTCGGGCGGACCTCCAGGAACATCGTGTCCGCGCCACGTTCGCCGGCGAGGCGGAACATGAACCGGATCATCGCCCGCGCCAGCCCCTGACGACGGAATTTCGGGTTCACGCAGACGTTCAGGATGTGCGCCTCGCCGACGGCGACGGACATCACGAAATACCCCATCACCACGCCGTCATCGATGCAGACCCAGCAGGAATAGCCGACCCGGATGCAGTCGCGCAGGATGCCCTCCGTCCAGGGATGGGTGTAAGAGACGTTTTCGACGGCCATCACGGCGGGCACGTCGCCCGCCGTCATCGGGCGCAGCGTGCGGCAGTCCGTGTCGCCGATCGGCACGTCTACCTGCCTTGCAGCAGCCGGCGCACGTAGCGCAGATCGTCCCAGGCCTTGCGCTTGTCCGCCGGGGTGCGCAGCAGATAGGCCGGGTGATAGGTCACGACCACGGGCAGCTCGAAGTCCCGCAACGCATGACTGCGGCCACGCAGGCGGGCGAGGCTTTCGCTGGTTTCCAGCAGGCTGTGCGCGGCGTGCCGGCCCAGCGCGACCAGCACGGTCGGCTGGACGAGTTGCACCTGCCGCCACAGATAGCCGGAACAGGCCGCCACTTCCGGTGCCTGCGGGTCACGATTATTCGGCGGGCGGCACTTGAGCACGTTGGCGATGTAGACCTGTTCGCGTTCCAGCCCGATGGCCTTGAGCATCGCGTTCAGCAACATGCCGGCGCGGCCGACGAAGGGCTCACCCTGGACATCCTCGTCCCATCCGGGCGCCTCGCCGACGATCATCAGCCGGGCCTTGCGGTCACCCACGCCGAACACGGTGTTGGTGCGGGTCTTGTGCAGATCGCAGCGCGTGCAGGCGGCGACCCGATCGGCCAGCGCCTCCCAACCGAGCTGCGAAACCCCGAAATCCAGCGGCAGGTCGACATCGTGGTCGACGTCATCGTCGTCCGGGATCGGCCCGTCAAGGTAGGCGTCGAGCGGCGGCAGGTCGTCGGACGGCATGGCGTTGTCCCACGGAGCATCCGTTTCGGGCTCCCGACGCTCGGCGGACGCAAGCCCCTGCGGCGCGGGCGAGACGGATGGCTTGCTCCGTGGCAACGCGCTGGCGGCAGGCGCGATTGCCTCCGGCACACGAACCGGCTCCGGAGTCGACGCCTGCGGCGACGCCGTGGCGACAGGCGCGTCGCGAGGCACCCAGACATCGATGTCCATCGCGTCGAGACAGGCTTGGCGGCGGGCGTCCAGGGGCATGAGTTACCGGTTTGCAACGGGGTGATGGCCACGCATTGTGCCCGGAGAGCCGCGGCGCAACCAGACGAGCCCGGGCAAGCAACCGATCTGACAGGGAATTCGGTATTCCCGGGGTGTTTCGGGAACATCATCGGATGCTGTTATAATGCCGGGTTTCCGTCGCCACGGCGCCCGCAACTCAACACTCCAATCGAGCTCACCGACATGACCGACCTCAGCAAGTACCGCAACATCGGCATCTTTGCCCATGTTGACGCCGGCAAGACCACCACCACCGAGCGAATCCTCAAGCTCACCGGCAAGATCCACAAGATTGGCGAGGTCCATGACGGCGCGGCCACCACCGACTTCATGGTTCAGGAGCAGGAGCGCGGCATCACCATCCAGTCGGCGGCGACCACCGCGTTCTGGAAAGACCACCGCCTGAACATCATCGACACCCCCGGACACGTCGACTTCACCATCGAGGTCTACCGCTCGCTGAAGGTGCTGGACGGCGGCATCGGTGTGTTCTGCGGTTCCGGCGGCGTCGAGCCGCAGTCCGAGACCAACTGGCGCTATGCGAACGACTCCGAAGTCTCGCGCGTCATCTTCGTCAACAAGCTCGACCGCATGGGCGCGGACTTCTACCGCGTGGTCGGCCAGGTCAAGAACATCCTGGCCGCCAACCCGCTGGTCATGGTGTTGCCGATCGGCGTCGAGGAAGAATTCAAGGGCGTCGTCGATCTGCTGACCCGCAAGGCCCACATCTGGGACAACTCCGGCGATCCGATGAACTTCGAGATCGTCGATCCGCCGGCGGACATGGCCGACAAGATCGAGGAATACCGCCACGCGCTGGTCGAGGCCGCCGTCGAGCAGGACGAAGAGCTGATGATGGCCTACCTGGAAGGCGAAGAGCCGTCCATCGACGACATCAAGCGCTGCATCCGCAAGGGCACCAACGAACTGGTGTTCTTCCCGACCTACTGCGGCTCCGCGTTCAAGAACAAGGGCATCCAGCTGGTCCTGGACGCCGTCGTCGACTATCTGCCGAGCCCGACCGAGGTCAAGCCCCAGGAAGAAGTCGACGAGGAAGGCAACGAAACCGGCAATTTCGCGATCGTCGACCCGGACGCGCCGCTGCGCGCGCTGGCGTTCAAGATCATGGACGACCGCTACGGCGCGCTGACCTTCACCCGCATCTACTCCGGCAAGATCAAGAAGGGCGACACCGTCCTCAACACCTTCACCGGCAAGACCGAGCGCATCGGCCGTATCGTTGAGATGCACGCCGATGAGCGTATCGAGAAGGATTCCGCGCAGGCCGGCGACATCATCGCCCTGCTCGGCATGAAGATGACCCAGACCGGTCACACCCTGTGCGACCCGGACCACCCGGCCACGCTGGAACCGATGGTGTTCCCGGATCCGGTCATCTCCATCGCCATCGCCCCGAAGGACAAGGGCGCGGCCGAGAAGCTGGGCATCGCGCTGAACAAGATGATGCAGGAAGACCCGTCCTTCCGCGTCGAGACCGACGAGGACTCCGGCGAGACCATCATCAAGGGCATGGGCGAACTGCACCTCGACATCAAGGTCGACATCCTCAAGCGTACCCACGGCATCGAGACCATCATCGGCAAGCCGCAGGTCGCCTACCGTGAGTCGATCACCGCCACGGTCGCCGACAGCTACACCCACAAGAAGCAGACCGGCGGTTCCGGCCAGTACGCGAAGATCGACTACCGCATCGAACCGGGCGAGCCGGGCACCGGCTTCGTGTTCGTGTCCGAAGTCACCGGCGGCAACGTGCCCCGTGAGTTCTGGCCGTCCGTCGAAAAGGGCTTCAAGCAGTCCATCGTGCGCGGCACCCTCGCCGGCTTCCCTCTGGAAGACGTCAAGTTCGCGCTGACCGACGGTGGCTTCCACCCGGTCGACTCCTCGGGTATCGCCTACGAAATCGCCGCCAAGGCCGCGTATCGCCAGTCCATCCCGAAGGCCGGCCCGCAGCTGATGGAACCGATCATGAAGCTCGACGTGTTCTGCCCGGAGGACAATGTCGGTGACGTCATCGGCGACCTGAACCGCCGCCGCGCGATGATCCAGGGTCAGGAATCCGGCCCGACCGGCACCCGCGTCAAGGCCCAGGCCCCGCTGTCCGAGATGTTCGGCTACATCGGCGACCTGCGCACGATGACCTCGGGCCGTGGTCAGTTCTCCATGGAGTTCGACCACTACTCCCCGTGCCCGCGCAACGTCTCGGAAGCGGTCATCAAGGAAGTCCAGGAGCGCAACAAGGCCAAGTAAGCCTCAGTCGCCTCCCGCAGTAACGAAAAGGCCCTGTCCGGCAACGGACAGGGCCTTTTTTGTGCCTATCGGAATCCGCATTCACACGGGCCCGATCAAAAGGCGGGCAACAAAAAAGGGAGCCAAGGCTCCCTTTTTTGATACCAGGAATGACCCGTCGGATCAGTTCTTGGACTTGTCCACGATCTTCTTGATCCACGGCATCATCGCGCGCAGACGCTCGCCGGTGACTTCGATTGGGTGAGCGGCATTCAGACGGCGGTAGGCGGTCATGGACGCATAGTTCGTCTGCCCTTCCAGCACGAACGCCTTGGCGTATTCGCCGCTCTGGATGTTGTGCAGCGCCTGCTTCATGGCCTTGCGGGACTCGGCGTTGATGACCTTGGGGCCGGTCACGTACTCGCCGTACTCCGCGTTGTTGGAGATCGAGTAATTCATGTTGGCGATGCCGCCTTCGTACATGAGATCCACGATCAGCTTGAGCTCGTGCAGGCACTCGAAGTAGGCCATTTCCGGGGCGTAACCGGCCTCGGTCAGGGTCTCGAAACCGGCCTTGACCAGTTCGACGGCGCCGCCGCAGAGCACGGCCTGCTCGCCGAACAGGTCGGTTTCGGTCTCGTCCTTGAAGCTGGTCTCGATGATGCCGGTGCGACCGCCGCCAATCGCGGAGGCGTAGGACAGCGCGGTGTCCTTGGCGGTGCCGGAGGCGTCCTGGTGGACCGCAATCAGATCGGGGATGCCGCCGCCACGGGTGAACTCGTTGCGCACGGTGTGACCCGGGGCCTTCGGCGCGATCATGATCACGTCGAGGTCGGCGCGCGGCACGATCTGGTTGTAGTGGATCGCGAAGCCGTGGGCGAAGGCCAGGGTCGCGCCCTGCTTCAGGTTCGGTGCCAGGACCTGCTTGTAGAGCTGGGACTGGAACTCGTCCGGGGTCAGGATCATGACCACGTCGGCGGAAGCGACCGCCTCGGGCACGTCGAGGACCTTGAGACCACCGGCCTCGGCCTTGGCGATCGAGGTGGAGCCCGGACGCAGACCGACCACGACATTGACGCCGCTGTCCTTCAGGTTGAGGGCGTGGGCATGGCCCTGGGAGCCGAAGCCGATGACCGCCACGGTCTTGCCCTGGATGATCGAAAGGTCGGCGTCTTTGTCGTAGTAGATGTTCAAAGCCATGTCAGCTTCTCCCTGTTGATGTTTCGTATCGGGGTTCGTTGTAGGCCGGTTTAAGGAGCGCAGCGACGCAGCCGGCTTGGGGCTTCGATCAAAGCCTCATGCCGGCAACGCTTCGCTTTATGCCGGCCTACATCGGGGTTTGGTTTGGTTGATCAGATCGCCAGGCGGCGGCCTCCGCGGGCGATCGCGAGCGGGCCGGAGCGGACGGTTTCCAGCACCAGCTTCGGGCCGAGGGTGTCGATGAAGGCGTCGAGCTTATCCGGCGCGCCGGTCAGCTCGATGATGTAGCTGGCGTCGGTGACGTCGACCACGGTGCCACGGAAGATGTCGGCCATGCGCTTGACCTCTTCGCGCGCGGAACCGGTGGCGCGCACCTTGATCAGCATGTGCTCGCGCTCGATGTGGCTGTCCTGGGTCAGGTCCAGCAGTTTGATCACGTCGATCAGCTTGTTCAGCTGCTTGGTGATCTGCTCAATGATCTGCTCGGTACCGTTGGTGACCAGGGTCATGCGCGAGACCGACGGGTCTTCGGTCGGCGCCACGGTCAGCGCCTCGATGTTGTAGCCGCGCGCGGAGAACAGGCCGGAGACGCGGGACAGCGCGCCGGATTCGTTTTCCATCAGGATGGAGATGATGTGTCGCATGTCTTATCTCCTTCCTCAGATCAGGATCATTTCGTTCTGGCCGGCGCCGGCGGGAATCATCGGGTAGACGTTCTCGGTCGGGTCGGTCAGGAAGTTCATGAACACCAGGCGGTCCTTCATGGCCAGAGCCTCGCGGATCGCGCCTTCGACATCGCCGGGCTTCTCGATCTGCATGCCGACGTGGCCGTAGGCCTCGGCCAGCTTCACGAAGTCGGGCAGCGACTCCATGTAGCTCATCGCGTAGCGGCCCTGATAGAAGAACTCCTGCCACTGGCGGACCATGCCGAGGTAGCCGTTGTTCAGGTTCAGGATCTTCAACGGCAGGTGGTACTGGAGGCAGGTGGAGAGCTCCTGGATGTTCATCTGGATGGAGCCTTCACCGGTGATCGTGCACACGGTCGCGTCGGGATGCGCGAACTGCACGCCCATCGCAGACGGCAGGCCAAAGCCCATCGTGCCCAGACCACCGGAGTTGATCCAGCGGTTCGGCTTGTCGAACGGGTAATACTGCGCCGCCCACATCTGGTGCTGGCCGACGTCGGAGGTCACGAAGGCGTCGCCGCCGGTGAGCTTCCACAGCGTCTCGACCACGAACTGCGGCTTGATCACCTCGGCCGCGCGGTCGAAGCGCAGGCAGTCGGCGGAGCGCCATTCGTCGATCTGCTCCCACCAGGCGGCCAGCGCATCGGCGTCCGGGCGTTCGCTGGTGGCCTTGAGCACCTCGATCAGGTCGGTCAGCACGCTCTTCACGCCGCCGACGATGGGGATGTCGACCTTCACGTTCTTGGAGATCGAGGCCGGGTCGATGTCGACGTGGACGATCTTGGCGTGCGGGCAAAACTTCTCGATGTTGCCGGTCACGCGGTCGTCGAAGCGGGCGCCGATCGCGATCAGCACGTCGCTGTGATGCATGCCCATGTTGGCCTCGTAAGTGCCGTGCATGCCCAACATGCCGACGCTCAGCTTGTCGCTGGCCGGGAAGCCGCCCAGGCCCATCAGGGTGTTGGTGACCGGGTAACCGAGGAGGCGCGCGAACTCGGTGAGTTCAGCGGCGGCATGGTCGAGGATGATGCCGCCGCCGGTGTAGATCATCGGGCGCTTGGCCGAGAGGATCAGGTCCACGGCGCGCTTGATCTGGCCGGGGTGGCCCTTCACGTTCGGGTTGTAGGAACGGACTTCGACCGTTTCCGGGTACTCGAACACGCAGCGATGCGCGGTGACATCCTTGGGGATGTCGACCACGACCGGGCCGGGCCGGCCACTGGTCGCGATATAGAAGGCCTTCTTGATGGTCGCGGCGAGGTCTCTGACGTCCTTGACCAGGAAGTTGTGCTTAACACAGGGCCGGGTGATGCCGATGGTGTCGACTTCCTGGAAGGCGTCGTTGCCGATCAGCGGCAGCGGCACCTGCCCGGTGAACACCACCAGCGGCACGGAATCCATGTAGGCATCGGCAATGCCGGTGACCGCGTTGGTCGCGCCGGGACCCGAGGTGACCAGCACCACGCCGGGCATATCGGTGGACTTGGCATAGCCTTCGGCGGCATGCACCGCGGCCTGCTCGTGACGCACCAGGATGTGTTCGATCTGATCCTGCTTGTAGAGCGCGTCGTAGATGTGCAGCACGGCCCCGCCGGGGTAACCGAACAGATGCTTCACACCCTGCGCTTGCAGGCTACGGACAAAGATTTCGGCGCCGGTGATCGGCTCGCCGTGAGGGGTACTGCTCACGTTGTCTCCTTGAGACGGTGGTAACCGCCTGTGCTGGGCCATTGCCGACCGGTAAGTCGGCGGGACCACCCCGAACGCGCTGCTTACGCGCACGGGGCGAAAGGACAGCGAAGCTAATCGCGAAGCCGTGCCGGGTCAAGCCTTGCCAAGGGGAAATTCCCTGTAACCCGCGAGCACAAAGAAAAACGCCCGCGAACGCGGGCGCTTTCCGTCAACAGAACCGGCAATCCTCAGATCGCGTCCCACTTCTGCCAGGACTTCATCGGGCCGGTCTGCGGCCCGGTCATGGTCTGGAAATGATGGCTGTTGGCGTTGTTGCACCAGCCCAGGGATTCGCAGTGGACGTTCTTGCCCACGTCCATGACGCGGCGCTGGCCGCCCCAGAAGACGCAGGTTGCGCAAACGCCATCGGTATCCGCGGACACGATCACCGCCGCCACGCCCGGCGCGCCGGCCATCGCGTGTCCGGCATGGCCATCGTGGCTGCCGGCATTGGCCTTGGCGGCCACGCCGCCCAACACACCGGCGGCGATCGCCGCACCACCGGTCTTCAGAAACTTGCGTCGATTCCCGTTATCCATGTCGCTTCCTCTCTTGGTTGTGCGGGGCGATGCGCCCCTTATGAAAACTCATCACCGGCGACGGGCTCAGCGACCGCCGCACTTGCCTCCACCACATTTGCCGCCACCACACTTCATGCCGCCATCGGACGACGTACCGCATTTGCCGCCGCCGCATTTCATGCCGCCGTCGGATGACATGCCGCACTTCCCGGCACCGCATTTCATGCCGCCGTGGGACGCACCGTCGCCCTTGTACGAGAGCCCCCGGATGGCCGCCTCCACGGTCTTGGTGGAACCATCCTCGAAGGTCAGCGTCGCGCTCAGGACCTCGCCCTCCTTCAATGGCGCATGCAGGCCGATGAGCATCACGTGGTAACCGCCCGGGGCGAGGCTGGCTTCACCGTTGGCGGGAATATCGATTTTCCCGACCTGGCGCATGCGTGCGACGCCGTCTTCCATCAGATGGGTGTGCAGTTCGACGGTGCGGGCGACGTCACTGCTGGCCGAGACCAGCGCGTGCGCGGTTGACGCGGTGTTCTTCAGCGTCAGGAACATCGCCGACGTCGGCTGCATCGGCGGCATCGCACGTGCCCAGACATCGCTGACTTCGATCTTGTCGGCGACTCGGTCGCCGGCACTGGCCGTCGACAGCGAAGCGATCAGGGCAAACACGATGGCCACCATGGCCAGCGCCGGAAAGCGGAGATTTCGCATGAGACAGATACCTTTGGTTGTCGGAGAGGCAGGGTGCGACGCGCGCACCCTACCCCATGAGCCGAACGGGGTGCGAACCGCTTAGAACGACCAGTTGAAACGCGCCCAGACCGAACGACCCGGCTCATTGACCTGCACCTGCGTCGGGTCGAAGGAGTTGGAGCGGTTCAGGTGGTTGGCGTAGGCCTCGTCGAACAGGTTGTCGACGCCGAAACGGACCTGCGAGGTCTTGGTCGGCGCGACGGTGCCGTAGACGTCGAACACCCAGTAACCGGCGGTCTGGCCGACATCGAGGCCGCTGCCGGTGGTCACGTCGTCGTCGACGCGGGTCTGCTTGTCAGCCACGCGCAACTGCGTGCCGACGCTCCAGCCGGTGGTCGCGTAATCGAGGTTCACGGTGCCTTCCAGCGGCGGGGTCTGCGCGATCGCGCGGTTGTCGCTGGTGTTGGTGGCATGCACGTAGGCCAGGCTGCCCTTCATCGACCAGTTGGCGTCGAAGCGCAGCGCGCCGCCGATCTCGTAGCCGTAGAGTTCGGCGTCGACGTTGCGGTAGATGGTCGCGTTGTCGTTCAGCAGGATACCGGTCTGGCCGTGCGCGGCGTCGCGCAGGATGTAGTCGCTGACGTCGTTGTAATAGACCGCGCCGTTGACCGCGACGTCGCCCCAGTCGATATCCAGGCCGACCTCGATCTGATGATGCTGCTCGGGGTCGATGTTCGGGTTGCCGATCCAGCGACTCGCGGCGGCGCCGTTGGAGGCCATGTAGCGTTCGGTCGCGTCGGCGGTGCGCACGCTGCGGCTCAGACCCACCCAGGCGATACCGGGAACGCTGTCCAGGCCCTTTTCGTAGCGCAGGAAGCCGCCGACATTGTCCTCGCTGACATCGCGCGCGGTGGTGCCGTAGTACATCGTGTACAGCGTGTTCGGCGCCAGCATCGCGGGCTTCTCGCCGGCCCGGGAGGCACTGGCCTCGACGCGGTCGTAACGGACACCCGCCTTGAACACATCGCGCTCACCCATCGGCATGTCCAGTTCCGCGAACACGCCGCTCTGGTCGATCTCGACACCCGGCCACAGCACCGAGTTCTTGTTGTTGGCGGTGTCGTTGTAGCGGTCCGCCTCGCGCTCGTTGTTCTGGAAATCGACGCCGACCGTCCAGATCGACTCGCCGACCGCGATATCGCCGCTCAGACGGCCACTGACGGTGTCGGAAGTGGACGGCGCGCGCATGCGGGTGCCGGTCTGGTTGCGCAGCGTGTAGTTGTCCATGACGTGGGTGACCTCGGCGACCGAGATGTCCGCGTCGATCGCGGCGAACGGGCCGACCTCGGCGTCGTGACGTACGCGCAGGCGATAGGTGTCGGCATCGGCCTGCGGGGAGTCCATGCCGGCGCCGGCGAACAGGATGTCATCGCTGCGCGAGAGGTCGATACCGACATCGATGCGGGTCGCGTCGTTGATGAACCCGCCCTGCAGGTTCAGGGCCTTCTCGGCATAGGCGGAGCGCACTTCCACGCCGTCGCCATCCTTATAGTTGTCGGCGTCCTTGGCGGTGGCGATGCCGCGCACCCAACTGGTCTCGTTGCCGACGGTCAGATCGGCGAAGCCGTCCTTGGTATCGCTGTTGCCGCGATAGCCGGCGCCGACCTTGCCGCGCAGCGTCTCACCCGCCGACAACGGCTTGCCCTCGCGCTCCAGCAACACGGTGCCGCCGGAACCGCCGCCGCCGTAACGCACGGTCTGGCTGCCCTTGATGATGGTCACCTTGTCGAAGGTCTCGATCGGCGCGTAGGCGGTCGGCGGGTCCATGCGATTCGGGCAGCCGCCGTGCACATAGGCGCCGTCGAGCAGGATGTTCAACTGGGTCTGCGTCTGTCCGCGGATGACCGGATCGATGCCGTGCCCGCCCATGCGTGAACCGGACACGCCCGGCACCGCGCGCAGCGCCTCGCCCGCGTCCGAGGACGGCGACGGCGCGATCACCGCGCCGCGCTCCACCTTCATGGTCGGCAGATCGATCGGCGTGGCCTCGACCTCGACCGTGCCCAGGCTCTCGGCGTGGGCGGCGGGCGCGCTCAGCACGGCGGCGATCAGGGCGGTCAAGGGGCGAACACGGAAGCGGGACATGCTTTCTACTCCAGGTGATGGTTGTTTTTTTGTCATAAGCGCGAGCCCCAAGTAGGAGCGGCTTCAGCCGCGATCGGCATCGGGAATACCCCAATCGCTGATCGCGGCTGAAGCCGCTCCTACCTGAGGAAGCAAGATTTGGGGGCCCCTGGGGCAAACATCGGGCCACCCAAAAACCGGCGGGAATTCAGTCGCTTGCCACCCGACCATGCACCAGTACAGGGCAAATGACGGACCCATCTGCGGCATATCCCGCAATTCCCCCACGCACCCCGAAAAGTGCTTGGAGCATGCATTCCGGCTGGGCACAATCGCCGCCCACATGGACCCGAGCCTCGCCCTCACCCCGCTGCTCGCCGCGTTCACCGTCGGCCTGCTGAGCACGCTGCACTGCGTATCGATGTGCGGCGGGATCATGGGCGCGCTGGTCATGGGCGTCGCCCCGAAATACCGCGAGAAAGGCGGCTCGCTGTTCGCCTTCGCGCTGGCCTACAACCTCGCCCGCGTGACCTCCTACACGCTTGCCGGCGCGCTGGTGGCGAGCTTCGGCTCCACGCTGTTCGGCTGGCTGCCGGCGGGCATCGGCCACGACGTGCTGCGCATCGCCGCCGGTGCCTTGATGCTCGGCATCGGCGTCTACCTGGCCGGCTGGTTCCCGCAATTCATGCGTATCGAGCGCATCGGCATGCCGCTGTGGCGCCGCATCGAACCGCTCACCCGCCGCCTGATGCCGGTCGACTCGCTGGCCAAGGCCTTCGGCTTCGGTCTGCTCTGGGGCTGGCTGCCTTGCGGACTGGTCTACGCGGTGCTGTTTACCGCCGCCGGCCAGGGCAGCGCGATCGCGGGCGGAACCTTCATGCTCGCTTTCGGTCTCGGTACATTGCCGACGGTGGTTGCCGCCGGTTTGTTGACCGGACGCATGGCGCATCTGCCGCAAACCCCGTATCTACGTCGGGTCGGCGGCGTCTTCGTGATTGCGCTGGCGCTGCTGACCCTGTTGTTTCCCGGCCTCGGCACGCATATAAACGTCGACGGCGTCTGTCTCATCCCACCCGCTGCGAACTGAACCATGCCCGCATTCGAATCCCGCCTGATCGGCCACTCCGCCGAATTCCTCCGCGTCCTGAACACCGCCAGGCTGATCGCCAACACCCAGGCGAACGTGCTCATCGTCGGCGAGAGCGGCACCGGCAAGGAATGCTTCGCCGAGGCCATGCACGCGCACGGTAGCCGCGCTGGCAAACCATTCGTGACGCTGAACTGCGCGGCGATCCCGGACAACCTGATCGAGGCGGAACTGTTCGGCTATCGCAAGGGCGCGTTCACCGGCGCGACCAGCGATCAACGCGGCCACATCGCCGCCGCCGACGGCGGCACGCTGTTCCTCGACGAGGTCGGCGAGCTCAGCCTGATGGCGCAAGGCAAGCTGCTCCGCTTCCTCGAATCCCAGCAGATCCAGCCGCTGGGCGGCGGGGAACTCCGTCAGGTCAACGTCCGCGTGATCGCCGCCACCAACCGCGATCTGCACCAGGACGTGCGCGACAAGCGCTTCCGCGAGGATCTCTACTACCGCCTGAATGTCGTGCCTCTGAATATCCCGCCGCTGCGCGAACGCCGCGAGGACGTGACCGAGATGCTCGACCATTTCACCGCCGACTTCGCCCGCCGCCACGGTGTCCGGGCGCCGGCCTACACCCCGGCCGCGCGCAAACGCCTCAAGGGCCACAGCTGGCCCGGCAACGTGCGCGAACTGCGCAACCTCTGCGAGCGCATGGTCGTGCTTTTCCAGGGCCGCGAGATCGATGTCGCCGACCTGCCGACGGAAATCCATGCCCCGGCGAGTCACGCCGTGTCGCGCCTGTTCCAGCTGCCGGCCACCGGCATCGATCTGAACGCGCTGGAAGCCGATGTGCTCGGCCAGGCCATGGCCATGGCCTCCGGCAACCGCAGCGGCGCGGCCCGCCTGCTCGGCATCAGCCGCGACACGCTGCTCTACCGCCTCAAGAAATACGAGCTCGACTAAGCCTCAGATGTAGGCCGGCTTAAGGAGCGCAGCGACGTAGCCGGCTTGAGGCTCCGTTCCATGGCACCAAGCCGGCAACACCGCTGCGTGGCTTATACCGGCCTACGCCTCCGCTCCACCACCGAATGCCCCGACCGTTGGCTGAGCGGAGTCGAAGCCAACCCTCGTTCACGGGCAAGCCCGCTCAACCGATCCGCTTGAGATGCGCCCCGCAGTGGTGGCGGCAATCGGACGACCCGAAGCCCGGCACCACGACCTCCCCCGCCACCGCCTGATTCAACGCGCATTCCGGGATCACCGAGCGCTTCACGCCGACCACCTCCACATCCGGATGGCTGGTCAGATAATCGATATGCCAGCGCAACAACTTGTCGCGCCGAAGATGCCGCGCGATGCGCGCATCCATGTGCTTCTTGGCGCTGCCGGTATACAGATACTCCCCCGCCGGCAGATCGACCTCGCCCAGACGCCCGACCACGACGGTCAACGGACGTGTGATCCGCAGATGCAGTTGGTAGGTGATCTCCGGCAGGCGACGATGTTCCAAGATGAATGGCCGTCAATACGTGGGGATTCGCTCAGCATAAACGCCCCGCCACCCGCACAGGACGTACACTTCCGCTCATGATCAATGACTACCTCCTGGAAGTCTGGCGGGTGTTCCTCGAACTCTCGCCCGCGCTGATCGCCGGCACCCTGATCGCCGGCGCGCTGCATGTGCTGCTGCCGGCGTCGCTGATCCACCGCCACATGAGCAAGCCCGGCCTCGGCAGCAGCGTGCGCGCGGCGCTGATCGGCGTGCCGATGCCGCTGTGCTCCTGCGGCGTGGTGCCGACCGCGCTGGGGCTCAAGCGCGAAGGCGCCTCCAACGGCGCGACCACCTCCTTCCTGATCAGCACCCCGCAGACCGGCGTCGATTCCATCCTGGTCAGCGCCAGCTTCCTCGGCTGGCCGTTCGCGATCTTCAAGCTGGTCGCCGCCTTCGTGACCGGCCTGATCGGCGGCGTGCTCGCCGACAAGGTCGCGCCGGAACCAGAACGACCGGCGCCCGCCGACCTCCCCGCCGACGAACGCTTCCCCCGCCCCCGCTGGCTGGAGGCCCTGCATTACGCCCTCTTCGACCTGTTCGGCGCGATCGACCAATGGCTGCTGATCGGCGTGCTGATCGCCGCCGGCATCACCGTCGCCGTGCCCGCCGACTTCTTCAGCGAACTGAGCTGGGCGCAGGGCCTCACCGGCATGCTGCTGATGCTCGCCATCGCCACCCCGCTCTACGTCTGCACCACCGCCTCGGTGCCGATCGCCGCCTCCTTCATCGCCGCCGGCATGCCGCTCGGCACCGCGCTGGTCTTCCTGATGGCCGGCCCGGCCACCAACGTCGCCACCCTCGGCGCGGTCTATCGCGTGCTCGGCGGGCGTCTGCTGGCGGTCTATCTCGGCACCGTCGTGGTCATGAGCATCGTGTTCGGTCTCGGCTTCGACTTCGTCCTCAGCGACGCCACCGCACCGACACCCATGCACGAACACGGCACCGACTGGATCGCGACCCTGTCCGCAATCCTCGTGATCGCGCTGATCGCCTACCTGAACCTGCGCCGCGCATTGCGACGCCTGAACCCACCCCCTGCCCCGGAGCAAGAAGACGTGGACGCCCAACTCAAAGTCGAAGGCATGACCTGCCCGCACTGTGTCGCCAGCGTGAAGAAATCCCTGGAAGCCGTCGCCGGCGTCGAACTCGCCGAACCGGACCTCGGCAGCGGCATCGTCACCATCCACGGCGATGGCTTCGAGATCGCCGCGCTCAGATCCGCCGTCGAAGCCGCCGGCTACAAAGTCGTCGACAAGGCCTGAGCGCCCCTTCCCCGTAGGAGCGGCTTCAGCCGCGATCAGCCCCCACGCTGGCTGAGCGGAGTCGAAGCCAGCCACCGCCGATCGCGGCTAAAGCCGCTCCTACCCATCAATAGACCGTAGGATGGGCAAAGCGCAGCGTGCCCATCACACCAGCGCCCGCGCCGACGCAAACGCCTCAACCCGGCACGCCGTAACGATGGGCACGTCCCGCTGGTCCTTTGCCCATCCTACGATTCCGTAGCGGTCAGCCTGCCCGCGAATCGACCGGTCAAACCACCCTGCCATCATCATCGGCCCGTTCGCGGGCAAACCCGCTCCTGCGATGGGGCTCCGCCACCCACTCAAGCCCATGACCAAATCCATCCGCCTCGACCGCTTCCTCGCCAACAACGTCCCCGACTTCAGCCGCGCGCTCGCCCAGCGCGCCATCCGCAAGGGCTGGGTCGACGTCAACGGCCAACCCTGCCGCGACCCGAAACAGCACGTCGGCCCGGATGACGAAGTCCATCTCGACGACGCCCCCGTGGCCGCCGTCGGCCAACGCTACCTGATGCTCAACAAGCCGCTGGGCTACGTCTGCACGCGCCGCGACCGCCACCACCCCAGTGTCTACGATCTGGTCCCCGAGGCCTGGCGCGAGCACCTGCACATCGCCGGCCGCCTCGATGTCGACACCACCGGCCTCGTCCTCCTGACCACCGACGGCGACTGGTCGCACCGCATCACCTCACCGAATCACGAAAAGGCCAAGCGCTACCGCGTCACCCTCGCCGAACCGCTCTCCGAAGCCGACGCGGAAACGCTGCGCAACGGCGTCAACCTGAATAACGAGAACGCCCCCACCCGCCCCGCCGAACTCACCCAGATCGACCCGACCCACTGCGAACTCGCCATCCGCGAGGGCAAATACCATCAGGTCAAACGCATGTTCGCGGCGGTCGGCAACAAGGTCGTCGAACTGCACCGCCACGCCATCGGCCCGCTGCACCTGAACGAGGAACTGGCCGAAGGCACGTTCCGCGCCCTGAGCGATGAGGAACTCGCGCTGACCGTGAGCCAATGATGGCTGTCCTTCTCGGTCAACGCTTCAACCGAACCAGAACCGAACGTCGTTACCCTGTTTGCCGTCGGCCAGCCTCAGACTTTTCAGAGGCTATCCTGTGGCTCTCATAGAGTATCGGGGTGCAACAATGCGAGACCCGCCCCCTCGAACTCCCGAGAGCTCCGGCAGACCTGTTATCGGGGCGATGATTTCTTATCGTGTTATGTGAAAGTTGGCTGCCTACTAAGCGTTGGACTTAATGAAATCATGACCAAGGACTGTCTCTACAGAGGACAAAACTGTACAACCGCAGCTTCGTCGAAGGAGCATGTGATCAATAATTCACGCCGCAAGTTAATTCAAAAACTTGGCGCTGATTTGGGTAACGAAAAAGCTCGCTATAAAGGAATTACGTGCAACAATTGCAACAGAGAGCTTGGTAAGCATGAGGCGAGAACATGGTCAGAATTGGCTATCGCCACAATGTGGAAAGTGGTGGCGGGAAATATTAACCAAGTATTTATTAATATACCTTGGGCAAGAACCACCGTCACGGATATCGACACCCTGACGCATTATTCAGACATCCTCAGAGATGCCTTGATCAATGAAAAAGTTTTCCCCGAAAATATGCTTACATATGACCTTGAATATCACTCTATAACTAGGTCAGATGGTCGAGCAGTCCTGCGCATCTTGCATGCTGCGGAAGAAATAAATGTATTCACAGATCGAATAAAAATAACTAACACAGAAACAAATGACGAAATAACTAGAGATGTCGATATTGTTATGTATCACTCTCACAACGCAAACGGAAGCAGGTTGCTGTTCTTTTTGCCGCTTATTCCGCCGCATCTCTCTACGCCTTGGGGTTATACCAAGATTCGCGTAAGCCATAGAGGATTTGGCGCCTATGCGCAGGATTATCTGGAAGACCCTCCGAAAGTGACGTGCAGACTTTCTCGGCCATTTGCACAGACCCAACAAGAGGCGACAGCCGATCGTGATCTTCCCCCGCTAAAAACGGACACCGAAATCTAACCGTGGCCGACGGGGTCGGGTCTCGCATTGTTGCATCCCGCCCTTCCGCTTGGCGCGACTAGCCCACATCAAGGGCCAAGCCCGCATCCATGCGTTCGTGGAGCACGGGGGCCGATGGGGTCGGGGGGCCGATGGGGTCGGGTCTCGCATTGTTGCATCCCTCCCTTCCGCTTGGCGCATCGTGGCATTTGGCGGCTGGATGACCGAAGGGCGAGCGCGGAATGCATCAAGGCGATATCTGACCCGAAATCACCCGGCGACCGGCCTCTCATGGAAGCGCTTTTGCGCTCATGGCACGGGAAGTGCGTTGACAGGGTTTCCGATACCCCTGATTTGCGTTCGTCGCAGCTTGGTGGTGCGCCATTTCCCAACGCCAGGACACCACCATGACCTTCCGACTCACCGCCCGGCTCGCTTTGGCCGGACTCGCCCTCGTCATGAGTGCGACCGCGAATGCCGCGCCGATCACGGCGCCGACTGGGCTCATTGTTGGTGAGCAATACCGGCTCGCGTTCATCACCAGCGGGGTCACGCCGGTCTCATCGACGGACATCGCCACCTACGACGCGTTCGTCACCGCGCAGGCCAACACGATCAGCGAACTCGCCGCCCTGAACACCCAGTGGCGGGTCATCGGCGGCACCGCATCGGTGAACCTCCGCGACCACACCGACACCGTCCCGTCCAGCGTGACCGGCGGCTCGCTGGGTGTGCCGATCTATCTGCTGAACGGCGTCCAGCTTGTTGATTCCTATGATGATCTCTGGGATGGCAGCATCGACGTGCCGTTGAACGTCGACGAATCGGGCGCCACCTTCGTGTCCACCCTCTACCAGTCTTCGGTAGCCACCGGCTCCGCCTACGGCACGCGCGACGGCACCACCTACGCCGGTCGCGAACTCGGCTCCGCCAGCGGCCCGATCCTGGGCGACGCGCAACGAACCGACGTCGGCTGGGCCGGCGCGGTCGGCGTGCCGCCGGGCGGCAGTTACCATCTCTACGCGATCTCCGACCTGATCACCTATGGTGCCGCAGCGTCCGGCTCCGTCCCTCTGCCGACACCCCTGATGCTGTTCGGGGCGGGACTCGTTGCCGCGACGATCAAGCGACGCATCCGCTCGTCCGGGGACTGACGCCGAATGACGTATATGACAGCCACTCACTGACAAATACGTCAAATCCCTCAGCTTCGCCGTCTTGGATCGAAGGCCTCGCGGACCTGATCCGCGAACAGGTTGGCGGCCAGTACCAGCGTGAACATGAAGGCGAAGGCGGCGGTCAGCGACCACCACACGACCGGTTCGCGGGCGAGTTCCAGGCGCGCGGCGTTGATCATGTTGCCCCAGCTCGGGGTGCTCGGGTCGACGCCGACGCCGACGTAGGACAGCACCGCCTCGGCCAGTACCAGCGCGCTGAAATCGAGCGTGATCTGGATCAGCACGATGTGCATCACGTTGGGCACGACGTGGCGCGAGAGGATGCGCAGCGGGCCGACGCCGGCGGCGCGCGCGGCCTCGACGTAATCGGTCTCGCGCAGCTTGAGGGTCTCGGCGCGCAGCAGGCGGCACAGGCCGGTCCATGAGGTCAGGCCGAGGATCACGCACAGGAACAGCAGGCGCAGGTCGGCGCGCGCCTCCAGTGAGTCGAACCATTCGGGGTGGTTGCTCATGGTGACCTGCATCATCAGCACGGCGGCGGCGATCAGCAGCACGTAGGGAATGGAACTGAGCACCGTGTAGACGTACTGGATCACGTCATCGACCCAGCCCCGGAAATAGCCGGCGGCGACGCCGAGGAACAGCGCCAGCGGCAGCATCACCAGCGTGGTCAGCAGGCCGATCATCAGGCCGGTGCGGATGCTCTTGAGGCTCAGATAGAGCACGTCCTGACCGACCTTGTCGGTGCCGAACACGTGGTAGCCGGCGGCCAGTTCGCGGAGCACGCCGATGGCCAGCGCGACCGCCAGCAGGGTGCCGAGCACGGTGCGGATCGGCAGCACGGCGACACCGCCCCGCCGCCGCCACGCGAGCAGCGCGATGGCCACGACCGCCCACACCGCCAGGGCCTTCGCGCCGCCGCTGAACAGCCGTGCGCGGATGTCGGCGCCGCGTTCAGCGGCCGGATCGATGAGGTGGGCGCCGCCGAATTGCAGTCGCGGCGCGATCCGGCGGGTGGTGCCGTCCGCGTCGGTGATCGTCTCCAGGCTGGCGGCATGCGTCGCCAGCGGGGCCGAATAGGTGGTCTCGGTGTTGTCGCGCAGGTCGTCCAGCCAGACATCGAGCACGCTGAGCACGGTCCCCTTCGGCGTCGTCAGATGGATCGAGTCGAGCAGACCGATGCCAAGGAACAGGCTCAGCACGATCGCCGAAGCCACGCCGAGGCGGCTGCGCCCGACCTGCCGCCACGGTTCGCGCAGATGCGGTCGGCGGCGCACGTAAAACACCATCACGATCGCCGCCGCGACCAGCAGCCAGAGCAGCGCGTCGGTCCATAGCGGGGTAAAGCTCATCGCAGCCCCCGGTAGGGTGCGCCATGCGCACCGAACGGGCTTCCCGACCGCCGAACGGTGCGCATGGCGCACCCTACGAACAACCGGTTCAAAGGCGCACCCTCGGATCGACCAGCGTGTAGGCGACGTCGGTCAGCAGCAGGCCGAGGATGTAGCTCCGTAGGATGGGCAAAGGACCGTAGGGACGTGCCCATCGCCACCGCCCGAAACGTGCCGAACACCTCTGCCAGTTGCCGGCGCTCGCGATGGGCACGCTGCGCTATGCCCATCCTACGGGGGGGCATTGTGCGTGATCAGCCGGTTCACAAGCGCACCCTCGGGTCGACCAGGGTGTAGGCGATGTCGGTCAGCAGCAGGCCGAGGATGTAGAGCACCGCGCCGAGGAAGACCATCGCGCGCACGATCGCGAAGTCCTGCGCCTGGATGCCTTCGATGGTGTAACTGCCGAGGCCGGGGATGCCGAAGAAGGACTCCATGATCAGGCTGCCGAGGAACAGCAGCGGCAGCAGCACGACCGCGCCGGTCAGGATCGGGATCAGCGCGTTGCGCAGCACGTGACCGAACAGCACCCGGGTCTCGCTCAAGCCCTTGGCGCGCGCGGTGCGCACGTAGTCCTTGCCGATCTCCTCCAGGAACAGGCCGCGATACCAGCGCACCCCGGCGCCGATGCCGGCGACCACGCCGACCGCGACCGGCAGCACCAGGAAGCGCCACGCGCCCCAGCCCTCGACATAGCCGGAAATCGGCACCAGCAGCATGACCTTACCGAACAGGTACTGCCCGGCGATGATGAAGAACAGGCTGGAGATCGACATCATCGCGACCAGCACGACCTGCCCGAGCGCGTCGAGATAGCTCGCGCGGAACAGCACGATGCCGAGCGCGAGGGTGATGTTCAGGGCGAGCCCGACGACGAAGGTGGGCAGCGCCAGCGCGAGGCTGGGCGGCGCGCGCTGGATGATGTCGTCGGCGATCGAGCGGCCGTTGTCGGCCTGGCCGAAATCGAAGGCGAACAGGCGCAGCGACTTGCTGAAGAACAGCGTGTCGGTCAGCGCGCCGGCACCGTCGCGGTCGGCGTTCCAGAACAGTGGCCGGTCGTAGCCGCGTTCCCGCTTCCAGCTCTGCACCGCCTCCTCGGTCACGCGCTTGTTGCCGAGGTGCGCGCGCGCCATGTCATCCGGCGAATTGACCATGAAGAACAGCGCGAAGGTCAGCAGGTTCACGCCGATCAGGATCGGGATCGCGTACAGCAGGCGGCGGATCAGGTAGGCGCCCATCAGTCGTCCCCCCGCGCGGCCATGTCGGCTTCGACTCCGCTCAGCCGACGGCCACCCCCCCGCTGGCTGAGCGGAGTCGAAGCCAGCCCGGCAGCCCGCTCGCGCCGCCGCCAGGCCACCATGGCCGGCAGGACCAGCAACGCCAGCGCCAACAGCATCACCCCGAACGGCCACAGCACCGGCGCGTTCCAGTCGACCCGTGCCTGCGCCCGCGCCGCGCCATCGATGCGCTGGTATTTCAGTGTGTTACGCGCCATCAGATTCGGTTTCACGTTATGCAGCCAGGCGTGGATCAGACGGTATTCGACCGGGTGAAAGCCGAACAGCCACGGGGAATCCTCGCGCAGGATCGTGACCATGCGGTCGACCACGGCCTGCCGCTCGGCGCCGTTGGGCAGGTTCTTCATGCGGTCGAACAAGGCGTCGAATTCCGGATTCGCGTAGTTGGCCGCGTTCTCGCCATCGTGCAGCGCCTTGGCGTTGGGCCCGTAAAACAGGAAAAAGAAGTTCTCCGGGTCCGGGTAATCCGCGTTCCAGCCCCACTGGAACAACTGCGCCTGGCCCTTGCGCATCTTGTCCTGGAAGCGGTTGTAGTCGCTGTCGCGCACGACCAGGCGCAGCCCCAACTTCTCGACCTGCTTGCGCCACCAGTCGAGCACGGCCTTGAAATCCGGCCCGCTGCGCGCCGGCGTATCCAGATACAGCAACAGCGGCTTGCCGGTATCGGGGTCGATGCCGTCCGCGTAACCGGCTTGCGCCAGCAACGCGCGGGCCTCGGCCAGGGAGCGCCGTTGCGGGCGGCCATCCCGCCAGACGTGCGTGACCGGGTTGATGCCCGCCTCGCCCTCGCGATACCCGAAGATGCCCGGCGCCAACGGCCCCTGCGCCGCCATGCCACGCCCGTTGCGGAAGATCGCCACGTATTCCTCGTAATCGACCGCAATCGCCAACGCCTGGCGCAGGGCACGGGCGCGTTCGCCGTCGCCGCCGACCACCGGATCGAGCCAGTTGAAGCCAAAATAGAAGATGCTGGATTCGGTCTCCGTCTCCAGATGGATGCCCTTGTCGCGCAGTGCCGGCGTGAGTTCCGCGTCGCCGCCCGGCCCGACCTGCACGGCGCTGTCGAAGCTGTCCGAACTGACCCCGGACGAGTCGTACCAGCCTTGCAGGAATTTGCTCCAGGTCGGGATGGATTCCTTCTCCAGCGTGTACACCGCGCGCTCGATGAACGGCAGCGGTTTGCCAGCATCGGCGAGCAGCGCCGCCGGCCCCTCGTGCGGATACAGCTCGCCATGCCAGTTCGGGTTTTCGGCGAGCACCATGCGCCGGTTCGGATCGCTCTCCAGCAGCAGGTACGGGCCGGAACCGACCGGCCAGGTGTCCAGACTCAGGTTGCGCTCCGCCATGCCGGGCTGGGCGTAGAAGCGTTCCGCCTCCCACGGCACGGGCGCGAAGAACGGCGTCGCCAGCCAGTACATGAACTGCGGGTAGCTGCCGTGCAGGGTGACGCGCAAGGTGTAACGGTCGATCGCCTCGGCGCCGGCCAGCGGGTAATCGCGCAGGTCCAGCCAGCCGTCGCGGCCCTGCGCGGCCCAGGCCCTTTCCAGGGTGTCGCGGTAGGCGCGCAGGCCGACGATGTACTCCGACATCAGGCCGTGGATCGGCGAACTCAGCGCCGGATGCGCCAGACGCTTGATCTGATGGACCAGATCGTCCGCCGTCACTTCCCGCGCAGGCTGGGCGAGCAGACGTTGTGGATCGAGCAGGTCGTCGGCGGTGCCAGCGGCCGCGAAGGCCGGATGCGGCTGGAAGCGCGCGCCGGCCGGAATGCGAATCTCGTACACCGTGCGCCGGGCATCGCCCTCGCCTTCCTCGAACACGCGCGGCATGCCGACACTGAGCACCGGCATCAGCTCGTGCGGGCGCTTCAGGTAGTGGTACTGCAACGGCGGCTCGTAGATCTGGCTGATGTACACCCACTCGTTGGACGCATACGAACGCGCCGGATCGAGGTGCTTGGGCGGATCGGCGAACGAGGTGTACAGCGTCCCGCTGACGCGCGGATCGTCGGGATACGGATCGTTCCACGGCGTTTCACCGCAACCGGTGAGCGACACGATCAGCAGGACGAGGGCGGGCAGGACGCGCGACATGGCCCCCGATTGTAGGCGTCCCGACGCGGTGCGCGGCGAACGCGGACAACGCCCGTCACGCCTTCGTCATCTGCTATCCTTCCGGGCTTTCAAGAACCACACAGTATTCGGGTGAAACATGGGATTCCTGGCCGGCAAGCGCGCCCTCATCGTGGGCTTGGCAAGCAACCGTTCCATCGCCTGGGGCATCGCCCAGGCCATGCACCGTGAAGGCGCCGAACTCGCCTTCACCTACCAGAACGACCGACTCAAGGACCGTGTCACCGAGATGGCCGGCCAGCTCGGTTCGGAAATCCTGATCCCCTGCGACGTCGCCGAAGACGCGCAGATCGCCGGTGTCTTCGAGGAACTCGGCAAGCACTGGGACGGCTACGACATCCTGGTCCACTCCGTGGCCTTCGCGATCAAGGAACAGCTCGCCGGGCGTTACATCGACAACGTCACCCGCGAGGGCTTCCAGATCGCCCACGACATCAGCTCCTACAGCTTCACCGCGCTGGCCAAGGCCGGCCTGCCGATGATGGAAGGCCGTGCCGGCTCGCTGATCACGCTGAGCTATCTGGGCGCCGAGCGTTCCGTGCCGTTCTACAACGTCATGGGTCTCGCCAAGGCCAGTCTCGAAGCCAACGTGCGCTACATGGCCGCCGACCTCGGCCCGGACAACATCCGCGTCAACGCGATCTCGGCCGGCCCGATCCGCACCCTGGCCGCCGCCGGCATCTCCAACTTCAAGCGCCTGCTCGACTACAACGAGAAGGCCGCGCCGCTGCGCCGCAACGTGACCATCGAGGAAGTCGGCAACGTCGGCGCCTTCGTCGGCTCCGACCTCGCCTCCGGCGTGACCGGCCAGGTCATCTACGTCGACGGCGGCTATTGCAGCACCGCGATGGACTACAGCCAGGCCTGATCCAGTCCATCAACGCAAAACAAAAACGGCGGCGCCCGCGAGGACGCCGCCGTTTTTGTTTGGACGGTTGGTGAAGCGTAGGGCGGATACCCGAAGGGGTTCCGCCAAATCGGCGCTCAATCCGGCGGAACCCCTGCGGGTATCCGCCCTACGCCGAGGCAAAACAAGAAGGGTCCCCAGCTCAATACCGGCGGCCCTTCTTCACTTCCACCCACCTCCCCTGGAAGCCTTACCACCAACCAGGATGATGTCCACGACATCACCCCCTTACTTGAACCAGTCGAACACCTTCCGGACGATATCGGACGTCGCCCCGAGCGGATTCGCGCGCAAGCGTTTCTCCTCCTCGGCCATGGCCGTGAACAGGCCATTCAGGCTCTTGTCGGTCACGTAAGAATCCAGATCGAGCGTGTCCTTGTTCAGGTAACTGGAGAGGAAACCGGCCTGGCTGACGATCTGCTTGTAGTAGCTGGTCACACCGGTCTCGGCGGTCACCTTCTCGATCTGCGGGCGGAAGCGTTCGGTCAGACCGGCGCTGGTCTTTTCCTTGAAGTACTCGGTCGCGGCGTTGTCGGCGCCACCAACGATCCGCGCGGCATCGGTGATGCTCATCTGCTTGACCGCGTCGACGAAGACCGGCGCCGCGTCGCGCACGGCGTTCTCGGCGGCACGGTTCATCGAGGTCTCGAAATCGTTGAACAGACCCTCCTGGCCGATCTTCGCCATCGCCGATTTCAGCGAGCTCAGTTGTTCCGGAACCGGGATGCGGACCTTCGGGTCGTCGAGGAAACCGCCGTCCTTGCCTAGGCGCTGGACGGCCGCGTCGGCAAACCCGGAGATGGCCGCGCGCAGACCGGTTTCCTGTTCCTTCGCGGTGGGCTCGGACTTGGTCGCGGTGCTCGCCGGTTGCGCGGTCGCGCCGGACGCTGGCGCGGGCGTCGCGCTGCCGCCACCGAGGACTTGATCCAGCTTGTCGCGCCAACCCGCCTGCGACGGCATGGCCACACAGGCCGCGACCAAGATCGGCATCACCATGCTCCGCGCGCGCAACGCCTTCCCCGGCATGGCACGATTGCGATTCGCGAACCTCGCGGACAACAGCGACAACAGTTTCATTAGCCTTACACTCCGGTTTATCGGGAACCCGCGACACAGTCTCATCTCACCATGCCGGATATCAAGACACTCGAAGATCACAACCGCCTCGTGCATGCCCTGCGCAATCCGGACGTGTACCCGCACCCGGTCACGGAGATCAAGATCGTCGAGACGCATATTTCCACGGTGCTGCTGACCGGCCATTACGCCTACAAGGTCAAGAAGCCGGTCAATTTCGGCTTCCTCGATTTCTCGACCAATGACCGCCGCCGCCAGTTCTGCGAGGAGGAGCTGCGCCTGAACCGGCGGCTCGCGCCCAATCTGTATCTCGACGTGATCGGCATCGGCGGCACGATCTCCAAGCCGAAACTCGGCGACCCCCGGCCATGGGAATACATGGTCAAGATGCGCCAGTTCGATCAGGCCGGACTGCTGTCGATGCTGGCGCAGGAAAAGCGTCTGGAGGTGCGCCACGTCGATGCGATTGCGGAGCAGATCGCCCGCTTCCACGCCGGCGCGAAAGGCGCGACGGAGAACGAACCGTGGGGCGACCCGGACCTGATCCTGCGCCCCGTGCTCGCCAATTTCGCGCAGATCCGCCCCCGTCTCGCCAACGCCGAGGACATCAGCCGCATGACCCGTCTGGCGGCGTGGAGCGACGCCGAATGGAAACGTCTGAAACCGAGCTTCACGGCGCGCAAGAAAGGCGGCTTCATCCGTGAATGCCATGGCGATCTGCACCTCGGCAACATCACCCTGATCGAGGGCAAGGTCACCATCTTCGACGGCATTGATTTCGATCCGAACCTGGTCTGGATCGACGTGATGAGCGAGGTCGCTTTCTTCACGATGGACCTGCGCGAACGCGGCATGCATTTCCTCGCGCAACGCTTTCTCAACAACTACCTGCTCACCACCGGCGACTACGCGGGCATCGAGGTGCTGCGCTTCTACCTGGTCTATCGGGCCATGGTGCGCGCGAAGATCACGCTGATCCGCATGGAACAGATATCCACCGGATCGGGCCGCGATGCGGCTTTAAGCGAATACCAGAAGTACATCCTGCTGGCCGCCTATTTCACCCGCCCGCAACCGCCCGCGCTGGTCATCACCTTCGGCCCCTCCGGGAGCGGCAAGTCGCGCTTCGCGCAGGCCTTCGCGGAGCGTCTCGGCCTGATCCAGGTGAGCTCGGACATCGAACGCAAGCGCCTCTACGGCGTACCGCTGAAGGACCGGAGCGGCGCGGCGCGCGGCCTGTACAACGCGGATGCCCACGAACGCACCTACGCGCGCCTGGCCGAGATCGCGACCGAGTTGATCCGCTACGGCCAGCGCCCGATCATCGACGCGACCTGTCTGAATGCCGCCAGCCGCGCACGCTTCCAGGCCCTCGCCGAGCAACTCGGCGCGCGCTACGTGATCCTCTCCTGCGAGGCGCCGGTCGACATTCTGCGTGAGCGCGTCCGTGCCCGCGCCAAGGCCGACAACGACCCATCCGACGCCGGTCTGGACGTACTGGAAAGACAACTGGCGTCGATGGACAAACTGACCCCGGAAGAACTCGCCCACGCGATCCGCGTCAACACCACGTCGCCGCTGAATCAGGCCACCATCGACGTACTCCGCGCCCACCTGGAAAGCGACTGAATCCAGCGGGCATCAGGAGGTGGCATAGCCCTCCGACCGCAACCAGTCGGTCAGGGCGGCGGTAACCTCCGCGATCACGGGCGCCCAATCGAACGCGGTCGTCTGCCGGAACAGGCGCGCGGTCGGATACCAATCGGTTCGCTCCGCCTGCTTCCCCCAGCGCCAGTCCGGACCGACATCGAGCAGCACCCAGAACGGCACCCCCAGCGCGCCGGCCAGATTCGCCAACGCCGTATCGACGGTGATCACCAGGTCCATGCGCAACAGGGCCGCGGCGGTGTCGGCGAAATCCGCCAGCTCCGGGCCCAGATCGTGGACATCCGGCGCATCCGGCAAGACATTCTGGTTGGGTTGCAACACGTAGAAATCGACCGGGGCGGCATCGAGCAGCGGTCGCAACCCTGCGGTGTCGATGCTCCGGCAACGATTGCGCAGATGGCGTGCCTGCCCCTGCCAGGCCAAGCCCACACGGGCCCGCCGCACACCGGTTTCCCCATCCGGCAACCGCTCCCGCCAATGGGCCAGATTGACTTCGGGTACGACCAGCCACGGTTCATCGGTCGGGACGTCGGCGGGCGCATAGCGCGCCAGACGCAGCGGCAGACTGCCCATGAACACCCAGGCGTCATGATCCGGATAGGCCTCGAGATCACGGTTGTCGACCACCTCGGCGAGCCACGGCAAACCACGCATCAGCGACAGGGTCGCCGGAGGCGCCACCACGCTCAGCGTGCCGACCCGTCGCGCGGCCTCCCGCAGATAGCGTGCGAACAGGAAAACATCGCCAAACCCCTGTTCAGCGACCACCAGCAGCCGGGTTTGCGGATCGTCGGCGCCCTCCCAAACCAGCGCTTCCGACTGAAAGACCGGCATGTTCGGGATCACCGTCATTGCCTGCGTGCGCGCCTCGTACGCCTCCCAGGCAAGGCGGTCCGGCGCCTCCGCGAGGCGAGCCACGCCGGCGGCACGGATCGCCCCGATGTGATGCGGGTCATGGCTCAGCACCGAGCCCAGCAGACGGGCCGCTTCCTCATGATTGCCGCTGCTGAGCAGCACGCCGTACAGATTCACGACCGGATTCATGTTGTCAGGCGCCAGCCTGGCCGAGCGCCGAAACGCGTCCGCGGCGTCACGCAAGCGACCGGCGAACTGATATGCCGTGCCCAGGGCGTTGAGGGCGGACGCGGAGTCCGGCTCCAGCCGGGACGCCATCTGGTATGCCCAGACCGCCTCGTCCGGCAATTTGGCGAACAACAGCGCGTCGCCGTAAACGTTCCAGACAGCCGCCCGCATCGGTGCGATCCGCGTCAGCCGCCGGGCCGTGTCGAGCATGGCATCGGCGGCGCTCAGGTCCCGCTGAATCAGGGCAATGGCCATCAGCGATGGCACCGGATCGGGCAGTTCCTCGATCGCTAGCCGCAGGTGCCGCAGCGCTTCCTCGCTCCGCGCCTGGCGATGCAGCGCCATAGCCAGGTTGTGATGGGCCGGACCGTGGCGCGGCGCAAGCTCCAGAACCCGCTCTAAGCGCTCGATAGCCTCGTCCGGTCGCCCGGAACGCAGATCGACCGCCGCCCGCAACTGCAACCGATCGGCGTCATCGGGCGACTCCAGCAACGCGTCGTCCAGAAGGATGACCGCGTCCGCCAGCTCGCCAGCCTCGATCATCGCCTGCACACGCCGCAGCAATTCGGCGTCGGTGTCATCGGACATCATCTACCCCGCGTTCAATGGATGGGCCATCCCGGCCACGTTGCCCGCTCAAGCATAGCCAAGTCCGCACGGGCATCCGCGAGCATCGCCCGTTAGAATGCCGCACCATCAATTCCGCAACCCGAGAGTGAACGATGCGCAGCTACCACGTTTATGGCGTCGGCAACGCCCTGGTCGACATGGACTACGAAGTCAGCCCCCAGGATCTGACCGACATGAACATCGACAAGGGCGTCATGACCCTGGTCGAGGAAGACCACCAGACGCGCATCATGGCGCACCTCGGCGGCCACCACTGCAAGAAGAGCGCGGGCGGTTCCGCCGCCAACTCGGTGATCGCGGTCGCGCAGTTCGGCGGCAAGGGTTTCTATTCCTGCAAGGTCGCCGACGACGACCTCGGCCATTTCTATCTCGAAGACCTGAAGGCCAACGGCGTCGACACCAACGCCCACGACACCCGCGAAGCCGGCCACACCGGTCGCTGCCTGGTCATGGTCACGCCCGATGCGGACCGCACCATGGCCACTCATCTGGGCATCACCGGCGGCCTGTCCAAGCACGAACTGGTCGAGGACAAGCTGCGCGATGCCGATTACGTGTACATCGAGGGCTACCTGGTCACCTCGGATTCCGCGCGCGAATCCGCCATCCACGCCCGCCAGCTGGCCGAACAGGCCGGCGTGAAGACGGCGCTGTCGCTGTCCGATCCGAACATGGTCAGGTTCTTCAAGGACGGCCTCGACGCGATGATCGGCGACTCCGTCGACCTGCTGTTCGCGAACGAGGACGAAGCCATGGGCATGGCCGGCGCCGACACCCTCGACGACGCGATTGCCTATCTGAAGACCCGCTGCCGCGAATTCGCCGTGACCCTCGGCCCGAAGGGCGCACTGGTCTGGGACGGCGCCAAGCTGATCGAGATCGCCCCGACCCCGGTCAAGGCCATCGACACCGTCGGCGCCGGCGACATGTTCGCGGGCGCCTTCCTGTACGGCCTGACCCAGGGCTGGGATCACGCCCGCGCCGGCGCGCTGGCCTCGAAGGCCTCCGCGTATCTGGTCACCAGCTACGGCCCGCGCATCTCCGCCGCTCAGGCCAAGGCGCTGCTGAACGGCGCCTGAGGCGGTTTCGGCGGCACCCGTAGGAGCGGCTTCAGCCGCGATCGGCGCTCAGGGTTCGCGCAAACGCCAATCGCGGCTAAAGCCGCTCCTACGACTCCCCCTCCTCCGCCTCGACCACTTCCCGCAGCATGGTCGTCGCGTAGGCACCGGACGGCAGGCTGAACGACAGCACGAGATCGGCGTCCACCCACTCCCAACCCAAGCCGCCGGGGACCAGCCGCAACGGGCGCCGGTCCTGATCCAGGCCGACGTGTTCCAACCCATTGCGCCAGTCGGCCCAGTCCGCCAGCGCGGCGGTCTCCACCTCCAGGGCACGATCGCGACTGCGCAGGCGGCCACGCCCCCACATCGGCCCGCTCGGATGGATATCGAAAGCCGCCAGACGCGCAGCCAGGCCCGCATCATCCACCTCGGTATCGAACACCGAATTGCTGCCCGCCAGACAGGCGACCTCGCCCGGCAGCAACGTGTTCCAGCTCCCGTCCGCGACCCGCGCCGCCAGCACCCGGTTGAACAGCCACGAACGGCCGGCGGACAGATACAGCCCACGCTTGTGCCGATCACGCTCGCGGCGTCCGCCGACCAGCATGGCCTCGGCGCGCGCCAGATTCCCGCCCTCGCGCCCGAACCGCTGGGCGCCGAAGTAGTTCGGCACGCCCTGCGCGGCGATCGCCTTGAGCCGCTGCTCGATGCATTCCCGATCCCCTTCCAGTTCCCGGATACGCAACACGAAGCGGTTGCCCTGCAACGCACCGCGCCGCAACTTGCGCCCATGCCGCGCGGCGGACAGCACCTCCAGCCGGTCGTCATTCATCGCCGACCAATCCGGTTCCTCACGCCCTGCCAGGCCGACCGAGAACCACTGGGTGGTGACGGCGTTGCGATCCTTCATGCCCGCGAAACCGACATCCTGGGCGGGCACGCCGGCAAGCTTCGCGATCACCCGCGCGACCTGTTCGGTGTTCATCGCCCGCTTGCGGATGTGCAGCAGCACATGCTCACCGTCCCCGTCCGCTTCGAAGCCCAGGTCCTCGTCGACCTGGAAATCCTCGTCCAGCGCGCGCAGACGCCCGGTGCCACAGGCGCCGCCATGGGCGTAAGGCAATGCGGACCAGGCCTCAGCCAGCGTGGGTACGTTCGGTTTTGTATCGGACACGTTCAAACCTCATTGCGGGCCAGCACGGGGCCCCGTCGACGACGCGCGATCAGAACACCGGCGACAAAGATGAGCAACGCCCCGAGCCCATCGAGCCAGTCGAGGCGTTCATCCCAGAACAGCCAGCCGTAACTGGCCGCGAAGATCACCGACGCGTAGCTGAACGGCGCGACCTGCCCGGCGGGCGCGAGGCCGTATGCGCGCGTCATGCTCAACTGCCCGGCGGTCGCACTGACCGAGATCACCCCGATCCACAACCACGCCTGCTGACTCGGCATGTACCAGACCAGATAGGCGGGAATCGCCGATACCACGGTCCCGATAACCGCGAACCACGCCACCGTCCGACTGCCGGGCTCCGTCGCCGACAGGCGCCGCACCGTGACCTTCGCCAGCGCCGCGAACAGACCGCCGCCCAGCGCGATCAGCATGATCGGGTCGAGTCCGTGAAAATCCGGCCGCACGATCATCCCGACGCCGACAAAACCGATCACGATCGCGAATCGCACCGGCCACCGTACCGACTCGGCCAGCCATGCCCACGCCACCAGCGGAATGAACAACGGCGCGGTCATCTTCAGGATCACCGCCTGCGCCAGTTCGATATTGGCGAGCGCGTAGAAGAAGCAGTACATCGCCGCCAGCCCGGCCAGGGAGCGCAGCAGATGCAGCGGAAACACCCGCGTCCGCAACCCGCTCCCGCCCTTGCGCAACAACCACGGCAGGATCAGCGCCATGCCCAGCAGGTTGCGCAGGAACACCGTCATCTCGTTCGGCAGTTCCCCGTCCAGCGCCTTGATCGCCGCGCCCATGCTGGCGAAGCACAACTCGGAGAAGATCAGCCAGAAGGCGGCGTGGGGCATGAACGAACGGCCTGCGCGGTGTTGAGGAAAGGGATTATCCCAGCGTCACATCCCCGCCATCACTGAAGATTTCTGCGAGGCGCAAGACGGGGCGATCAATAGATCGACCACCTGAAAACGATCATGCCGCACCCGATGAGAAACAGTATCCAGAAGAACAAGGCATAAGGGCCGGGATGGTTCGGCGACTTGAAATCCTTCGCGAAATATTCGGGAAACCCGAACCCCGAGAAAAACGCCACGATCCGATAGAAAAGGATCGGCAACAGCACCGTCCCCAGGGCGATGACCTTCGGCGCAGCGACGTCGCTTGCCTCCCTTGAGAAAGCGAGCGCGGCCACCATCAGATAGATCGCGATCGCAACGAGCTTATGCGTTTCCATGATGTGATCCCGTTCCGGAGCGGAGCGTCAGAAGCAAGGTGCATTCCCAAGTAGGGCCTGATCATGACGGTCATACCGAAGGTACGTCACGATCGGTTTTTCCGGTTCGACCACCGCTGATCAGATCGATGCCGGTCGACCCTCTGCCTGCGAAAAAAAAGGCCGCTTCGGTGAGCGGCCTTCGAACACATCAACGGTCAGCCCCTTCCCGGATCAACTGATCAGGGCATCCCCAGAGAAGCCCTCGCGCTCCATGATCTCGCGGAGGCGGCGGAGTGCGTCCATCTGGATCTGGCGGACGCGTTCGCGCGTGACACCGATCTCGTTGCCGACCTCTTCCAGGGTGGCACGTTCGTAGCCGGCCAGACCGAAGCGGCGCTGGATGACCTCGCGCTGCTTTTCGTTGAGCTGCTTGAGCCACTCGCAGAGGTGATCCTGAAGGTTCTTTTCCTGCAGCAGCATCGCAGGGTCGACGCAGTTCTCGTCGGGGATGGTGTCGAGCAGCAGGCGGTCGCTGTCCTCACCGACCGGCAGGTCGACGGAGGTGACGCGCTCGTTGAGGCCGAGCATGCGCTTGACGTCCTCGACCGGACGATCGAGCTGATCGGCGATCTCCTCGGCGGTCGGGGTGTGATCGAGCTTCTGTTCCAGATGGCGCGCGGCGCGCAGGTACAGGTTGATCTCCTTGATCACGTGTACCGGCAGGCGGATCGTGCGCGTCTGGTTCATGATCGCGCGTTCGATGGTCTGGCGGATCCACCAGGTCGCGTAGGTGGAGAAACGGAAGCCGCGCTCGGGGTCGAATTTCTCGACCGCGCGGATCAGGCCGAGGTTGCCTTCCTCGACGAGGTCGAGAAGGGCGAGGCCTCGATTGAGATAACGGCGCGCGACCTTGACGACCAGGCGCAGGTTGCTCTCGATCATGCGCTTGCGGCCAGCTTCCTCACCGCGTTGCGCCATGCGCGAGTAGAACACCTCTTCCTCGGCGGTCAGCAGCGGCGAGAAGCCGATCTCGTTGAGATACAGGCGGGTCGCGTCGAGATCGCTTTCCGGGAAGTCCTGTGTCGTGGTGCGCCGACGGCGGTTGCGGCGAGCGGGCGACAGGATGGATTCCGCGATATCGGCATCGGTCCGGCAGTCGGTGCCGTCGTCGTCGGAATCGTCATCGGAGTCGTCGCTGTCGAGCATGACCGTGTCGTCGGAATCGTCGTCGGACTCTTCCTCGATCGGGTCGTCGAGCACGGCGGTGTCTTCGTCGAAGTCATCTTCGTCGGTGACTTTCGCGGACTGGCTGCCACGTTTACTCATCGGGCACTCTCCTTGGGTGGTGCGCGTCGGCTACGTTGGCCTCGGCTTGTTATCGTTTCGGGTCAGCGGATCATGTTGTGGCCGCCGCCTCGAACTCGTTGTTATGTGGTGCTCAATCAGTCGTTGCGGTGTCACCGTTTCGGCAGGTAGGTCAATGGATTGACCGGTTTGCCGTTGTGACGAATTTCGAAGTGCAGCTGCGGTTGCTTTCCCGAAGCGCCCTTCGTGGCGATCTTTTCGCCCGCGTTTACGACCTGTCCTTCCCGCACCAGCAGCTCGCTGTTATGGGCATAAGCACTCAAGTAATTATCATTATGCTTGACGATAATAAGCTTGCCGTAACCGACAAGTCCACTACCGCTGTAAACAATTTTTCCACCCGCCGCGGCACGCACGGGTTCGCCGATTTTTCCTCCAATATCAATCCCTTTACGCCCTGTCTGACGACTTGAAAAAGTACTCAGCACGGGACCGTTGGTCGGCCATTGCCACCGAATTGGGCCGGACGTATACGGTGTTTCCTTATCTTCTTCGACCGGTTTGGAATTTTTCGCGACCGCTGACTTCCCGGTGGCCTTCGGCGTCGACCTGTTCACTTCGACCGGCCGCGTTACCGGGGGTTCCGTGCGGCGCTCGACCTGCGCAGGACGGTCAGGCCTGACCGCAGCCGCCGGTTTCTTGTTCTCTCCCGGGGGATCGACCCGGGCGTTCAGCTCCGGTTCCAGGCGGAGCTTCTGTCCGACGTAAATCGTGTAGGAGTCATCGACCCCGTTCCAGATCGCGACATCGCGATAGTCGAGGCCGTAGCGGAACGCCACGGAATACAGCGTGTCGCCGCTCTGGACCACGTGGTGGCCCTGACTGGAGCCGCTGCTGATGCTGAGCTCACCGACCGGCGCGGGCGGATCGCTGCGCGGCGTGCAGCCCACGATTGCCGACAAGGCGAGCACGCCCAGACCGGCCAGCAACCGCGCACCGCTTACCCCGGAGCGCCATCCCCGCGACGTATGGTTGTGGGGGAAGGCGCGGCGCATCACCCGCGTGTCAGGAAGTAGGCGGCGATCGCGGCGATGACCACGACCCAGCCGATCCGGTCGATGTATTCGCGCAGGGTGCGCTCCATGCGCTCCCCACCCCAGCGCATCAGCCCGGCGACCAGGAAGAAGCGCGCGCCGCGCCCGATCACGGAGGCCAGCACGAACGGCAGGAAGGCCATCGATATGGTGCCGGCGGCGATCGTGAACACCTTGTACGGGATCGGCGAGAAGCCGGCGATGAAGATGGCCCAGAAGCCCCATTCGTCGAACCAGGCCTTGGCGTGCAGGTAGCGATCCCAATAGCCCGCCTCGTGCAGCAGCGGTTCGATCATGTCGAAGAAGAACACGCCGATGAAGTAACCGGCGATACCGCCGAGCACCGAGGTCAGCGTGGTCAGCAACGCGAAATGCCAGGCCTTTTCAGGCCGCGCCAGCGCCATCGGCGCGAGCATCACGTCCGGCGGAATCGGGAAGAAGGAGGATTCCGCGAAGCTCAGGCCGCCCAGATACCAGGGGGCGTTGGGGTGGCGGGACCAACCGAGGGTCTTGTCGTAAAGCGCGGAGAAAAGCCGCATCAACGGGCTCCGGTGACGAGTGGGACGAACCGTACCAGTTCCACGGTGTGTTCGCTGAAACCGCCGGCCTCCTGGTGATCGATGACGCGCAGTTCCTGCGTATCGCCGCCACCGACGGGAATGACCATGCGGCCGCCCGGCTTGAGTTGTTCGAGCAGGGACTGCGGCACGCTGGTCGCGGCGGCGGTGACCATGATGGCATCGAACGGGCCCTTCTCGGGCCAGCCCCAGCCGCCATCGGTGAGTTTGAAATGGCAGTTGCGCACGCCGAGTTCGTGGATCAACCGCGATGCCTGGCGATGCAGCGGCGCGAGACGTTCGACACTGAATACCCGCTCGACCAGTTGCGAGAGCACGTAACACTGGTAACCGGAACCGGTACCGATCTCGAGCACGACCTTGGGCGCGACTTCGAGCAGCAGTTCGGTCATGCGCGCGACCACGAAGGGCTGCGAGATGGTCTGCCCGTGACCGATCGGCAGCGCGGTGTCCTCGTAGGCGTGCGAGGCCATGGCCTCGTCCATGAACAGGTGGCGCGGCGCGCGGCGCATCACCTCCATGACGCGGAAGCTGGAGATGCCTTCGTCGGCAAGGCGCGCGATCAGGCGATCGCGGGTGCGCTGCGAGGTCATGCCGATGCCGTTGACGTCGAGGCTGGTCATGCGAGCTTGGCCTCCGCGAGCCAGGCACCGGTGCTGGCCAGCGCGGCGTGGCGGGTCAGATCGACATGGATCGGCGTGACCGACACGTAGTTCTCGCGCACGGCGTGGAAGTCGGTGCCCTCGCCGGCATCCTGCTCGGGCCCGGCCGGGCCGATCCAGAACATGTTCAAACCGCGCGGGTTCAAGGTCGGCACCGCCGGTTCGGCCTTGTGACGGTTGCCGAGACGGGTCGCGCGCACCCCGCGAATCTCGCTCAGCGGCACGTCCGGCACGTTGACGTTGAGGATGCTCTCCGCGGGCATCGGGTGATCGCGCAGCCGCTCGACCAGGCGGCGCACGATTTCGGCCGCGGTTTCGTAGTGCTCGGGGGTATATGAGGCCAGCGACACGGCGATCGCCGGCAGCCCCAGGTGACGCCCCTCCATCGCCGCCGCGACGGTGCCGGAATACATCACGTCGTCGCCCATGTTCGGGCCGGAATTGATGCCGGAAACGACAATGTCGGGCTCCGCGTCGAGCAGGCCGGTGATGGCGACGTGCACGCAATCGGTCGGCGTGCCGCTGGTGCGCAGGATGCCGTCCGGCATCTCGACCACGCGGATCGGCGCATCCAGGGTCAGCGAGTTGCTGGCGCCGCTGCGATCGCGGTCCGGCGCGACCACGGTGACCGTGCCGAGGGCTTGCAGCGCGTCGCGCAAAGCCAGCAATCCGGGCGCGTAATAACCGTCGTCGTTGGAAAGCAGAATGTGCATGAATGGAGTCAGATCTGGAGCGTCCGCGCGCGAGCGCGGTCACTATACTGGAACCCTTGTTTCAGGGCAGCCCAACCATGACCGAGCCCAGCAACGACACTGACGACTCGACCCTGTTCCGGGAGGCGATCGGCGATGTGACGCCGGTGACGCATGATCGCGCCGCGATCCAGAAGACCCCGCCCAAGCCGATCCCGGTGCAACGTGCGCTGGACGAGGCGCGGGTCATGCGGGATGCCCTCAGCGACGACTTCCACCCGGTCGAACTGGAGACCGGCGAGGAACTGGTGTTCGCCCGCCCGGGCCTGCAGCACACGGTGCTCCGCAAGCTGCGGCGGGGCCAGTTCTGCGTCGGTGCCGAACTCGACCTGCACGGCATGACCTCGCAGATCGCCCGCCAGCACGTGCACCGCTTCCTCAACGACGCGCGCCACACCGGTATTCGCTGCGTGCGCGTGATCCACGGCAAGGGGCACGGCTCCAGCAACAAGGGCCCGGTGCTGAAGGTGAAGCTGAACACCTGGCTGCGCCAGCGCCACGACGTGCTGGCCTTCTGCTCCGCCCGCCCGCAGGACGGCGGCACCGGCGCGGCTTACGTGCTGCTCAAACGATGAGCCACCGCAATGTAGGAGCGGCTTCAGCCGCGATCTGCCCTGGTGATCACATCCAACGCTGATCGCGGCTGAAGCCGCTCCTACAAACCGCCACCCTCGTCTTCCCTAGGTGGCAGTAATGACGGAGCCATATAGTCGACTTTGGTTATCAGAACCCGCGCGCCGCCTTGATCGCCTCGTAGGCCTGGCGGATCTCATGGGTCTTCTCGGTGGCGACCTTCATCATCTCCTCCGGCAAGCCCTTGGCGACCAGCTTGTCCGGATGATGCTGGCTCATAAGGCGACGGTAGGCCTTCTTCACCTCGGCATCGCTGGCGCCCTTGTCCACGCCGAGGATGGCGTAGGACTGATCGATGCTCGGCTTCTTCGGCTGCGCGGAAGCGCCACGCTGATGATGCGCCTGCACCGCCGCCTGCAATTGCGCCAACTCGGCAGCCGTGAAGCCGAGCCAGCCGGCGATGTCGCGGATCGCACGCTGCTCGTTGGCGTGCATCTGACCATCCGCGAGGGCCGCGAACAGCTGGATCTCCAGGAACATCTGCATCAGGTTGCGGCGACGCTGACATTCCTGCCGGAACTGCTCGACCGCTTCGCGCAACGGGAAGTCCGCCGACTTGCCCTCCTGGAACAGGGCGATCGCCGCCTTGCGCTGCTGCGCGGTCAGCTGCATCTCGTTCATGACGCCTTCGGCGGCCGCGATCTCGTCCGGCGTGACCTTGCCGTCCGCCTTGGCGATGTAACCCATCACCGAGAAGGTCGCGGTGAAGAACGCAGTCTGCACGCGTTCCTGGGCGCCGGGATTCAAGCCTTCCAGTTCCGCCTCGTCGACGCCCTTCAGGCCCTGATCGAACTGATGCCCGAGCGCGGCGCCGAGCACCGCGCCCAGCGGCCCGCCCATCATGAAACCGAACGTGCCGCCGACGATCTTTCCCCACCAACTCATGAAGCTGTTCCTCCGAATCTCATGAGGCGCGTTCTATCACTCACGACGACAAATTGCGCGCTTTCCCGTAGGAGCGGCTTCAGCCGCGATCAACGTTGGAATACACGCTCAACCCCGATCGCGGCTGAAGCCGCTCCTGCGAAACAGCAGACACACGACTTGTTAATACTGTTCATCGAACCAGTATTATCAAGCCATGTCCGCTTACGTCGAACTCCATTGCCTGTCGAATCTCAGCTTCCTGCGCGGCGCCTCGCACCCGGAGGAACTGGTCGCGCGCGCCGTGGAGCTGGGTTATGCCGGGCTGGCGATCACCGACGAATGCTCCGTCAGTGGCGTGGTGCGGGCCCATGAGGAGGCCCGCGAGCATGACTTCACGCTGATTGTCGGCACCGAACTGCGTGTCGACGCGCAGTTGAAATTGGTCGTGCTGGCGCGCGACCGGCTCGGTTACGGGCACCTGTCCGAACTCATCAGCCACGCCCGCCGCGCGGCGGACAAGGGTGAATACGCACTCGACCGCGACGACCTGATCGGCCTGCGTCACTGCCTGCTGTTGTGGCTCCCGGACGCGGAACCCGACACGGCCACCGGCGAATGGCTGGCGGCGCGCTTCGCCGGGCGCTGCTGGATCGGAGTCGAACTGTTCGGCGGCCCGGCGGATCGCGACCGCCTGAGCCAGCTCCAGGCCCTGGGTGAACAACTCACTCTGCCCCTGGTCTCCGCCGGCGATGTGCACATGCATGTCCCGGAACGCCAGGCCCTGCAGGACACGCTGACCGCGATCCGCCTGAACACGCCCTTGGCCGATTGCGGCTACGCGCTGTTCCCGAACGCCGAACGCCATCTGCGCCCGCTCGACCGGCTGCAACGCATCCATCCGCCAGAACTGCTCGCGGCGACACTCGACATCGCCCGACGCTGCCACTTCTCACTGGACGAACTGCGCTACGAATACCCGGAGGAACTGATCCCGCCCGGCGAGACGCCCGCCTCGCACCTGCGCCAGCTCGCCATGGATGGCCTCCGATGGCGCTACCCCGACGGCGTGCCGAAACACGCCCGCGAACTGGTCGACAAGGAACTCGCGCTGATCGCCGAGCTGGAATTCGAGCCCTACTTCCTGACCGTGCACGACCTGGTCCGCTTCGCGCGCTCGCGCGGCATCCTCTGCCAGGGACGCGGCTCGGCGGCCAATTCGGCGGTCTGCTACATGCTCGGCATCACCGAGGTCGACCCGTCGCGCATGTCCATGCTGTTCGAGCGTTTCCTGTCGAAGGAGCGCCGCGAACCGCCGGACATCGATGTCGATTTCGAGCACCAGCGCCGCGAGGAGGTGATCCAGTACGTCTACGCCAAATACGGCCGCGACCGTGCCGCCCTCGCGGCGGTGGTGATCCGCTACCAGCCGCGCAGCGCGATCCGCGACGTCGGCCGCGCGCTCGGCCTCGACGAGGACCAGATCGCCAGATTGAGCGCCTCGATGCAGTGGTGGGATGGTCGCCGCATCCAGCCCGAACGCCTGGTCGAGGCCGGTTTCGACCCGGACAACCCGCTGATCGAACGCCTCGCGCTACGCGTCGACGAGATCATCGGCACGCCCCGCCACCTGTCCCAGCACGTCGGCGGCTTCGTGATCGCGCGCGACAAGCTCACCCGTCTGGTGCCGGTCGAGAACGCACGCATGCCGGAGCGCACCGTGATCCAGTGGGAGAAGGACGACCTCGAAGCCCTCGGCCTGCTCAAGATCGACGTGCTCGCGCTGGGCATGTTGAGCGCGATCCGCCGCGCGCTGGACCTGCTCGGCATGACCATGGCCGACATCCCGCCCGAGGACCCGGCGGTCTACGACATGATCTCGCACGCCGACACCATCGGCGTGTTCCAGATCGAATCGCGCGCGCAGATGGCGATGCTGCCGCGCCTGCGTCCGCAGTGTTTCTACGACCTGGTCATCGAGGTCGCGATCGTCCGCCCCGGCCCGATCCAGGGCGACATGGTGCATCCCTACCTGCGCCGCCGGCAGGGCATCGAAGCGGTCAGTTACCCATCCGAGGCGGTGCGCTCGGTACTCGAACGCACCCTCGGCGTGCCGATCTTCCAGGAACAGGTCATGCAGCTCGCGATGGTCGCCGCCGGCTTCTCCGCCGGTGAGGCCGATCAACTACGCCGCGCGATGGCCGCCTGGAAACGGCGCGGCGGCCTGGAACCGTTCGAACGCAAGCTGATCGACGGCATGCGCTCACGCGGCTATTCCGACGACTTCGCGCAATCGATCTTCCGGCAGATTCGCGGCTTCGGCGAATACGGCTTCCCCGAATCCCACGCCGCCAGCTTCGCGCTGCTGGTCTACGTCTCCGCGTGGCTCAAGAAACACCACCCGGCGGTGTTCGCCTGCGCCCTGCTCAACGCCCAGCCGATGGGCTTCTACGCCCCCGCCCAACTGGTCGCCGACGCCCGCCGCCATGGCGTCGAGGTGCTGCCCGTGGATGTCTGCACCAGCGATTGGGATTGCACGGTCGAGGCCGTAACAGCCGCAGCAACAGCATTTGACGCAGAGGCGCGGAGACGCAGAGGGTTTGAGGTGGGGGTTTTGTCAGAATTCCGGGATAACGGGGTTCACGGGAAGGCCCGTGTAAACAAGGACAGACCCGCCCTACGGCTGGGGTTACGCCTGATTCGCGGAATGTCGGAAGACGGTGCGAAAGGCTTGATCACGGCACGTCGCCACACGTCATTTTCCGATGTTCCAGACTTGGCTCGACGCACTGGCCTCGGCAGCCATGATCTCGACGCGCTCGCTGCGGCCGGTGCGCTCGCATCCCTGACGGGGGATCGGCACCAGGCGCGTTGGGCCGTGACCGGGATCGATTCACCAACTCCGCTCGAAGCCGCCTCCTCAAAAACTCTGCGTCCTCCGCGTCTCCGCGCCTCTGCGTCGAATGCTGTTGCTGTTAACGAGGTTGAGCTCCCGACACCGACCAAGGCCGACGATCTGGTCGCGGATTACGCCCACGTCGGTCTGACACTCGGCCCGCACCCGCTCGCCCTGCTGCGTCCCAAACTCACCGAACTCGGCTTCCGCAGCGCCGCCGAGGTGCTGACCCGCGCCGACGGCCGCCCGGTGCATGCCGCCGGCATCGTCATCAACCGGCAGCGACCGGGCTCCGCCGGTGGCGTGATCTTCGCGACCATCGAGGACGAGACCGGCATGCTCAACATCGTGGTCTGGCAGAAGGTCATCGAGGCCCAGCGCCGCGCCCTGCTCGGCGCGCAACTGCTCGGCATTCACGGCACCCTGCAACGCGCCGACGGCGTCACCCATCTGATCGCCGGCCGGCTCGAAGACCTCACCCGGCTGCTCGGTGGCCTGGTCACCCACTCCCGCGATTTCCAATGACCCCGTCCGAACGCAGCCCCTCTGTAGGAGCGAGCTTGCTCGCGAAGGACGCGAGACAGCGCCCGAACGAAACTGGCACATCCGATCGCGAGCAAGCTCGCTCCTACAATGCGGCTCCGCTCCTGGCGCAGACGGCGACGCGCCCTCCCCAAATGGGAGACTGCACAGGAAAACAGACTTCCCTAATATTTCCTCCGTGAGAAAGGCGTAACGGCGCGCCGTACACCGCTGGCCACACGGTCGGCGTGGCGGATGATGACCCCCATCATCCGCAGTGGGACGAAACATGATCTGTATCGAAGTCCGCATGCGCCACACGGGCGAACCCTTCAAGCGCACCCCCGTCACCCTCCAGTTCGACACCGGCGAAAGCCTGGAACTGCACACCGACCGCGACGGTCGCGCCTGCACCGACCACAACGCCGCCAGCGGCAAGGTTCTTATCGACGGTCGCGAACGCCATCACGGCCTGCTCGACGGCGACATCCGCGTGGAGATCTGGTCGCTGGTGCAGGCCGAAAATCACAGCTCCGGCGCGCCCAGCGGGCTCTCCGGCGGCAGCATCGCCTATCCCAACATGCAGACCCGTGATCTGCTGGTCGAGGGCCGCGTGATCCAGACCGACAGCGAGGGCTACATCGTCAACCCCGGCGAGTGGTCCGAGGCTTTCGCGCGCGCCCAGGCCGATGCCGAGGAGCTGACACTGGATGAGGCGCATTGGGAAGTGATCCGCTACCTGCGCGAGTTCTTCGAGGAACACAACCGGCAGGCGGCGGTGCGTGACATGGTCAAGCATTTCCGCGAGCGCTGGGGACGTGAACTCGGCTCCAGCACCCACCTGCACCGGATGTTCCCGCGCGGCGGCCCGCAGAAGCAGGGCAACCGCCTGGCCGGCCTGCTGCGCACCAAGGGCGAGCACTGATCGCAAAGATGATCTGCGACAGCCACGACGGCCATGGCGGCGCGTAAAGTGGGGCGGATGCCTTACCCGACCACAATCAGGAGCCAACATCATGTTCGGTGAGAAACACGACCTGCACCACGAATTCCCGGAACACCACGACCGCATCCACGAGCTGAAGACCGGCAACGCCCACTTCGCCCGCCTGTTCGACGACTACCATCAGGTCAATCAGGAGGTCCGCAGCATCGAGGCCAACGGCACGGACACCTCGGACGAATACCTCGAAGAGCGCAAGCTCGCCCGCCTGCGACTCAAGGATGAGCTCTACTCGATGCTGGTCACCGCCTGAACGGCCACAGGCCGATCAATCCACCTCACCGTTACGGAACTGCGCCGCCTCCAGCTGGTGGCGGTTGAGCAGGTTGTAGAAATCCGTGCGGTTGCGGCCCGCGATGCGGGCCGCCGAGGTGATATTCCCCTGCGTCATCCGCAGCAGGCGGAGCAGGTAACCCTTCTCGAAATCCCGCACGGCATCTTCCAGCGTCGGCATCTGGCTGGTGTCGGAACGCAGCGCCTGATCGATCAGGCTGGCCGGGATCACCGGTCCGCTGCGCAACACCGCGCAACGTTCCATCACATTCGCGAGCTGGCGGACGTTGCCCGGCCACGGCGCCAGCAGCATGTGCTCGATGGCTTCCTGCGAGAGACGCGGCTTCTTCTCGCTGGTACGCGCGGCCACCTCGGCCAGGAAATGATCCGCCAGGGCCACGATATCCTCGGGCCGCTCACGCAACGCCGGCAGATGCAACGGGATCACGTTGAGGCGGTAGTAGAGATCCTCGCGGAACTCACCGGACTCGACCATCGAGTCCAGATCGCGGTGGGTCGCGGTGACCACACGCACGTCGATCGGAATCTCCTTCGTGGAACCGACCGGGCGCACCCGGGAATCCTGCAGCACGCGCAACAGGCGCACCTGGAGCGCGGGCGGCATGTCGCCGATCTCGTCGAGAAAAAGAGTCCCGCCGTCGGCGGCGCGGAACAGACCTTCGTTGGTGGTCAACGCGCCGGTGAACGCACCTTTCACATGCCCGAACAGCTCCGATTCGAGCAACTGTTCGGGCAGGGCCGCGCAGTTCACCGCCACGAAGGGGCCGTCGGCGCGTGCGCTCGCGCGGTGCAGCGCGCGCGCGAGCAGCTCCTTGCCGCTGCCGGTCTCGCCAAAAATCATCACCGTGCTGATGCCGGGTGCGACCCGGCGCACCTGTTGCAACACCCGCTCCATCACCGGGCTCCGGTAAATCACGCCCTGGGCGAACTCGTCGACCGGGGTTGATACCCCCTCGCGCCCGAACCGGAGAACGTTGCGCACGTTTTCCAGCAAGGCGTCCTGCTGCACCGGCTTGGTCAGGAAGGAGGCCACACCGCGCTCGGTGGCGGCCAGCGCATCCTCGATGTGCGCGCGACCGCTGACCATGATCACCGGCAGCGTCGGGTCCTTCGCGTACAGCCGGTCGAGCAGGGCCATGCCGTCCATGCCGGGCATGGCCAGGTCGGTGATGAGCAGCGTCGGCGCGCGCATGGCCAGATGCGTCAGCGCGTCATCACCGTTGGTGGCCTGATCGACGACGTAACCGTCTCCCTCCAGCCACGCCGTCCACAGGGCCAGCAGGTCGGCGTCGTCGTCGACCAGCAGAATTCTGCGCTCAGGCATCGGCTTCCGCCTCCAGCGCCTTCAGCAGGGCCCGGGCGGCCCCCTCGAGGTCCGCATCAGCGTTACCGCCCTGGCGCGAAATCGCGGCACTTTCCAGGCGTCTGGACAGGCTGCTGAGCTCGGCAAAACCATAACTGGCGCCGGACCCGGCCAGCTTGTGCGCGAGATGGCGCAACTGGGCGACGCCCGCGTCCGTGCCGGCAAGCTGCAACGCCGCATCAATCTCGGCGCGCTTGGCCGGAAAACTGGCCGCATAGGCCTTTTTCAGCGCGGCGAGACGATCGTTCAGATCGGAACTCATGTGGAACTCTCGGGTAGGTAATGGGCAACGCGCGCGAGCATGTCCGACGGGTCGACGGGCTTGCCGATGAAATCGTCCGCGCCGGCATCCAGCGCGCGGCGGGAATCCTCGCCGTCGGCTGACGCGGACATCGCGATGATCGGCACATCCAGACCGCCCGCGCGCATCGCCGCGATGGCCTCCGGGCCATTCATGCCCGGCAGGTTCTGATCCATGAAAATCAATTCCGGCCGGTTGGCGATGGCCCACTCGACGGCCTCGGCGCCGTTTTCAGAGACATCCACGCACAGACCGGCGTCCTCCAGGAATATTCGCATCAGCATCGCGATATCGGCATCGTCCTCGGTGACCAGTATCCGCGCGCTGCGGCGCGGACCGGCGGCCTTCACGGGCTCCGGTGCCACCGCCGGCGCGGGGATATCGAGCGTGAAGGTGGTGCCGACACCGGGCTCGGAGGCCAACGCAAGACTGCCGCCCATGCGCTCGGCGAGCCTGGCGGAAATGCTCAGGCCGAGCCCGGCACCGGCGCGCTGATCGGCGTTGGTGTGTTCGCGGCGGAAGGCCTCGAACACGCGCGTGCGGGCATCCTCGGGGATACCGGGACCGGTATCGCGCACCGCGACGCTCAGGCGACCGTCCGCCCAGGTCATGACCACCCTGACCTCGCCCCGGTCGGTGAACTTGATCGCGTTGCTGCACAGATTGATCACGATCTGGCGCGTGCGCAGCGCATCGATCGCGACCTTGTCCGGCCAGTCACCCTCGCAATCGATGCCGAAGCCCAGGGATTTCTCGGCGGCCAGCGGACGGAACACGGTGGCGACATCGTCGCGCAGATTATCCAGCCGCGCCGGCGCCGCGCGCACCTCCAGCTGACCGGCCTCGAAGCGGGCCTGATCGAGGATGTTGTCGATCAGGGCCAGCAGGTGCTGCGCGCCGCGCTCGATCGCATTCGCGTGCGCGGCGACGGTGTCCAGGTCGATCGCGCCACGCAGCAGGTGCGTATATCCGGTGATCGACGACAGCGGCGTGCGCAGTTCGTGCGACATGTTGGCGATGAAGCGGCCCTTCAACTGGCTCGCCTCCTCGGCCACGCGGCGGGCGCGCTCGACCTCTTCCAGCAACTGCTGCTGGCGGTAGACGCGGATCTGTTCCTCGTTGGCGATCTGCTGCACGCCCTGGCGCGCGCGGAACTCCTCACTGGCGTCCAGGAACAGCACGAATATCTCGCCGCGATGCGCGAGCACATGAATCTCCGCGCCGCCGCCCTCGCCGTCCTCGATCAGCGGCAGCACGAAGGGCTGATCCAGCACCGCCGGTTCCAGCCCGACCAGGAAGTCCAGACGCTCATCGAGCGCGTCGCCGATCGCCAGCCCACGCAGACCATAGACCTCGGGTTTGCCCTCGAAGGCAAGCACGCGGTGCCCGGCGTCGAGGCGAATCCACAAGGGCCGCAGACGGGCGCGGATGCTGGCCTGCAGGTAATCGCGGATGAACTGGTCCGACACTAGTTCACCGCTTGCGCGAGCCTGGCGAACGCTTCTTCGACGAACTCGCCGGTCTTGGCGCTGGTCTCGAACACGCTGAAGCCATCGTCGCGGAGCGCCGCGATGTCGGCATCGGTCACTTCCCAGCTATCCCGCAGGTCGTTCTTGTTGATCAGCACTACCATCGGTTTGCCGGGAATCAGGGTGTCCGCCTCCTCCTTCAATGCGCGCGCGGCGACCAGGGTGTTCGCACGGGTGCCGTCGACGACCAGCAGATAGCCGGTCGCGCCCCGCAGATAGGTCTTCACCTGCGCGGTGACCTCGGCGCCGCCGGCGAGATCCCAAACCACCAGCTTGACCGCCCCGCCGTCGGCAAGATCGATCTGCTTGGTGTCGATCTTGGCGCCGACCGTGGTCAGGTACTTGTCGGAATACACGCTGTGCACGAAGCGCGCGACCAGACTGGTCTTGCCGACGCCGAAATCGCCCAGCATGCAGACCTTGCGGGTGTTCACGGCCATGTCAGTCGCCGACGCCGCTCAGCGCCACGGCAATCTGCGCGCGGCGGTGCTGCGGCCCGATCAGCGGGAACAGGCTGCCCTGCGAGACGAGCCGCGACTTGGCGATGCCCTGCTCCAGCAAAAAGTGCACGACAGCATCGGCGCGGTTGATGCTGAGTTTCTGATTGAAGGTCACCGACCCGGAATCGTCGGTGTAACCGGTAATGGTCGCGCGATACTGGAGGCCGGTGAGCCGCGACAGTTCTTCCAGTCGCTTGAGTGTGGCCACCCACCTGGCGAGCACCTTGGGCCCATCCGCGTCGAAGGCGGTGTCCTCGATGAAGCGGACGTTGGCGTGATTCACGCCGGCCTGGAGTGCCTTGGCTTCGACGAATTCGGACACCGCGAGTGCCGAGCTATCCACGCTGGCCAGGCCGTCGACCTCACCGAGACGTTCGCCGATGGCTTTGTGCCAGGCCAGCGGCGCCTCGCCAGCGATGCTCAGGCGATGTTCGGCGACCGCGAGGCTGACGGTATCCGGTGCCTGCAAACGCGCCGTGGCGACCGCCAGCAGATGCGCGTTCCACTCGCCGACGCCGGCGTCATCGTAGCGTGCGACCCCGTCCACGCCGGGGGCGATATCGCGCGCGGCGTCGATCCATGCCTGTTCGGCCAGACCGCTGGCCAGCAGCACGCCGCCGCTCTCCACACGCAAGCTGACCTCCGCTGGCGGTTTGAGCGCGGTGATGGCGCGTTTGAGAATCTCCGCCCAATCCGGATTCAGGCCGCTGTCGTCGTAGGCATCGACGCCCGGCAGGCTGGTGGCAATGGTCGCGGCGCGGTTGCGCCAGGCTTCGTCGGCGACGCCCCGCGCGGACAACACGCCGTCAACGAGGCTCAGCTCGACGCCCGGCGGCGGGGTCAATATCCGCTGCACGCGGAGCGCGACCACCTCCGCTTCCAGACTGCGATACGGGCGCCACTCGAACGCAACGCGCGCCGGATCGATGCCCTGCGCGGCGACCCGCGCCACCGGATCGACCGACAGCGGATCGCGCAGTCCGCGCACCCGGTAGGCACCGTCGTGCGCTGCGATATCCATGACCACGATGCCCGGCTGGCCGTCCAGCGCGCGACCGAGACCGGCGCGCATCGCCCGATCCTGCCAGTAACTCCAGCCCAGCCAGGCAATCAAGCCAAGCAGGGCCACGATCAGGACCAGACCGCCGGGCGAGGCCCACATCGCCTTCTTCTTCTGCGTGGACTGCTGATAGGCGTCCCACAGACATTCCTCGAGCACGGCGGCGGCGGACGGGATCGCGTCCGCGTCGCCGGCGAATTCTTCCAGCGCACTGCTGTAGCCGGCGTGCAGTTCCTCGATGCGCTCGCGCAGGAAATCCGGGTATTCCGGCGGTGCCACGCCGCGCACCACTGCGGCGATGACCGCGTAGGGGCCGTCGACGATCCATACCACCCGCTCGCCCATGTCGATGCGACCGAGCGGCTCCCTGCCGCCGCGTCCAAAGGAATCGTTGGCGAAATCGCGGATCGCGGTGAGCATGCCGCCGACGGCGTCGCTGTCCTCGGTCACCACCTCGGCGTGCGCCACGTGTTCGATCAACAGGCCGCTGTCCTTGTGGATCAGAAAGGCCTCTTCGACGCGGTAGACCAGGGTGTGCTTGAGCACGACCTCGGCGAATGGCACGCCGGTGCGCAAGGCCTCCAGACGCCAGCCGATGCCGCGCACCGACATGCTCTGCTCGATGGTGCGGTTGATGGACTCGACGAAGCTCTTCAGCGTCTCGACGATGGAGCGACGGATAGCCGGGCCCATGACCGGAAACAGCGCGTCCGCGAACAACTTCGTGTCGCGCCGCACCGATTGCTGGATGCACGCCTCGACCGGGCCTTCCAGAGCACGCGTCAGGCCATCGCCATGTTTGCGCGCAAGGTGGATGGATTCGGCCAGGACACCGGCAACGTCCTGGGCCCGGACCTCGACATCCTCGATGCGGTGGCGGACCTCCTCGACTTCCTCCTGCTTGGATGCGCCCAGCAGGCGGCGGAGTTCCTCGAGCTCGTCAGCCATCGCCGTCCTGGTCGTTACCGCTGAGCGTGGACGGCAGATCGAATTCGCGATTCAGGCGCATCGCCACCTCGGTGAACAGGCCGGCCAGCGCGTCGCGGCTGACCTTGTCGTCGTTCAGGTGGGCATATTCCCGTTCCAGCGAGTCGGTGAGCCGGTCAAAACGCTGGCGCATCTGCTCGGTGAGCTCGCGGGCCTCGTCGCGGATCCGGTTGCGCACGTCCATCAGGTCCTTGGACGTCTGATCGTCAAGCGCCGCGATGCGGTCGTTGATGGCCTTGTCGGCAGCCTTGAGACGGTCGCCGAGGTCGTCGTCGGCATCGCTGCGTTCCTTGCGCTCGTGCTGCACCTTCTCGCCCAGCTTGGCCAGCTCGTTACGGATGAAATCCTCCAGGTCGCGAACCCGGTCGTTCAGCTCATCTCGAACCCGCGTGGTTTCCTGGGTGATGCGGTCCTCGACGCGCGCGAAGCGGCGATCGTAATCACGCATCTGTCCGCCGAAGAGGATGTCGCGAATCTTGTCGACGTTACCGCCGGCCGCTGCGGCCATCGCCATATCGGCACCGCCGGCAGCAACCTCGGCACTCTCGTTGTTCTTGTTCGCCATGGTGTTTTCCCCCGTCTGGATCGAAAAACGGCGTCATGAGGGCCAAATGATCGACCCACCGCGTGCGCGCACCATAGGTAACTCCAACGAATTTGACCAGACGGTCTAGTGATCCATTCGGCCATCCGACGCGAATTCAGCTCTTGCGATCGGAAAAACCTGACTCAAAAAATTTTGCCTGGCCTTACGGATACGTTGCCTAGGCGATGATGGATCCGCACGCGCATTTCCGGGTCAAGGAGTTGGTGCCCGAGACCGGAGTCGAACCGGTACAACCGTGAGGCCGGCGGATTTTAAGTCCGCTGCGTCTACCAATTTCGCCACTCGGGCAGAGGGCTGGGCGGAAACGAAAACGGCCCGCTGGGAGCGGGCCGTTCTGAACAACGAATTTGGAGGCCGAGGCCGGAATCGAACCGACGTCCACGGATTTGCAGTCCGCTGCATAACCACTCTGCCACCCGGCCGGATGACTGCCGCCCCGCTGACGGCCCCGCGATTGTACTCGGGGATCGTGCCCGTGGGGGGCTGATACGAAAAACCCCGGCTTTGCGGGCCGGGGTTTTGGTGTTTGGAGCGGGAAACGAGACTCGAACTCGCGACCCCAACCTTGGCAAGGTTGTGCTCTACCAACTGAGCTATTCCCGCCGAACGAGGCGCGCATTATAGGGAGCGGCTTTTTTCTGTCAAGCGTCTGAAACAAGTTCCGGACGCGCATTCGGACGGCGTGTCGGGTTGATGATGTTGTGGTCCACATCGGTGTCGGTGGCCGGGCTTTCAGGGGCAGGCATTGAGCCGGCGCCCCGTCTTGGCCTGCCTCGGCGTAGGGCGGACACCCGAAGGGCTTCCGCCGAATCGGCGCTGAATACGGCGGAACCCCTTCGGGTGTCCGCCCTACGGGGCATCAACCGCCGCAACTACCGCAGATGATGTCGAGCACATCATCAAACCCCAGATAACAAAAACCCCCGCTCGAAGCGGGGGCCTTTGCATCATCCGCCGAAGCGGAACGATCGGTCAGCGATCAGTCGTCACCACCAAACACCCCGAGCAGTTGCAGCAGGCTCAGGAACAGGTTGTAGATGCTCACGTACAGGCTGACGGTGGCCATGATGTAGTTGGTCTCGTAGCCGTGCACGAGGTTGCTGGTCTCGTACAGGATCAGACCGGACATCAGCAGCACGAACATCGCCGACACGGCCAGGCTCAGGCCCGGAATCTCGAAGAACATCGCCCCGATGCCGGCCAGGAAGGCGACCAGGATGCCGACCATCAGGAAGCCGCCCATGAAGCTGAAGTCCTTGCGGGACGACAACGCATAGCCGGACAGGCCCAGGAAGATCACGCCGGTGCCGCCGAGCGCGGTCATGACCAGCTGGTGACCGTTGCTGAACATGGTCAGGTAGGTGGAGATGACCGGGCCCAGCGTCAGACCCATGAAACCGGTCAGCGCGAACACGGCGGCCAGACCCCAGACGCTGTTGCGCAGCTTGGCGGTCAGGAACAGCAGGCCGATGTAGCCGACCAGGGTGATCAGGAAGCCCGGATGCGGCCAGTTGAACGACATCGACAGAAACGCCGTGAACGCACTGAACAGCAGGGTCATCGACAGCAGCGTGTAGGTGTTGCGGATCAGCTTGTTGGTCGCGAGGACCGACTCCTGCGACCGATCGACGGTACGGGAGAGATTTGCCATGAGAGTGAGCTCCTTGGAATGAATCAGTCAGGCACATCGTTACGGTTCGTATTGACCGCTCCGGATGCACTTGGTTCGCGACGATAACAACGCACAATGACGGGATAAAGGCGGCACCGCCAATGGATTGGCGGCCTCCCATAGACCATCGCCGGTATCAGGTCGGCAGCAGGATCTGATCGTCGGTGCTGAACTGGTAGTCGCGGAAGACGTGCTCGGCGGGCAGCAGGCGGTAACTGCCGTCGGCTTCCTGCACGGTGGTGTCCTTGAGGCGATAGGTGTAATGACCGCAGGTCCAGCACTGGAACTTGCGCATGTGGGTGCACAGGCAGGTCTTGTCGCAGACGCGGATCTTCTCCTCGTCGGCGACCTTCTCCAGCTCTCGGTTGTAGGCCTCGACGTAGGCGCAATGGCCCTTGCTGTCGAGCAGATAGCCGAAGGCCTCGCAGTTCGGGCGGATGCCGGAACAGATCGCCGGGCTGCTCTTCAACATGCGCATCGGGTAGCCGGTCGGCGAGATCTGATTGACCTCGATGTCGTCCTCGACGGCACCGTAGTACTCCTGCTTGACGTCGGCAGGCAGACCGCATTCCTCGGTGACCGTGAAGCGCGTCGCGACCTGCACGCCGACGCCGCCCGCCTCGATCGCGCGCACCGCGTCGGAACCGGTGAACACGCCACCGGCCGGGATCAGGGGGATGTCCAGGCCCTGCTCTGCCAGCCAGAGCTTGATCTCATGGACGATGGTCAGCAGGTCGTATTCCTTCCAGTCCATGCCGAAGCCGAGATGGCCGCCGGCCAGCGGACCCTCGACGACGATGTAGTCCGGCAGGCGGTCGAGGTTCTTGGTCTTGCGCAGGAACAACTGCAAAGCGCGTAGCGAGGACACGATGATGCCCAGATGCACGTCGCGGAAACGCGGATGGTCGGCAATCAGCGCCATCGTCCCGAGATGCAGGCCGGCGCTCATGGTGATGCCGTCGATACCGGCATCCATCGCCGCTTCCATGCGCACCTTCAGGGTCTCGCGGGGATTGTTCATCCCCAGCTTCTCCATCACGTTGATGTAGATGAGGCCGTCGCCTGCCTTGCGATCCATGGTCTTGGTCACGTGCATCTTTTGCGACTCGGCGAGCTCACCGAGATCGAACTGCACCAGCGACTTGTCCGCACTGTTCACGTTGGCCTTGTACTTGGCCAACTTGCCCTTCACGTACTTGGTCTTGTAGCGGCGGTCCGTGACCGTCGGGACCATCGCGTCGGAGATGTGGCCGACCCCACCGAGGCGGGCCGCGACCAGCGCCAGATCGGTGTTGGAGATATCGACCCCCATGCCGCCGATCATGATGGGCACCAGTTCGTGCCCACCCAGGGTCATGCGATAGTCGTCAAGGCGTTTCATGCAATCTCACTTCTGGTGGCACCGCACCGGACCGGGGCATTCGAAAAGGCCCGCATTGTACATTCATCGTTTGCCGCGACCACGCCCGCCACCGGGCGTGCGCGAGTCGCCATCGCGACCGCCGCGCCGCTCGGTCGGTCGTGCGTCGCGCCGCTCCGCGCCGTCGCGGGCGGGGGCCGAACGGCGTGGGCGATCGTCGCCATCGCGTGGCCGACGCGGACGATCATCGTCACGCCCGGTTGCCCGGCCTCGGCCCTGGTCACGGTCACGACCGCGCCCGGCACCGTCAGCCGCGCCACGGAATCCGTCGCGCGGTCGATCGCCATGTGGCCGATCGCCATGTGGCCGATCACCACGCGGCCGATCTCCCAGTGGCCGGTCCCCCCTTGGCCGATCACCCTGTGGCCGATCTCCGCGCGACCGATCGGCACCCGGGCGGGCGTTACGCGCTTCGCCACGGCCACCGTCCCGATTCGGGCCACGCGGACCGGCGCGTTCGACGCCGCGCTCCCCGCCGCGCGCCGGACGGTCGCCACCACTGCGCCAACCGTCCGAATCGTCGCGTTCACGCGGGCGTCCACCACCGGGACGCTCGCCCGCCCGACCGCCACTGCGGTCGCCACCGCGGTCGCCGCTGCGTTCATAGGGGCGGCCACCCGGGCGCCCTTCGTCGCGCGGCGGACGCGCCTGCCCGTTGCGGCGACCACGGCCGGATTCGACCACCGGCTCCTGATGGCGCAGACCGACGACCTCACAGAGCGCGCGCACCTCGTATTCCTCCAGCTCCCGCCAGCGCCCGCGCGGCAGGTCACGCGGCAGCACGATGGGCCCGTAACGCACGCGCGACAGGCGGCTGACCTTCAGCCCGACCGCCTCCCACATGCGTCGCACCTCGCGGTTGCGGCCTTCCTTCAGGCTGACGTGGAACCAGGCATTGGCGGTATCGCGATCCTCGTTGCGACGACCGGCGGCGATGTGCTCGAAGTGCGCCATGCCGTCGTCGAGCAGCACGCCGGACCGCAGGCTTTGCAGCATGTCGTCGGTGACCACGCCGAGCACGCGCACCGCATACTCGCGCTCGATCTCGCCGGACGGGTGCATCAGGCGGTTGGCGAGTTCGCCGTCGTTGGTCAGCAGCAGCAGGCCGGTGGTGTTGATGTCGAGCCGACCGACCGATATCCAGCGCCCGAAGCGCATCTGCGGCAGACGGTCGAATACGGTCGGCCGGCCCTCCGGATCATCGGTGGAGGTGACGACACCCTCGGCCTTGTGCAGCGCGATCACGCGGCGGCGGCGTTGCACGCGCAGGTCGATGTCGAGCAGGCGACCGTCGATGCGGATCTTGTCGCCCGGCTCAACCAGCGCGCCGAGCTCGCAGATCTGCCCGTTGATGCTGATGCGGCCAGCCTTGATCTGCTCCTCGATACGACGGCGGGAACCGTAACCGCCGGAGGCGAGGGCTTTCTGGATGCGTTCACTCATGAAATTTCAATGATCCGTGAATCAATCGGCCACGCTTGGCGTGGTGTCTTTGCAGGAGCGGCGTCTCGCCGCGATCGATGCTCTGCGGTGCGACCGTGTGCGAATCGCGGCGGGACGCCGCTCCTAAGGGTAAAAACGGGCGAAGGGTGGTAACCCTGCCCGTTCAACCACGTTCGAAAACCGCGATGGATTCGACGTGGGTCGTGTGCGGGAACATATCCATGACACCGGCCTGCAACAGGCGGTAACCCTTCTCGTTGACGAGCACGCCAGCGTCGCGCGCCAACGTGCCGGGGTGACATGAAACGTAGACGATGCGGCGCGGGCCGCCATTGCCGCCCAGCCGTTCAATGGCCTGACAGATCTCGTGGGCGCCGGTACGCGCCGGGTCCAGCAGCAGCTTGTCGAAGGGCGCGCGTGCCCAGTCCGACGCGCTGAAATCCTCGAAAAGGTCAGCGGCATGGAACTCGACATTGGCGATGCCGTTGGCCTCGGCGTTGGCGCGGGCACGCTGTACCAGCGCCTCCTCGACCTCCACACCGACCACGCGCCCGGCGCGGCGCGCGAGCGGCAGCGAAAAATTGCCCAGCCCGCAGAACAGGTCGAGCACGCGCTCGCCGGGCTGCGGATCGAGCAGGTCCAGCGCCATCGGGATCATCGCGCGGTTGATGCCGGCGTTGACCTGGGTGAAGTCATTCGGGCGGAAGGTGTATTCGACATCGAACTCGTCCAGCCGGTAGCGCAATTGCGCATCCAGCGGCCACAACGGCTGGACCGTGTCCGGGCCGCCCGGCTGCAGGAAAATCCACAGACCGGAGCGGTCACCGTAGGCGCGCAGCCGGTCGAGATCGGCGTCACTAAGCGGATCGAGATTGCGGAAGGCCAGCGCGGCGCCGTTATCGCCGACGGCGACCTCGATCTGCGCGATGCGGTCGCGTGCGTCCAGGCCGGCGATCATCGCGCCGATCTCGGCCAGACGCGGTCCGACCGCCGCGTCCAGAATCTCGCAACGCTCCATGACCGCCAGCTTGTTGCCGGCGCGCTCGCGGAAACCGACCAGCACACCGCCCTTCTTGGGCACGTAACGCACGCCCAGGCGTCCCTTGCGGCGGTAGGCCCACAACGGCCCGCGCAGCGGTTCGCGCACCACCTCGGGAGTCACGTGACCGATGCGTTGCAGGTTGTCGAGCAGGGTCTGCTGCTTGCCGAGGATCTGCGCCCGAGGGTCCTGGTGCTGGAGGCTGCAACCGCCGCAGACGCCGAACACCGCGCACTTCGGTTCGACCCGCTCCGGCGAGGCCCGCAGCACCTCCTCGACGACCGCCTCATCGTGGCGGCGGCTCACCCCGACATAACGGAACACGACCTCCTCGCCCGGCAACGCGCCGGCGACGAACACCGTCTTGCCGTCAACGCGGGTCACGCCACGGCCATCGTGGCTGAAACTCTCGATGATCGCGGTGACCGGCTCGCTCGGCAGCGGCCGGCGACGATTACGCCCCATGCGCGACGGCCCTCAAATCCACCGGCCATTTCTCGACCGACCAGGCCGCCGCGTACGCCTGCAAGGCCGGCCGGTCGCTGGCAAGCAACCAACCGTGTGCCAGCTGCAACTGCTTCTGGAAGAACGTCCCGCTGACCTCGCCGCGGATGCGCTGCATGCGCAGATACAGCAGATAGGTGTTCAGCGCGAGCTGATCGCACTCGATGGACACGGATTCAAACCCGCCGGTCAGCGCCGCGTCGCGGACCTCCGTCTCGCTCAACGGCGCGACATGCGGCAGGCCGGACAAGGTGGCCACCTCGGAGAGATCGAGCATGTCGTGGATACCGCCGGTCAGCAGTGGGGCAATTTCGGCGTGACGTTTCGGATCGCGCCCGCCGTGCCAGTAGTTGCCGCTGGGCACGTCAAGGATCAGCGCGCGGGTCTGCAACACCGGCAGATGCGCGACGCTGCCGTTCCAGGTGACCAGCACCGTGTCGTCGACGCCGGCGTGTTCGAAAAACGCAGCCAGCATGTCACGTTCGGAATGCTCGGCCGCGTGCATGGACAGCACGCGCAACGGCTCATCGCCGTCCTCGATCACCAGGCTCAGGGCGACCACGCGGCGCAGCGCGAAACCGAAATCGCGATCACCGTGACGCTGCCGCTGGACGTGCTCCATCGCCTTGAGGACGTCCTTGTCCTCAAGGTCGGACAGGCCCAGCAGGCGGCGGCCCGCGTCCAGATCGGGCGCGGTCCGCAGGCGTAGCGCGACGACGCTCATCCGGCAGTTACTTCTGCTTCCAGGCGCCGCCGGCGTCCTGATACCACCAGCCGCCGTGCGCGTTACCCACCCAGCGCTCGGCGAAGGTGTTGCGGATGTCGCGCTCCCATTCCGGATGGCCGTTGGCGGCGGCGATCTCGCGGTAGAGCACATTGCGATCGGCGTTCTCGGCGGCGACCAGTTGCTTGACCTTGCCGCGCTGCGGCAGCGGGATCGCGTTCAGGTCGCGCACGTCGACCAGACCGTCGCGGGTCAGACCGAGCGCACCGCTGTCGAGATGGCCCTGCAGGTCGCCGAAGCGCGCCTTCATCGAGCCCTGGGCGCTGCCGATCGCCGGGCTGGAGACGTTCAGATCGGCGGCCTGCGCGGGCGCGACCAGCCACTCCAGCACCGCGAGCGCGAACCGGCTTTCGGTGGGCACGGCGCTCTGCGGGGCGGCCTCGCCAGCGGCCGGCTTCTGCTCACCCCAGACGTCCTGGATGATGCGATCGGCGGCCTTCTCGGCGGCGGCGGCGGGGAAGTAGATGTTGATGGTCACGCACGCGCTCAGCAGCAGCGTGAACAGGACCAGGGAAGCAGGACGCAGCAGGGCATTCATGACGATTCTCCTGACGGGGGCGTGAGCAGGACGCGGATTGTACCGATGTTTGACCGCGCGCCAGCGGAAACAACTCAGTGACGACAATCCCGAACCCCGACTGATTGCCGGCGCGGGCTTGCCCTGGCTTCGGCTCCGCTCAGCCACCGAACTCTGTCGCCGTTGGCTGAGCGGAGTCGAAGCCAACCGCCGGTTCGCGAGCAAGCTCGCTCCTACAGTGGGGCTTCGTTAAGGCGGCTCTCCACTCAGTGAATCTCCGGCCCACCGCCAGCGGTGATGCGCTGGATGCGCTCCAGCAGCGTCGGCCAGTCCACCCGTTGCGCGAAACCGACCACGTCGATGCGCGGCAGACCACCGCCCTTGACGATGTAGTACTGCCGCCCGTCTGCGCCGACCGGCAGCACGCCGCCCATCTCGCAGACGTTGTTGCGCAGCCGGCAGGTCAGGCCGAGGCGGTCGTAGGAGAAGGTCTCGAAGAAGCGCATGAAGGTGCGCGACAAGGCGCCGCTGACGCCACCCAGCGAGGTCAGGTTATCGACCGCCTTCTGGCTGATGCGATGCCGCGAATCATCGTTCTCCGGCGTGATGAAGCCGGCGTCGAACTCGATCGGCTGCCAGGCCACCATGCGCAGATCGCGCACCCAGCCCTCCAGACGACCGGTGATGGCGCCGAACGCGAAGGTGCGGGTCAGGGATTCCAGATCGAGATTCGCCAGCGTCATGTTGCCGCTCAGGGCCGGCGCGATGCCGAAGGGATCGTCGATCTCCACGTCGCGCAGCGTGATGTCGCCGTCGAACACGCGCATCAGCAACACCCCGTCGACGACCACGCGGTCGTCCGCGTAGCGGATCGCCGGAATCACGCCGGACAGCTTGCCCTCCATGCTCGGCCAGCCGAAGGCGTGGCTCAGCGCGCGCATCGATACCGGCTTGAGGAAGCCTTCGAAATACCCCTGCGGCTGCCCATCCAGCCCGCGCACGGTCAACGCATCCACGACCAGTTCGCCGTCGAGCAGCGGCAACGTCGCCGGCGGCAGCAATTCGGCGGCACGACCGTCGGCGCGCACCCGCCAATCCACCTTGCCGAGATCGAGTTCGAACAGATGCGCGCTGTTCCAGCGTAATGTCGACTCGCGGGTCTGATCGCGCCGCCAATCGATGTCCGCGCTCAGGCCGTACAGGCCGATCCGGCCCTGACGATCGTCCAGATCGGCGAGTGGCAGTTCGATGCGCAACGCCGCCAGACCCGATGCATCCAGGCGCACGGCACCGCGGGCGGTACCGGCGATATCCAGATCCGCGAACAGTCCGTCGAGCAGCGCCGGTCTGGCGTAGCGCTGGTAGGTCGGCCCCAGCACGAGCTCGGCGATGTCGACGCTGATGTCGCGCGGCGCACCGGCTGTGTCGAGTTCGCCCTCGGCCCGCAGCCGCAGATGCCCCGCGTCATTGAACGTCAGCTCGCCGATCCGCCAGCCGGCGTCGGTCTGGCTGGCGTTCAACGCCAGCTCGATGGGCGTATCGCCCAGTTCGACGAACACCGGATCGACATAGAACTGGCCGCCGCTCAACGCCAGGCTTGCGTCGATATTCGGGCGTCCGGCGCGCCATCGTATCCGCCCCGTCGAGGTCAACTCGCCGCCGTCGCTGGCGAGCGTACCGGCATCGTTGCCGCCCGCGAGCTGCCGCGCCGCCAGCCGCCAAGTCACGCCCACCGGCAGTTGGGCATGCAGTTCGGCATCCAGCGTCAGATCGATCGCGCCGGCGGTCAGGCTCCAGCCTTCCAGCGCGACGCCGAAACGGGCCGCCAACGCCACAGCGCGCACCATGTCGATCCCACGCGCATCGACATGCACCTGCAACTCATCGCCCGCGCCGCGCAGGCTCAACTCGGCGCGACCGCCCGCGACCCGCAACCCGCGCGCGGCGATGCGCAATTCGCCACCATCCAGGCGGACATCGAAGTCCGCGCGAAAATCAGGCCGGTCGAGCACGTCCCAGCCGAGCCGCACGTTGCCGTTCTCGCAATGCAGGGCATCGGTCCCGATGCGGGCGTGTTCGCAATCCACGCGGGCGGAACCGAGTCCCGCGACCGGCGCCGGCAAACTCAGGTCACGCAGATCGATCCGCAGGCTCTGTCCATCCCCCTCCAGGCCGGACACCGCCAATTCGAGCTGACCGACACGGACCCCATGACCCTCGACGTTCTTCATCGCCAGGCCGAGCCCGTCGATCGCCCCCGCCACCGACACCAGCAGCGCGACCATGCATGCGATCGACGCGGTCCGGATGACGCGGGACATTGGCGGGGACGCCGCGGGACGCGGCCTCAGCCGGGAAACAGCCCGGACGACAGATAACGATCGCCGCGATCGCAGATGATCGCGACCACCACCGCGCCGTCGACCTCGCGCGCGACCCGCAGCGCCGCCGCGACCGCGCCGCCCGACGACATGCCGGCGAAGATGCCCTCGCGGGCGGCCAGCGCGCGGGTGGTTTCCTCGGCGTCGCGCTGATCGACGTCGATCTGCCGATCGACGCGCGCGGCCTCGAAGATGCTCGGCAGATACTCCTTCGGCCAGCGACGGATGCCGGGGATGCTGGAACCCTCGGTCGGCTGCACGCCGACGATCTGCACGCCCGCGTTCTGCTCCTTGAGATAGCGCGAGACGCCCATGATCGTGCCGGTGGTGCCCATCGCGCTGACGAAATGCGTGACCGCGCCGTGGGTGTCGCGCCAGATTTCCGGCCCGGTGCCGAGGTAGTGCGCTTCCGGGTTGTCCGGGTTGGAGAACTGGTCGAGCACCCGGCCCTCACCGCGCGCCTGCATGGCCAGGGCCAGATCGCGCGCGCCCTCCATGCTCGCTTCCTTGCTGACCAGGATCAGCTCCGCTCCATAGGCCTTCATGGCCGCCTTGCGTTCCTCGGTGCTGTTGTCCGGCATGATCAGCGTCATCGGGTAGCCCTTGATCGCCGCCGCCATCGCCAGCGCGATGCCGGTGTTGCCGCTGGTCGCCTCGATCAGGCGGTCGCCCGGCTTGATGTCGCCGCGCTCCTCGGCCCGCCGGATCATGTTCAACGCCGGCCGGTCCTTGACCGAACCCGCCGGGTTGTTGCCCTCCAGCTTGACCAGCACGGTGCTCTTCAAGCCCTCGGTCAGGCGCTGCAGGCGCACCAGCGGCGTGTTGCCGACGAAGGCTTCGATGGTCGGGTAGGTCATGACGCGGCTCTCGCGGTTCGGCGGGGTAGTTGGGCATTGTGCCATCGCCCATGGGGTGCGCTCCGCGCACCACGCTGTATTCGAATGTAGGTTTCGGTGCGCGGAGCGCACCCTCCGCAGTCAGCCCCGAACGAGCGTGACGAAGGCCACCGCGTAGGCACGCTCGTCGGCGATGCTCAAGTGCACTTCGGTGACGCCGTATTCGACGCAGAGTTCGGCGGCGCGCGCATGCATCATCAGCAATGGCTTGCCGCGTTTGTCCTTGCCGACCGTGAGATGTTTCAGCGTCACCCCGTCGGCGAAGCCGGTGCCCAGGGCCTTGGCCCCGGCTTCCTTGGCGGCGAAGCGCTTGGCGAGGAAATGCGCCGGCTGGGCGGCACGCTGAAACTCGCCGAACTCGGCTTCCGACAGGATGCGGCAGGCGAAGCGGTCACCGTGCCGCTTCAGCGCGGCCTCGACGCGCGCGATCTCGACCAGATCGGTGCCGATGCCGTGGATCACGCCAGCCCCCTGCCCTCGCGCATCAGGCGTTTCATCTCGCGCACGGCGTCCTGGAAGCCGGTGAACAGCGCGCGCGCGACGATCGCGTGACCGATGTTCAACTCGCGCACGTCCGGCAGCCCGGCGATGCGGCCGACGTTCTGGTAGTTCAGGCCGTGGCCGGCGTTGACCTGCAAACCCAGACGGGTGCCGAGCTCGACCGCCTTGGCGATGCGCCGGAATTCGGCGTCCTGCGCCGAGTGATCGTGCAGATCGGCGAAATGACCGGTGTGGATCTCGATGACCGGCGCGCAGATCTCCGCGCAGGCCTCGACCTGGTCCGGATCGGCGTCGATGAACATCGACACCCGCACACCGGCCTCGGTCAGCCGCGCGACCGCATCGCGCATGCGCGCCTTCTGGCCGGCGACATCCAGCCCACCCTCGGTGGTCAGTTCCTCGCGGCGCTCGGGCACCAGGCAGCAATCCGCCGGCTTGACCTGCGCGGCTATTGCCAGCATCTCCTCGGTGACCGCCATTTCCAGGTTCATGCGCGTGAGGAGGATGTCCCTGAGCATGAACACATCACGCTCCTGGATGTGGCGACGGTCCTCACGCAGGTGCAGCGTGATCGCGTCGGCGCCGGCCTGCTCGGCCTCGATGGCCGCCTGGACCGGGTCCGGATAACGGGTGTGGCGCGCCTCGCGCAGGGTCGCGACGTGGTCGATGTTGACGCCGAGGAGGATGTCGTTGGGCATGGGATCAAGTCTGTCGAACGGAAATCAGGCGGCAGTTTAAAAGCGTTTGCCGCAAAGGCGCGAAGACGCGAAGAAAACCAGAAAAGTTGTTCCGCGTCATGAAGTTCGTGGCAGCGCTTTGACCCATTCTTTGCGTCTTCGCGTCTTGGCGGCGAAACCGGACCCACGATGGCGCCTCAGATTTCGAGATCAAGCAGGCGCTCGTAGATGTGCTTGAGGTCGTCCGCCTGATGCCGCCCCGATTCCGGGTGGCGGAATTCGTTGGCGATCACGCCGTCCTTGAGGAAGCAGATGCGATCCGCCCAGGCCGCGTGTTCCGGGCTGTGCGTGACCATGACCACCGCGGTGCCCTGCTCGCGGGTCAGCGAGATCAGCAGGTCCATGATGCGGCGCCCGGCGGCCGGATTGACGTTGCCGGTGGGTTCATCGGCGAGCAGCAGCGGCGGTTCGTGCACCAGCGCGCGGGCGATCGAGACCAGTTGCATCTCACCGCCGGAGAGCTGGAACGGGAAGTGCTCGGCCCGCCTGGCGAGACCCACGCGATCGATCATCGCCGCCACGCGCTCGGCGGTCTCGCTCGAACGCCGTCGCAATATCTGCAGGGGCAGCGCAACGTTCTCGCGCACGTTCAGCGTCGGGATCAGGTTGAAGAACTGGAACACCATGCCGATGGCTTCGCGACGGACGTGCGTGCGGCGGTTCTCGGCGATTCCGCTCATCGCCTGCCCGGCGACCTCGATCTCGCCGGCATCCACCTCGTCGAGGCCGGCGATGCAGTTGAGCAGCGTGGTCTTGCCGGCCCCGGACGGACCCATGATCGCGACCATCTCCCCGGCTCGCACACTCAGGTCGAGGCCGGTCAGAACCCGGACGGGCTCCGCGCCCAGCGCGTAGTCCTTCTGCAGCCCGCGCACCGCCAGGCGGGTTTCGCCGATAGCAACCGAATCCGTCATGACCGATCGATGCTCAGCGCAGGTGCGACTCGGCTTCCACGGCGCCGGCGTCGTTGTTCTGCTGTCGTCGGGCGCGTGCCACCAGACGCCAATTGGTATTGACCAGTTCCAGCTTGTCACCCGCCAGCGAATTGGATTTCAGCGCCAGCGATTCGGCGTCCGAGGTGCGCCCCTGCTGAAGACGCACATAGGCAAGGCGGTGCCACAGGAACGCGTCGCGTGGCTCGACGCGCAACGCGCGTTCGAGCGAGGCCGCCGCCCCGTCGGCATTGCCGGCGCGCATCTGGCGATCCGCATCGGCGAGCAGCGCGGCGACCGCCGGCGGATTGTCCGCCGCCGGGCGGCTGACGACCGGCTCAGGTTCGGCCTTCGCGACCTGCGTGGCTGGCGCCACGGTTCTGGCCGGTTCCGGCGACGGCGCGGCGGGCTTTTCGGGGCGAATCGGCTCGGGTCGCGCCAGCGCCAGTGGCGGCAACTCGCGCTGCCCGCTGACGCCTGACTGGGCAACCGGCTCCGGTTCCGGCTTCCGTACGTTTACCGCGGAACCGATCTCGATGCGCTCGTGGCGATAGTCCGGGTCGCCCGGCAACGCGGTGGCGCGCTGCGCGGGCGCTTCAACCATCGGGGGGGGCGGCCACTGCGAGGGATCGGAGGCCGCCGCCGTGCGCGGCGTCGGGTTCGCTTTCGGGGCTGGCGCCGGGACTGGCGCCGGGACTGGCGTCGAGGCCGACGTAGGGGCTGGCGCCTGCACGGGCGTGGGCTCCGCGCGCGGCGGCTGCAGGGGCACCACCTCGGAGGCACGGCTCACGGTGCGCGCGGGCTGCCGCTCACCCGAAATGCTGCGATCCACCACCGGCGCCGGTGGCGTATCCGGGCGGGTGGTGTCGGTGCAACCACCAAGCACGAGACCCAGAATCACCACCAGACCGCTGGCGATGGAAAACCGGGACAGGTGCGGCAGGCGGGTCGGACGCGGAAGTCGACGGTTGCACAGCATGTCGGAGAAGCGCTCCCGGGCAGCGATCAGTTCGGATTAAGGAGCCATTCTAGCGGGCTTTCCCACGGCGATGCCTCCTTCTGCTGACGCGGTTCGGGGGCGGAAGGTTCCCGAGGCTGCGCGACCGGCGCGACGGTCGGCGCGCTCGGGACCCCGAGCACGGCGGCGCAGCTGGCCATCCCGCGCGGTTCCGAACCGGCGATGAACGGCAGGCGCACCGTGTCCGGGCAGCCGGCATCGGCGAGCAGACCGCTGTCGCGATCGACCTCGGCGACGACCGTGCCGGGCGGCGGGGCGTCGGGCAGCGGGTCGACGCCGAGCGCGCGCATCACATCGCCCCACACCAGCATCGCGCCGGAGGCGCCGGTCAGATTGGCGCGGCTGTTGTCGTCGACCCCCATCCACACCACGACCAGCCGTGAGGCGTCGAAGCCGGCGAACCAGGAGTCGCGCAGATCGTCGGTGGTGCCGGTCTTGCCGGCCACTGCGGCGTCGTTGTCGAGCATCCGGTTGAGGTAACGCGCGGTTCCGCTGCGCACCACCTCGCGCATGGCCACGCCGAGCAGGCCGATCACCTGACTGTCGAAGGTCTGCTCGATACGCAGCGAGTAACGCGCCAGCGGCTGACGATCGGTGTTCATGACCTCGCGGATCGCGCGCAGCGGCGCGCGGAAACCGCCGGCGGCGATCGGCTGATAGAGCTGCGCGACCTCGAACGGGCTCAGGTTGTAGGCGCCGAGCAGCATCGCCGGGACCAATGGCGGTTCCCGCTCCACGCCCAGGCGGCGGATCGCGCCGTGCACCTCGCCGAGCCCGAGGGCCAGGCCGAGACGCGCGCTGGCCGGGTTGTAGGAATGCGCGAGCGCGTCGATCAGCAGCGGCTTGCCGTGGAATTCATGGTCGTAGTTCTGCGGTTGCCAGGCTTCCGCCACGCCGGCCTGTCTGAGGCTGAACGGCCCGTCATCGAGCAGCGTCGCCAGGCTGTACCGGGCAGGTTCTTCCAAAGCGCGCAGATATACGACGGGCTTGATCAACGAGCCGATCGGGCGCACTGCGTCGAGCGCGCGGTTCAGTCCGTCGAAACGCGCGTCGCGACCGCCGACCAGGGCCTGCACCTCGCCATTGTCAGGCCGCACCACGACGACCGCGCCTTCCAGCACGCCCTTTGGTCCGTGGCGCTCCTGCAGATAGCCGATCCGCTTGCCGAGCCGCGTCTCCGCCTCGCGCTGCGCGCGCGGGTCCAGCGTCGTGAAGATGCGCAGGCCTTCGCTGGTCAGGTCGGCCTCGTGGTAATCACGTTGCAACTGACGGCGCACCAGATCGAGGAAGGCCGGATAGCGATTGCCGCCCGCCTGGCGCGGCTCCGCCAGACCGAGGGGCGCCGTGCGCGCCCGCACCGCCTCGGTGGAGGTGATCAGTCCTTCGCGCTCCATCACGGCCAGCACCACGTCGCGACGCGCCTGCGCGCGCTCCGGGTTACGACGCGGGTTGTAGTAGCTCGGGCCCTTGACCAGGCCGACCAGCAGGGCCAGATGCTCACTGCGCAGTTCGTTGAGCGGACGTCCGAAATAGAACTCCGCGCCGAGACCGAAGCCGTGGATCGCGCGGCTCCCGTCCTGGCCGAGATAGACCTCGTTGAGATAGGTCTCGAGAATCTGTTCCTTGCCGTAATGCAGTTCCAGCAGCGCCGCCATCGACGCCTCGTTGAACTTGCGTTGCAGGGAACGCTCGTCGCTCAGGAACAGGTTCTTGACGAGCTGCTGCGTCAGCGTGCTGCCACCCTGCACCACGCGCCCCGCGAGCAGGTTGTGCCAGACCGCGCGCAGGATGCCGATCGGATCGATGCCGTGATGCTCGTGAAAACGGCTGTCCTCGACCGCGATCAGGGCATCGGTGAGCCCTTTCGGCGCATCGTCCAGACGCAGCAGGCTGCGATCCTCGGCGCGCGTCGGATAGATGCCGCCGATGCGCAGCGGGTCGAGCCGCAGCAGGGCCGGCGCTTGGCCGGTCAGTGCCTCCAGGGCCGCCACACGCCCGCCATCGAAGCGCACCCGCACCGCGTGTCCGGCTTCCTCGCCGTCCCAGAACGTGAACGCCCGACTGACCAGTTCGACCCGACCGCCACCCAGCCGATAGGCGCCGGCACGACCGAGGCCCACCGCATCCGGATCGGCGTGATAACCGAGCAGATCGAGCTCCGCGACCAGATCGTCGGCGGACAATTTCATGCCCGCGAACACCTCCAGCGGACGCGCATAGACATGCGCCGGCAAGGCCCACTGCCGCCCTTCGAACTGCGCGCGCACCTGACGATCGAGCAGCAGCAGATAGCCGGCCAGCACCACGCCGCCGACCAGCGCGGCGACCAGCAGCACACGGAGCAGGTAATGCTTCCAGCCGCGCCCGGCGGTCTTCTTCGGCGGAGATCTCCGCGCCGGTGGCTTGGCGGTCTTGCGTTTGCGGGGAGCCCGGGGGCTGGGGGTGCGGGGCAAAGAGAGGAATCCGGATTGAGCGAGGGCCGGAATTATCCCGCAAACCAATTTCGAAGTTGGCGTTGTTTGGTAGGCGACCGTCAGTCGTCAGTCATAATCCCGCGCCATGAGCAGTGAAGCCTGGCAAACCTTCGAACGCGCCCACGTCTGGCACCCGTACGCACGGATCATCGACCCGCCGCCCGCCCATGCGGTCGAGTCCGCGCACGGCGTCCGCCTCAAGCTGGCCGATGGCCGCGAGGTCATCGACGGCATGGCCAGCTGGTGGTGCGCGATCCACGGCTACAACCACCCGGTGCTGAACGCCGCCCTGCGCGATCAGAGCGGGCGCATGGCGCACGTGATGTTCGGCGGTCTGACTCACGAACCGGCAGCCCGATTGGCCGAGAAGCTGGTCCAGATCACCCCGTCCGGACTCGACTACGTGTTCTTCGCCGATTCCGGCTCGGTGTCGGTCGAGGTCGCCATCAAGATGGCGATGCAGTACTGGCAGGCCGTCGGGCACCCCGCGAAGTCCCGTCTGCTGACCATCCGCGGCGGTTACCACGGCGACACCTTCGGGGCGATGGCCGTCTGCGATCCGGTCAACGGCATGCATCACCTGTTCGCCGACGTGTTGCCGAAACACCTGTTCGCGCCACGCCCGACCTGCCGTGTCGGCGATGAATGGGACCCGACCGACATCGCCGAATTCGCCGCGCTGATCGAAACCCACGCCGGGCAGATCGCCGCCGTGATCCTCGAACCCATCGTGCAGGGCGCCGGCGGCATGTGGTTCTACCACCCGGAATACCTGCGCCAGGTGCGCGCGCTCTGCGACCGCCACGACGTGCTGCTGATCGTCGACGAGATCGCCACCGGCTTCGGCCGCTCCGGGACGTTGTTCGCCTGCGAGCGCGCCGGCATCACGCCCGACGTGATGTGCGTCGGCAAGGCCCTGTCCGGCGGCTACATGACCCTGGCCGCGACCCTCGCCAACGCGCGCGTCGCGGAAGGCATCAGCGCGCAGGGGCCGTTCATGCACGGCCCGACCTTCATGGCCAATCCGCTCGCCTGCGCGGTCGCCGGCGCGAGTCTGGACCTGCTGCTGGACAGTCCGTGGCAGGACCGTGTCGCGGCCATCGGGAATCATCTGAAGACGCAACTGGCGCCGCTCGCGGAACATCCGGCGGTCGCCGACGTGCGCGTGCTCGGCGCGATCGGCGTGGTCGAAACCCGCGACCCGATCGACGTGCAGAAGGTGCAGAACGTGCTGCTCGACCACGGCGTCTGGCTGCGCCCATTCGGGCGCCTGCTGTACACGATGCCGCCCTACGTGATCGAAGCGGACGACCTGGCCACCCTGACGAGCGCGATGAAGCTCGCCGTCGAGGCCTGTTAGCAGCCTGTCGGACTCAGCGTTCGCCGAGCAGCATCTCCTCGAGGACCTCCGCCTCGACTTCCGCCCCTTCCAGGCTGGCGTCCCATTCGATGCCGACCAGATAGCCGTCGCCGGCCAGACCGAGCGTCCAGTGCTCGAGGAATTCGTCGAGGTCGATCGCCACGGCGCGGTAGCCGCTCCACTCGCCGACCGCATGACGGGTCGCCAGCTCCTCACCGGACCAGAACGGCATCACCCCGGTGCCCGGGGCGAGCCCGGATTCGCACACCGCGAAGCCGTCCGCCGATTCGAGACCCCACAGGCAACGCCGAGCGCGCACCGTGCGGACGAATGCGTCTACGCCTGCCTGCTGCCTGGATTGCTCATCTGTCACGATATGACCCTGTCCGGTCGCGGCGACGCGCCACCTGTTGACGTAAACGTTAACTCGGCCTAGCGGATGCGTGCACGATCGGCGAACGCCCACTAGACTGCCCAGCGGTGTCGGATGCTGGACCTGGGTCCGATCGCGCCACCCCCGCACGCCAATAAGAATACGCCCGCAGGAGGCCCGCGTGAGCCCTCGAACACTGAGCACCCCGGCACTCACTCTGGCACTGTGTGCCGCCCTGATCGGATTCGTGCCGTATGCGCAGGTCTGGGCGGAGGACGATGGTGCCCCATCGAGCGGCGCGGTCGCCGCGCTGACCGAAGGTGCCGACGGTGACATGCTGCAGGAGATCGACGCGCAGATCGCCAATGCCCGTCAGCAGATCACCGACGCGGCCCGGGAACATGAGCAACTCACCCTCGCACTCGATCGCAAGACCGTGGAGCTGAGCAACCAGCAGGCCCGCATCAAGGATCTCAGCCACACCCTGACACAGACCCGCCGGGAACTGGAGGCGCGCTTCCAGAACTCCCTCAAGGACCGGGGCGTCCACCTCGACCAGGATCTGCGCACCTACTGGCAACAGGTCGCCGCGCTCGACAACGAACGCGCCAACGAAGCCGCGATGCTCGCCGACCACCAGGGCCTGAGCGCGCAGCTGGCGTTGGGCAAGCAGAAAGCCGACGCCCTCAACACCCGCCTGGACGAGTTGCAGATCCATCGCAAGCACATGCAGCTGCGCGCCGCACTGCGCACCCTGGAACGCCAGGCCACAGTCGAACAGGGCGCCACCGTCGAATGTGCCGAGACCCTGACCCTGCGGCGTTGCATGCAGAGCAGCGCGGACGCCGCCCTCGCCGAGAGCACCGACCACTTCCGTCGCGAGACCCTGAAGGCCGTGCTCGCCGAGCTCGGCAGCAATCTCGATCCCGACAGCCTGGATCTGGATGTCGAAGTCGTCGGCCAGGATGTCATCGACCAGCACTTCGAAGGTTCCGCGAGCCACCATAGCCGCCTGCGCCTGACACTGCGGTCGCGCCCGGACCGGGCACTGGCGTGCCGCCTGGTCGATGTCGACGCGCGCGGCTGCACCGCGTTCTTCGCCTACCGCGAGAGGACCGTGCTGGAACCCGATCAGGCCGACGCCGGCGCACGCTGGGCGCCGCTGACGATCCGCTCCAACGTGTTCAACGACGAGGTGCTGATCGACGGTAATGTCTACGGACCGACCCCGGTGACGGTCAACCTGCCGACCGGACGCTATCAGGTCGCGGTCCGCAAGGGCGGGTTCCAGACCGCGACCAGCGAGGTCGCCCTCAACCGCGGCCAGACCGTGCGTCTGGAGCTCGAACCGGAACAGACCGCCGCGCAATAACCGCGCGACCGGCGGGACGGTGGCTCAAGTCTGCGCGAGCTGCGCGGTCGGCTTGAACCAGGCCAGCTTGTCCTGCAACGACACCACGTTGCCGACGATGATCAGCGTCGGGGCGTGGATTTCGTTGTCGGCGAGGATCTCCGGCAGGGTCGCCAGGGTGCCGGTGAAGACGCGCTGATTCTGCGTGGTGCCCTGCTGGACCAGCGCGATCGGGGTGGAATCCGGCATGCCGTGCTCGATCAGATTGCGGCAGATCACCGGCGCACCCTTCAACCCCATGTAGAACACGATGGTCTGGTTGGGCTGCGCCAGTGCCGGCCAGTTCAAGTCGATGCTGCCGTCCTTGAGGTGGCCGGTCACGAACACCGCCGCCTGCGAGTAATCGCGATGGGTCAGCGGGATGCCGGCATAGCTCGCGCAACCGGCGGCCGCGGTCACGCCCGGCACGACCTGGAAGTTCACGCCCTGTTCGGCGAGCAGTTCGATCTCCTCACCACCACGCCCGAAGATGAACGGATCACCGCCCTTCAGACGCAGCACGCGCTTGCCCTGCTTGGCGAGGTCGGCGAGCTTCTGGTTGATCTGTTCCTGCGGCACGGCGTGGTTGTCGCGTTCCTTGCCGACATAGATGCGTTCGGCGTCGCGGCGCACCAGATCCAGGATTTCCTTGGCGACGAGACGGTCGTAGAGCACCACGTCGGCCTTCTGCATCAGGCGCAGGGCGCGGAAGGTCAGCAGGTCCGGGTCTCCGGGGCCGGCGCCGACCAGATAGACCTCGCCATCGTGCTGCGGATTGCCCTCGGCGCGGTCGATCTCGTCCTGCAAGGCGGCGCGCGCGGCTTCGTCGCGGCCGGCCAGGGTCAATTCGGCGATCGGGCCGTGGATGATGCGTTCCCAGAAGGCGCGCCGGTCATCCGCCGGGAAGCGCTGCTTGACCTCGTCGCGGAAGGATTCGACCAGCGAGGCCAGCTTGCCGTAGGCGGCCGGGATCATGGCTTCGAGGCGCGAGCGCAGCAGCCGCGCCAGCACCGGCGAGGCGCCGCCGGTGGACACCGCGATCTGCACCGGATCGCGGTTGATCATCGCCGGCATGATGAAGCTGCACGCGGTCTGGTCGTCGGCGACGTTGACCGGGATATGGCGTTCGCAGGCGAGCTGTCCGACGCGTTCGTTGACCGCGCGCACGTCGGTGGCGGCGATCACGATCGCGTACTGCCCCATGTCGGCATCGTGGAACTCACGGGCGACGTGCTCGATCGCGCCGTGATCGACCAGTTCGGCCAGCGCCGGGACGATCGCCGGCGAGACCACGGTCACCTTGCCGCCGGCGGCCAGCAGCAGGGACACCTTGCGCGCCGCAACCTCGCCGCCGCCCACCACGAGGCAGGGGCGACCGGTGATTTTCATGAAGATCGGTAAGTAGTCCATCGACATGGACGGCTCCAATTGGGAAACGGCTGAATCTTGTCAAACAGCCTTCGCCGCAAAGACGCGAAGGCGCAAAGAAAATCTGGGTAACGGCCTTCCCGGAATTTTCGTGTCCTTTGCGTCTTGGCGTCTTGGCGTCTTGGCGGCAAGAACAACAAATCGGTCAGAGAATCGCCTGCCCGCCCAGGTACGGGCGCAGCGCCTCGGGCACATGAATGCGACCGTCGGCGTCCTGGTAGTTCTCGATGACCGCGACCAGGGTGCGCCCGACCGCGAGGCCGGAACCGTTCAGGGTGTGCAACAGCTCGGGCTTGCCGGTCTCCGGGTTACGCCAGCGGGCCTGCATGCGGCGCGCCTGGAAGTCCTCGAAGTTCGAGCAGGAGGAAATCTCGCGGTAGGCGTTCTGCCCCGGCAACCAGACCTCCAGGTCGTAGGTCTTGGCCGACGAGAAACCGATGTCGCCGGTGCACAGCGCGACCTTGCGGTAGGCAAGACCCAGCTTCTGCAACACCGCCTCGGCGTGGCCGGTGAGTTCCTCCAGCGCGGCGTAGGACGTCGCCGGCGGCACCATCTGCACCAGCTCGACCTTCTCGAACTGGTGCTGGCGGATCATGCCGCGCGTGTCCTTGCCGTAAGACCCGGCTTCACTGCGGAAACAGGGGGTGTGCGCGACGAACCGCAACGGCACGCCTTCCATGATCTCGCCACGGGCGATATTGGTGACCGGCACCTCGGCGGTCGGGATCAGGTAATGCCCGGCCTCGCTGTTGGTCTTGAACAGATCGGCCTCGAACTTGGGCAACTGACCGGTGCCGCGCAGGCTGTCGGCGTTGACCAGGAACGGCACGTAGACCTCGGTGTAGCCGTGCTCCTGCGTGTGCAGGTCGAGCATGAACTGGGTCAGCGCGCGCTGCATGCGCGCCAGCGGCCCGGACAGCACCACGAAACGCGCGCCGGAGATCTTCGCGGCGGTCTCGAAATCCATCCAGCCGTTCAGTTCACCGAGGGCGACGTGATCACGCGGCTCGAAATCGAAGGCCGGCGGCTCGCCCCAGCGGGCGACTTCGACGTTGTCCGCCTCGCCACCGCCGTCCGGCGTGGACGCGTGCGGGACGTTGGGGATATTCATCGCCAGGTCATTGAGCTCGTTCTGCAAGCCGTTGAGCGCACCCTCGGCCGCCTTCAGCTTGTCGCCCAGATCGGCGACCTCGGCCAGCAGCGGCGCGATGTCCTCGCCGCGCGCCTTGGCCTGACCGATGGACTTGGAGCGCGTGTTGCGCTCGTTCTGCAGGGCCTGGGTCTCGACCTGGATCGCCTTGCGGCGCTCCTCCAGTGCGAGGAACGCGGTCGTGTCGAGGGTGTAGCCACGGCGCGCGAGCTGCGCGGCGGTGGCGTCGAGATCGTTACGCAGGCGTTTGGAATCGAGCATGACTTGAGTGCACTGACGGAATTGGAAGGGCGCGGATTCTACCCGTGTACGGTGATCGGCCAACTGACGATGTGGCCGGGCTTAACGCTGGCGGACAGGTCCGCGATGATGCGTTCGACCTTGTCGCGCTCGTCGAAGAACTCGAGCACGAGCGGCAGTTCGAGCGCCAGATCGACCAGGCCGGCGGTGTGGATCCGACCGGACGCGCCGAAACCGGCGACGCCCCGGAACACCGTCACGCCGCGCACCTTCTCCACGTCGTGGAGCAACTTGAGCAGCTTGCGCATGCGCCCCTCGCCCTCGGTGCAATAGATGCGCACCAGCGTCATCGATTTCTGCGTCAGAACGGTTTCGCTCATAGTGATCTCCCGACCAGCACCCCAACGTAGGCCGCGAACAGGCAGGCCGCCACGCTGAGCACCATGTTCACGAGCGCGCGCGGCAGCTCGCCCGCCTCGATCAGGTTCAGCGTCTCGATGGAAAAGGTGGAGAAGGTCGTGAACGCGCCCAGCAGACCGATCAGCAGGAATGCCCGCCAGATCGGATCGAGCGCGCCGCGCTCCAGCAACATCACGTACAGAAAACCCATCGCCAGTGAACCGGCCACATTGACGACAAGCGTCCCATAGGGAAAATCGCGACCCAGCGCGGCGTACACTCCGTTCGCTACCCAGAAGCGGAGCAAGGCGCCGGTCGCGCCACCCGCCGCGATGGCCAATAATTGAGTCACTGATCGTTACATTCGCACGGATTCATTCAGGTCGACGATTCTAAGCCCAAGCGCCTCTGCCATGTCCCTGCCCCATAACATGCCGCTGTTGTTGATCCTCAGCCTGACCCTGACCGGTTTCGGCATGGGCTCGCTCGCGGCGGCCGCCGATGAAGGCGACACCAGCACGCCGGCGACGTCGAGGGCATCGATGCCCGCATCGAGCCCGGCCGCGCGGCCACCACTGATGCAGCCCATGCAGGTGCTGGTGCCGCCGATGTGGCAACCGCGTCCGCCCGCCTGGTACCAGCCGGAGCTGATGTGGCGCCAACGCCAGCCGGAGGCCGCGCCACCGCGCGAAGCGGAAGAAAGCCCCGCCCGCAGTCACTGGCAGCGCCACGCCCCCGAATGGATGACCCTGCCGCCGGCGAGAAGCCGCACCACCATGTGGAAGCCTCAATCCCTGACCCCGGCAGCGGTCGATTCCATCGTCGCCCCGGTCAACGTGCCGCCGCCCGAGGACGCCATCGAGGCAAATTGAGTTCGGCCTGACGGTGGTCATCGACGCGCGCCCCGATTCGGGCATAGTCGCGAGCATCGGAAACAACGTTGCGAAGTGACGATATGGCCGATGACAACATCCTCCCCCGCCTGCTGGCGGTCGAAAAACGCGCCGAGGCCATGGTCGACGAGGCCGAGCGGCAACGCGCGGACATCCTGCACGCCGCCGGCGATCAGGCCCGGCGCGACGAGCTGCGCTTCGAGTCCCGCATCCCCGAGATTCACGCCGACTTCGTGAACAAGGCCGAGGCCCGCGCCCGTCAGGCCATCGCCGAACTCGAACTGCGCTACAACGAACGGACACGCTACCTGCGCGATCAGGCTGCGGAGCGTCGCGAGGAAGCCATCTCCGCCGCCCTGGACACGCTGTTGCGCTGATGGCCACCCCCGGCATCTCGGCGAAGGAGGCCTATCTGGCCACGCGCGTGCGCCTGATGGCCGATCGGCTGGTCCCGCCGGACGCCCTGCGCGCGATCATCAACGCGGATGGCGACACCTTGAGGGGGCGCCTGCGCGCCCTCGGCATCGAGGCGGACGACCCGCGCGAGCTGGTCCACAGCGGGCGCCTGTTCCAGGTCCTGCTGCGCCACTTCCTGGCCGATTTCGTGATCCTGCTGCGACCGCTCTGCCCCGGCGGCCGGCAACTGTTCCGCTACTGGCTGCGCCGCTACGAGCTGCGCAACATCAAGACCATCATTCGCGGACGCATGGGCCACCAGAGCACCGCGAACATCCGCGCCAACCTGCTCGACCTGCACCCGTTCGAACAGGTGGATACCGAAGCCCTGCTCGGCGCGGAGGATGTCTCGGAACTGTTGCGCCTGCTGGAACGATCGGCGTTCGCGGGGCTCGCCCGCCAGGCGCGCCGCGTCGCCGACCAGGACAACCCCGGCTATCGCCTCGACGCCAGCCTCGACCGCGAGTACCTGAGCCGCCTGCACGGCCAGATCGCGCAGGCCCGTCCCGAGGATCAGCCCAGCCTGCGCGAACTGATCGGCAGCCTGATCGACGTCACCGACCTGGTTTCCCTGCTGCGCTTTCGCTTCGCCTACCAGCTGCCACCCGCCGAGACCTATTACCTGCTGATCGGCCACGGCGAGCGGCTCCACCGCCAGCACCTGCTGAAACTGGTGGAACTGCCATCGCTCCCGGAGGTGCTCGCCGCCCTGCCGGAGTCCCTGCGCGCAGCCATCGGCGACGCCACCACGACATTGGCGGTCGAGCGTCAACTGGAGCGCCGGATCGCGCATCGCCTGATGCGCACCTACCGCGATTCCCCATCCTTCGTGACCCGCACCCTCGCCTTCCTGATGCTCCGGGAGAGCGACATGCACCGGCTGCGGTCCGTGATGCGGGGCAAGTTCCTCGGTCTGCCGCCGGCGCTGATCCACGACAGCATCAACCTGGGGCCTGGCTGATGTTCCGCCCGCTGCCCATGCAACGACTCGAACTGCTGCTGCTCCGCGAGCACCTGCCGCACGCGGCCCTGGCGCTGGCGGAAAGCGGGGCGTTTCAGCCCGATCCCGCAAGCCACGCCGAACTCGACGACCCGCCCGGCGAGGGATACCGGCATCTGTTCCACGAGGCCCGCACCCGGCTGGACAAGATCCTCGCGCACTTCGAACTCGGCCCGGCGGATCTGGGTGCGACCACCGAGCCCCACGTCATCACGGTGAGCGAGCTGGAGGAAACCAACGGCGAGCTCGGCGTGCTCTGGGCCAGTTGTTCGGAATGGCAGGAGGACATGCGCGAGGTCGAGGAAGAACGCAAATCGGTCGACGACCTGATGACCGCGCTCGATACCTTCGCGCGCCTCAAGGTCGACCTGGATCAGCTGCACGGTCGCCAGCCCGGCAACGACCGCCATTTCCTGAACCTGCGCATCGGCGCGGTGCCGAAGAACCACACCCGGCGCCTCGGCGAGGCGCTGGGCCTGGCCGGTCATCTGTTGCAGGTCTTCCAGATCCGCGGGCCGACGGCCTTCGTCGTGGTTGCCGGCCTCAGCGACGGCGAACGGGTCGCGCAGGTCGAATCGGTGCTGGAAACAGCAGGTTTCCATGCGGTCGAGGTACCGGAGGAATTCGTCGCCGATGGTCATACCGACGCGGCGTCGATCCGCGCCCGGCTGCTCGCCCGCCAACGCGACGCCGACGCCGAATGGCAGCGACTGCACAAGCTCCGGCGCCTTGATCGCGCCGAGCTGCGCGAGCGGCTGGCCGGGCTGGCCGGGGTCCTCGCGCTGGCCGGCCCCTGGGCCGGGCTCAGCCCGCTGGTCGGCGCGCGCGGCGGTCTGGCGATGATCCACGGCTGGGCACCGCGCGACGCGATCGCCACCATCCGCACGCACCTCGACGCGCGCCTGCCGGACGCTTGGGTGTTGAGCCAGCGCGATCCCGGTTTCGGCGAGCGCGACATCACCCCGGTGATCATGCCGCGCCCGGTCTGGCTGCGGAGCTTCACCTCCCTGGTCCGCAATTTCGGTGTGCCCCGCTACGGCGAGATCGACCCGACCGCGTTCTTCACGCTCAGCTTCCTGCTGCTGTTCGGGATGATGTTCGGCGACGTGGGCCACGGGGCGGTCATCGCCGCCACCGGCCTGTGGCTGTGGCATCGCGGCGGCCCGGGGCTGGCCATGCTGCCGATCCTCGCCGGCGGCGCATCGATGCTGTTCGGCCTGCTGTACGGCTCGATCTTCGGCTACGAGCACCTGTTGCCGGCGCTGTGGATGTCGCCGATGCACGATCCCATCCTGATGATGACCCTGGCCGCCTGGCTGGGCATCGGCTTTCTCAGCCTGACCACGCTGCTGAACATCGCCAACCGCCTCATCGACCGGGATTGGCCGGGCGCGCTGCTGGCCGGCAACGGCCTCGCCGGGCTGGTCTTCTACCTCGGTCTGGTCGCCGTGGTCACGACCGCGCTGAACGGTCGCCCGCTGCCCGCCTGGGCCATCGCGCTGCTGCTCGGCGCGCCGGGGCTCACCTTCATTGCGCGGCAATGGCAACGGTCCGAGGGAGGCGTTGGCGAACGCATCATGATCACCGCGATCGAGGCCTTCGAGACCGCGATGGGCTATATCTCAGGGACCTTGTCGTTCCTGCGTGTGGCGGCCTTCGGCCTCAATCACGTCGCGCTGGCCATCGCGGTATTCACCCTTGCCGACATGCTGGGTGACGTCGGTCATTGGCTGATGGTGATCGGCGGCAATATCTTCATCCTGGTCCTGGAAGGCGCCATCGTCGCGATCCAGGTGCTGCGCCTCGAATACTACGAAGGGTTCTCGCGTTTCTTCGGTGGCAATGGCCGGGCCTTCCGCCCGTTGACGCTGAATCCCGCGCCGAATCCCGGCTGATCCGCCCACTCACACCTGCCCGGACTTCGCCATGATCCTCATCGCCGCCCTGCTCACCGCCAGCGTCCTCGGCCTCATCGGCCTCGGCCTGTATCTGGAATTCCGGCCCCGCGCCGATCTGCGCAACGCCGCCAACAGCCTGCGCGCCGGCCTGCTCGGCCAGCTCGTGCTGTTCGTCGGCGGTCTGATCGGCATCCTCACCCTCGGTTACCAGGACGCCCTCGCCGAACCGGCGCTCGCGGAGGGCGTCAGCGCTGACGGCACCACGCTGGGACTGGGCCTGGCGATCCTCGGCGCGGGCCTGCCGACGGCGCTGGCGACCATCGGCGCCGGCATCGCGGTCGGCCCGGTCGGCGCCGCCGCGCTGGCGGTGATCGCCGAGCGCCCGGAGACCTTCGGGCGCTCGCTCGTCTACCTGGGCCTGGCCGAAGGCATCGCGATCTACGGCCTGGTCGTGTCCATCCTGCTGATCGGCAAGATCGGCTGAGGCCCGCACCGGCGCCACACCCGACGATGACGACCACGCTGCGGACCAAACCCACCCGCATGCTCGCGCTCGGCGGCAGCGGGCTGACCGACGGCTTCAGGCTGCTCGGTTTCGAGGTGTTCGCCGATCCGGCGATCAAGGAGGTCGAGCAGTTGGTCGAATCGCTGCTGCCCGACCAGGAACGCGCCTGGCTGGTGATCGAATCCGGCATTGCCGAAGCCTGCGCGGAGCCGCTGCGCCGCCTGCGCGAGGAGACCAGCGGCATCGTGATCTCGGAAGTGCCTCCCCTGAACGCGCCGGAGGAATTCCATTCCCAGGTCGAACGTCAGGTCACCAGCCTGCTCGGCCAGTTCACGCCGGATGCGGACCATGGCTGACCCACGCGCCCCGACCGCCACCGATACGCCGACCTTCAGCGAGGCTGCGTTGCAGGACCTGGAGGCCGCGCTGATCAAGCGCGCCGAGAACCTCGCCGCGCGCTATCGCGAACAGGGCGAGCGGGGCCGCGAGCGGCTGCTGGGCGACGCCGCCGAGCACCTGAACCTGCGCGAGCAGCGCGAGGTCCTGTACGCCAAGAACCTGGCCGATCGCACCTACCGCCGGCGCGTGCAGTCGCATGAGCTGCGCATGCGCAAACGCGCGGACATCCTGCGCTGGGATCTGGTCCGCGAGGTCATCGACGAAATGCGCAGCCGCGCCACCGCGTTCGCCGAGCACGACAAGCGCTATCCGGACCTGCTGCGCGGCTGGATTCGCGCGGCGATCGAACGCATCGACGCCGAGGCCGTGGTGGTGCGCGTCAACGCGCGGGACCGGCAACGTCTCCACGGTGACTTCGCGGCGCTGGCCGCCGCGTTCGCGCCGACCAGACAGGTGCGCCTCGCCGACGAGCCGCTCGACACCATCGGCGGCGCGCTGGTCAGCGACGCGGACGACCGGCAGCGCGTCGACGACACCCTGGAGGGGCGTGCCGAACGCCTGCACGACGAACTGGTCGCGCGCGTGCTGGAACGCCTGTTCGCGTCGGTGCCGGACATGGACACGTTGTTCAAGGGATGAGGCGGGGCTGAGCAGACATGTCCGAAATCCTCGAAATCAACGGCCCGATCCTGCGCGTGAAACTCCCCGGCGCCCGCAATGGCGAGCAGGTGCGCATCGGGAGCATCGGCCTGATCGGCGAGATCATCGGTCTCGAGGGCGACGACGCCATCGTGCAGGCCTACGAATCCACCGAATCCGTCCGCCCCGGCGAGAGCGTGACCGCGCTCGGCCACCCGCTGTCGGTGGAGCTGGGTCCCGGCCTGCTGGGGCGCATCTTCGACGGCGTGCAGCGCCCGCTGATCGACATCTTCAAGGCCAGCGGCGACCACATCGGTCGCGGCCTTGAAACCGCCGCGCTGGACCGTTCGAAACGCTGGTCGTTCACACCCCGCGAGGACATCGGCCCGCAGCTCCATGGCGGCGAGACGCTGGGCGATGTGCCCGAGACCGAGACCATCACCCAGCGCATCCTGGTGCCGCCGGACGTGCGCGGCGAACTGATCGAACTCGCCCCGGCCGGCGACTACACGCTGGACGACGTGATTGCCCGCGTCCGCCTCGCCGATGGGCGTGAGCGGCAACTGCACCTGTATCAGCGCTGGCCGGTGCGGACCCCCCGCCCCTACGCGCGGCGCGATCACGCGGTCGCGCCGTTGCTGACCGGGCAGCGCATCCTCGACACCTTCTTCCCGCTGCTGAAGGGTGGCAAGGGCGCGATCCCGGGGCCGTTCGGCGCCGGCAAGACCATGACCCAGCACCAGATCGCGCGCTGGTCGAACGCCGACATCGTGCTCTACGTGGGCTGCGGCGAGCGCGGCAACGAGATGGTCGACATCCTCGAATCCTTCCCCGAACTGACCGACCCGCACACCGGCCGCTCGCTGATGGAACGCACCCTGCTGGTCGCCAACACCTCGAACATGCCGGTGGTCGCGCGCGAGGCCTCGATCTACGTCGGCGTGACCATGGCCGAGTTCTTCCGCGATCAGGGCTTCGACGTGGTCATGGTCGCCGACTCCACCTCGCGCTGGGCGGAAGCGCTGCGCGAGGTCGGCGGTCGCCTCGGGCAGATGCCGGTCGAGGAAGGCTACCCGGCCTACCTGTCCTCGCGCCTGTCGGCCTTCTACGAACGCGCGGGCCGCGTCGAAACCCTCAACGGCGAGCGCGGCTCGGTCACGCTGATCGGCGCGGTCTCGCCGCCCGGCGGCGACTTCTCCGAGCCGGTCACCTCGCACACCAAGGACATCGTGCAGACCTTCTGGGCGCTGTCCAAGGAGCTCGCCGACGCCCGCCACTACCCCGCCGTCGACTGGAACGGCTCCTTCGCCAAGGACGTGCAGACCGCCGCCCACTGGTGGCAGGAGCACGTCGCCAAGGACTGGCTGGTCGCGCGCGGCGAGGCGCTGGGCCTGCTCGCCGAGGAACAGGAACTCGCGCGTATCGTCAACCTGGTCGGCCCCGAGGCGCTGGCGCCCAAACAGCGCTGGGCGCTGGAAGGCGCCGCGCTGATCAAGGACGCGCTGCTGCAACAGAACGCCACCGATCCGGTCGACAGCTACTGCTCGCCGGAGAAGCAGTACGCGCTGCTGGCAGCGGTGCTGCGGGTCTACCGCAAGGGCCAGGAGCTGATCGACCTCGGCGAACCGGTCACGCAGATCCTCACCCTGCCCGGCCTCGCCCGCCTGCGCCGCGCCAAGGCGGCCTACGGCGACAAGCAACTGACGGAACTGAACGGCTTCGTCCGCGAAACCCTGGATGCGATGGATGCGATGCGCGTCGAATACGAACGGAGTTCCGCGACATGAGCAGAGCCTGTGACACGGCGGTTAAGCGCCAAGACGCCAAGACGCCAAGGTTTTTGGGTTTGTCGCCTGAACGAATCCTCACTGTAGGAGCGAGCTTGCTCGCGAACCGAGGTGCCATACACGCCCGGACGCATCGCCCCGTCCGTTCGAGAGCAAGCTCGCTCCTACAATCCGCCTCCGTTCCGACATGGGTAACGAGTCCTGGCTTCTCTTCGCGGCCTTTGCGTCTTGGCGTCTTGGCGCTTAACGCCGGGCCGCAACCATCATGAAAGAACTCGAATTCCGCACCGCGAGCGCCGCGCAAGGTGGCCTGCTGGTCATGCGTCGGGTCGGCGAGATCGCCTTTGGCGACCGCGTGGTGGTGCGCGACGACAAGGGCCGGCGCCGCAACGGTCAGGTCATCAAGACCAGCCGTGACGCGGTGCTGGTGCAAGTCTTCGAGGGCACCGACGACCTCGACCTGAACGCGACCTGGGTGCGCTTCCTCGACCAGCCCTTCGAGATGCCGGTGTCGCCGGACCTGCTCGGGCGCATCTTCAACGGCGTGGGCGCACCGCGCGACGGGCGCCCGCCGCTGATCGCGAGCCATTCGCGCAACGTCAATGGCGCCTCGATCAACCCGTTCGCGCGCGCCTATCCGCGCGAGTTCATCCAGACCGGCATCTCCACCATCGACGGCCTCAACTCGCTGGTGCGTGGCCAGAAACTGCCGATCTTCTCGGCCTCCGGCCTGCCGCATAACCGCCTCGCCGCGCAGATCGTCCGCCAGGCACGCCTGCTCGGCGAGGAGACCAACTTCGCGATCGTGTTCGCGGCCATGGGCATCTCCCACGACGAGGCGCGCTTCTTCGAGGAGGACTTCGAATCCTCCGGCGTGCTCGGCAACGTCAGCATGTTCATCAACCTGGCCGACGACCCGCCGATCGAGCGCCTGATCCTGCCGCGCACCGCGCTGACCGTGGCCGAGTACCTGGCCTTCGATCTCGACCGCCACGTGCTGGTGGTCATGACCGACATGACCTACTACGCCGAGGCCCTGCGCGAGGTCGCCACCGCCAAGGGCGACGTGCCGGCGCGCAAGGGCTACCCCGGGTACCTGTATTCCGATCTGGCCGAGATCTACGAACGCTCCGGGCGCATCAAGCAGCGCCACGGCTCGATCACGCTGGTGCCGATCCTGTCCATGCCGGCGGACGACATCACCCATCCGATCCCGGACCTGACCGGCTACATCACCGAGGGCCAGATCGTGCTCGACCGCGCGCTGCACAACGCCGGCGTCTACCCGCCGGTGAACGTGTCGCCGTCGCTCTCAAGGCTGATGAAGGACGGCATCGGCAAGGACGACACCCGCGACGATCACCCGCGCGTCGCCCAGCAACTGTTCGCGCTGTATGCCCGTGCCCAGGAGGTCCGCAACCTGGCCTCGATCATCGGCGCCGAGGAGCTCTCGGGGCGCGACCGCAACTACCTCGATTTCGCCGAACAGTTCGACCGGCGCTTCGTGCAGCAGGGCGAGGACGAGGACCGCAGCATCGTCGAGACCCTGAACCTGGCGTGGGAACTGCTCTCGATGTTCCCCTACGAGGCGCTGTCGCGGGTCAGCGAGGCCGACCTGAACCGCTACCACCACCGCGCCGGGGAAGTCGCATGACCGCAAACGTAGGGTGGAACCCGCAGGGGTTCCGCCGGCAGGCCTTGCCCAGAGGACAAAGCCTCGCGCCAGATCGAGGCGCCATGCGGCGGAAGCCCTGCGGGTTCCGCCCTACACCCGTTTCCACGCGGTCGGCGCCGCCCCAATGATCGCGCGGCTGAACATCGCGCCGACCAAGACCAACCTGCTCAAGCTGAAACGGCAGGTCGCGTTCCTGGAGGAAGGCCACACGCTGCTGGAACGCAAGCGCGACCTGCTCACCCGTCTGGTCTACGAGCGCCTGCGCCAGTACCGCGAACTGCGCCAATCCGCGCATGCCGCGATCCGCGTCGCCTGGCACTCGCTGGCGATGACGCAGATGCGCACCGGCGCCTGCGCGATCCGTCAGGCCGCGCTGGGCATGAAGCCGGAACTGGAGGTCACGGTGCTGCCCAAGCTCAGTCTCGGCGTCGAATACCCGGCGGTTGAGATCCACCGCCGGCCACTGGAGCCAGTCGGCCTGTTCGGCACCGACGCCAGCTTCGACGACACCCGCGCGCAGCTCGCCGAGGCCGCGATCCGGCTGGCCCGACTCGGCGAGGTCGAGACCGCGCTCGGGCGGCTGCTCGCCGAACAGCGCAAGGCGCAGAAGCGCGTCAACGCGCTGAAATACAACATCATTCCCCGCTATCTGGAGACCATCCGCGTGATCCAGGGCAACCTCGAGGAGGAGGAGCGCAACACCCTCTTCCAGATCAAGGTGCTGCGCGGGCACTGAGGGCGCCGAGACCGCATCGTGGAGCGGGCTTCGACTCCGCTCAGCCAACGGCACCCGCGTTCGGTGGCTGAGCGGAGTCGAAGCCCGGACAAGCCCGCTCGAAACCTCAGCGCGTGCCCTGATCGCTGAGCCAGTAGAAGCGGTACGGCGGAATCACCAGCTGGTCCTTGAACTGTGCCGGCGACTCGCCGCTGTACAGATCGCGCAGGCGCCCGTAGTCGAAACCCCAGCGGGTGCCGATGTCCTTCAGGTCGAGCGACTGCGGGTTGGCGTCGAAATTGCCGACCACCAGCACGTGGTCGTTGAAGCGTTCCGGGTTGGTGCGCACGAACACGAACAGGTGGTCGTTGCCGGTATCGATCAGCTCACGATTGTTGAAGTCGGCGAAGGCGGCCGTGGTCTTGCGCACGCCGATCATCTTGCGGAGCCCGTCGAAGATCCGCTGCTGCGGGGTGCCATGCTGGCGGCGCTTCTCGACGTCCGCCCACTGGATGCGCGGACGGTGCATCCAGCGGTTGTCCCGCGACTTGGCCTCGTCCTGCAGATAGGTGCAGTCGTTGACCGTGCCGATCTCGTCGCCGTAGTACAGCAGCGGGATGCCGCCGTAGGCCATGATCATGCTGTGCAGCAGCAGGATGACCCGCACCGCCTCGTCGATGTGTTCGAGATCGCCGCTCCCGATCGCCGTCTCCAGCCCGACCAGCGAGGCCAGCGAACCCGAGATGCGCGCGTCGCCGGTCTTGTCGTTGCGCCCGAACGGCTGACCGCGCGCCGGCGAATCGCCGTAGGCACCGGTGAACCAGTCGACCAGGAAGCGGCGATGCGCGTAGGGCTGGTAGCCGGCGCGCACGATGTCGGCATCGTCGAAGCCGAGACCGATGTCGTCGTGGCAGCGCACGTAGTTAAGCCAGGTCGCGCGGTCGAGCTTGAGCGGCTGGCTGGCGACGCCGATGTTGAGCAGCTTGGCGTTCTTGGTCGCGACCGCGTCCCACAGCAGCGCCATGAAGGTGGCGTTGTAGGCGATCTCGCATTCCTTGGCGACGATCGCGTCCTCGCCGAAATACTTGGTCACCTCGACCGGCGCGACGATGGCCTCGGCGATGAACAGCACGCCCGGGCAGGTGACCTGCATGCAGTCCTTCATGAGCTGGAGGATCAGGTGCGCCTCACGCTCGTTCTGGGAAGTGGTGCCGATCTTCTTCCACAGGAAGGCGACCGCGTCGAGCCGCAGGATGTCCGCGCCCCGGTTGGCCCAGAACAGCACGATGTCGAGCATCTCGATGAACACCGACGGGTTCGAGTAGTTCAGATCCCATTGGTAGCTGTTGAAGACCGTCATCACCCAGCGCTGCATCGCCTCGTCCCAGGTGAAGTTGCCGGGCGAGGTCTCGGGGAAGATCTCCGGCAGGGTCTCCTCGAACATGTCCGGGATATCGCGGTTCGGGAACGTGTAGTAGTAGTCCTGGTATTTGCGCTCCCCGGCGCGGGCCTTCGCGGCCCATTCGTGTTCGTCGGAGGTGTGGTTCACGACCACGTCCAGGGTCAGCAGCATGCCGCGCCTGCGCAGTGACGCGGACAGTTCGCCGACATCGGCGAGCGTGCCGACGCGCGGATCGACATTGCGGAAATTGCTCACCGCATAGCCGCCGTCCGACGCGCCCTGCGGGCACTCCAGGATCGGCATCACGTGGACCATGTTCACGCCCAGTTCCTGCAGATAGGGCACGCCCTGGGTGACGCCCTTCAGGTCGCGCGCGAAGCCGTCCGCGTACAGCGCCATGCCGACCCATTCCTGGCTCAGGAACCAGTTGTGATCGTTCTCGCGCGCGGCATCCAGGGCCAGCAGTTCGTCGTCGCGGGCGAGGTACTGCGCGGCCATGACCTCGACCAGGCGCAGCATCAGCGTCTCGAAGTCCTCACGGTGTCCGTAGAGTTGCTGGAACAGCGAATGGATCGCGTAGAAATTGCCGCCCAGACGGGTATAGAAGTGCCGCAGATCGTGCTTCGCGATCCCCGGCTTGATGCGGTCGAGGATGCGGTTCAGCAGCGCGTGGGAGACCTGTTCGTACATGGGATTCCCCGTGATTCAGATGTAGGCCGGTTTAAGGAGCGCAGCGACGTAGCCGGCTCGGAGCCTTCGATCAAAGCCTCAAGCCGGCAACGCTGCGCTTATGCCGGCCTACATGTTTGAGCTCGCTCATAGCCGCCAGTCGCGGCGCAGCGGCGCATAGAAGTCGGCGGCGTCGACGGTCGCGCCACGCTGGCCGACGATGCGCGACGCGAAGGCCTGCGCCCGCTCGGCGGTAGCGGGCAACGGCCAGCCGCTGGCAAGGCCGAGGATCATCACCGACGCGAAGGCGTCGCCGGCGCCGACCGTATCGACCACCGCGTCGTTGACCACCGGCTTCACGATGAAGCGCGAGCCATCGATGGTCAGCACCTCGGCCCCTTCGCCGCCGTGGGTGAGGATCAGGCCCCGGAGGTCGTGCGCGGCCATGAACGCGCGCGCGTCGGCCTCGGGGTGCAGCAGTTCGAGCTCCTCGGCGTTCAGCTTCACCCAGTGCGCGTCGCGTACCTCGGCGAGCACGGATTCGACGTCCCACCACGGGCGGCGCAGGTTCACGTCGAGGAAGATCAGGTCGGGAGTCTGCGCCTTCAGCGCCGCCAGCGCCGCGCGCGAGGTCTCGTTACGCAGCGCCAGACTGCCGTGGTACAGCAGCCGGATCGGGGGCGGCGCGGCCAACGGCTCGATCGCATCCCAGGCGCTGGGATGGACGATGTCGTAGTCCGGTTCGCCGTCGTGGAAGCTCACGCTGACGCGACCGGTCGGCAGCTTCGCGTCGATCTGGACGCCATCGGTATCCATGCCCCAGGCCCGCATCGCGGCGAGCACCCCGGCGCCATCGGCGTCATCGCCGAGCCGGCTGACGAAGTACGGATCCTGTCCGAAGGCATGCAGATGCCAGGCGACGTTGAAGGGCGCGCCACCCAGCACGCGCGCGCCGTCCGGGAAGTGGTCGAACAGCACCTCTCCAAAGATGCACAGGCGGGGCTCCCTCATGAGTTCTTCTCCGTTGCTTCGCGGTGGTCGGGCATCCGGCAGGCGCGGAAGAAATCGTAGTGTTCGATGGCCTCCAGGATGCCCAGCGCATGCGGCTGGCGCGCGCGGTAGATGCTGTCCTGATCGACCAGCTGCGAGAGCTCCTCGTGGTGGCGGTTACCGACCAGCACCGCGAGGGTGTTGCCGCGCATCATGTCCTCGTCGGCGCCGGAACCGCCGGCGGCGAGGATGTGTTCCATCGGGATGTCCAGGCGCTGCGCGACGTAACGCAGGGCCTGCCCCTTGGAGGCGCGGGTCGGCACCACGTCGAGGAACTGCCCGAAGGACAGCATCACGTTGGCGGCCAGTTCGCGGGTCCGCAGCAGCGCGATGATCTCTTCGAGCGACGGCGCCTCGGCCTCGTCGTAGTAATAGGACAGCTTGTGCGGGCTCTGCTCGGAGCGCGCCTGCATCTTCAGACCGGGCAGACTGTCCAGCGCGCGGCGCACCTGCGCGACGTTCCAGTTGAAATCGATGTGCTCGGCCCAGTAATCGTCCGAGGTCAGCGCCTGACCGTAATGGATGCGGGTGCCAAGGCTGCTGATCAGCACGTCCGGCGCGGGGATGCCGTGCTTCTTCATCTCCGCCAGCGCCTTGTCGATGCGCCGCCCGGTGGCGATGCCGAAGGTCACGCAGCGCCGGTTCGCCTGCATGACCTCGATGAACCTGGCGAGTGCCGCCGGGTTGCCGATCAGGTTCTGGTCGAGGTCGGTGAAGATCGCCCGGTCACGATAGCGGGAGCGGGCCGCCAGCCGCTCCTGGGGCAGCGGCTTGAAATCGTCCGACGGCAGCGCGGCGATCTCCTTGAGGTAAGAGGCCGCGTGGGCATCCCAGGAATAGTGCCTGCGCACGCCCTCGATGCCGTTGCGCGAGGCCACGCTCCACACCTCCCGGTCGCGCAGCAGCTTCAGCAGCGCGTTGCTGATCTGCCCGTGATCGAGCGGGTCGACCAGTTCGCCGTTGTGGCAGTTGCCGAGAATGTCCACCGGTCCACCGTTCTCGGTGGCGACGACCGGCAGGCCGCTGGCGGCGGCTTCGAGGATGGTCAGCCCAAACGGTTCGGTCAGCGCCGGATTGATGAACACGCCGTTGCGCCGCGAGGCCAGCCGGTAGATCTGTTCGACCTCGTCGGAACGGTGCGTCTTCGGGATCGCGACCTTGCCGTACAGGTCGTGGGCGTCGATGAGCAGCAGGATGTTGGTCAGCACGTTCTGCGCGCCGGGCTCCAGATCGCGGATGTCGTCGCGGGTGCCCGCGACGATCAGCAGGTTGGCGGTCCGTTGCAGCGCGCTCGATTCGCCGTAGGCCTCGATCAGGGTGAGGATGTTCTTGCGCTCGTCGGGGCGTGACAGCGCCAGGATCAGCGGCTTGCCGGGTTCATCGAGGAAGCGGTCGACCTGCTCGCTGAAGGCAATGTGCTCGTCGGCGGTCGGCGGATGGAACTGGCGCAGATCGGTGCCGGGCGGGATGACCCGCATGCGCGCGGGGTCGTAGTAGTTGTACAGCCCGTACTGTTCCTCGATCTCGTTGTGCGTGCTGGTGATGACCAGCGCGGCGTTGGCAAGCACCTCCTCCTCGGCGTCGATGCGACGACCGATGTTGTAGGTGCGTTCAATCTCCTCGCGGGACAGACCGCGCGCCAGCAGGCGCTTGCGCTTGTCGCGGCCAAGCGAATGGCCGGTGTGGATCAGCGGCACGCCGAGCAGATTGGCGAGCCGCACGCCGACGTAGCCGGCATCGGCGTAGTGGCTGTGTACCAGGTCCGGCATGTGGCCCCGAATCTGTGCCTGCGCCTTGAGCCAGTCGACCAGGTTGTCCATGAAGCTGTCGAGGTGGTCCCAGAGCTGCTCCTTGGGCAGGTACTCCTCGGGACCGGCATCGATGCGCACGATCGAGGCCTTGTCGGAAAGGCGCTCGACCGGGACCGCGTAATCGTCGCTGACGTGCGGATCGACCACCCGCCGGGTGATCAGGTCGACCGCCTCGACATCGGGTTGCGCGGCGAGCGCGCGGGCGAGATCGACCACGTACTTGGTCTGCCCGCCGGTGTCGGCGTCCCGCCCGAGTTCGAGGTCGTGGCCGCGAATCAGTCCGTGGACGCTGATGAGAACGATGTATGTGCCGGTGTCGTCATTCCTCATGTTGGCCTTTTGGGTTACCAGGGAGTCGTGCTGCCAGCCCCGAGCCTAACAGGCGCACATCGGGGTTTCATGGGCGAACCTGCCCACCCCGCCATCGGGGTCAACGGGTTCACAGGATGGGCAAAGCGCGGCCTGCCCATCACAGACGCACGCATTTCCCGAACGATCCGGTATTACCCGAACGCTGGCGATGGGCACGTCCCTACGGTCCTTTGCCCATCCTACGGTCGCTACCGGCGATTCAGGCCGCCTGCTCGGCCGTAGGATGGGCAAAGCGCAGCGTGCCCATCACAGACGCACGCGTTTCCCAAACGATCCGCCATTACCCGATCGCTGGCGATGGGCACGTCCCTACGGTCCTTTGCCCATCCTACGGTCTACGATGACACCACGGGTCGGCTTACGCCGCCTGCTCGATCAGGCCGCTGAAGTCGATCAGCACGCGGCTGCCGTCGACCTTGGCCGGGAAGGTATTGGTGCAGCCCTCGTCGGGGCCCATGGCCTCGCCGCTGGCGAGGTCGAATTTCCAGTTGTGCAGCGGGCAGGTCACGGCATGGCCGTGCACGATGCCCTGGGACAGCGGGCCCTTCTTGTGCGGGCATTCGTCCTTCATCGCGAACACGGCGTCGTCGGCGGTGCGGAATACCGCGATGTTCATGGTGTCGGTCTTGACCACGCGCGAGCCGAGCCGGGGGATGTCGGTCAGGGCGCAGATGTCGGTCCAGTTGGTCATGATTGGTCTCTCACTCAATTCGGTTCCGGGCCCGTAGGAGCGGCTTCAGCCGCGATCGGCATCAATCGAAGGCAGATCGCGGCTGAAGCCGCTCCTCCGGTGGGGCGTTGATCAGGCGATCTTCAGGGTCGTGAACTCGTGCGCCTCGGCGCCGTCGGCGCGGGCCTTCCACGGGTCGATCTGCGCGAAGGTCTGGGAGAACTTGAAGTCCTCGTAGAGCTGGCGGCGACGCTCGGCGTTGTCGAGGATCTGCTCCTTGACGAAGGCCAGACCGCGCCGCTCGACCCAGGGCGCGGTGCGCTCCAGGTAGTGCGCGTCGAGGCGGTAGAGCTGGATGAAGGCGCCAGTGAATTCGAGCACCTCCTCCTCGGTCGCGACGCGGGTGAGCAGATCGGTGACGCGCACCTTGATGCCGCCGTTGCCGCCGACGTGCAGCTCGTAGCCGGAATCGACGCAGACCACGCCGAAGTCCTTGATGGTCGCTTCCGCGCAGTTACGCGGGCAGCCGGACACCGCGAGCTTGAACTTGTGCGGCATCCACGAGCCCCAGGTGAGCTGTTCGAGCTTCACGCCCAGGCCGGTGGAATTCTGGGTACCGAAGCGGCACCAGTTGGAGCCGGCGCAGGTCTTCACGGTGCGCAGGGCCTTGCCGTAGGCATGGCCGGACACGAAGCCGGCGTCGGACAGGTCCTTCCACATCAAGGGCAGGTCTTCCTTCTTGACGCCGAACAGGTCGATGCGCTGGCCGCCGGTGACCTTCATTTCGGGCACCTGGTACTTGTCGGAGACATCGGCGATCGCGCGCAGGTCGTTGGCGGTACACAGGCCGCCGAACATGCGCGGCACCACCGAGTAGGTGCCGTCCTTCTGGATGTTGCCGTGGGCGCGTTCGTTGATGAAACGCGACTGGGCGTCGTCGTTGTATTCCGCCGGCCAGTTGGCGAGCAGGTAGTAGTTCAGCGCCGGGCGGCAGGTCGCGCAGCCGTCCGGGGTCTGCCATTCGAAGAAGTCGCGCACCGACTGCATGGTCTTGAGCTGGTGCCTCTTGATGCCGGTGATCACGTCGTCGTGGCTGTGATCGGTGCATTTGCACATCGGCTTCTTGCTCGGCGCCGGGCCGTAGCCTTCGCCGACCGTGGAAGCCAGCAACGCCTCGACCAGACCGGTGCAGGAACCGCAGGACGAGGACGCCTTGGTGTGGGCGCGCACGTCGTCCAGCGTGAACAGGCCCTTCTTGACGATGGCGTCGACGATCTCGCCCTTGCAGACGCCGTTGCAGCCGCAGATCTCGGCGTCGTCGGACAGCGCCATGACCTGCTTGCTGGAATCGCCGTGGCCGGCATCGCCCAGGTCGTGCTGGCCGAACAGGATGGTCTTGCGGAAGGCCGACACGTCGGTGCCTTCGCGCAGCAGCTGGAAGTACCAGGAGCCGTCCATGGTGTCGCCGTACATGACGGCGCCCTTCACGCGGTTGTCGCGCAGGACCAGCTTCTTGTACATGCCCTGCGACGGGTCTTGCAGCACCAGCGTTTCGTCGCCGTCCTGCTCGTTGAACTCGCCGGCGGAGAACAGATCGATGCCGGTGACCTTGAGCTTGGTGGAAGTCACCGAGCCCTCATAACGCGCGACGCCGTGTTCGCAGAGGTGGTTCGCCGCGACCTTGGCCTGCTCGAACAGCGGCGCGACCAGGCCGTAGCACTGGTTGCGATGCTGCACGCATTCGCCGACCGCCCAGATGCGCGGGTCGAAGGTCTGCATGGTGTCGTTGACCACGATGCCGCGTTCGCAATGGATGCCGGCGGCCTTGGCCAGCGCGATGTTCGGGCGGATGCCGACGGCCATCACGACCAGATCGGCGGGGATCTCGCGACCATCGGTGAAGCGCAGGCCGGTGACGCGCTCATCGCCGAGGATCGATTCGGTCGACGCGCTCATCTCGAACTTGAGCCCCTTCTCTTCCAGCGACGCCTTCAGCAACGCGGCGGCGGGCTTGTCGAGCTGGCGCTCCATGAGGGTGTCGAGCAGATGCACGACGGTCACGTCCATGCCCTGCTTCTTGAGGCCGTTGGCGGCTTCCAGACCGAGCAGGCCACCGCCGATGACCACGGCGTGCTTGTACTGCTTCGACGCGGCCAGCATCGCGTCGACGTCGGCGATGTCGCGGAAGCCGATTACGCCCGGCAACTGGTGGCCGGGCACGGGGATGATGAAGGGGTTGGAGCCGGTCGCCAGGATCAGGCGGTCGTATTCGGCGACGGTGCCGTCATCGGCGATGACCTGGCGGTGCACGCGATCGATCGCGGTGATCGTCTTGCCCTTGTGCAGGGTGATGCCGTGGTCGGCGTACCAGGCGTCGTCGTTGAGGATGATGTCCTCGACGGTCTTGTCCGAGGCCAGCACCGGCGACAGCATGATGCGGTTGTAGTTTGGGTACGGCTCGGCACCGAAGACGGTGATTTCGTATTGATCCGGCGCGCTCTTGAGCAGTTCTTCGAGGGTGCGGACACCGGCCATGCCGTTGCCGACCATTACCAATCTGTGCTTCATGGGGAGAGGTCTCTCACTCCGGTGAAACCCGATGACCGCCTTTAGCCGCCGGACTTCATAAGCAAATCGTCGATTGCTTAATAGCAACCCGTGGGCCAGCCATCATCCGAACCCGGCAACACCCTGATGCAGCGGGGATTTATCTCCGAACGAACCGTCAGGCCGGCGCCACGTACGCCGGGATACGCACCATGAACGTGCACGACCACCCGAATGGCCGCACCACCGCCGCGCAGATCAGCGTGGGCGTATCCGCACCTCGGTGAGCAGACGCCCCTCGAACCAGGCATCGATATCGACCGCGCCCGGCTGATGATCGACCCGCACCCCCGGCTGGGCCGCCGGACTCGTCCCGGTCACTTGCAGTTCATCGACCGGGAACTCGACGCGGAGGCTGACCCTCATGGGGAAGTAGCCGTCGAGAAAACGCCGCATGAACGGTCCGTTGCGGATCGCGTAGCCGCCATCGTCCAGGCGATGCACCACCCGCGAGCGGGCACGAACGCACAGACGGGCATCCGGCCCGACATCCCGCAGCTGCACGCTCGCCCCATCCACCGCCGCGTGCCCGATGCCCTCGGCCTCGGTGATTGCCAGATCGCTGACCCGATCGGCCCGATAGACCACCTCGGCGAGCGGGACCGGGTCGAGATGCCGATGGCACTGTTCCAGCGTCGCCCAGCCATCGGTCAGGCTGGCACGGTTCACGATCAGGCGGTTCCGATGGTGATGAACGGCCTTTTCTGGCGGTTCGGCGAGGAAACGCAGCTCGCCGGAACTGATCTCATCGACATCCGGGAGATCGAACCAGGAGGCATCTTCCGCGCCGGAATTGGCCATCGCCAGGCCGGTCGGCAGGATCAACAGCAGACTGGCCGCTGCCGCCCAGGGGCGGATTCTGGACAGAATCGGGAACATGGCGCTTCTCCGGTCTCCGACATGAAACGGGCACCGGAGACACGCGCACGGCATGACGGCGCTGTTCCGGATACCGAGAGACTAGGCCGCCATTTCCCGTCAGCTAAGAGGGTGTTTACAAAAACCTGAATACTCGCTGTCAGTGCCAAATCGCTGCTCACCGGGAAAGCCCTGGACGCTCAGGGAGCATGTAGGAGCGGCTTCAGCCGCGATCGGCAACAGGACAATCGCTGACGCCGATCGCGGCTGAAGCCGCTCCTACAAAGTGCCGATCCACGATCCGAATTCCCCGGTTTCGTAAACACCCTCTAAGGAACCTCTGATTTATTCGATGAACGTCCATGAATAAATCAGAGGTTCCCTAGATCGCCTGGGCAGCCATGAATCGCTGATGGAGCGGGGAACGTTCGATGGCGCCGCGATCGCCGCCGATCGGCATCAGCCGGTACCCCTGGCCGTAGACCGAACCCAGCACCCAGCCGGAGCGCTCATCCAGAGTGAGTTTCTTGCGGACACGGCTGAGGTGCACGTCCACCGAACGGCTGTGCAACTGCGAGCCGGTCCCCCAGATCTGACGCAGCAGGTCCGCGCGACGCACCAGGTCGCCGCCGCTGCGGAACAGGTACAGCGCCAGCGCGTATTCCTTCTCGGTGAGGAACACCTCCTCGCCCGCGCAGATCACCGTGCGGCGGTCGTCGAGGAATCGGTACGAACCGAACTCGAACACGTCCTTGACCGGGGATGCGATGCCGCCGAACCGCTCGATCTTGGCGAGCAGCACCGGATGCCCGAACGCCGCGCTCACCACGTCGACCGCCCCCAGTGCGAACAGGCTCAATGCGCTGTCCCGGTCGCTCGGCGCATCGAACACCCAGACCGCGCTCTCGGCATGCACTCGACAGACCTTGGCCAGATCGTTGCGGCTGTCGGAACGCATCCACTCCCAATGCACCAGCACCAGATCGGCCTCCTGCAACGGCAGGCGACGGTCGTCGCTGATGACCCGGTGACCCGCGTCGCGGAGCTCGCGCGCCAGTCGCGTGTGTTCGGAGTCATGGCTGTAGATACGGATTTTCATGATGGGCGTCCCGCACTGCTCGGTGTGGTTGACACTTTCGCGAATGGGCGTGGCGAAAAATGTGAACGGGTTCACGTTTTTCACAATTCGTTTACGAATGCCCCCGGCGGCGCCCGCAGGGTTCCGGACGCAAAAAAGCCGCGGAATGTTGCATCCGCGGCTTCGGTGACGGGGCCGGACTGACGTGGCCGGACTGGCCGGCGCGTTCAGTAACGCCCGTGCGTCTTGTTGATGTAGTTGTTCAGTTCGACGTACTGCTGGTTCATGCGCCGCAGGATCTTGTGCACGGTGCGCATGATCGAACGCATGACGTGATAGACCAGTTCCGGGTCGGTCTTCAGGAATTTTTCCAGTTCGGCGCGCGACAGCATGAACACCTCGCAGTTGCCCAGCGCGCGCACCCCGGCGGTGTGCTCGACGCCGTCGATGAAGCCGAGCTCGCCGATCATGTCGCCCTCGCGCATGACCTGAAGCGTGATCCAGTCCCCGCCGGCGGTGGGCTTGACCACCTCCAGCGAGCCCATGGTCACGACATATATCTGGTCGTCCTTCTGCCCCTCCTCGATCAGGAACATGCCGCGCTCCAGGCCCTCGGCACTGACCACGTCCGCGAGGCTGGCCGCCTGCGCGTCGCTCAGTTCGGAGCCCAGCGGGGATTTCTTGATGGTTTCGGCGCTGACAAATGACATGAATGGCTCTCCCTCTCGGTGATATCGGGTGGATGCGTCGTCAGAATTATGGATGACCGGCGCGCCTTCCGCCTGCCCATTCCGCCCTTGTTGATCAACGTCAATCCGGCCACGCCCCCGAACGGCACATGCGTCCGTGCGCACGCCCCGCCACGGTGCGCGTCGCACGGCACACCCCCATCCCGGCCCTTTTGAATCAGTGACTTGGCGACGCGATGGCGCATGGCGCAAGCCGTGCATGGCGCAGGCGTCCGCGTCCCCTTCCACACAGGTTGCCCGATCCATGCCCCACTCCCTCGGCTTCGCCCGCAACGGCGACAAGGAAAACTCCCCCTTCTTCGAGGACTACCTCGTCCGCCTGCTCGAGGAGCGCGACCGCACCGGCCTGACCGACGCGATCCAGCAGGTCGAGGCGATGATGATCACCGTCGATCCCGGCTCGTCGATCCAGTACATCGCCGAACTCTGCCTGATGACCCCGTATCACTACCTGGTCACACTGGAGAGCGAGAGCCACTGGACGCACGTGCTGCGCATCGACATGAAATCTCCGGACCTGATCGTCCGCGAGGTCAAGGACCCGGCCATCCGCGGCATCTTCCGCAGCCTCAACGAGGTCTACCCGATCGGCTCGCGCAAGCCGAATTCCCGCTACATGGGCGAGGTGCTGCGTGTCTCCGACCTTCACCACGTGGTCAACGAACAACGCCAGCGTGAATTCCGCTTCTTCTCGCCGGACGACGTGCGCCGCATGGAACTGCCCGGCAACATCGCCATCAGCAAGCCCTCGCCGTACACCCACAACATCGTCGGCTACCTGGAGCGCAATCCGGACGACATCCGCGTCTACGCGCTCGGCCTGTCCAGCATCCGTTCCGACGTGAACATCGTCTACGAAGCCGCCAAGGAATTGCAGAAGAAGCTCGGAATCGACGGCCTGATCCTGCCAATCGACCACCTCGCCACGCGCGTCTACAGCCAGAATCGCGAGGTCGCGATCCTCGAATGGCTGTCGCTGTCGAGCTACTACTACTGGGGCTCCTACGACATCCGCGACCAGAACTCCTCCACCAACGTCACCAAGTCGGTGCACTACGCGGACGAATCGATCAGCCCGGCCAAGGTGTTCACCGCCAACAACACCCCCTACTTCGTCAACCACCTCGACAAGCTGCCCAGCCCGACCGAGACCTTCGTGCGCAACTACGGGCCGCGCCTGCACCACGTCGCGCTCGCGGTCGCCGACGGCGAAACCGACGGGCAGGAAAACATCGAACACGTGGTCAAGCAGATCGCCGCCCAGGGCCGCGAATTCCTGCTCGACGTGATCGGATCGAAGGAAGAAGGCCTCAAGCAGATCTTCTCCAGCGCCTCCGAACACTCCTCGCTGATCATCGAATACGTGCAGCGTTACGGCGGCTTCCAAGGCTTCTTCACCAAGGACAACGTCGCCAGGCTGACCCACGCCGCCGGTGTCGAGGAAGAACTGCTGGAAATGCAGGCAGAGGCAAATCGAAAGACAGGTTAACGCCGCGCTCACCGGTAAATTGCGAGCGCAGCGAGTAATTTATCCGCGTGCAGCGCCTTGTTAGCTGCTTTGTGGCAATAAGAAAGAGCCTTCACTAAGAAACTCATCCACTTCTTCGGAAATGCGCTCGCATCTCTTTAACTTCTCATCGATATCCTTATCAAGATTTTCCAATATGAATTTGGTTTCCTGAGCCTTAATAACGCCAAGAATATCCATTCTATCTATTAAATAAGCGACCAAAGACATTGCGATAGCGGTTAGTGACCCAACAATTACCGCTGTTACAACAGGGGCAAATGGCGCGAGAAATGGCACGCCTAGAATAAGCTTTTCAATGACTTCTTCGAGTGCTACGCCGGAAATAACAACTCCTCCAGCTGCAATTAGCTTCATAGCCTCGTGCATTGTCTCGGCAAAACTCATGTTAGCAGGAGGAAAAAGGATGAGTTTCAACGCTTTTAACAAGGAAAACACACCTTCTCTGATCATTCTAACAAATCGCTTAGCGGTAGTTACAAACATATTTACTAGTGTTGTAATTATGTTTGATATAAAACCTGATATAAATCCAGCAGAGAAACCTTCTACTACTCCTTTCCATTTATCAGCAATGTTTCGGCCAATGCGAATCAAACGAACCTTGACGTCCTTATATAAACTCTCGCCTTCAAGGCCATTATTGTATGCGTCTTTTATTTCAACAATTGCACTTGAAAAAAACTCAACCAAAAGATACCCAAATGCTTGTTGTGCGCCCATTTTCACGCCTTCGCTTACGCCTGTGGTCGCTGAATTTTTTAGATAGTGTTTTGCTTTATCTGTATCAGACGGCAAATGTCTTGCCGAAGTTTCTTTGCCTTGCTGGATCTTATCCTTTAATTTTTGCTCATCTATATCAAATCGATCTTTATTTTCAGCTCCGGATTTATCCTTCTTTGACATCCACTCTTCTTTATCAAAATCTCTCATTGATTGATTTATTGAACGGTCTGTTAGTGCAAGGTTATCTTCATCCGTCGCAAAGTCAGCTTTTGGTGCTGACGACTGCATGAAACCGCCATTTTTATGATGTTGAGATAACGACTCTATATGATCTGGGCTTGTAGCATCTGCTTTTGTCATTTTCCCAGTATAAGCATCTTGCACCATATGATTATCATCCATTTGAGAACGAGTATAGATAGCACCTGAGCTGTTTTTTCCTGCATTGGCAAACTGCTTTCCTTCACTATTCTTGCTATGTGTATAGTCCTCTCTTCTATAACGATCTTCGTCTTTAGCATAAACACCATTATTTGCGTTGTTTATTGTTGTTACATTTCCGCCCGCTTTGTCATAAGCACTTATTATTTTGCCAAGCCCAAATGGACCAGCAATCGATGATATGACGCCGCGCTTCGTTTCATCTATAAGCTGCTCCAATCGATCTTTGTGAAATGAAGTCCTAAGTTCGGAAAGCAAAGCCTCGACCTCTGCGGAATTTGCCTCCAAAGAAGCGTTAAAATCAGTTGAATAGTCAAGGTTTTTCAGTCTATTACTATCCACATCTTGACTAAGAAGTTTATCGACCTGCTCTTGATCAGTAACGCCACGAACAAACGGCAGAGACTGATTCTTCTTTAGTATTTCTTTCCTTTTTTTGAAACGATCAATTCTGCCGCTCATTATTTATTGCTCCATGTCTTATGCTGCTTTAGCCTGATTCCAAGCCTGAACAAACGCCTCTTCTTCTGGCTTCACACCATCTATTTCCATTACATACCTAATCAAATCCTCATAGACATCTAGAGGAATTCCAGAGGCATTTGCCAGTAAAAAAGCTTCTTTAACAGTAGGAGGTCTGTCATAAATATTTTGGATTTTTTCTTTCACATCCTCTGGGATGCTCTGAGCAATCATTCCTTTGACAAACTCACCGATTTCTTCCCTTTCATTTTCAGAGAAATCACCATCGCATGCCGCACAAGAAACTCCGACGGCTTCCATTGCAATAATAGCTTTGAAATGTTCATCATGAGATTTAAGCTTTGTTAGCGCTTGAAAAAGCGCTTTTTCAAGTTTTTCTATCTGTAAAGAATTTTCAGCTTTTCCCTCAGCTCGTCCTTCCTCTTTTATCTGCTTCTTCTCATTATCATCACTGTCTGCTACAGCAGCGCCAACAGCGCCTCCCGCGAGACCAGCCGCCACTGCGGCTGCGATAGTTCCTGCACCTGAGAGTGAGGCGATCAAGGATGCTCCTCCCAATAATGAGCCACCACCAGTAAATGGTGCGGCAGCAACCGCACCAACACCAACAGCTATACCAGCTAATACCTTACCCCACATATCACTCTCCTTTTTTCGAACTAGTTTAAATGTACAAATTTTGATTCAGACAGCTAACAGTGGTTTATAGAGCATCTACGTTCACGACGAAACGTAGACGCATCGTTCGCCGACATAGGTTGCATCTTCGTATGCACGTCGCTGTCATACTGGTTATCGGGACAGTGTCCTGGCCCCTCGAACTGGATCGACCGAGAGGGCCGCGTCCGTGAACAACTCCATTTCATCTCCTGCTCCGAGCGCCGACAGCGCTTCAGGTTTGCCCCGCACGCTCTGGGACGACTATCGCAAACTGCTTCTGCGTCAGCATGTTAAACCCGACGCGGCGCGTTGGTACGTGCGTCGGGTCGAGCATTTTGTTCAGCGTCATCGCAATGCCCCTCTGGATCAACTGGCTGCTGCCGATTTCAACGCTCACCTCGAGCAGACGTTGCGTGACGGCAAGCTGGTGGCGTGGCAGGCCTTGCAGACTGTCGACGCGCTTGAGCAATTCTGCAACCTATGCAGCCCGAATTCTGCCGGCGATGTCGACTGGGAAGAGTGGCGTCGCGCGGCGCGATCGCTGCCTGACGATCGTGCTCATATGAGCGAGAACGACATTCGGCGGCTCAAGGAGGACGCGACGGATTCGCGTCTGGTTCGCAAAGCCTCCCCGAAAGCCGCAGAGCTGATCAACCGGCTGACAAACATAAAGGGGTCAGTACCCGTTTTTGTTGTTAGTGCCGGGGCACGAAAAAGGGTACTGACCACTTTTCTGTCAGGATTTATCGGGGAACAGCCCCGGCAACCAGCGCGCGGCGAGGCGGGCAGGGAATACCAGGCGCAGGGGCGCGCGGCTACTGTCGGCGGTGATCACGCCACGTTCGGTCAGGCTCGCGACCAGTCGGCGCGCCTGACGTTCGCCGACGTCGAGCAAGGCCGGGAGTTCGCCGCGCGGTAGCGTGCCGCGATAGAGGATGGCCTCGAGGACGCGTTCCGACTTCGGCGGCAACAATCCGACGCGGATCTCCTCGGCGGCCCAGAACAGAATGCGGTCGCGCAGACGTTCGGGGCGCACCAGCTCCTGCATGAAATCGACCTGATCGAGACAGGTGTCGAGAAAGAACGTCGAGAAGGTCGTGAGCGACTCTTCGCTCAGCGCACCGCGCCCGTCCAGATCGTTACGGCGCGGTTGATCGCAGTCGGCCAGCAGGCGTTTGTAGTCGCTGACCCGGCGCGCCAGGCCCCGCGCGATCGACCAGACGCCGCCGGTATCCAGAGCGTCGAGCAGGGCCGCATGCGACATCAGCCGCGCGACGCGACCGTTGCCGTCGAGAAACGGGTGCACCCATAACATGCGGTGATGCGCGGCGGCGGCGGCGATCACGGTTTCGGCAGGCGCCAGCCCGGCATAGACATCTTCGAGACGTGCCATGAAACGCGGCAGCGCACCGGGACTGATCGGCACATGCACGCCGACCCGCACGTCGCGCCGGCGCCATGCGCCGGGTTCCACCGGCCAACGCTCGCCGCTCGCGGGATCTTCCACCCAGCGCATGTCTTCGGGCAGGGTTTCGTAGAACCGCCGGTGTATCTCCCGCAGCCCCTCGGCGGCACTCGCCCTCCCCCGCAGGCCGCCGCCATCGATCCATTCCTGCACGCCGATGTGGGCCAGCGCCTCGCGTTGCAGGTCGCGCTTTTTCGGGTCCTGGCTGTAGTCGCTGTGCAGGGCGCGTTCGATGTCGACCGGATGGGTGTCGTGACCTTCGATGAGATTGCTGTAGTAGCAGTTCATCGCCCGCACCAGATCGGCCAGGGCACGTACCACGTCATCCGGCAAGCGGGCACGGAATTCGGCAGACCGCCGGCTGAGCGCGAAGGCGCGTTCGACCAGTCCGGCGTGGTGGCGGGAGCCTGCCGACACCCGCAACGGCTCCAGCAAGGCGATGTTCTCGCCGCGATCGATCGGGAGATGGTCGGCAGATAGCGACATCATGATGTCCGGTTTGTCTGTTTTGCCATCATGGCACGGATCATCTTTTAATCAATGAGTTACAAATATATATACGCCACAAGCGAGGTGCCGCCCCGGCAATGATGACCGGTTCCATGTCCGCTTGTCCCGCGCGGTCCAGGAACACCTCCGCGCCGTCCGGCCAGGCCCGCACGATCGGCGCCTTGGCCGCGCCAGTCAGCTCGACCAGACGGTGCGGCCCGTTAAGCAGGGTCGACAGGCCCAGGCTGATGCGTTCGGGTGGCGGCTTCGCAGCACAGGGATCGCGAGCACAGGGGTCGGGTCTCGCGTTGTTACATCAACACCTTCTCATCCGAGGTTTAACCCCAATGCGCCGCAAACCACCTTAGGCTCGCCTGGGAATCTCATCGCTGTAACGAAGCCAAAACCAAACAAGACCGGCGGACCGCTCAATGCGGGCCGCCGGTCTTTGTTTCCACTCCCCTCTCCCGGCTTCCAGGGGTCGGCAGGGCCTCCCGGGACCCTCGGTCGCAGGGATGCGACCGTGGAGCGTACAGGGATGTATTTACAGCGTGTCCCGAGAGGCCATGGCGGCCCATGGAAGCCTTGTCACCAACGCTGATGATGTCCGACATCATCACCCCAACCCGCGTCACAGGCTGGCTTCGGCTCCGCTCAGCCAGCGATGGGCGGGTAGGCTTGGCATGGCCCCCGGAAGCCTTGCCACCAACACTGATGATGTCCGACATCATCATTCCCCCAACCCGCGTCGCAGGCTGGCTTCGGCTCCGCTCAGCCAGCGATGGGCGGATCGGTCTGGCGTGGCCCCTGGAGGCCTTGCCACCAGCGCTGATGATGTCCGCAACATCATCAACCCCCTTTTCGCTCAGCGTCGCTGATAGCTCGCCCGTGCCAGGATGACGTTGCGTATCCCGCCGCGCGGGTTCTCGACGTCACCCTCATAGCGCGGCAGCACGATGACATGCAGATGGTCGATGCTGCGACCGGCGGCGCGGCCATCGTTGTTGCCGACGGTGTAGGCGTCCGGTCGACGACCGAGAAACGGGAGCTTCAGCACCGTTTCGATGTGGTCCATCGGGCGACCCTGCAGATAATCGCGCGTCTGCATCTCGGCGTAGAGGGCCACCAGGTCCGTGCTCTCGATCACGCCCCGCACGCCCCTGAGCGCGTCGAAGTAATCCGCCTGTTCGTCGGCGTTGAGGTCGAACAACGAGACGACGTGCCGTCGCGGGATGACCAGCGCGTGGCCCGGATTGACCGGGTTGGTGTCGAAGATGCCGATGAACGAGCGGTTCTCGAAGATGAACGGATCGGCGTTGCCGCTCGACACGGTGCAGAAATAGCAGTCTTTCACGGTGGAATCGTTGTTCACGTGGGTTTTCCGGGGCTCGGCTGGAGGCGAAAGGAGGCGGCGGATGATGCAAGCGGGCGGTCTGCCCGATCAACCGTCAACGGCTCGCCGCTCGGCGACCGGGGCGCTCCCGGCATGCGGCTGCCGACCGCAGAACTCCCTCACCCTGGCGATCAGCACCTCGCGCTCGACCGGCTTGGTGATGTAGCCCTGCATGCCGGCGAGCAGGCATTCGTCGAGATCCTCCTGCACGGCGTTCGCGGTCATCGCGACGATGGGCACGCCGGCGGCGTCGGAGTCCAGGGCACGGATCGCGCGGGTGGCGGCGAGGCCGTCCATCTCGGGCATGCGCATGTCCATCAGCACGAGGTCGTAGCGCTTGGTCTGCACGGCTTCCAGTGCTTCGCGACCGTTGCCGACCACGTCGACGTTGTAACCGGCCTTGCCGAGCATGGCGACCGCAACCATCTGGTTGACGGTGTTGTCCTCGGCGAGCAGCAGGTGCGCCTCGCCGGGCTTGCGCAGGGTGATTGGATGCCCGGCCGGGGCGGCGATCGGCGCGTCGTGACGAGGCAGGCGGAGCTGGAATCGGAAACGGCTGCCCTTGCCGGGCTCGCTCTCCGCGGTGATCCGGCCGCCCATCATGTTGACCAGCCGCTGCGAGATGGCGAGGCCGAGGCCGGTGCCGGTGGCGACACGCGTCGAGGACTGCTCCTCGACCTGGGTGAATTCGTCGAACAGCCGGTCGATCTGGGCCGGGTCCATGCCGATGCCGGTGTCCGCGACCTCGATGTCGATGCGCCGGTCGGCATCGAGAGGGCGTACGACGGCGCTGACGCGGACCTCGCCGGCCTGAGTGAACTTGATGGCGTTGCCGGTCAGGTTGATCAACACCTGGCGCAGGCGACCGGCGTCGCCGACCACCCAGCAGGGTCCGCCCAGCTCGCCGGTGTCGATCTCGGTGACCAGTTCGATACCTTTGGCATCGGCGCCGGATTCAAGAATTTCATCGACGCCCTGCACCAGATCGCAGAGGTCGAACGGCGCGGAGTGCAATTCGACCGCGCCGGCCTCGATCTTCGAGAAGTCGAGCACGTCGTTGATCACGTAGAGCAGCGCGCGACCGGCATCCAGCGCCGTGCTCGCGTAGGTCTTGGACTGGTCGGAGAGTTCCGCGTCCAGCAGCAGGTCGAGGCTGCCGATGACCGCGTTGAGCGGCGTGCGCAGTTCGTGACTCATGTGCGCGAGGAAGCGCGATTTGGCCTGGCTGGCCTCATCGGCCTCGCGCTCGGCAAGCCGGGCAGTGTCGACCGCGCTCGTCAGCGCTTGGTAGCTGGTCTGCAATTCCCGCGACATGGCGTTGAAGGCCTGCGCGGTCTCGGCGAGTTCATCGCGCCCACGCACATCAACCTGGACGCCGGGGCCGCCGTCACGGATCTCCTGCGCGGCGCGGGTGAGATTGCTCAGCGAGCGGGTCAGATAGCTGCCGAGCAGCCACGAGAACAGCGCGACCAGCAGGATCTCCAGCCCCGCGATGATCACGAACTGCTGACGGGCGTCGCGGATCAGGGTCTGGATGTCCGCCGTCGAGAAACCCAGCTCCAGCGTGCCGAAGACCTCGCCGTAGGCCTCGATGTCGGCCTTCACGTCGAAACTGCCATCGTCGACGCCTTCCACATAGTGGTCGGCATGGAACGTCCTCGCCAGCAGCGAGGGCTCGCCGCGCTGGCTCAACACCTGTCCGAACCCGCTGATGCGCACGTACAGCACGCCGGGGTTGGTCATCATGTCGTCGGCGAAGGTCTCCAGCGTCGCCAGGTCGGTGGAGACCACGGCATCGCGCGCCATGGTCGCGAACATCGCGGCGGTGGTCCTGGCGCGCGCGACCAGCGCCTCCTGATTGGAGTTCTGCAGGTAGCCGAGGCTGGACCAGACCAGCAGCACCAGCAGCACCACTTCGATGCTGGCGATGCCGAGGATGGTCTTCAGCCGGAACGATAAGCGTAAGGACATGGCGCGTCTTTCCGCGTGCCCCGTGAGCGCCCGTGCGACCACAGTGGGCCGGCGTCACTCGCCGACCAGGTCGTCGAGCGCCTCGATGTTCAGCGCGCGGACATCATCCCAGTCCGCGTCGACGCCCGCCTCGATGCCCGCGAAGCCGAGTTGGGCGAGGAGTTCGAGCCCTTCCTTATCGCTGGCCATGGCGACCATCGCGGCGCGCAGCTTTTCGACCACGTCCGCCGGGACATCGGGGTGCGCGGCGATGGCGTGCGGCGTGAACTCCGGGGTCCGCCACAACACGCGCAGGCGATCTCGAACTGCCGGATCGATGTTGCCGAGCGTGCGTTCGATGCCCCCGCCCGCCGCATACAGCCCCATCGCGACGGCACGATAGACGGAGTCGTGAGACGACACATAGACCGGCTTGAACTCGACGCCGGCCTGCCGCAGATGCGCGCGCGGCAACAGGCTGGCCGCGAACGCGGCGGGCGCCGGAAAGGCGATGGCGCTGCCTTCCAGCCCCTTGAGGTCCTGCATTCCGGAATCGGCCGCGACAACCAGCAGGCCACGTATGCGCTTGTCCTTCTGCCGCGCGAACGCCCGATAACCCGGGGACTTCGAGAACACGGTGTAGTGATACGGGTTCATGTAGGCGAGCGCGTATTCGCCGGCGGCGACGCGACGCTCGAATTCGGGGATGTTCGGCGCAGTGCGGAAACTCAGCTGATAACCGGTTTGCTTGCTCAGATATTTGAGCACCGGCACCCAGACACGGGCCAGTTCACTGGCGGCCTGCTGGGGCACGACCCCGAAGGTGAATCCTGGGGTGGCCTCGGCGGCCGCTTGCGCGGTCGGACCCATGATCAGGGCCAGGCTCAGCGGGAGGGCCAGCAGACTGCGGAACAATGTGGATTTCATGCCTGGGAATCCTTCGCGTCTCGACGCGCTCAAACGGAATGGTTCAGGAGGTGCTGGAACATGCGATCGACCCGGCTCAGGCGGACATGCTCGGCGGCCCGCGCGATCGCGTGACCGAGCAACGCGATGTCGAGCGGCGTCTCCTGCCAGTCGAACGCGCCTTCGTGCATCGCCTCCAGTGCGAGCGTGCGCTGATCACGCCGCGCCAGCACGACCACGGCGGGCGGATAACGATGCTCGGTGTCGGCCAGATTCAGCAATTTGTCCAATAGAGAAAACGCCCCGCGTTCCGGGAGATTCATATCGAGCAGCACCACGTCGACCTCCTGGAGATGCCGCCACCAGCCTTCCGCCTGCTCCGGACTTGAGGATTCGAAGGCGTCGTAGCCGAAGTCGGTGAACAGCTCGCCGAGCTCCGAACAACGCGCGATGTCATGGTCCACGATCAGCACACGAGGAACGCGCGACAGGTTGCGAGCCCCTGAATCCCCGTCTCCGACCGGGTGTTCATGGCGATCCCGGGAAGCATCGCCGCGTGACCGGGCACCGGGGCCGAAGCGCCCGTGGATAACGTCGCCGCGATGCTTGCCATCGGTCGCGGTGACCTGCGGCGCCGACGTGCGCCGGGACAAGGCGGGGTCGAAGCGCACCACCTTGGCGGACGGTTCGCGGCGGGGCTGGGCATGTTCGTTCAAGTGGCTCATACGGTGTGCTCGTTACGTTTTAGTAAAGAGTCGACCGCAATCGACATTCCGTTAGCCGTTTGCAATCTGCGACAGGAGTTTCCGTTCCGGGCCCGATGAGGAGGCTTTCGTATACGAAATCCGGCTTTACGAAAGCTTCAGCAAGGACTTTGCCAGCACTGCATCCATTCAACTTAGACTTGCGCCCCACGCACCGCACGACAATGCTTGCGATGTCGACGCCCAAGCCCTACGCCCGCCATTTCGACACCCCATGACCGGCCTCCGCGAAATCCGACTTTTCCTGTTCCCGCTGATCCTGCTGTCGATGTTTTGCAGCGGGCTGTGCATGGCGCAGCACGTCGGGTTCGCCGCGCCCGGCTCGGGCGCGGAGGTCGATCATTACGATGTCACCCTGCCGGTGCAGGCGGATCAGTCGCGGAGGTTCACGATCCCGGCGGATTGTCAGGACGCCGTCGACGCCCAGAACCTCGGCGGGCGCCAGTTCGGCGGCCCCGTGGAGCACCGGCTCTGGATCAAGGTCGTCAACGACTGCCGCTATCACGCCCTGCTGCACCAGTTCCCCGTCGCCACCCGGGATTTCGTCAGCGACTACGACTTCCTCAACGCGCCCTTGACGGAACTGCCCATCCAGGAAGCCTGTCGGACTCCCGGAGATTGCCCGCCGACGCCGAGCGGCATTGCCCACGCCGCCAACATGTTCGCGACCATGATGTCTCCACCGCCGCTCCCGCAGACCCTGGAACCCGCCGGCCCGACCGCCTGCCGCTTCCGCGACGGCCTGTTCCGGGGATATCTGAGCCCGGACCCGACCGCCGCCAGCGGCTGGCGCTGCCGCACCGATGACGCCGCCCCGGGTTATCGCGTGCTGTCGGTCGATTACGCGGACGTCAACGGCGACGGCTTTCAGGATGCCGTGCTGCGGCTGATCCCGCTCGGTACCGGACGCGGTCACGCGCCACGCATCCTGCCGGTCACGCGCCTGGGCGCGGACGGCCCCTTCATCCTGCCGCCCTGACCGCCTTGCTGAACGTCTTTCTCACCTTCGACACGGAGGTCTGGTGCGGCGGTTGGGACAATCTCGACCAGCGCTTCCCGGACGCCTTCCGGCGGTACGTTTATGGCCCCACGCCTGCCGGCGATGGCGCGCTGCCGCTCATCAAGCGGGTGCTGGGCGACCACGGCCTGACCGGCGTTTTCTTCGTCGAGCCGCTGTTCAGCAAGCGCTTCGGGCTGGCGCCGCTTACCGAGATGGTCGGCCTGATCCGGGACGGCGGCCATGAGGTGCAGGTGCATCTGCACACCGAATGGGTGGACGAGACCGATCCCCCGCTGCTGTCCGGGATCAGCCGCAAACACCAGCACCTGACCATGTTCGACCGGGAGCAGCAGGCCGCGCTGATCGGCATCGGCGTCGAACAGCTGCGTGCCGCCGGCGTCGACCGGCTGCGGGCATTCCGGGCCGGCAACTACGCGATCAACGAACACACGGCCGCGGCGGTGCGCGCGGCCGGTCTGGACATCGACTCCAGCTATAACCCCGCCTCCGGGTTCGGCGGCCATTTCTCGACCGGCGGCGCGCCCCGCCTCCAGGCCTTCGAGACCGACGGCGTGCTCGAATACCCGGTCAGCGTGTTCAGCGAGCGCGACGGCGGCCTGCACGCCTTGCAGGTGACATCCTGTTCCTGGGCCGAGATGCGCCATGCCCTGCGCGCCGCGCGCGATCTCGGCTGGGAATCGGTCAACATCGTCGCGCACAACTTCGAGCTGATGAACCGCGCCAAGACGCGCATCGACCCGATCGTGCTCAAGCGCTTCGAGAAACTCGCCGAATTCCTCGGCAAACACCCGGACGAATACCGCGTGCAGGGTTTCAACACGCTGGCGGCCCGCGCCTTCCCCGGCACGGCCAGGCCGATCGCCGGCAGCGCGACCCGTCGCGCCGGTCGACTCGCCGGACAGCTCACCCGGCGTCTGTACGGCGCATAGCAGCGGCTTCAGCCGCGATCGGCACGCCCGCGGGCTGAGCGGCGTCGAAGCCGCTCCTACGCGGCGACCCGCAAACGCATCCGCAAGCGGCGAAATTGGTCCCCATCCACCGCGTCACGCGGGATCACGGCGGCAAATCCCGCACCGCCTTCGTCGCGGAGATTGAGGATCACCAGCCACGGCGTGCGCAGAAATTCCCCGTGGCGCGTCACCAGAACTTCCCGGCCACCGGCATCGACCAGCCGCCATACCCCGTCCGCATCCCACAACAGCTGGCGGATCGCGCCACGCCCGACCCGCAGCACGTGCCGGCGCAGCACCATGACCATCGAAATCGCGATCAGCAGGCTCAACACCCATCGACCGGATCGCGGGAACTCACTCGCCCAGACCATCCATACGGTGAGCAGATGGACGATCAGCAAGGTCGCCGCCAGCCGCAGCGAACGTCCCAGGTCGATCCGCAGCGGCATCAGCCGGCCGGAATCTCGCCGCGCAGCAGGGTTTCGAGACCGGCCTGATCGAGCACGGGCACACCCAGCTTTTCGGCCTTGCCCAGCTTGGAGCCCGCCTCGGCCCCGGCAATCACGAAGCTCGTGTTCCTGGACACGCTGCCGGCGACCTTCGCGCCCAGCGCCTGCAAGGCATCCTTGGCCTCGTTGCGACCGATGCCTTCCAGGGTGCCGGTCAACACGAGCGTGAGGCCGGCGAGCGGTTGCGCGTCGCCATCGCCGTCGCCGCGCAGGACCGGTGATTCCCATCGCACCCCGGCATCGCGCAAACGCTGGATGATTTCGCGGTTATGAACCTGCGCGAAGAAGCCGACGATCTGCTCCGCCAGCACCGCGCCGATACCCGCCACGCGGGTGCCGCCACCGACCAGATCGGCGGCACTGACGCCACGCAACGCGCCCCAGGTCGGAAAATGCGCGGCCAGTGCGTCCGCGCGGCTCGCGGTCAGTTGCGGGATGGCAAGCCCGAGGAGCGTTGCCGCATCCAGCGCCATGTCGTCCGGCAGGGCATCGGGATGTTCGGCGATGTATGCGGCGATCGCCTCGGCGGATTTCGGGCCGATACCGGTCACGCCCTGCCCGCCGACCAGATCGTCGGATCGGACGCTCAGCAGCGGCGTCACATCGCGGAAATGATCGGCCAGCGTCTGCGCCAGGGTCTCGCCGATGCCCATCACGCCGAGCGCGAACAGGAAGCGCGCCAGCGTGGTCTGCTTGCTGGCCTCCAGTGCATCGACCAGGTTTTCGGCGGACTTCTCGCCCATACGCTCCAGGCCGGCGAGTTGCTCGACCGTCAGCGCGTACAGATCCGCCGGGTCATGCACCAGACCCTGCTCGACGAGCTGATCGACCAGCTTGTCGCCGAGCCCCTCGATGTCCATTGCCCGCCGCGACGCGAAGTGCTTGATCGCCTCCTTGCGCTGCGCCGCGCAGAACAGGCCGCCGCTGCACCGCGCGACGGCCTCGCCCGCCGGACGCACGACCGCCGAGCCACAGACCGGGCAGACCGGCGGCAGCACCACCGCCGGCGCGCCGGCAGGCCGACGTTCCGGCAGCACGCGGACGATCTCGGGAATCACGTCGCCGGCGCGGCGCACGATCACCGTGTCGCCGACGTGCACGTCCTTGCGCTCGACCTCATCCATGTTGTGGAGGGTCGCGTTGCTGACCGTGACGCCGCCGACAAAGACCGGCTTGAGGCGCGCGACCGGCGTGATCGCGCCGGTGCGACCGACCTGGAATTCGACGGCCTCGACCGTGGTCAGCTCCTCCTGCGCGGGGAACTTGTAGGCGATCGCCCAGCGCGGGGCGCGCGCGACGAAGCCGAGTTCGGCCTGCTGCGCGCGCGAATCGACCTTGAACACGACGCCGTCGATGTCCATCGGCAGATCGGCACGGCGACGACCGATGTCGGCGTGAAAATCCGCACAGCCCTGCGCGCCGCGCACCACGCGGACCTCGGGCGAGAGCTTGAAACCCCAACCGGCGAGCTGTTTCAGCACCTCGCTGTGACGATCCGGCAGTTCGCCGCCGACCACCTCGCCAACCGCGTAGCAGTACATCGCCAGCGGGCGCTGCGCGGTCATGCGCGGATCGAGCTGGCGCAGGCTGCCGGCGGCGGCATTGCGCGGGTTCACGAAGGTCTTCTCGCCGCGTTCGCGCAGCGCCGCGTTCATGCGTTCGAAGCCGGCCTTGGGCATGACCACCTCGCCGCGCACCTCGATGACCTCCGGCCAGCCGCCGCCACGCAGTTTCAGCGGAATGGACGGGATCGTGCGGGCGTTGTGGGTGATGTCCTCGCCGGTCGCGCCATCACCACGGGTCGCGCCGCGCACCAGCAGGCCATGCTCGTACCGCAGGCTGACGGCGAGGCCGTCGAGCTTGGGTTCGGCGCTGTAGTCGACCTCGTTGACGCCGTGCAGGCGGCTGCGCACGCGGCGATCGAAATCGGCCAGTTCGTCGCCATCGAAGCAGTTTTCCAGCGACAGCATCGGCACCGCGTGACGCACCTCGCCGAAGGCCGCGATGGCCTCGCCGCCGACGCGCTGGCTTGGGGAATCGGGCGTGACCAGCTCCGGGTGCGCGGCCTCCAGCTCGCGCAGACGCCGCATCTGGCGGTCGTATTCGGCGTCCGGAACGCTCGGATCGTCGAGCACGTAGTAACGGTGGTTATGCTGTTCGATCTCGGCGCGCAGCGCGGCGATTTCGGTGGAGGCGTCGTTGCTGGTCATGACTCAGGCCAATTCAAACGAAACCACCGGCAGGGTGCGCCATGCGCACCGAAACCAGTGCTCGGAATAGCGGATAACGGTGCAATCCGGTTTCACGCGTCGGTTGCGGTGCGCATGGCGCACCCTACGTCGAAATCCGCAAGGTCGCGGACAGGCTCAACGCTTGCGCGACAGGGCGATCTGCATGCGGCGGGCGTGTTCGAGTACCTGCTCATGCATATGGTTGATGGTCTGCTTGGTCAGCCGGTTGCGGGCCTGATCCCGCATCTCGCCCTGCAACTCGCGCGAAATCGCCTGCGCGGTGGTCAGCAGCACCTCCAGCGCCTCGGTGCCTTCGACCGGCCCGGGCAGACGCAAGAACAGGGTCAGGCCGGGGGTCTGCATGTCGACGAGTTCATCATCGGTCAGCACGCCCGGCTCCAGCATGTTGGCGACGCAGACGACCGGCGCGGTGGTCGCGCGGTGCTTGGGCAACACCTCGTAGAGGCCGTTCTCGCCGAGGCCGAGCTTGTGCGCGCGCAACGCGGCGCGGATCTCGTCGCCGGTGAAATGGCTGCCCTGACCGGCCATCACATGCACGACCAGGATCAGCTCGGGCGTGCTCTGCACCGGCGGCTCTGGCTTCCTGGGCATGTGCTCGCGCGCCTTCCCGGCGAGCCCCTTGAACCACGTCGCGACGTGCCCGCCGATCTCGGTCAGACCGGGGCCGACCCGCTCCACGAAATGCCCCGCGTCATGTTTGGCCTCTGGCGCGGACGGCTGCGCGACCGGGCCGCGATCGGTATCGAACACCTCGCCATCGACGATCACCGTATCGAGCCGACGGCGGGCGGGCGGGGATATGGATGGCGCGTCGTCACCAAGATCGAGAGCGGTCTGGCGGGGCGCCTCGCCGGACGGCACGGTCGCGCTACTCCCGGCGACGATCGGCGGGCGTGGATCGGGCTGGGGTTGGGGTTCGGGCACGCGCGCGGGCTCCGGCATCGATGCAGATTCAGGCTTGAGGACGGCTTCCCGTACCGGCTCGGGTTCGGGCTCGCGTTCAGGGTTGGGTTCAAGGTCCGGCATCAACCCGGAGCGCACGTCGGCTTCGGGCTCGGATTCTGGTTCCGGTTCGCGCGCCGGTTCGGCGACCGGATCCGCCATCTGGACGGCTTCGTCATCGACATGCGCGACCGTCGGCGCACCTGGATCGGCAACTCCAAGGTCGACAATTCCGGGATCGGCCGGTGCGGGGCCGGCGGCTGCGCCAAAGGGGGCGATGACCGGCGAAACCTCCATCACCGGAGTCTGTTCGACCGGCGGCGGTTCCGGCACAGACTCCGGCTTTGCCTCGGCGGCCTTGCGCACGCGGGGCGCGGAAACACTGTCGGCGCCGATACTGAAATCGGGACGCGCAGGCGGACGGCCTGGCTCGGTCGACGGCGATGGCACCTCGACCATGACGGGCTTGCGCGGCGCCTTGGGCGGCAGGGGACGCGGCGGCGCGGTCGAAACGCGGGGCGCGGAGACCGGCACGTCGGCATTGCGATGCTTGCCCGAGACCTTGGCGGCGGCGGCCTCCATCAATACGTCGCGAGACCCGTCGTCGTCGCCGGCCCGCTCGGCGTCCTGCCTGGTTTCCTCGACCGGGCGACGCACCACCCTGGGGGCGCTGACCTCGATGCCGTAATCGGCATCGAGTTGATCGATGTCGCGATCCCGATGCCCCCGCCGGGCGGGCCGCTCGTCCTGTTCGGACTCCATCAGATCGCGCAGCCGCCGCAGCTCATCGCTGAGGTCGTCACCGGCTTCCTCGAACCGGAAATCGTCGTTGTCGCGCTGGCCATGCCACCAAGCCAGCAATTGCGCTCGTTTCGACCAGGCGTAGAACCCGGCCATGACGAGGATGCCGACGATCAGGATTGTCCAGCGCAGTGCGTCCATGGGAGGAAATCAGCAAACCGGGTCGAATGACGGGACGGGAACTTGAGTCGCGTATTGTGCCCGCGCGCGACGGGGGTTTGAACCGGTCGATTCGCACCGAATTACACGCTCGGCCCGGAATGCCTGCTCAACCATTCGCCATCGCGACCGCTTCGTCGACGTCGACCGCGACCAGCCGCGACACACCCGGTTCGCGCATGGTGACGCCGGTGAGTTGCCTGGCCATTTCAATCGCGACCTTGTTGTGCGAGATGAAGATGATCTGCACGCGTTCGCTCATCTCCTCGACCAGGCGGCGGAAACGGCCGACGTTGGCGTCGTCGAGCGGTGCGTCGACCTCGTCGAGCATGCAGAACGGCGCCGGATTCAGCTCGAAGATCGCGAACACCAGTGCGACCGCAGTCAGCGCCTTCTCGCCGCCGGACATCAGGTGGATGGTCGAGATGCGTTTGCCGGGCGGGCGCGCCATGACCGCGACGCCGGTATCCAGCAGGTCTTCGCCGGTCAGTTCGAGGAAGGCCTCGCCGCCACCGAACAGACGCGGGAAGACCTCGCGCAGGCGGGCGTTGACCTTGTCGAAAGTGTCCTTGAAGCGCTGTTTGGTCTCGCGGTCGATCTTGCGGATCGCGGATTCCAGCGTGTCCAGCGCCTCCATGAGATCCGCGTGCTGGGCATCCAGGTAGGTCTTGCGTTCGCTCTGCTCGTCGAACTCCTCGATCGCGGCCAGGTTGATCGGGCCGAGGCGGTTGATGCGTTCGGCCAGATCGTCGACCTGCCGTTGCCAGTCGCCCTCGTCGGCATCGTCGGGGAGACTGCCGAGCACGCTGCGGTAATCGTGGCCGTCCTGCTGCAAGGCCTCGGACAGCGTGCGCTGGCGAACGATGGACTCCTGCTGTGCGATACGCCGTTCCTGCACGCGCTCGCGGGCCTCGATGGACTTGCGCTCGGTCTCGCCGCGCCGCTGTTCCAGGCCGCGCATGGCCGTATCGACGGCCTCGACACGTTCGCGCGCAGCGGTGAGTTCGGCCTCCACCGCCATGCGTCGGGCGAGCAGACGTTCCAGGTTCTCGACATGCTCCTCGACCGGCTCACCGGCTTCCTCAAGCTGGGCCTGAACCGCCTCGATGCGGTCCTGCTGCTGCGCGAACTGGGCTTCCAGCCGCTGCATGCCGGCGGACAGCGACTTGTGCGCGGCGCGCTTGGATTGGACTTCCAGGGCCAGTTCGTGCGCCGCCTGACGCAGGCGCCGGCCTTCCGCGCGCTGATGTTCGACGCGGGCGCGCAGGTCATCGCGACGGGTGCTGCGGTCCTCGCGCTCCAGCGCCAGTTCCTCCATCCGCGCCATCGCCTCGGCGTGGCGCTCGCGGGCCTCGGCCAGTTCCTCGCGGCTCTCGGCGCCCTGTTCGCGGGCCTCGTCGCGGTCTTCCTGCAAACGCGCACGGCGCGCGACGATCTGCTCGAAGCGCCCTTCCTTGCCGCTCAGACGCGCGCGCAGATCGCCGAGCCGACGCTGCGCCTCACGCGCATCGGCCTGCAGGGCGCCATGTTCGGATTCGCGTTCGGCGAGTTCGCGGCGCAGGTCCTGCTGTCGATCCTCGGACCCGGCGACCCGCTCCTCGATCTCGCCGAGGCGCAGCCGCAGTTCCTCGATCTCCTGTCCCCGCGCCAGCACGCCGGCGTGGGCATCGTGCTCGCGGGAAACGCGCAGCCAGTCGCGACCGAGCAGCACGCCGTCACGGGTGACGATGGTTTCGCGGCCATTCAGCCGCTCGCGCGCCGCCAATGCGGCCCCGATCGAATCGGCGACGTACACACCGCCGAGCAGACCGGCCAGCGACCAGGGGGCACTGACCTGGTCGAGCAATCGCGGCAGGCCGTTGCCTGCGGCGGCGGACGCGCCCGAACCGGTCTGGAACAGGCTGACCGCACCCTTGCCGAGTTCGTCCAGCGCCTTGGCCGGCAGCCCCAGATCGGCAACGCAGACGGCCTGAAGGTCGTCGGCGAGCACGGTCTCCAGCGCGGTTTCCCAGCCGGATGCAGCGCGAAGCTGCTGGGCGAGACGCGGTGCATCGCCAAGGCCGCGTGCGGCCAGCCAGTCGGAGGCCGCGCCCTTGTCCTTGCCCAGCGCCGCCTGTTGCAGGGCTTCCAGCGAGGACAGACGGCCGCGTGACTCCTGCTGCTCACGACGCGCCTCGGCGAGCGCGGCGGTGACATCATTGAGCGACTCGCGCGCCCGGGTGATCGCTTCCTGGGCACGTTCGCGGGCGGCGTTGGCTTCGGCCTCGTCCTCGGCGAGCAGGTCGATCTCCGCGCGCAGCGCATCGATCTCGGCCTCCAGCGGCGCGGAATCGAGCCGGTCGGCCTCCTCGATCAGACGGCGCTCGCGCTGCTCGGCCTGATGAATCTGCCGTTCGAGCTGTTCGATGCGCGACTTCTGCACCTGCGCGGCCTGCGCGGGCTCGGCGGCGCGCTGGTTGAAGTCGTCCCACTCGGCCTGCGCGTCGGCGTACTGATCCTCGAGTTCGGCGAGCACGTCGGCGGCATCGGCGAGCACCTGATCGGCGTTGCCAAGGCGCGGTTCGTTCTCGGCCAGGTACTGCGCGAGACCCTCGAATTCGGCGCGATCGAGTTCGAGGTGCTCCTCGGTCTCGCGGGCGGCGTCGCGGGCCTGCCGGAGTTCCTGTTCCTGGCGCGCGCGCAGCTGTTTGGCATGCGCGATGGTCTGTTCGGCGCGGGCGACATCGGCACCGATCGCGTAGTAGCGCCCCTGCACCTCATTGTGTGTGTCGGTCGCCTCGGTCTGGTTGAGGCGCTCCTTCTCCAGCCCGGCTTCGATGTTGCGCTGCTCGGCGATCAGGGCCTCCAGCGCGTTCTGACCCTCGGCGATCTCGCGCTCGCCGCGACCGACGATCTCGTCCAGATCACGCAGGCGCAGGGCCAGCAATTCGGCCTTGCGGGCTCGTTCATCGGCCTTGTATTCCTTGTAACGCTCGGCGGTGCGTGCCTGGCGCTCCAGCTTCTGCAACTGCTTGCCGATCTCCTCGCGCAGGTCGTCGAGGCGTTCGATGTTCTCGCGGGCGTGGCGGATGCGGGTCTCGGTCTCGCGGCGGCGTTCCTTGTACTTGGAGATGCCGGCCGCCTCTTCCAGGTAGCCGCGCAGTTCCTCCGGGCGCGCCTCGATGATCCGCGAGATGGTGCCCTGCTCGATGATCGCGTAGCTGCGCGGACCGAGACCGGTGCCGAGGAACACGTCGGTGATGTCGCGGCGCCGGCAGCGGGCGCCGTTCAGGAAGTAGTTGCTCTGCCCGTCGCGACTGACGACGCGCCGGATCGAGATTTCCGCGTAGTTCGCGTACTCCCCGCCCAGCGAGCCATCCGAATTGTCGAAGACCAGTTCGACCGAGGCCTGCCCGACCGGCTTGCGTGACGCGGAGCCGTTGAAGATGACATCCGCCATCGAGTCGCCGCGCAAATGCTTCGCGGACGACTCGCCCATGACCCAGCGCACCGCGTCGATGGTGTTGGATTTGCCGCAGCCATTCGGACCGCAGATGCCGACCAGGTTGGACGGCAGCGGGATGGTGGTCGGATCGACAAAGGACTTGAAGCCGGCCAGCTTGATCTTGGCTAGGCGCATACGGCGTTTTCTTCTGCTCGGGACGAAGTCCGGAAGGACCACGTTCCGCCCAACTTAATCACTCCTGCCAGGCATGGCAATAGTCACCGCAAACCCATGTTTGAATTGAACTTTTTGTAAACAGCAAACCCGTGTGACCGGCGCAACGAACCCCTGTGCGAGAAGCTGCCGGCAGCCAGGGCGGGCCGTCGCGTGGGGCGGAATCCGCAGGAGTTCCACCAGCGGCGTGCCGATAAAACCCACCCACGGCAATGAATCGAACGCCGGGCGATGGAACTCCTGCGGATTCCACCCTGCGGCTCCGTCACCCGGAGAGGTGGCGGGATCGTCGATGACGCCGCTGGTATCATCGCGCCCCTCGTTTGCTGCCGATGAATAGCGCCATGTCCACCAAACCCAGCAAGACCCTGGAAACCTTCGATAACCCGCGCCCGGGGCGCGATTACACGATCCGCATCCGCGTGCCGGAATTCACCGCGCTGTGCCCGAAGACCGGCCAGCCCGATTTCGCGACCATCTTCATCGACTACGTGCCGGACGCGCAGTGCATCGAGCTGAAGGCGCTGAAGCTGTACATCTGGTCGTTCCGCGACGAGGGCCACTTCCACGAGGACGTGACCAACCTGATCCTCGATGACCTGGTCCGCGCCTGCGCGCCGAAGTTCATGCGCGTGACCGGCGAATTCGGCGTGCGCGGCGGCATTTACACCAACGTGATCGCCGAACACCGCGCCGAGGGCTGGACCCCGCCCGTTCCGGTCACACTGCCGTAACCGCTTTCGGCGCAAAGGCGCCAAGGGCTTGTCGCAATGATCCCTTCGCGTCTTGGCGTCTTTGCGGCAAAACGCTGAAACCTAATGTCCTCCCCGCTCTACCTCGGCATCGACATCGGCACCTCCGGGGTGCGCGCGGTGGTCGTCAACGCTGACGGCGATATCCGCGCCTGGCGGCGACAGGATTACCTCGATCCGGGGCGTCCGGGCGAGCAGGATGCGGAAAGCTGGTGGGACACGCTGTGCGCGGTGCTCGATTCGCTGGCGGACGAGAACCTCGGCAAGCACATCGCGGCACTCGGCCTGGACGCCACCTCGGGGACCGTGGTGGCCATCGACCACAACGGTGACCCGCTGGCGCCGGCGCTGATGTACAACGATGCCCGCGCCAAGGCGGAAGCGGAACGCATCGCCAGGCTGGCGCCGCGCGAATCCGCCGCGCACGGGGCCGGCTCCGGACTCGCGAAGGCGCTGACTCTGCGCGCGCGACATCCCGGCGCGGAATGCGTCTCGCAGGCGGACTGGATCCTGCGCCGCCTCGGCATGCCGGCGGGACATTCCGATCAGCACAACATGCTCAAATGGGGCTGGGACCCGCTGACCGGAAGCTGGCCGGCGTGGCTGTCCGAACTCGGTCTCGATGACCTGCCCACGGTACACGTACCCGGCACCCCGCTCGGCCGTCTCGACGCCGAACTGGCCAGGCGCTTCCGCATCAACCCGGACTGCCGTCTGTGCGCCGCCACCACCGACAGCAACGCCGCCTTCGTCGCCAGCGGCGCCAGCCGGATCGGCGAAGCGGTCACCTCGCTCGGCTCGACGCTGGTCACCAAGGTCCTGTCGGCGACGCCGGTGTTCGCACCGGAATTCGGTGTCTACAGCCATCCGTTTCCGAACCCGGACGGCACCCCGATCTGGGTGGTCGGCGGCGGCTCCAACAGTGGTGGCGCGGTGCTGAAGCAGCATTTCTGCAATGGCGAGATGCAGGAACTGAGCGCGCGTGTAGAGCCGGACCGGCCCACCGGATTGGACTATTACCCGCTGCCCGGCATCGGCGAGCGCTTTCCCGTCAACGATCCGGACCTCGCCCCGCGCCTGACACCGCGCCCGGCTGACGACGCCGTGTTCTTCCAGGCCATGCTGGAAGGCATGGCGCGCATCGAGCAGCACGCCTATCGGCTGCTCGCCGAACTCGGCGCGCCCTACCCGACGTCATTGCGAACTGCCGGCGGTGGCGCACACAACGCCGCCTGGTCAGAAATCCGCCACCGGATGCTGGGCGTAAAGATGCTCCCCGCGACGCAGGAAGAAGCCGCCTACGGCGCCGCGCTGCTGACCGGGAGCCGTAGCCCGTAGCGCGGAAGCCGCAGGCGTTCCGCCGGACAGCGGTCGGTGCGCCCAACGACGTACGGAATAACCCGAGGTTCGGCGTGAACCCCGCC
>JACKNJ010000008.1 GCA_024234895.1 Gammaproteobacteria bacterium
AGACCATCTTCCGCCACCAATCCAAGGGCGTGCTGAGCACACTCGACACGCTGTGGACGCATGGCAACTGGATCGTCGCCGGGCTGCTCGCGCTGTTCTCGGTGGTCATCCCGGTGACGAAGACGCTGATCCTGCTCGGCACCGGCGTCGCCCGCTGGCGACACATCGCGCAGAAGGGCATGGCGTGGGCGAAGCACATCGGCAAATGGTCGATGGCCGACGTGTTCGTGGTGGCGATGCTGATGAGCTTTTTCGCCACCGACCAGGCCGACAACACCACCGCCGAGCTACAGGCGGGTCTGTGGTTCTTCGCCGGTTACGTGGTGCTCTCGCTGCTCGGCGCGCAACTGTTGGCTCACCCGGGCGATTCGCAAACCGCACCCACCGCGTAGGGCGCATACCCGAAGGGGTTCCGCCACGTCGGCGCCACCCCCGGCGGAACCCCTTCGGGAATCCGCCCCACGCTCGGCAAAGCCTCAGCGGACCATCAGTGTCCCGCTCTGCGCGCCGATGCCACGCAGTTCGGGCCGATACATGTCCTCGACCAGCGGCGGCGGCTGGATGTACTGACCCCGGGTCACCGCCCGCGCCAGATAGAACAGATGCGCCTCGCGCTCCGCAGCCAATGACAGCGCGGCAACGTAGCGGTCATCACGGAACTCCTCGTGGGCGAGGTCCGTTCCCCGACGGGCCTCGCTGACGGACAGCTCCTTGATATCGAAATCATCGACCGCGCTGGCGTCGTTGAGCGTGGTGTTCTCGATCTCGAGACCGGCGGGCAGCAGATCGGCGACCAGCGCATGCTCCATGTCCTGCCTGGCGACCAGGCGCAGATGCACCAGCACCAGTTCCCCGGCGGCGATGTCGCCCGCGACCAGGCTGCCATCGCGGCGATACACGGTACGCTCGATGCGCACCGCCGATGCCTCCTCGACCGGCGCCGACGCGCCGAAACCGGCCACGTCAAGCGTCACGTAGACCGGCGTCTCGCCGGCGTTCTCGACCGCGCCACCCAGCCCGTCGACCGCCAGCGCAAAGCGCTCGCCGCCACTGCCGCGCCGGTCGTCACCCGCCACGCGCACGAACCAGTGCCTGGCGTGGGTATCGGCCAGCGCGAGCCCCGCGCTCAGCAGCGCGAAGCGTTCCTGCGTCGACAACCAGCGACGTTTCGCCAGCAGATCGGCAACCTCATCGACCAGTCCGCCGATGGCGGCGTGGTCGGGGCGATGACTGGCCAGCAACGCCAGCACCATCGCACGGTCACGCAGCGCGCTGCCGTAATCGCCCAGATACACGTCGTCCGGCCGACGCGGTGTCAGGGCCTCGGCGATGCCCTCCTCCGCACGCTGGCCGTCGCCCGCCATATCGAGGGCCAAAGCCAGATGCATCAGCGGCAGCGACGACTTCGCATCCTCGAGGTGGCTGTCCCAGAGCAGGCGCAGCGGCGCCAGCGAGGCCTTGCCGATGCGCGCCAGCACATAGGCGGCGTAGGCCTTGGAGGCGAAATTCACATGCTCGGGCGACGCCGAATAACCCGACACCATGCCGCCGCGACGCAGCAAGCTGCGCTGCAGGCGCTCGACCGCCGCGTCGTAGACCCCCGCCGGCACGGCGAAACCGTGCTCACGCGCATCGCGCAGGAAGTCGACCGCGAACGGCGTCAGCCAGGTCTCCTCGTGACCGTCCGCGCCCCACAGCCCGAAGCCGCCGTTGCTGAGCTGCATGCCGGCGACCCGCTGGATCGCCTCTTCCACCCAGGCCTTGCGGTCGGCATCGGCGATCGGCTCGGCGCCGAACAGTTCGACCGCCTGCGCGCTGTACAGCAACGGGCGCGCCCGGCTGGTGGTCTGTTCCAGGCAGCCATACGGGTAGGCAAGCAGTTCGGCCAGCGCGTCGGCGAGCTCGAACGAGGGACGATCGGACACGTTCAGGCGCGCCCGCACCGTCGCGGGCATCAGCCCCGCGCTCAGCCCCGCCTCGATCGCCATCGATTCACCCGGATCGAGGCGCGCGCGCTGCCGGCGCAGTTCGCCCGGCCAGCCGGGGCGCACACTGAGCGGCCATGCCCGCTGGATCGCGACCGGTTCGCCATCCTCCAGCACGGCATTGCCTTCGATCGCCACGCGGATGCGGCCCTCGCCCACCCCGGCGGCGGCGGCCAGCGGCACGGTCAGGGTCTTGCTGCCGCCCGCAGCCAGCGCCACGGACTCTGCCAGCGGCTCGACCTGCAAAGGACCGTCGGCAGCCAGTTTCACGGTCAGATCCTGATCGACACCGCTGACGTTCTGGATCAGCAGCGTCGCCATGCCGTGATCGCCGGAGGCCAGGAAACGCGGCGTGGAGATCTCTGCGATGACCGGGGCGGCGACCACCAGATCGCGCTCCGTGGAGCCGAAGCGGCGCTCGCCGAAACCGACCGCCATCAGACGCAGGCTGCCGTTGAAGTCCGGCACCGGCAGCGCGACCGTGGCGCTGCCGTCCTGGCCGACCGTGACCACCCCGCTCCACAGCGCAACGATGCGCGGCTTGGCCTTGGCCCGCTGGCCGGCGCTGTCGAGCTCGGTATCGCCGCCGTAGCTGAGCCCGGCGAGCGGACCATCCAGCGTCTCGATGATGTCGCCGTACAGATCGCGCATGTCGACGCCGTAACCGCGCTGCGCGAAGAACCAGGCGAATGGGTCCGGCGTCTTGAAGCGGCTGATGTTGAGCACGCCGATGTCGACCGCCGCGACGGTCAGCGCCACGCTCTCGCCGGCGGCAGCGTCGGTGCGCACGTTCAGTTCCAGATCGCGTTCGGGACGCATGCGTTCCGGCGCGTCGATCGCGAGCGACAGGCGGCGATCGTCGCGCGCCAGCGGCAGCGGCAACACGCCCACGGCGCGCGTCGGTGTGACGGCTTCGTCGTCGCGCACCGGGCGGAACACCACCGCGCTCACGTACAGATCGTGCCGCGCCCAGTCCGGCAGGACCGGAATCCCGATCTCCGCGCCCTCGGCCGGGACCGCCAAACGTTGCGACCACAGCAGGCCGTCGCTGCCCTCGACCAGCACCAGCGCGCTGCCGGCATGCGGCGGCAGGATGCGCAGCTTCGCCGTCTCGCCCGCCTGGTAGGTCGGCTTGTCGAGACTGAGTTCGACCTTGTCCGGGCGCGCGCCGCGCGCCTCGCCACCCCACCAGCCGGCATTGAAGCGGTACATCGTGGTCAGGCCGGTCTCGGCATCGACCACTTCCAGGCGATACCCGCCCCACTCCACCGGCGCCTCGAACCGACCGTTCTCGCCGGTCGCGAAACTCAGATTGGCCTGGGCGACCGGGTATTCGCTCTGGCTGAACTCGCGCTGCCAGCCGGCGCTCTCGTCGAAGCGCCAGTAGTAATCGCGCTCCTCGCGGACGAGGCGCACCAGCAGGTCGGGCGCGGCAACGCCGTTGCCGGCGGTATCGACACGCACGATCTCGAACGCCGCCGGGCTGTTCTCGCCAACCTGGCCCTCGCCGAACAACGGGCGGATGCCGGCGAGTTCGGCCGCCGGCCAGCGCACGCGCTCCTGATAACGGGTCACCGGTCGACCACCCGGCTCGAGCAGGGTGTTGATGAGGCGGATCGCCAACGGTGAACCGGCCTGGTACTGCGAGGTCGCCACCGCGTATTCCGCCACCCCCCCGGCATCGAGCTTCATCGGCGGCAGGTCTTCCGAACCCACGCGGGTTTCGTCGTCGGGATTGCCGAAGAACACGTCCGGCATCGCCGCCAGCGGATGCACCTCGCGGCGCGTGCGCACGGTGACTTCCAGGCTCACGTCCGCCGCCGGCGTGCCCCACAGCCAGGCGCCATCGACGGCGAGACGCAGGTCGTCCGGTGGCAACAGGGCGCCGGTGTCGCCCCGCAGGGTCACGCGCAGGCGCTCGGGCAGGAAATCCTCGACCTTGAACGCATACACCTCGGTGGGTTCATCGCTGGCCGGGTCGGCGCGCAATTCCAGGCGCCACTCGCCGCTCTGGGCGTTGTCGGGCAACGGGATGCGGCGCTGATAGAAGCCCAGCTCGCGCGCCTTGAGGGTGAATTCGGACACCAGCCGGCCATCGGGTCGACGCAGCCGCGCGGCGATCGGCATCGGCGCGACCGCCTCGCCATCGCGATCGCGGAGCAGCATGGCGACATCGACCGCCTCGCCCGGGCGATACAGATCGCGCGGGCCGTAGGCGAACAGTTCCAGCGGTCGCGACCGGCGCCCAGCGACCGCGTTGTCGGACAGATCCAGCGCCGGGCCGTTCAGGCCGAGGAAGGTGATGTCGTCGCCGCGCTGCGCGACCAGCACACGCGCGCCGGCGCCGGCGGCGAGGCGCACCTTGCCCTCGCTGTCCGTGACCGCCGCGTCGATCTTCGCGCCCTTCTCGTCGAACACCTGGACGCTCACGCCGGAAACCGGGTTCGCGTCGCCGAGCGAGCTCAGATACACCCCGATGGAGTGCGGGTACACACGGGTGTGCAGACCCAGATCGCTGACGAAGAAATAGGCGGTCTGGTAGCTGTATTCGTACTGTCCCGGGCGGCTCATCACCGCCACGTACAGGCCGGGTTCGCGCAACTGCGGCAGGTCGCGCACCGGCAGCTGGGTGATGGTGCGGCGGTTGCGCGGGGTGTTCAGCTCGAAGCGACCGCGATACACGCTGCGCCCGAAATCCTTCATCTGGTTGAGTTCGTAGATGCCGGTCAGCGCATCGCGGCGAAAGGCGTTCAGGAAATCCGGCAGACGGGCGTTGTCGACCTTGATGAAGTCGACATCGATCCGCGGCACGTTGACGCTGACCACCGGCAGCCCGCGCCCCAACCGGGTCGGCAGGACCGCGCCACGACTGGCGAAACCGACCGCCGCGGTCAACGCGGGCATGGTCACGTTGCGTTCGACCGACTCGGCCAGCCGGGCGCCGTCCGCCGCCGGCAGGCCCTTGCGGGCCCATACCCGGTATTGGTGCTCCGGCTGCGCCGCCGGGAAATACATCACGCGGTGGTTGTCGGACAGAACCCAGGCGCCCGGCACCAGTTCGCTGTGCGCGTCCTCGACGATCAGCACATCCTCGTAACGCCGGGCCGGGTCCAGCGGCGCGGAGAACACCACGCCTAGCGCCGGCGCGTCATCGAAGGTGCGTGGCCCGATGTCGAGGATGCGGAGATCATCGGCGAAGGTCGTGAACGGCAGCAGCAGCAACAGCGCGAGCAGGCGGCGGAACATCGGCGGACACCCTGATCTGGACCGGGACGGGCAAGTATAGGCGCAGCGCCGCGACGCCCGGATCGGCGGATTCGTGAAACACAATCATCCGTAATGGTCATGACCATCAATATTTGTTGGAATAGCTGGCGTCGATCGCGATGATGTCGCCGCTTTTTTGCCCCCGGCAAAGCCTGTCCATTACACCGAGCAGGAGTACGACAACTCGCGATCGCCCCGCGCTTCGCACGCGCACCAAGCCATCGAAGTACCCTCGCCATTTTTTCCTGATGACTTTGTGGGCCCCGCCGCAGACCGGACCGGGCCCGGAGCGATGCCATGTTGATCTACCCCGATGTCGCCCTCGAAGAGGGCTACGACTTTCCGCAGTCCGAGCAATTCCTCGTCGCCGAGCGCGAAGACGGCAAGGGCAAGGCCGTCTACACCATGACCGGCCATGCACGCGGCGAGATGGTCGCCCGCTTCACCGGCCCGATCGTCCCCTACCGCACCCAGCACACCCTGCAGCTGAACCCCAATCTGCACGTCCTCGACCTGCATTTCGTGGGCTATTTCGCGCACTCCTGCTCGCCGAACGTGTTCGTCGACATGCAGGAATTCGAGGTCTGGGCGCTGCAGGACATCGCCCCCGAGACCGCGCTGACCATGGACTATGCGGCCACCGAGGATGAGCTGTTCCGCCAGTTCCGCTGCCTTTGCGGCAACCCGAACTGCCGTCACTGGATCACCGGGCGCAAGGAGCGCGTGAACGGCGAAGGCATGTTCTACCTGCAATCGCTGCAGGAACAGGCCGCGGAGGCGGACGCCGGCTGATGCCCACGGTCAACGACTCTCAGGCGTTCTGGTGGCAGCGTCCCGATCTGGGCTACGTCAACGACGAACTGCATCTCGCCGGGCACAGCCTGGCGGCGCTGGCGCGCGCCGCCGGCGGGCCGGCGTTCTTCTATAACGCCGAACGCCTGCGCGCCAAGCTGGGCGCGCTGCGCGACGCGCTGGCCTCCACCGGCCTGCGCAACCGCGTGTTCTACGCGATGAAGGCCAACCGCTTCGCGCCGCTGCTCGGCTTCATCCGCACCACCGGTCTGGCCGGCATCGACGCCTGCTCGCCGCAGGAGGTGCAGTTCGCGCTCGGCTGCGGTTTCGACGAGGAGGACATCTCCTTCACCGCGACCTCGGTCTCGAACGCGGATCTGGACATCCTCGCGCGTCACCCCGGCGTGCTGATCAACTGCGACTCGCTGAGCACCATCCGCCGCCTCGGTGAACGCTGCCCGGGCCGCGACATCGGCCTGCGCATCAACCCCGGCATGGGCCTGGGTTACGGCGACAACGACAAGCTCAAGTACGCGGGCGCCAAGACCACCAAGTTCGGCATCTACCGCGAGCATTTCGCGGAGGCGCTGGCGACGGCCCGCGAGCACGGCCTGAAGGTCCGGCGCATCCACTTCCACGTCGGCATCGGTTACCTGACCGGGCAACTGCCGGAGTGGGAGAAGATTCTCGAAGTCTGCGCGGGCTTCGTCGACGACACCCCGGACGTGCAGAGCGTGAACCTCGGCGGCGGCCTGGGCCTGCCGCATGTGGCCACCGACAAACCGCTCGACCTGAAGGCATGGAGCGCCGTGATCAAGCGCCGGTTCGGGCCGCGCAAGGTCGAGGTCTGCGTCGAACCGGGCGACTGGATCGTCAAGGACTCCGGCGTGCTGGTATTGCAGGTGAACACCGTCGAACGCAAACGCGACACCGACTTCATCGGCGTCGACGGCGGCTTCAACCTGGCCGTCGAACCGACCGCCTACGGACTGCCCTGTGAACCGGTGCCGTGCGTGCGGCGGCCAGGCAATACGCAGGCGGTGACCATCGCCGGCAACATCAACGAGGCGCTGGACATCTGGGCGCGCGACGTACCGCTATCGCCGCTCCGGGAAGACGATTACATCGCCTTCCTGAACGCCGGTGGCTACGCCTCGGCGATGAGTTCCAACCACTGCATGCGCGGGCAATTCCAGGAGCGTCTGCTCTACCCGCGCGATTGACGCGCCTCGGGCACAGCCGATGCAGGAATTGGCTGGTCCGCTCCTGCATCGGTTCTTCGCCGCGCCGGTCAGCCGCGATCGCGGCCTGACCCCACGACCGGGCGCTCAGGCCTCGGCGGCTTCCGCGTTGAGCCTGGCCCGCACCGCCATCAGCAGCTTGCCGTACTCGTTGTCGCCGCGGCCATCGCGACCGATGCCCCAGAAGTAGTCGTAGGAACTCGACTCGACGATGTCGTCCCCGCCGGTCGCGAGCAGCTTGCCGGTGACCTCGGCATGGGTGCGGCACTTGATGTAGACACCCCGCGTCATCACCGTCACGCGGACCTTCTTCCAGTCGTCACGCACCTGCCGGCGATGCTGCTTGCCCAGCTTGCGGGCCTCTTCCGGGCCTGCCGCGACACGCACCTGCTCGCGCAGGCCGGGATCGAGAAACTTCATGCCCTGGTAGTAATGCTCGGTGGTCGGCCAGTCGGCATCGTCAAGGTGGAAGGCGTGCGGCGAAGACGCCGACAGCGGGTCGGTCTCGTCCACCCGCGAAACACGCACGGCGGGTTTGAGGTCACGCGGCTTGAAGAACATCGCACTACTCCGAAAGCAGATTGGCGAGCTGGCGGCGATAGCGGGTCGCCGCTTCCGCCTGATTCGGCGCGACCATGTTGATCAGCGTGACGATCATCTCGTGCGCGGCGCCCTCGCGGAACGTCGGCTCAGCCTGCTGGATGGCGAACAAATGACGCATTGCCGCGTCGAGATCGTGGCGCGCGACCTCGCAGACCGCGAGATCGAAGCGCGCCGCGAAGTCGGCAGGATCAGCGGCAAGACGGGCCTCCAGCGCAACCACCCCCTCGGTCTGCGCGGCCAGATCCGCGAACGCAAGCTGACCGGCCAGCACCCGACCGGTGTCGCTGTCACGGGCGGCTTCCGGCAGGCGGGCGAACAGGGCCTTGGCGTCACCCACCTGACCCACGTCCATCATGATCTGCACCATGTCCATGGCGATGCGCGGATTAGCCGGATCGGCCTTCGCCGCCCGGCCGAGCAGGTCGACCGCCCCGACCGTGTCGCCGGCGAGGTGTCTGGCGCGCGCTTCCTCGCGCATCGCATCCGATTCGCGGAACACGCCGAAATCCTTCAACAGCGCGCGCAGATCGTCGGCGCTCAGTTCGCCGACCTCGGTACGCGCCGGCTTGCCGTCACGGAACACGATCACCGTCGGCACGTTCTCGATCCTGTACTGCTTGCGCAGTTCCGGCTGCTCGTCGATATCGACCTTGGCGAACACGAATTGCTCCGGGAACTCCTCGGCGAGATCGGTCAGGCGCCGTTCCAAGGTGATACACGGGCCCGACCAGACGCCCATGAATTCGACCACCACCGGCACCTTGTGCGAGTTCAGCAACACGGCTTCGGCGAAGGTTTTCTGGTTCAGTTCGAAGATCAGCGAACGCGGCATCGGAACGGCTCGGCAAACAGTAAAACCTGGATTCTAATCCGCCAGACAGGCACTTACCCGACGGATCGCCTTGGTGCAGGCACGGACCGTAGGGCGGATACCCGCAGGGGTTCCGCCGTACTGAGCGCCGCTGCGGCGGAACCCCTTCGGGTATCCGCCCTACGGTGGACACAGCACCCGGCAAAGCCGGCTCAGCCGCCGAGCATCCCCTCGCGTTCGATGAACGCGACGATCGCATCCAGGCCGGTGCCGATCTTGAGATTGGTGAACACCCAGGGCCGCTCGCCGCGCATGCGGTTGGTATCCCGCTCCATGACCTCCAGCGAGGCGCCGACATGGGGTGCGAGATCGATCTTGTTGATCACCAGCAGGTCGGAACGGGTGATGCCCGGCCCGCCCTTGCGCGGGATCTTCTCGCCCTCCGCCACGTCGATCACGTAGATCGTCAGATCGGCGAGTTCCGGGCTGAAAGTGGCCGACAGGTTGTCGCCGCCGGACTCGACGAACACCAGCTCCAGCTGCGGGAACTGCGCGAACAACCCATCCACCGCCGCCAGGTTCATCGAGGCGTCCTCGCGGATCGCGGTGTGCGGGCAACCGCCGGTCTCGACGCCGACGATGCGCTCCGCCGGCAGCGCCTGCGATCGCGTCAGGAACTCGGCGTCCTCGCGGGTGTAGATGTCGTTGGTGACCACGGCGATCTCATAGCGATCGCGCATGCGCTTGCAGAGGGCGTCGAGCAGCGCGGTCTTGCCGGAGCCGACCGGGCCGCCGACGCCGACGCGCAATGGGTGTTTGTTCTGGTTTGGCATGTTGATGTGACAGATAAGGGGGATGGATCGTAGGAGCGGCTTCAGCCGCGATCGGCGGTCGGCAAACCGCCCGGATGCCGATCGCGGCTGAAGCCGCTCCTACGGTGAGGTGGCATCGCTCAGGAACGGAACAGCCGCGTGTATTGAGTCTCGTGCCGGCAACTGGCCAGCGACAGGGCTGGCGCGGAGGCGCCGATGTCGTCGTCGCCCAGCGCCAGTGCGGTGTCGACGGCGACGTCCAGCGCCGCCGCCAGGGCCAGCAGGATGCGCTGCCCGGCGGTCTGCCCGAGCGGCACCAGCTTGATCGCGGCGGCGACCTGATTTTCCAGCCAGGCCCAGGCGTAACCGAGCAGCGCGTCGCGTTCGGCGATGCCCCAGGCCTGCGCCGCGAACGCAAAGCCGGCGGCCTGCGAGATCAGCAGCGTCTCACGCCAAGGCCCGGCATCGGCGACGCCGAGATCGACCAGCAGCGTGACCAGCGCGCGCGCCCGCACCGCCTCCTCGGCACGCAGTTCGGCGGTTTCGCGGGCCGCCAGCAGGCATCGCGCCCAATGCCGCAGGGCGGCTTCGTCGCCGACCCCGCAAGCGATGTACATGCGGGCCAGCAGCGGCAGATCGAGATGCGCCAGAGCGTCGCCGATCAGGCCTGCGAGCCAGTCGACGGTGTCCGCCTCGTCACGCACCCAACTGGCCTCGACCGCCCACTCCAGGCCCTGCGAATACGCGAAGGCGCCGACCGGCAGCGCCGGGCTGGTGAGTTGCAGCAGGCGCAGCCGCGCCAGGGACTCAGTCATGGTGGTGATGGCCGCCGCCGTAGGCGCCCGGCTCGGGTTCGAACGGCGCCTGTTCGACGACCACCTCCAGACCGAGCCCACGCACCATGTCGTCGAGCACGTGGTCGTGCTGATAACGCAGCAGGCCGGTTTCGATCTGCAAGGCGACGTGGCGATTGCCGAGGTGATAGGCGGCGCGGGTGAGCCGCAGCGGGTCGTCGCTGCGTACCGTGGACACGCTCTCCGGCGCGGCCTTCACCAGCACCACCAGGCCCTCACCGCCGAGCAGGTCGCCGTCACGCAACACCCCGCCGCGCGGCAGGAACACGCCGGCACCCCGACCGTCGTCCAGGGTCACGCGCAGGCGTGATTTCACGCGTTGTTCCATGGTCAGGGTCAACGTGGCATCGGCCTCGCCAGCGTCGAGTTTTTCGGTCAGTTCAAGCATTGCTTTATCCATGCGTAGGGCGGAACCCGCAGGGCTTCCGCCGGCCAGCTTGGGGGCCGGAACGAACGTCCGGGAATGTCGGTCACGGCGCCCGCGTTCATCCGGCGCATTCCGGCAAATTCGAACACGGTCCGGCGGAAGCCCTGCGGGTTCCGCCCTACCTCAGAACAGAAAATACCGCTGCGCCATGGGCAGGATCTCGGCCGGTTCGCAGATCAGCAACTCGCCATCGGCGCGCACCTGGTAGGTCTGCGGGTCGACCTCGATGTGCGGCATCCAGTCGTTGAGCACCATGTCGCGCTTGCCGAGCTGACGGCAACCACGCACCACGCCGATCTGCGAGCGCAGGCCGAGCTGGCGATGCATGCCGATCTCGAAAGCGGCCTGCGACATGAAGGTCAGCCGCGTCTGGTGACGGGCACCGCCCAGCGCCCCGAACATCGGTCGGTAATGCACCGGCTGCGGCGTCGGGATGCTGGCGTTGGCGTCACCCATCGGCGCCGCCGCGATCATGCCGCCCTTGATGATCAGGCTCGGTTTCACCCCGAAGAAGGCCGGCTTCCACAGCACCAGATCGGCCAGCTTGCCCGCCTCGATCGAACCGACCTCGTGCGCGATGCCGTGCGTCAGCGCCGGGTTGATCGTGTACTTGGCGATGTAGCGGCGCGCGCGCAGGTTGTCGGCGTGGCCGTCGCCCTTCAGCGCGCCGCGCTGCACCTTCATCTTGTGCGCGGTCTGCCAGGTGCGGGTGATGACCTCGCCGACGCGGCCCATGGCCTGCGAGTCGGAGGAGATCATCGAGAACGCGCCGAGGTCGTGGAGGATGTCCTCGGCGGCGATGGTCTCGCGGCGGATGCGCGACTCGGCGAAGGCCACGTCCTCGGCGATCGCCGGGCTCAGGTGGTGGCAGACCATCAGCATGTCGAGGTGCTCGTCGACGGTGTTGACCGTGTACGGGCGGGTCGGGTTGGTCGATGACGGCAGCACGTTGGCGAAGCCGGCCGCCTTGATGATGTCCGGGGCGTGGCCACCGCCGGCGCCCTCGGTGTGGTAGGTGTGGATGGTGCGGTCGCCGATTGCGGCCAAGGTGTCCTCGACGAAACCCGACTCGTTCAGCGTGTCGGTGTGGATCGCCACCTGCACGTCGAAGTTCTCGGCCACGGTCAGGCAGTTGTCGATCGCCGCCGGCGTCGTGCCCCAGTCCTCGTGCAGCTTGAGACCGATCGCGCCGGCCATGACCTGCTCGGCGAGCGGCGCCGGACGTGAGGCATTGCCCTTGCCGAGGAAGCCGAGGTTGACCGGCAGGTCGTCGGCGGCCTCCATCATGCGGTGGATGAACCACGGTCCCGGCGTGCAGGTGGTCGCATTGGTGCCGGTCGCGGGACCGGTGCCGCCGCCGAGCATCGTGGTGATGCCGGACATCAGCGCCTCCTCGATCTGCTGCGGGCAGATGAAGTGGATGTGCGCGTCGATACCGCCGGCGGTGAGGATCTGGCCCTCGCCGGCGATCGCCTCGGTACCCGCGCCGATGACGATATCGACCCCCGGCTGCACATCCGGATTGCCGGCCTTGCCGATGCCGACGATGCGCCCGTTCTTGATGCCGACATCGGCCTTGACCACGCCCCACCAGTCGAGGATCAGCGCGTTGGTGATGACCGTGTCGACAACCTGGCTGGCCGGGCGCTGCGACTGCCCCATGCCGTCACGGATGACCTTGCCGCCACCGAACTTGACCTCGTCGCCGTAGAAGGTGCGGTCCTCCTCGACTTCGATGAACAACTCCGTGTCGGCCAGGCGCACGCGGTCGCCGACCGTGGGCCCGTACATCTCGGCATAAGCCTGTCTGCTGATCTTCGCCATGACGTCGTTCCTTAAGCCGGGTCCAGCGGACCCATGACCTTGCCGTTGAAGCCATACACCCGGCGGTCGCCGGCGTAGGCGACCAGTTCGACCTCGCGGGTCTGGCCCGGCTCGAAGCGCACCGCCGTGCCGGCGGGGATGTTGAGGCGGAAGCCACGGCTGGCCGCACGGTCGAATTCGAGCGCACCGTTGGTCTCGTGGAAGTGGTAATGCGAACCGACCTGAATCGGCCGGTCGCCGGTGTTGGCGACGCTGACGCTGACCGTGTCGCGGCCGACGTTCAGCTCGATCTCACCCTCGGCGGGGAGGATTTCTCCGGGGATCATTGGGCGACTCCTAAACGATCGGATCGTGGACGGTGACCAGCTTGGTGCCGTCCGGGAAGGTGGCCTCGACCTGCACCTCAGGGATCATCTCGGCGATGCCGTCCATGACGTCGGCGCGGGTCAGCAGGGTGCGGCCGTAATCCATGAGTTCGGCGACGGTCCGGCCATCGCGCGCGCCTTCGATGATCTCGAAGCTGATCAGCGCGACCGCCTCGGGATAGTTCAGCTTCAGGCCGCGTGCGCGGCGGCGCTCGGCGAGCTGCGCGGCGGCGAACAGCAGCAATTTGTCTTTCTCGCGGGGGGTCAATTCCATGGGGCGGCTCTCGGGTTGACCGGATGACGAAGGTAGGGCGGAACCCGCAGGGGTTCCGCCGGACGGAGTCGGGGCCGGGACGACATCGGGCAAAGCGCCCGCGCCGAAGGGTTCAGACTGACCACACCGGTATATCCCGGTGCTGAGCGGCGGAAGCCCTTCGGGTTCCGCCCTACGACGGCAATGAACATCATGTCGACCATATGCGCGGCGGGCTTGGCGCGCGACCGATGGTCAACGGTCGCAGCGTCCGCCAGAGGGCGCGGAAGCCGCGCTGGGCGAACTCGGTGCTGGCGCCGAGATAACGGCAGATCAGCAGATCATCGATGCGGGTCAGGCCGAAGCCGTCCGCGTTCAGCGTCTCGCGGGCCAGCGCCTCGGCGGCGGCATCGGCGTGGCTGAGCACGCACACGCCGGTGACCGGCGCGCCGGCCAGCAGGGCCTTGCGATTCAGGGTGTCGGGCTGCACGCGCAGGCGTTCGAGCAGCACCGGCGCACCGTCACGCCAGAGTTCGAAGGCCAGGTCGGCGCGGCCCCTGCCCAGGGTCTCGGAGTTGGTCGGGCGACCGAAACATTGGATATCCCAGGCCGCGATGCGGGCGTCGCCCGCCAGATCGATGCGCGTCTTCGCACGCAGCAGGGCGTCGGCGAACAGGATGGTTTCCTGCGGCAGCCATTCCAGCACCGCACCGGCGGCGACACGCAGGTGCTGGTTCTGATGCGCGTACTGGCCGGCACTGCGGTAGAACTTGGTGGCGCCGGGGGTGGTCAGCAGCGCGTGACCGCCAGCCACCTCGACATGCACATCCAGGCGATCGCCACCCACCACCCCGCCTGGCGGATGCAGCAGATAGACGTGGGCGACGCCGCCCTCGGGATACAGCACGCGCTGAACCGACAACGGCCCACGGCGACGTCGGTGCACCAGCGCGGTCCGCGCCTCGCCAGCGCCGGGACGGGCCTCGAAGCCGAGTTCGAGTTCCGCGTGCCAGCCGCTCGCCGTCGGGGCGATCACCGAGTTCATAGGCCTGAGACCGCCCATCCGCGTGTCCGTAGGAGCGGCTTCAGCCGCGAGCAGCGCTTATCGAAACGCACGACGCTGATCGCGGCTGAAGCCGCTCCTACGGGAGCTCCGGATGCGTTGGCTGTCATCGAGTTTGGGATCAGTCCTTGCGGACACGGACACGCACGGCGTCCCGCCTGGCATGCAGCCGGCGGATCACGAAGAACATCGGCACCGCGAACAGACCGGCGATGAGCAGATGTTCGAGGAAATGCTGCGCGTTACCCGCGTGACTCGGATGGGCGACGCCCAGGACGGGCAGCAGGGAAAGGGAAATGGCGGTCAGAGCGGTGTCGAGCTTCATGGTGGTTTCCGTCAGACAGTCAGGTATTCGTGAACCAGTTCGTCGCTCAGTTCGGCGATCTCGCCAGCCGCGACCTGGCGGCCGCGATCGAGGATGCAGAAGCGATCCGCGACGCGACGTGCGAAGGGGAGTTTTTGTTCCACGAGCAGGACCGTCAAGCCGAGTTCGGAACGCAGCTTGATGATGAGGTCGCCGATCTCGTGGACGATGTTGGGCTGGATGCCCTCGGTGGGCTCATCGAGCACCAGCAGCTTCGGGTCGGTGACCAGGGCACGGCCGATCGCGAGCTGCTGTTGCTGACCGCCGGACAGGTCGCCGCCGCGACGATGCCTCATGTCCTTGAACACCGGGAACATCGCGTAGACCGATTCAGGGATGACCTTGGCCTTGTCCGCACGCGCGGGCAGGCCGATGCGCAGATTCTCCTCGACGGTCAGCAACGGGAAAATCTGCCGCCCCTGCGGCACGTAACCGATGCCGATGGTGGCGCGTTGCTCGGCGCTGAAGGAGCTGAGGTCCTGACCGTCGTAGGCGATCGACCCGGAACGGGTCTTGAGCAGGCCCATCACGCATTGCAGCAGCGTGGTCTTGCCGACCCCGTTGCGCCCCATCAGGCAGGTGATCCGGCCCTCGGGCACGTCGAGATCGAGGTCCCACAGGGTGTGGGATTCGCCGTAGAACTGGTTGAGTGCGGAGACGTTGAGCATGGGGAATCAGCCCCCCGTAGGATGGGCAAAGGACCGAAGGGACGTGCCCATCGCAGGCTCCCGGGCCAAGATCGAATGTTGGGAAATCGCCCACCACTTGCGATGGGCACGCTGCGCTTTGCCCATCCTACGAAAGTGCGATGGCTTCGGCGGATGGGTGGACGGTTTAACCACCGAGGTAAACCTCCCGCACGCGCGGATCGGCCTGGACCTGGTCCATGTTGCCTTCGGCGAGCACGTGACCCTGATGCAGCACGGTGACGCGGGAATTGAGGGCGCGCACGAAGTCCATGTCGTGTTCGACCACGACCACGCTGTGGTGACCGGCGAGTCCGGTGAGCAGTTCGACGGTGCGGTCCATCTCCTGATGGGTCATGCCGGCGGCGGGTTCGTCGACCAGCAGCAGCAACGGGTTCTGCATCAGCAGCATGCCGATCTCCAGCCACTGCTTCTGCCCGTGCGACAGCGCCCCGGCGGTGCGCTGCGATTCGTCCTTGAGCGCGATGGTTTCGAGCACGCTGTCGATGCGCTCGCGCTGCTCGGGATTGAGACGTGCGCGGAACGTGGTCCACACGCCCTTGGGGCCGGCCATGGCCAGCTCCAGGTTCTCGAACACGCTCAGTTCCTCGAACACGGTCGGCTTCTGGAACTTGCGGCCGATGCCGGCCTGCGCGATCTCCGCCTCGCTCATCTTGAGCAGATTCATGCGCTGGCCGAACCAGACCTGGCCGCTATCCGGGCGAGTCTTGCCGGTGATGATGTCCATCATCGTGGTCTTGCCGGCGCCGTTGGGGCCGATCACGCAGCGCAGTTCGCCGGCATCGACGTAGAAGTTCAGGTCGTTGATGGCCTTGAAGCCGTCGAAGGCGACCGACACGCCTTCCATGTACAGCACCGTGCCGTGGCTGAGATCGAGGTCCTCGACGATGCGCGGCACCAGCAGGTCGAACACCCGGTCGCGCTGGATCAGGCCACTCATGACGCGGCCTCCGAAGCGGCGGGGGCCGGGCTTGGCGGCGTTGGGGGAATCGCCTTCTCCCGACGGCGCAACAGCCCGGCGATGCCACGCGGCAGGAACAGCGTGACCAGCACGAACATCGCCCCGAGCGCGAACAGCCAGGCGTCCGGCAAGGCGGCGGTGAACACCGACTTGGCGTAGTTCACGGTCAACGCCCCCATGACCGCGCCGTACAGCGTCGCGCGGCCACCGAGCGCGACCCAGATGACGATCTCGATCGAGTTCAGCGGCGAGAACTCGCTGGGGTTGATGATGCCGACCTGCGGCACGTACAACGCCCCGGCGATGCCGGCGAGCACCGCCGAGAAGGTGAAGATCGCCAGCTTCACGTACTCGACCCGGTAGCCGATGAAGCGGGTGCGCGATTCCGCGTCGCGGATCGCCGCCGCGACCCGGCCGAGACGCGAGACCACGATCGCCCGGCAGCTCAGATAACCGAGGATCAGGGCGATGCCGGAGGCCAGGAACAGGCCGATGCGGGTCGAATCCGCCTGCAACGAAAAGCCGAGGATGTCCTTGAAGTCGGTCAGGCCGTTGTTGCCACCGAAGCCCATCTCGTTGCGGAAGAAGGCCAGCATCAGCGCGTAGGTCAGGGCCTGGGTGATGATCGACAGATACACGCCGGTGACCCGCGAACGGAACGCGAAGTAACCGAACACAAAGGCCAGCAGGCCGGGCGCGAGGCCGACCATCAGCAGCGCGAACGGGAAGCTGTCGAAGCCGTGCCAGAACCACGGCAGTTCCTGCCAGTTCAGGAACACCATGAAGTCCGGCAGTTCCGGGTTGCCGTACACGCCCCGGTCGCCGATCTGGCGCATCAGGTACATGCCCATCGCGTAACCGCCGAGCGCGAAGAAGGCACCGTGGCCGAGGCTGAGGATGCCGAGGTAGCCCCAGACCAGGTCGACCGCGATCGCCAGCAGCGCGTAGGTCAGGTATTTGCCGAGCAACGTGACCGCGTAGGTGGACAGGTGCAGCGCATTGCTTTCCGGCAGCGCGTGCAGGATCGGCACCGCGATCAGCGTGATGATCAGCAGGGCCAGGAAGACCTGGCCCCCACGGTCGTTCTTGAGCAGGCGGGTGATCAGCATGAGATGCGGTTCCCGAAGGTACCCGTAGGATGGGCAAAGGACCGTAGGGACGTGCCCATCGACACGGCCATCGACAGCATCAAACCTTGCCGAACCTCCAACCACTTACGATGGGCACGCTGCGCTTTGCCCATCCTACGAAGTACGACAGCAAGGGCCTGTTTCATGATCAACCCTCCGCCGCGCGGCCTTTCTGCGGGAACAACCCGCGCGACCGCTTCTGGATGAACAGGATGATGAACACCAGCACCAGGATCTTGGCGAGCACCGCGCCGGACCAGGGTTCGAGGATCTTGTTGGCGACGCCCAGGCTCAGGCCCGCGACCAGCGTGCCCCACAGGTTTCCGACGCCCCCGAAGACCACGACCATGAAGCTGTCGACGATGTAGCTCTGGCCGAGGTTGGGGCCGACGTTGGTCAGCTGCGACAGCGCCACGCCGGCGACCCCGGCGATGCCGGAGCCCAGCCCGAAGGTCAGCGCGTCGACGCGCGCCGAACGCACGCCCATGGCCCGCGCCATGGCCCGATTCTGCGCGACCGCGCGCACCTCCAGGCCCAGACGCGTCTTCTTCAGGACCATGAACAGCGCGGCGAACACGATCAGGCTGAACACAAAGATGTAGAGGCGGTTGTAGGTCAGCGACAGCACCGGGTTGATCTGCCACAGGCCGCTCATGAACTCGGGGTTCTCGACCGGCACGTTCTGCGGCGAGATCAGCGTGCGCACCAGCTGTTGCAGCACCAGGCTGATGCCGAAGGTGGCGAGCAGGGTCTCCAGCGGACGGCCATAGAGGAAGCGGATCACGCCGCGTTCGATGCCAATGCCGGCCAGGCCGGAGACCACGAAGGCCGCCGGGATCGCCAGCAGCAGCGACACCCCGGGCAGGCTCGGCATCGCCTGCTGGATCAGGTAAGTCGTGTAGGCGCCGAGCATGATCAGCTCGCCGTGCGCCATGTTGATCACGCCCATCACGCCGAAGGTGATGGCCAGGCCGATCGCGGCCAGCACCAGCACCGAGCCGGCGGACAGGCCGAAGAACAGGGTTTCCAGCAGCGCGTAGTGATCGACCTGCTGCTGGATCAGATTGAGCTGGTGCTGCGCGGCCTCGCGCACGGCGGGGTCGGCGTCGTGGTCGGCGGTCGCCTGCAGGGCATTGCGTACCGTCGGTTCCAGACGGCCGGCCAGGGCATCGACCGCCGCCAGGCGTTCATCCGCATCGCTGTTGCCGAGCCGGGACACGGCCAGCGCGATTTCGGTAAGCGCGCGCACGGCGGGATCGGTTTCGCTCGCGAGCAGGGTCCGCAGCTGCGGAATCGCGGCCGGGTCGGGCTTGGCGAGCATGGCGCCGACCGCCGCCAGACGTCTGGCCGGGTCGGGGGAATTCAGGTCGAGGCTGGCGAGCGCCGCGTCGATGCGTCCGCGCACGGTGTTGTTGATCGGCAGCTTCCTGACCTTGCGCGAACTCTCGACGCCGAGGTCTTCACCGCTGAACACATCGCGGATCGCGTAGCCGGCGTCGCCGTCGATGGCCCAGACCAGGCGATCGGTCCGGGTGTAGCGGCGCAGGCTGCCGTCCTGCAGGCCATTGAGCAATTCGACGGCCTTCGGGTGGCCACTCGCCACCAGGGCATCGACGCCCTGAGCCTTGACGTCGAAGTCGTTGTCCATGATCTGCGCGAACGCCGCGTCGAGCGCCGGGTCACCGGTTTCGATCTCGGCGGCGGACAGCAGGCCGGGCAACAGCATCAGGACCAGCAGGGCAAAACGCATGAACGGCAGTCCTTGATCGAAGGTGTAGGAGCGGCTTCAGCCGCGATCGGCATCGACACGAGGTTCTGGCGCCGATCGCGGCTGAAGCCGCTCCTACAGGGGATGAACACCGGGCGGGGTCAGCCCCGCCCGGTCGCCGGCATCAGAAATTCTGACCCGAGCACTTCGCGGTCTTGACGTTGTAATTGCCGCAGGCGAGCGGTGCGCGCCAGTCGGCGATCAGGTCCTTGGAACCGTCCAGGTAGTCGGACCAGGCATCGCCGGCGACCAGGCCGGAGGTCTTGGACACGACCTGGAACTGGCCGTCGTCCTGGATCTCGCCGATCAGCACCGGCTTGGTGATGTGGTGGTTCGGCATCATCGCGCTGTAGCCGCCGGTCAGGTTGGGCACCGCGACGCCGATCAGGGCGTCGCCGACCGCCGCCGGGTCGGTGGTGCCGGCCTTCTCGACCGCCTTCACCCACATGTTGAAGCCGATGTAGTGGGCTTCCATCGGGTCGTTGGTGACGCGGTTGTCGCTGCCGATGAACTTCTGCCAGGCCTCGATGAAGGCGTCGTTGGCGTCGTCCTCGACGCTCATGAAGTAGTTCCACGCGGCGAGGTGGCCGACCAGCGGCTTGGTGTCGATGCCGGAGAGCTCTTCTTCACCGACCGAGAACGCCACCACCGGGATGTCGGTCGCGGCGATGCCCTGGTTGCCCAGTTCCTTGTAGAACGGCACGTTGGCGTCGCCGTTGATGGTCGAGACCACGGCGGTCTTCTTGCCGGCGGAGCCGAACTTCTTGATGTCGGCGACGATCGACTGCCAGTCGGAATGCCCGAACGGCGTGTAGTTGATCAGGATGTCGTCGGCGGCGACGCCCTTGGCCTTCAGGTAGGCCTCGAGGATCTTGTTGGTGGTGCGCGGGTAGACGTAATCGGTACCGGCCAGGACCCAGCGGGTGACGCCCTGGTCCATCAGGTAATCGACGGCGGGGATGGCCTGCTGATTGGGCGCGGCGCCGGTGTAGAACACGTTCTTCGAGGACTCCTCGCCCTCGTACTGGACCGGGTAGAAGAGCAGCGAGTCGAGTTCCTCGAACACCGGCAGCACGGACTTGCGCGACACCGAGGTCCAGCAGCCGAAGGTCGCGGCAACCTTCTCCTTGGCGATCAGCTCGCGCGCCTTCTCGGCGAACAGCGGCCAGTTGGACGCCGGGTCGACCACCACGGCTTCCAGCTTTTTGCCGAGCAGGCCACCCTTCTTGTTCTGCTCGTCGATGAGCATGAGCATGGTGTCCTTGAGCGTGGTCTCGGAGATCGCCATGGTCCCGGACAGCGAGTGCAGCACGCCGACCTTGATGGTGTCTTCGGCCTGCGCGAACGCGCTGGCGGTGAGCGCGCCGGCGGCGGCCAGCGCGAGGGAAAGCTTCTTCAAATTGGCGACGAGGGCCATCTTCTTCCTCCAGATTGCAGGGCTTGCGGGGCCGCCCGGCGGAACGCCCCCGGTGCGGCACGGTGAAGGCAACTGCAAAGCGAGGGCCAGCCATCCTGGAAGCGTGGCAGGTCGCGGGATTGATCCCTCCGGCACGGTCGTCGGAACCGTCATGGCGATAGCCCGGATGAGCGATCCTGGCGCAGTTCCCAGCGACCAGGGCACCACATTGGTGCGCAATCACCGTGCATCGCGAAGGGCCGGTTTGGTGCGTCCGATTTCCTTCCAGGCACCGTGATCGTGCCTGCGGCATGCAGGAGAAACCGCCGCACCACGACGCCGGCCCGGCACCAAGGCCATTTCGTGGTCCTGGCACAAAAGTTGGACCACATCACGGTGCAAGGGCCTGGCGGGCGGGAGGAGTCCCGTCCACGCCCCACCTGAATCACAGATGGTCCAAATATGAGCAGCCTGCATGGTGCGCCACGGCGACCCGTGGTGCTGATGATCCTCGACGGTTTCGGCGTCAATCCCGGTCGCATCAACAACGCGGTCGCGGAGGCGCGCACGCCGAACCTGGATCGCTATTTCGCGCGCTATTCGCACACCACGCTGCACGCCTCCGGGCCGGCGGTCGGCCTGCCCGACGGGCAGATGGGCAACTCCGAGGTCGGCCATCTGACGCTCGGTTGCGGCAGCATCATCCGCCAGGACATCGTGCGCATCGACGCCGCCATCGGCAGCGGCGAATTCTGGAACAACGCCGCGCTGCACGACGCGGTCATGCACGCCAAGGAACGCAACCGCCCGCTGCACCTGTTCGGCCTGGTCTCCGACGGCGGCGTGCACAGCAGCATGGGCCACATCCATGCGCTTATCCGTTTCGCCCGACGCCATGCGGTCAAACCGTATCTGCACATGTTCACGGACGGTCGCGATACCGGGCCACGTACCGCCCTGGAGTTCGTGCACGACATCGAACCGGCGCTGCACGAGGCCGGCGGACTGATCGCCAGCATCATGGGCCGTTATTACGCGATGGACCGCGACCACCGCTGGGAACGCACCGAACTGGCCTGGCGCGCGCTGGTGCACGGCAAGGGCCAGCAGGCCGCCTCCGCCGAGGGTGCGATCCGCGCCGCCTACGCGGCGGGCGACAGCGACGAGTTCATCCGCCCCATCCTGCTGCCCGGCTTCCAGCGCATCGCCGCCGACGACGCCGCGATCTCCTTCAACTTCCGCAAGGATCGTCCCAAACAGATCTGCGCCGCGCTTGGCCAGCGTGAGTTCATGGGCTTCGATCGCGGCGACGCACCGCTGGCGCGCATCACCTGCATGATGAATTACGACTCGGCCTTCGACTTCCCCTACGCGTTCGAACCGGAAAAGCCGGCAGTCACCCTCGGCCAGACGGTCAGCGCGCATGGCCTCAGCCAGTTTCATTGCGCCGAGACCGAGAAGTACCCGCACGTCACCTTCTTCTTCAACGGCCAGCGCAACGTGCCATACAGCGGCGAGAAGCAACTGGTCGTCCCGTCGCCGAAAGTGGCGACCTATGACCAGCAGCCGGACATGAGCGCGAAGGCCGTCGCCGACGCCGTCATCGGCGCGCTCGCCAGCCAGCGCTATTCGTTCATCCTGGTGAACTTCGCGAACGGCGACATGGTCGGCCACACCGCCGTGCCGGACGCGGTAATCCAGGCCGTCGAGACGCTGGACCGCGAGGTCGGCCGGGTGCTGGAGGCCGCGATCGCCGTTGATTACTCGGTGATCGTGACCGCCGACCACGGCAACTGCGAGGAGATGGTCGACCCGCACAGCGACGAGCCCCACACCCAGCACACCGTTTACCCGGTGCCGTGCATCGTCATCGACGAGGAAGACTGGCAACTGTCCTGCGTGGGCGGCCTGTCCAACATCGCGCCGGCCGTGTTGCAGCTGATGGGCCTGCGCCAACCGGAGGGCATGACCGCCCGCTCGCTACTGCTGAAGCCGCTCAAGGTCCGCACGCGGGTCGACATGCACCACTTCCAGAGCGCCGCCTGAGCCCCGTCCGTTGCGCAACGTGCAACACCTGAAGGCCAGTTGACGCACGCGAATCGCCATTCAGTTCAGTCAGTTAGCACACTGGTTCGATTCCTGCTGGATGCCGCCTCTTCCCCGAACGAGGCGACATCCGACATGACCGATTCCACCGCGCAACCGCGCCGCCGCTGGCTCCCCATCGTGATCGTGCTCGCCCTGATCGGCGCGGCCGCAGGCTTCTACGGCATGGGCATGTTCATGTACAACATGGGCCGTGACATGAGCGTCATGACCGCCTCGGTCGTGCAGATGGGCAGGGATGTCACCACCATGGCGCAAAACATGAACGGCATGTCGGGCAACATGAACGACATGGCGCGCAGCATGGTCGACGGCCAGGCGGCGATGGGCGCGGACTTCGAACGCGTTCGCGTCGGCGTCGAATACATGGCCACCAAGGTTGCCGACATGGCCTCGGGCATGGGCAGCATGAGCCACGACATGGGCGATCTGAACGCGCACATCGCGCATATGAACAAGTCGATGGCCGACATGAACCAGTCCATGATGCACATGACCGGCTCGATGGGCCGCATGAATCACGACATCAACAAATTCACCAAGCCGGAAACCATCATGATGCCGTTCATGCGCTGATCTCCGGGCAACACCACGACAGAGAGAGAACCCGACATGAAACGCCTCACCGTCCTCGCCGCCGCGCTCCTCGTGAGCCCGCTCGCCCTCAGCATGCCGCCTGGCGGTGGCGGCGGCATGCCGGACCTCGGCGCGATGTTCCTGAAGCAGTTCGACGCGGACGGCGACGGCAAGGTCACACGCGACGAGTTCATCAAGCCGTCCGAAGCGCAGTTCGAGCACATGGACAGCAACGGCGACGGCGCCGTCGACGCGGCCGAGCTCGAGACCATCAAGAACGAGATGATGCAGCGCATGCAACAGCACGGCGGCGGCCCGCGCTGATGCACCCCCCGGGCAGGGACCGCCCGCGCCGATGAGCTTCAAGGACCACTTCTCGGGCCACGCCGGTTCCTACGCCGCGGCCCGGCCCCGTTACCCGGCAAGCCTCTACGCCTGGCTGGCGCAGATCGTCCCGACACGCGGACACGCATGGGATTGCGCGACCGGCAGCGGCCAGGCTGCGGTCGCGCTGGCGGCGCATTTCGACCGGGTCACCGCGACCGACGCCAGCGCCGGGCAGATCGACAACGCGAGCGCCCATGAGCGCGTGCGTTACGCGGTCGCCCCCGCCGAGGCCAGCGGGCTTGGCGATGGTTCGATCGACCTGATCACCGTCGCGCAGGCCCTGCACTGGTTCGATCACGCCCGCTTTTACACGGAGTCGCACCGCGTGTTGCGCGAGCACGGGGTCCTCGCGGCCTGGAGCTACGGCCTGAGCCGGGTCTCGCCGGCAATCGATCGCATCGTGGATGCCTTGTACGAGGATCTGCTCGGCCCGTGGTGGCCACCGGAACGCCGCCACGTCGAGAACGGTTACCGCGATCTGCCGTTCCCCTTCACGGAAATTCCGGCACCCGAATTCAGCATGCAGTTCAGCTGGACGCTGCCGCAATTCATTGCCTACCTGCACACCTGGTCGGCGATGCAACGGTATCTGCGGGAGCACGATCCAAGCGCGATCGACGCCCTGGAAACCCGCCTTGCCCGCGCCTGGGGCGGTGCGGACCGGGTCCGCTCGGTCAACTGGCCGCTGACCCTGCGCGTCGGCAGAAAGGCGTGAGGCTCACTGCCGCAGGGTCAGGGTATCGCCGCGCTGCACCAGTTCCAGATGTTTCAGGAAGGCCATGCCGAGCAGGATCTCGTCGTCGGCGGCCATGTAGGGATTGATCGAGGCCGGCACGTTCCGGACCACGATCGGGCCGAGCCGGACCTCGTCCAGACGGGTCAGCCAGGTATCGATCTCGCCGGCAGCGGTGTTCGACCGTGAACGCGCCATCTTCTCCAGCCCCAGCCTATTGGCCACGACTTCCGGAATCGCGACGAAGGTCGCCCCGGTATCGAGCAGGAACGGCACCTTGTGGCCGTTGATCGACCCATCGGCCAGATAGTGCCCCTGACGATTGCGCTTCAGCTCCAGGCCGCCATCGCGGACGCTCAGTTCCCGGTTGGGATTCGCCCGACCCGCTTCCCAGTCGGCGAACAGCCAGGTCGCCAGGGCCAGGGCCAGCACCCAGGCAACCAGCGTGAAGCCAATCCCGAAGGCCTTGGTGCCGTGTTGCGAATCCGGCGCGGAACTCACTTAGCGCCCGCGCCCCCAGAGGATGACCTCGACGGTCTGCATGATGATCATGATATCGAGGAACAGACTGTGATTCTTGACGTAGTACAGATCGAGTTCGTGCTTGTTCCAGGCGTCTTCGTCGCTGGCGCCGTAGGGGTAATTGATCTGCGCCCAGCCGGTCAGGCCCGGCTTGACGATCTCGCGCAGCCCGTAATGCGGAATCTTTTTCGCCAGCTGGGTGACGAATTCCGGACGTTCCGGGCGCGGCCCCACGAAGCTCATATCACCCTTGAAGATGGTCAGCAGCTGCGGCAGTTCGTCGATGCGCAACTTGCGCAGCCAGGCACCGATGCGCGTGGTGCGATCGTCGTTCGCCTTCGCCCAGACCGCGCCGGTGGCCTTCTCGGCATCGACCCGCATGCTGCGCAGCTTGAGCACGTCGAAATGCTTGCCATAGGCACCGACGCGCACTTGGCGATAGAAGATCGGGCCGCCGTCGTCGAGCTTGATCGCCAGCATCGCCGCCAGCAGGATCGGCCAGGTGACCAGCAACAGCGCGAAGCTCGCGCCCAGATCGACCGCGCGCTTGGTCATGCGGCGCAACGCACCCTGCGTGAATCCTTGCGAGAACACCATCCAGCCCGGCGACAGCGCGTGGAGATCGACCTTGCCGCCCTCGCGTTCGATGAAATCGATCTGCTCGATCACCGGCACGCCGATCATCTTGACCGGCAGCAGTTCGTCGACGCAGGCCGCGTCGCAGGGACAATCGGTGGCGACGACAACTTCATCGACCTCCAGCGACCGCACCAGATTGATCAAGGCATCGTTCCGCTCGATATGCCGCATCGCTGATCCGGCGTGCACCTTCTCGTCCGAATCCATGGGCACGAACCCGACCGGGATGAACGCGCTGAATCCGGCGGCGTCCTGGGTCAGTTCGGCGATGCGATTGGCCGCCGTGCCGGCGCCCACCACCAGCACCCGCCGGTCCCACATGTCGAGGTCGACGACGAATTTCTGAAACAGGGAACGCACCATCATCAGCGCACCGAAGCCGATGGCGATGCCCAGCGCCACCTCCAGCGGACTGGGCATCTGCACCGGCAGCAGCAGACCGACCGCAAGCACGCCCAGCAGCATGATCATGTAGGCCGCGAACAGGCGAAACGCGACATCGAACAGGCCACTGCGGATACGGGCGTTGTACATACCCATCGCGACCATGCCGAGGGACATCAACGCGGCCATGCCGACGGCCTGCTTGAACTGCGTCATGACCAGCGCGTCGGCAGCCAGAACCAGCGCGGAACCCAACAGGAACGCCCCGACCAACAGGAAAATCTCGACCGCCATCAGCAGCAGAAAGGTTCCGGGCAGGAAGTGTTTGAACAGGCGGACGTAGCCGGTCTTCATGAGGCGGGTGGGGTGGAAAGACACGAAATGGTCGGAAACGGCACAAGGCTGCATTGTAGTCACCATGGGCTGCGGGGCAGCGTCGATTTGACGCCCGAATCGCCGGCTCTCCGGATCCAGACAGCAGGGGTCGTGCCAGAACACATGGATTGCCCGCCGCAAGCCAATCCACCCCGGACCGGCCGGCGCCGCCGCCAGCCACCGGATGACGGGATCGCCGCATCGCGTCACCCGACCTGACAGGATCGCGCGGAATTCGTCATGTGATCCGATCCAGCGCAACGACCACAACCGAAATCGGACCGACAACCGGTACACTCCGGCCCGTACCCAGCCACGCGGAACCCGATTCCCGCGCCATACTCCATGAGTTGGATCAATTCGGGTGCATAATCAGGAAATCACCTTTTTTGCAGACGTGAGTGCCATGAACGCGACTTCGACACCACCCATCGTCAACATCGACCACCTCAAGCAGGCTTGCGGGAATTGCAGCCTCGGCGCCTTGTGTCTGCCAATGGGCCTGGACGACAAGGACGTCGATGAACTCGGCCGCATCGTCAAACGCAACCGCCCGTTGCATCGCGGCGATCACCTGTTCCGCATGGGCGACCCCTTCCACTCGATTTTCGTGGTCAAGTCCGGCTCGGTGAAGTCGTATTCGTCCGCGCAGGACGGAGACGAGCAGGTCGTCGGCTTCCACCTGCCGGGCGAGATGCTGGGCCTGGACGCGATCGATCGCGGCATCCACACCTGCGCCGCCATCGCCATGGAGACGACCGCCGTCTGCGAGCTGCCCTTCGACCGCCTCGAGGATCTGGCCTCGCGCCTGCCCAGCCTCCAGCACCAGTTGTTCCGCCTGCTCAGCAAGGAGATCAACCGCGAGGAGGAGATGCTGCTGGTCCTCGGCAAGAAGAGCGCGGAGGAACGCCTCGCCGCCTTCCTGTTCAGCCTGTCGGCCCGCTACAAGCGGCGCGGCTATTCCGATCGCGAATTCAATCTGAGCATGTCGCGTCAGGAGATCGGCAACTATCTCGGGCTGGCGGTCGAGACGGTCAGTCGCCTGTTCACGCGCTTCCACGAGGACGGCCTGCTCGAAGCGCAGCGCAAGCACGTCCACATCCTCGACATGGAACGCCTGGAATCCATGGTCTCGGCCTGCACCGGCGCGATGCACCAACACGCCCGCATGGGCTGATCGCGCGCGCCAGACCCACGTGACCCACATCGTCCGCCTGCGGCAGAGCGGGCGCGATTTTCCGATCGAAGCCAACGAAACGGTGCTCGACGCCGCGCTGCGCGCCGGCGTGTACATCCAGTACGGTTGCAGCAACGGCAGTTGCGGCGACTGCAAGGCCAGGCTGCTGGAAGGCCGACCGGGCCCTGCCCAGCCACATGACTTCCGGCTTGGCGAACCGGCCCGCGACGCAGGCTGGTTTCTCGCCTGCCGAACCACCGCCGCCAGCGATCTGCTGATCGACGCCCGCGAGATCGGCGAGCCGGAAGACGTACCCCGCCAGCGGATCACCGCCAAGGTCGCCAGACTCGATCGCCACGGCGACGGCATCCTGGTGCTGAGCGTGCGCACGCCCCGCAGCCACACGCTGCGCTTCCTGGCTGGCCAGCGCGTGACGCTGACACTGCCCGGCGGACAGCGCGCTACGCTGCCGATCGCGAGCTGTCCGTGCAACGGACTGATCCTGGAATTCCATCTCTTCCGCAACCCCGGCTCCCCCTTCCCGGCGGCGGCCTTCGAAACGCTGCATCAAGGCGACCGGGTCGAGCTGGACGGGCCCAGCGGCACCTTCACGCTCGCCGACGATTCACCGCGCGCCCAGCTGTTCCTGACCTTCGAGGCCTCGTTCGCGAGCACCAAGAGCCTGATCGAACACGCCATCTCGGTGGACGAAGACCGCCCGCGCCGCCTCCTCTGGCTGGCGCGCGACCGCGCCTGCCACTATCTCGCCAACCTCGGTCGCGCCTGGGCCGACTCGCTGGAGGATTTCCGCTTCATCCCGATCCTGATCGCGCCGGGCGACTGGGATCACGCGCTGGAAGCCACCCTCGATCAACTGAACGAAATGCCCGACGCGGATATCTATGTATGCGGTCCGTCCGCGCTCACGGCAGCAGCAGGGATACGCCTGGCCGATCACGCCGCGCGCGGCGCGCTGTACCTCGACCCACAGGACTGACCCGATGCTCACCGCCCGCCGAATCCTGATCGCCGCGCTGCTCGCGATGTGCGCATTGCCCGCGTTCGCCGCGCCGCGTGTCCTGCACTTCGTCCACGAAGGCAGCGCCGACTCCCCACGCGGTCGGGCCGCCGACTTCCTCGCGCAGGCGATCAAGAAGCGCCTTGCGGACCAGATCACCATGCAGGTCCACCACGACGGCTCGATGTTCGGCGACGAGGCCGCCGTGCGCGAACTGCGCTTCGACACCGGCGCGATGGACGCCCCCGAGAAGGCCGGCGGACGCACGCCGGATCGCCTGCGCAACGGCCTGATGACCGCCGTCGACATCCATCGGGTCAGCCGGCTCGGTCGCGAACTCACCCTGTTCGAACTGCCCTATGTAATCCCCGACATCAACGCCGCGCATCGTCTGATCGACTCGCCGCTGTTCACCGAACTCACCGCCTCGCTGCCGCGCACCGGTCTGGTCGCGCTGACCGTCTGGGATGTCGGCATGAGCCACTTCGCGCTCCAGGTCGCCCCCGGGCAGCCGGCCCCCAACCCCGGCCCGGAAGCACTGCGCGGCGCCCGTTTCGGCGAATCGGGCTCGCCGATCGAGCGGCTCATCGTCACCACGCTGAACGGCCAGCCCGACGTGGCGAACGGCAACACCGACGCCCAACAGGGTTCGTGGTGGAAGCTGTCCCGATCCGGCCGACTCGATGCCAACAGCTACGTCCTGCCGACCGCGCACCGCTATGAGGGCTATCTGGTCCTGATCAGCGAGGACTTCTGGGGCGCGCTGCCAGCCCACCTGCAGGATCAATTGCGCGCCGCCATCAGCGAGGCGACCGCCGCGAACCGGCAAGCGACCCGGAACCTGGAAGCCCGCGCCCGCGAGGATTTCCTCGCCGCTGCCGGGCCGGAGCATCTGCTATCGGTCGACGCACCCGACGCCTGGCGTGCCGCGCTCGCGACGATCAGCGAACACCTGAAACGGCGCGTGGGCCTGCCGCTGTTCGAGAGAGTGCAGGAGTTCCTCGGCGCGACGCGCTGAGCACGGCGGCCCGAAGCATCGGCGCGTCGTCCTGATTCGCACCCAGACATCACCAACCGACCCCGCGAGGCACCCCATGTACGGATTCTCACTGACCATGAACGTCCCCTTCGACACAGCCATCGACCTCGCCACCGAGGCGCTGCAGGCGGAGGGCTTCGGCATCCTCGCGGACATGGACGTGGCCGCCACGTTGAAGAAGAAGATGGGCATCGACCGCCTGCCCTACCGCATCCTCGGTGCCTGCAACCCGCCGTTCGCGAACCGCGCGATCGAGGCGGAACCGGACATCGGCCTGCTGCTGCCCTGCAACGTCGTGGTCCGCGAGATGGCGGACGGCGGCATCCATGTCTCGCTGATGGACCCGGCGGCGGTGCTCAAGCTGGTCGACAAGCCGGAAATCCACGCACTCGCCACCGAGGTCGGCGCGCGCCTGCGACGCGTGCACGACGCCCTCGCGGCCCACTGAACCAGACCGTTGTGCACGCTTGCCGGGCGGAACGGATCTAAAGAGGGTGACGCCCCCCGGCCTTGCACCGGGGGGCCCCAAGGCGCCTACCGGAACAGGCTGCCCTTGAGCATCGCCAGACCCTGCGACATCAGGTCACCGCCGCCTTCGGGCACATTGCCGTCCGGGGTGAGCATGTCGATCACCTTGGGCAGATATTCCGCCAGAGTCCCGGACGCCTGATCGTTGCCCACACCGAGCTGGCGGGCGAGCTGACCGATCTGGTCGCCGCCCAAGGCCCCCATCAACTGCTCGGCGGAAACCGGCAGATTGGCGCCGTTGCTCACCCACGAGCCGGCGACATCCCCGAGCCCGGCCTTCTGCAAGGTTTGCAGCAGACCGCCGATCCCACCCTGGCCGCCGATCATCTGCATGACCGCGTCGGCCAGTGCGTTGTCGGACTGCCCAGACCGACCGCCCAGCCCCGTGGCGGCACCCAACACCTCATCGAACAAACCCATATCCGCGCACTCCTCTTATCGTCTCGCCAACGTGCATCGACCGTGCTCAGGCGAGCAGGTCGCGCGGGATGTTGCCGCCGTTGTCGGCGAGCTTTTGCAACACCGTCTTGTGCAGCCACATGTTCATCTGTGCCGAATCGCCCATCTTCTCCTCCGGGCAGCACAGTTCCTTCGCCAGTTCCTTGCGCGCCGCGAAGCTGCTGTCGAGATCCAGGAGTTTCAGCAGGTCCACGATCGACGTCTTCCAGTTGAGCTGACCGCCGTGCGCCGCCGCCTGCTTTTCGAGCTGGGCGACCACGTCGACGACGGCCACCGCCTGGCTGGCTGGAGCGGCCTGCGCCGCGCTGGCAGGGGCTGCCTGCGCCGCCTGTTCCCGCGCCGCCTTGGCCTCCTTGACCGCCTCTACGGACACCGGCGCCAATGCCTCGGCAACCTTGGCGTCGTTGTCCTCGAATCCGACCGCAGCCAGAATCTTTCCGAAAATACCCATGTCGCACCCTCCTTTTCGTTGTGATCGAGGGACCGAATATACCCTTTCAACTCGTTGAATCACGGCCAGAAAACACTAATCTGCAAACATCCGGCCACGATCACGGTCCTGATATCGACCCACCGATCAAGCTCCCCGAGACACTTTCCGCACCCTCGATCTCATTTCGCGCCATGCCCCCATCCCTGCGAACCTTTGTCCACCTGCTCCTCGCGCTCAACGTGCTGCTCATGCCGTTGACGCAGGGTCAGGCCGCGTTCACGGATCGGGATACGCAGATGTCGTCGGCACCGACGACCGTTGACGGCTGCCACCACACGCGCGCGGCGGCCACCGACCCCGGCGCCAAGCCCGCCTGTTGCTGCGACGAACACGGCGACCCGCTCGGCCTCACCCACCACTGCAATGGGCAATGCGACGGGCACTGTGCCAGCGCCGGCCATGGCATGGCCCCCCTGACCGGCATGCGCAACGTCATCCGTGTCATGGCGCCGGACAAGCCAGCTCACACGCGGAATGCGTGTCCCGCCAACACATTCGTACCCGCCTTTCGCCCTCCCATCACCCGCGCCTCTGTCTGAACCGCATTCCGGCGCGCATGCCGCGCCGCTCTCCGTTTTACAGAGGACACCCCATGAACTCCCCGATATGGCCCCTGCCGGGCCTGCTGCTTGCCGTGTTGTTCACCACGGCCTGTGAGAGGGACGTCGCGACACCGACCACGACACCTTCGGAAACACGCGAATCGACCGCTGACACCGCGCTCGAACACGCGGAAAAGCACCTCGACCCCAAATACGTGTGCCCGATGCACCCGCAGATCATCCGCGACGAGGAAGGCTCCTGCCCGATCTGCGGCATGGACCTGGTCCCGCAAAAAGTCAGCGTCGGCAGCGAGGACGACGGCCCGCCGATCGTTCGCGTGCGCCCCGAGACCATCCAGAACATGGGTGTGCGCACCGCGAAGGCCGAGGTCGGCAAGCTGTGGAAGCGCATCGATACGCTGGGGCGGGTCATGTACGACGAGGACCGGCAGGTGCACGTGCATCCGCGTGCCGAAGGCTGGGTGGAAAAACTGCACGTGCGCGCCGAAGGCGACCCGGTGGAGCCCGGCCAGTTGCTGCTGGAGCTCTATTCGCCGGAGGTCGTCAACGCGCAGGAGGAATTCCTGCTCTCGCTGAAGGACCGCGACAGCGGCACGTTGAAAGGGCGCGGTCGCAATCTGGTCGATGCCTCGATCCAGCGTCTGAAACTGTTCGACGTGCCGGCGGCGACCATCAAGAAGATCGAACAGACCGGCACCGTGGCCTTAAGTGTGCCGATCCTCGCCGATGAGGGTGGCGTGGTGACGCGGATCGGCCTGAAGGAAGGCATGTACGTGACCCCGATGACCGAGCTCTACACGATCTCGGACATCAGCAAGGTCTGGGTCGTGGTCGACGTGTTCGAGCACCAGATGAGCTGGTTCGACGTCGGCACCCCGGCCGACATCAGCGTCAACGCACTGCCCGGCGAGACCTTCGAGGGCAAGGTCCGCTTCATCTACCCGGAACTCGACCCGACGACCCGCACCCTCAAGGTGCGCCTGGAATTCGACAACCCGGACGGCAAACTCAAGCCCAACACGCTCGCCGAGGCGACCATCTGGGGCGGCGCCAGGGACGACGTGCTGACCGTGCCGCGCGACGCGATCATCGAGACCGGCACGCGCCGCATCGTCCTGCTCGCGCTCGGCGACGGCCGCTTCCAGCCGACGCCGGTCCGCACCGGCATGTGGACGGCGGACAAGGTCGAGGTGCTAAGCGGGCTCCAGGAAGGCGCCGAGGTGGTGGTGTCCGGGCAGTTCCTGATCGACTCCGAAGCCAACCTCCAGGCGGCGCTGCGGAGGATGCAGTGATGACACTCCTGACCTTCGTAACAGCTTTTGACGCAGAGGCGCGGAGACGCGGAGGACGCAGAGATTTTGAGAGGATTGGCAGCGGCGCGTCGGGACGAGGGGGATCAACCCCTTTTTCTGACGGTCTCCTGCCGTGGTTGCACACCAGCAGCCGAGATCATTGCCAGGCTTCAACGTCCGCAACGACCTCAATCTCGGCCAACACCCACTCTTCCTGCGGGTCATCGTTGAGCGCAATTGCCTGCGCCCGACATTCCTCCGCACTCGGCAGGTCGGGAGATTCCAACACCTTCGACGCCTGCGTTTGTTCTGACACACCGTCCATAACCGCTCACCCAAGCACGGCAAATCCGTCGGCCAACCCTGACTCCAAGCGAAGCGAACCTCAATACCCTCTGCGCCCTCCGCGTCTCCGCGCCTCTGCGTTGAACGCTGTTAACAGCGCAACCACGGAGGCGCGGTCATGATCGCCAATCTCATCGCCTGGTCGATCAAGAACCGCTTCCTGGTGCTGCTGGCGACGCTGATGCTGGCCGCGTGGGGCTGGCAGGCGGTCAAGACGACGCCGCTGGATGCGATCCCGGACCTGTCCGACGTGCAGGTCATCATCAAGACGCCGTTCCCGGGGCAGTCGCCGCGCACGGTCGAGGATCAGGTCACCTATCCGATCACCACGACAATGCTGTCGGTGCCCGGCGCGAACGTGGTGCGCGGTTATTCGTTCTTCGGCGACAGCTACGTGTACGTGATCTTCGCGGACGGCACCGACCCGTACTGGGCGCGCTCACGCGTACTCGAATACCTGAATCAGGCCGCCTCGGCGCTCCCCGACGGTGTCGAACCCCGCCTCGGGCCGGACGCCACCGGCGTCGGCTGGGTCTACCAGTACGCGCTGGTCGACCGGTCCGGCACCCACGACCTGTCCGAGCTGCGCTCCCTGCAGGACTGGTTCCTGAAGTTCGAGTTGCAGACCGTGCCCGGCGTGTCCGAGGTCGCGAGCGTCGGCGGCATGGTCCGCCAGTATCAGGTGGTCGCGGACCCGGACCGCCTGCGCGCCTATGACATCCGCTTCGATCAGCTGATCGCCGCGATCCGGCGCGGCAATCAGGAGGTCGGCGGCTCGGTCATGGAACTCGCCGAAGCGGAATACATGATCCGCACCAGCGGCTACCTGAAGACGGTCGCGGACATCGAGACCATCCCGGTCGCGATGAATCCGAACGGCACCCCGATCCTGGTCCGCGACGTGGCCCGCGTCGCGATCGGCCCGGAAAAGCGACGCGGCATCGCCGAACTGGACGGCGAAGGCGAGACCGTCGGCGGCATCATCGTGATGCGCTACGGCGAGAACGCGATGGATGTCATCCGGGATGTCCGCGCCCGCATCGAACAGCTCAAGCCCGGCCTGCCGCCGGGGGTCGAGGTCGTGACCGTCTACGACCGTTCGGAACTGATCCAGCGCGCCGTCGACAACCTCGAAGACAAGCTCCTCGAAGAGTTCATCGTGGTCGCGGTGGTCTGCCTGATCTTCCTGTTCCATCTGCCCAGCAGTCTGGTCGCGATCGTCACCCTGCCGCTGGGCGTGATGGCGGCGTTCATCGTCATGCAGCAGCAGGGCATCGCCGCCAACATCATGTCGCTGGGCGGCATTGCCATCGCGGTTGGCGCGATGGTCGACGCCGCCATCGTCATGATCGAGAACGCGCACAAGCATCTGGAGCGCTACAAGCACTCGCACGGGCACCGCCCCAAGGGCGACGCGCATTGGCAGACGATTCTGGAAGCAACCCGGGAAGTCGGCCCGGCGCTGTTCTTCTCGCTGCTGATCATCACGCTCAGCTTCCTGCCGGTGTTCACGCTGGAGGCGCAGGAAGGCCGCCTGTTCTCGCCGCTGGCCTTCACCAAGACCTACGCGATGGCCGCCTCGGCCGGGCTCGCGGTCACCCTGGTACCCGTCCTGATGGGCTGGTTCATCCGTGGCCACATCCCCGACGAACGGACCAACCCGATCTCGCGCTTTCTGATTTTTCTCTACCGCCCGGCGCTGGCGGCGGTGCTGCGCTTTCCGTGGACGACGATGCTGGTCGCCTTCCTGCTGATGCTGACCATGCTGCTGCCGATCGGCGGTTTCTCCGCGCTGCTCGCGCCGCTCAAATGGCCTGGCCAACTGCTCGGCAGCGAGGCTTGGGTGCGGTCGGTCAACGATTTCACGCAGGAACTCAGCGACGGCTGGAAACAGGTCTTCCGCGACGACCAGCGCATCAAACAACTGGCCACCGGCATCGGCAGCGAATTCATGCCGGAACTGGAGGAAGGCGACCTGCTGTACATGCCGACCACGCTGCCCGGCCTCTCCATCGGCAAGGCGCAGGAACTGCTCCAGCAGACCGACCGCCTGATCAAGACCATCCCCGAGGTCAAGCGCGTGTTCGGCAAGATCGGCCGCGCCGACACCGCCACCGATCCCGCCCCGCTGACCATGATCGAGACCACCATCCTGCTCAAGGACCGCAGCGAGTGGCGCGAGGGCGTGACGCTCGATGACGTCATCGACGAACTCGACCGCACCGTGAAATTCCCGGGCCTGACCAACGCCTGGGTGCAACCGATCAAGACCCGCATCGACATGCTCGCGACCGGCATCAAGACGCCGATCGGCATCAAGGTCGCCGGTCCCGACCTGGAGGTCATCGAACGTATCGGCAAGGACATCGAGGCGGCGGTGCAGGCGGTTGACGGCACCACCTCGGCCTACTCCGAGCGCGTCGCCGGCGGACGTTACATCCAGATCGACCCGGACCGCGTCGCCGCCGCCCGTTACGGGCTCAACATGGCCGACATCAACGACGTGATTCGCGCGGCGGTCGGCGGTGTCGAGATCACCCAGACCATCGAAGGCCTGGAACGTTACCCGGTCAACGTGCGCTACCCCCGCAGCTACCGCGACGACATCGAAGCGCTGCGCGACCTGCCGCTGGTCACGCCGGCCGGCGCGCACATCCCGCTACGCCAGGTCGCCACAGTCGAGATCGTCGACGGCCCGCCGATGCTCAAGTCCGAGAACGCGCGTCTGAACGGCTGGACCTTCGTCGACGTGCGCGGTCGCGACCTCGGTTCCTACGTTAAGGAGGCGCAGGCCGTGGTGCGCGAAAAGGTGAAACTGCCGCCCGGCTACTCGATCACCTGGTCCGGCCAGTACGAATACCTGCTGCGCGCCGAGGCCAAGCTGGCCAAGGTCGTGCCGGTCACGCTGATGATCATCTTCGTGCTGCTCTACCTGACCTTCGGGCGCACCGGACCGGCCGTGCTGGTCATGGCGACGCTGCCGTTCGCGCTGATCGGCGGCTTCTGGCTGCTGTGGTGGGAGGGCTTCAACATGAGCGTCGCGGTCGGCGTCGGCTTCATCGCGCTGGCCGGTGTCTCCGCCGAGTTCGGCGTGGTCATGCTGGTCTACCTCGACAACGCGATCCGACATCGCGAAGAGGAAAATCGTATGACCACCCGCGCCGACCTGCGCGCGGCGTTGATGGAAGGCGCGGTCATGCGCGTCCGCCCGAAGGCGATGACCGTCGCCGTCATCGTGGCGGGCCTGATCCCGATCTTCATCGGCACCGGGACCGGCTCGGAAGTGATGCAACGCATCGCCGCACCGATGATCGGCGGCATGATCACCGCCCCGCTGCTCAGCCTGTTCGTGATGCCGGCGGCCTATTACCTGCTGCAACGCCGCCGACTGACCGAAACCGGTTAACCCGCATCCTCACCAGGGGGCGAGGAAAATCGCGCAGGACTTCGTATTCACGTAGGGCGGAAGCCGCAGGCGTTCCGCCGGCTGCCGTTCGGATTCACGCCGAACACCAGGTCCTTCCGCACGCGGGTGGGCACACCTGGCGCCGTCCGGCGGAACGCCTTCGGCTTCCGCCCTACGGCTACTGAAAAATGGTGCAGACCAGTAAGCGCCGATCAATGAGCAGGCGCCGCAGCGGAACGATCCGCTCATGGCTCGGCAGGTTCCCTGGATGTCAGTCCCGGCGCTCAGTTCCAGAGTTGCGCCCAGGCGTCGTCGTCGAACTTGCTGACATGGTGGAACAAGGCGGCCAGGACGCGCCGGTCATAGCGCGTGGTGTCACGCAGCAGCTGGTCGGTCGCGGTGTTGCGGTCCATGCCGACGCGCCACGCACGCGGGGTGGTCATCGCTACGAAGCTGTTGGCCACCGCGAGGATGCGCGCTTCCATGATGATCTGGTCCCCGCTCAGGCCCTGCGGGTGGCCCTTGCCGTCGAGGAATTCGCCGCTCTGGCCGACCGCGTCCGCGACCGGGCCGTCGAATTCGATGCCGGCGAGAATCTCGTGCGCGCGACCGAGATGGCCGGCGAGCAGGGCCTTTTCATCCGCCGTCAGATCACCCCGTTTGGTCAGCACCTCGCGCGGGATCTCCAGCTTGCCGATGTTGATCAACTGCCCGGCGATGCGCACGGTGGCGCGGACGCCGCGGTCAAGTCCGAGCAGATCGGCGATGGCTTCCGCGAGGTGCGCGACCATGCGTGAGTGGTTGGCCGAGTAGGGATCGTGCTTGTCGAGGACGCCGGACAGGGTCTCGACGAGTTCCCACATCAGGCGGTCCTTGCGCTCTTCGGCCTGAAGCAGATCGGTGACGTCGCGCATCACCAGCAACTGGTAGCCGGTCATGCCGCCACCGCCGCCGAGCGCGACCCGGTAGCTACTGTAGCGGCGTTCGACGCCCCCGATTTCAAGCGTCTCGAACAGTTCCTCCGCGCTCTCGTCGCCGTCGTGCAGATCGCTCTCCAGGAGTTTGGCGACCTCGGCGCCGAACATCGCCGCCACGGATTTGCCGACGAAATCCTCGGCAGGCACACCGACGCGCTCAGCGAGGGCGCGATTGGCGAGGCGGAAGTTACCGTCGGCATCGAGCAGGGCGAGGAAATCGCTGCTGTTGTCCGTGATCGCGCCGAGCATCAGCGACTGGCCGAGAATGCGCTCGTTGGCCTCGCGCAGATGGACCGCCGCCTGCCGGGAGCGGACGGTCGCGCCGTACCACCAGGCCGCAACCAGAAAGCCGCCGAGCAGGCCGACCAGCAGCAGCAACGCGATCATCAGGTGGCGGGCGTTGGCCTCCGCGGCGGCCAGGGCCTCCGCGCGGTCGATCTTGTGCATCAACACCCAGGGCGTCCCCTGTACCGCGCGGCTGTTCAGCAGCACCGGGTTGCCTTTGTAGTCCCTGCGCTCGCCGAAGCGGCCCGGGTAGCTGACCGCGAATCCGCCGGCAAGACTCTCCGCATGCAGTGCCAGACGCCGCTTGAGCGGCTCGCTCTTGTCGGCCTGCGGGGACAGATAGACGACATCCTCGCCCTCACGGCGCAACAGCAACGTCTCATGCGTGCGCCCGGCCAGACCACGCTGATCAAGCAGTGGATACAGATCGTCGGCAACCGGGCGAACGGCCATGACCAGGCCGATGACATCCGTCCCCTGCACGGCCCGGACAGGCGCGAGGAAGGCCATGCTGGGCTGGCCCTTGTCGTTCAGGTAAATATCCCGGACCGAGGACGAACCCGCAGCCAGCGCGGTTTCGATCGCGACCCGCGCGGCGGCGTCCAGGCCAGGGAAGTCGCGCGTGGCGGTGATCACCTTGCCGCTTGCGTCGAGCAGGCCGATACCCCGGCGACCGGTGGCTTCGATGTTCGCGCGGATGCCTTCCCGGCCGGTGTGTTCGAGATATCCGGAACGGTCGGCAGCGGCGACCAGCAGATCGCGCAGCCAGCTCAGTTCCGGGCTGGTATCGGCACCAGTCTCGGCATACAGAATCTGCGAGAGGTAGAGCTGCAACGAGGTGTTGTCGGCAATCTGAACCGCGACCTGGCGCTGCGCGTCGAGCCAGCGCGTGACCGCGTCGACGCGGCTGTCCGCGATCACACCCAGGCGATCCTCCCAGAGTTTCGTCTCGCGTTCCTGTTCGCGATCGACGACGCGGGTGACCCCCCAGACACCACCGATCAGGAACAGCACGAGCAAACCGAAGGCGATCAGCGTGGAACGACGTGAAGAGGACTCGGAGCGCATCTAGTAATTGTCCATGTCTTTGGGAACACCGATGTAACTCCACCAGTGATTCTCGTTGATCGAGTAGTACGGGAGCATGTGATGGACACGGCCAGTATCGACAACCTTGTCCTGATTGCTGTCCAGCAGCCAGAACCGGTCGTCGGCCTCGACGACCAGCACTGCGTGGTCCGCCCGCAGATTGGTGTCACGCACGATGGTGAGTCGCAGGGCATCCGGCGGGAGTCCGAGCAGCCGCAGGGCGTAGTACTTGCTGATCGAGTAATCCTCGCAATCACCACCGTCGTGGCCATAGAACTGGAATTGCGTGGCCCAGTAATCGCTGACGCCGTACAGATCGAAATCGGTGATGTAGGTCAGCCGGTTGACGTACTCGTGCACGAATTCGATCTGGCGGCGCAACGGCAGCTTGCGGGCACGGTCAGCGATTCCAACCAGCTTCCGGTAATGGCATTCGTGGAGTCCTTCCTCGACGCACGGCGGACCATCGGGACCCGCATCGATCGTGCGTTGCTGTACCTCGCTCCACTTGGGGAACATGCTGGCGCTGGGTGAATGGATCTTCGCCGGGTAACCGAACACCGCTTCCAGCTCGCCAGCGGCCAGCGCCGGGCAAAGCACCGCGGCGGCGAGAACGACCAGCCGAACAGTGCCACCGAGGCGGGTTCTTACCGGATTGCGCATGGGGTATCGTAAGCGACCTTTTTCGCCTGTCTCTTTCGCGTTCCGCGACCGTTGCCGGTCGGGCAACCACCGACCTGCCGCCAATATCTGCAATGCACGAACAATACGCCCCCGCTGATATCGAAACCGAAGCCCAGTCCTTCTGGGAGCTTAACCAGTCCTTTCAGGCTGTCGAAGACCCGAATCGGGAAAAGTTCTACTGCCTGTCCATGTTCCCGTATCCGAGCGGCAAGCTGCACATGGGCCATGTGCGCAACTACACCATCGGCGACGTGATCGCGCGGCATCAGCGCATGCTCGGCAAGAACGTGTTGCAGCCGATGGGCTGGGACGCCTTCGGTCTGCCGGCGGAGAACGCCGCGATCAAGAACAAGGTCGCGCCGGCGAAGTGGACCTACTCCAATATCGACCATATGCGCGCACAACTTAAGCGCATGGGTTTCGCCTACGACTGGTCGCGCGAGCTGGCCACCTGCCGGCCCGAGTATTACCGCTGGGAGCAGTGGCTGTTCACCGAGCTGTTCCGCAAGGGCCTGGTCTACAAGAAGAACGCGATCGTGAACTGGGACCCGGTCGACCAGACCGTGCTCGCCAACGAACAGGTCATCGACGGGCGCGGCTGGCGCTCCGGCGCGCTGGTCGAACGCCGCGAGATCCCGCAATGGTTCCTGAAGATCACCGCCTACGCCGACGAACTGCTCGCCGACCTCGACAAGCTGCCCGGCTGGCCGGACGCGGTGCGCACGATGCAGAGCAACTGGATCGGGCGTTCGGAAGGTCTCGAGTTGAAGTTCGGCCTGGACGGTCGTGACGCAACGCTGGACGTCTACACCACCCGCCCGGACACGCTGATGGGCGTGACCTACGTCGCGGTCGCCGCCGAGCATCCGCTGTCCATCGAGGCGGCCCGGTCGAACCCGAAACTGGCGGCCTTCATCGAGGAATGCCGCGCCGGCGGTACCGCCGAGGCAGACCTGGAAACGATGGAAAAGAAGGGCATGCCGATCGGCCTGTCCGCGCTGCACCCGATCACCGGCGAGGCGGTACCCGTCTACGCCGCCAACTTCGTGCTGATGGGCTACGGCACCGGCGCGGTCATGGCGGTGCCGGCGCACGATCAGCGCGACTACGAATTCGCGGCCAAATACGGCATTCCGCGGAAGGCGGTGATCCGCCCGGTTGACGCCGAGGCCGCCGACATCTCGACCTGCGCCTACACCGAGAAGGGCGTGCTGCATCACTCCGGCGAGTTCGACGGCCTGGACTTCGCCGGCGCCTTCGAGGCGATCGCCAGCTGGGTCGAGGCGCGCGGGCGCGGCAACCGCCGCGTCAACTTCCGTCTGCGCGACTGGGGCGTCTCCCGTCAGCGTTACTGGGGCGCACCGATCCCGATGGTCGCCTGCCCGAGTTGCGGCGACGTACCGGTGCCGGCGGATCAGCTGCCGGTGGTGCTGCCCGAGGACGTCGCGTTCACCGGCGAGGGTTCGCCGATCAAGACCGATCCGGAATGGCGCAAGACCACCTGTCCGGAATGCGGCGGCCCGGCCGAGCGCGAGACCGACACCTTCGACACCTTCATGGAATCGTCCTGGTACTTCGCGCGCTACGCCTGCCCGGACCAGGGCGGCGCCATGCTCGACGAGCGGGCCAATTACTGGCTGCCGGTCGACCAGTACATCGGCGGCATCGAGCACGCGATCCTGCACCTGCTCTACGCGCGCTTCTACAACAAGCTGATGCGCGACAACGGCCTGGTCGCCAACGACGAGCCGTTCACCCGCCTGCTGACCCAGGGCATGGTCGTCGCGGAGACGTACTACCGCGAGGAGAGCAACGGCGCGAAGCATTGGTACAACCCCGCCGAGGTTGCCGTCGAGCGTGACGACCGTGGCCGCATCGTGGCCGCCACGCTTCCCGAGGATGGCCAGCCGGTCGAGATCGGCGGCATCGAGAAGATGTCCAAGTCCAAGAACAACGGCGTCGACCCGCAGGTCATGATCGACCAGTACGGCGCCGACGCGGTGCGTCTGTTCATCATGTTCGCCGCGCCACCGGATCAGTCACTGGAGTGGTCCGATGCCGGTCTGGACGGCGCCAGCCGCTTCCTGCGCCGTTTCTGGAAACAGTGCGCGGATCACGCCGCCGCCGGCGCGGTCGGCGCCCTGGATGCCGGGGCGTTGACCGCCGACCAGAAGGCCCTGCGCCGCAAGCTGCACGAGACCATCGCCAAGGTCTCCGACGACATCGCCCGTCGCCATACCTTCAACACCGCGATCGCCGCCGTCATGGAACTGATGAACGCGCTGGCCCGGGCCAGCGACGAATCCGCCAACGGTCGGGCGCTGGCGCGCGAGGTCCTGCTCACCGCGGTGCGCCTGCTCGCCCCGATCACCCCGCACATGGCACATGTGCTCTGGCGCGAGCTGGGCGGCGGTGACTCGGTCATCGATGCCGCCTGGCCCCAGGTCGACGAGGCGGCGCTGGTGCAGGACGAACTCGAGCTGGTCGTGCAGGTCAACGGCAAGCTGCGCGGTCGCATCGCCGTCGCCGCCGATGCCGATCGCGCCGCCGTCGAGGCCATCGCCCGCGCCGACGAGGCCGTCGCCCGCCACCTGGAAGACAAAACCGTGGTGAAAGTCATCGTGGTTCCGGGCAAGCTCGTGAATATCGTCGTCAAATAGACCGCTGCCGAGAACGCACCCTGGAGCCCCCTGGCATGAACGTTTCCCGTCTCTCTTCCCTCACCCTGATGGCGATCGCCGCATTGGTCATGCTCGGGTCGCTCGGCGGTTGTGGCTATCACCTGCGCGGCGCCATTGACCTGCCCGCATCGCTGCAGCGGGTATATCTGGAGTCGGGCACCGCCAACGCTGCGTTCGCCGCCAAGCTCAGGAACACGCTGACCGGTGCCGGAGCCGAACTGGTCGACGCACCGGCGGCCAATGCCGCCACCTTGCGACTCCTCAGCGTCGACGAACAGCGAGCCACCGCAGGGCGTGACGCCAACCGTTCCGCGGCTCAATACCGGCTTGGCCTCAACGTGCGCTTCTCCGCGCTGTCCGGGCAATCGTCCGACGCGCGCGTCCTCAGTGCTTCCGCCAGCCAGATACTGAATTACGACCCGGCCCAGCCGCTCGAAATGGAACGCCAGGAACGGGTGCTGTTCGAGCAGATGTACAACGGCGTGATCCAGCAGATGATCCGCCAGCTGTCCGTGGCCAACTGAGCCGGTTCCTGATGGAGCTGCGCTCGGTCACCGACCTGCAACGTGGCCTCCGCGGTGAACTGCGTCCGATCTACCTGATCAGCGGCGACGAACCCCTCCAGCTGATGGAAGCCGAGGACGCGGTCCGCCGCGCCGCGCGTGAGTGGGGCGCGATCGACCGCGAGATTCTCGAGGTCGACCGCAGTTTCGACTGGCACCAGCTCGATCAGGCCGCCAGCAACCTCTCGCTGTTCGCCGAGCGCCGGCTGCTGGAACTGCGCATCCCCACCGGCAAGCCCGGCAAGGAGGGCGGCGAGGCGCTGACGCGCTACGCCGAACGGCCCGCCGAGGACACCGTGTTGCTGGTCACCGCCGGTCGCCTCGATCAGGCCTCCCTGAAGACCCGCTGGTATCAGGCCGTTACCCAGATCGGCGCGAGCCTGCGGGTATGGCCGGTGGAGGCACCACAACTCCCCCGCTGGATCAGCGAAAGACTGGCCTCGAAGGGCCTGCAACCCAGACCCGGCGTCAGTGAACTGCTGGCCGAACGCGTCGAGGGCAACCTGCTGGCGGCGGCGCAGGAAATCGACAAACTGCTGATCCTGAACGGCCCCGGCATGCTGGACCTGGACTCGGTACTGGCGAGCGTCTCGGACCAGTCCCGCTTCGACGTGTTCGGACTGGTCGATGCGGCCCTGGCTGGCGACGTTATCCGCAGCACCCACATGCTGGCTTCGGTGCGCGCGGAAGGGATTGCCCAGCCGGTCGTGCTGTGGGCGCTGGTCGGCGCGATCCGCACACTGGCGCAGATGGCCTTCCAGATCGCCGCCGGCGACTCGGTGGACGATCAACTGCGCAAGCAACGGGTGTGGGAGAAACGCAAGGCCGCGCACCGCGCCGCGCTGCGGCGGTTCCCGGCAGCCGCCTGGCATGAGCTGGTCAAGCGGGCCGCGCGCGTCGACCGCGTGGTCAAGGGCGCACGGGCCGGCGATGCGTGGGAGGAACTGCTACATCTGACGCTGGCCCTTTGCGGGCAGCGCCCCCTTTCGACGATCTGAGCGGGAGTTTGCCGCTACGCGGACCTGGACCGTGGCGGAACCGGTCAGGAGTGGACCGTGGCCGCGTCGGTGTCCGGTTCCAGGGCTTGCTGAAGCTTCTTCATGCTCACCGCGCCGACCAGCATGTGACAGAGCATGCCGTTCTGCACCACGACGACCGTCGGCGTGCCGCTGATCTTGAAGCGCCAGGCCAGTTCGGAATTCCTGGCCGCATTCACCTTGTAGACGTTGGGATGCGTCTCGCGCAGTGTGTCGATCAACGGCGACACCCGCGTGCAGGGCGGACAGTGATCGCTGTAGAAATAGATCATCACGCGGCGATGCCGCGCCGCATCCTCGCCAAGGACGTCGAGAAATTCGGGGGCGGGCGTATTTTCAAGGCTACGCGCCTTGAGCTTGGTCATCACGTTCACAAGGAACGCGAAGCCCATCGCGGCCAGCAGAATGAAGGGCAACACTTCCATTGGTGACTCCTCCGCATCCCGTCGCGCCGGTCCGCATTCCCTTGCGGTGGCCACGCGGCATGTCTGTATTTATGTTGCGATCCGGGTCCTACCAGTCAAGACCGGCGACGACGAACCGTCCACTTGCCGTGGAATCACCTCGACTCTGCCAAATGTGACGCGCACCAGCAACCGCAAACGCCATAAATGACGCATGGAATTCGTTTGGGTACGGCAAAGCACGTCTTTCCGTACCCGCGCGGTTCAGAGCGGAAGGACGAAAACCTTCGAGTTGCGCTGATAGTTGTAGAGCTGCTGTTTGGCGACCGGCAGCGAGCCCAGGGCAGCGCGCTGGAAACCGCGCTCCTGGAACCAGTGCGCGGTATGCGTGGTGAGCACGAACACCGACGTCAGACCCTGTCCCCGCGCGTTCGCCAGCAACGCCGCGAGCAGATCGTTGCCACGCCCGCCGCCCTGGTAATCCGGATGCACGGCCACGCAGGCGACCTCGCCGACCTTGTCGTCGAGGTACGGATACAGCGCACCGACCGCGATCACCATGCCATCCCGCTCGATCACCGAGAAACGGTCGATCTCCAGCTCCAGCTGTTCGCGCGAACGCCACACCATCACGCCGTTCTCCTCCAGTGGCGTGATGAGTTCGAGGATGCCGCTGACGTCGTCGATCTGCGCCGCGCGCAGCACCTCGAAGCGATCGGAGGTGATCATCGTGCCGACGCCATCGCGGGTGAACAGTTCCTGCAGCAGCGCGCCATCGACGTGGCGACTCAACAGATGCGCGCGCCCGATGCCGTTCCGGCAGGCATGCACGGCCGCGATCAGCTGCCGCCGCACGTCGTCCGGCAACGCGCGACGACTGGACAACACCGTCTCGGCCGCGGTCGGGGTCAACTGCTCGATCAGTTGCTGCTGACCATCGACCAGACCCGGCCCCTCGACCAGCGAAATGAGCTTGTCCGCCTTCAGCGCGACTGCCGCCGCCGTCGCCACGTCCTCGGCGCTGAGGTTGAACACCTCACCGGTCGGCGAATAACCGAGGCAGGACAGCAGCACGATATTGCCGTCGTCGAGGCGCTGGCGGATGCCCTCCGCATCCACCCGCCGCACCTCGCCGGTGTGCGCGAAATCCACACCGTCGCGCACACCAAGCGGGCGCGCGGTGACGAAATTGCCGCTCGCCACACGCAGACGCGCACCGTGCATCGGAGAATTCGCCAGCCCCATCGACAGCAGCGCCTCGATGCGCACGCGCAGGCTGCCGACCGCGCTCAGTACCGCCGGCAGATTGTCCTCGTCGGTAATGCGCAGACCGCCGTAATAGCGGCTTTCGAGCTGCATCGCCGCCAGCGCCGCCTCGATCTGGGGGCGCGCGCCGTGCACCAGCACCAGGCGCACGCCGAGGCTGTCCAGCAACGCGATGTCGTGGATCAGGTTGGCGAAGCCGGCGTCGTCCACCGCCTCGCCGCCGAACAGGATGACCAGCGTGCGACCGCGATGCGCGTGAATGTACGGCGCGGAGCGCCGGAACCAGTCGACGTATTGCTGGACCTTGTTGTCGTCCATGGGACTCGGATCTCTCTCGGACATGGGCCTATCGTTGGCCGAACTCGACCCGCGATCAAGGCTCACCGCAGACAAAACCGCCGCACCAGGCCATCGACCATATCCATGCAGGGCTGCAACTGGTCGATCGCGAGGTACTCGTCCGGCTGGTGGGCCTGATCGATGTTGCCCGGGCCGCAGACCACGGTCTCGATATCGAGCTGGCGGAAAAACGGCCCCTCGGTGGCGAAGGCGACCGCACCGGAGGCGCGGCCGGTCAGTTCCTCGCAGGCACGCACGATGGCCGAATCGGCGGGTGTCTCGAACGGCGGGATACCCGCGAACAGGGCATCCATCGCGAGCCGCAGTTCGCTCGCACCGAGCGTGCGACGCAGGTGCGCGAGCAGGTCGGCGCGCATCGCCTCGTTGTCCATGCCGGGGAGCAGGCGCAGGTCGTAATGCAGCTCGCAGTGTCCACAGATGCGGTTCGGGTTGTCGCCACCGTGGATGTGACCGAGGTTCAGGGTCGGGACCGGCACCTCGAACGCCGGATTGCGATTCGCGGCCTGGATGGTGGAGCGCCACTCGAGAATCGCCGCAATCACGGTGTGCATACCTTCCAGAGCGGACACCCCCAACGCCGGGTTGCTGGAGTGACCGGCACGGCCCGTCAGCGTGATCCGGTCCATGAGGATGCCCTTGTGCATGCGGATCGGGCGTAGGCTGGTCGGCTCGCCGATCACGGCATAACGCCCCAGACGACGGCCCGCATCGACCAGCGCCTGCGCGCCATCCATGCTGGATTCCTCGTCGGCGGTCGCCAGCACCACCAGCGGGCGACGCAGGTCACGCAGCCTCATCCCGCGGACGGTCTCGATCACCAGCGGCAGGAACGATTTCATGTCCGCGCTGCCAAGCCCGTACAGCCGGCCATCCCGCTCGGTCAAGGTAAATGGGTCGCTGCGCCAAAGCGCGGGGTCACACGGCACCGTGTCGGTATGGCCGGAAAAAATCAGACCTTCATCGCCGTCGGGACCGAGCGTGGCGATCAGATTGGCCTTGTCGGCATGGCCCGGCAGATCCTGAATCTCGATGCGGAAACCGAGCGCCTCCAGCCATTCGGCCAGATGGGCGATGACGGCCCGATTGCCCTGGTCGAAACCGGGATGCACGCTGCTGACCGACGGCTCGGCGACCACACGCGCGATCATCTCGCGCAACGACGGGATGACCATGAACGATTCTCAGAGTCCGGTGATTTCGCGCAGCTTGATAAGCGGTTTGCGGAACACCTGTCGCCACAGCGGCTGCGGGTCGCTGATCAGCTTGGCCGAACCGCGCTGGCCCGGACGTACCCGCCCGGAAATGCTTTCGTCCCAACGCGCCTCGACCAGCACCGATGCCACCCCTTGATCGGATTTCACGACCTCGAAGCCGATGCGGGTCACGGTCGCGGGAATGCTGTTCAGCGGATCACGATCCAGTCGCAGCTCGACTTGCTGGCCGTCAATGAGCAGCCCGGCATCTGACACGGGCACCATCAATGTGAGTTTCGTGTCATCCGGATCGGCGACGCCCAATACCTGCTCGCCGAGTTGCAGCGGGCGACCGATCAAGGCATCAGGATCATCCAGCACGATCACCCCGGCGCTGGTCGAACGTACATCGGCGCGTTCGCGCTGGTCGCGCAGGAACGTGAGGTTGGACTCCGCAAGATCGACCTTGAGTTGCTGCACCGGCAACTGCGCACGCGCCTCGGCGTCGCGGAACGCGGCGCCTTCCAGGCGCTCCAGTTCGGCACGCGCGACCGCCACCTCACGCACCGCCTCATCGATCTTCTTGTCGACCACGCGCGCGTCGTAGCGGAACAGGATGTCGCCCTCGACGACTTCCTGGCCAGGTTTGACCTCCAGATCCTTGAGCACACCTTCGAGCGGCGCAAACACATAATTCGGCTCGTTGGGGACCACGCGTGCCGGCGCCACCGTGCTGGACTGGACAGGGATCATCAGCACCCCGGCCAACACCGCGAGAACCACCCCCAATATCTTGCGGCGGGCCAGTTTTTCACGCACCCGACCGCCACGCGGACGCAGCATCGGCCCGAAGAACACCGCCGCGCGATTCAGCAGTTCGATCTCGTCGTCCATCCACGCACGACCGCGCCATCGCTCGAGCCACAGGGCATAACGGATTTGCTCCGGCGGCGCACCGATCTCGAACGGCAACGGCAACCAGAAGATCTGGGTGCCGCGCATCGCGGTCTGGCACTCCCGCAGGCGCGAATCACCGCCCTCCTCGGGCTCATCCGGCACAATGACGCCGCCCTGCTGAGCACGCAGGCGCCGATTGAGCAAGGAAACCGCGTCGGTGAAACGGCTGTCCTGTTCGATCACGCCACCGCCGGAGACATTGACCAGTGTCGGGCGATGCCCGAGCTGGACCAACACCACCCGATCGCAGGCGACGACCTCGGCGACCCGATTGACCAGCACGGCGCTGGCCTCGCGCACATTCGGCGCGCGCATGCCTGCCTCCGCCACCTGCGCGATCCGCCCGAGCAGCTCCCGCAGACTGACCGCCACCCCCGCCGCCGGTGGTGACGTCGGCATTCCGCTGGCAGGCGCCGAAGCTGGCGGCGTTGTCGACGGGGAGGGGCGAGCCTGGGTGACGCCGGTCGGCGGCGAGGGTTGCTGCCCGGAAGGCTTGTCGACCGCCGCCGGTGACGAGAGCACCGCGTCTTTCGTCTGGCTGGCGGCCGCCGATGAACGACTGGAACGCCGCTGCTTCACGCGCGCCTGCACCGCCCGCAACTTGTCCAGGCGCGCGCTTTCCGCGTCGTCGACGGTGCCGCCGTCGGGCGCCACGCCAGATTGCACCGGGCTGTCGACCGGTTGTCGCGGCGTCTTGGTCATCAGAACACGATCTCGCCTTTCATGCCCGTCAACAGCCCCTGCGGCAGGGTGACGATGTCCCAGATCACACCAACCGTGTTGCTCTGTTCATCAACCGCCGGCACGGTGACGCGCACCATTGCGGTCAGCTCGGCGCGAAGGTCTGGAATCCAGACCTTGTGCGTCGTGCCCGGCTGCAAGCCGACCACGATGTCGGACGGGATGTTGGACACAATACGCACCTTGCGCGGATTGAGTACTTCAACCACCGGCTTGCCGGCGGTGACCCATTCGTGCGCGCTCACCATGCGCTGCACGATGACGCCATCAAACGGCGCGCGGATCAGCGAATGCGCGATCTGCGCGCTGAGCAGGTCGATCTCGGCATCGGCCCGCGCGAGCTCGGTCCGCGTCTTGCTGACCTCCTCATCGGTCGCCAGCCCGCGCTTGTTCAGATTCGAGAGGTTGTCCAGCTGGCCGGACAGGAAATCGCGCTCGGCACCCGCCTGACGGCGCTTGATCGCCAGATCGCCGGTATACACCGAGGCCAGCACGGCGCCCTTGCGCACCGCATCGCCGACATCGACATCCAGCTTGATCAGCACACCATCGCGCTCCGCCGACAAAATCGCCCGTTCCTCGACATCGATGACGACCGGAAAGCGCTGCTCAGCGTGGACCGCCCCCGCCAGGAACAGACTCCCGACCCACAGCAGTGACCACATCATTGCGATACGCGCGTGCAACCCCGACTTGTTCACAGGAAGCCCTCTTCGGCCAGTAACCGTCCCGCACCTCTGACCATAGTCGAGGCAATGGATCGGTTTTCGATGTTCATCCAAACCCAACACGGCGTGCCATGACGAAGATACCCCGGCGCATTGGGAGCCGCGAATTCAAAAGCGTAATGGGCATCGCGCGGCACCGCCGCTTCTTGTTCCGGCGCGGCGACGATGGGGCCGCCCATGGTATCGAGCAACACCTCGTTCGGCAGTGCCCCCACGGGAAACCGACCGCGGCTGAGCAGCAGCAACGGCAGCGCGTCGGTTTCCAGGTCATTGAAACGGCACTCGGCCGCAATGGTGCCCTGCTCAGGGATGCGGCTTAGCTCCTTTTCATGAATGTAGGCTCGCACGCGCACCTTATCCGGGTGCGCCAGCACGACCAGCGGACTTTTCGGGCTGATCACTGAACCGGGTCCGACATCGGCGTTGATATCCACCACCACGCCATCCACTGGCGCCTCGATGCGCCCCGTTTCTAGCTGGCCGTTAAGGGTTTCCAGGCCAGCCTGCTGGCGCTGACGTTCGACCATCAACCAGTTGCGATAGCCGCCCTTTTCGCCACCGCTGGAGAGATTCGCGAGCGTCGCGTCGGTCATGCGGAGCTCATAGCTCGCCTTGTTCAGCGCGTTTTCCAGATCCGGTTGGTCGAGCTCCGCGATCAGATCGCCCTTGCGCAACGACGTGCCACGACTGGGCAACTCACCCACCAGGAAACCGGGGGCGGTGGTCACGACCGGAGTGGTCGCGTCCCACACCACGAGCCCCGGAAATCGCTCCGCGCGCGTGATCGGAATCAGCAGCAAGGCGATCAAACCCAGCAAGGCGGCGGCACTGATCGCGAGCCGCACGCGACTGCCGAACAGCGCCCGGCTCGGCCACCATACCTTGACCTCGCTCCACACGGGGCGGACCACGAACACCCATATCTCGACCAGGAACACGACGATGCCGAGTGCCTTGAAGAACAGGTGGTACACGGCCAGACCGATCGCGATCGCCAACAAGAGGCGATAGATCATCACCGCGATCGCATACACCACCATCTGCCGTTCTTTCGGGTGCCGTTCGGGCGGGGCACCCTGCCAGTCGAACAGCAGACGCCGCAGCTTGTGCCGGAACAACGCGAACGCGCGTGGCATCAGGTTATCCATCCGCCACAAGTCCATCAGGATGTAATACCCGTCGAACTTCATCAGCGGGTTCAGGTTCACGAACAGCGAGGTGGTGATGGAAATGCCGGACAGGAAGAACATCACGCTGCGGAGCACGCCATCCGGCAGCAGCGCCCAAAGGAACAGGGCCAGCCCGGCGATCACCAGCTCGAACGCCACGCCGGCGGTATCGATCGCCAGCCGCTTGCGGTAGCGATCGAGCTTCCAGGCGTCCGTCACGTCGGTGTACATGATCGGCCACAGGACGATGAAGGCGACGCCGATGGTGCGGACGTGCAGTCCGAAGGCCTTGGCCGTGAACGCGTGCGCCAGTTCATGACAGACCTTCAACACGGTGAGGGTCGCCACGAACAACACCCCGCCTTCCGGAGTGAACAGGTACGAAGTGGTCGCGAGATACAGCTCGATGTTGGGTGCGGTCATCAGCACACCCAACACACCCAGGATCAGATAAACGACGCGCGCCGGCGCCGAGTTGAGCAACTGCACCCACGGCCACCATCGCTCCAGGAATCGATCCGGATGGACGAGCGGCACACGGAAGAAGATGTAACTGTTGATCAACTGCTTGCGCCAGCTCTGCGCGGGCACCGGCCCCCCGGTCATCGGGCTGTTATCCATCTGGATGGCGGCCTGCGGCGGCAGATTGGTGAGCCGCTCGCGCTGCAACATCTGCAGGAAGATGAGCAGTTCCTTGCCAGCCGGGCGGATGCTGGTCATCGAATAAAAAAACTTCAGCGCCTGGTCGAGATCCGCATAGCGCGCCAACGCGGCAAACAGCATGCCTTCCGTGGGTCCGAGGCGGAACGTACTGCCGCGCACCGGGTCCTCGACGACCCAGGTCTGATGACCATCGTCATCGCGCGGTCCGGGCACCACCACGAGATCCTGGCGTACTCCGAGCCACGGGGCATCGAGCTGTTCGGCCAGGCTGCCGGCCTGCTGTGGCTTGGGCTGATTCGGGCTCATTGCTGACATGTCATGGGTGGGCGACGAAAGCGGACGGCATCATGAAACACAAAAGTCACCGTCCACCCACAAGCCTAGGCGTTGGCAACGTGGTTGCGTAGCGCGCGGATAACACCGGGAAAAGAAAAAGCCGCCGCCGACGGCATGTCGGACGGCGGCTCGTTGGGATACGGGGATGACAATCAGGCCTGCACGCCGCCGCCATTGTCACCCCGTGGCCCAGGCTGATTACCCTCATCGCCCTGCGGCTCCCCGCCTTCCTGGTTGGCAGGCGGCTGATTCTCACCCCCCCCAACCGGCAGGACGAAGAGCTGATCATCGCTACCGAAGGGGTTCTGGTCCCCGAACGGCGTATCGGCACCCGGCCCGGCGGGCCTGTTGCCAAATTGGCCACCCGGCGCATTAGCCCCACCCGGCCCGAATTCACCACCCTGGCCTAACGGTCCCTGGCCACGCTGAGGTGCATCGCCACCGATGTCGTCGCCGAACGGCCCCTCGTCACCACCCCCTTCCGCGGGGGTGTCGGTGAAGATGCGGAAGAAGTCGCCGGCGCGGACACCGAACGCCCCGTTCTGATTCTGCGCGAACAGAACACGGTTACCGGTATCGCCGTTCAGATCGGACAGGCCGTCATTGGCGCCATTTCCCTGGTCGCCGCCGCCATCGCCGTCACCCAAGTTGAGCTCGCTGCCGATGTCGCCGAACTCACCGACGCCCAGCGTCGCATCGGGCGCGGGGGCATTTGCAAAACGCTGGATATCGCGACTGACATCGCCCTGGCCATCAACCGGCCCGACGGCCCCCCTGTTACCACCGCCAGCAGCCGGGGAGATGCCACCCAACCCGCCGGGCGCACCGCCGGCGCCATCGACATTGCCGTCACCGGTCTCCGGGTTCGCTTGCGGCTGGCCACCTCGGATACCGTCTCCGCCACCGAGAGCACGATCGCCAGCGGCCGTACCAACGCCGCCGAGCAGAGCGGCTGACCGCGTTCCGCCACCGATGCTCGTGTTGAACAGGGATTGCGAGCCGGTATCACTCGACGGAGCCGTCACCGAAGGTGCAACCGGTTTCTGAACAGGCTTTGGTGCCGGTGCGGTCGGGGTCGGGTCAGCGGCGGTGACCGTGGCGGCCTGAATGTTCAGCGCGAAATTCGTTTCGCTGAGCGTGCCCCCACCCCCATCGCTGACCGTGAACCGGAAGCTGTCAACGGTCGTGCCATTGCCGCTGTGCGTATAGGCAAGTCGACCGGAATCAATATCCGCCTGCGTGAAGGTACCACCCACGCCGAGTGCCACACCGCCAACCTTCAGGGTGCCGTTATCCGGTGCATCCGTGACCGTGAACACGATGTTGGCGGAACTGCTCTCCGCATCACTGACGGAAAGTTGCGTCGCGCTGATTGTGCCGGTCGCCCCTTGCGTACCGTTCCAACCATTATTGGCACCCAACGACGGGCTGGTATTCGCCGCCACGCTGCTGGCATCGCTGCTTTCGTTGCCGGCGGCGTCGATCGCGCGCGCGAGCACCGTCTGCCCGACGGTGAACGGCCCCACCCCGGTTAGCGTCCAGGTGCCGTTGCCTCCGGCCACCACGTCGCGGGTCCCCGCGCCGCCAGGCAGGGTCACGCGCACGGTGGCGCCCGCTTCCGCGGTACCCGTGACGGTCGTACCCCCACCCAGAACCTGAGTGATTGTCGGGTTGGCTGGTGGCGTGGTGTCGACGACCAATTCGCTGCTGGTGGTATCCGAGGTGGCGTTACCGGCCAGATCGGTCACCGTGGCGGTGACCGAATACGTGCCGTCACCAAGCGCGTTTACCAGCGGAATACCGAGCGTCCAGTTGCTACCCGTACGAACCAGATTTCCATCTCCTTCGGTGTAGGTCACACCGTTGACCACGACCTGCAAGGTCTCGCCGACACCCAGCGAAACCGTTCCATTGACAGTCGGGGTGCTGCTGGATGCGACTACCGAGGTCACGCTCGGAGCCGTGGGCGGAGTCGTGTCCACAGTCACGCTGGTCGCGTTGGACAGCGCCCCCTGGTCATTCCCCGGATAGGTGATCCTGGCGGTAACGTTGAACGTACCGTTGCCTTGGGTCGTGATCGTGCCGGTCGGTACCGTCACGGTCGCGCTGCCGCCATTGATGTCCGACTGCTGTAGTACGTACGAGACCTGCTGGCCGCCCCAATTCACCGTCACCGTGTCGCCAGCTGCGGCATTCGTACCGGCCAGCCCAACAACGACCGGGGTACCGTTACTGGCCTCGCTTGCGTTGATCCCGCCACCGGAATTTTCCGACACCGCAACGGTTGGCGCTGACACGATTGTCACCGTGATCGCGTTGGTCGTCAGGTCGGCGATGTTCACCGCGCTATCCGCGCCCAGGTTCCAGTCTTCGGCCGCCGCCACGTTATAAACCGTGCTGTCGTTCGAACTCGTGCCGGCCTTGTTCAACAGGTTGTTGACCGCCGCCTTGTCCGTCGCGCTCAGCGTCAGCGTGAAACTGGTCCCGCTCGTGATCTCCACGTCCGAGGTGTCCGTCAGCGTGTAGGTCGCGCCGCCTTCACCGGTCAGCGTCAGCTTGCTGGCGTCGATGTCGTTGGTGGCGCCGTCGCGCTTCAGCAGGTTCTGGCCGGTGACCACCAAGGTGCCCGTGCCACTGTTGTACGTCGCGCTCGTCACCGTCGGCGCTGCCACGTTGCTCACCGTCACGCCGTTGCCGGTCAGGTCGGCGATGTTCACTGTGGCGTCCGCGCCGATGTTCCAGTCTTCCGCCGCAGCCAGGTTGAAGGTCGTGCCGCCCGTGGAGACGGTCCCGTCCTTGTTCAGGAGCTGGTTGACCGCCGCCTTGTCCGTGGCGCTCAGCGTCAGCGTGAAACTGCCCCCGTCCGTGATCTCCACGTCCGCGGTGTCCGTCAGCGTGTAGGTCACGCCGCCTTCGCCGGTCAGCGTCAGCGTGCTGGCGTCGATGTCGTTGGTGACGCCGTCACGCTTCAGCAGGTTCTGGCCGGTCACCACCAGCGCGCCGGTGCTGGCGTTGTACGTCGCGCTCGTCACCGTCGGCGCCGCCACGTTGCTCACCGTCACGCCGTTGCCGGTCAGGTCGGCGATGTTCACCGTGGCGTCCGCGCCGATGTTCCAGTCTTCCGCCGCAGCCAGGTTGAAGGTCGTGCCGCCCGTGGAGACGGTCCCGTCCTTGTTCAGGAGCTGGTTGACCGCCGCCTTGTCCGTGGCGCTCAGCGTCAGCGTGAAACTGCCCCCGTCCGTGATCTCCACGTCCGCGGTGTCCGTCAGCGTGTAGGTCACGCCGCCTTCACCGGTCAGCGTCAGCGTGCTGGCGTCGATGTCGTTGGTGGCTCCGTCACGCTTCAGCAGGTTCTGGCCGGTCACCACCAGCGCGCCGGTGCTGGCGTTGTACGTCGCGCTCGTCACCGTCGGCGCTGCCACGTTGCTCACCGTCACGCCGTTGCCGGTCAGGTCGGCGATGTTCACCGCGCTGTCCGCACCGATGTTCCAGTCTTCCGCCGCAGCCAGGTTGAAGGTCGTGCCGCCCGTGGAGACGGTCCCGTCCTTGTTCAGGAGCTGGTTGACCGCCGCCTTGTCCGTGGCGCTCAGCGTCAGCGTGAAACTGCCCCCGTCCGTGATCTCCACGTCCGCGGTGTCCGTCAGCGTGTAGGTCACGCCGCCTTCACCGGTCAGCGTCAGCGTGCTGGCGTCGATGTCGTTGGTGGCTCCGTCACGCTTCAGCAGGTTCTGGCCGGTCACCACCAGCGCGCCGGTGCTGGCGTTGTACGTCGCGCTCGTCACCGTCGGCGCTTGCTCACCGTCCCGTTGCCGGTCAGGTCGGCGATGTTCACCGTGGCGCGTCCGTCACGCCGTTGCCGGTCAGGTCGGCGATGTCCACTGCGCTGGCCGCACCGATGTTCCAGTCTTCCGCTGCGGCGTTGTACGTCGCAGGGTTGAAGGTCGTGCCGTCTTCGTCGTGCCGCCCGTGGAGACGGTCCCGTCCTTGTTCAGGAGCTGGTTGACCGCCGCCTTGTCCGTGGCGCTCAGCGTCAGCGTGAAGCTGGTCCCGTCCGTGATCTCCACGTCCGCGGTGTCCGTCAGCGTGTAGGTCACGCCGCCTTCACCGGTCAGCGTCAGCGTGCTGGCGTCGATGTCGTTGGTGGCTCCGTCACGCTTCAGCAGGTTCTGGCCGGTCACCACCAGCGCGCCGGTGCTGGCGTTGTACGTCGCGCTCGTCACCGTCGGCGCCGCCACGTTGCTCACCGTCACCACATTGTCGGTCAGGTCGGCGATATTCACCGCGCTGGCCGCACCGATATTCCAGTCTTCCGCTGCCGCCAGGTTGAAGGTCGTGCCATTCGTCGAGGTGGTCCCGGCTTTGTTCAGGATCTGGTTGATCGCCGCCTTGTCCGTGGCGCTCAGCGTCAGCGTGAAGCTGGTCCCATCCGTGATCTCCACGTCCGAGGTGTCCGTCAGCTGGTCCCATCCGTGATCTCCACGTCCGAGGTGTCCGTCAGCGTGTAGGTCGCGCCGCCTTCACCGGTCAGCGTCAGTGTGCTGGCGTCGATGTCGTTGGTGGCGCCGTCGCGCTTCAGCAGGTTCTGGCCCGTGACCACCAGCGAGCCCGTGCTCGCGTCGTACGTCGCGCTCGTCACCGTCGGCGCCGCCACGTTGCTTACCGTCACCGCGTTGGTGGCGTCTGCCGTGTCATCGGCGGTGACATTCGCCATCCAGTCGTCGGCCGCTGCCAGGTTGAAGGTCGTGCCGCCCGTGGAGGTGGTCCCGTCCTTGTTCAGGAGCTGGTTGAGCGCCGCCTTGTCCGTCGCGCTCAGTGTCATCGTGAACTGGGTCGCGGATTCGATCTCAGCGTCCGTGGTATCCGTCAGCGTGTAGGTCACGCCGCCTTCACCGGTCAGCGTCAACTTGCTCGCGTCCACGTCGTTGGCCAGGCCCGTCTTGCCCTCGAATGCGGTGCCGGTAACAACCAAGGTGCCCGTGCTCGCGTCGTACGTCGCGCTGGTTACCGTCGGACCCGACGTCGTCGTCAGACCAACCGTGAACATTTTCCCCTGCAGATCTTCCGCATTCACGTTCTGGAACGTCACAACGCCGCTGCTGTTGGTAACGGAATTGGCCAGAACGGTGTCGAACGTACCGTTGTTATCCGTGTCGACCAGCAACCGATATGCGTCGTTGGCACCGTTGGCCGCAAGGTTGGTGTTGATACTGGAAAGATTGAACGACAGATCGATATTTTTGTTCGTCGTGTTCGTTACGTTGGTCATATCACCGGCCCATTTGCGGCCAGCGAAGTCGATGGTCCCGCCAATGTTCACGTCGCCATCCGCGGCGCTGGTGCCGCCATTGTGCGCAAACAGGAAATAGTCGCCGTTGTCGGTGAGCAGTCCGCTCGACGTTCCATTGGAGATCACGAGACCACCGGAACTGCCGCTGGTCAGGGTACTGCCATCAGTGGCCTGGCCAATACCGCCCATCTCCTTGGCGGCTCCGGCAGTGAGGCCGGTGGCGTTCATTTCGCTTCCAGAGTTGTAGAGATCGGTCGCCACTCCCAGGCTCCACTTCTCCGACAGGTAGTTCGCGACGATGGTGCGCTCGGCGTTGTTCAGCACTTCCTTGAATACGATCACCTCGTGGACCGTCATGTTGCTGAACTCCCTCGGCAAGTTGGTGGCGGCGCCCGTGTTGCGGTCGCGCTCCGCCAACCGGAGGGTATTGATCGCGGCGTCCGTGCCGGACCCGCTGACATCGAATGTCCAGGCATTCGACGTGACCTGGGTTCCGTTCTTGTACTGCGTGACCGTCGTATTGGTCGTGCTCAGTTCGTATAGTGTTGCGGTGTCCTCGGTCAGGGTCATGCCAGTGCTAGCACTACCGTCAGTGTTTCGATAAACGCCGACATTCGATCCCGAGTTACCGGGGCGGTACACGGCAACGCCGTTGCTCAACACCGAGTCGGCCGGGTAGTCAATCGTGCCGGCCGTCGCGAACGACAGAATGCGCGCATTGGTGTCGCCGGTTTCGCTGCCGTTGTAGGTGATGACCGCGAACACATCCATCGCGGAAGCCGCCGCACTCGCCGCGTCGATCGCCGCGTTGGCGTTCAACGTCCAACCGAGACTTTCGGTGTTGTTGTCGTCGAACGCGACACCGGTGCCCGTATAACTGGGTTGTTGCGTGTTGACGAAAGTGCCGGTCGGCAACGCCGTGGCACCGTGACCGGATTTGTCCGTCCACCCGGTGACGTTGTTACCTCCGTCGACGGCAACAGTGCTGCTGTCCGCGGCATCCACCCACAGCGACAAGGTGTTGGTGACGTTATCGCTCAGCGCGTTGCCGGCGCCAACGCCGACGTCACTCAACACACTCAACACCCAGGCGCCCACTTCCCGGGTCGGCGCGTCGATGACGATCGCGCTTTCCACCAAACCCTGCGCGACCTCGAACGACCAGTTACCACCCATATCGGCCGCGCCGGTGCGATCGGAAGATGCCGCCACGTCAGCACCGGTGAGATGAGCGATGTCATCCACCGCCTTCCGACCGACATCACCGGCCGCGAAATCACATCCATAGACCAGGATGTCGCCGTTGGCTGACAAACTGCGACCAATGTCGACCAATGCGGTCCGCTGCGCGGCAGTCAGGTCTCCGACCCTGATCATCGCGTCGCCGAGTTTCAGTTCGCCGGGCGCACCGTGCGAGATCACATGAACGGATGCGACATCGCCGCGATCCGCCAGAATCCGGGCCATCTGGAGCAGGCCGTCCGATTCGGTGTCGAGGATATGAACCTCGGCGCCCGCCACCATGCCTGCCCGCATCAGGTCGATGTCACCGATGTTTCCATCGACGAACACGACGACCTGTCCGGTCGATACATCCGCGAGCTCGCCGATCGTCGCCGTACCGTCGTTCACCGCTTCGGAGATCGGCCCGATCGCCACCTCACCGATGGAGCCCATGATCTGATCCATGACATCCAGTACGGACGCCCCGTCGAAATCCGATGCTCGATCGAGCATGGCGTTGGCCGATGCCGCCAAGGCTTCGCCGACCTCTGCAACCAGCCCACCGTCGAGAACAATTCGTTTTTCGTGTTTGATCAGCTTGACCATGACATTTCTCCGAAGAGCGTTGCGTACCCTGAAATTATAGTCAGGAACGAATCCGGCGCTTGTTCACGCCGATTGCACCGATGTAGTTATCGGCACAGTTTGGAATTTCATGAGCAAATTCCGTTCCATTCCCGACATATCCACCGTTGGCGGGAGGAAGCCCGCCATCACCCGTAGGTACGGCACTGAGCTCGATTTGGACGCAGATCCGCCAATAACAAGGCGCTTCACTGATCTGCGCGATCAGTTACCGCCGGAGCGCATCGCCCAGGAATGCAAATCGAACGCGATCTGTCCGCGCCTCCCCCAGCATGTGGATGATGAGGCGCTGACGCAAACCGTTTCGAACGAATCCACCCTCAAGGCGACGGCGTGCATTCCGGCTCCCTGGGAGCGATGCGATGCACATCGTTCGCCACAGCCGATGTTCCTGCTCACTGGCACTGATTCGCGGACAAATAGACGTTCGCCGTGCCCGCCCCCGCCAATTCGCGTGAGCAAAAAAAAAGCCCCGAACAGGGCTTTTTTCTGACTGAGGATGCGCTCAGGACGCCGGGATCGGCTGGCAGCCAAAACCCGCCGAACTAAATCGCTCGCACAGACCCCGCGCTTCGCTTTCGGTCAACCCATCCAGACCGCCGTCGATCAGAGATTTCTGGGTCGCACGCATGCGATACAGGACATCCTCCTCGGAATCACCACTCGACCTGGCGCTCAGCGCCATGCTCCGAGCCTGTTTCATGATGAGCAGATAGTGCTGCAGCGACTGAGCGCGTTCGACACGCACCCCCCAGCGATTGCTCGACAGGGCGACCATCTTAAGATTCGCGTTGGCCTGAGCCTCGACACGAGCCAGGCCAACCAGCTGGGAACGGGCATCGTCAGCTTCCTCGCTCCAATCCGCATCACGGCTGGTGCGTGCGGTCATCCCCGTGGTCGCGGGAACCCGGTAATCCATCGCCAGCGACTCGTCGCGTGCGGGAGCGGCCTCGACCGAACCGTAGACGTCGCCCAGCCGTTCGACCTTGCCGTTGGGCTCGGACTTCGGCGGCGCCTCATCGACGCGGGCGGCGCCGTCCAGCCCGTAGGAGCGCAACAGCTCATCGACGTTCTGTTTGCCTTCACTGGAACTGTCGCCCTGCGGAGCGGTTTCACGCGGACCGATCTGTTCCTGTTCAATACCCAACTCAACCAGGGCCGTTTCCCATTGATGCGGGTTCAAGCCCACACTGGTCAGCAAGCGCCGATAAGCGACGATGAGATCAACCACCGCCTGGTCGCGACGAAGCTTGGCAGCCATGTCTTCGAGCAGCCGTTGTGCCACGGAAAGATCGGACATGATGCCCGCCGCGTTACGCTCACGAGTCATACCGAGCAGTTCGGTGGTCAGCCCGTACGATTCTTCGTACAGCTTGAAGCGCTCGACCGCGATGCGGTAATCGAGCAACCCGATATGGACCTGGGTGATCACGCCGACGGTGAGTTGAAGTCGCGAAGCGCGCTCCATCTCGACACCCTTTTCCTCGCTCTGCATCAGCGCGTATTGACGGGGAATGCTCAAAAGATTCCAGCCGACCGTGTAGCCGACGCTGTTCCAGTAGTTGGTTTCAAGCAGCGTGTTGCCGTCCCAATTCCGACCAGCACTGAAGCTGAGGTTCGGGAACATGTTCAGCATCGCCGCGCGCACGTCGTCGGCCTGGATGCGCTCGCTGAGATCGCGCTCAAACAGCTCCGGGCGATTCAGCAGCGCGTAATTCTCGAACACATCGGCGGAAAGCTGATCCGGCCGCGGGAATTTCGCGAGCAAGGGTTTGATCGGCTCGCGCTTGAGCACGAAGCGTGTTTCCTGATTGAGCCCCATCAGACGGGCCAGACGGATACGCGCGTTGGCGATATCGGCCTGCAGATCGCGGATGGACAGCGCGATGTCGACAAGCCGCTTCTCGACATCCTTGGCGGCAATCGCATCCAGACGCCGCTCGGCCACCGACTGTTCAATGGCGCCACGCTGCGCGCGCAATTCACGCTCGACACGGCGCACGTAATCCAAGGCATCCTCGGCCAGCGCCGCTTTCCAGAAGGCCTCGGTGAGGTCCAGGGCGAGCAGTTGAGCCTGACGGTTGCGCCGCATGCGCAGGACTTCCTGCTGCAACTGGGACTGGCGGGAGCGAATGTAGGACAAACCGAAATCGAGCACGCTCCATGTCAGCGTCAGGTCCGCCGTCATGCTGGTGCGCAACTGACTGGTCGTGCTGCCGTTCGTGAAACTCCCGGTTGTCGGGTTGAAAGACCCTTCCACCCGGTAATCGCTGTCGCGCTCGTATTCTCGATTGGCCTGCAGGTCGGGCAGCATGTCGAGCTTATCGGCCAGCGCGGTGTCTTTCGCGATTTCCTGCTCAAACCGGGAAACGCGCAGGTCCAGGTTGTTGCGCAGGCCGATCTTGATTACGTCATCGAGGCTGATCGCCTGGGTCAGATCGATATCGACCGGCGCCGCGATCAACGAGCGATCCATGGCCAGATTGGCTTCGCGCTCGGCCTGCATGTCAACGCTGACGACACTGGTACAGCCGGAGAGCGTGGCGACCAGGAACGCAATCGATAACGCACGAAAGCGCGTTGGACGCAAAATGGCATCCAAGCTGGGAGTAGGTTTTACGGCTGCAAGCTTTGGCATGTGCTGGCTCTGAATTCCTAGAGGCGCAACCACGGGCGACAGTACATATCTCGCATTGGCAAGACACCCCGCCCATCGATCCACAACCAAGAAACTCCTAATAAGACAACCGATTACGGTGCATTACTAATGCAAAATAGCACATAACGCAAGAAATCGGGGAATCACGTGGCTACATCCACGTTTAAAACGGTTTTTAGCAACTATTGTACCAATAATCGATAAGCGTATTAAGTTTACGTTAGCCGCAGCGGTTACGCACGCAGATTATCAATACAATCAACGTCGTGAACAGCCAGATCGGCCCATCTCCGAACCTTACGAATGGCGTTTTCCCTCTGTACATCGGGATTTCCGAACGCAGCACGGCGATCTCCCATGGTCTCGACATGTCAACGATGTGACCCGTCGCGTCAATCACCGCCGTCAATCCTGTGTTGGTCGCTCGCGCCATCAACTGACGAGCCTCGAGCGCGCGCATGCGGGCCATCTGTAGATGCTGCGCAGGTGCCCAGGTGGGGCCGAACCACGCGTCATTGCTGACATTGACCATCAGGACGGGATCGCCGAGGTAGGCGTGCGTCTCGGCGGCGAAGGCGTCTTCGAAGCAGATCGTCGCCGATATCTCCAGGCCGTCGCGCAAGCGGATCGGGACTTGCCGGAATGCTCCCGTGCCAAAGTTGGACATGGGCACATCCAGGAACTGGATGATCCCGCCCAGCAAACCGGCCAGGGGTACGTACTCGCCGAAAGGCACGAGATGGCGCTTGGTGTAGATGCCGCTGGCCGCGCCCATCGCGACCAGACCGTTGAAGTAAGCGCTGGCCGGCTCACCAGGATTCTCGCGGACCGGCGCGCCGATCAGCAGGCCGGTACCACGAGCGCGCGCTGCGTCATCGATGTCTGCCAGGACAGACAGTGCCTGATCGAGGAACACCGGCAATGCTGTCTCCGGCCAGATGACCAGGTCTGCTCCCAGATTCTGCCGCGTCAGCCGCTCGTAGAGCGCAATCGTCGCCAGCCGCTCCCCGGGCTGCCATTTACGCGCCTGATCGACATTGCCCTGAATCAGCGCGACATCCAGCCGACGCTCCAGCCTTTCGGTCCAGGCAATCCCGCCCAGCAACGAACCCAGCAGCCAAAGCGCGAGGGGAAACGCGAGCCACCGCCAGTCGGCCTGCCGAATCACGACCGCCACGATCACCAGCACACTCGCCAACCCGGCCAGCGCCACGAGATTCACCCCGCCCAACGGTGCGAAGCCGGCAAGCGACGTATCGATGAGCGCGTAGCCGGGGTTCAGCCAGCCGAAGCCGGTGAACAGCACTGCGCGCAGCAATTCGAGCCACACCCACAATGTCGCCAGCAGCAATGGCTGCGCCACGCCGCGAATGCCGGCAACGAAGCGCCGCGCCAGCCATCCCAGCCATGCCGGATATGCGGCCAGCACAAGCACCAGCAATGCGTTGACCAGGATCGCGACGGGCAACGGAGTGCCGCCGTACGCGTAGGCGCTGTACCAGACCCAATGGATGCCCGCCCCGAACCAACCCACGCCGAATGCGAACCCCAACCACGCCGCATCCCGCCAACCTCTTGCCGACCAAAGGACATAAAGGCCGGCAATCGACAGCAGGACCAGTGGATACCAGGCGAGCGGCGCGAAACCGAACACCGCCAGCGCGCCGACTCCGGCGGCGAGTAACGCCGCAGTCCAGGTCGGCAACGCGGCAACGCGGCGAAGCGGCCCCGGCATGGTTGTCAGGCCGTGGCTCAATCGTCGGCGCCGTTCAGCGTGACCCTCAACAGATAGACCCGCCGACCGTCGGCGCGGAGCACCTTGAAGGTCATTTCACCAAGCTGGACGCTTTCCCCGCGCTCCGGAAGATGGCCGATCGCCTGCGTGACCAGGCCGCCGATGGTGTCGAATTCCTCGTCGCTGAAGGCGGTGCCGAAGTAGTCGTTGAACTCCTCCACCGAGGTCCGCGCCTTGACCGTGAACCGACCCGGCGCGTGGCGGATGATCGCGTCGTCTTCATCGATGTCGTGTTCGTCGTCGATCTCGCCGACGATCTGCTCCAGCACGTCCTCGATCGTGACCAGCCCGGCGACGCCGCCGTACTCGTCGACAACCACCGCCATGTGATTGCGGTTGGCGCGGAATTCCTTGAGCAGCACGTTGAGCCGCTTGCTCTCCGGCACGAACACCGCCGGTCGCAGCACGTCCCGGAAGTTGAACGCGGCCTCGCTCTCGGCCCAGTAGCGCAGCATGTCCTTGGCGAGCAGGATGCCGACCACCTCGTCACGCGTCTCGCCGACGACCGGGAAGCGGGAGTGCCCGGACTCGGTGACCACCGGCAGGATCGCCTCCGGGTTCGCATCCCGGGAGACCACGGTCATCTGCGCGCGCGGGATCATGATGTCGCGCACCTGCATCTCCGAGACTTGCAACACGCCCTCGATCATCGCCAGCGCGTCGGCATCGAACAGCGCGCGGGACTGGGCATCCCTAAGCAGTTCGATCAATTCATCACGGTCGCGCGGCTCACTGCCCAGGGCCTGCAGGAGGCGATCAAAAAAGCCGCGCGGGGTACTGCTAGGTCGGTCTTCGCTCATTGTGTCCAGGATCACAAATACGGGTCAGGAAACCCAAACGTCGCGAGTATATCCCGCTCCCGCGACTCCATGATTTCAGCGTCCGCCGGATCGATGTGATCAAAGCCGCGCAGATGCAGCACGCCGTGCACGACCATGTGCGCCCAGTGCGCCTCGGCGGACTTGCCCTGCGCCTCGGCCTCGGCGAACACCACCGGCGCGCAGATGACCAGATCGCCGAGCAGATTGATGTCCACCCCCGGCGGCGCCTCGAACGGGAAGGACAGCACGTTGGTCGGGCCGGCCTTGCCGCGATAGGTCGAATTGAGTTCCGCGCTCTCCTCGCGATCGACGATGCGCACGGTCATCTCGGTGTCCGGATCGAGACCGCTGCCCGCGCCTTCCGCCCAGCGCGCGATGGTCGCCTCGTCCGGTAGGCCGGGAGTCTCGCTGGCAATCTGGAGATCGAGCAACATCGCTCAGCCCCCTTTCGATCCGCCGCGCTCATAGGCGGCAACGATACGTTGGACCAGCACGTGACGGACCACATCGCGGGCGTGGAAGAAGGTAAAGCTGATGCCCTCGACATCGGTCAGCAATTCGATCGCCTCACGCAGCCCGGAACGCTTGTCGCGCGGCAGATCGACCTGGGTCACGTCGCCGGTGACGACCACGGTGGAACCGAAACCGATGCGGGTCAGGAACATCTTCATCTGCTCGGGCGTGGTGTTCTGCGCCTCGTCGAGGATGATGAAGGACTCGTTCAGTGTGCGACCGCGCATATAGGCCAGCGGCGCAACCTCGATCACGTTCTTCTCGATCAGGCGCGCGACCTTCTCGAAACCGAGCATCTCGTAGAGCGCGTCATACAGCGGCCGCAGGTACGGATCGATCTTCTGCGCGAGATCGCCGGGCAGAAACCCGAGTCGCTCGCCGGCCTCCACCGCCGGTCGCACCAGCAGGATGCGGCGCACCGCGTCGCGCAGCAGCGCGTCGACCGCGCAGGCGACGGCCAAATACGTCTTGCCGGTGCCGGCCGGTCCGATGCCGAAATTGAGATCGTGGGTGGCGACACGGCGGATGTAGCGCCGCTGATTGGCGCCACGAGGTCGCACCGCGCCGTGCTTGGTATGCAGCACGATCTCCGCCGCGTCGTCACCCGGCTCGTCGGCGAGCGCGGAATCGCCCAGCGCCGCGTAGACGACCTCCTTGTCCAGGCCGCCGTCTTCGGTTCTGGCGTACAGGCCGCGCAGCAGATCGCGCCCGACGGCGACGAATTGCTCGATGCCGATCACGGTGAAATCGAAGCCCCGCTGGACGATCTCGATCCCCAGGCGGGCCTCGATCATGCGCAGATGATCCCCGGTCGGCCCGCACAGATCGGCGAGCCGGCGATTGTCCGGCGGCGCCAGCGTGAAGGTCTCGGTGTACGGCTTCGCGGTCATCTCGATCCAACCATCTCGTCGAGCCAGCCGCGCAGGGTTTGCGCGCGCTGATCCCAACTGTTTGCCAGCGCCTTCTGCCAGCGCGCCGCAGTGCTGCCCGGGCCCTCCCCGGCGAGAGCGCGCGCGAGTGCGGCTTCCCAACCGTCGGCACCGTGTGCGATCTCGATCACGTCGGTGAAGCCGTGCAGGGAGGCGAGATCGCAGGCCACGATCGGCGTGCGCGCCGCCAGCGATTCATAGAGTTTCAGCGGGTCGCCGGCGATGGACCACAGCCCCTCCTCGACCCGGTACGGGATGATGTTCACGTCCATCGCCGAGGAATAGGCAGGCACCGTCTGGCGCGGTCGCGGACCGAGCAGATGCACGTTGGTCGCTTCCCGCAGCGCGCGCATGCGCGGGTCCTCGTCCAGCTGCTTCACGCCGCCGATGAACACGAACTGCCATTCCGGCCGACGTGCGGCCAGTTCCACCAGCAGAGCCAGATCGACCTTCGGATTGAGGGTGCCCACGTAGCCGATGCGTGGCCCCGGGATCGCGGCGATGTCGTCCGGCTCGATGTTGCCGCCGGCATCGCTGATGGCGTGCACGGCCTCGAACCCTTCCACCGCGACGCCATTGGGGAGGTGCCGGACCGGGCCATCGCGATAGCCGCCCAGTTCCTCGACCGTGTTCAGCGAAGTGCCGATGACCATGTCCGCACGCGCCACGATGCGGCGCTGCGCGGCGTCGTCACGCGGCGTCCAGGACGGAAACAGGCTGTAGCGGTCGAAGGCGTGATAGATCACGAAGTCGGGTTTCAGCGCGTCCAGATAGAGCTCGAAACGCGGGTAATAGATATGGGCGACCAGCGGCTGCCCGGCGGGCAGTTCGGCGCGCAGCCGACGCGCCTGGGCATGCGCGAGCAGGCGGTCCCAGGCAGGGAACTTCGGCCACAGCAGACGCCAGCGGGAGGGATGATCGAGATGCACGCCATCCGCCATCTCCCAGCTGGAGAAACGCGGCGCCGCGCGCCATTCCGGCTGACCACGGTCCCACACCGACCACAGGCCGTTCGTGTAGGCGATGTCATGATGCGGCGCCAGGCGCGACAGGATGTTCTGGCGGTTGTACCAGGGGCCGTGCCAGTCATCCGGCGCCATCGCGACGATGGACAATCTCCGCATGCGGCTTATCGCTTCGACGCCGCGCGGCAAGCGCGACCCAACCGGTGCGCGATCATCGAACGCGGTCCAGGCCAGCGAGAATCTGGTCGGCGTGGTGATCCCAGCTCCAGAAATCGGTGATGGCGTGATTGGCGGCGGCGGCAGAGGCCAGGTCGAAGCTCAAGGCATCCTGCATCGCCTGCTGCATGGCACCCTGATCGCCGACCGGAAACGCGATGTTTTGGCCCTGATGAAGCACCCACCCGATGCAACCCAGATCGGGGCCGACAATCAGCTTGCCGAAGGTCATGCCCAACAACGCCAGCGACGAATTCAGACCGCGTACATGGCCGAGGATCATCGCGTCGCAGGCATTGACGAAATACTGCACATCATCGGCGGGCACATGACCCAAATGCAGCCGCAGCCGACCCTGCCAGCGATGTGGGACACGATTGCGCAGATCCAGGAAGCGACCGCGCCAGCCACTCACCGACGCGCTGCCGGCGACCACCAGATAGATCGGGCGTCCGGATGACTTCAGACCGCGAAATGCCTCGATCACGTTGAACAGCCCCTTGTAACCCTTCAAGGCGCCGAACAGCAGAAAGACGAAGGCATCGGTCGGCAAGCCCAGCCGCCGCCGCGACTCCGCCATGTCCGACTCGTTCCGCTGCGCCTTGTAATGCCCCATCGGGGCGATCACCTGCGGCACCCCGGCACGCGGCGGATAGTTCTCGGCGATCAGATCGCGGGAACGTTCGCAATGATGGACCACGACATCCGCGAGGTCGGAGACCGCCCTGTAGACACGCACATCCAGATCGTTGTCGTAGGTGTCGTGCGGAAACAGATTGTGGATGGTCCAGATGATCCGGATGCCGCGCGCCTTGAAATCCCGCAGGCGCGCGAGAAACATCTCCGCGCGCTCCTCGACCGTGCCCTCGCCGTCGTTGCGATAGAACATCTCCGGCCAGTGCAGGTGGATGATGTCCGGCACGATCTCCGACTCGTAGAAATTCTCCGGGCCGTAGTAAACCGTGTAACCGCGCCGCTGATAGGCACGCCCGACCTCGCGGACCAGGATGTTGCCCAACAGTCGATACGGGATCAGGATCAGTTTCCCGCGGCTATCAGCCTGCATGGCGTCGTCTCCGGCGGATCAGTCGTAGTACCACTCGCGCGCGCGTGCCAGACCATCCCGCAACGCCCACCTGGCCTCGAACCCGGTCAGCCGCTTGAGCTTGGCCACGTTGGGCGCGCGCCGTTTGACGCTGCCCTTCGGCGACGGGAACAGCTTGATCTCGGCATCCACGCCGATCGATTCCATCATCGCCTTGCCGAGATCGAGAATGGTGATCTCGTCCTCACTGCCCACGTTGACCGTCTCGTTCCGGGTACTGTCGCTCTCGCCAACCAGAACGGTGGCGTCGATAACGTCGTCAACGTACATGAAGGAACGCGTGTCCTCGTAGCCGTAGAGCTCGTAGACGCCGTTCTTGGCACGCTCGAAGAAATCCGGAATCACGTGCTTGTCGCCCATGCGCGGACCGTAGGCGTTGTGATAACGGATGATGCTGTAAGGCAGATCAAAGTTGCGGCAACCGTTGATGGTCGCGACCTCGCCATGAATCTTGGAACCGCCGTAAGACCAGCGGGAATTGGAAACGTCGTCGATGGAAACGGGCACCTCCTCGGCAGTCGGCACCTCCCAGCCAAAGCGGGTCACGGTCGACGCGTAGGCCTCGGAGCTCCCGGCATAGACGAACCGTTTGAGCGGGGTGGCCTTGTAATGATCGATCAGGAAGATGGTCGGCAGCGTGCAGCACTTGACCACTTCGAACGGCCGTTCATAGAAGTTCTGGGTCCCGTTCAAGGCCGCCAGGTGATAGACGTAATCGACATCGGCGGGCAGCTTTTCCACCTCGGTCTGCCGGGTCAGGTCGATCGCATGGAACGTCACGTTCTCGCGCCTGATCAGGTCATCGAAGAGCGCGTCTTCTTCGCCACGGGTGAAGTTGTCGACGGCGATGACCTGGTTGGCCGGATCGTCGGCGAAACGTTTGGCCAGCGCGTAGCCGAGGAAGCCGGCCGCGCCGGTGACGAGAATTCTGCTCATTGGTGGCGAAGATTCGTGTTGGTGAAAACGTGAGGAGAAACAGGGATCAGAGCGCCATGTTACCAAGCGAGGTAACGACAATTGAATTGTCGTAGGTGCCCAGGCGCTGGTTGTCCCAATAGTCGTAGACGATCGCGCCCTCGGTCATGCCGGCCGCGAGTTTCGACCAGTTCAGATTCTGGAACGCGATGTGGTTGGTCTGGATGAACACGACCGCCGCGCCGCTCAGCGCGTCTTCCAGAGTGTCCTCGACGACCATGCCATCCGCCTCCATCTCATCGCGACGTGCCACCGGGTCGAACACCCGCAGGTCCAGCGAAGGATCGAAGCTTTTCGCGGCGGCAAGCAGCTTGTAGATCATCGAACCACGCAGGTCGCTGGTCTCCGGTCGGCCCTTGAACGCAGCGCCCAGGATGACCACCTTGCGCGCCTTGTCGAACAGGCCGCGCTGCGCCGCCTTTTCGAGGACCGAACGCGTGGTGAACTCGATCAGTTCCTCGTTGCGCCGGCGCGCCGTGAGCATGATGTCGGCCTGCACGGCACGGTTCGCGAAACCCTCGGCGAGGATGTAGCCGTCCTTGCCGAGACAAGGTCCGCCGACCGGCCCCGGGAAGCGGACGTTGGAGCGCGGATAGTTGTGGTTGACCGCGCGGATCACGTTACGCGCGGAAATGCCGGCGACCTCGCACAGCAACGCCACCTCGTTCGCGTAGGCGAACATCACGTCGCGGTCGGTGTTGTTGACCAGCTTGACCATTTCGGCCTCTTCGAGCGAATCCACCAGCACCACTTCCTTGGTCAGACGCTCGAACAGGGCCCGGGCCCGCTCCGCGGAACGCCGGTCGACACCGCCGACCACCTGCGGCAGGCTGGCCAGTTCCTCCAGCGCCCGGCCTTCCAGGGTGCGCTCCGGGCAGAATGCCAGATCGTATTGCTTGCCCGCCGCATCGAGGATCGGTTTGACCTCGTTGCGCGTCACGCCCAGCTTGACGGTCGACCGCAGCAGGACCATGTCGCCGTCGCGCAGCACCCGCGCGATCGCGGCGCTGACTTGCCGGATCGGCGCGAGATCGACCTCCAGGCAACTGTCGATGTTGGTGCCGACGGTGATGATGTAGATGCGTGCGTGATCGCTGGGTGTCAGTTCGTAGGCGGCGGTCAGGCTGCCGTTCTCGACGACCTCCTTGACCACCGCGTCGAAACCGAACTCATGGAAGTGCGCGCGCCCTTCGGCCAAAGCCTGATGAACGACCGGATTGATCTCGATGCCCTCGACCATCAAACCGTGCTTGGCCATGTAGCCCGCCAGCGTCAGGCCGACATAGCCCAGACCAACGACGCACACGTAGTTATCTTCGTAGTTCTGCAACTGGGCGCTCCTCCGGGAACGGGCTGAATATTGTCATGCAAGCAACGGGTCGCAAGGTTTTGCGCGCCCCGGCCACGACCACGGGTGTGGTCATGATCCACCCCGCCGTAACCTGCCCACGACACGGGGCAGGATCTTACGTAGCAGAGTTTCTTCGGCGCCGCTCGGTCGACCTTGCAGCCACCATAGTCCGAGCACGCCGAGTGCATAGCTGAGCGCACCGATGAGCACCGCGCCGACGAGCTGGCCGATCTCGCCCATGACGCTATCCGGCACCCCCTGGGCGTCGATCCATGTCCGGGTGATCCAATACATCAGCGCCGACGCCGCCACCGTCCGCCATACCGTGCCGAGATAGGTGAGCAACGGAATCCTGAGATGCAGCATCAGGTAACCAAGCGGTAACGGATGGGTCAGTACCGCCGCGACCAGCCATGCCTTGGCGGCCCCCTGCGCACCATGCTCGCGCCCCCACCACCAGACCAGAAACACGAACAGGATCACGTTAAGCAGACTGAACACGGACGAAATCCGCAGGCGGTCGATCGCCATGAAAACCGGCAGCGTGTTCGCCGTGAAGGAAATCACCCCACCACCGAGGGCGAGCAGGTAGATGACGGGGATCGCCTCCCGCCATTTCTCGCCGAGCACCACCGGCACCAGCACGTCCGCGATGGCGGCCATGCCGACCCCGGCGGGCAAGGCCAGCAGCAGCACGCCGGCGGCGACCTGCAGATAGCTGTAGCGCAGCTCGTCCAGCCTTGCGGTCATCTTCGAAAAGCCGGGAAACACCGCCCGGTTCACCGGCGCGATCAACTCGGTGGTCGGTGTCGTGGCGACCTCGTACGAAACCGAATACACACCCAGGGCATGGGCGCCACCCACCTTGCCGAGGATGAAGTCCGGCGCGCGCAGACGAAGAAACGCGAGCACGCTGTTGAACAGCACCCAGACCGAAAACCCGAACAGATCGCGCCATCCCCGCAGACTCGGGCGCGGGCGGAACGGATGCAGCAGATAGCTCAGCACCGAGCCGATCAGCGCATCGGCCAGAGTGCCGACGATCAGGGCCCAATAGGTCTGCCAATACAGGGCCAGCGAAATCGTCACTGCGAAGCTCAGCAGCCGCTTGATCACGCGGTAGTGAAACTCGCGATGGAATTGCAGATCCTTGCGAAACGCGACGATGCCGATATTGACCGTGCCGCGCAGCAGCAACACCGGCGCCAGCGCGACGATCACCGCGGACAGCGCCGGCTCGTCGTAGAACGTGCTGATCGCCGGCGCGATGGCGATCACCACCCCGGTGGAGAGCAGACCGAGCAGGACGTTCAACGTCCACGCGGTGTGATAGTGATGATCCTCGGCGGACTGATTCTGGATCAGCGCCATGTCGAAGCTGAACGCCGTCAGCAGCTCGAACAAGGCGATGATCGACGTGGCCATCGCGATCAGGCCGAAGTCCGAGGGCATCAGCAGACGCACCAGGATCAGCGTGCTGATCAGCCCGACGCTGCGTTCCGCCAAGCGGACGAGCACCATCCAGCCGACGCCTTTCGCCATCGCCACATTGATGTTGGAAGACATCCGTCAGAACCCCCGACCGAGCGTCGTCATGCGCACGCGCGGCGTGCTGGCGGGGTTGTACGTCGATGGCCGCGTGGACGCCTCATTCCGCGTCGCGGGATTGTTGCAACACCCCGCCGGTGAACAACTCCGGCATCGACTCGATACGTTCACGAGGCACCGCGAGGATATTGAACGAGGCCTTGTCACACATGCCGTCGCGATACGGCGGGAGCGGCATCGCCTCGGCGAGATAGAGGTCATAGTCATGCGCGCCGATGAATTCGCCCAGGCTGCGACAACTGGACCCGGCCATTTTCTGCGCGTATTCGTTGCACTCGAAAATGATGAACGGGCGGCCCGCGAAGACACGTTCCCCGGCGGTGAACATGGCCAGCTCGAACCCCTCGATGTCCGCCTTGACGATATCCACGCGGCCCACACCGTGCGCATCGAGGAAATCATCCAGGGTCTCGCATTGCACCGTGATTCGCTCCCCGGAGTCCTTCAGCGGGGGCATCAGGGAATTGCCACCGATGTTGGAGACATCCGCGCGGTAAAAGGTCAGCTCGCCTTTCTGATCGGACAGCGCCAGCTGGTGTGCGCTGACCGTATCGAGGCCGTTCCTGCGCACGTTGGCCTGCAAGGCAGCGAAGGTGTCGGGATCGGGTTCGAAGGCATGAACCCGCCCTTGCGGACCCAGCAACGGTGCAGCAAGCAGGCTGTATTGTCCGATGTGGGCGCCGATATCGAGGAATGTCCAGCCCGGTCGAAACAGGCGTTCGAACAACTGGACCGTTTCCGGCTCGAACCAACCCTGCGAATAGATCGCCCGCCCGGCCGTGTCGTTCCACGGAATGGCGACCTTCATGCCGTTGCCCAGCCGCGCATTGACCCACAGGCGTACGCCCAGACGCTTGGACAGTTCGAATTGCAGCCAATGCAGTTCCTGACCGCGCCAAACCGACCACCGCGCCCACATCCGCAAGCCGGCCCGTGCAATCCCGGGAAAGCGTTCGGACAGTCGGATCAACACGGAGGAGAAGCTCATTGGGCGGCGTCCTGAATCGTCAAAGCGGCGACTATAGCAACCGCCGCCCGCGCAGCGAATTGGGCAGGGCCTCGGTGATCTGCACGGCGACGAAGCCGCCGATCCAGGCCGGGTCGCCGGGGAAATTGACGATGCGGTTGTTCTCGGTGCGGCCGGTCAATTCCGCGTCGTCCTTGCGCGAGGTGCCGGTGACCAGGATGCGCTGCGTGCTGCCGACCATGCCGGCGCTGATCGCCTCGGCCTGCTCACGGATGCGGGCCTGCAATTCCTGCAAACGCGCCTGCTTGACCTCGCGCGGCACATCGTCCGGCAGCGCGACTGCCGGCGTACCCGGGCGGGGACTGTAGATGAAGCTGAACGAGGCATCGAAACCGATCTCGCGGATCAGTTTCATGGTCGCTTCATGATCGGCGTCGGTCTCGCCCGGGAAGCCGACGATGAAGTCCGAGGACAGGCTGATATCCGGTCGGGCCGCGCGCAGCTTGCGGATGATCGACTTGTACTCCAGCGCGGTGTGGTTGCGCTTCATCATCGCCAGGACGCGATCGGAACCGCTCTGCACCGGCAAATGCAGGTGCGAGACCAGCTTGGGTTCGTCGGCGTAGGCCTGGATCAGCGCGTCGCTCATCTCCAGCGGATGCGAGGTCGTGTAACGGATGCGCTCGATGCCGTCGATGCTGGCGACGTAATGGATCAGCGTGGCGAGGTCGGCGACATCGTCACCGTTGGCGCCGTCATGGAGTTCGCCGCGATAGCCGTTGACGTTCTGGCCGAGCAGCGTGATCTCGCGCACGCCCTGCGCCGCCAGTGCGGCGATCTCGGCGAGCACGTCGTCGAACGGACGGCTGATCTCCTCGCCGCGCGTGTACGGCACCACGCAGAAGGTGCAGTACTTGCTGCACCCTTCCATGATCGAAACGTACGCCGTCGGACCTTCCGCGCGCGGCTCCGGCAGGCGGTCGAACTTCTCGATCTCCGGAAACGACACGTCGACCTTGGCGGTGCCGGTGGCGCGGGCAGTGCGGATCAGTTCCGGCAGGCGGTGCAGGGTCTGCGGACCGAACACCACGTCCACGAACGGCGCGCGTTCGAGCAGGTATTCCCCCTCCTGACTGGCCACGCAGCCGCCGACACCGATGACGATGCCGGGATTGCGCTCCTTCCACTCACGCCACACGCCGAGATAGGAGAACACCTTCTCCTGCGCCTTCTCACGCACCGAACAGGTGTTCAGCAGCAGCACGTCCGCCTCTTCCGGCACCTGGGTTCGCTGCATGTCGAACTCGACGCCGAGCACGTCCGCCATCTTGTCGGCGTCGTACTCGTTCATCTGACAACCCAGGCTCTTGACGTAGACCTTGCCGGCCATCGGGACACTCTCGGAGGCGGAAAAACGGGGCGCGATGATACCCCGATCGCTGCATCGATCAGCCTGGCTGATCGCCGGCGGGCTCCACATAGTAGTCGGCCAGCGGGCGACCGAATGCCTCGTCCAGACTCCGCTCGACGGCACCGACCGCTTTCCGGAAGGCGTCGCCCGCATCCGGGTCGGCGAGAATCGCCGCGCGCGGCAGGGTCGGGCGGGAGGCGTCGTAGAGATCGCGCAGCGTGTAGCGCGTCAGATCGCGGGCCAGGATCCAGCGCCCGCCCTCGATCTGCGCCACCACCTGCGCGCCGGCCAGCGCATCCAGCGTGTCGCCGACCCGGCCAGGCGCGGCGTCAAGCGCCTCCGACAGATCGGCGGCGGTGCGGGCCTGACCGTCGTCCTGCGCCTGCCAGAGGACCCGCAACAGACGGAAGGCGAGGACGAACCGTGGCGCCCGATCGCCGCCATCCGCCGCGTGATCGCGGTAGCTGCCGAGCGTGTAGGTGAACTCGGCGCCGATCAGGATCACCAGCCAGGACAGGTAGATCCAGATCAGGAAGATCGGCACCGCCGCCAGCGCGCCGTAGATGGCCTCGTAGGTCGGGAAGCTGGTCACGTACCAGGCGAAGGTGCGTTTCGCGGCCTCGAACAGCACCGCCGCCAACAGGCCGCCGACCAGGGCATGCCGCCAGCGCACGCGGCGGTTCGGCACCACCATGTACAGCAGCGCGAAGGCGATCGTCGCCGCCACGTAGGGCATCAGCGACAGCAGACGCGCCTTGCCGCCGACGGTGGCGGCGGCGTCATCGAACATGGGCGCCGAGACCAGGAACGAGGTCATCACCAGACTCGCGCCGAGCAGCAGCGGGCCCAGCGTCAGCACCGCCCAATAGACCAGGAACGAGGCCAGCAGGCGGCGCTTGCTGCGCACCTTGAAGATCGCATTCAGCGCATTGTCGATGTTGGCCATCAGCATGACCGCGGTCAGCACCAGGAACACGATGCCGGCGGCGGTCAGTTGCGAGGCCTTCTGCGCGAAGCTCTGCAAATGCTCGGCGACGATCTCGCCGGCCGCCGGCACGAAGTTCGCGAACACGAAATTCTGCAAGTCGGCGGTCACCGACTCGAACACCGGAAATGCGGCCAGCACCGAGAAGGTGACCGCCATCAGCGGCACCAGCGACAACAGGCTGGTGTAGGTCAGCGCACCGGCGGCGAACGCGCAGTTATCGGCGGCGAATCCGGCACGGAAATGCCGCCAGATGAGGCGGGCCTCCGCCCGCACCCGCTCCCGGTCGGGGAGGCGCACCATCCCTTGTAAACGTTCGACGAAGCTGTTCAATGGCCTCTCCAGTCCGGCGCCGACACCACCATCCCTAAGTAACCTCTGATTTATTCATGGCCGGTTCAGCTGGATGGCTGAGAGGGTGTTTACAAAAGGCGATTCGGCGTCCGTGCTATAGGTAGGAGCGGCTTCAGCCGCGATCGGCACCCGGAATGATCGTTGACGCCCATCGCGGCTGAAGCCGCTCCTACATATAGCCAATTCACGGCCCCTATTCACGGGCCTGTTCCGCAGATTTTGTAAACACCCTCTGAACCGTCCCTGAACAAATCAGAGGTTCCCTAAGCGAATCGGGCGCGGGGGACAGCTCCCCCACGCCCGCGTTGATTGGCAAGCCGGGTCAAGACCCGCTCCGTGCCTACTTGGCGAGATACGCCTTGTCGCTGGCTTCCTGCCCACCCAGCGACCACGCACCGCGCGTGCGGGCATGTTCGACCGCCGCATCCACGTCGGTCTGCGCGGGGTGTTTCCGGATATCGAATTTCTGGCCCGGGTGGATCAGATCCGCATCCTTGATCTGGTCCTTGTTGGCCTTGTAGATCAGCGGCCACTGGTACGGATTCGCGTAGATCTCGCGCTTCCCGGAAATACCCCAGAGGCTGTCGCCGAGGACCACCGTGTAGTCGATGTCCGCCGCCTCCAGCGCGCCGCGCAGCTGACGGATCAGTTCCAGCGCCTGACGCCCGTCACCGGCGGCGATGGCCTTCTCGACCTTGCCGATCTGGGCAAGATGATCGTCGTTCAGCCCGCTGAGCCCCCGCACCTTGTCGAGAATCTCCTGCGCGGCGATCAACTGCTGACGGTTGGCGCCGGCGATCGCGAACTGCTGAATCTGTCCGGCGAGTTCGGCAGCCTGCCGGTATTGCCCCTTGGCGAACGCATCCTCGGCCTGCTTGAGCAAGCCCTCGACCGTACTCGCATCCCAGCCGACGGCCTTGGCCTCCTTGATCGCCGCGTGCGCCGACTCCAGCGCGGCGCCGGCCTCCGCCCGCAGCCGCTCTTCCTCGGCCACATCCACCTTGACCGCCGTCGCGCTGTCGCTGGCGCAGCCGTGCAGGAAACCGCCGGTGAACACCGCGACCAGCAAGCTGAGCGCGAGGCGCCGCGACCGATTCCGGCCCCGGATTCGGAAAGAGACTGAATCAAAAAGCTGTTTGTTATTCATATCAGCAACTTAGCCAATATTGTAAATGCATCGTCTCATCAAGCTACATCCGGCTTCCAAGGGTGTCAAGGCGAACCCCCGGGAAAGGCTGATCCGGCTTGATCCGCCGCACTCCGACCGCCAGCCGTGTCAGTGCTGGCAGTTCGGGCAATAGACGGTCGCGCGCTGATCCTGACGACTCAGCCGCAGCGGCGCCCCGCACACCGTGCACGGCTCGCCGGCCCGCCCGTAGACCTGCAACTCATGACGAAAATAGCCCGGTTTGCCCTCGCTGTCGGTGAAATCGCGCAAGGTGGTGCCGCCCTGCAGGATGGCGGCCGCGAGGATGTCGCGGATGGCCCCGGCGAGTTCGTCGTAGCGTTCCCGGCCAATGCGCCCGGCGGCGCGCGCGGGATGAATGCCGGCCCGGAACAAGGATTCGTTCGCGTAGATGTTGCCGACGCCGACCACGACGTGGCTGTTCATGATGAAGCCCTTCACGCCAACCGTGCGACCGCGCGAAAGCTCGAACAGATACCCGCCGCTGAAGCCCTCGCCATGCGGTTCCGGCCCCAGATCGGCGAGCAGCGGATGGCGCATCGGATCGTCCTCCGTCCACAACACGCAGCCGAAGCGCCGCGGGTCGCGCAGACGCAGGCAGCGACCGTCATCGAGCACCCAGTCGACGTGATCGTGCCTGGCCGGCGGGGTCTCCGCCGGCAGCACGCGCAGGCTGCCGGACATGCCCAGATGCACGATCACGGTGCCGGCGGCGGTGCGCATCAACAGGTATTTGCCGCGCCGTTCGACCGCGTCGATGGTCTGCCCGGCGAGCGTGGCGGGCAGTTCCGGCGGCACCGGCCAGCGCAAGCGGCCGTCCCGCACCAGCAGTCGTTCCACACGACGCCCGAGCACATGCGGCTCGATGCCGCGCCGGGTGGTTTCGACCTCGGGCAATTCAGGCATCGGGCACCAGTTCCGGCAGCTTGAGCAGGCGCTCCGCCGCCAATCGGCTGAATCGCCAGGCCAGTCCGCTGTCGGGATCGATCAGCCGCACGCCGTCCTCGTCATCGAGCAGGCCAAAGCGCAGCGGCGCGGCGTGCCCGCGCAGCCGGATTTCGATCCAGCCCAGCCCTTCCGCCGATCCATCGACTGGCGCGTCGACCCGCTCCACCGCCATCGCGCTGGCATGACGCCAGGCGTCGACCAGCACTTGCGGCGCGTCCGCCGAATGGGTTCGCGGGTCCGGCGACGGCTCGACCAGCCAACCCTTGTCGCCCCGGCTCAGGCTCAGATCGGGGAGGCGCAGCGCATCGATGGACGCGTCCGGCGGCAGCGGGTGCGGATCGGCAAAGTCGCTGGCGCGGCTCATCAACTGATAGAGATAACGATCCTCGAGCAGATGCACGCGCCCGCCGGTCTGCACATAGCGGCGATGGTTCAGCGGCGTGGCGCCGCCGAAGCGCAGTTCGAGGTCATCGACCGTCAGCGTGGCCTGCGGCTGGTCGAGGCCCAGCTCCTTGAGATTCACCTCCGCCGCCGCGAAGTCATCGCCGGTCGGCTGGCCGAGCACGCCGAGCAGACGGTTCACCCGCTCCACGTCGGCGCGCGCCGGCCAGGGTCGGACCATGCGCCACTGCCCGTCGTCGCGAACCAGTTCGATGCCCTCCTGGCCGTCACGGTCGATCCGTATCCGCGTGGCCTGCCCGGCGGACATCGTCGTCAACGGCGTCACGCTGACCGGCGTCGGACGCAGATCGCGCCACAGCACCGCGCCGAGCACGATCACCACGGAAAACAGCAGCAGGTTCAGATGACGGGTCTGCATGCGGTATCAGCGGCGCCGGCGACGCCACCAGACCCAGCCGCCGCCGGCGAGCAGCAACAAGGGGATGGCCAGCAACACGCCGAAGCCGATCACGAAGGTCAGCGTCGGGGTCATCTCCAGACCGGCATCGGGCGCGGTCTTGGCCGGGATCGCGACCAGCCGGTCGTCGTGCGCGAGCCAGTTGAACAGGGCCAGGCCGAAGTCCAGATTGCCGGCGTTGCCGAGGTAGCTGTTGGCGAGGAAATCCGCGTCGCCGATCACCGCGACGCGCTGTTCGCGCTTCCCGTCGTCCGCGCCTTCGCCCGACGTGCGGATCAGGGTCAGCCCGATCGGCAACGGCCCGGCGCGCTCCGTCCCCTCGTCAAACGCAATCGTGTCCTTGAGCGGGCCGGTCTCGGCCCAGGAACGCGGCAGGGTGGTCAGCAGCGGACGGACCTGCCAGTCGGTGTCCACGCCCTCGATGCGGTCGACCGGCGCGGCCTTCGGGTACAGCGTGAGCGTCTTGAAATCGCGCGTGACCGGGTTGCCGGCGTCGTACTCGGCGACCAGCGCGAAACTCGGGTCGCGGATGCCGAGCGCGCTGGTGTTGGCGTCGACCACGGTCCCCGGCCCGATCTGCACGCCGAGCTTCGCGGCGATCGCCTCGGGCAGGGGACGGCCCGGCTCGGCCAGCCACAACAGGCCGCCGCCGCCGTCGAGCCAGGCGCCGATCGCATCGAGCTCGCCGGCCAGCAGATCCGATCTCGGCTCGGCGACCACCAGCACCGCCGCCGACTTCGGCACGGCCGCCTGCACCGGCAGGCTGAGCGTCTCGCTGACCAGTCCGCGCCGGGCCATCGCCGCGCCGAAATCGCGCCAGTCGAAATTGGCCTCGCCAGCCGGATCGCGCTCGCCATGCCCGCTCAGGAACACCACCCGCCGCTCGCCGCCCCGGCTCAGCTTCAGCAAGGCATTGCTGATCGCCTGTTCGGACAGCGTCGCAACCTTCTCGCTCCGGCCGTCGTAGGCGATCAGCAGTTCGCCGTCGACCGAGATGCCGTGTTCGCGCACCGCGTCCGGCGCGGTGTCCGGGTTCACGAAGCGGAGTTCGATCCATCCGGAAGCGCGGGTGTAGCGCTCGACCATGCGCTGGATCTGCGCGCGCAGCAGATCGTCCTCGCGGGCGTAGGCGGTGATCGTGACCGATCGGTCGAGCTGCCCGACGATGCCGAGCGAAGCATCCGACAGCGTATTGCGGGCCCCGGCGGTCCAGTCGAACTGCGCGGCGTGGCGGCTGCTCAGCCAGCCGGCGAGCACCACCGCGACCACGAACAGGACGGTGAAGACGAGATTGGCGATCCGCTGTCCGCGCATCTCAGCCACCCAGCCTCTGCGCTTCCAGGCGATGCACCGCCAGGCCCAGAAACAGCACGATGCCGAGCCCGAAATAGGCCAGATCGACGGTATTGACGAGGCCGAGCAGGAAGCCCTGCACATGCGTCAGCAGCGACAGATAGGCGAGCACGCCACCGCCCGCCGCCGCGCCACCCGGCGTCGCGGCCAGGTCGACGATCCACAGCAGCAGCAGCAGGCCGAAGCCGCCGATCGCGGCGACGCCGGGGTGATCGGTCAGCGCCGACACGAACAGCCCGGCGGCGACGAAGGTCGCCGACGCCAGCCACAGGCCGAGCAGCCCGGCGGCCAGCTTGCCGAGATCGAGCGAACCCGCCAGCAGCAGCGACAACGGCGCCAGCGCGATCAGCGCCAGCAAAACGGTGAAGAAGCCGAGCAGGCCGAGATACTTGCCAAGCACGATCTGCATCGACGACACCGGCGCGCTGCGCAACAGCAGCAAGGTCCCGTTGCGGCGCTCCTCGGCGAGCGTGCGCATGGTCACCAGCGGGGCGATCAGCAACAGCACGATCGCCACCGAACCGAGCGCCGGCGACACCACCAGATCGGTCACCCCGGGCGCCCCCTCGATACCAGCCAGACGCGGCTGCAACAGCAGATACACATCCACCTGCGAAAGGAACAGCCAACCGCTCAGGAAGGTGCTCACGGCGAGAATCACCCAGGCCAGCGGCGACAGGAACAAGGCCCGCCATTCGCGCCCGGCGATGCGCCAGATCGGGTTCATGGCCGTGCCACCTCGTTGACGATCAGATCGACGAACAACTGCTCCAGCGAGGCCCGCTCCGGGCGCAGCTCGCGCAAACCCCAACCCCGTTCGGCAGCGAGTTCGGCGACCTCCCCAGCGAGCGAATCCGCATCGCCGTTCACGCTCAGGAGCCAATCGGTGCCGTCGCCATCGACCGAGGCCACGCCCGCCAGCGCGGCCAGTTCCCCGGCATCCGCCGGGCTCGCGAAGCGCACCGTCAGGCGCGCATGGCTCCCGCGTTCGAGTTCATCCATGCGCGCGCTGAACACCAGCTCGCCGCGACGGATGATCTGCACCCGGTTACACAGCGCCTGCACCTCGGGAAGGATGTGGGTGGACACGATCACGCCGTGATCGCGGCCGAGCTCCGCGATCAGCTCGCGGATCTCGATGATCTGGATCGGATCGAGCCCGACTGTCGGTTCGTCGAGGATGATCACGGCGGGCTCATGAACGATCGCCTGCGCGATGCCGACGCGCTGCTGGAACCCCTTCGACAGGTTACCGATCAGGCGCCTGCCGACATCCTCCAGACCGCAGCGCCGCTTCGCCAGCCCCACGGCGTCATTGATCCGCCTGCCCGGCACCCCGTGCAGCCCGGCGCAGAAGCGCAGGTACTCGTCGACCACGGCATCGCGATACAACGGCGGAATCTCCGGCAGATAACCGACATGCGCCTTGGCGGCCTTCGGATTCTCGCGAAGATCGATGCCGGCGATCTTCACCCCGCCCTCGCTGGGCGCGAGGTTGCCGGTCAGCATCTGCATGGTGGTCGACTTGCCGGCGCCGTTCGGGCCGAGAAAGCCGAGGATGTCGCCACGCGCCAGCGTGAAGCTGACGTCGCGCACCGCCCACGTCGCGCCGAAGCGCCGGCCGAGGCGGGCGGCCTGGATCAGGACGTGATCGTTGGTTGGAATCGAAGCGCTCATCGGGTGCCGATGTTAGCCCGCATTTCTCACCAGATGGACCAGTCCTCGAGGGTGAGAAATGCAGGTCAGGTAAATGTTCGGTCCGACGAAATAGTTCGGGCGAAGTTCCCGGCGTTCCGGGAGCCGGTCCCGGAATGGCATGAACGCCATCAACCGCAGGCCCTTGTGATAGCGTCGCCACCCCCAAAACTCACGCGATGGCCGCTCGATGCCCTGGCTCGAACTCACCTTGTCCGCCACCCCGGCGACCGCCGAATCCATCTCTGACGCTCTGGAAGAAGCCGGCGCGGCGGCGGTCACGCTGCGCGACGCCGAAGACCAGCCGATCTTCGAACCGCCGCCGGGCGCGGAGAAGGTCTGGGACCACACCGAGGTGGTCGGTCTGTTCGAATCCGACATCGACACCGATGCCCTGCTGCTCGGCCTGAGCGCGCGACTCGGCACGCTGCCGCGCTGGCGGCTGGAACCGCTCGAAGACCGCGACTGGATCCGCGCGTGGATGGACGATTACCGCCCGATGCGCTTCGGCGAGCGTCTCTACGTCGTCCCGCACGGCATGGAGCCGCCGGACCCGGGCGCGATCAATCTGCGCCTCGATCCCGGCCTGGCCTTTGGCACCGGCACCCATCCGACCACGGCGCTGTGCCTGCGCTGGCTCGAATCCGCCGATCTGCGTGGCCGCACCATCATCGATTACGGCTGCGGCTCCGGCATCCTCGCGATCGCGGCGCTGCTGCTCGGCGCGGCGCGGGTGATCGCGGTCGACAACGACCCGCAGGCGCTGATCGCGACCGCGAACAACGCCCACGACAACGGCGTCGCCGATCGCCTGAGCACGCATCTGCCGGAAAACTGCCCGGACGAACCTGCCGACGTGATGGTCGCGAACATCCTCGCCGCACCGCTGGTCGAACTCGAACCGCGCCTGGCCGCGCTGACCCGGCCCGGCGGACTGATCACGCTGTCCGGCATCCTCACCGCGCAGGGGGACATGGTCTCGACCGCCTATGACCGGGATTTCGACATGCACCCGGCGGTGGACAAGGACGGCTGGCTGCGCCTCGACGGCCAGCGACACGTATCGACGAAACACTGATTCACGATGGCGAATCGGAAATGCAGGTACAAGCTGTTTTCGATCACCAAACCCTGCGAAAAACCTTTGGAATACCCTATACGCAAAAGGTATTCTGAGCGGCCTGCCAAATCCGACAACAAACCCCAACAACCTTCGACGGACTCCCCGGCAGCTTTGGGGAAACGATCCGAGGCGGCCATGCAGATCGGTCCTTACGTATTCGACAATAACGTCGCCCTGGCGCCGATGGCAGGCATCACCGACCTGCCCTTCCGCACGCTGTGCCGGGAATTGGGCGTCGGCTGGACGGTCTCCGAGATGGTGACCTCGCGGCCCGACCTGCGCGCCAGCCGCAAGACGCAATTGCGTCTGCGCCATGGCGACGGCGGCATTGGCCCGCGCATCGTGCAGATCGTCGGCGCCGACCCGGACCTGCTCGCCGATGCCGCGCGTTTCAACGTCGAACAGGGCGCCGACATCATCGACATCAACATGGGCTGCCCGGCCAAGAAGGTCTGCAACGTCGCCTCCGGCTCCGCGCTGCTGCGAGACGAAGCGCTGGTCGCGAGCATCCTCGAGGCGGTGGTCGCCGCCGTCGACGTGCCGGTCACGCTGAAGACCCGCACCGGCTGGGACCACGAGACCCGCAACGCCGTCGGCATCGCGCGCGTCGCCGAGGCCGCCGGCATCCAGGCCCTGACCCTGCACGGCCGCACCCGCGCCGACCGTTTCACCGGCGAGGCCGAGTACGACACCATCGCCGAGGTCAAGGCGACCGTGTCCATCCCGGTGATCGCCAACGGCGATATCGATTCCGCTGCCAAGGCGCACGCCGTGCTGGCCGCGACCGGCGCCGACGCGGTGATGATCGGTCGAGCCGCGCAGGGTCGTCCGTGGCTGCCGGGCCAGATTGCGCGTGAGTTGCCGGGCATCGCGACGACGGCACCCGACATCGCCGCCATCCACGCGCTGATGCATCGCCATCTCGATGACATGCATGCCTTTTATGGTGAGCATCAGGGCGTGCGCATCGCCCGCAAGCACATCGGCTGGTATCTCGACGCGCTGCCGCTGGCGGTGGCCAACGATCAGCGCCAGCACATCAACCGCGCGGTCACCGGCGCCGAACAACTGGCCCGCGTCGATGCGCTGTTCAACCACGAATCGTTCGCGGATGCCGCCACGACGGCGCCCACCACGCAGGAGGCGATGGCCGCATGAGCACTGACAAACCGGACCATCTCGACTTCGTCACCGCCGCCAAGGTCACCGACCAGCCGCTGCGCGAATGCGTGCGCGATTCCGTGGAGCGCTACTTCGCCGATCTCGACGGCGGCGAGCCGCCAACCGGTCTGTATCAACTCCTCCTCCAGGAGGTCGAGGCGCCGCTGCTCGAGGTCGTCCTGCGCGAATGCGGCTTCAACCAGACCCGCGCCGCGCAGGTGCTCGGCCTCAATCGCGGCACGCTGCGCAAGAAGCTCAAGGAATACGGGCTGAGCTGAGTCCAGCCTTCATGTAGGCCGGCATAAGGAGCAGCGCGACGTTGCCGGCTTGACACGTCGATCACGGCACAAAGCCGGCAACGCTGCGCTTATACCGGCCTACATCCTGGCTTCGACTCCGCTCAGCCAGCGCCGTCGACCCGCTGGCTGAGCGGAGTCGAAGCCAGCCGCCGGCAACACCCCTCCGCCGATTCAAGCCCGCGACGTGGTCGAAGCCACACTGGTGCCCGCGCTACAATCCCGCCCCTTCCCCCACCTTCACAGGAGCCACCCCATGGCTGACGGCATCAAGCCCATCCGCCGCGCGCTGATCAGCGTCTCGGACAAGACCGGCATCGTCGAATTCGCGAAATCGCTCGCCGGGCGCGGCGTCGAGATCCTGTCCACCGGGGGCACCGCGAAACTGCTGGCCGACAGCGGCGTCGCCGTCATCGAGGTCTCCGACCACACAGGCTTCCCGGAGATGATGGACGGTCGCGTGAAGACCCTGCATCCGAAGATCCACGGCGGCCTGCTGGGTCGACGCGGCACCGACGACGCGGTCATGGCCGAGCACGGCATCGCCCCGATCGACTTGGTGGTCGTCAATCTGTATCCGTTCCAGGCCACCATCGCGCGTCCGGACTGCGACCTGGCCCTGGCCATCGAGAACATCGACATCGGCGGCCCGACCATGCTGCGTTCCGCCGCCAAGAACCACAACGACGTGGCCGTGGTGGTGAACGCGGCCGATTACGCCCGCGTGCTGGAGCAACTGGCCGCGAACGGCGGCCTGGATTACGCGCTGCGTTACGAACTGGCGGTGAAGGTGTTCGAGCACACCGCGCAGTACGACGGCGCGATCGCCAACTACCTGGGCGCGATCTCCGCGACTGGCGAAAAGCGCGACTTCCCGAACACCATCAACCTCCAGTTCCGTCAGGTGCAGACCATGCGCTACGGCGAGAACCCGCATCAGAACGCGGCCTTCTTCGTCGAGGACAACATCCCGGAAGCCAGCATTGCGACCGCCAGGCAGTTGCAGGGCAAGGAACTCTCCTACAACAACATCGGCGACACCGACGCCGCGCTCGAATGCGTGAAACAGTTCGGCGCCGATGACGGCCCGGCCTGCGTCATCGTCAAGCACGCCAACCCCTGTGGCGTGGCCATCGGCGACAACCTGCTGGATGCCTACGACCGCGCCTTCAGGACCGATCCGGAATCGGCCTTCGGCGGCATCATCGCCTTCAACCGGGAGCTCGACGCGGAAACCGCAGCGACCATCGTCGAGCGCCAGTTCGTCGAGGTCATCATCGCACCGAGCGTGTCCGCCGGCGCGGTCGAGGCGGTCGCCGCCAAGAAGAACGTGCGCCTGCTGGAATGCGGCGCCTGGCCGGCCGAGCGCGCCGGCTATCTCGACTTCAAGCGCGTCAAGGGCGGCCTGCTGGTGCAGGACGCCGACCTGGCCCTGCTCAACGACATGAAGGTCGTGACCGAGCGCGCACCGACCGACGAAGAGATGGCCGATCTGCTGTTCGGCTGGAAGGTCGCCAAGTTCGTGAAGTCCAACGCCATCGTCTACGCCAAGGGCAACATGACCATCGGCGTCGGCGCCGGCCAGATGAGCCGCGTGAACTCGGCGCGCATCGCCGGCATCAAGGCCGAACATGCCGGTCTGGAAGTGAAGGGCTCGGTGATGGCCTCGGATGCCTTCTTCCCGTTCCGCGACGGCATCGACGCGGCCGCCGCCGTCGGCATCACCGCCGTCATCGAACCGGGCGGTTCGATGCGCGACGACGAGGTCATCGCCGCCGCCAACGAACACGGCATCGCGATGGTGTTCACCGGCATGCGCCACTTCCGCCACTGAGCCGGACCAGCGTCTTGGCCGGCATCGAACAGATGCAGCTGAAGTTCGACCCGCAGCAGGATCGCCTCCTGCTGCGGGTCAACTCCCTCGACAAGCAGCAACTGCGCTTCTGGCTGACCCGGCGCATCGTCAAGCGCCTGCTGCCACCGCTGCTGGAGGTGCTGCACAAGGCCAGCGCGGGCGAGCAAGCCGACGCCAGGACCAAGGCGGCGCTGTTCGAGTTCGAACAGCGGAACATCCGCGAACAGGTCGACTTCTCCTCGGAATTCAGCGACGACGCCAGCAGTCTGCCGCTCGGCGAGAACGGCCTGCTGGTCGAGACCATCTCGATCACCAGCCATCAGAACGGCGACGTCAGCGTCAAGCTCGCCGATCACGCCAAGACCTCGGTCACGCTGCGCCTCAACGAAAAGCTGCTGCACAGCCTGTTCGCGATCCTGCGTCAGGCCCTCGCCGCAGCTGACTGGGACATGCCCAACGGCGCCGCGAATGACATCACTGCGGCGAGCGAGTCCCCGAAGAATCCGGGCCTGATGCACTAGGGAAGCGCTGATCCTTTCAGGGACGGGTCAGCGGGTATTGGCATAAGGCAATTCAGGGCTCGTGCCACCCGTCGGAGCGGCTTCAGCCGCGATCGGCACCCGGAATCATCGTTGACGCTGATCGCGGCTGAAGCCGCTCCTACCGATCGCCGATCCACGGTCCCGTTCCACGGGTTCTGTAAACACCCGCTCCGGGGCTGATTACATAAGGCACTTCGAGGCTCGCACTACCCGTAGGAGCGGCTTCAGCCGCGATCGGCACCCGGACCGGTCTTTGACGCCCGTCGCGGCTGGAGCCGCTCCTACAGATCGCCGATCCACAGCCCCGATCCACCGGATTTACCCGCACCCTCCTAGCGCTGCATGTCCAGCAGCATCGCCAGCAATCGGTCCCGCAAGGGATAAAGTTCAGGCAGCCGTGCCACCGCAGCCTCCGCCTGACCTTCCTCCTTCATACGGATGAGTTCACCGGCCAGGCGATGGATCTCGCTGTGCAACGTGCCCAAGGCTTCGATTTCCGGGCGGTTCCCATCGTCACGCCCGGCTTCCGCTTTCAGCCATTTCCGAAGCATGCACTGGTCCGGATTCAAGGCCGGCGGGGAGGAACTCCCTCCCCGCACAAAGCTTTCCACCGTGGTGAGCCAGGCGCGATGCTCGACCGAGGCAAACAGGATCGGCAGGTCATCATGGCTGATCGGCATCTGATCAAGCCATGACGCATCGGGGTGCCACGCCGCCAGCCAGGCGAGCATGTCTTCGGGCGGCATGGGGCGGGCGATGGCATAGCCCTGGCCGAGTTCACAACCCATGTGCAGCAGCATCTCGCCATGCTCCAGGGTCTCGACCCCTTCCGCGATCACCCGGCGCCGGAACGATGTGGCCAGCCCCAGGATGCCGCTCAGAATCGCCAGATCATCCGGGTCGTCCAGCATGTCGCGCACGAAGCTTTGGTCGATCTTGAGCATGCCGGCCGGCAGGCGCTTCAGGTAGGTCAGCGACGAATAGCCGGTGCCGAAGTCATCCAGTGCAAACCCGACGCCGATCTCATGGCAGGCCCGAATCACTCTGGAGACCTGGCCGAAGTCCTTGAGCGCGCTGCTTTCCAGGACTTCCAGTTCCAGATCGCCGGGCGCCAGCCCGGGGTGGTTCGCCACCAGCCGCCGCAAGCGATCGACGAAGTCGGCTTGTTCCAGCTGGATCGCATCGATATTGACACTGACCGGCAACGACAGACCGACCGCCTTCCAGTCCTCGATCTGCTGCATCGCGGTGTCCAGCACCCATTCACCGATCTGGATCGCGAGCGGATGATTGGTGATCAGCGGCAGGAATTTGCCGGGCGGCAGCACACCCCGCTCAGGATGTCGCCAGCGGATCAGAGCTTCCGCGCCGATGACCTCGCCGGTGCGCATGTTGACCTTGGGCTGGTAGTGGAGGACGAACTCCCGGTCATGCAGCGCCTGCCTGATCCGTTCCAGGCTTTCGTGATGTCCGCGCACACTGCGATCGTGGTCGGCGTCGAAGATGCGGTAGCGATTCTTGCCCGCCAGCTTGGCCTGATACATCGCCTGATCGGCCTGACGCAGCAGCTGGTCGGCATCGATGGGCTCAGCCTGCGGGTAGAAGGTGACGCCCAGACTGGCCGATACCCGCAGGGCATGATCGTCCTTGTGGAAGACCTCATTCGCTGCCGCCAGCAGGCGCGACAGCATGGGCACGGTGGTTTCGACATCGGGCAGATCGAGCAGAATCGCGACGAATTCATCGCCGCCCAGGCGCGCCAGGGTGTCGCCTTCGCGCAAGGCGCGCTTCATGTGGCCGGCCAGACTGGTCAGAAGCTGGTCGCCGACGTCATGGCCATATTGGTCGTTGACCGCCTTGAACCCGTCCAGATCGAGATAGGCCACGGCCACCTTGGTGTCGCGGCGCTGCACCTGCCGCATCGCCTGTTGCAGACGGTCGGCGAGCAGAACCCGGTTGGGCAGCCCCGTCAGGGTGTCGTAATGGGCGATATGTTCAAGCTGCTGCTGGTACTGCTTGCGGTCGCTGATGTCTCGGGCGAAACCCACGGTACCGATGGTCTTGCCATCCAGCGTGACGGGTGACTTGTAGGTTTCGATCCAGATCGTCCTGCCTTGCGAAAACAGGGGTTCCTCGACCGTCTTCGCCTTGCCCGAACGGAGCACTTCCAGGTCATCGGCGCGGTAGTGCCGGGCATCTTCCTCCGGGAACAGGTCGAGATCCGTCTTGCCCTCCAGATCGTTCGACGAGGGCAGGCCCGCAATATCGGCGTAGGCCTGATTGGCCGCGAGGAGACGGCTTTCCGTGTCCTTCAGCCAGACCATGAACGGGAAGTTGTCCAGCACCGCCCGCTGATACTGTTCGCGTGCCTTCAATGCCGCTTCGGCCTGCTTGCGTTGGGTGATGTCTCGCGCCACGGCGAGGACGGTCTTGACCTTGCCATCCGCGCCAAAGTCCGGGGTCAGACGCCAATTGAAGACGCCATGACCGGTCGGGCCGTCGAGTTCGAATTCCGTTTCATAGGGTTCCCCGGTCAGGAAGGGCTGGCGGATGGCCTGTTCCCAGAATTCGCACATCGCTTCCGGAAAGCCGATTTCGTGATGCGTCTTGCCGACAAAGGCGGCGGCCGGCAAGCCCGTCACTTCCTTGGCGTTATCGGAGACGAACAGATGCCGGCCCTCCGCGTCGAAACGCATGATCACGTCGGGCAGGGCCGCGATCAGCGAACGCTGCGCTTCCTCGCTGGCTTTCAGAGCCAGTTCGGTGCGTTTGCGCGCATCGATATTGACGGTATAGCCAGCGCCCAGCAGGGGCTGGCTCGCGGCGTCGCGATGCGTCACCCGACCCACTGTCTGCAACCAGGCATAGCCGTCATGCCGGTTCTCGAAGCGGTATTCGCAATCGAACCCGCTTACCGTCTCCGGCAACAGCGCCTGCGCCACCAGCGCCATGAAATGCCCGCGATCATCGGGATGCACCCGCGCCACCCAGCCTTCCAGGGTGTCCGGGGCATCGGACGCATCGAGGCCCAGAGTGACGAGGGCGCTGCCTTCGTAGCCCAGCTTGCCGGCGACGAAGTCGATCTCCCAGATCAGGATCTGCGCCGCCTCCATGGCCAGGGCAATACGACGCTCTTCCCGTTTGTACTCCGTAATGTCGTCATACACCCCGAGCACGCCGATGTTTTCACCCTGACGGTCGTAGAGGGGCGTCTTGGAGGTCCGCAACCAGATGGTCTTGCCGTCCGGCGTGGCCTGCGGCTCTTCATAGTTCAGCCGCGGCTGCCCGGATTCCACCACACGTTTGTCGTCGGCACGGTAGAGATCGGCTTGCGCGGCCCAGCCCATGGCGTAGTCGTCCAGGCCGAGCAGGTCGTCGGGCGACGCCTTGCCGGCGTCGTGCGCAAAGGCCGGATTGCAGCCCAGGTAACGGCCTTCCCGGTCTTTCCAGAAGACGCGCAGCGGCACGGTGTCGATGACCTGTTGCAGCAAGTCCCGGGACCGGGCGAGCGCCGCCTTCATGTCCTCCAGGGCCTGCGCGTCGGCATGGCGCTGGGTAATGTCGCGGCTGATCAGGACGAAGCGCGGACCGGCCTCGTCATCGGCCTGCAAGGGGGCGGCGGAGAGTTCGAACCAGAGCTCCCCTTGCGGCGAGTCCGATCGATACGTCTCGCCATAGGAAACGCCGTGTTGCGCCGCCCCGTCGATGGCGCGTTGGAAGGCGTCGGCGGCATCGGGCGGCAGGACCTCGGCAAACCGCTTGCCCAAAAACGCGTCCGGTTGCCAACCCAGCAGGTCAAGGCGATGGGTGTGGTACTCGAGAACCCGACCCTCGACGTCCACTTCAAACAGCAGATCGGGCATGGCATTCAGGATGGCCTGCAACTGATTGCGCGCCGCATGGGTGGCTGCCTCGGCGCGGATCAGCGCCTCTTCGGCACGTCCGCGCTCGACAGCCAGGCCGGTGATGCGCGCCGCAGCCCTGAGATGGCTCAACTGCCTGGGCGTCGGCGTGCGCGGTTCCGTGGCGTAAAACGCCAGGGCACCCAGCACCTTGCCGCTGCTGCTGACGAACGGATGGGACCAGCAAGCGGCAACGCCCGCCCGCTTCGCGATTCCGGCCAAGGGTGCCCAAAGTGGATCGGCCTGGATGTCGCTGACGATGACGGGCGTATTCCAGAAGATCGCCGTGCCGCACGACCCGACATTCGGCCCGACCGCATAGCCGTTGACCGCCGCGTTGTATTCATCCGGCAGGCTGGGCCCGGCGCCAAACACGAAGCGGCCTTGATCGACCAGCAGGATCGAGCATTTGAACTCGGGGTTCTGCTCCTCGACGATCCGCGCGATGGCATCGAGCGTGCCCGCCATCGTCGCCTCGGCCGCGCTCGGTTGATCGGCTTCGGGCTGCGCGGTGGTCGGAACGCTCCGCCCGAGGACATAGAAGCCATCCCCTTGTTTCGCCACTTCCATGTGCAACGGGAGCGTCCTGCCGTCGCGCGTGATGTGACCGGCGGAGAACGACGTTTCCCCGTTATCCAGTGCGGCCTGCACGCGCGCGCGGTCGCCCGGGGCGATCCAGTCGAGGAACGGCTTCCCGGCAAGTTCCGCGACGTCAAAACCGGTCCTGGCCTTGAAGGCATCGCTGACGCGGACAAATTGCCCCTTGCCCATCGCCCGGACGATCATGGGGTCGTCGATGCTTACCGCCACCCTGGACATTCCGGCCACCACCTCTCGCAATCAACGAAGTTTACGAATTCGTCACTGATCAAGTGATTCGACCAGTTATCGGACACGGCGAATTTGCCGTTCGTCAAACAATCGACCAGTTGCCCAAGCTCGTGAACACCTGAATCCATGAATTCACCGGCCTGCACCCCAGAACCTTGCGGTAGACGGGGTCAGTTGCCTTCCATTGCAGGGTCTCGTGGAAAAGGGCACCGCCCCCCCTTTTGCCCATTCTTTGGGCTTGTTCGGCTTTATCTCCGCTCCTTTTACCAATCTTTTCGTAATGCGTGAACAAACGGTTTCGTTTGCCATGACGCTACGACGCCTGGCCGGCGGAACGGGTGGGCTATCTCGACGTCCAGCGGGTCAAGGGCGACCTGCTGGTGCAGGATGCCGACCTGGCCCTGCTCGACGACATGAAGGTGGTCACAGGGCGCGCGCCGACCGACGAGGAAATGGCCGATCCGCTGTTTGGCTGGACGCTCGCCGGATTCGTGAAATCGAACGCCAGCGGCACCGCCAAGGGCAACATGACCATCGCGGTTTCGGCGCCGGCCAGATGAGCCGCGTCACCTCCACCCGCATCGCCGGCATCAATTGCGGGTTCTGCTGGCGTCGTTCACTGACGACAAACGACCCGACGGGTCAGTGACGGAATGGGGGCACGTGGCGGGCGATGCCGGCATCGCCGAATACGCCCGCGAACAACACACGTCGCAGCTTGGCCCAGTAGGCGCCGATCAGGATCACGAACACGCCGAAGCCGATGATCACGGTCAGCACCACGTCACCAAGCTCGAACTCGCCGCGGGTGAGCAGATAGCCGACCGACGCGATCGCATAACCAAGGCTGGAGACGAGCATTGCCCGGCGGTCGATGAACAGCGCGACCAGCACGAACCCCCCGAAGAACGCCAGCGTTATCAAGGCGTTGATGACTTCGTCATCGCCGTTGGCGAGCAGCATCGACATGCTGCCGTGGACCAGCAAGGGCGCGGCCAGCAGGTGCAGCCAGAAGCCGGTGTCGCTGCGCCAGTTGCGACGTTCGCGATCGCTGGCGTCGAAGCCCATCGCGCCCACGAACACCAGCCCGCCGAGACCGATGACCAGCGGCGCCGACGAGAGGGTCTCCTCGACGGTGAGGCCGAACACCGACAACACGACCCCGAACAAGCCAAGGGTCAACGGCACGGTCGAGAACGGCATCCGGTAACGCCAGAAATACGCGCCGGACACCAACGCCACCGCCGCCGAACTGATCAGTCCGGTGTGCGTGTCGTCGAAACCGACGATGCTGCCGACGAAATAGAGCAGCGCGAGCAGCAACGCGATGCCCGGCAGCGCCAGGCGGCGCACCCGCACCAGCCATTCGGCGGTCGCGGTGAGCACCACGATCGGGGCGATGCGCTCGAACCCGACCAGGTCGAACTGCGCCATCGCGATGGTCACGAACAGCACGCCCAGGGTGATGAAGATGTCGCCGAAGCTGCGCACGAAGCGCAGTTGCTCCTCGCCTTCCGCGTCCTCGTCGTCGCGGTGCAGGTACTCGTCCGCGAAGGCCATCAGCGCGTCGACCTGCGCGGGTTCGATCACGCCGCGCCGGGCGGCCGCGTCGAGCAGTTCCCGGTCCATCAACTGGCCAGCCAGTCGGTCGGCTTGAGGTAGGTCTCGTAGAGTTCGGCCTCCGGCGTGCCCGCTTCCGGGCGCCAGTTGTAGCGCCACTTCACCTCGGGCGGCAGCGACATCAGGATGGATTCGGTACGGCCGGCACCGCTTTGCAGGCCGAACAGCGTGCCGCGGTCGTAGACCAGGTTGAATTCGACGTAGCGGCCGCGACGGTAGGCCTGGAAGTCGCGCTCGCGCTCACCGTACGGGTGATTCTTGCGCGCCTCGACGATGGGCAGATAGGCGTCGATGTAGCCGTTGCCGACCGCCTGCATGAAGGCGAAGGTCCGCTCGAAGCCCCACTCGTTCAGGTCGTCGTAGAACAGGCCGCCGATGCCGCGCGGTTCCTGGCGGTGCTTGAGGAAGAAGTACTCGTCGCACCAGTTCTTGAAACGCGGGTAGACCTCGTCACCGAACGGCGTGCACAGATCGCGCGCGGTGCGGTGCCAGTGAATCACGTCGTCGCGGTTGGCGTAGTACGGGGTCAGGTCGAAACCGCCGCCGAACCACCACACCGGCGCCTCGCCTTCCTTCTCGGCAATGAAAAAGCGCACGTTGGCGTGCGAGGTCGGCACGTAGGGATTGCGCGGATGGATGACCAGTGAAACGCCCATGGCCTGAAAGCCACGTCCCGCCAGTTGCGGGCGGTTGGCGGTCGCGGATGGCGGCAGGTTGCTGCCGAACACATGCGAGAAGTTCACCCCGCCCTTTTCCAGCACCTCGCCGCCCTCGATGGCGCGGGTGCGGCCACCGCCACCGTTGGCGTTGTCCCAGGCGTCCTCGATGAAGCGGGCGCCCGGTTCCTGGCCTTCCAGCGCGGTGCAGATGCGGTCCTGCAAGCCCAGCAGGTAGGCCTTCACGGCGGCGGTATCGATTTCACTCATCGGAGGTACTCCAAAACGACACCGGCCCGCGAAGGCGGGCCGGTGGGATCAATAACGGTGACTCGGATCAGCCGGTTACCACGGCATGAAGCGGTTCATCATGCCCATCGGGCGGGCGACGTTGTAGTTCATCGCGTTGATGTCGTAGCCCATGCGCCGGGTCGAGACCGCCATGGTCTGGATGCTGCGATTCATCTGATTCATGTTGCTCAGGATCGGCTCAAGGGTGTCGATGCTGTCGTTCATCTTGGTCAGGCTGACCATGATCGGCTCAAGCACCTTCATCTCGCCGGCGACGTCTTCCATGTTCACCGCCATGGAATCGACGCGGTCGGTCATGACCACGATGCTGCGGGTGATCTGGCCCATGTTGTCGGTCATCACGGACATGTTGTGGTCGGCGGACCGCGCCAGCAGGGCCATGTCGGTGGTCAGGCTGTAGATCAGGTAGAAGCCATAGAAGGCCAGCACGATGAACGCGAACATCGACGGATAGACCACGAATTCCCAACGCTTGGCGCTGCGCTCGAAGCTGCGGGTGAAGCGTTCCATGCATTCCGCGCCGGCGGTCACCGGATCGGGAATCGGCGCGGGCGGGATACCGGGAAGGACTTGCTGCGCGTAAGTCGGGATGTCGCCGGGCGGGGTCATCAAAATGCCTCTGGGTAATGCTGCGGCGCCGCTGTCCGACGCCGAAATTCATGGCTTGTTTCTAATGTTCTAATGGGCCCGTGAGTGCACGGGGGGCAATCATAAACACAGGCTTCCGACCGTCGCCAGCACATTTACAAATGGTTGTAATAGAAGGATTTTATTTGCATTGAGATATATCAGCCGAGGCGCAGCCGACTGCCATCCGTGACATTGAATATCGGCGTCGGGCCGGCTAGCCCGGAGGTCGCGCCGGACAGCAGGAAATCGACGGATCGACCGGTCCGCAACCGGGTCTGCAAGGCGTTGCGGGCAGGGGGACGACCGGCCAGATTGGCACTGGTGGAAACGATCGCCCCGCCAAAGGCGCGGCAGAGATCGGCGACCAGCGGATGCGCGGTGACCCGGACGGCGATCCCGCTGTGATCGCCGCGCAGCCAGTACGGCGTGTCCTTGCGGGCGGGCATCACCCACGTCACCGGGCCTGGCCAGGTCGCCAGCGCCTTCGCGTAGCTGGCATCCGCTGCCGGCGCGACAAACGGATCGAGTTGTTCGAAGTCGGCCGCGATCAGGATCAGCCCCTTGTGCATCGGTCGACGCTTGGCGATCAGCAGGCGTGTCACCGCGTCAGGGTCGAGCGGATCGCAGCCCAGGCCGTAGACCCCTTCGGTCGGATAGGCGACCAGACCGCCCCCGGCAAGCACCGCCGCCGCCCGTTTGATGCGGAAGGCGCACTCCGGACAACCGCTGGTGGATGGCACGGATCAGCCCTTGGTCGTGGGCTTCTTGGCGGCGGCTTTCTTCGCCGCCGGCTTCTTCGCCGCCGGTTTCTTCGCTGCTGGTTTCTTGGCAGCCGACTTCTTCGCCGGGGCTTTTTTCGCCGGCGCCTTGGTGGCCTCGGGCGCGGCGGCCTCGCTGGTCGCGGCCTTCCTGGCGCCGCCGCGACGGGCGGCGCCCTTCTCCGGCGCCTCCTCGATCAGCTTCGCGCATTCCTCGGCGGTCAGCGATTCAGGCTCGCGATCCTTGGGGATCTTCGCGTTCTTCTTGCCGTTGGTGATGTACGGCCCGTAGCGACCGCGCAGCACCTGGATGCCGAGTTCCGGGAAGTCCGCGATCAGGCGGTTGGCGTCGGCGAGCTGCTTCTCGGCGACCAGTTGCAGCGCGCGTTCGCGGGTGATCGTGTAGGGATCGTCTTCCTTGCCGAGCGAGGCGAACTTCGAGCCGTAGCGGACATACGGGCCGAAGCGGCCGATGTTGACCGACAGGGCCTCGCCGGCGTCGGTCTCACCCAGATCGCGCGGCAGCTTGAACAGTTCCAGGGCCTCGTCGAGGCTGATGCTGTCCATGCGCTGACCGGCGCGCAGGCTGGCGAAGGTCGGCTTGTCCTCGTCGTCGCGGGTGCCGATCTGCACGAACGGCCCGTAGCGGCCCATGCGCACCGAGACCGGCTTGCCGGATTTCGGATCGGTACCGAGTTCACGGGCTCCGGCGACCTCGTCGCGGGACACATCGCCCTTGTCCTCGACCTGCTTGATGAACGGGGCCCAGAACCTCTTCAGCAGCGGAACCCATTCCTCCTCGCCGCGCGAGACCGCATCCAGTTCGTCTTCGAGGCGGGCGGTGAAGTCGTAGTCGACGTAGGTGGTGAAGTGCTCGGCGAGGAACTTGCCGACCACCGTGCCGACGTCGGTCGGGCGGAAGCGACGACGGTCCATCTCCACGTATTCGCGGTTCTGCAGCGTCGAGATGATCGACGCATAGGTCGACGGGCGACCGATGCCGTATTCCTCCAGCGCGCGCACCAGACTCGCTTCCGTGTAACGCGGCGGCGGCTCGGTGAAATGCTGTTCGCTGCGCAGCGCCTTGAGCAGGACACGGTCGCCCTCCTCCATGGCCGGCAGCATGCGCTCGTCGCTGTCCTCCGGCTTGGCGTCGTCGAAGTCCTCGCGGTAGACGCGCATGAAGCCCGGATCGGCGATCGTCGAACCGGTGGCGCGCAGCAGGTTGCCCTCGCCGGCGGCGAAGTCGACCGCGACCTGATCGATGGTCGCGTGCTGCATCTGGCAGGCGACAGCGCGTTTCCAGATCAGGTCGTAGAGCTTCAACTGGTCGGCGGCGAGGTGGCCACGCAGTTCTTCCGGGGTGCGCATGACCGAGGTCGGACGGATGGCCTCGTGCGCCTCCTGGGCATTCTTCGCCTTGGTCTGATAGGTGCGCGGCTCGTCCGGCAGATCCTTTGCGCCGTAACGTTCACGCACGAACTGGCGGATCTCGGCGACGGCCTCCTGGGCAAGACTGACCGAGTCGGTACGCATGTAGGTGATCAGACCGACCGCGCCGCCACCGATATCCACACCTTCGTACAACTGCTGCGCGACGCGCATCGCCCGCGAGGCGGAGAAGCCGAGCTTGCGCACCGCCTCCTGCTGCAAGGTGGAGGTGGTGAACGGCGGAGCCGGGTAACGCTTGCGCTGTTTCTTCTCGACCGTGGCGACGGTCAGCTCACCGCCCTTGGTGGCGGCCTTGAGCTCCGCCTCGGCGGCCTGCGCGCTGCCGCCGTCGCCGAAGCTGAACTGTTCGACACGCTCGCCGTGGAAGCGATAGAGGCGCGCGACAAAATCCTGGGCAGACTTGTTCAGATCGGCTTCCAGGGTCCAGTACTCGCGCGGCTTGAAGTTGAGGATCTCGTCCTCGCGCTCGACGATCATGCGCAGCGCCGGACTTTGCACGCGACCGGCGGACAGGCCGCGCTTGACCTTGCGCCACAGCAGTGGCGAGAGGTTGAAACCGACCAGGTAGTCCAGCGCGCGGCGCGCCTGCTGGGCGTTGACCAGATCCATGGACAGCTCGCGCGGGTGCGCCATCGCCTCCTGGATCGCGCGCTTGGTGATCTCGTGGAAGACCACCCGATAGACCGGCTTGTCCTTGATCAGGTCCTTCTCGCGTAACAGCTCGGCCAGATGCCAGGAGATCGCCTCGCCTTCGCGATCCGGGTCGGTCGCGAGGTACAGGGCGTCGGCCTTCTTCACCGAGCGGACGATGGCCTGCACATGGCGATCGCTCTTGTCGATCACCTGATATTTCATGCGGAAGTCGTGCTCGGGATCGACCGCGCCTTCCTTGGGGACCAGATCGCGGACGTGACCGAAAGACGCCAGCACCTCGAAGCCGGAGCCGAGGTACTTATTGATGGTCTTGGCCTTGGCCGGCGATTCGACGATCAGCAGATTCATGGAATGTAAACGGTTCTCTAAGCAGCAAAACGGCGGGACATGCCCGCCGTCGAAATCGGAGTCGCGAGGTTTATAGCCTCAATTGACGTATCCCGTGAAGTTTTCGAAGACCAGATTTTCCATCCAGGCATAGGCGTCTTCCTGGCCGGGCTGGCTGAACAGGACCATCAGCACGACCCATTTCAGATCGTCGGCGTCGACGTCCTCGTCGCTCAGCGCCATGACCCGGTCGATGACCAGTTCGCGGCTGACCGGCGACAGGATGCCGAGTTGTTCCAGATACATCAGGAAACCCCGGCACTCGACATCGAGCTTGGCCTGCTCGTCGTCGGAGTAGATGCGGATCGCGCGGCTGGACACCGCACCGGTGGCATGACCCTGGCGGTTGGCGAGGCCATCCATCCAGTCGAAAGCCTTGTGGATTTCGGTCAGCGGGAAACCCGCGTCGAGCAGGTCGATCTGCATGGAATCACGGTCGAAGCGGACCTCGGCATCGTCTTCCAGGAAGTTCTGGAACAGATACACAAGGACATCGAGCACGTTTTCTTTCATGGGTCACCTAGAGCTCCGGGACGGCGTGGGCAATCACCGCACCCGGCTGTAGCGACCGCCCGGAAGGGCTTCCACACGGCCTTGCAATTCGAGGAGCAGCAGCATGGAGGAAACCTCATCAGGGGTCAATTGACTGAGTTCGACGATGCCATCGACCGAAATCGGCTCGAATCCGACCGCATCGAGCAGGCGTTGATAGTCGGCATCCAGCTCGCCGCTCGCGGGTTCATCGGGCGGCCTCGCGAGGCCCTCGTCGAGCAGACCGAACATCGCGCCGAGTTCATCGGCGATATCGCTGGCGGTCTCGACCAGCTTGGCGCCCTGCTTGATCAGCGCGTTGCAGCCGCGGGCCATCGGGTTGTGGATCGAGCCGGGAATCGCGAACACCTCGCGGCCCTGCTCCATGGCCAGCCGCGCGGTGATCAGCGAGCCGCTGCGCAACGCCGCCTCGACCACCAGCGTGCCGACCGCCAGCCCGCTGATCACGCGGTTGCGACGCGGAAAATTGTTGGCCAGCACCGGCGTGCCGGTCGGGTACTCGGTGACCAGCGCGCCGCGCTCGACGATGGCCTCGGCCAGCGACCGGTTGCGCGGCGGATACAGCGAATCCGGCCCCGTGCCCATGACCGCGACGGTGACGCCCCCCGCGTCCACCGCGCCACGATGCGCGGCCGCGTCGATACCCAGCGCCAGGCCGCTGGTGATCGTCAGACCCGCACCGGCCAATGCGGCGCTGAACTCCTGGGCGGTCTGCACACCGGCCCTGGAAGCCTTGCGGCTGCCGACCATGGCCAGCTGCGGCATCGACAATGCCCCCACGTCACCGCGCACGAACAACATCGGCGGCGGATCGGGGATTTCTTTCAGCAACGCGGGGTAATCCGCATCGTCGAAGGTGAGAATCCGGCAACGCGCCTGTGCCGCCCAGGCGAGGTCGGCATCGACCCCGGCCCAATCCGGCTCGGCCAGCCCCTCGACGCTGCGCTCCTTGAGCCCGGCCGCGGTCAGTTCCGCGCGCCGCGCCGCGAGCACACCCGACGGCGAACCGAACCGTTCGCTCAGCGAGAAGAATCCGCGCGCGCCCACGCCCGGCACGCGCCACAACGCCAACCAATCCCGCAGGGCCTGCGCATCCATTCGCCGCGTGCCGCCGCTCAGGGCGCCCGGATCTTGTCGCCGGTATGCACCGCCTGCTTCGCGGACATGATCAACGCATACGAGACCAGGTCGTAGACCCGGAAGACCATGGCCAGCGCGACGCGTTCTTCCGGCAATTCGACGGTCGTGGAGACCGCGCCGACAGTCTTGTCTTCGAACACCTCGCCACCGATGTACACACCGACGACATCGCCACGCTCGACACCGGCCTTCCTGCCGATATCCAGCACCATGATCTGCCCCGGCCCACCCTGGAACAGTCCGTCCATGAACGCGATCACCGATCCCCGCAGATCCGGATCCGGCGACTTCGGCGAGTAGCTCAGGAAACTGTCCTGCGGGTCCGGCGGCAACACCCGCAGGCCCTGGATGATCTGCTCGGACGCCTTGTCGATGCGCACGGTCGCCGGATCACCCCAACGCTCCACGTAACCGGTGCCGACGTGCACGATCTCGCGACCGGCATCGATGGTTTTCGCCTTGCCATCCCCGCTATCGAGGACCGCAAGCTTGTAGGGCTGGCCGATGCGATAAATGCCGAACTCGCGGTTGTGCTGGCTCTCCAGGCCGCGCACGTAGACGCGATCGCCACGCCCGACGATCAGCCGCTCCCCGACCGGTTTGAGCACGTACGCGGCGGCGTTGTACTCCTCTTCGGACATCACCCTCGGCAGTTCGAAAAAGCCTTCCAGCTTCGACACATCGAAGATCGGCACCGCCTCGTGCCGGGGCACCTCGCGGACCTGCGGAGACAACTTGATCACCGGCCGACCGCGCGCCATCACCTGCAGGCGGGTCTCGCCATCGACCGCAACCAGACCGATGCGGTCGCCGGGATAGATCAGATGCGGGTTCTCGATGCCCGGGTTGGCCCGCCAGATCTCCTGCCAGCGCCACGGGTCCTTCAGGAAGCGCCCGGCGATATCCCAAAGCGTGTCACCACGCTGCACGATGTAGGTTTCCGGCGCACCGGGAGCCAGCTCGACGCGCCCGGAATTCGGACCGCCGTCCGCCAGCGCGGGGGAACCGACAAGCAGGGAAGTTGCCACAAGCAGAGCCCGGAACAGGGCTGAGAAACTCACCGGAAGCGGGCGCATCCGCGTCATCTCCGTTGGAATTAAATCGGGCCAGAAACTGGGCCGAGTATGGCACACGCAAAACGGCATCCGTTAAGATGCCCAATCCGTGCGCGGGCACCCGAATTCCCGCGCTAACCCATTGAACCGATTCGATTATGGCCATCCTCGACATTCTCCACTTTCCGGACAACCGCCTGCGCACCAGGGCCAGGCCGGTCGATCAGGTCGACGACGAGCTGCGCAAGTTGATCGACGACATGTTCGAAACCATGTACCAGGCCCCTGGCATCGGACTCGCCGCGACCCAGGTCAACGTGCACAAGCGCCTGGTGGTGATCGATGTCAGCGAGGACAAGAGCGAGCCGCGCGTCTTCATCAACCCCGAGATCGTCGACAAGGAAGGCATCGAGGAAATGGAGGAAGGCTGCCTGTCGGTGCCGGGCGCCTACGAAAAGGTCCGCCGCGCCGATCGCGTCAAGGTCCGGGCGCTGGATCGTGACGGCAAGGAATTCAACCTGGAGGCCGACGGACTGCTGGCGGTCTGCATCCAGCACGAACTCGATCATCTGGACGGCAAGCTGTTCGTCGACCACATCTCCGAGATCAAGCGCCAGCGCATCCGCGCCAAGCTGGTCAAGGCGCAGAAGCAGCACCGGAACCCGGACGACGATCACCACTCGACGGCGATCTGAACCGTCCAGGCAGATACCACCCCCATTTCGCCGCGAAGGCGCGAAGACGCAACGAATTCTCTCGAGGGGTCGTGGCAGACAACCTTCGCGCCTTGGCGTCCTGGCGGCAAACCACCGCAACCACGTTCGACATAACTTCATGCGCATCATCTACGCCGGCACGCCGGAATTCGCGGTCGCCGGGCTCGACGCCCTGCTCGCCAATGGTTACGACGTCATCGCCGTCTACACCCAGCCCGACCGCCCGGCCGGGCGTGGGCGCAAGCTGACCCCGAGCCCGGTCAAGCAGCGCGCGCTGGACGCCGGCATCGCCGTCTACCAGCCGGCCAGCCTCAAGGGTGAAGCCGAGCAGGCGGAACTCGCCGCACTCAATGCCGACCTGATGATCGTCGCCGCCTACGGTCTGCTGCTGCCAAAGGCCGTGCTCGACGCGCCGCGTCTCGGCTGCATCAACATCCACGGCTCGCTGCTGCCGCGCTGGCGTGGCGCGGCACCGATCCAGCGCGCGATCCTGGCCGGCGATACCGAGACCGGCATCACCATCATGCAGATGGATGTCGGTCTGGATACCGGCGACATGCTGGTCAAGGCCGCGCTGCCGATCGGCCCGGAAGCCACCGCCGGCGAGATTCACGACGGACTCGCGCGACTCGGCGGCGAGGCGCTGATCGACGCCATGCAGCAGCTCGAAGCCGGCACGCTCAAGCCGGAGAAGCAGGACGACGCACTCGCCAATTACGCGAAGAAGCTCGACAAGGCGGAGGCCATGATCGACTGGTCGAAGCCCGCCATCGAGATCGACCGTCAGGTCCGTGCCTTCAACCCCTGGCCGGTCGCGCAGACGATGTGGGCGGACAAGGCCATGCGCGTCTGGCTCGCGAAGCCCGGCGCCGGCTCCGGTGATCCGGGCTGCGTGATCCATGCGGACAAAACCGGTATCGAGGTCGCGACCGGCGACGGCTCGCTGATCCTGCTCGAAGTGCAGATGCCCGGCGGCAAGCGTCTCGCCGCCCGTGATTTCCTGAACGCGCACGACGTCACCGGCGTCTGCTTCGGCGACTGAGTGGCCAGGCCCAAAGTCCGCGGCGCCCGCGCGTTGGCGGCGATGGTGGTCGCGGACATCCTGCGCGGTCGGTCCTCGCTGTCGGCGCTGCTGCCGCCCGCCCTTGCCCGTCTCGGCGACGCACGCGATCGCGGCCTCCTGCAGGAACTTGCCTACGGGACCTTGCGCCATCAGCCGCGGCTCGCCTTCCTCGCCCGCCAGTTGCTGCAAAAGCCACTCAAGGAACGCGACCAGGATATCCAGGCGCTGATCCTGCTCGGCCTCTATCAACTTCGCGAGATGCGCGTTCCGGAACACGCCGCGCTGTCCGCGACCGCCGACGCGGCCCGCGAATTCGGCAAGGAGTGGGCCGTCAGCCTGATCAACGCGGTGCTGCGCAATTACCAGCGCGGCGCGGATGCGCTCAACGCGAAGGCCGCCGACGACCAGGCCGCGCAGCTCGGCCACCCGGTCTGGCTATTGAAACGTCTGCGCGAGGACTGGCCGGAGCATTGGCGCGGCATCGTCGCGCACGGCAATCAATCGCCGCCGTTGACGTTGCGCGTGAACCTCCGCCGTGGCGATGTGGCGAGCTACCACGCGCGGCTCGCCAAAGCCGATATTGAATCCAGCCTCAATCCGCACGCAGCGGCCGCATTGACCCTGGACCGCGCCGTCGACGTCGATCTGCTGCCCGGATTCCGCGAAGGCGACGCATCGGTGCAGGATGCCGCCGCGCAGCTTGTGCCGGGGCTGATGAACCTCGAACCGGGCCAGCGCGTGCTCGATGCCTGCGCCGCGCCCGGCGGCAAGACCGGCCATCTGCTCGAAGCCGCGGACGTCGACCTGCTCGCGCTGGACATCGACGCGCAGCGCACCGAACGAATCCGCGAAAATCTCGACCGCCTCCGCCTGCATGCGGACATCCGCGTCGGCGATGCCGCGGCGCCGGATACGTGGTGGGACGGCAAACCCTTCGACCGCATCCTGCTCGACGCGCCCTGCTCCGGCAGCGGCGTGATCCGCAGGCATCCCGACATCAAGGTGTTGCGCCGCGCCGCCGACATCCCCTCCCTCGCCGAACGCCAGGGCCGCCTGCTCAACGCCTTGTGGCCGACCCTCGCCCCGGGCGGCGAACTGCTCTACGTGACCTGCTCCGTGCTCAACGCGGAGAACAGCGCCGTCACCGAAGCCTTCCTCGCGCACCACGACGATGCCGAAGCGCGGCCGATCGACGCCGAATGGGGCCACGCCCAGCCCGTTGGCCGCCAGACCCTGCCCGGCGAACACGGCGACGACTGGGGCATGGACGGCTTCTACTTCGCCCGCCTGCGCAAACGCGCCTGACAGCAACCCTCACCGCCCGGCCAAACAACCGTAGGAACGGCTTCAGCCGCGATCAGCCTTCGATCGGAGCTGATCGCGGCTGAAGCCGCTCCTACGGTTTGGTCGAACCACCGTCTGTCGGGAGCGGCACGCTGCCCCGTACAATCGCGTTTTTCCCGTTTGATTTGGATTCACCGCATGAGCCTCGACCATTCCTCCGCCCACAACATCGCCAACGTCCTGATCGAGGCGATGCCCTACATCCAGCGTTACGTCGGCAAGACCCTCGTCATCAAGTACGGCGGCAACGCGATGACCGACCCGGCCCTGCAGGCCGGTTTCGCCCGCGACGTGGTGATGATGAAGCTGATCGGCATCAACCCGGTGGTGGTGCACGGCGGCGGCCCGCAGATCGGCAACCTGCTCAAGCGCATCGGCAAGGAAAGCGTGTTCATCGGTGGCATGCGGGTGACCGACGCCGAGACCATGGATGTGGTCGAGATGGTGCTTGGCGGTCTGGTCAACAAGCAGATCGTCAACCTGATCAATCAGCACGGCGGCCGTGCGGTCGGCCTGACCGGCAAGGACGGCGACCTGATCCGCGCCCGCAAGCTGTCGATGACCCACACCCCGGATGGCGCGGAATCGCCGCAGGAGGTCGATCTGGGCCACGTCGGCGAGGTCGAGTCCATCGACGCCTCGGTGGTCGAGATGCTCGACCAGTCCGGCTTCATCCCGGTGGTGGCGCCGGTCGGCGTCGGCAAGAACGGCCACTCCTACAACATCAACGCGGACCTGGTCGCCGGCAAGCTGGCCGAAGTACTCCAGGCCGAGAAGCTGATCCTGCTGACCAACACCGCCGGCCTGCTCGACAAGGAGGGCAAGCTGCTCACCGGCCTGACCGCCAAGCAGGTCGACAGCCTGATCGCCGACGGCACCATCTCCGGCGGCATGCTGCCGAAGATCGGCTGCGCGATGGACGCGATCAAGGCCGGGGTGCGCACCGTGCACATCATCGACGGTCGGGTCGAACACGCGGTGCTGCTGGAACTGTTCACCGACGAAGGCGTGGGCACCCTGATCAAACGCTGAGTTCATTCCGCGTTTCGCCGCAAAGACGCGAAGGCGCAAAGAATCTCGATCAACATGACCCTTTGCGTCTTTGCGTCTTTGCGGCAGGTGCGGTTTCCCGACCGCCGCCATTGATTCCGATGGGTTTCGCCGACCAGCTCCTGCTGTTCGTGATCTCGCTGATCGCGAACGTGTTCTCGGCGTTCTCGGGCGGCGGCGCCGGCCTGATCCAGCTGCCGGCGCTGATCTTTCTCGGCCTGCCCTTCGGGGTGGCGCTGGCCACGCACAAGGTCGCCAGCGTGGCGCTCGGGGTCGGCGCGACCCTGCGGCATCTGCGCGAGGATGCGCTCGAACGCCGCTTCATGCTGTTCATCCTCGCCACCGGCGTGCCCGGCGTGGTGCTCGGTGCCAGCATCATCCTGTCGGTGCCCGATCGCGACGCGGAAATCGCGCTCGGTCTGCTGACCATCGGGCTCGGCGTCTATTCCCTGTTCAAACCGCGGCTCGGGCAGGAATTCAACCCGCGTCATCGCGATCCGGCGGGTTATCTGCTGGGCGGTCTGGGCCTGTTCGTGATCGGCGCGATCAACGGCTCGCTGACTTCGGGAACCGGCCTGTTCGTGACCCTGTGGCTGATCGGCTGGTTCGGGCTCGATTACCGCCGCGCGGTGACCTACGTACTGATCCTGGTCGGCATGTTCTGGAACGGGGCCGGCGCGCTGACGCTCGGCCTGCTCGGCGAGATTCACTGGGCCTGGTTGCCGGCCCTGCTGGCCGGGTCGCTGCTGGGCGGTTACCTGGGGGCGCACCTGGCCATCAAGAAAGGCAACCGCTGGATCAAGCGCGGTTTCGAGGTCGTCACGCTGGCGATCGGGATCAAGCTGATCCTCGGCTGAGAACGTCCGCTCAGTGGCGATGCGCGCTCGGCGGCGGCGTGTCCATCGGCGCGTCCTCGATACCGATGCCGCGACGCACGCGTTTCCCCAGCAGCACGCAGGCCTTCTCGAAAGCCTTGGCGGATTCGTCGCCGCACCAGTCCCAATCCGCGTAGCTGCCCTCCAGGGCGAGCTGCCAGTGTCCGACGACATAGGTGTTGCCGAGCTTCAGTTCGACGCTCCAGTCGTGCCAGTTCTGACCATCGTCGGTCTCGAATTCCTGCTCGACCAGCCGGCAGACGTTGCCGCTGGCGTCCTCGGTGGTCAGCTCGAACACCACCAGCGAGGGGTCGATGCACGACTCCCAGCCGGTGTGCACCTGGCGGGCGTTCGCGAACAGCGCGTGGATGATGCCGTTCGCGGTCAGGCTCAGATTGATCGGCAGATCCCAGTCGGGCTCGAACTCGTCGCCCTGAAACTCGTTGCCAAAGCTCTCATCAGTCACGCTGTCACTCCTTCTTCGCGGTCGCCTCGTGGATCGCCTCGCGCGCCTGATCGAGCAGTTCCGCGCCCTTTTCGGTGGCGCCGTCAGCCAGATCGGCCGCGCCCTCACGCACCTTGCGCATCGCCTCCTTCACGGCCGGCGGCGTCTCCTTGGGGATGTCGGCGGTAAAGATGTTCTGGTCCGGCTCGGGGAACGCAGCCTCGGCCTGCGCGCGGCTCTCGGGGGTCGGTTCGCTGCACCCGGAAATCAGGAATGCTGCGGTCAGCAGGGCAATGGCGGGGCGACGGCGGGTGATCTGGAACATGGCTGTACTCCTGAAGAGGATGTGGCAGTTCTAAAACGTTTGCGGCGCGGGCGCACGCGCTTTTTTTCCACCGGAGATAAACCCGTGATGGATCAACGGTTTGATTGACAGTCCCGCAGGGCGATCCAGACTGATGATTACCTGGCCCCTGCGCGTTCGCGCACCGAGCGAGGCTCCACCAGCGATGGCAATCACCCGATCCAAGGAGCACCGCCATGAGACGCCTGTATTTCCTGATCCCCACGCCGTACAGCGCGCACGAGATCGTCAATGAACTCCTGCTCGCGCGCGTTCATTCCGAAGACATCCACATCGTTGCCCGCGAAGGCACCGAACTCGGCGATCTGCCGGAGGCATCCATCACCCAGTCCTCCGACCTGTTGCCCGCGCTGGAACGCGGTCTCGCCGTCGGCGGCGCCACCGGCGTGCTCGCCGGTCTGGTCGCGGTGACCTTCCCGCCGGCGGGCCTCGTGCTCGGCGGCGGCGCGGTGCTCGGCATCGCCCTGGCCGGTGCCGGTGTCGGCGCGTGGGTCTCGGGCATGATCGGCATCAACGTCGAGAACAGTCAGATCCACGCCTTCGAGAAGGCGATCGCCGCCGGCGAACTGCTGATGATGATCGACGTGCCCAAGAGCCGGGTGACCGAGATAACCGCGCTGGTGCACCAGCATCATCCGGAAGCAGAGGTCGAGGGCACGGAGCCGACCATTCCCGCCTTTCCCTAAGCGCCTGACCGGATCAGCGGGTCTGCGCAACGGAGGGAGACCTGCTGCAAGCGCGCTCCGCCAGGCTCTTGCGCCTGTCGGAGCGGCTTCCGCCGCGATCTCCACAACCGCTGGCTGAGCGGAGTCGAAGCCAGCCGATCGCGGCTGAAGCCGCTCCTACCTGTAGCACGGACGCCGAATCGCCTTTTGTAAACACCCTCTTACAGCGCGTCGAGAAAACCCTGCGCCGGGACGAAATACAGGTTGCCGGTCTCGGCGTGGGTGTAGTCGAGCAGATGGTCGTAGGTGCCGTCCGCGTCGCCTTGATACATGCGCTCCAGCATGCGCCGGAAGATGAGCGTGTCCTTGCCGAAGGCGACGAAGACGAGTCCGGCGCGGGTGGTATCGCCGTAGGGCATGCTCTGGCGGAGGATCTCCAGTTCCTCGCCATCCTCCTCGATGACCACGCGCGAGATATGCGCGCTGGCCGGCTTGACCTCGTCGTCGAGTTCCTCGTCGTCGGGTTTGGTGCGACCGAAGACCTTCTCCTGATCGTGCACCGCCTGGCGGTTCCACTTGTCCATGTCGTGCACGAAGCGCATCACGTGCATGTAGCTGCCGCCGGCGAACGCCGGGTCCTCGTCACCGACCAGGGCGACCGCGGCGCGTTCGTCGCCTTCCGGGTTCTCGGTGCCGTCGACGAAGCCGGTCATGTCGCGCATGTCGAGATAGCGGAAGCCGTCGATGTGTTCGACCACCTCTACCGCGTCACCGAGTTCGGCGAGCACCGCGCGGGTCAGCATGAAGTTCAGATCAGGGCGGGCGGAGCGCACATAGAGCAGCACGTCGCCCGGCGTCGCCGGCGCATCGTGGCCGTGGCCGGACATGGCCGGGAAGGGCCCGAGGTGCATCGGGCGTCCGCCATGACCGAGACGCGCCCACATCCAGTCCGAAAAGCCGATCGCGGACAGCAGTTCCGCGCCCGGATCGATCGCCGCGATCTCGGTGGTGATCGCGGCCACGCGCGCGGCGACGGTGCGCAAGGCGGCCTCCGCAGCCTCGCCATCATTCAGCACCAGGGTCACAAAGCTCGCGTGGCGGCTGTTTTCGGGAAGAATCGCGCTCTGTGGAGTCGTCATGGAACTGTGGCCTCTTCGTTTTCGTGACAGCTTCCGGCGCACGACATGACCTTCGCGCACGCCCTGGACAACATGCATCCTGCCAGCTTAACCCCACGCCTGAAACCACGAGCGACGGTGCGATTTCCGCGCGTGCGACCACCACCACCCGCTGACGGCCCGCGCCGGGAATTCATACACCGTCGACGGTGATATCCGCATCGCGGGGAACGGCATGCTCGGGGTCTCGCGATGCCGGCGAGCGAACCCCCGTGGCTCCGAGCGGTCTGTCGAGAACGAGCGCGCCACACGAAGCCATCCGGACCGACCATACTGACGCGGCGCTCCAAGCTAATCCTCGACTCGTCGCGACCGATATAGACAAGACTCGCGCCTGCCGGAAACCCACTCCCGATGAATCTGCTCCTCACCATCATGACGCCGTTCGTCGGCGCCATCCTGGTCGCCCTGGCCGCCAGACGGGGCCGCGCCGCCGCCGCCTGGACGACCGGCGGCGTGGTCATTCTGGCAATGGCCTGGCTGGCGCCCCTGGCGTCCACGCCGTTCTGGGGCGACACCGTCATCGAACGCTGGACCTGGATGCCGGCCATCGGTATCGACCTGGTGTTCCGCCTCGACGGTCTCGGCCTGCTCTTCGCGGGCCTGATCCTCGGCATCGGCGCGCTGGTGGTGCTCTACGCGCACTACTACCTCTCGCCGCGCGATTCGCTCGGCAAGCTGTATGCCTACCTGCTGCTGTTCATGGGCTCGATGCTCGGCGTGGTTCTGACCGAGAACCTGATCGTGCTGCTCATGTTCTGGGAGCTGACCAGCCTGTCGTCCTTCCTGCTGATCAGCTACTGGCGGGAACGCGAGGAGGCACGACGCGGCGCCCGCATGGCGCTGACCGTGACCGGCGCGGGCGGCCTCGCCATGCTCGCCGGCTTCCTGCTGCTGGGCGAGATCGTCGGCAGCTACGACCTCACCGCGATCCTCGCCAGCGGCGACCTGATCCGTGCCCACGATCTCTATCTGCCGACGCTGGTGCTGATCCTGCTCGGCGCCTTCGCCAAATCGGCGCAGTTCCCCTTCCACTTCTGGCTGCCGCACGCGATGGCGGCGCCGACGCCTGTCTCCGCCTATCTGCATTCCGCCACCATGGTCAAAGCCGGCGTGTTCCTGATCGCACGCCTGTTCCCGGCCCTGTCCGGCACCCCTGAATGGACCTATCTGGTCGGCGGTGTCGGTCTCGCCACGCTGCTGGTCGGCGCCGTTTTCGCGCTGTTCAAGCACGATCTCAAGGGCCTGCTGGCCTATTCGACCATCAGTCACCTCGGCCTGATCGTCGCGCTGTTCGGCATCGGCACGCCGCTGGCCGCGGTCGCCGGCGTGTTCCACATCATCAATCACGCGACCTTCAAGGCCGGCCTGTTCATGTCCGCCGGCATCATCGACCACGAATGCGGCACCCGCGACATGCGGCGCATCAACGGCCTCTGGAACTACATGCCCTACACCGCGACGCTGGCCATGGTCGCGGCCGCGGCGATGGCCGGGGTGCCGCTGCTGAACGGCTTCCTGTCCAAGGAGATGTTCTTCGCCGAGGCCGTCAGCGGCGAGGCGCTCGACCAGTTCGGCTGGGCCCTGCCGGTCGCGGTCACCATCGCCGGCGTGTTCGCGGTCGCCTATTCGCTGCGCTTCATCCACGATGTGTTCTTCAACGGCGAGCCGATCGACCTGCCGCGCACCCCGCACGAACCGCCGCGCTTCATGAAGGTGCCGGTGGAGATCCTGGTGCTGCTGGTGCTGATGGTCGGCATCTTCCCGGCCGCGACCGTCGAACCCATCCTCAGCATGGCCGCGCTCGGCGTGTTGCAAAACCCGCTGCCCGCGTTCGACCTCGCGATCTGGCACGGTTTCAGCCCGGCCCTGTTCATGAGCCTGATCGCGCTGGTCGGCGGCTCCCTCGTCTATTACGCGCGCCGTCCGCTGTACGCATTCCAGACCCGGCACGAGGGCATGCTCGACGCCCGGCGCACATTCAACGTGCTGCTCGACGGCCTGCTCGGCTTCGCGCGCGCCATCACCGCCGCGCTCGATACCGGCTCGCTGCAACGTCAGTTGCTGTTCATGATCCTCGCCGTGCTGGTGCTCGGCGTAAGCGGCATGGCCGCATCGCCCAGCCCGCTGACCGGGGCGCGCGCGACCCTGCCGCTGGATGCGGTCAGCCTGATCGCCGGCGCGGTGCTGATCGTCAGCGCGCTGGTCACCACCTGGTGGCACCGCGACCGCCTCACCGCGCTGATCACCATCGGCGCGGTCGGTCTCGTGGTCGCGCTGACCTTCGTGAAATTCTCCGCGCCGGACCTCGCCCTCACCCAGCTGTCGGTCGAGATCGTCACCATCGTGCTGCTGATGCTGGCGCTCTACTTCCTGCCGCAACGGGGTGCGACGGACTCCGGCGACGCGCGCCACGTGCGCGACTTTCTGGTTGCCGGCCTCGCCGGCGCGGCCACCACCGCGCTGGCCTGGTCGGTATTGACCCGCGATTACCAGACCATCGCCGACTATTTCATCGCCAACAGCGTGCCCGGCGGCGGCGGCAGCAACGTGGTCAACGTGATCCTCGTCGACTTCCGCGGCTACGACACCTTCGGCGAGATCACCGTGCTGGCGCTGGCCGCGCTCGGCATCTACGGCCTGCTGCACAAGCTGCAACTGGAGGCCCCCAGTCACGACACCTACGGTCGCGCCTGGCATCCGGACCTGCACCCGCTGCTGCTCGCGACCTTCGCCCGTCTGCTGCTGCCGCTGGCGCTGGTGGTCTCGGTGTTCATCTTCCTGCGCGGTCACAACCTGCCCGGTGGCGGCTTCATCGCCGGCCTGATCACCGCCATCGCGCTGATCATGCAGTACCTCGCCAACGGCGTGGGCTGGACCCAGGAGCGCCTGCCCTCGAACACCCATCCGCTGATCGCCGCCGGTCTCGGCATCGCCCTGCTGACGGGTCTCGCCAGCTTCCTGTTCGGCCACCCGTTCCTGACCTCGACCTTCACGCACCTGCACTGGCCGATCGTCGGCGAGTTCGAGATCGCCTCGGCGATGGCCTTCGATCTCGGCGTCTATCTGGTCGTGGTCGGCGCGACCCTGCTGATCCTCATCCACCTCGGTCTGATGCATAACCTGACCCATCCGAATCCCGCAGCCACCCTGCAAGGCATGCTCAAGGAGAAGCGCTGATGGAAGCCATGATCTCCCTGATGATCGGCGTGCTCACCGCGACCGGCGTCTATCTGGTGCTGCGCGCCCGCACCTTCCCGGTCGTGCTCGGCCTGACCCTGCTGTCCTACGGCGTCAACCTGTTCCTGTTCGCCATGGGCCGCCTGCGGGTCGGCGCGCCGGCGGTGATCGGCAGCGGCGACAGCTACGCCGACCCGCTGCCGCAGGCGCTGGTGCTTACCGCCATCGTGATCGGCTTCGCGATGACCGCGTTCACGATCATGCTGGCGCTGCGCGCCCGCGCCGAGCTCGGCAACGACCACGTCGACGGGCGGGGCTGACATGAACGCGCTGCTCACCATGCATCTGCCGGCCCTGCCGATCCTGCTGCCGTTCATCGCGGGGCTGTTGCTGCTCGCGCTGCCCAAGCTCGGCTTCCCGCAGCGACGCCTGTTCAGCGGGCTCGCGCTGCTGCTCCAGATCGGCGTCGCGCTGCTGCTGCTCAGCCGCGTTTCGGGCGGCGACATCTTCGTCTATCGCCTCGGCGACTGGGCCGCACCGTGGGGCATCGTGCTGGTCGCCGACCGGCTGTCCGCGTGGATGCTGCTGATCACCACCGTGCTGGCGCTGGCGGCGGCGTTCGCGACCGGCAACGGCGACGACCGGCGCGGGCCGCATTTCCACACCCTGTTCCAGATGCAGCTGTTCGGTCTCGCCGGTGCCTTCCTGACCGGCGACCTGTTCAACCTGTTCGTGTTCTTCGAGGTCCTGCTGCTCGCCTCCTACGGTCTGCAACTGCACGGCGGCGGTGGCGATCGCGTGCGCGGCGGCCTGCATTACGTGGTCCTCAACCTGATCGGTTCGACCGTGTTCCTGTTCGCGGCCGGTCTGCTCTACGGCGCGCTCGGCACGCTCAACATGGCCGATCTGGCGCAACGCGCGGCGCAGGTGCCGGCCAGCGAGGTCGGCCTGGTCCGCACCGGCGGCCTGCTGCTGTTCGCGGTGTTCGCGCTGAAGGCCGCACTGCTGCCGCTGTATTTCTGGCTGCCCGCCGCCTACGCCAGCACCAGCGCGCCGGTGGCGGCGCTGTTCGCGATCATGACCAAGGTCGGCGCCTACGCGATCCTGCGCCACCAGTCGCTGATGTTCGGCCCGGACGCCGGCCCGGTGGCCGATCTGTTCGCGCCCTGGCTGCTGCCGGCGGCCCTGCTGACCCTGCTGCTCGGCATGTTCGGCGCGCTCGCGGCGGACCGGTTGAAACGCATGGCCGCCTATCTGGTCGTCGCCTCGGTCGGCACCCTGCTGGTCGCCTTCTCGCTCGGCACCGCAGGGGTCGCCGCCGGGCTCTATTACCTGCCGCACAGCACCTTCGCGGGCGCCGCGCTGTTCCTGCTCGCCGACGCCATCGCCCGTCGTCGCGAGGTCGTCGGCGAGAGTCTGCGCGAGGCGGACGGCGAGCTTCCGCAGGCGCCGCTGTGGGGCACCATGTTCTTCGTCAGCGCGGTGCTGATCGCGGGGCTGCCGCCGCTGTCCGGGTTCCTCGGCAAGGTGGTGATCCTACGGGCCGCCTATGGGCAGCCGGCAGCGGTCCTGATCTGGACGGCAATCCTGTTCACTGCCCTGCTCGGCATCATCGCGATGGCGCGCGCCGGCAGCCGCCTGTTCTTCAAGACCGACCGCGCCCAACCGTCCGCGCCCATCGGGGTTCGTCGCCATGACCTGCTCGCGATCGGCAGCCTGCTGGCGCTCGCGCTCGCCCTGACCATCTGGGCGAATCCGGTGCTGGAGTTCACCCAGGCCACCGCGACGCAACTGGGCACCCCCGACATCTACATCCGTGCGGTGCTGGGCGCGGCGGAGTCCGGATCATGAAGCAGTTCCTGCCGCACCCGATCATCACCCCGGCCCTGACGCTGGTCTGGCTGCTGTTGAACAACAGTTTCGCGCCCGGCCACATCGTGCTCGGCCTGTTGCTGGGCTGGGCGATCCCGCGTCTGACCATCGATTTCTGGCCGGATACCGTGCGCATCCACAAACCCGCCGCCCTGCTGCGCCTGTTCGGGGTGTTCATGTGGGACATCCTGGTCGCGAACCTGAATGTCGCCCGCCTCGTGCTGGCCGGTCCGAAGCACATCCGGCCCGCCTTCGTCGCGGTGCCGCTGGACATGGATCACGCCTTCGCCATCAGCCTGCTGGCCAACATCATCTCGCTGACCCCCGGCACGGTCTCCGCGCAGCTCTCCGAGGATCGCCGGAGTCTGTGGGTGCACGCGCTGGACACGGACAACCCGGACGCGCTGATCGCGGAAATCAAGACCCGCTACGAAGCACCGCTGAAGGAGGCTTTCACCCCATGTTGAGCATCGCCCTGCCGATCGCCTTCGGTCTGGTCGCCGCCGCCGCCGGCATGAGTCTGTGGCGGCTGATCTTCGGGCCGTCCGCGCCTGACCGCATCCTTGCCCTCGACACGCTGTACATCAACACCATCGCGCTGCTGGTGCTGCTCGGCGTGCATCTGTCCAGCCCGCTCTATTTCGAGGCGGCGTTGCTGATCGCGCTGATGGGTTTCGTCGGCACCGTCGCGCTCGCCAAATACCTGCTGCGTGGAGACATCATCGAATGAACCCCGTGCTCGACATCGTGCTCGCGGTGCTGGTGCTCACCGGCGCCGTATTCACCTTCATCGGCTCGCTGGGACTGGTCCGTCTGCGCGACTTCTACACGCGCCTGCACGGCCCGACCAAGGCGACCACGCTCGGCGTCGGCTGCCTGCTGATCGCGTCGGCGGTGTATTTCAGTTTCGATGGGGACGGCATCAGCCTGCACGAGGTGCTGGTCACGCTGTTCCTGTTCATCACCGCGCCGGTGTCGGCGCATCTGCTGTCGATGGCCGCGTTGCACCAGCATCTCCCCTCGCAGGCGCCCGCCCCGGAACCGGAAGACAACGCCGGCAAGTGATTCCGGCCTGGCCGGTCCCCCAACAGAAAACGCCCCGCCGTGTTCACACAGGCGGGGCGTTTTTCACTCCGGACCCGAAACAGCGATCACGCCACCATGCGGCCCCGCAGCTTCTTGATCGCGTTGTTCTCGATCTGGCGGATGCGCTCGGCGGACACGCCGTATTCGTCGGCGAGATCCTGCAACGTGGCCTTGTCGTCGTTCAGCCAGCGCCGCTGGAGAATGTCGAGACTGCGCGTATCGAGCTGCTCCAGGGCCTCGCCGAGCCGCTGGTGGGCATCGTTGTCCCAGTCCTCGGCCTCGATCAGACAGGCCGGATCGGCGCGGTGATCTTCCAGGTACGCCGCCGGACTGCGGAAGGCCTCGTCGTCATCGCTTTCGGGAGCCGGATCGAAGGACACGTCCGCGCCGGACATGCGCGATTCCATTTCCAGCACCGTCTCCGGCGGCACGCCGAGATCGTCGGCGACCTGATCGACCTCTTCCTTCGAGAACCAGCCCAGACGCTTCTTGGCGCTGCGCAGATTGAAGAACAGCTTGCGCTGGGCCTTGGTGGTCGCGACCTTGACGATGCGCCAATTGCGCAGCACGAATTCGTGAATCTCGGCGCGGATCCAGTGCACGGCGAACGACACCAGACGCACCTTCACGTCGGGGTCGAAACGCTTCACCGCCTTCATCAGGCCGATGTTGCCTTCCTGGATCAGATCGGCCAGCGGCAGCCCGTAACCGGTGTAGCCGCGCGCGATGTAGACCACGAAACGCAGATGCGAGAACACCAGCTGGCGCGCGGCGTTCAGGTCACCCTGATCGCGCAGGCGCACGGCAAGTTCGTGCTCTTCCTCGGCGGAAAGCACGGGGATGCGGTTGACCGCGGAAATGTACGACTCCGCACCGCCGGACGCGGACAGCGTCGGCAGATGGAGTTCCTGGGCAATGAGAGCGTGAGTCATTGGCTTATCGGCCTCCGTCGTCATACAAGTCAGTGGACACACTGAAATTTTAGCACTCCGCCGATTGGAGTGCTAAGCCCCGGACAAGTTCCGGGTCTGCACGGTTATTTTCCACCGACACTGGTCATCCGCACCGGGCTGATGTAATTCCTTGAGCCTTCTCAACACCGGGAGAACCACCATGCGCGCCCGCTTCGTCACCACCCGTTTCCTCATCGCGACCTTCGCCTGTCTGTCATTGCTCGGCTTTGGCGCCCGGGCTGGCGATCCGGCTGGCGTCTACAGCCGCACGACCTCGCTGCCGCTCGACCAGGCCTATACGCGGCTCTACGAGGCCCTGGAGGCGGAACGCTTCTGGGTGGTGTTCGAGTCCGACATGGGCAGTCGCATGGAGTCGATGCGCGAGCGCTGGGGCGCGGACTACAACCGCCACAACCTGACCGGGGTGCGTTCCATGGTGTTCTGCAATCTCGACTGGACCCACCGCGTCGCCAACGCAGCGCCCGAACTGCTCGCGCTGTGCCCGCTGCATCTGAGCGTTTACGGTCAGGACGGGCAAACCGTCGTGGTCATGCCCCGACCGTCCGCGATCGCTGCGGGCAGTGATGGTGCGACGACCGCCAGCGAGCTGGAGACTCAGCTGATCGGCGTGATCGACGCCGCACTGCGCGGCGACTGAACACCCCGGCTTATTCGTTCGCGCGCAGTTCCCGCAACAGGACCTCCGCGTCCGCGCGCCCCGGGAATTCGCCCTTCATCAGCATCAGGCGCTGCAACTCGCGACGCGCACCATTGAGATCGCCCGCCTGGTACAGCGCGAACGCGTAGTGGTAACGCACCTCGGGGATGCCACGCGCGCCCTCGACCGCCGATTGCAGAATCGGCACCGCCTCGTCGGCCACGCCCTCCTGCACCAGCATCCAGCCGTAGGTATCGGCGGCGGCCGCCGAATCCGGCTTCGCCTCCCAGGCCCGCCGCGCGTAATCGATCGCATTCGGATTGTTTTCCTGACGCAGCAGCAAAGCGAGGTTGTTGAGGGCGACGAAGTGGTTCGGTCGGATCTTGATGACCTCGCGATACTCGCGGATGGCGCCGAACGGGTCCTTGCCCTCCCGGTAGGCAATCGCCAGCAACAGGCGCGCTTCCACGTCCTGCGGGTTATCCCTCAGCCAGGTTTCCAGAAAACCACGCGCCGCCGCCTCGCCCTCGACCTCCCGGCTGGCGCGATATATCTGCGTGGCCAGACCGGTACTCGGCTTCATTGCCTGGGCCTTGCGGTACTGGACCAGCGCGTCCTTGAACTTCCGTTCGCGGAACATCACGTCGCCCTGCAACTGGAAGCCAATCGGGTCATCGGGATTCGCTTGCTGGATCGCCTTGATCGTCTCCAGCGCCTCATCGACCTTGCCGACCCGCAGTTGCATGTCCGCCTGCATCGCGCGGATGTTGCTCTGTCCGGGGAAGCGTTTGACCAGTTCCTCGACCTGCTCCAGCGCGCCGGAGACGTCTCCGTTCGCGCGCAGCGCGTTCGCCAGCGCCAGATAGGCCTGCGGGTTGTTCGGCTGAGCCTCGACGATCTGCCGGAACGTGACCAGGGCACTGGCGGCCTCGCCACTCTCCATCTGCACGTTCGCCATCAGCTCGAGCACCTGCGGGTCCTTGGGGTTCTTCTCGACCAGGGCGCGCGTGATGTTCATCGCCTTCAAGGGCTCGCCGTTGGCCAGGTATTGACGACCCAGCCGGAGACCGACCTGCGGGTTGCCCGGATTGTTCGTCCAGGCACGCTCCAGCCAGATCATGGCCTCCTGCGGATCATTCTGGCGCGCGGCCACGCCCGCCAGTTCGACCATCGCGCTGCCGTTGCCCGCGTCGTAATCGAGGATGCCGAGCAGACGCTGCTTGGCGCGGCCCGGTTCCCCGTCGAGGTTATCCAGGCGTGCGAGATTCAGCGCCGCGACCGTGAACTTGGGGTCCATCGACAAGGCCTGTTCGAAGGCAAGCCGCGCATTTTCCCTGTCCTTCAAGCCCAGGAAGGCCGCCCCCATCAGATTGAACGGGATCGGGCTGTTGGGACTTTTCTCCGCCAGCGCGCGGGCCGCTTCGACCGCCTGCTGGTGTTCGCCGTTCGCGATATTGGCCAGGATCAACAGCAGGTCGGCACGGGTGGCCTCCGTAGGGTTCAGGTCGATCGCCGCCTGCAAGTCCTTGACCGCTTCCTCATCACGCCCGGCCGCGAACTTGCCGACCGCCAGCTGCGTGCGCAGACGCGTCGAATCGGGCGCGTCCTTGCTGGCCTCCTCCAGGAACTTGGCCGCGCGCTCACCCTCACCGGCCTGGATGTACGCGTTACCGATCAGCGTGGCGAGTTCCGGGTCCTGGCGTGCCTGCTCATCCAGGCCGCTCAACACCGACAGGGCCCGCGCCGGGTTGTTCAGGCGCAGTTCCGTGGAGGCGAGCATCTTGCGCGCGTCGATGTTGTCCGGACGTTCGCTGAGGTACTGCGACAACTGGATTTCAGCCTGCGTGTACTGCCCGGTCGTGTAATTGACCGTGCCCGCCAGCAACAGGCTGGGCAGGTGATTGGGCAGGGCACGCAGCGACTCCTGCAACTTGACCTGCGCGGCTTCCGGATTGTTGTTGTGGAAATCCACGACCGCACCGAGATACGCCGCGAACGGGTGCGAAGGCCGGATCTTGCGGACCTCTTTCAGATGCTTGTCGGCAGCCTCGAAGTCGTTGAGCTCGACCGCGGCGGCCGCCGCGCCAAGTTGGGCGAGGAAGTTGGTCGGCTCGATATCCAGCGCCGCCAGGAAGTCATCGTGCGCACTGCGGTAATCGTTGCGCTTGCGGGCCAGTTCGCCGCGCAGCACCCAACAATCGATGCATTCCTCGCCGCCACGCAAACCGCGATTGATGTAGTCGAGCGCCTTGGCATCCTCCCCCGCCTCCATCGCGATCCGCGCCATACCGACCAGGGCGTCGGGGAACCCCGGACGGAGCTTCAGCGCGGTCTGCAACTGATCCTCCGCGGACACCAGATTGTTCAAGCCGAGCTCGGCCAGACCACGCAGCGTCGCAACCTCCGCCCGTACCACCTGCGGGGCGTAGCGGTCTTCGCGGATCTCATCGATCACGCGCTGGTATGCCGCCTGCAACAACATCGCCTTGCCGCGCGGATAGAGCAATGTGTTGGCATCGACACCCCGTTTCGCGGCCTGCTCGAATTCCTTCTCGGCCCCCTCGCCGAAACCCAGGCGCAGATACACATCGCCGAGCATGTAGCGGGCCTCGCCGTCATCCGGCACCTTCTGCAAGCGGTTCTTCAGCTCGATGACGACCGACTTGAGATCCTTCTTTTCCAGGAAGTCGAGCGCCCGGCCCATGTGATCGACCTCCGCGAACGTCGGCGTGGACGCAAGCAGAAGGCCCAGCAACACGCCCTGCCGCAACCAGCGGCGGGTCGGAATGGGAGTCGGATGACGGAACATAAGGTTCACCTGTGTTCGCGACCGCCATGCGGCCACGGTCGAACTGCCGCCGGGGAACATTCGGGTGCGGTCGCGCGCGTTCCGCGCGGCCCCTCGAACCCCGGCAATGGTTACGGAACCTCTGATCTGTTCAGGCCCGGCTCGGCTGGATGGCTGCAAGCGTGGATTTCAAGGCGCGAAACGCGGTGAATAGTCGGCTATTCACCAGTTTTGCAACGCAGAAAGCCGCGCTTGCAGGCTTCAGATGAACGGGCATGAATTAATCAGGAGTTCCTTAGCGGGCTATCTGTATTTGAGACGGAAGCCAACGGCCTTGAGGCGGCTGGCCTCCTGTTTCAGATCGGCGGCGGTCAGGGGGCGTTCCTCCAACCAACCCTCGGGGAAGGATAGACGCAGTTTTCCGTCCTCCAACGCCAGCCCGTATTCGACGTCATCGCGATCCGAACGTTCCCGATGCAGCACCACGGCGAGGCGCAGCAGCACGCACAAACGCCGCGCGGATTCCTGCACCGGTTCGGGCAGGGCATCGAAGGTCTCGACCGGGAATTTGCGGCGATGGCCGCGCACCAGCGCCGCCAGCACCCGCTGATCCTGTCGCGAGAAGCCGGAGAGGTCGGCGTGCGCGAGCAGATAGCCGCCGTGCTTGTGGTACTGGGTGTGCGACACCGCGATGCCGAGCTCGTGCAGGGTCGCGGCCCAGCGCAGGATGTCGCGGTCGGCAACCGGGTCCAGACCCCATTCGGTGCCGACCCGGTCGAGGTGCGAGATCGCCGTCCTGGCGACGCGCTCGGCCTGCTCCATGTCGATGCTGAAACGCCTGGCGATCGCATTCACGGTGCGTTCGCGCGCATCCTCATGGCGGATGCGGCCCAGCAGGTCATAGATCAGCCCCTCGCGCAGGGCCTCCTTGGAGACCTGCATGCGCTGGATGCCGATGGCCTCGAACACGCCCATCAGCACCGCGAAACCGCCGGCGAACACCGGCCGACGCTCGTCGGACAGACCGGCCAGGCTGATCCGGTCGACGTGACCGGCCTCGATCAGGTGGTTGCGGATCAGGTGCATCGCCTCGAGGGTGATGCTGCCGTCCTCGGACCAGCCGTTCTCCTGGCAGATCGCGCCGATCGACTTGATCGTGCCGGAACTGCCGATCGCCAGATGCCAGCCGGCACGCAGATAGGCCTGCTGGATGGGGCGCAGTTCCAGACGCGCGTCCAGCACAGCCTTGTACATTGCGCGCGGTGTGATCTCGCCGTTCTGGAAGCGCTTCACGGCCATGCTCACGCAGCCCATGTGCACGGACTCGCGCATGACCGTCTTGAAGCCCTCGCCGATGATCAGCTCGGTGGAGCCACCGCCGATGTCCACGACCAGTCGGCGTTCATCATTCGCCTGCAAGCCCTGCGCGACGCCGAGATAGATCAGGCGCGCCTCTTCACGACCCGCGATGACCTCGATCGGATGCCCCAGCGCGATCTCCGCCTTGCGCCGGAAGTGCTCGCCGTTGCGCGCCGCGCGCAGCGTGTTGGTGCCGACCGCGCGCACGCTGCCGCGCGGCATGCCGGACAGGCGCTGCCCGAAGCGTTCCAGGCACGCGATCGCCCGGTCCTGGGCTTCGGCATCGATGAACTTCTCGTCGTCCAGACCGGCGGCGAGACGCACCATCTCGCGCACCTTGTCGATGATCTGAACCTGACCGTCGACGACGCGCGCCACGATCATATGGAAGCTGTTGGAACCCAGGTCGATCGCGGCCACGACCTCCGGGGTCTGGGCAGGGGCAAAGCCGAATCCGAGCATCGCTACATCCGGTGGGGAATTTTCGCCGGACTCTACTGCGAGCCGCGCGACCGGTCCATGCGCAAATGGCGCGCCGGCTTCGACTCCGCCCAGCCAGCGGGAGGCCGTGTCGCTGGCTGAGCGGAGTCGAAGCCAGCCCCAACGAGACGCTGCCGCGCGCTACCATCCGCCCCCATGCAGACACCCCTCGACGTCCTCCGCGAAGTCTACGGTTACCCCGCGTTCCGCCCCCATCAGCAACAGATCATCGAAGACGTGATCGCCGGGCGGAACACCTTCGTGCTGATGCCCACCGGCGGCGGCAAATCGCTGTGCTACCAGATCCCCGCGCTGATCCGCCCCGGCACCGCGATCGTGGTCTCGCCGCTGATCTCGCTGATGAAGGATCAGGTCGACGCGCTGACCGCGCTGGGCGTGCAGGCCGCGTACTACAACTCCTCGCTCGACGCCGAGACCGCGCGCCAGACTCTCGCCCGCTTCCACGCCGGCGAACTCGACCTGCTCTACGTCGCCCCGGAGCGCCTGATGACGCCCGGCTTCCAGACCCGTCTGGACGAAATCGACATCAACCTGTTCGCCATCGACGAAGCGCACTGCGTGTCGCAATGGGGCCACGATTTCCGCCCCGAATACGTCCAGCTCGGCGAGCTGCGCGAACGCTTCCCGCACGTCCCGCTCATCGCCCTGACCGCGACCGCCGACCCGCAGACCCGCACCGACATCCTCCAGCGCCTGCGCCTGCACGACGCGCAAGTCCACATCACCGGCTTCGACCGCCCCAACATCCGCTACACGGTGCTGGAGAAGCGCAAACCGCTGGACCAGTTGTTCGAGTTCCTCAGCAACCGCCCGAACCAGTCCGGCATCGTCTACGCGCTGTCGCGCAAGCGCGTCGAGGAGACTGCGGAGAAGTTGCGGGCCGAAGGCTTCAAGGCCCTGCCCTATCACGCCGGTCTGCCGGCCATCGAACGCTCGCGGGCGCATGAGGCCTTCCTGCGCGACGAGGTCGACGTGGTGGTCGCCACGGTCGCCTTCGGCATGGGCATCGACAAACCCAACGTCCGCTTCGTCGTGCACTACGACCTGCCCAAGAACATCGAGGGCTACTACCAGGAAACCGGCCGCGCCGGCCGCGACGGCCTGCCCTCCGACGCCCTGCTGCTGTTCGGCGCGCAGGACATCGTCACCGCCCGCCGTCTGGTCGAGAACTCCGAAAACGAAGAACAGAAGCGCATCGAGATTCACAAACTGAATGCGATGGTCGGCTTCGCCGAGGCCCTCACCTGCCGCCGCCGCGTGCTGCTCGGCTACTTCGGCGAGGACCTGGCCTGCGACTGCGGCAACTGCGACGTCTGCGACGACCCGCCGGAACGCTTCGACGCCACCGAAGACGCCCGCAAGGCGCTGTCCTGCGTCTATCGCGTCGGCCAACGCTTCGGCATGAAACACGTCGTCGACGTGCTGCGCGGCATGGACAACGAACGCATCCGCTCCCTGCAACACGACCGCCTGAGCACCTACGCGATCGGCAAGGACAAATCCGAGGCCGAGTGGAGCAGCATCCTCCGCCAGCTCATCCACCACGGCTATCTGGTCCAGGACATCGCCAACTACTCGGTGCTGCAACTCACCGAAGCCGCGCGCCCGCTGCTGCGCGGCGAACTCACCCTCGAACTCGGCCGCCCGCGCATCAAGGAAACGAAGCCCAAACGCCGTCGCCGCGCCACCGAGATCGACATGTCGGCGGTCGACGAAATGCTCTTCGAGGAACTGCGCATCCTCCGCAAACGCCTCGCCGACGACGCCGACGTCCCGCCCTACGTCGTCTTCAGCGACGCCACCTTGAGCCAGATGGCAGCGCAGTTCCCGTCAAATGACGCCGAACTCCTCGAAATCAGCGGCGTCGGCCAGACCAAGCTGGAACGCTACGGTCGCTTCTTCCTCGACGCCATCGACGAGCACCGCAATCGGATGTAGCCCCCGTAGGATGGGCAAAGGACCGAAGGGACGTGCCCATCAACGACCGTCGGCAACCCTCACCGCTCAGGACAAACCGAGACTCTCACGATGGGCACGCTGCGCTTTGCCCATCCTACGGGCTTCACTCCGAGCAGGACGGATCCTCATCCGCGATGTACGGCCTGCCGGTTTTCGGATTCACGGTCTGCTGCAACTTGCGGAAGAAGATGTCTGCCTTTCCACCGACTGCCCCGTCGTACAGATCATCCACCGGATAGATCAGCTTTTCTGGCGCCCTGCCGGCAACGATCATGCGCAGCGTCCCCGGTGCCAGTTCCCCCGGCGCGGCCTCCACGGCGACTGTTCTCACCCCGTCCCTGCTCAATACGTCCTCGCCTCTCTGGGCAGCCCACAGGTTGTCGCGATCGACAAACAACACCACCCGACCGCCCCGACTCGCGGACATCATCGCCGCCTGTTGCAGGGTATAGGACTGTCCCGCCACCGGGTCGATCGCGGGCACACAATCGCGCGCCCCAGGCTGCGCCCAGACTTCACCCACCAGGATCGAGACCGCGAAAAGCAACGCCCCAAACGCACGCCGCTCAACCTTTACCTCCATCATCCAACCCTCCCGCTTTCATGGCCCCCGTAGGATGCCGGTGAGCGCAGCGAACCGCATCATTCGCGCGACATGGTGCGGTTCGCTTCGCTCACCACACCCTACCTGAGGAGGGACTTGGGACCGAGCCTCGCACTGTTTCATCACCCTCAACCATCACGCCTTGCGTTAGTCACGCGAGGCGTTACTATTTCAGCATGATCCGCTCGTTCAAGTGCAGGGACACACAGACGTTGGCCAGCGGGCAATCCGTCGCACGCTTCAGCCAGATCACCAAGGTGGCGCGCCGGAAGCTGCGCCAACTGGAAATCTCCTCGACGCTGAACGACCTGCGAATCCCGCCGGGCAATCGTCTCGAAGCACTCAAAGGCGATCGGACAGGCAGCCACAGCATCCGCATCAACGATCAATGGCGAATCTGCTTTCGCTGGTCGGACGGCGGTGCCGACGACGTTGAAATCGTCGATTACCACTGAGGCCACCCCATCATGAGCAATCTCGATCCCGTCACCCCCGGCGAACTCCTGAAGGAGGAGTTCCTGATCCCCATGGGCCTGAGCCAGTACCGGCTCGCCAAGGAGATCGGTGTGCCCGCGCAACGCATCGGCGAGATCGTCGTCGGCAAGCGCGCGATCACCGCCGACACCGATCTGCGTCTGTGCCGCTTTTTCGGTCTGTCCAACGGCTACTGGCTGCGCGCGCAGGCGGCGCATGACACCGAGGTCGCGGCGCGCGCCCTCAAGGACACCCTCGCCAAAATCAAACCCTGGTCGTCGCACGCGGCCTGAACCACCGGTCGCAGGATGCCGGTGCGCGCGGCGAACCGCATCGTTCGCGATCAGGGCTATCGACACGCACCGTGGCCGGTAATGCCCGCCCCCCAAAGGAGCGCCCGTCGGCAGGCTGAAAGCCACCGCCCACCTGCCCTATCCGCCTCCCTGACACCGCCGTCTCCGTCATGACTGACAGGATTTTCCACGTCCACTGACAATTCATGTCGCTCGCTGGTCTTGGAGTGTCACTCTGCGGCGCGGACCAGCCTTGCGTCCGATCGCCGCCCCACTCCCTGCCTGCGCCACCAGGCCCATCCCAAGAACGCCACGGGGCGCGGGCGCCATCACCCCGGTAAGGGGAAAAATGAGGCGGATCAACGTTTCAGTAAGCGCTGATCCTCGCTGACACACGGCCCCCGCATGCCCGTATAACGCTTCACGCAAGCGCCAAAAGAGGCGGACACGCGACCAGAAACCAGACTTGGCACACGAAGTGCTTATTGCCAATCAAACAACAGCGCCCAAGCGCCCGAAGCACTCACTCATGCAGGTCCATGCCATGCGTATTTCCACTCATCTCCGTGCTCAGATTCTCGCCTCCGCCGTCCTGCTGGCCAGCACGTCCGGGGCGATGGCCTACACCATCGACGGTGACATTCACGACTGGGGCCTGAACCACACCGGCCAGGACAGCGACTGGACCCCGAACAGCGGCGTCAGTTACGCCGTGTCCGACCAGAACAACAACGAGCTGTCCGGCGGCTACGTTTACAACTTCACGCAGTTGGGCGCCCTTGGTTACGGCGACCAGCCCTACGACGCCGAGGCGATCTACCTCGACTTCGACTCGACCTACATGTACTTCATGGTCATCACCGGTCGCCCGGAGAACGTCTCCCAGTACCCGGCCGGCGACATCGCGATCGATTTCGGCAGCAACGGCAGCTGGGAATACGGCATCGAGACCCGCGGCAACAACGGCTATGCCAAGGGCGACCTGGTCGCCGTGAGCAACTGGGCGCTGGGCAACCCCTACGCCGCCGCCGGCGTCACCGAGATCCAGGGCGGCACCGTCGTCTCCGACACCGGCGACGGCAACGCGCTGGTCTACGGCAACAAGATCACCGATATCGGTCGCTACACCTCCGATTCCGACGACGACCACTACGCCATCGAAGGCCGCGTCGCGCTGGCCGATTTCGCCCTCTACGCCGGCCAGAGCTTCACGATCCACTGGACCATGGGTTGCGGCAACGACGAAATCCACCTGTCGGGCACCATGCCGACCCCGCCGGGCGGTGGCGGCGAAGTCCCGGTTCCGGGCACCGGCCTGCTGCTCGGCGGCACCCTGGTCGGCTGGGTCATCCAGCGCCGTCGCCAGATCGCCAAGCCGGTCACCGACGAGCAGGACGACGCTCAGCAAGCCTGAACCCCGCTTTACGCCCGCTGACCGGGACTGGTAAATCCAAGGGCGTGCCCATTCGCGGGCACGCCTTTTTTTGCTGCACGCCGCGTCGAACGTGCCCTGCTACCATGCGCCGCCGCCCGCGTATGCGGGTTCTTTCACAGGTTCCCAGCCATGAACATCGATGCACTCAACCGCGACCACGGGGTCGCGGGCCGGGTCGAATTCCTTGCCGGTCGCGGCAGTCTGCCGATGATCCACGTCCACAACGACGCCGCCGACGCGGTGATCTCGATCTACGGCGGGCAGGTGCTGTCCTACCGTCCGAAGGCGACCGGCCGCGAGATGCTGTTCCTCAGCGAACACGCCTATTACGCCGAGGGCAAGGCCATCAAGGGCGGCGTGCCGGTCTGCTGGCCCTGGTTCGGCGCGGACCCGGAAGGCAAGGGACGCCCGGCCCACGGTTTCGCGCGCAACCGCATGTGGTCGGTGTTCGGCGTCGATGCCAGCAACGACGGTGTGACCAAGGTGACCATCGGCTTCGATTCGGACGACGACACCCGCAAGCTGTGGCCGCACGACTTCCGCCTGCGCCTGGTCGTGACCGTCGGCCCGGAACTCGGACTCGAACTCGTCACCAGCAACACCGGCAGCACCGCCTTCCAGCTCACCCAGGCCCTGCACACGTACTTCTCGATCGGCGCGATCGCGGCGACCGAGGTCCACGGCCTGGGCGGCTGCCGCTTCCTCGACAAGGCCCACGGTGGCGGCGAGGTGGTGCAGGACGGCCCCGTGACCTTCGCCGGGGAGGTCGACGCGGTTTACATGGGAGTCGATTCCCTGCTCAGCATCACCGATGGCGCCCAGCAGCGCCGGATCGAGATCGCGTCGGAAGGCAGCCACACGGCGGTCGTCTGGAACCCGTGGGAAGCCATCGCGAAGTCCATGGCCGACCTGGCGGACGACGATTACACCCGTCTGGTCTGCGTCGAGACCACCAATGCCGCGAACGAGGTCATCACGGTCCCGGCGGACGGCGGCAGCCACCGCATGGTCGCGCGCTACCGCGACATCTCCGCGTGATCGATCGCGCGGGATGCGGCCACCCCCGCATCCCGCGCAACGCTCCATCCCAGCCCCAGGGCTCCGCGTTTCAGTCAATTCGCGACCCGTGGACACCGCTTCCCACTGGTCATCCGCATAAAGGGAAGCAACTCAGCAAATGGGGGATCAGACCGGTATCGATCCATTTCGCCGGGTGCTGACATCGTTCTCGATCAGCCACTATCATGACTTGTCATGACACAGTCCGAGGACAGCGCGATGACCATGGTCAAGATCAGTTCAAAGGTCGAAGAAGCGGCCTGGGAAGACCTCAAGTCCCTGGCTGCGGAATCCCGCCAGAACATCTCCGGCGTGCTCACCGAGGCGATCGAGGATTACGTCCACCGCCGCCGGGTGCGCCCGACAGTGCTCGACCATCTCGACGCATCGATGGATGAGAACGAGGAATTGGGCAAGCTGCTCTCGCAATGACGGATTCCGTCCAGTTCCTGTCCCTGGACGAGGTCTTGGCGATCCACGCCCGGCTCATCGATCGCTTCGGCGGCGCCAAGGGCCTGCGCGACGCCGGGCTTCTGGAAAGCGCGCTTTACCGGCCTCGAACCGGCTATTACGACGATTTGGTGGCGATGGCTGCCGCCCTGTTCGAATCGCTGATCAACAACCATCCGTTCGTCGATGGCAACAAGCGCGTCGCCTTCTTCGCCACGGACATCTTCCTGCGCCTCAATGGCTGGCAATTCCAGCTCAATGGCCCGGACGCGCACCGCTTTCTGATGGGCCTGTTCGCGACCGGCGAATGCGATCGCGAGCATCTGGAGCCCTGGATTCGCGCAACGATCGTCCGCTCATCCCGACGCTGATTTAGCTGGCATCTCGGCGCATGCGCCGTTAGAGTCCGCGCCTCCTCGCCGCCCCGCGGACGGCGCGGGGTGTTGCGCGGTGTCTCCGGCCTCCCGGCCCCTCGTTTCCTTTCTGTGTCCGCTCCCTGCCGTCGCCATGACGGCCTTCTCCCCGGAGCATCCATGTCTTTCGATACGCTCGGCCTCAAGGCCGAACTGCTGCGCGCCGTTGTCGCGCAGGGTTACACCACGCCCACCCCCATCCAGTCGCAGGCCATTCCGGTCGTGCTCGACGGCCACGACGTGCTCGCCGGCGCGCAGACCGGCACCGGCAAGACCGCCGCGTTCACGCTGCCGCTGTTGCAGCGCCTCGACGACGGCACCGGCCACCATAAGCACCCGCGCGCGCTGATCCTGACGCCGACGCGTGAACTCGCCGCCCAGGTCGCCGAGAGCGTCGAGACCTACGGCGCGCACCTGAAGCTGCGCCACACCGTCGTCTTCGGCGGCGTCGGCTTCAACCCGCAGGCGGACAAGATCCGCCGTGGCGTCGACATCATCGTGGCGACGCCGGGCCGCCTGCTCGACCACGCCAATCAGCGCACCGTCGACCTGTCGCACGTGCAGATCCTCGTCCTCGACGAGGCGGACCGCATGCTCGACATGGGCTTCATCCACGACATCCGCAAGGTGCTCGCGCTGCTGCCCGGCAAGCGCCAGAACCTGCTGTTCTCGGCGACCTACTCCGACGACATCAAGAAGCTCGCCGACAAGCTGCTGCGCGATCCGGTGCTGATCGAGGTCGCGCGCCGCAACACCACCGCCGAGACCGTCGCGCAGGCCGCCTATCGCGTCGACCGCCAGCGCAAGCGCGAACTGCTCGCCAAGCTGATCAACGAAGGCGACTGGCATCAGGTGCTGGTGTTCACGCGCACCAAGCACGGCGCCAACCGCCTCGCCAAGCAGCTCGAAAGCGACGGCATCACCACGGCCGCGATCCACGGCAACAAGAGCCAGAGCGCCCGCACCAGCGCGCTGGCCGGCTTCAAGACCGGCAAGATCCAGGCGCTGATCGCGACCGACATCGCCGCCCGTGGTCTGGACATCGACCGCCTGCCGCACGTGGTCAATTACGAGCTGCCCAACGTCCCCGAGGACTACGTGCACCGCATCGGCCGCACCGGCCGCGCCGGTGAGGAAGGCGTCGCCCTGTCATTGGTCAGCGGCGACGAGGTCAGTTACCTGAAGAGCATCGAACGTCTGCTCAAGCGCAAGCTCGACGTGGAGATCGTGCCGGGCTTCGAACCGACCGGCGACGACGGCCCGAGCGAGGACGACGACCGTCCGCCGCGCGGCCACAATCCGCGTCGTGGCGGTGGCCGGAGCCAGGCCAAGCCGGCGACGCGCAGCGCCGGCGAAGGCCACAACCGCAATCGCCCCGGCCATCAGGACAAGGCCAACAGCAGCCAGCCCGCCGCCAACCAATCCCGCCGACGCCGTCCGGCCCCCCGGTCGATGTAGTTCGCCCGATGCTCGCGATGCCGCTGCCGGTCGTCACCGGAGCGGCGTCGCGATCAGGCACCCGCTCCGCGCCTTACTGCACCACGCGGCGTCGTGCGTCCAGCCGCCGCACGAACTCGCGCATGATGCGCCGGTAGAGTTCGTCGCCGATGACCTGATCCTCGACATCCGAATCGATGCTCGGATTGTCGTTGACCTCGATGACCAGGACCGCGTCCTCGGTCTGCTTGATGTCGACACCGTAGAGGCCGTCCCCGATCGTGTTCGCCGCCCGCACCGCGAGGTCGATGACCTCCTTGGGCGCATCCTCCACGGCCAGCGTCAGATGCTCGCCGATCCGTAGCGCATTGCTCTGCGCGCCGTGATTGATGATCTGCCAGTGCCCCGGGGCCATGGCGTATTGCGCGACGTACAACGGCTCGCCGGCCAGCACGCCGACACGCCAGTCGAAACGGGTCGGCGCGAAGGCCTGCGCCAGAATCAGTTCGGAATCCTTGAACAGGCTGGCGACCCCGGCCTCCAGTTCCGCCTCGTCGTTGACCTTGATCACGCCGCGCGAGAACGACCCGTCCGGCACCTTCAGCACCATCGGGAAACCGAGCTTGGTGATCAGCCGATCCACGTCACGGCGCGTCGCCACCACGGTCTTCGGTGTCGGCACGCCGGCGGCGGTCAGGGTCTCGGCGAGGTAGATCTTGTTGGTGCAGCGCAGGATCGAACGCGGGTCGTCCATGACCACCAGGCCCTCGCGTTCGGCACGCCGCGAGAACCGGTAGGTGTAATCGTTTACCGCCGTGGTCTCGCGGATGAACAGCGCATCGAATTCGGCGAGCCGGCTGAAGTCATCGACCGTGATCAGTTCGGCGTCCATGCCCTCGGCGCGCGCCGCCTTGATGAAGTGCGCCAGCGCCTTGCGGTCGGAGGGCGGCAGCTTCTCGTCCGGACTGTGCAGGATGGCCAGTTCGTAGCCGCGCGGATGCCGATCGCGCGGCACCCGCCAGTTGCGCCCGAGGTAGCGATCGAGCACCTCGGCAAACCATTGCGCGTCCGCGCCCTCGAGCTTGTCCGGCGCGACGATGCGGATCCCGCTGACGCGCCATAGCCCTTCGCGTTCCAGTTCGACCCGCAACAGCGGGGCGGGAAAGCTCTGGTACAGCGTCTTGCCGATCTCGGCCAGGTCCTTCACCCGCGCCTCGCCGAACGCAACCAGCAGTTCCAGGCGCGTGCTGTCGAGGCCGTTGCGGCGTCGGTTGAGGAGCCGCTTGATGCGCCGGTTCAGATCATCGAGATCGACCGCCGCCTGCGCGCCCTCGGCGAGGTCGTTGATCGTGCGCACGCTCGGCAACACGCGCTGACCCCGTGCCTCGGCGAGCAGCGAGCTGTAGTAGCCGAGGTCGAGATACGCATGATCCGGGCACAGGTTGATGACGCGTTGCTGGCGCGATCCGGTCCAGCGCGGGTCGGTCAGATAATCGACCGCGGCAAGGCAGGGCATCTCCGCGCCTGTGGCGCCACGCGGGCGCCAGTGGGCGGGGTCTTCAACCAGCAGCAGGGTGTTCTTCATCGGGGCGGCGTACTCGCTCGGGGATGCAGGACCACGGCCGCGCGCAACGCGCGGCGACCGTATCGGGACATATGCCAGAAAATTTCGAAGCGCACCGGTATCTGGATGGAATCGGCGCGCACCTCGCCTTCCTCGCGGTCGACGAGCGGATCGTTGATGAACACGAAGCGGTCGTTCATGCCGGTCACCACGACCCAGTGCGGGGACTTGCTCTCGTAGATCTGCCAGGAGGAAATCAGGGCCAGTACGACCGCGCCGCCGGCCAGCAGTTCACGCATGCGGTCCAGGTCCATCGCGGTTTCGTGGATCGGCACGCCGCCGACGCGGAGTTCCTCCTCCATGTCGTGCTGGACCAGTTCGATGACCGCCTTCTTGGCCAGATCGCGTACCGAATCGGCAAAATGCACCGAGGTGTCGTTGATGAACACCTCGACCGGAAAGCCGCGCCGCATCGCCGCCACCGCGAGACCGTAAGGGCCGCAACCGCCATGCCCCGACGTCATGAACACCGTGGTCGCCTCCCGCCACAGACGCAGCTCGTGACGACGACTGATCTCGACCTCCGGGTCCAGCGCCGCCATCGCCATGATCAGACTGGCCGCGCCGCAGGTGAACTCCAGACTCTGTTCGTAGAACGGCACATCGTTGCCGAGCCCCACCCCGCCGACGGTCGCATGCAGGGTCTTCTCGTAACGCCAGGCATCCTCCTCGTCGTCGTAGTAGTGCGCGTACTCGCCGAAACGGTGGTAGCCGAGAGACTCGAACAGGGCGATCGACGGCGCGTTGTCCTTGCGGATCTCGAGCCGCATCCACGCGCGGCTGTTGGTGATCGCATCCGCTTCGGCCGCCGCCACCAGCGCCCGCGCGACGCCCCGTCCGCGGAAATCGCTGTCCACCGCGATCGAGTACAGACGGGCGTTGGAGGTGGCGCGGTTGTAGAGCACGACCACATCGCCGGCCTGCACGCCGTCCAGTTCGGCGATCAGCACGCTCGCGTTGCCGCGCGTCAGCAGGTGGCGGAACTGCCGGCGGCTCAGCCGATCGCCCGCGAACGCCCGGTCCTCGATGACCACCAGGCTGTCGATATCGGCCTTGCGGGCGCGACGAATGGTTGGAGATATGGCGGTGGACATCAGCGACCCGGCAGTTGCGGCGAAAACCCCTGACAACAACGCGTCCGTACATCTTCGCCGCAAATCTTGATCCCGGAAACGGGAAAATCTCATGCGGCGGCGGCAACCCGCCGCCAACGGCATGTCATCGAGAGGGTTTGTAATCCGCCCCGGTCTGTCAGACTCCCGCCATCGCACCCACGCTCCACCGTCACCCAGCAAGCCCCATGAACCCGACGTTGACCGCCGCCTCCCCTCGCGCCGATCTGATCGCCGAATACCGGCGCGTGCGCCTGACCAGCGAAAGACTCTGCCTGCCGCTGGCGATCGATGACTATCAGGTCCAGTCGATCGTGCAGACCAGCCCGCCGAAGTGGCACATCGCGCACGTGACCTGGTTCTTCGAGACCTTCGTGCTGCCCGATTTCCGACCGGGCTACCGCCCTTTCGACCCGCGCTTCGACTTCATCTTCAACAGCTACTACTACACCCACGGCAGGATGCACGCCCGCGCCGAGCGCGGCCTGCTGTCGCGCCCGACCGTGGACGAGGTGTTCGCCTACCGCGCCTGGGTGGACGAGCAGATGATCTCGCTGCTCAACGATGCCGACGATGCCGCGTGGCCGGACCTCGCCTTCCGCGTGATCCTCGGCCTGAACCACGAGGAGCAGCACCAGGAACTGCTGCTGATGGACGTGAAGCACAACTTCTGGTCCAACCCGCTGCTGCCCGCCTATCGCGACGATCTCGTCATTCCCGATGGCGAAACCCGGCCGATCCGCTGGCTCGACGCTGACGGCGGCATCCGCCAGATCGGCCACGCCGGAGAGGGTTTCGCCTACGACAACGAGACCCCGCGCCACGACGTGCTGCTGCGTCCGCACCGTCTGGCCGATCGTCTCGTCACCAACGGCGAATACCTCGAATTCATCGCCGACGGCGGTTACGACAACCCGGCGCTGTGGCTGGCCGACGGATGGGGCCTGCTGCAACGCGGCGCGAGCCGGCATCCGCTGTACTGGCGCGAAGCGGATTCCGGCTGGCAGCAGTTCACCCTCGGCGGACTGCGCCCACTGAACCCGCACGAACCGGTCTGCCATATCAGCTATCACGAGGCCGACGCCTACGCCCGCTGGGCCGGCAAGCGCCTGCCGCTGGAGGCCGAACTCGAATCCGCGCTCGCGGAACAGCCCATCACCGGCAACTTCACCGACCGCGACCTGCTCCACCCCGCGCCCGCCGGTGACGCAGGCCAATGGTTCGGCGACCTGTGGACCTGGACCGCGTCCCCCTATTCCGCCTACCCCGGCTTCACGCCGCTGGCCGGGACGATGGGGGAATACAACGGCAAGTTCATGTCCAACCAGATGGTCCTGCGCGGCGGCGCCTGCGTGACGCCGCCCGGCCATACCCGCGCGACCTACCGAAACTTCTTCTATCCGGATGAACGCTGGGCCTTCACCGGCCTGCGCCTCGCGGAGGATGCCCGATGAACGACATAGCGATTCCCATGGGTACAGTCACCTTCCACGATCACCAACCCGAGGCGTTGAGCCTGCTCGACACCGTCGTCGAAGGCCTGTCGCGGCAGCCGCGCGCGATCCCGCCGAAATTCTTCTACGACGCGCGCGGTTCGGAGCTGTTCGAGCGCATCTGCGCACAGCCCGAGTACTACCCGCCGACGGTCGAGTCGCGCCTTCTGACCGACATCGCGGACGAAGTCGCGAGCCTGACCGGCACCGGTCGGGTGCTGATCGAGCCCGGCGCCGGCAGCGCCACCAAGGTGCGCCTGCTGCTCGACGCGCTGCGCCCGAGCGCGTTCGTGCCGATGGACATCTCCTTCGAATTCCTCAAGCAGTCCGCGATCGCGCTGGCAGCCGAATACCCGTGGCTGCCGGTTCACGCGACCTGCATCGACTTCACCCACTCGATGCCGATCCCCGACGAAGCACCGGACGGCCCCCGGCTCGTCTTCTTCCCCGGCTCGAGCCTCGGCAACTTCACGCCCGAAGAGGCCGCCGACTTCCTGCGCATGAGCCACGACACGCTCGGCCATGGCGGCATGCTGCTGATCGGCGTCGACACGAAGAAACCGGCCCACATCCTCAACGCGGCCTACAACGACGCCGCCGGGGTGACCGCCGAGTTCAACCGCAACCTGCTGCACCGCATGCGCCGCGAACTCGACACCGACATCGATCCGGACGCCTTCGACCACCACGCCTTCTACAACGCCGACCAGGGCCGCATCGAGATGCATCTGGTCAGCCGCAAGGCGCAGCGGGTGCGTGTCGACGGCCACGGCTTCGAACTCGCCGCCGGGGAATCGCTGCACACCGAGAATTCCTACAAATACGCGCCGCAGGAATTCATCGCGATGGCCGCGAGCGCCGGCTTCGCACCGGTCCGCCACTGGCTCGCCGACGACGATCTGTTCGGCGTTTACCTGCTCGCCACCGCCTGAACCGGACAGCTCCTCAAAGGCTTTCGAGTCCTTCCCGGCATCACGTCGCGGCGACGATCGTTATGACTTTCCACGGATTGGTATAGATTTGGCGCGAATCCCAGCGCCCTGCACGCCAACCGTCATCATGAACCACACCAGCGCGGCCCCCCCGCCATCCGACGACATTCCGCCGCGCCGCGAGGGCTGCCCGGGCTGCACTGATCGCTGCCTGTGCTTCGACGAGCTGGTGGCGCTGCGCAAGCGGGTCAACGAGCTCGCGGGTATCACCATCACCGATGAACTGACCGGTTTGTACAACTACCGGCACCTCCAGCAGATCCTCCGCACGGAAATGGAGCGAACCGAGCGCACCGGCTCGCCGACCGCGCTGATCATGGCGGACCTGGATCACTTCAAGCAGGTCAACGACACCTTCGGCCACGAAAATGGCAACCTGGTGCTGGTCGAGACGGCAAACCGGATCCGGAGCGCCATCCGCAAGATCGACATGCCCTGCCGCTTCGGCGGCGAAGAGATCGTCGTGATCCTGCCGAACACCCATATCGAACAGGGTTCGATGGTGGCAGAACGTATCCGCGAGCTGCTGGCCGCGACCCCGGTGGAGACACCCGCCGGCCCCGTTTACGTCACGGCTTCCTTTGGCGTCGATGTCTATCTGCACAACGACTCGCTGTCGCTCGACGAATTCATCGCCCGTGCCGACCAGCAAATGTACGAAGCCAAGCGGACCGGTCGGAACCGGGTGGTCCCGCGTGCGCTGGCCCCGGACACCTCGGTATCGGCGGAAGAGCGCGACGAACTGCTCAGGCGCTGACGCACGGCCCCACGACCGGGGCACGGCAAAGCCAATCCTTGCGGCACGCAAACCGCGTTAGAATCGCGCCCCATTTCCTTTCGTAAACCGCGCGCGAGACACCCCCAGTGAAACCGTTGATCGAAGACCTGCTCCGCCAGGCCCTTCACACCCTGCAAGCCGCCGGCGACGTGCCGGCCGATGTCGCCACGCAGTTCGCCGGCGACATCAAGATCGACAACACCAAGAACCCGGAGCACGGCGACTTCGCGAGCAACCTCGCGCTGATCCTCGCCAAGCCGGCGCGCAGCAACCCGCGCGCGCTGGCCGCGAAGCTGGTCGCGGCGCTGCCCGCGAACCCGAACGTGACCCGCGTCGAGATCGCCGGCCCCGGCTTCATCAACTTCTTCGTGTCCGCCGACGCGGTCGCCGCCGTGGTCGAGCGCATCCGCGCCGACGGCGACGCCTTCGGTCGCAGCCAGGCCGGTGCCGGCCAGCGCGTGCAGGTCGAATTCGTCTCCGCCAACCCGACCGGCCCGCTGCACGTCGGTCACGGTCGCGGCGCGGCTTACGGCGCGACCGTCGCCGATCTGCTCGAAGCGGTCGGTTTCGACGTGCACCGCGAGTACTACGTCAACGACGCCGGCCGGCAGATGAACATCCTCGCCGCCAGCGTCTGGCTGCGTTACCTGGAGCTGTGCGGCGAGGCATACGACTTCCCGTCCAACGGCTACAAGGGCGACTACGTGCAGGACATCGCCGCGACGTTGCATCGCGAACACGGCGACTCCTATCACTTCCCGATCGCCCAGGTGTTCGCCGGCATCCCCGCCGACGCCCCCGCCGGCGGCGACAAGGAAGAGCACATCGACGCGCTCATCGAACGCGCCCAGACCCTGCTCGGCGACAACCGCTACCGCTTCGTGTTCGAGCTCGGCCTGAACGTCATCCTCGACGACATCCGCGACGACCTGGCGCGCTTCGGCGTCACCTACCAGGAGTGGTACTCGGAGCGTTCGCTGGCCGACAAGGGCGCGGTCATGCACGCCCTCGACAAGCTCAAGGCCTCCGGCCACGTCTACGAGAAGGAAGGCGCGCTGTGGTTCCGCTCCACCGAATTCGGTGACGAGAAGGACCGCGTGGTGGTGCGCGACAACGGCCAGACCACCTACTTCGCCTCCGACATCGCCTACCACCTCGAAAAATTCGAACGCGGCTTCGAGCGCGTCATCGACGTCTGGGGCGCCGACCACCACGGCTACGTGCCGCGCGTGAAAGCCGCGCTGACCGCGATGGGCCAGGACGCCGGCAAGCTCGACGTGCTGCTGGTGCAGTTCGCGATCCTCTACAAGGGCGGCGAACGCATGCAGATGTCGACCCGCTCCGGCGAGTTCGTGACCCTGCGCGAGCTGCGCAAGGAAGTCGGCTCCGACGCGGCGCGCTTCTTCTACGTGCTGCGCAAGTGCGAACAGCACCTCGACTTCGACCTTGATCTCGCCAAGTCGCAGTCCTCCGACAACCCGGTCTACTACATCCAGTACGCCCACGCCCGCGTGCACAGCGTGCTGCGCCAGCTCGGCGAAAAGGGTCTGGAACGCGATCCGGCGCGGGGCAGCGCCAACATCGGCCTGCTCACCGAAGATCACGAAAACGCGCTGATCGGCCGCCTCGCCCGCTACCCGGAAGTGCTGGAAGCCGCCGCGCTCAACCACGAGCCGCACCAGCTCGCGCACTATCTGCGCGACCTCGCCAACGACTTCCACACCTACTACAACGCGCATCAGTTCCTGGTCGACGACGCCGCCCTGCGCGACGCCCGCCTGAACCTGATCGAGGCCACCGCGCAGGTGCTGCGCAACGGCCTGAAGCTGCTCGGCGTGTCCGCGCCGGAAGCGATGTAGGGGCAAGGTCGCCGATGAAGGCCGACTTCAAGGACAGTCACCCGAAGCCGCCCGGCGGACGCCACGGCAGCCAGCGGGAACTGAAGCGACCGAACAGCAAGCGCGGCGCGACCGCGCACAAGGCTGGCCACGCCGGCTGGCCATGGTTGCTGGCCGGCATCCTGATCGGCCTGTTCGTTGCCTTCGTCTGGTACCTGAACCAGCACGCGCCGCTGCTGCCACCGGCACCGCCGCCCGCCCAGGCGCCGGCCCCGGCCAGCGAAACCAGGGCGACGGTCCCGGCCCGGCCCATTGCCACCGAAGCCCCCAAGGCCAGCACCATCGTCCCGCGCGCGGAACCGAGCCAGCCGGCGCCGGCCAGGCCGGCGGAAACGGTAGCCAAACCGGCGGAAGCGGCGGCGAAGGTCGAGGCTGCGAAGTCGGTCGCCGAGGAACCGCAGACCCCGGACTGGAGCTTCTATCAATTGCTGGAGGAGCAGACGGTCGAGGTCCCGGTCGACAACATCCGTGCGCCGCGCGCCGCGAAAGCGCCCGATCCGAAACAGCGCATGCTCCTGCAGGTCGGCTCGTTCCGGAACCTGGCCGACGCCGACCGCATGAAGGCGCAACTCGCCTTGATGGGGTTCGAGGCGGACATCGTGGTCACCGAATCCGATCAGCATGGCACCTGGCACCGGGTGCGGCTCGGCCCCTACGACGATGCGCGCAAGCTCGCCAAGGACCGCGCCCAGCTGTACACCCGGAACATCGAATCGCTACCCATGAAAATCACCCAATAAGGGCGTCATTCAGTACATCGAACACGGTCTAGAATCCGCGTTCACCCACCCAAAGGAGTTCGAACCATGCCATCCCGCGCCCTGCTTCTCTCTGCCGGATTCCTGCTCGCCACGATCGGCATCACCGCTCAGGCCGAACTGAAAAAACAGGCCATCGACTATGAGGTCGACGGCGAACCGCATCAGGGTTATCTGGTCTGGGACGACCGCTTCGAGGGCAAGCGCCCCGGCGTGATGGTGGTGCACGAATGGTGGGGCCTGAACGACTACGCCAAGTACCGCGCCGACGAAGTCGCCAAGCTCGGCTACGTCGCCTTCGCGGTCGACATGTACGGCACCGGCAAGGTCACCGAAACCGCCGACCAGGCCCGTGAGTGGATGCAGGGCGTCACCGCCGATGTCGAACACTGGCGCCAGGTCGCGGACGCCGGCCTCGGCCAGCTCAAGGCCCATGCGATGGTCGACCCCGAGAAGGTCGCCGCGATCGGCTACTGCTTCGGCGGCGGCACCGTCCTGCAGATGGCCTACGGCGGCCTCGACGTGCGCGGCGTGGTCAGTTTCCACGGCTCGCTGCCCTCGCTGCCGAAGGACGACGAAGGCAAGCTCAAGGCCCACATCAATGTCGAGCACGGCGGCGCCGACCCGTTCGTCCCCGCCGAACAGGTCGCCCTGTTCAAGTCCCGCCTGGACGAAGTCCACGCCGACTACCAGTTCCACGAATACGCCGGCGTGAAGCACAGCTTCACCAACCCCGGCGCCGATAAGCGCGGCATGGACGCGCTCAAGTACGACGCCGACGCCGACCGCCAGTCCTGGGAAAACATGAAGGCCACGCTGGAACGCCTGTTCCGCTAGACGCGACGCGTCTCCAAATAAAAAGGCGCCCTGGTTTCAGGGCGCCTTTTTTCATCTGGATTGATCATCCTGGCCGACGTCTCACCCCAAGGCCCCTGCCACCATCAACAAAAACGCGGTCAGTACCCCCTGCTGTTGGGCAGCGATCGCTTTCGAGACCAAATCGAAGCCGTACTTGGTCGCCCCGTCGGACAGGCATACCGGGGCCGGCCAAAGAAATCAGCGGAGCAAGCGCCAACAAAGGGCACTGACCCCTTTACCGCTTTACCTCTCGAAAAACCCCAACGGCAGCCAGATATTTTCGCGCCGTCCGCTGTCTAACACCGAGAAGTCATGCACGCGCCGGGTGACCCCGCATGTTCGACACCGTGTTCGCACAGATCGCCATCGTCCTCGGGCTCGCCGCCGTCGGCGGGCTGCTCGCGCAGGCGTTGCGACAGCCATTGATCGTCGCGTTCATCGCGGTCGGCATCCTGCTCGGCCCGTCGGTCATGGGGATGGTCGAACAGAGCAGCGAGATCGAACTGTTTGCCCGCCTCGGCATCGCCCTGCTGCTGTTCGTGGTCGGACTCAAGCTCGACCTGCATATCATCCGCACCGTCGGCCCGGTCGCCCTGGCCTCCGGTCTCGGCCAGGTGTTCTTCACCTCGGTGATCGGTTACCTGATCGCGCTGCTGCTGGGCATGACCCCGGTAACCGCCCTCTACGTGGCGGTGGCGCTGACCTTCTCCAGCACGATCATCATCGTCAAGCTGCTGTCCGACAAACGCGAGGTCGATGCCCTGCACGGCCGTATCGCGGTCGGTTTCCTGATCGTGCAGGACATCATCGTGGTCCTGGTGATGATCGGCCTGACCGCCTTCGGCCAGGGCGATGCCGGCGAGCACCTCGGCTGGGAGGCCCTGCAGGTACTGCTCAAGGGGCTGGCGATGCTGCTCGCGGTCGCGCTGCTGATGCGTTACGTCCTGCCCCGACTGCTGTTGCGTCTGGCGCACTCGTCCGAACTGCTGATGCTGTTCGCGATCGCCTGGGCGGTGCTGGGCGGGGTGGCCGGCGAGGCCCTGGGCTTCAGCAAGGAGGTCGGCGCCTTCCTGGCCGGCGTGTCGATCGCTTCGACGCCCTACCGCGAACAGATCGCCGCGCGCCTCGTCAGTCTGCGCGACTTCCTGCTGCTGTTTTTCTTCATCGAACTGGGCTCGACCCTCGACCTGGGCACCCTGGGCGGGCAGCTCTGGGCCGCGGCGGTGTTCTCGCTGTTCGTGCTGATCGGCAACCCGCTCATCGTGATGGCGATCATGGGTTACATGGGTTATCGCAAGCGCACCGGCTTCCTCGCCGGCCTCGCCGTGGCCCAGATCAGCGAGTTCTCGCTGATCCTCGCCGCCCTCGGCCTCAGCCTCGGCCATCTGGATACGGAAACGGTCGGGCTGATCACGCTCGTCGGCCTGGTCACGATCAGTCTGTCGACCTACATGATCCTGTACTCCCACCCGCTCTACGCCGTGCTCGCGCCGTGGCTGGACGTGTTCGAACGCAAGGTGCCGTATCGCGAACTCGACGATCCACATGCCGCCGACCGCGGCGCCGACATGGTGGTCATCGGCCTGGGTCGCTACGGAGCGGCGCTCGCCGAGCACCTGCGCGCGCGGGGTCGACACCTGCTCGCGGTGGACTTCGACCCGACCACCGTGCAGCGCCACGCCCGCGCCGGGATGTCCGTGCACTACGGCGACGCCGAAGACCCCGAGTTCATCGCCTCCCTGCCGCTGGAGCGGGTCAACTGGGTGGTCAGCACGGTGCGCGACCCGGTCATCAACCGCATGCTCCTGCACGGTCTCGCGGCCAAGGACTATCGTGGCAGGACAGCGATCGCGTGCAGTGGCGGCAGTGCCGCGCGCTACCTCCACGAGGCGGGGGTCGACCTGATTCTCGTCCCCTATGAAGACGCCGCGCGGGAGGCCGCCGAACGCCTCGTCGCGGCCTCACCGACCACCATCACCGAACCATCCGGGAGCCCCGCATGAATCGCTTCCAGAACATCCTGTTCGTCGTCGAGCCCAATGCGACGCCCGAGCAGCACATCGACCGCGCCATCTCCCTCGCGCACAACAATCAGGCCCGCCTCACCGTCATCGATGTCGCGCCCCCGCTGCCCGGCGGGCTGACCCTGCCAGCCGGGGCGCCCGACCCCGCCACGCTGGAGTCGCGCTACATCGCGGAGCGCCGCGCGGCGCTGGAGCAGCAGTTCGCCGCGCGGGCGGGCGGACTCGAACTGCATGTCGACGTGCGTCTGGGAACCCGCTTTCTGGAAGTGATCCGCGCTGTCCTGCGCGACGGCAACGATCTGGTCATCAAGCCCGCCGAGGATCCGAACTGGATGAACCGGCTGTTCGGCAGCGATGATCTGCACCTGCTGCGCAAGTGTCCCTGCCCGGTATGGCTGATGAAGCCCGGTGGGACGCCGCGCTACCGGCGTATCGTCGCGGCCGTCGACGTCGACCTGGAGGCGGCGCCCGACGCCACCGGCGACGCCCTCAGCCTCGACATCCTGCGCCTGGCGAGCTCGCAGGCGATCGCCGACGGTGCGGAGCTGCATGTGGTGCATGCGTGGGATACCCCCGAGGCCGGCCTGGTGCGCATCTGGGCGGACGACCCCGAACGCACCACGAAGAACCTTGTCGACGCCCTGCGCAATCGCCATCAGTCCGGGCTGGACGCCCTGCTCAACCGCTTCCGCGAACTGCCGGGCGGTGCCGCGTTGAGTTATCTCGAACCCACCACGCACCTGCCCATGGGCAGCGCGCGGACGGCCATCCCCGACCTGATCCGCGCGGTCGACGCCGACCTGGTGGTCATGGGCACGGTGGCACGCGGCGGCATCCCCGGTTTCTTCATCGGCAACACCGCCGAGGCCATCGTCGAGCAGTTGGAGTGCGCGGTGCTGGCGATCAAGCCAACCGGCTTCCGCACCCCGGTAACGCTGCCGGACTGAACCGCCCGACCCAGCCCCCGAGTTCCGCGATGCCGGAACGGCGGTGGCGCCGGGCCTGACTGCGTTCCCCCGGGAACACGCCGCCCGGTGGTCAGGGCCGCGCGCTCTGGTTCTTGCCCGGCGCTCTCAACGGGCGCGGCGGACAAGCCCCACGGCGCCGATCACGAGCAAGGCCAGGGGCGCCGGCAACGGTACGTCACCAACCAGATCCTGCTCGACGATCACGTAGCCGTAGCTGGTGTAATGCCCCGTGAACCAGCCCCAGGACAACAACATCAGACGGATGTTGTCGTCGACCACCACGCCCGGACCGTAGTTGGTGTGCGAGATCAGCGCGGTCTCGGTGCCGTCGAACAGGTATTTGTAGGTGCTCTCGCCGCTGGCCGGGTCGTGGGTCAGGGTCCCGATGATCCAGTTGTTCCAGGTGGGCGGGACGCTGGGATAGGAACTGCTCGGATAGTCCAGATAGAACGCGTTCAGGGAGTTATATCGGGAGTGAAAGATCCGATTGAGGAAATGTCCGTCGTCCCCCAGCAGGATCGACTGGCCGGAGAAGTTGGTGTTGTGGTAGCGGACGTAGCTGCGCATGGTCACGGTGACCACACCCTCGTCGGCGATGTCGATCGGTTTGGTGACCACGCCACCACCGTTGTCGGTGGCCGCCTGCGATACGGTCAGCACGCCGCCGCTTTCGGTCACGGTCGATCCGGTGCCGTAGACATAGCCGCTACCGCTGCCGGTGGAACGCACCTGATCCCATTTACTGGTATCAAGACTGCTGTCGAACTGATCTTCGAACAGCACCACCGCCTGCGCTGGCCATGCCACCATGACCAACATGAAGCCAAGCACACAAATGAATCCACGCATCGGCCCACCCTCGTGTCGGTGTTGATGATCGTCACGAGTACTTCACACCGCATACCGACTTCACCGACTTCACCGACTGACCAAAATCAGCAAACCGTCCTGCCCCCTCCGAAAAAATCGCCCGCTTGCACAAGCAGTTGAACAATCCCCCGCACCGCCCGCCGAGCGTCGTCTGAACCATGCGATTCATCACCGTCGAAACCTGGACCGCATTGCCCCCGGGCGCGGGCGATCTGTTCCGTCGGCACGAGGCCGGGAGCCTGTTCCTGTCACGGCTCTGGTTCGAGACGCTGTCCGCGACCGCGCTGGAAGCCGGCCAGCGCATGGTGCTCACCGGCGTGGTCGATGGGGACGACGTCCTGGCGATCTTGCCGTTGCTCCGCGACGACGGTGACGCCTGGCGATCGCTCGGCAACACCTACACCAGCCACTACACGGTGTTGCTCGGCGAGCGCGATCAGGACGCCGCCCTGCGCTGTCTCGTTGACGGCCTTCGCGACCTCGCCATCGACTTGCTCAACTTGAACGCAGCCCCACATGACGACCCCGGCCTGCGGCGTCTGGAGGCTGCATTGGTCACGACCGGCTTCACCTGCCATCGCACGTTTCGCTTTTACAACTGGATCGAGCGCCTCGACGGTCGCTCCTTCGAGGCCTACATGGCCGGGCGACCGGGACGCCTACGCAGCACCATCGAGCGCAAGCAACGCAAGCTGGAACGCGAGCACGGCTGCACGTTCCGCCTGACGACCGACGAAGGCGTCGGGCAGGCGCTCGAGGACTTCAAGGCCGTCAACCGGGCAAGCTGGAAGGCCGGCGAGCGCTATCAGGCCTTCATCGAGCGGCTGGTGCACGCGGCCGCCGAGGCCGGCTGGTTGCGCATCGCCACACTTCTCGTCGGCGAGCGCCCGATCGCCTCCCAGATCTGGTTCGTCGCCCACCGCAAGGCCAACATCTTCCGGCTGTCGTTCGACGAGGACTGGCGGCGCTACTCGCCCGGTTCGATCCTGACGCGCCACATGATGCAACACGTGATCGACACCGACCGCGTCGAGGAGATCGACTTCCTGATCGGCAACGACGCCTACAAGCGCGACTGGATGAGCGAGCGCCGCGAGTGCGAAGGCTTGATCTGTCAGGCGCCCCCGCCGGAACGCGCGGGCGGTTTGCGGCGCCTGTTTCGACTGGGGAAAAGAATCTAGTGCAGTGCGTCGTTCGGTTTGGAACTCAAGCGGCGATTCGCTCGCCCAACGTTCACCACTAAGTAGGGCGGAAGCCGCAGGCGTTCCGCCGGCTGTCGTTCGGATTCACGCCGAACCACGACTCTTTCCGAACGTGCGGGGGCGCGCGCCGACCGTCGTCTGGCGGAACGCCTGCGGCTTCCGCCCTACGCGCCGGCTGAGCGGAGTCGAAGCCGAGCGGACGGTGACCGGCCTCAGCCGATCCCGAACGGATCGTCGGAAAGCAGCACGCTGAGGTACGGCGCGTAGGTGAGCACCGCGCCCTGACGCGGACCGATGCCGTTGAACGCGGCCACCACTTTCGCCATCGCCTGACCGTCCTCCGGCGCGGCCTGGAGGCCCCGCAACGCGGCGATCAGATCAGGGATCGCATCCCCGCCGACGTGCGCGACCAGCATCTCGATGGAACTCGCCACGCCGTCCGGATCGACCTTCTGGCGGATGCGCATGCCGTCATCGGCGAACTCCGGCGGAGTCTCGTCGGACTGGCTGTCCGAGGAGCGGATGCGAAACGCCGCGTTGTACTCGGCCTGCGCGCGCCGCTTCATCTCCGCCACGAAGGCGTTGAAGCTGTCCGCATCCGGCTTGCCCAGACGCAGCGAAACCAGCGCCTCGCCGTTCACGCGGCTGACGAAATCCAGCGACGAATCGGTGATCACCGGCTCCGGATTCAGCACGTTCAGCATCACGTTGAGCGTCTCCGCGTCCTTCAGCGGACGCTTGCCACGCACGATGACCTGATCGTCAACGATCTCGAAACTCAACGTCCCCTTGAGGAGACTCTTCTGCACAAGCTTCATGGTGTGAACCCCTAGAGGATGCCGTTCGCCGGATTCGACGGATATTTCGCGGCGTAGCGGCGCAACACCTCGCGCACCGCCTCGGGCACTTCCTGCACATCCATCTGACTGCGGCCATCGTTGAAGAAACCGGGCGCGTCATGGGGCAGGAGCTGCACGAGATTACCGAACACGCGGTCCATCAACCGCGCATCCATCGCCCGGGTCGCGGCCACGCCGACATTCAGATTCAGCACCCGCCACGGCCGCCAAGGGTTGCCGCGATCCGCGTCGGCGGCGATCTTCGGCGCGGCCGCCTCGACCACCTCTTCCATCAGCAGGCACATCTCGGTCAGGTCGGCGGGATCTTCCAGGCCGTTGGTCAGCGCCGCAAAACCATCCGCCGCGCCTTGCAGGTTGGCCAGTTCGGCGCCACGGCGCGCGAACCACACCGACATGATCGCGAACAGGCGGGAGATGTTCCCGCGCTGGTTGGTGATCTGGAGTTCATTGAGCTGGAAGGCCACGCGGTCGAACAGGTCCAGCGCGTAATCGGCGACGCCGGTCATGTCCTTCTTGTCGACCTCGCCCTCGCTGTTCTCGATCGCGGACGCCATCTCGAAGAAATCCGACAAGGCCTGCGCCACGCGCAGCGGCCCGGCCGGCTCGTCCGGCATCACCCGTTCACGTTCGTTCTTGTCGACGACGGCCTTCACAGCCGCCAGCGCGTGTTCGGACGCAGTGCCGATATCAATGGTCAGAATGCTCATCGGGCGATTTTATCAAAGTAAATAAAAAGGAATCCCCGGACGCGTCCAAGGGAGCGCTTCGGTCTGTATTCAAGGAGCCTGCAACAACTCCCGGATGGGACCAAACCCCATGCACAACACTCGCGCCGCGTCGGGCAGCCGGACAAACCCGTACTTCGCATAGAACGCCGCCGCGTGTTCGGATTTTGCATCCACAAGCACCGCAACCGAACCGGTCATGACCTGCGCCGCCATGGCTCTCCTCAGCGCCTCGACGATCAATACGCCGCCCATGCCCTGTCCCCGGAAATCCCGATCAACCGCCAGCCTTGCCAGTTTGATGACAGGCAATCCGCCTTTCGGCATTCCCCGCCTCTGGCCGGTTGGCAGCAAATCCCGATCGATCTCGGCGACGGTCAGGGTGAAGTATCCGACCACCCGCCTCGGGGACGCCTCATCGACCGCGACGAACGTCCGCGAGATGCCTTTCTCCGCATGCTGTCGGGCCGTGGTCACCAGATAGATGTCCAGGGCCTGCTCACCACAATCAAATCCCCTGCGATCGTGATGTCGATCCAACGGCTCGAAACGCAGCACCGAATCAGTCCGACCCGGTCAGTTCCCGATGTCGCCTTGCCGCTTCGCGAAGCGACGGATTTGCGGGCATCGGGCTCTCAAGCAGTTCAAACAACGCCCGGACGTCACGCCGGGTCAGCGACACGGACTGCTCCTGCCGAATCACATCCTCCGCAGCGCGCAGGGACGCCTGCACCATGAACTGGTTCAACGGTGTTCCCAACAGCGATGCTGCCTGTTCGAGCGTGTCCTTCACCGAACT
>JACKNJ010000009.1 GCA_024234895.1 Gammaproteobacteria bacterium
GCACCACCACCTTCATCACTCTCACTCCCGTCCCGTAAACGCCCGGATCCGGCGCCGCCCGCGCTTGTCGGGCCGACGATCCGGGTGCGGACTGCTGTGCAGCAGACGCCGTTGCTCGGCGCTGGCCGCGCGTCTGGCGACACTGTCCCCGGTTTCAGCGTAGAGCGTGGTCGCCACCGTGGCCGGGCCGCGCCGGTCCGACAGGGCCAGCACATCGATCTCCCATTCGACCTCGCCCTTGCGGATGCGCACGCGATCGCCTTCGTGGACCGGCCGGGCCGGCTTCACGCGGGACTCGTTGAGATGCACCTTGCCGCCGCTGATGGCCTCCGTGGCGAGCGCTCTGGTCTTGTAGAAGCGCGCGGCCCACAGCCATTTGTCGAGACGGACGCGGCCCTCGTCCTCGCTCATGGCAGCCAGCGGTCCAGCACCTTGTGGAGCATGTCGGTATCGATGGGTTTGGTCAGGTAGTCGTTCATGCCGGCTTTCAGGAAGCGTTCTTCATCGCCCTTCATCGCGTTCGCGGTGAGCGCGACGATGGTGACGGCGGATTTGTCGGCATCGTCCAGGGCACGGATACGCCGAGTCGCCTCGACACCGTCCATGACCGGCATCTGCACGTCCATCAGGATCAGATCGTATCCCCCGCCGGCCGCCGCATCGACCGCCTCCTGCCCGTTCTCGGCGATTTCAACATCGTGTCCGAGCATCTCCAGCTTGGCGCGCGCGACCATCTGGTTGACCTTGTTGTCCTCGACCAGCAACAGCCGGGCTCCGCGTGCCCGGCCACCGTGTCGTCCCGCCGCATGGGTGCCGTGATCTGCCGATTCCTCGAATTGCGCGCGCAGCGCGTTGCGCGTCAGCGGTCGATACAAGGTCCGCATGCCTTCGATGTCGGGCAGGTCGTCATGGGCCTGGCCACGCCAGGCAAGCTGGATGATCGCCGGGGCATCGTCGTCGTTGAGGATTTCAATGCCCGCGTCGCCAGCCAGTTCGGGCATGGAGTCGAAATCCACGATCACGGCATCGACATCCATGATGCGGGTCGGGAGATCGGCCAGCGCGCCGCAGAAGTCGACATCGAACTCGTCGTGCGCGGACAGGTTCCGCAGCAGGTGCCGCAGCGCTTCCGAGCGACTCGCGACCAGCAGACGCCGGGGCTCGAACTCATCCGGGACCAACCGCTCCGGGTATGCGCCCAGACGGGCGGTGAACCAGAACGAGCTGCCCTTTCCCTCGGTGCTGTGGAGACCGGCATCGCCCCCCATCAGACGGGCGAGGCTGCGGCTGATCGCGAGGCCCAGGCCAGTGCCCTGATGACGGCGGGTGCTGTTGCCGTCGACCTGGCTGAAACTCTCGAACAGCTTGCCCTGCGCGGACCGGGGGATGCCGATCCCGGTATCACAGACGGTCAAACGCACACGCACGCCGTCCGGCTCCCAGCTCTCCGGCACCACGTTCACGGTCACGCTGCCGTGCTCGGTGAATTTGATCGCGTTGCTGACGAGATTGAGCAGGACCTGACGCAGCCGCAGCGGGTCGCCACGAAAACGTCGGCGCAGTTCCGGCGCGATCACCGCGCCACATTCGAGCTGTTTGTCCGACACCAGCATCGCGACCGTATCCATGACCCCGTCGACCACATCGTCGAGGTCGACCCGCGTCTCGTGCAGCGTGAACTTGCCGGACTCCAGCTTGGACAGGTCGAGGATGTCGTTGATCAGCCCGAGCAGACCGCGCGCGGAGTCGAGCACGGTTCGCGCCTGCAGGCGCTGTCCATCCGTGAGGTCCGTGTGCAGGAGCAGTTCGGTCATGCCGATGATGCCGTTCATCGGGGTGCGCATCTCGTGGCTCATGTTGGCCAGAAAGATGCCTTTGGCGTGACTTGCCGCCTTGGTCTGGGTGATCGCCTTTTCCAGTTCGGCGGTGCGCTCCGCGACCAGGCCTTCCAGACTTCCGGCCAGCTCGCGCAACTCGCTGTTGGCGTCATAGAGCTCGCGGCTCTTTTCCTCCAGCAGGGCCTCGGCCTGCTTGCGCGCGGCGCGCTCCCGCGCGAATCGGCGCTCGAGCAGCGCGAGGCGCGCGTTCAGATCGTCCGTGTCCGCCAACTCCCGCGCTCCGCTCCGTGAATTCCGGTCAGCGCGTCAGGCGGTGCGGGCGAGTGTGAACTCGGCGCGCCCCATCCCGGTCTGGCCGTCCCCGCGATCCTCGCGGCGAACGCTGATCGACTCGTTCCAGTGCGCGATGGCGCCCTCGATCAGCCCCTCCGCCAGCGCAGCGAACGGGCGCGAGGATTCATAGCGCATGACCATGGTGCGCGCGTCCGGGTACGTGCAGACGAAGGTGGGCAGTTCCGCGTCCGGATAGAGCTTCCTGACCTCGATGTGAACGTGGTCCTCGATGCTGCCGAGGAACTGGAACGTGCCGCCGACGCCCTCGAAGAACCCCGGGTAAAGGCTCACGAAACGACCAAACAGATGCCTGCCGAACGCCTTCACCAGCGCCTCCGCATCGGTGTCGGTGATGCGCGACAAGGCACCGACCATCGCGACGATCTCCTCATGCGGATAGGTGCCGACGGCGGTGTACACCCCATCCGACGATATCCCGGATTCGGTAATCACCTGATCGGCGATCTCCGGAGAAAACACCTCCTCGACCATTTCCAGGAATTCCGTGAAGACGATGCCTTTCATGACGGTTCGATCACCTCGCTTGGTTCAGTATTTTGAGTGTCGGCCATCGGCCTTTGCGACGCCACCGGTCGGAGCGGTTTGACGCGGACACCGGTCCGGGATGCGCAAGTGCATCATTTGTCGCTAATATTTGCCGCCCTGCACCAGACCTCCAATCGACCGCGCCCCCGCCAACTTGAGCATCAGCCTCGACCAACTCGCCATCGGCGTCAGCGCGACCATCTCCGCGGTCGGTGGCGACCCGGAACTGCGCGCGCGCATCCAGGCCATCGGACTGCGCGTCGGTCGACGCGTCGCGGTGATCCGGCGCTCCCGCTACGGCGGACCGTTGCAGGTCCGCATCGGCACCTCCGATCTGCTGATCCGTCCGCAACAGGCGGCGCTGGTCGAACTGGAAACCCTCGAATGAAGCGTGTCGCGCTGCTCGGCATGCCGAATACCGGCAAGTCGACCTTCTTCAATCGCCTGACCGGCGCGGCGGCGAAAGTCGGCAACTGGCCCGGTGTCACCGTCGACCTGCTGTCGGCGAAGGTGCTGCTCGGCGCCGACATGGTCGAAATCGTCGACCTGCCCGGCCTCTACAACCTGCACGGTTTCGCCGAGGACGAGCGCGTCGCGCGCCGCTTCCTGGAGGACAACACGGTCGACCTGCTGCTGGTGATCGCCAACTCGACCCAGCTCGACCGCCAGCTGGCGCTGGCCCTGCAACTCCAGGAACTCGGCCTGCCGATGCTGCTGCTGCTCAACATGAGCGACGAGGCCAGCCGTCTCGGCATCGAGATCGACGGCGAGCGCCTGGCACGCGAAATGGGCATCGAGATCGCCACCGTCAGCGCCAAGCACGGCCACGGTTTCGGCAAGGCGAAGGACGCCATCACCCGCCTGCTGTCCGGCTCTCAGCCCGCGCGCAAAGCGGACATGAGCAAGGCGTTTGCCGACGACGACGCCCTGGAACACCGGCTCGATGCCCTGTACGCGGACAGCGTGCGCGTGCCGCTGACCTCCTCTGACCGCGTCACCGACCGGCTCGACCGTGTGCTGCTGCACCCCTGGTTCGGCCTGCCGCTGTTCTTCCTCGCCATGCTCGGCATGTTCGAGGCGGTCTACACGCTTGGCGCCCCGTTGCAGGATGCGGTCGCCTGGCTGTTGGAAATGGTCAAGGAACAGGCTGTCGCACCCGCCGTCACCGACTGGTCGCCGATGGTGCGCAGCTTCCTGCTCGACGGGTTGTTCGATGGCGTCGGCACGGTGGTCTCGTTCCTGCCCATCATCGTGCTGTTCTTCCTGTTCATGGCCATCGTCGAGGACAGCGGCTACCTGTCGCGCGCCGCCTTCCTGATGGATGCCTTCATGTCCCGACTCGGCCTCGATGGCCGCTCCTTCGTGATGCAGTTGATGGGCTTCGGCTGCAACGTGCCGGCGCTGATGGGCACGCGCGTCATGCGTTCGCGCGGACTGCGCCTGCTGACCATGCTGATCATCCCGTTCTCGCTGTGTTCGGCGCGTCTGCAGGTGTTCGTGTTCTTCACCACCGCGATCTTCGAGCCCTGGGCGGCGCCGCTGGTGCTGTTCAGCCTGTACGTGATGAGCTTCGTCGCCGCCTTCCTGACCGCGCTGATCTACCGCAGCCGCCTTTCCCACGCCGAGCCGCTGCTGCTGGAACTGCCGCCCTACCGTTTCCCGACCGGCACGCAGATGTGGCTGCGCGGCTGGCGCGAGGTCACTCACTTCCTGCGCGAGGCCAGCGGCTTCATCCTGCTCGGCGTGCTGCTGGTCTGGGCACTGACCCATTACCCTTCCGATCTCGAACCCGCATCCTCCGGCACCCTCGCCGGCCAGCTCGCGACACTGTTCGCGCCGATCTTCCAGCCCATCGGCATCGATGACCTGATGACCGTCGCACTGCTGTTCGGCTTCGTGGCGAAGGAGGTCGTGCTCGGCGCGATGGCGCTGATCTACGGCGCCGGCGATAGCCACCTGGCCGGCATCGTCGCCGGTCGCACCGACTGGGTGCAGGCCTACAGCTTCATGCTGTTCGTGCTGGTCTACACGCCCTGCCTGTCCACCGTCGCGGTGCTCAGGCAGGAATCGAAGAGCTGGAAATTCACCGCGCTGGCGGTCGGCTGGCCGCTGCTGCTGGCCTGGTTGCTGAGCTTCGTGTTCTATCAGGGCGCCCGGGCGCTGGGCTACTAGCGTGGTGCGTCGTTCCGTTTGGAACTTAAGCGGCGATCGCCCCGCACAACGTTCTCCAGTACGTAGGGCGGAAGCCGCAGGCGTTCCGCCGGCTGTCGTTCGGATTCACGCCGAACCACGAGTCATTCCGAACTTGGGTGGGCACGCCGACCTTCGTCTGGCGGAACGCCTGCGGCTTCCGCCCTACGCGCTGTTTTATCAGGGCGCCCGGGCGCTGGGTTACTAGCCGGACGACCGGGCGAACAACCGGCTCCAGAACGCATGCGGGTCGTGCGTCTCGCCGGTCCGCACGTAGCTGAGCGTGGTCGGGTCCAGCAGGGTCGCGAACTGGCGCTGCTTGGCACCGTGCTGGCCCGCGAACAGGACCTGATCGCCCTTGTGGATCTCGACGTCATCCGCCGGCATGTAGATCAGATCGTCATGTCGCCGGATCAGCAGGGTGACCGCCATGTGCGGTTCGGTGCGATCGCGGTTGTCGGCGACCAGATCGTCGACGGTGACGAGGCCGTTCTCGGCCAGCACCTCCCATACGGTCGGCGCGATTTCCGGGTCGATGGTCAGCTGCCAGATCTGCGGTTTCTCTTCGCCCAGCACGCCGACCAGTCGCACGACCAGCTCGCGGGCCTTGTGATCGCCGCGCAGATTCGTCTCGCGGAAGAAGTCGATCATCATCGGTGCATACAGCAGCGTGCGGATGCGGTTGGCGATCGTGGTGCTGGCCTCGGCGACCAGGTCCGCATCGATCGCGTCGAACAGCGCGGCGTTGTGGCGGCGGTTCTGGCGCACGACCATGAACAGGTCGGGATTCAGGTAGCCGGCCGTCATCAGGATCGACAGGTTGTTGGTGTCGTGGTCGGTACCGGCGACGATGCCGACCGCGTTCTCGATCTGCGCCTCGCGCAGCGTGTCCGCCTCGGTGCCCCAGCCGTGCACCAACGGCGTGTTGCCCGGCGGGTAGCCGGTGCGTTCAGGGGTGGACTCGATCACCACCGTGTCGATGCCTTCCTCCTGCAGACGCGCGTGCAGGGCGCGTCCGAAGCGCCCGTAGCCGCACAGCACCCACAGCCCGCGTGGCGGGTCCACGCGCTCGGCGAGCGGGCGGGCGCCGGTGATCCAGCCGTTCAATACGTACATGCACGGGTTGCTGAGGGCCAGCGCCATGCGCCCGGCGAATACCTCGAACGGGTCGATGATGTGATCGGTGTTGAATGACGCCATGTTGTCGGCGACATCGCGATGCTCGGCGCGGGCGATGACCTTGATGCCCGGCGCGAGCAACTTGCTCGTGATCGCGATGTGCAGATTGACCTCGTCGTCATTGGTCAGCGCGACCACGCCCAGGCAGTGCTTCGCGCGCAGGCCGGCGAGCAGCAGGTTCTCGGGCATCGCGGCGTCGCCGGCGAAACCGGGCACGTACAGCGGCAACGCCGCCAGACGCAGGGCGTTGATGCGTTCCGGGTCCAGGTCGATGACCGCCGCGTTCTGGTCCTGCGCCATCAGCGCCTCGACCAGTCGCGAGCCGGTGTCGCCGTAACCGCAGACCACATAGAACGGCTTGCGCACCCGCTTGACCGCCGCCGCGAAGGCCCGCTCGGTGAGCGCGTGGCGCAGCACCGGGTCCTGCAACAGGGTCAGGATCTTGCCGATCGCGTACAGCCAGGCGATCACGGTCAGGTAGATGCAGACCGTCACCCACATGCGCTGCGCCGGCGTCAGTGCGTAGGGGATTTCGCCGAAGCCGATGGTCGTCGCCATGTAGCTGACGAAGTAGAAGGCATGCAGGAAATCCATCTGCCACGCGTTGCCGTCGGCGTCCTGGCCCGGAATCAGCACCATGCCCAGGATGGCGAGCGCGTAGACGCCGATCAGCGCCAGCAGCGGCGCGCGCATGCGCCGGAAGACGAGGAAGAAGATGTTTTTCACGCCGCGATGGCCCCGTGGCCGCCCTGGGCCGGTTTCGGGTCAGCGATTGAAACGGACGGTGTCGATGACCAGCAGCACCACCGAGATGATGTTGGCCATCATCGCCGCGCCGGCCAGGGAAACGATGCTGGCGGTGATGCCCGGGGTGAGGCCGACGCCGGCAATGTGCACCGCCCACGCCCAGATCAGCGCGGCGATGATGAGTTGCAGGTCGGCCACCAGCGAGGTCGCCAGCAGCACCGCGCCGATCTGCGAGCGCTCGCCGAATTTGAGCACCGTCGCGACCAGATTGACCACGATCGCGGCGAACAGCTCGTAGACGTGGTGATGGTCCGGATCCGAGATTTCACCCACGAAGAATGCGAAGTTGATCGTGAAGGCGAAAACGATGAAGAACGCGAAAACGACTTTCTCGGGATGCATCCGTAACTCCGGCACATGGCGTATAACGGGGTGTGAACAGGGCGGTTGGACGGGGACGACCGGACATCGGCGCAATGCCACTGTCCAACCCTGCTGAGCATAGCCATTCGGGGAGACGCGGACATGGTGCGGATTAAGAGCAGGTCAGTGACGAAGGCCGGCGTGACGCTGGTGCTGGGTGCCATGCTGGGCGGCTGCGCGGGCTTCGATGCCCACTTCGCGGAATACGACAAGGAATACCGGCTGCAACCGGGCGACGTGCTGGTGCTGGAGACCGAGCTCGCGTTTCCGAAGGATCACGCACGGGTGAAAATGCAGGGCGACGGCCCGGTCGGCGGTGTCGACGAATATCACCCCTATTGCGAGATGGAGGTCACGGTGGTGTCCGACGGCGGTTTCAAACTGCTGCCGGATCGCTTCGCGGTATGGAAGTTCAGCGAGCAGATACTGCCCTGGAACATCGTCAGCGTGCCGATGCATGTCGCCTCGGGTGAGCCGGACAGCCACAGCCAGATCACCTACATCAGCGATATCTGGCTGCGTTCGGCGAACCAGCCGGAAGCGCTGAAGATGAGCTGTCGACACGTCGTCGAGCCGCAGGATCGACGGCATGTCACCGTCGCCGAAATGCGCGAAGCCTTGCAGGGTGTTTTCCGCATCGAGCGCAGCGCGGATAAGTAATTCTGCATATACAGGGGGCGGACCCGTATAATGCGCGCCCTTTTGCCCGCCTTCCGGGCAGTTACAGAACAGGCCGCGCCGCCATGATCGAAAACCTCCGCAACATCGCCATCATCGCCCACGTCGACCATGGCAAGACCACCCTGGTCGACGAACTCCTCAAGCAGTCCGGCACCCTGGGCGAACGTTTCGGCGTGGTCGAGCGGGTCATGGACTCGAACGATCTGGAGAAGGAACGCGGCATCACCATCCTCGCCAAGAACACCGCGCTGCGCTGGCAGGATTACCGCATCAACATCGTCGACACCCCCGGACACGCCGACTTCGGCGGCGAGGTGGAGCGCGTGCTGTCCATGGTCGACTCGGTGCTGCTCTTGGTCGATGCCCAGGAAGGCCCGATGCCGCAGACCCGCTTCGTGACGCAGAAGGCCTTCAAGCACGGCCTGCGCCCGATCGTGGTGGTCAACAAGATCGACAAGCCGGGCGCGCGTCCGGACTGGGTCATCGACCAGGTCTTCGACCTATTCGACAAGCTCGGCGCGACCGACGCGCAGCTCGACTTCCCGGTCGTCTACGCCTCCGCGATCAACGGCTACGCCGGCCTGAACAACGACGTCAACAGCGGCGACATGACCCCGCTGTTCGAGGCCATCATCCAGCACTGCCCGGCGCCGAACGTCGACCAGGACGGCCCGTTCCGCATGCAGGTCTCGACGCTGGACTACAACAGCTTCGTCGGCGCGATCGCGATCGGTCGCATCCAGCGTGGCAAGGTCACCACCAACATGCCGATCGTGGTCGCCAAGCCGGATGGCGAGAGCTATCGCGGCAAGGTCGGTCTGATCTACGGCTACCTGGGTCTGGAGCGCCACGAGATCGATGTCGCCCACGCCGGCGACATCATCGCGGTGACCGGCCTGGACGCGCCCAACGTCTCCGACACCCTCTGCCACCCCGACACGGTCGAAGCCCTGCCGGCGCTGTCGGTCGATGAGCCGACCGTGCACATGACCTTCCAGGTCAACACCTCGCCGTTCGCCGGCAAGGAAGGCAAGTACCTGACCTCGCGCCAGATCAAGGCGCGTCTCGAACGCGAGCTGCTGCACAACGTCGCGCTGCGCGTCGAGGAAGGCAACGACCCGGAGAAGTTCAAGGTCTCCGGGCGCGGCGAACTGCATCTGTCGATCCTGATCGAGAACATGCGCCGCGAGGGTTACGAGCTGGCCGTGTCGCGCCCGGAAGTCATCTTCCGCGAGATCGACGGCGAGATCTGCGAACCCTACGAGCAGGTCACCATCGACTGCGAGGAGACCCACCAGGGCGCGATCATGGTCGCCATCGGCGAGCGCAAGGGCGAACTGCGCAACATGATCCCGGACGGCCAGGGCCGCGTGCGCCTGGACTACGACATGCCCTCGCGCGGCCTGATCGGCTTCCAGACCGAGTTCATGACGCTGACCTCCGGCACCGGCCTGATGTATCACGTGTTCGACCGTTACGCGCCGGTCCAGAAGGGCGCCATCGCGGAGCGTCATAACGGCGTGATGATCGCCAACGCCACCGGCAAGGCGCTGGCCTATGCGCTGTTCAACCTGCAGGAACGCGGGCGCATGTTCATCGGCCACGGCATCAACGTGTACGAAGGCATGATCATCGGCATCCACAGCCGCGACAACGATCTGACCGTCAACCCGCTGAAGGCCAAGCAGCTGACCAACATCCGCGCCGCCGGTTCGGACGAGAACATCATCCTGACGCCGCCGATCAAGATGTCGCTGGAACAGGCCCTGGAGTTCATCGCCGACGATGAACTGGTCGAGGTCACGCCGAAGTCGATCCGCCTGCGCAAGAAGCACCTGACCGAGAACGACCGCAAGCGCGCCTCGCGTTCCGGCGTCTGACGCGCTGACGGGGCGTCGGCATGCTCGGCTACCGCCACGCCTTCCACGCCGGCAACCACGGTGATGTGCTCAAGCATCTCGTGCTGCGGGAGTGCCTGACGTACCTGAACCACAAGCCTAAGCCGTGGTTGTACGTCGACACCCATGCGGGCGCCGGCGCCTACGATCTGAACGGCGCGCAAGCCGGCAGGAATCGGGAATTCGAGGGGGGTATCGCCCGCCTGCGTGGCGGCGAGCCATTGCCGGCGGCGCTGGCCGACCTCCTCGCGGCGGTCGATGCCGCCGGCCCGGATGTCTATCCCGGCTCGCCGGTGCTGGCCGCGCAACTCGCCCGCCCCGAAGACCGGCTGCGTCTTTACGAACTGCATTCCAGCGACTTCCCGCAGCTCAGGCAGCGTTTCGCCCGTGACCGCCGCGTGCGCTGCGAACGCAGCGACGGCTATATCGGTCTGCGCGCCCAGTTGCCGCCCCCCACCCGCCGTGGCCTCGCCCTGATCGACCCGTCCTACGAGCTGAACAGCGACTACGGCGCCGTGGTCGACGCGCTGCGCGACGGCCTGCTCCGCTTCGAAACCGGCCTCTTCCTGATCTGGTATCCGCAGCTCCCGCAGGCCGCCGCGAGGCACCTGCCCGGCAATCTCCGCGCGGCCTGCGACCGGCCCTGGCTGGACGTATCGCTGAGCGTGCAGTCGCCGTCGCGCAGCGGACTCGGCATGTACGGTAGCGGCATGTTCGTGGTGAACCCCCCGTTCGGTCTGGCCGACACACTCCGCGACTGTCTGCCGGTGCTGGCCGGGCGGCTTGGCACCGGCAGCGATGCGGGCTTCAATCTGGAGCAGTCCGCGGCGTAGCTCGCGCACCTGCCGGCGGGATCGGCAAGCCCTGCAATATGGGCTTACGCTCACCGCCACGTCTGCCGATCAGGCTTGTGAAATTGTCCGCCGGGTCGCTGCATACAGGCGTTCCCGCGCTACCCGGACCACCGCTAGATGCCCGCCAACAAACCCACCGAACTCCAACAGTTCCATCGTTCCCAGCAGCAGCTGATCGCGCTGATCGTGGTCGGGATCGTGGCCTTCATGGCCGCGGTGTTCGCGGGCGTGCACTGGGTTTTCGACGATCCCGCCGGCGCGCTCGTGCTGTTCGTCACCGCGCTTGTCTGGGGCGGTTTCTTCTTTGTCGACAAGTTCTACAAGCAGATCGTCAGCATCCATGTGGTGCTGACGCCGTTCATCGTCATGCTCTGCTATTTCCAGCTAAGCGAAGGCGGCCTGCAGACGCCGCACAGCGGCTGGTTCCTGGTCGGTCCGGTGCTCGCGCTGCTGAGTTCCGGCGTGCCCGCCGCGATCATCTGGTTCTTGAATATCGTGGTCGCGCAGTGGCTGGTCATGTTGTACGCGGAACCGATCAAGGCGCGGTTCGTCGACTACCTGTCGGCGGTGCCGCCGGCTTACCAGAACTACGACTACTTCATCAGCATCACCGGCCAGCTGATCACGGTGTTCCTGCTGGTGTACTTCATCGACCGCGCCCGCAAGAACGCCTATGCGGATCTGGAAATCCGCAGCGACGAACTGGATAACGCGAACCTGATGCTGGAATCGGTCGTGAACACGATTCCCGTCCGGGTCTACTGGACCGATGCCGAACTCCGGTATCTGGGCTGCAACCAGGGCTTCGCCGACGATGCCGGTCTGGGTTCGCTGAAAGAGGTGATCGGCTGCGATTTCCAGGCCGTCGGCTGGAACCGCGACACCACCGGTCTGGTGGAGCGCGACATCATCGAGAGCGGTCGCGCCGTCCTCAACCGGGAGGAAATCCGCATCTCGGCGAGCGGCGAACAGGTGTGGCTGCGAGTCAGCACGGTGCCGCTCAACGACGTCGCGGGCGAGCGCATCGGCCTGCTCGGCATCTACGAAAACATCACCGCCGACAAGCGCAAGGAAATCGCCCTGACCGAGACCGAAGAACGCCTGCGCATGGCGCAGGCGGTCGCCCATGTGGGCAGCTTCGACTGGGACCCGGTCAGCGGAAAACTGTGGTGGTCGGATGAACATTTCCGACTCTGGGGCTTGTCGCCGAAAAGCATCGTTCCGAGCTACGAGGTGTTTCTCGCCGGCCTGCACGCGGATGACACCGAACGGGTCGTCGCCGTGTTGCAGGAAGCGCTCGAAGGTGGCCGTTCCTACAGCTGCGAGCATCGCGTGGTGACGCCGACGGGCGAGGAACGCCATATCCACGGTCGTGGTCAGGTCACGTTCGACGCAGCCGGCGCCGCCGTCCGCATGGTCGGCACGGTGCAGGACGTGACCCAGCAGAAGCTCTCGGAGATGGCCTTGGAGACCTCCCGGGCCGTGGAGGCGTCGGCCAATCGCGCCAAGTCGGAATTCCTTGCCAACATGAGCCATGAAATCCGCACGCCGATGAACGCCATCATCGGCATGACCCAACTGGCACTGGGGACGCCGCTGACGGACAAGCAGCGCAACTACGTCGACAAGGCGCACAGCTCCGCGAAAGGTCTGCTCGGCATCATCAACGACATCCTGGACTTCTCCAAGATCGAAGCCGGCAAGCTGGATCTGGAGACCGCCCGTTTCGAGTTCGCCGGGGTCATCCGCGATGTCCTCGACATCGTGCGCCTGAAGGCCGAGGAGAAAGGACAGCAACTCTCCGTGGAGGTGGCGACCGAGGTCCCCGCCGTCCTCATCGGCGATTCTCTGCGCATCGGCCAGGTGCTGATCAACCTGATCAGCAACGCGATCAAGTTCACGCCCGAGGGCGGACGGATCAAGGTCAGCGCCGAACTCGGCGAGAGCTCCGGAACCGACCTCATGCTGAGATTCTCGGTCCGCGATACGGGCATCGGCCTGACGGCGGAGGAGCAGGAACGCCTGTTCCAGTCGTTCAGCCAGGCCGACGGTTCCACCACCCGGCGCTTCGGCGGCACCGGTCTGGGCCTGGCCATCTCCCAAAAGCTGGTCAACCTGATGGGCGGTGACATCTGGGTCGAGAGCCGCAAGTCGGAAGGCACCGTCTTCCACTTCACGATCAGGCTGACCGAGCCGCGCACCGACAGTTCACGCCCGACCGACACGTCCCCCAGCGTCCCGGATCAGGTTCCGGCGGAGGCATTGCAAGGCGCCCACATCCTGTTGGTCGAAGACAACGACATCAATCAGGAACTGGCCCGCGAACTGCTGGCCATGCACGGCATGACGGTCAGCGTCGCGCACAACGGCCAGGAAGCGCTCGAACGCCTGGACGAGGCCGCATTCGACGGCGTGCTGATGGACTGCCAGATGCCGGTCATGGATGGCTACGAAGCGACCCGCCGGATACGCAAACAGCCGAGGTTCGCCGACCTGCCGGTGATCGCGATGACCGCGAACGCCATGAAAGGCGACCGCGAAAAGGCCATCGACTCCGGCATGAACGACCACATCGCGAAGCCGATCGACATCGATGTGATGCTCGCCACCATGGCGAAATGGATTCGGGTGGGGCATTGATGATGTTGTGAACATCATCATTGCTTGTGGCACGACTCCCAGTGCCCCGTCTTGTTTTACCCTGGCGTAGGGCGGATACCCGAAGGGGTTCCGCCGGATTGGGCGCCGAATCGGCGGAACCCCTTCGGGTATCCGCCCTACGCTTCGCCGACCCCATAACGAAAAAGGCCCGGTGATTCGCCACCGGGCCCTGGTCACGCGGGAAGTCACTCCGGGCCTCGGCCCCGATCACCCCCCACGAAGCATCTTCTGGAACTCACGACGGTAATGGATCACCGCCGACATGCCGTTGGCTTTGACGTCGAAGATGCGCCAGCCCTCACGGCCCTTGTAGAAGCGGAACTCCATGGTCACCGACTGACCGCCGCGCATGGTCGCGCGCACCGGCACGACGACCTCGGTGCTGGAACCCTGGCGGGCATTGCCGACCTCGACGCGGGAATCCTGATAGCCGCCGATGCCGGAGGCGAGCGTGTTCAGGAACTGGTTCTTGATGCCGTTCTCAAGCTCCGCACGCTGTTCGGCATTCATGCGCTTCCAGGCACCGCCGGCGACCCAGCGCGACATGTAGGCGAAGTCGAAGTAATTGGCGACCTGCTCGCGCAGGAAGCCCAGCGCCATCTGCTGATCGTTCGGATTGCCAGTGGACAGGAAGGTCTGCAACGCGGTCACGCCGGTGCGCAGCATGTCCTCCGGACTCATGTCGGCGGAAGGCACGACCATCTGCGGCGCGGCCTGCGGGGCGGGCTGCGGGCGCGCCTGCGGGGCATAACCCCCCCAGCCCGGGGCGTAACCGCCGCCGTAAGCGGGTCCGCCACCGCCGTAATACGGGTTGGCATGGGCCGATGCGCTCAGCACCAGCGCGGTCGCGGCGGACAGCGTCAGGGTTTTCAGAAGATGTTTCATGGAGGCCTCTTGATGGGGGTGTGGTGGGCGCTGGCGGCCCGTACTCGCGGTGTGCTTGTTCAGTCCTGTTCGTCCTGATCGTGGCCGAACCAGCCTTCACAGGCGCGCAGCAGGAACACGGCCAGCGTCAGCAATACGATCGCGCCGGTCATGGTGATGATCATGAGCGTGTCCATGGTCTTGATGTCGATGACCAGCACGCGCGTGATCGCGGTGATCGCAACGTAGACCAGGAAGCGGACCGACAGGCGGTTGGTCTTGAAGTAGATGCCGATCATCGCCCCGAGTTCGAGGAAAATGAACAGCATCAGGATGTCCTTCAGGCTGGGATGGTGGTGGCTGAGAACTTCGACGATCTCCGCCGCCGTGGCCCACAAAATGGCGATACCGGTGATGAACAGCAGGATGTAGTGGAAGAGTTCGGAGAACCAGATGCCACTGCGCTTGAGCGGCGCGAAAACTCGTTCGGTCATGGGAAACAACGCTGGCGGGTGGAAGGAAAAACCAAGAATAGACGCTTTCCCCTGCCTGTGAACCGGACCGACCGCGCCCGCCTGGGGCACAATGCGTGTCTGATCAATCGCCGTCCCGGAAAGCCCATGTCACACAGTTATCTGTCCAGGACCGAGTCCTTCGCGCCCGGCGGGGCGCTGCCCCTCGACGAGGTGCTCGGCAATCTGCCCTACAACGCCGACGGCCTGATTCCGGCCATCGCGCAGCAGCACGATTCCGGCGAGGTGCTGATGATGGCGTGGATGAATCGCGCCTCGATCGAGGAGACGCTGCGCACCGGCCGGGTCTGCTACTGGTCCCGCTCGCGCCAGAGCTACTGGCGCAAGGGCGAGTCCTCCGGCCAGGTGCAGACGCTCAAGGCGATGCGCTTCGACTGCGACGGCGACACCATATTGCTGCTGGTCGACCAGCAAGGCGCGGCCTGTCACACCGGGCGGCGCAACTGCTTCTACAACGAGGTGCGCGGCGACCTGGTGGAGGTCATCACCGCGCCGCTGGTGTCGCCGGAAGAGCTATACGGCAAGCAGTGACAGCCCGATGGTCAACCCGCTCAAACTCCTGTTCCTCGGCCTGGTGAAGGTCTACCGCTACGGCATCAGCCCGGTGCTGCCGCCGAGTTGCCGCTACACGCCAAGCTGCTCGGAATACATGGAGGAAGCGATCCAGAGGCACGGCGCGATCCGCGGCGGCTGGCTCGGCATCAAGCGCGTGTCGCGCTGCCACCCCTGGCACGAAGGCGGCTACGACCCGGTGCCGGAATGCCTGGACCCGGACTGCGGCCATGACCACAAACATTGAAATGAACGTAGGAGCGGCTTCAGCCGCGATCGGCACGGGGAACTGCTCCAACGCCGATCGCGGCTGAAGCCGCTCCTACCGTATTCAAGTGCTTCAGCCAGTCCGCCGCGTTCCCACCAACCTGATCCTCGGGTCGCTCGGCGTCGGCAAGACCACGGTGATCCGCACCCTGCTGGCCCACGCGCCGGACGGCGAGCGCTGGGCGGTGCTGGTCAACGAATTCGGCGAGATCGGCATCGATGCCGCGCTGATCGGCAATGACGACCGGGTCCGCGAGGTCGCCGGCGGCTGCATGTGTTGCGCGGCCGGTGTCAGCACGCAGGTCGCGGTCGCGCAGATCCTTCGTGACGTGCGCCCGGACCGGCTGCTGATCGAGGCCTCCGGGCTCGGGCATCCGGGTGGAATCATCGATCTGCTGCGCACGCCGCCGCTGGCTGCCGGCATCGAATTGCGCGCGGTCATCGGCCTGCTCGACCCGCGTGAGTACACCCCGGAGCGCTGGCGCGACTCGGCCCTGTATCGCGAACAGATCACGCTGCCGGACCTGCTGCTGCTGACCAAGACCGACCTCGCCGCCGAGGCGGACATCGCCCGACTGCGCACATTCATCGACGGCCTGTACCCGCCCAAACGGGTCGAGCGTGGTGCTTTCAGTGCGGCCTGGCTGGATCAGTCGACGGCGTTGCCGCCGATGCGACAGGCCCGGTCGGTGTTCGCGCGCATGGAGACCGGGATCGACGCGCCGCCGCAGCCAACAACCGAACCCGCCTTTGGTCGACACGAGCAACTGCTCGATGGCGTCGCCGCCTGCGGCTGGCTCTGGCCGGCGGATGCCGGCTTCTCGCGGCCCCGTCTGACCCGCTTGCTGTCCGGACTGGGCACGGCCGAACTCACCACCATCCGCCGCGCCAAGGGCGTGTTGCGCACCGGCAGGGAATGGCAATTGTTCAACGCCACCCGCGACGGCGTGAGCGTGGACGACATCGCCTGGCGGCGCGACAGCCGCATCGAACTGATCGCCGAGGCCGGTGCAACGCCGGACTGGGACGCGATCGAGCGGGCCCTGCAATCCTGCATGGTCTGACCCGGATGCGGGCGCGGGCTTTGCCCGGGCCTCGACTCCGCTCGGCCACCGAACTCCTCTGCCGTTGGCTGAGCGAAGTCGAAGCCAACATCGGTTCGGGGCAAGGCCCGCTCCGACAAGTGAATGCGCGATCAGTGTCCGCGTAAAAAACTGAAAAATCTTTTCAGTTTCATTGCTCACTGAATCGGTTGATCAGATTTTCCGCATACACAGGTTGTGAACACCCGGATTTCCGCCCCGTGACCGCGCACCACTCATCCCCGGGTTGTCCACAGCTTGTCGGAAACGGCGTGGTATCAGGGATTTAGCGCAGCCACCCCCAGCGACGGGCGTCATCGGTCTGAAATCCGCGCCGCGCTCTTGTGTCAGTCATATGGTTCTCGACACAACATATTGTGCTTAAAATTTTTTTATAAGCCAATTTATTAACTTCTTATGAATACCCCGCAAAGCCTTTTCCGCACGGGCTTGTGACAGCTTATCCACAGTTTTTATGCCGGTTGTTCACGGCTTGACGACTAGGTATGGGGTGCCTAAATTCGCCACACCACAACATCTTGTGGTTCGCGGCAAAACCACCCGGATCGCCCCCCAGGCCCACGAAGAGGCCGCGACCGGCCGCGAGAGGTAGCGAAGTCGCACCGATAACCAAGAATGAGAGGGGTCGAAGTCCAATGTCCCGAGCACACCTGCATCCCGTGCCAGCCAGCGTCGCCGAAATTCCGCTGCAACCGGCCTCCCAGGACATCTGGGACAAGAAATATCGCCTCAAGGCGAAGGACGGTCGCGTCATCGATCAGGAGATCGACGACACCTACAAGCGCGTCGCCCGCGCCCTGGCCGATGTCGAGGAAGAGAGCATCCGCGAGCGTTGCTACAAGGACTTCCTGTGGGCGCTGCGTCACGGCGCGATTCCGGCCGGCCGCATCACCTCGAACGCGGGCGCCCTGGAGCACAAGCCGGCGACCTCGACCATCAACTGCACCGTGTCCGGGACCATCGGCGACTCGATGGACAACATCCTGGAGAAGGTCCATGAGGCCGGCCTGACCCTGAAGGCGGGCTGCGGCATCGGCTACGAATTCTCCACGCTGCGTCCGAAGGGCGCCTACGTGTCCGGCGCCGGCGCCTACACCTCGGGCCCGCTGTCGTTCATGGATATCTACGACAAGATGTGTTTCACGGTGTCCTCGGCGGGTGGTCGCCGCGGCGCGCAGATGGCGACCTTCGACGTCGGCCATCCGGACGTCATCGACTTCATCCGCGCCAAGCGCGAGGACGGTCGTCTGCGTCAGTTCAACCTGTCACTGCTGATCACCGAGGAGTTCATGGAAGCGGTCAAGCACGACCGCGACTGGAAGCTGGCCTTCCCGATCACCGCCAAGGAAGCCGACGAGGACGGCATCGACCTGCGCGACGCCGAGACCGTGATCTGGCGCGACTGGCCGGCAAACGAGAAGTACGTCGTCAACGAGGCCGGCAAGGTCGCCTGCAAGGTCTACAAGGTCATCCGCGCGCGCCGCGTCTGGGACGTGATCATGTCCTCGACCTACGACTACGCCGAGCCGGGGTTCATCCTGATCGACAAGGTCAACGAGATGAACAACAACTGGTTCTGCGAGAACATCCGCGCGACCAACCCCTGTGTCACCGCCGACACCTGGGTGCAGACCACCGACGGCCCCAAGCAGGTCCACGACCTGGTCGGTCGCAAGTTCGTGACCCTGGTCGACGGCAAGGCTTTCTCCTCCGGTGCCGAGGGTTTCTTCCGCACCGCCCACAAGCCGGTCATGCGCCTGCAGACGGCGGAAGGCTACAACCTGCGCCTGACCCCGGATCACCGGGTCCGCCGCGTCACCCGCTTCACCCGCTACGCGACCGACACCGAATGGTGTGAGGCCCGCAAGCTGCGCGCCGGTGACCGCGTGCTGTTGAACGACCACCGCGAGAGCGCCGTCTGGGAAGGCAACTACGGCGAGGACGAGGGTTACCTGCTCGGCCTGCTGGTCGGCGAAGGTCAGCTGACCGAGGAAACCGCCGAGCTGACCGTGTGGGCGCAGGCCGCCGTCATGGGCGGCAGCGTCGGCGGCCTGACCGCCGGCGTGCAGCACGTCATGGAGTCCGCGCTGGCCGCCGCCCGCAGCCTGCCGCGTCGCAGCGAACTGGTCGGCTGGCGCAAGGTCAGCGGTTCCAACCAGTACCGCCTGCGGCTCGGCTCCCTGCACAAGCTGGCCACCAAGCTGGGCATGAATCGCGGCGACACCCCGATCACCCCGGCCGCCGAGGCCACCTCGTCCGCGTTCCACGTCGGCTTCCTGCGCGGCATGTTCGACGCGCACGGCTCGGTGCAGGGCAACCAGGATCACGGCGTCAGCGTGCGTCTGCCGGAGCACGACATCACCAAGCTGGAAGCCGCGCAGCGCATGCTGCTGCGTCTCGGCATCGCCGGCCGCATCTACAAGGACCGTCGCAAGGACTCGCGCAGCAAGGATGGCGAAGGCAGCTACCACGAACTGGTCATCTCCGGCGCCAATCTGCGCGAATTCGCCGAGCGTGTCGGCTTCGGTGACTCCGACAAGTCCAGGCGTCTGACCGACGCCATCGACGGCTACAAGCGTGAGCTCAACCGCGAGCGTTTCGTGGCGCGCGTCGAGTCGCTGGAACTGGATGGCATCGAAGACGTGTTCGACGTGCAGATCCCGGGCATCAACACCTTCGACGCCAACGGCCTGCACGCCCACAACTGCGGCGAGCAGCCGCTGCCGCCCTACGGCTCCTGCCTGCTCGGCTCCGTGAACCTGACCAAGTTCGTGCGTGACCCGTTCACCAAGAAGGCGCACTTCGACTGGGCCGAGTACAAGCACGTCATCAGCACCTTCACCCGCATGCTGGACAACGTGGTCGAGATCAACGGCCTGCCGCTGGAACAGCAGCGCCACGAGATCGAGCACAAGCGTCGGCACGGCATGGGCTTCCTCGGCCTGGGCTCCACCGTGACCATGATGGGCATGAAATACGGCTCGCCGGAATCGCTGGAATTCACCGAGGAGGTGACCAAGACCATGGCGATCGAGGGCTGGCACGCCGCCCTCGACCTGGCCAAGGAGAAGGGTCCGGCGCCGATCATGGAAGAGGACTTCACCGTAACCGCCGAGATGCTCGCGCACCGTCCGGAGATGGTCACCGACGGCTACAAGGTCGGCGATGTCGTGAAGGGCAAGGTCCTGCACGCCAGGTACAGCCGCTACATGCAGCGGGTCGCGACGGTCGATGCCAAGCTGGTCGAGGAACTCGCCGAGGTCGGCGCGCGCTTCACCCACCACAGCTCCATCGCGCCGACCGGCACGATCTCGCTGTCGCTGGCCAACAACGCCTCCAACGGCATCGAGCCAAGCTTTGCGCACCACTACTCACGCAACGTCATCCGCGAGGGCAAGAAGTCCAAGGAGAAGGTCGACGTCTGGTCCTTCGAACTGCTCGCCTACCGTGAGCTGGTCAACACCAAGGCGATGCCCTATGCGGAAGACGACGACGCGCGTCTGCCGGACTACTTCATCTCCGCCGACGACATCGGCCCGAAAGAGCACGTCGACGTGCAGGCCGCCGCGCAGAAGTGGATCGACAGCTCCATCTCCAAGACCGCGAACGTCCCCACGGACTACCCCTACGAGGAGTTCAAGGACATCTACCTGTACGCCTACGAGCAGGGGCTGAAGGGCTGCACCACCTTCCGCTTCAACCCGGAAGCCTTCCAGGGCGTGCTGGTCAAGGAGAAGGACCTCGAGAACACCATCTACGAGTTCAAACTCGAGGACGGCAGCACGGTCAAACTGAAGGGCAACGAAGAGATCGAATACGACGGTGAAATCCACACCGCCGCCAATCTCTACGACGCCCTCAAAGAAGGCTACTACGGCAAGTTCTGACGGACCGGCCAACAGCGTTTTGCCGCAAAGACGCCAAGGCGCAAAGAAAATCCGAAGAGAAATCTTCGCGACTTTGCGTCTTTGCGGCGATAACCGGGCATCCGGATAATTACTACACGGTCGGTCCGACGCCGGCCTGACACACAGCGAGGTCACCCCCCATGGCCATCAAGATCGAAAAGAAAATCACCGGCTACAAGGTCGAGAAGCCGGAAGACGTCGCCGCCGCCAAGGCCAAGGCGGCCGCGGAGGCGAAGCGCAAGACTGCCGAAATCATCCAGATGCACGAAGCCATCGAGCGCCCCGGGTGTCTCGAAGGCACGACCTACAAGATCAAGACCCCGCTGTCGGAGCATTCGCTCTACGTCACGGTCAACGACATCATCCTCAACCCGGACACGGAGCATGAGCAGCGCCGTCCCTTCGAGATCTTCATCAACTCGAAGAACATGGATCACTTCCAGTGGATCGTCGCGCTGACCCGGATCCTCTCCGCCGTGTTCCGCAAGGGTGGCGACGTGACCTTCCTGGTCGAGGAAATGAAGGCCGTGTTCGACCCGCGCGGCGGCTACTTCAAGCCCGGCGGCAAGTTCATGCCCTCGCTGGTCGCCGAGATCGGCGACGTCATCGAGCAGCACCTGACCCGCATCGGCATGCTGCGCAACGAGCTCGACGAGCACCAGAAGGCCTTCATCGCCAAGAAGAAGGCCGAACTGGCCGGCAGGGCGGTGGTCGATCACGACACCTGCCGCACCGAGAACAAGGAAGAGCCGGATAACGGCGAATTCCCCGCCAACGCCCAGCTCTGCGTGAAGTGCAACACCAAGGCCATGGTGCAGATGGACAACTGCATGACCTGCCTGAACTGCGGCGAGAGCAAGTGCGGCTGAGGCCGGGCTGCCAGCGAAAGGAGCGATCATGACTTCCGTCGTCATCCCGATCACCGTCGTCACCGACATCCCCCACTTCCCGATCCCGGAGCGCAAGACCTTGGGCTCCGCCGGTGCCGATCTGCAGGCCGCGATCACCGAGCCGCTGACCATCGGCCCGGGTGGGTCGGCGCTGGTCAAGGCCGGTATCGCCATCGCCCTGCCGGAAGGTTACGAGGCGCAGGTCCGCCCCCGCTCCGGTCTGGCGCTCAAGCACCAGATCACCGTGCTCAACTCCCCGGGCACCATCGACAGCGACTATCGCGGAGAGGTCGGCGTCATCCTGATCAATCACGGCAAGACCGACTTCGTCGTCGAGCCGCTGATGCGCATCGCGCAGATGGTCATCACCCAGGTCCCGAACACCATGTGGGTGCTGTCCGAGGAACTCGACCGCACCGAACGCGGCGCCGGCGGCTTCGGCCATACCGGCACCTGATCACACAAGGATTCCGGAGTCCTCCCGTGTCCGGCCAACAACGCGAGCCCAAGCCCGAGCCGGCGCGCGTTGTCTGGCCGGACCTTTGTTTTCCACCGATCAACCTGTGGAACATCGGCAGCGAATTCCGCACGGCCTCCCGGACCGCCCCACCCGCTCCCGCCAACCCGAATCGCCCGCCCTCACATAGGTCGGGTTAGCCGCACAGCGGCGTAACCCGACGTGAGGTACCCGCCACCCACCACGCGCCTGCGGCGCTAACCCGAGCTACGGGGGCGGCATCGCTCAGGCGCGGGCGGTGCGCAGTTGCAGCAGCGGGATCAGGCCGAGACTCAACACCCCGCAGGCCAGCAAAGTCGCGCCGGCGTAGCCGCCGGACCACTCCGCCATGCCGCCGGCGATCGCCGGACCGATGACCTGGGCGATGCCGAAGGACAGGGTCAGGCGGCCCATCAGCTTGGCGGGGTTGCTGGGATAGAGGTGCCCGGCCAGCGTGAGCACCACCGCGACGATGCCCATGAAGGTGAAGCCGAACAGGAAGGCGCCGAGCAGGATCAGCGGGGCTGAATTGCCGGGCAGGGTCAGCAGGATGCCGGCGATCTGGGTGAACCAGGCGATGAGCAACGCATCGATGTCGCCGAACCGGCGCGCGACCTGCTCCCAGAACAGGCAGGACGGCGCGGCGGCCAGGCCGACCAGCACCCAGGCCCAGGGGGCGAGCGCGGCCAGGGTGTCGACCCCGGCAAGCATGTCGACCAGGAAGGTCGCACTGACCACGTAACCGCAGCCGGCGGCGAAATAGGCGAATTGCAGCAGGCGGACGCGGCGGGCATCCGGCGGCGGCGAGCGACCCTGATCGAGCTGGGCAGCCGGATCGCGGCGCGGTGGCGACGGCACCCAGCGATGCGCGAGCCATGCCAGCGGGATGCCGAGCACGGTCAACGCCTCCCACTGGCCGCGCCAGTCGAGCCAGTGCGCCTGCACCGCGACCGCGATACCGGCCACCGCGAGACCCAGACCGACGCCACCGAAATAGAGCCCCATGCGCGGCCGATCGCCGTGGCGCAGCAGCGCATGCATGACCAGCCCGGAACACAGCACCAGGCCGGCGGACGCGGCCAGACCGGCGAGGAACCGCAACAGTGCCCAAAGCCAGGGATCGGTCGTCCAGGCCATCGCCGCCGTGGTGAGCAGCGCGACCAGCAGGCCGAGGCGGAACAGCCGGTCCTTCAGGTGGATGTCGTGCAGACGCGCGGCCAGCACCGCGCCACCCAGATAGCCAAGGTAATTGCTGGCGGCGAGCAGGCCGCCGTCGGCGTCGCTGAAGCCCGGTACGCCGGCCTGCATCAGCGGCAGCAGCGGGGTGTAGGCGAAGCGCGCGATGCCGACGGTCAGCACCAGCGCGGAGATGCCGCCCCAGACGATGCGGCGCGCGTCGGAATCCACGTTTCACCCCACCATCGGATAGTCGTGGCCGCGAGCGTAGTTCATCGCGCGCGGCTCATTGGCGATCAACCTGCGGGCGTTCGAAGGCCTCGCGGCCCGCCCATCAGTCCTGCACGTAGAACCAGCCCCAGTCGAAGCCGCTGACATCCTTGAGCAGACCGCGCAGTTCGTCGCTGGGCACCGCCTCGGAGGGATGCACGCCGCCGATCTCGATCAGCACGCGACCGACGCCCCCGTTCTCGCGCCAGCGGATCTCGCTGGCGTCACTGGCTTCGCCGCATTTCGGGCAGGTCCACTCGGCGATGCTCTCCCAAGCCAGCTTGATCGGCTGCCAGTCGCCGATCACCCCGTTGCAGTGCGGGCAGCGCGGTCGGACGGTGTTGCGCCCGGCCAGCAGGCGCGCGCGTCGATACGGCCCGGACAGGCGGATGAAGGCGTAATCGCCACCGTCGTCGCGCGGCTCCATCGGCAGGTAAGGCATGCAGCCGAGGAAGGTGATCAATTCCATGATCCGGGGACCCGCCAGGTGCGTGCCGTCGTCCTGCATGTCGCCGATCAGGCCGACACCCAGCAGGCGGGCTCGCAGCGGGCCGAGATCGGGCAGGCTGTCCCGCGCCGACAGCGGATGCAGGACCAGGCGGTTACTCATCGGTCGCGGACTCCGGCGCACGAACCTCGGCCTGACCGCCGCCGCGCGGATCGCTGGCCGCTTGCAGCTTGCCGGTCGCCGGCTCGATCACGATGACGTGCATGTTGCCGTAGCCGCCCTGGACCGGCTTCATGGTGTGGCCGAGCCGCCGCATGGCATCCAGCCAGGCGTTGTCGGCGAGCCGGTTGCCGGCCACGCCGTCCTCGTACTGGACCTCGTCGGGCAGGAACTGGTGGTGGAAGCGCAGCCGATTGACCATGGTTTCCGCGTCGCCACCCGCCCAGAAATCCAGCGCCGCCAGCAACACCATGCTGATGATGCGGCTGCCACCGGGGGTGCCGACCACGGCGACGCGGCCTTCGTGTTCGAGGAAGCTCGGGCTCATGCTCGACAACATGCGCCGGCCGGGCGCGATGGCATTGGCCTCGGCACCGATCAGGCCGTAGACGTTGGGCACGCCGGGCTTGGCGGAGAAGTCGTCCATCTCGTCGTTGAGCAGCACGCCGGTGCCGGGCACGACGAAGGCGGCGCCGAACGGATAATTGATGCTCAGGGTCGCGGCGACGCGGTTGCCGTCCGCATCCACAATAGAGAAGTGGGTGGTGTCCTGGCCCTGGCCCGTGCCACCGCCGCCGACCGGGAGGAATTCGGAAGGCGTCGCGCGGTCGGGCCGGATGCCGGCGCGCAGACCGGCCGCATACATCGGATCGAGCAGACGCGTGAGCGGCATCTCGACCTGATCGGGGTCGCCGAGGTATTCGGCGCGGTCGCGGTAGGCGCGGCGCATCGCCTCGATGAGCCAATGGCTGCGCTGCGCCGGTTGCAGCCCACGCAGGTCGACATCGGCAAGGATGTTGAAAATCTGCGCCAGCACAACGCCGCCCGACGACGGCGGAGGCGCGCTGGTCAGCTTCATGCCGCGATATTCGGCGCGGATCGGCTCGCGCTCGACGACCTGATAGCCGGCGAGGTCGGGTTCGCTCCAGATACCGCCGGCGGCGCGCACCCCGTTGAGCAGGCGCTCACCCACCTCACCGGCATAGAAACCATCGCGGCCACGCTCGGCCAGCGCGGTCAGGGTGTCCGCGAGATCGTTCTGCACGATGCGCTTGCCGGGCAGCGGCGGCGCGCCGTTATCGAGAAACACCCTTGCCGCGTCGGGCGAGGCGCGCAGCGCATCGGCGCGGAACATCGCCATGCGCTGGAAGAACGCATCGGTGACGAAGCCTTCCCGGGCGAGACGGATGGCCGGCGCCAGGCTGGTGGTCAGCGGCAACCGCCCGTAACGCCCGGCGAGATGATCCAGAGCGGCGGGTATGCCGGGAATGCCGGCGGCCAGCGGACCATCGATGGAGGCGCGCGGAATCACCTCGCCACGTGCGTCCAGATACATGTTGCGGGTCGCCGCCAGGGGCGCCTTCTCACGGGCGTCGACGAAGGTCTCGAAACCGTCTGCGGCGCGATGCAGCAGGTAGAACCCGCCACCGCCCAGGCCGGAGCCGTAGGGTTCGACGACCGCCAGCGCGGCGCTTACCGCGACCGCCGCATCGAAGGCGTTGCCGCCGGCGGCGAGCACCTCCATGCCGGCACCGGTCGCCGCCGGGTGGGCGCTGGCGATGGCGGCCTGTCTGGCGTCGGCCAGTGCGCCGGCGCTGACGATGACGCCGAGCAGCAGCGCCAGGCCGCGCATGACTTCAGTCATTGCCGGTCAGGGCGCGGTACTTGTCCATCAGTTCGTCTTGGGTCTCCGGGTGCGCCGGGTCCAGGATGATGCAATCGACCGGGCAGACATCCACGCACTGCGAGGTTTCGTGGTGGCCCACGCACTCGGTGCAGAGTTGCCAGTTGATCTCATAGATCTCGGCGCCCATGTAGATGGCTTCGTTCGGGCACTCGGGTTCGCAGACATCGCAGTTGATGCATTCGTCGGTAATGGTCAGGGACATGGCAGGGCACTTCGCTGGATATGTTGTGTCAGCCGCGCATTGTAGCGGCGCCATCACCGGCTTGGCTGCGTCCGATGGCCCTGAACCGGGCGGGAATGCAACGCGGCCAATGCGGTTTTGACCGCTGGCGGCACGAACGCGGTCACGTCGCCACCCAGCGAGGCGACCTCCTTGACCAGGCTGGAGGAGATGAAGGCGTACTGCTCGGACGGGGTCAGGAACAGGGTTTCCGCCTCCGGCGCCAGATGCCGGTTCATGCTGGCGAGCTGGAATTCGTATTCGAAGTCGGACACCGCGCGCAGGCCGCGCAGCAATGCCTGCGCCCGGTGCTCGCGCAGGAACTCGACCAGCAGGGTGTCGAACGGCAGCACCTGCACGTTGTCGTAACCGCTCAGCGCCGCGCGCGCCAGCTCGCAACGCTGCCCGACATCGAACGCCGGCCCCTTGCCGGCGTTGTGCGCGACCGCGACGATGACCTTGTCGAACAGACGTAGCGCGCGTTCGACGAGATCGACATGACCGAGGGTGATCGGGTCGAAGGTGCCGGGGTAAACCACGGTGCTCATGGGAATTCTCCGCGCGTGAGGGCCGGGGGTCGGAAAGATTCGCCGGGCGGGATTCAGCCATCGGCTTGTGGCAAAGTGTGCGCGCTACGCCTAAAAAGCAACATTGCATCGCGCCGACACTTTCGTGCGTCCCCGCACCGGGGTTTCCCGAGGCGCTCTCAGGTAGGACCTCACCGAATTCATCCGACTATGCTTGCCGGTATGCCCGCCCCTCTCCGATCGCTGATCCTCGCCATCGTCCTGGTCGTCGCCACGCCGCTGGCCGGCATCGGGCCGATCCCTGACGCGGAAGCGGCCACCTCGGCGCAGATCCTCGACGAGGTCAAGCAGCAGGCGCGCGATGACGCCGCCGCCAAACGGCCCATGCGCGCGAGCGGCATCGCGGAGATGTATCGCCACAACGATGCCGGCCTCAGCACGACGCTGATCTCGATCATCTACACGCGCGAATACCGCCGCGCCAATGGCGAATCGACCAGCACAGTCGACGAAGCCAAGCAGGAAATCGAGGCGAGCTCGGGGTTCTCCCTGTCCGAGTTCATCGCCTCCGCCGACACCGGCAGCGCCTTCACCTGGACCACGGCCGCACTGCTGGTCGCGCTGGTCGTATTGATGTATTTCACGCGCTCGATCCTCGCCGACCTGGGCGGTCGCGCGGTGTTCATCGCGCTGTCGCTGTTCCGCCGCAGCAAGACCCAGCGCCGCAGTGGCCGGCGGCTGCTCAGCGGGTATCGCAAGGTACTGCTGCGCAGCTACGGCCAGGTGCGCATGTTCCGCGACCCGCAAGCGCCGATGGATGTGGTCACCGATTATGTCGGCCTGCGCGTGCGCGGCCTGCCCGATGCCGAAGTCATGGAAGTCGGCGATGCGGTGCGTCATTACCGCCGCCTGCTGCTGATCGGCGCACCCGGCAGCGGCAAGTCGCTGTTGCTGCAAAGGCTCGCGCTGCATTCGGCGGACCCGCGCCTGTCGGAGATCGCCAACGAGTCCCTGCCGGTGCTGCTCGAACTGCACCGCATGAACGGCGCGCCGATCCCGTTGCGCAAGATGCTCGCGCACAAGCTCTCGTTCCAGAAGGTCAACGGCGCCGACGCGCTGATCAATCGCGGCCTCTCCGAAGGCACGCTGCTGTTGCTGCTGGATGGCCTGGACGAGTTGAGCCAGTTCGATCGCAGCCACGTGCTGGTCGACATCAAGACGCTGCTGGGGCGCTTCCCCGACGTGCGCTGCGTGATCACCTGCCGCAAATCGGCTTATCAAAACGAACTGCGCGGCGTGGTCGATGCCACCGGCGAGCTGATGGGTTTCGATAACGACGACATCGGCAACTTCATCGAAAACTGGGGTGGCCGGGAGCAGGCCAATCCTGCCGGTGCCGACCAGCTGAAGACCTTCCTGGCCGAGCATCCGACTGCGCGCAATCTGGCGCGCAACCCGATGATGCTGAACATCATCGCCTTCATCCGCGCCAGTACGCAGACCGTCAACCTGCAAACCCGCGCGCGCTATCTGGCCGAGGCCGTCGACATCCTGATCGCGCGCGATGCGGGCGAGAACCAGAAATACACCGCCGACCAGAAGTTCAGATTCCTCTGCCATCTCGCCCGCTTCATGCAGGATGGTGGCGCCCGCGAGGGCACCGACCTCTTCAGCGTGCCCGTGACGATTGCCCAGCAGGAGGTCGCCACCGCGCTGCCGAAACTGACCAAGACCGCAGAAGCGCGCGGCCTGATCGACGAGATCATCAAGCAGACCTCGCTGCTCTGGCTGGTCGCCGGCGGCGAGGTGGTCAAGTTCGCGCATCCGGTGCTGCAACAGTACCTGGCCGCCGCGTCGCTGCTCGACAACCAGGAAGGCCTGTTGATCCGATACCGCAGCGATGCCAGCGCCTGGCGTGAATCCGTGAAGATCTGGTGCGGCCTGGTGAAAGACCCGTCGCGGGTCATCGAAACGGTCATGCGTCTGGACCCGCCGACCGGGGTAGCCTGCAAGGCCGAATCGCAATCGTCGGTGGATGGACTGCCGCCGGATCTCATCGACACGTTGATGTCCTGATCCCCACGGGAAACCGTGGCCGGACCTTGGAAACCATCGGTCCAGCCACCATATTCCGCGCACATTCCAGATTCACGCGGAAACCATCCCATGGAGTTCAAAGACTATTACCAGACGCTCGGCGTAGCCCGCGACGCCAGCGCCGACGACATCAAGAAGGCCTACCGCAAGCTCGCCCGGAAATACCATCCGGACGTCAGCAAGGAGGCCGATGCCGAGCTGCGATTCAAGGAAGTCGGCGAGGCCTATGAAGTCCTCAAGGACCCCGAAAAGCGCACCGCCTACGACCAGTTCGGCAACAACTGGAAGGCCGGCCAGGACTTCCGTCCGCCGCCCGGCTGGGATGCCGGTTTCGAATTCCGCGGCGCCGGCGGCGGAGGCTTCGCGGGCGAGGGCTTCTCGGACTTCTTCGAGAGCCTGTTCGGACAGAAATTCGGCGGTGGCGGCGGCGGCCCCGGGATGGGCGGCGCCGGCTTCAACGCCGGTTTCGGCGGTCGCCCGCGCCGGCGCCAGGGCGAGGATCATCACGCCAAGGTCATGGTCGCACTCGAGGACGCCTATCAGGGCGCCACCCGCCAGTTGAACCTGAGCCTGCCGGAACAGGACGCGCAGGGCCGCGTGCACAGCCGCGAACGGACCCTGAACGTGAAGATTCCGGCCGGCGTCACCGAGGGACAGCGCATCCGCCTGGCCGGCCAAGGCGCGCCCGGCCTGAACGGCGGCCCGACCGGCGACCTGTACCTGGAGATCGCCTTCAAGCCGCACCCGCGCTTCCGCGCCGAGGGTCGCGACATCTACGTGGACCTGCCGGTCACCCCCTGGGAAGCCGCGCTCGGCCAGAAGGTGCCGGTGCCCACGCTCGGCGGCGAGCTGAGCCTGAAACTGCCGGAAGGCGCGCAGTCCGGCCAGAAGCTGCGTCTGAAGGCCAAGGGCCTGCCCGGAAGCACGCCGGGGGACGAGTACGTGATCCTGAAGATGGTCACGCCGCCAGCGGACAACCCGGCCAAGCGGGCGATCTATGAACGCATGGCCGAGGCGATGCCCTTCGACCCCAGGGCAAGCTGATCGGCAAGTTGGCCTCGACTTCGCTCAGCCAGCGGGCGAGCCGTTGGCTGAGCGGAGTCGAAGCCAACCGAACGAAGGCGGCGCCGGCATTCGTAGCCACCCGTTTCTTTTTATATGCTCTCCGCGTTCCCCCTCCCGGAGAGTTGCATGAAACGTCGTGACTTCATTCGTGGCGCCGCCGCCGGCGCCGTCGCCGCCGGTGCCGGCCTCGCCACCGCCCCGGCCCGCGCGGCCCGCAAGATCAAGTGGAAGATGGTCACCACCTGGCCGAAGAACTTCCCCGGTCTCGGCACCGGCGCGAATTACCTCGCCGAGCTGATCGAGCAGATGACCGGCGGGCGCATCGAGGTGAAGGTGTTCGGCGCGACCGAACTGGTCCCCGCCTTCGAGGTGTTCGACGCCGTCTCGCGCGGCACCGCGCAGCTCGGTCACGGCGCGTCGTATTACTGGAAGGGCAAATCGGAGGCCGCGCAGTTCTTCACCGCCGTGCCGTTCGGCCTGACCGCGCAGGAAATGAACGCCTGGCTCTATCACGGCGGCGGCATGGACTTGTGGAAAGAGGTCTACGCCCCGTTCGGCCTGGTCCCGGCGGCCGCCGGCAACACCGGTGTGCAGATGGGCGGCTGGTTCAACAAGGAGATCAACTCGGTCGCCGATCTGGAAGGCCTGAAGATGCGCATCCCCGGCCTCGGCGGCGAAGTGCTGAGCCGCGCCGGCGGCACCCCGGTCAGCCTGCCGGGTGGCGAAATCTTCCCCTCACTGCAATCCGGCGCCATCGACGCCACCGAATGGGTCGGCCCCTACAACGATCTCGCCTTCGGTCTCTACAAGGCGGCCAAGTACTACTACTACCCGGGCTGGCACGAGCCCGGCTCGACCATGGAATGCATGATCAACAAGGAGGCCCTGGAGGCTCTGGACGAGGACCTGCGAGTCATCGTGCTGAACGCCTGCCGCGTCGCCAACCAGGACATGCTGGCCGACTTCACCGCGCGCAACAACGCGGCGCTGGAGACGCTGGTCAAGGAGCACAAGGTCGAACTGCGCCGCTTCCCCGACGACGTGCTGGCCAAGCTCAAGGCTCTGTCCGACGAGGTCATCGCCGAGGTCGCCGCCAAGGACCCGCTGAACCAGAAGGTCTTCGATTCCTTCCGCAAGTTCCGCGACCAGTCGGTCGAGTGGTCCCGCCTCGCCGAGCAGGCCTACCTCGACGCCCGTAACGGCTGACGCCACCCCGATGTAGGCCGGTTTAAGGCGCGCAGCGCCGTAGCCGGCTTGGTGCCTTCGCTCGAAGCCTCAAGCCGGCAACGCTGCGCTTATGCCGGCCTACATCTCCTACAGGACATCAATAGATAGGTGGTTCGCCGTCCGGGCGGCGCTTCCAGCGTTTGTAGATCCACTGGTATTGCGCCGGGGCCTCGCGGATGCAGGCCTCGACGGCCTGGTTCATGACCGCGAGCGAGCTTTCCAGCGGGCCGTCGTTGATCGCCGGATCGACGGCGTGGGCGATCAGGCGGTAGCCCCGGCCCTTGGGCAGGCGTTCGGCGTAGCCAACCAGCACACCGACGCCGGAGCGGATCGCGAGGCGGCAGACGAAGGTCATGGTGTAGGCATCGACGCCGAAGAACGGCACGAAGGCGCCGCCTTCGTCCTTGGGGTCCTGGTCCGGCAGGATGCCGACCAGCTCGCCGCGCCGTAGCGCCGCGTAGACCTCCTTCACGCCTTGCACCGTGGTCGGTTGCAGACGGTTGCCGGCGCGTTCGCGGGCGGCGGTGATCGGGCCTTCGAGTTCGGCCATGCGCATCGGCCGGTACAGCGAGGTCATGGGCATGTATTCGGGGGTGATCAGGCCCATCAGTTCCCATTGGCCGAGGTGCGGGGTCAGCGCGATGACGCCCTTGCCGTGCGCTTCCAGTTCGCGGAAATGCTCGACGCCGTGAATCTCGCGGACCAGCTTTTTCACCTTGGCGAGCGGGCGGAACCACATCACGCCGATCTCGGTCAGCGTCTTGCCGGATTCGATCAGGGTGTCGCGCAGCAGGCGGCGACGCGCGGTCTCGTCCAGTTCCGGGAAGGCCATGCGCAGATTGATCTCCGCGACCCGGCGCTGGTTGTTGGGGATCAGATAGAGCAGCCAGCCGATAGCCGCACCCAGGGCATGCACCACGGGCAACGGCAGGCGGGCGATCAGGCGCAGCAGCGTCAGCAGCAGGCGGGCACGCATCCGGCTCAGGTCCGCGGGGTGAGGTGGCGGTGGGGGTGCGTGTGGGCGTCGCCACCGTGGACGTGCGCGGTGCTGCTGGCCTCGACCGGCACCAGATGCAGTTGCCCATGACGAATGCCGGGCTGGGCGATCAGGCCATCGGCGAATTGCCGTACCGCGCCGACCTCGCCCTGCAACACGACGCTTTCCAGGCAATTTTCGTGATCGAGGTGGACATGCAGGGTGGAGACGGAGAGGTCATGGCGGGCGTGATGGGCTTCCGTGACCCGCTTGGCCAGCTCGCGCTCGTGATGGTTGTAGACGTAGCTGAGCACGCCCATGCAGTCGCCCTGTTCGTCGGGATCGAGGCGTTCCTGCTCAAGACGCGCGCGGATCAGATCGCGCATCGCCTCCGAGCGGTTGGCGTAGCCGCGCCGCGCCAGATAGGCGTCGAACTGCTCGCCGAGGTCATCATCGAGGGTGATGGTCACACGCTGCATGTCGGGGTCACCGGGTCGCGGTCAATGAGCGGGCATTATCGCCGTCACGGGGACATCGTGCTTGCGCGGTCCGGACCTCGCGGCGATGATCCGGTCATACGAAAACAAAAATCGTATGACAACACAGATCAACCACCCATCGGAGATTCCCCCGTCATGACCCACCGAGTTTCATCCCCGGTCTCCCTGTTTGCGACGCTGCTCGCCCTGCTGCTGCCCTCGCTGGCCTTCGCCCATGTCGACGCCGGCGAAGGGGCGGGGTTCCTCAACGGCTTCCTGCACCCGATCGGCGGTCTCGACCACGTCATAGCCATGGTCGCGGTCGGTCTGTGGGGTGCGCAGCTTGGCCGCCCGGCGCTGTACCTGCTGCCGATCGCGTTCCCGTTGATCATGGCGCTCGGCGGCGGCGCCGGCGCGGCGGGCCTGTGGCTGCCTGGCGTCGAGATCGGCATCGCCCTGTCCGGCGTGCTGCTCGGCCTCGCGGTGCTCGCCAATGTGCGCGTGCCGCTGTGGGCAGCGCTGGTTCCGGTGTCGGTGTTCGCGGTGTTCCATGGCTATGCCCATGGCGCGGAAATGCCGGCGGACGGATCGCCGCTGCTCTACGCCGCCGGTTTCGTGATCGCGACCGGCCTGCTGCACCTGTGCGGCATCGCCATCGGCATGCTCTGGCGCTGGCCGCGCGGGCAGTGGGTGGTGCGCGGCAGCGGCGCAGTGATCGCCGGGCTGGGCGGGATGTTCCTGTTCGCCTGAGGCGTCAGCGCAGATCGGCGGCGAGCGCGTCCAGATGGGCGATGATCGCCGTCGATTCATACAGCCACATGCCACCGTCGTCGCCCGCGATGCGTAGGCACGGCACCTGGATCTTGCCGCCACCGGACTGAAGTTCGGCGCGCGCCTGCTGGTCGTGTTGGGCGTCGCGGGTGGCGATGTTGAGGCCAAGCCGTTTGATGTGGATGCGCGTCTTCACGCAGAACGGGCAGGTCTTGAACTGGTACAGCGTCATGCCGGCAGTGACTGCATCGAGTCGCTGCTGGGCCTGGGCGCTGCGGTGTACGGTCGGGCGCCCCGCCAGCCACTCCCACGACAACAGGAAGGGCGTGACGATGAGTCGGACGAGCTTGAAGAAGAGGCGGATGACGGCGCGCATGGACATTCCGGCGGGGACGTTGGTGAAACACGCGAGGGATGGTAACCCAGACCATGCGCCATCAAATCGATCCACGCGCGGCGGCACCGCGAGTCGGCGGAAGCTTACCCGCCGGCCATGGCCGGTCCCGCCAGCGTGCCTTCGTTACGCGGATTCATGAAGTACCCGCGCGAATGAAACCGGCGCATGTCGCCATGCGCCGGTGGAACTCGCTCAGAGATTGGCCTGGAAGGTCGTGGTTCCGGCCGGAGTGGTGAAGGTGATGATCGGCGGCAACACCATGACCACGCAGGTACCGAGGCCGGTGGTAAAGAACTCGAGTTGACCGGCCACATCGAAGCCGATCGCCAGCGCGGGAGGAACCGTGTTGTCGGTCGGGACAGTCACGGCCAGCGGCACCTCGAAGCGCAGCTGGTTTCCGGTCCGCTCGATGCCGGCGGTGCTCAGGGCGCTGGCGACCGTGGTGCCGGTGGCGTCGGTTGGCACGTCCAGACTCTGACTGGTGCCGCTGCCGCCCGTGGCGCTGCCGGTCTCGAAATTGACGTTATTCAGGACCACACCGGTACCCGAGCCCGCACCACCGGTCTGGCACGGCTGGCCGGTGCCGGCGTTGGCCACGCCGCCGGTGACGTTGTGACTGCTGGCCACGGTGACCCGCATGGCGGTATAGCTGACACCGGGTTCGAGCGAATTGCCGGCGGCAATGGCACCGACGGTCGAGTTCGCACCGGCGCTGGCGGAGCCGACATCGAAAGTCGCGGTGCCGCTGAAGAACGGGTAATAGGTCCCGTCCGCGCGCTTGAATTCCACCGCGTTCAGGGTGATTTCGTATTGCGTCGGCGTCGCGGCGGTACCGCCGGCGGTGACCAGCGGACCGGCGGCAGCCAGGGTGGAAGCCCCTGCCAGGGCCGTGAATACGATCGGTCGCAGCATGTTTCTCATGTGTTCATCCCCCTCAGTTACGCCGACCGATGGTGATGCCGGCACCACCCGTGGTCTTCTTCTCGATGACGATGTCGTGATGACGGCGCACCTTGTCCAGCGTGTGCTTGGTCAGATCACGCGCCTGGAACGCCGTGCGGCTGGCCCCGGTTCCCGTTGCCGTCCACTCGGTGCCCTGGGGCTTGTCGAACGCCCATGAAAGGGTCAGGAATGCCTGTGCGTTGTCGGTGTTGTCATCGGTCGCGCCCACGGTCACGTCCAGGTTGTCGGTGACGCTGGCGCGAATGCCCAGCGTGTTGCCCTGGATGTTGGTCGCGGTGCTGCGATCCCATTCATAGGTCTTCCACGAAACACGCGCCCAAGGCAGGTAAGGCACCGGCGCTTCGAGGCTGAAATCCCAGCCGTCGAGCGCGGCCTCGGTGTCGCTGATCGCGCCGTTGACGCGCACCGTCTTCACGCCACTCTGCGCGTCGTACCAATTGGTACGCACATCGACGTACCTCCCCAGCGCTTCGAGCCCCAGACCGTAGCGGTAATGGGATTCGTCCAGACTGGTGTCATACCAGGCATTGGCGCCCAGCAGCCAGGAGTGATCGGCGAGCAGATGACGATAGCCGGTACCGAGATTCACGGTCTGGTCGTCATCCGAGTGCGCGATCCGGGCCTGCACGAACCAGGTATGGGTGAGTCCTTCCGACTGGTAGATCGGCTGGATGGTCTCGATGGACCAGCTCGGCTTGTTGTCCTGCTGGATGTCGACACTGATGTCGGTGCGGGAAAGCCAGCCGGCCTCCCCGCTGTCGATGGCGGCCTTGGCCTCGGCGGCGGCGCCCTGCAACAGGGTGCTGATCGCCTGGTCGGCCTGTTCATCGGTGTGCGCGGGCATGGCCACGAGCGCACCGACGGCGAGTGCGAGCAATTGACGTTGCATATCGTCCCCTCGGAAAAAGTTCGGCGAGCTGGCTTGGCGGTCCGCGCCAACTTGCCGGATTCACGTGGCTAAATGCGCATTCTAGCAGTCGTGCAATGCCTGCTCAACATCCGTTCCGGATGCTCTTGAGTTATGTCATCCGCGAAGGAAGTCCCGGTTGAATCACCGGTCGTCTTCCTGCTCCCTCCAAGCGTCGACAAGACCCAGCCCAGGGCGAAGCCCCACTGTAGGAGCGGGCTTGCCCGCGAACCGGTGGTTGGCTTCGGCTCCGCTCAGCCAACGGCAGATATCCGCGCTGGCTGAGCGGAGCCGAAGCCCGGGCAAGCCCGCTCCTGCAACGAGGGCCGCATCCGACGCGCCGGTTGCGCGTGATTCAGTCTTAATCGCCCCGCAGCTCGCTCGCATTCCCCAACGACCGAGTGTCTGAATAGCGGTGTTTCCGGGCTAGTTTGCGACCGACACCCCGACCACCGCGACCGCTGCCATGACCGCCACCATTCCCCACCCAGACGCGCCCCCTGTATCCACCTCATTCGAGGCGTTAACGACAGACAACGCCTACGCGCGCCTGGCGGACGACTGCTTCACCCGCGTCGCACCCACGCCGCTGGAAGGCGATCACCGTCTGGTCGCGATCAGTCCCGACACCGCCAGCCTGCTGGACCTCCCTCCCGGCGAAGAACTCAACCAGGACCTCACCCAACTGCTCGCCGGCAATCTGCCCTTCCCCGGCGGCGAAGCGCTGGCGATGGCCTACGCCGGCCATCAGTTCGGCCACTACGTGCCGCAACTGGGGGATGGCCGCGCGATCCTGCTCGGCCAGGTCCGCACCGACGAAGGGCTCTGGGACCTGCACCTCAAAGGCGCGGGCATCACACCCTACTCGCGTGCCGGCGACGGGCGCGCCGTGCTGCGTTCCAGCATCCGCGAATTCCTGTGTTCCGAAGCCATGGCCGGGCTCGGTATCCCGACCACCCGCGCGCTGGCCCTGCTCGCCTCCACCGAGGAGGTCTACCGCGAGCGCATCGAACCCGGCGCGACCGTGCTGCGGGTCGCGCCGTCGCACATCCGCTTCGGCCACTTCGAATACTTCTACTATCGCAACGAGCACCATCATCTCGCGCCACTGGCCGACTACCTGATCGACCACCACCTGCCGCATCTGCGCGAGTTCGAGGAACCGTATCTCGCCCTGCTCGACCACGCGATCCAGCGGACCGCCGAGCTGATCGCCGCGTGGCAGGCGGTCGGCTTCTGTCACGGCGTCATGAACACCGACAACATGTCTGTGCTCGGCCACACGCTGGATTACGGCCCGTTCGGCTTCCTCGACACCTACGACGCCCATCACATCTGCAACCACTCCGATCATCACGGCCGCTACGCCTACGACCAGCAGCCCTACATCGCGCACTGGAACCTGAGCTGCCTCGCCCAGGCCATGCTGCCGATCCTCGATCCCGACCCGGAGACGGCGGCAGTCAAGGCGACCGGCTACCTCGACACCTTCCCCTCGCGTTACGACGCGGCCTATCTGGCGCGGATGCGCGCCAAGCTCGGTCTCACCGTGCACGGCCGCGACGACCGCCAACTCGTCGATGAACTGTTCGCCGCAATGCAGGGCAACAGCGTCGATTTCACGATCTTCTTCCGCACCCTCGCCGGGTTCGATCCGGACGGCGCCAACACCGCGCTGCGCGACCAGTTCATCAACCCGAAAGCCTTCGACGCCTGGGCCGTGAAATACGCCGCCCGCCTGCAAGCCGAACGCTCCGACCCGGTCGCCCGCAGAGCCGCGATGCACGCCGCCAACCCGAAATACGTGCTCCGCAACCACCTCGCCGAAGTCGCCATCAAGCAGAGCGAGGCCGGCGACGACAGCGAGGTGAACAAGCTGCTCGCGATCCTCTCCCGCCCCTACGACGAGCAGCCCGACCACGCCACCTACGCGGACTATCCGCCAGCCTGGGCGAGCCAGCTCGAAGTCAGTTGTTCGTCCTGAATCAGATCAGTTCAATGTTGTCGCGCAGGAAGCCCACCACACCGGTGAGTTCCTGCCGCCGCAGGATGTCGAGGAATTCTTCGGCCGTCTTGGGCGGATTGCGCAGGGCGGCTCGCTGTTCGCGGGCGACGCGGATGACGACCGTCGGATCGAGATCGGCAAGGTCCAGCACGAAATCGTCCGGATGGATCGGGAAAATGTCGAACTCATCGAGCACGTCGCGCGGAAAGTCTTTGAGGTTGCGGGTGACGATGGCCAACGCCCCGGATCGAATTGCCGCCGCCAGGACATGCCGGTCATCGGGGTCGGGCAACGCGAGATCATCGATCAAATGGCCGTAGCCGCTGACCAGGCAGTCCGGGACGGCGACATTCATCAGATCGACCGTCTTGGCCAGGCGTTCGGCACCGAGTCCCGGTCGATCCCGAAGCAGGGCCGCCACCCATTCCCCATGAATCTGTTCGGTCCAGCGCGCGCCGAAGCGCCCACTGGCGGCGAGGCGAATCAACAAGTCGCGCAGCGGCGCGGGATAGAACACGCAGGCGTCGTAGACGACGGTGAAACCACTCATCCCTGAATCGCTTCGGTAAGGCTCAGTAACCGAGCCCCAATTCCTGGGCTTCGGCGGTCAATTCCGCCAGCGCCTTGGCCGAGGTCTCGGCCTGCCGCTCTTTGTAAGCCACGACATCTTCGTAATACAGCCGGCGGTGGCGCCCAACCTTGTGGAAGGGAATGGCACCCGACTCCACGAGTTTCACCAGATGGGGGCGGGAGACATTGAGCATGTCCGCCGCCGCCTGCGTGGTCAGCTCGGCATCGATCGGCACCAAGGACACGGCCTTGCCTTGCGACATCAACGTCAGGATGTCGACCAGCATATGAATCGCAGAGACCGGCACGGTTACATCGAAATCACCGTCGATCAGCCGCAGGTGAGCGGCGTCGCCATCGCCGATCGCGACGGCCAGCCGCCGGCTGCTCTGCGCGGCCAACTCGACCTCGTCCTCGGACGGCAGACGAATGGTGGAATTTGAGTAGGTTCGGCTCATCGAAGGCACCTCCGTGCGTGGCGCGAGACACCCATTGGGTATCGGCAATCGTAGCCAATAAACGAAATAGTCGAAACAACACCCTGCACTACGCCGGCGCCGCCGGAATATCGTAGGAGCGGCTTCAGCCGCGATCGGCGCCAGGGATGAGAGCGGGCGCCGATCGCGGCTGAAGCCGCTCCTACAGGGGGGGCTGCGCACCCTCGCAACCCATTACACGGGACCGTAATGGCGCTAGGCTCCTGGCGGCACACTCGTCAACGGAATTCAGATCCCGGAACCCCGATGGAAAACCTGCCGATTTGGGCCGCCGCCATTGTCGTCGTCGTTGGGGTCATCGCCCTGGCGTGGTTCCTGCGACGCTGGTCGCGCGGCAGCCGCATGAAGGCGCTGGAACTCGGCGTTCCCGGTTTCGTGAAGACGGTGTTCGAGATGGACAAGCCCGCCACGATCGCGCCCCCGCCGCCCGTCCGGCGCAGCGGCGATTACGTGCATCGCGGCGCGATCGAAGACCGCCTGCTGGCCACGTTGCAGCGCGGCAACCACGCCGCGATCGTCGGCGTCAGCGGCATGGGTGGCGTCGGCAAGTCCGCGCTCGCCCGCTACCTGCAGGAACAATGGGAGCAGCAACAACCCGGCAGCACCTTGTGGGTCACGCTGTCCGAACGGCCCGTCGAGAGCGTGCAGCAAGACCTCGCGGTCGGCATCGGCGTGGAATTCCCCGCCAACGCGCAGAGCGCCGAGGCCCGCCACGGCATCCTCGTCGGCGCCTGGCCGCAACGCATCACCCTGGTGGTGCTCGATGACATTCGCCGCGTGCTCATCCCCGAGCTGCGCCACCTGTTGCCGCCCTGCGCGGTGTTGCTGACCTCGCGCCAGCAGCAGCTCGGGCCGCGCGTGCCGAGTGTCGAACCCCTGGACTGCATGAACGACGCCGAGGCCCTGGCGTCGCTGCGTGGCGAGGCCCAAGGTGACGCCCGGGTCGCCGCTGCGGTGGATGCCGACCCCGACGCCGCACAACGCCTGATCGTGGCCTGCGCGCATCACCCGCTCGCGTTGCGCCTGGCCCGGGCCCGACTTGCGGCGCACCTGCGTACCGGCACCCTGACCCTGCCCGGGTTTCTGGACCAGCTCCACCGCCGCCTCGACCAACTCGCCACCGGCGACGACGCGGAACAGAACCTGCGCAGCAATTTCGACCTCAGCCTCGCCGAACTCGACCCCGACACCCAGCGCGCCTTCCAGATGCTGGCGATCTTCGCCCCCACCGGCTTCGGCACGGACGGCGCGGCGGCGCTGTGGGGCGTGGACGACACCGACGCGCGCGTGCGCGTGCAGCGACTGACGGACGCCTCTCTGGTCGAAGCGCTCCCGGACGGGCGCCATCGCCTGCACGACCTGCTGCACGAGTTCGCCCTCGACCGCCTGCGCGCGGGCCCCGAAGCGGACACCGCCTACCGACGCCTGGTCGATTTTCTCGTCGACCTGTTCGACAGCCGGCACCTGTTGCGCGCCGATGACCGGACAATCTGTCTCGCCGAGATGCCCAACCTCTACCACGCCTGGTCGCTCGCCACCGAACGCGGCGCCGGTAACGACCTGGCGCGTCTGACCACAGCGTCAGGTAACTGGATGGCGACCGTCGAGCGGCCTTATCCGGTGTGGGAGGCCCACCTGGGCGAGGCATTGCGCCTTCGCATCCACGACCCTGGGATCGGTGCCAACGCCGCCCTGCATAGCTACCAGGACGCCCTCCAGCTCTACCGCGACGTCGGCGATCGCCTCGGCGAGGCCAACACCCTCCGGGCCATCGGCGACCTCCAGCAGTTCCGCGACGATCGCGACGCCGCCCTGCATAGCTACCAGGACGCCCTCCAGCTCTTCCGCGACGTCGGCGATCGCCTCGGCGAGGCCAACGTTCGTCTGGAACTGGCACGGATGGGTACCGACATCGAGTCGGCCCGCGGCCATTACCAGGCGGCCTTGGCGAGCTATCGGGCCATCGACGATCGCTACAGCCTCGCGCGGGGCCTGGCCTTTGCCGGCCAGATCGAGTGTGAAATCGGCGACCGGGCCCTGGCGCGCACCTTGCTGGATGAGGCCGTGGCCTTGTTCCGCGAAATCGGTCTGGCGGACGCGGCGGATCAGGTGGATGGCTGGTGCCGCTGAGCGCGGGAGCACCCATGCCTGGGAGGCGCGTTATCCGGAGGTCGGGATGTGCGTAGGAGCGGCTTCAGCCGCGATCGGCGGCGGGGATGATCGCTGAAGCTGATCGCGGCTGAAGCCGCTCCTACACGATGCGGCGGGCGAGACGCGTTAGAGTCTGCCCATGACCTTCCACCCCGCCGTCAGCACCTGGTTTGAACGCCGCTTCGGGCAAGCGACCGAGGCGCAGGCGCGGGCGTGGCCGAGCATCGCGGCGGGGCGGCATACGCTGGTGGCGGCGCCGACCGGGTCGGGCAAGACGCTGGCGGCGTTCCTGGCGGCGATCGATGAGCTGGTCAGGGAGTCGATCGCGGCACCGCTGCCGGATGCGGTGGCGGTGTTGTACGTCTCGCCGCTGAAGGCGCTGTCCAACGACATCCGCAACAACCTGGAAGGGCCGCTGGCGGAGATCGCCGAGGAACTGGCGGCGCAGGGGCAGTTGTACGGCCACGGCGGCAATCACGACATCCGCATCGCGGTGCGCACGGGCGACACGCCCTCTTCCGAGCGCGAGCGCATGCGTCGCCAGCCGCCGCACATCCTGGTGACCACGCCGGAGTCGCTGTACATCCTGCTGACCAGCGAGTCGGGGCGGAACATGCTGCGCACGGTGCGCACGCTGATTGTCGACGAGATCCACGCGCTCGCGCCGAACAAGCGCGGCGCGCATCTCTCCCTCTCGATCGAACGCCTGGCGGCGCTGGTCGAACGGCCGTTCACCCGAGTCGGGCTGTCGGCGACGCAGAAGCCGATCGAGGCGGTGGCGCGCTTCCTGGTCGGCAACATCGATATTGATGGTGACGAGGCCTGCGAGATCATCGACGGCGGCCACAGCCGCGCGCGCGATCTGGCGCTGGAATTGCCGTCCTCGCCGCTGGAGGCGGTGATGTCCGCCGAGGTGTGGACGGAGCTCTACGACAAGCTCGCCAAATTCACCGAGGACCACCGCACCACGCTGGTGTTCGTGAACACGCGGCGTTACGCCGAGCGGGTCGCGCGGCATTTGTCCGAACGCCTCGGCGAGGACGCGGTCGCGGCGCACCACGGTTCGCTGTCGCGCGAACATCGGCTGGATGCGGAGCAACGCCTCAAGTCCGGTCGATTGCGCATCATGGTCGCGACCGCGTCGCTGGAGTTAGGGATAGACATCGGCGACGTGGAACTGGTCTGCCAGCTCGGTTCACCCAAAGCCATTGCGGCCTTCCTGCAACGTGTCGGGCGTTCCGGGCACGCGGTCACCGGCACGCCGAAGGGGCGGCTGTTCCCGCTGTCGCGCGACGATCTGGTCGAGTGTGCGGCGCTGCTCGCGGCGGTTGAACGCGGCGAACTGGACCACCTCGAAATCCCGGACGCGCCGCTGGACGTGCTCGCGCAGCAGATCGTCGCCGAGGTCGCCGCCACGGAGTGGGGCGAGACCGAATTGTTCGAGACCTACCGCCGCGCCTGGCCGTACCACGCGCTCAGCCGCGCGCAATACGACGCCATCGTGCAGATGCTCGCCGAGGGCTTCTCGACCCGGCGGGGACGGCGCAGCGCCTGGCTGCATCACGACGGCGTGAACCACCGCCTGCGCGCCCGCAAGGGTGCCCGCCTGACCGCGATCACCAACGGCGGCGCGATCCCCGACCTGTTCGATTACGACGTGCGCCTGCTGCCGGAGAATCTGTTCGTCGGCACCCTGAACGAAGACTTCGCCTTCGAGTCGCTGCCCGGCGACATCTTCCAGCTCGGCAACACCAGCTACCGCATCGAGCGCGTGCAGATGGGCACGGTGTTCGTGCAGGACGCGCACGGCCAGCCGCCCAACATCCCGTTCTGGTTCGGTGAGGCGCCGGGGCGTTCGGATGAACTCTCGCAGGCGGTGTCGCGGCTGCGCGCCGAGGCCGACCGGCTGCTGGCCAAATCCGATGCCGGCGCCTATCCGCTGGCCTTGATCCACGCCTGGCAGCAATGGCTGCCCGAGGCCGCCGCCCGCCAGCTCGCCGAATATCTGGCCTCGGCGCGCGCCTCGCTGGGCGTGCTGCCGACCCAGGACACCCTGGTGCTGGAACGCTTCTTCGACGAGGCCGGCGACATGCATCTGGTCGTGCATTCGCCGTTCGGTTCGCGCATGAACCGCGCCTGGGGCCTGGCCCTGCGCAAGCGCTTCTGCCGCAGCTTCAACTTCGAACTCCAGGCCGCCGCGCTGGAAGACACCATCGTGCTGAGCCTGTCCTCGACGCACAGCTTCGAGCTCGAAGAGGTGTCGCGTTACCTGAACGCGCAGTCGGTGCGCGCTCTGCTGATCCAGGCCATGTTCGACGCGCCGATGTTCGAATCGCGCTGGCGCTGGAACGCCACCAACGCGCTGGCGGTCCGCCGCTTCCGCAACGGCAAGCGCGTGCCGCCGCAGTTGCAGCGCATGGACGCCGAGGACCTGGTCGCGGTCGCCTTCCCGGATCAGCTCGCCTGTCTGGAGAACATCCAGGGCGACCGCGAGATCCCCGATCATCCGCTGGTGCGCCAGACCATCGCCGACTGCCTGCACGAGGCGATGGACATCGAGGCCCTGGAGTCCTTCCTGACGCGGCTGGAGAACGGCTCGATCACGGTGGTCGCGCGCGACCTGCCGGAGCCGTCGATGCTCGCGCGCGAGGTGTTGACCGCGCGGCCTTATGCCTTTCTCGACAACGCCCCGGCGGAGGAACGCCGCACGCAGATGGTCAACGCGCGGCGCTTCGTCGACCCGGCCTCGGCGGCGGAGGTCGCCGAGCTGGACCCGGCGGCGATCACCCGCGTGCAGGAAGAGGCCTGGCCCGAGCCGCGTGACGCGGACGAATTGCACGACGCGCTGATGTTGAGCGGGGGGCTGCGCCCGCAGGCGGCGTGGTCGGTTTGGTACGCGGCGTTAAAGGCGGACGGGCGGGCGTCCGAACTCGGCCCGTTGTGGGTAGCAACCGAACGCCGCGCGCAGATCGAAGCGGCCTATGCCGGCGACGGCGACGCGCTGCGTGAGCTGGTGCGCGGGCACCTCGAAATCAGCGGGCCGATCACCGCGCCGGAGCTGGCCGAACGGCTGGCGATTCCGGTCGGCGACATCGGCATTGCGCTGGTGCAGCTCGAAGGCGAAGGGTTCGTATTTCGGGGGCGTTTTCGCTCCGCCGACCGCCGATCGCGGCTGAAGCCGCTCCTACAACAGCAGGGTGACGCTTTACCTGTAGGAGCGGCTTCAGCCGCGATCGGCGCCGATGCCGCCCCTGAGGAGTGGTGCGAACGCCGCCTGCTGGCGCGCATCCACCGCTACACGGTCAAAAAACTGCGCGCCGAGATCGAACCGGTCTCGCCCGCGGACATGATGCGCTTCCTGCTCGACTGGCAGGGCCTGAACGGCACCGAGAAGGAAGGCCCGGAGGCGCTGGCCGCCGTGCTCGACCAGCTCGAAGGCATCGAGGCGCCGGCGGCGGCGTGGGAAAGCGATCTGCTGCCGGCACGCCTGAAGAAATACGACAGCGCCTGGCTGGACGACCTCTGCCGCGAAGGCCGCATCGTCTGGGCGCGGCTGTCGCCGGCGAAAGGCAAGTCCGGGCCGATCCGCAGTTCGCCGATCGCGCTGCTGCCGCGTCGCCGGCTGCGGCTGTGGAAGACGCAGCACAGCGACGAAACCACGCTTTCCCCAAACGCACGGCGCCTGCTCGACACCTTGCGCGACGGTGGCGCGGCCTTCTTCGAAGACCTGGTCGACGACAGCGGCCTGCTGCCGACCCAGGCCGAGGAAGCGCTCGCCGAGCTGGTCGGCCAGGGCCTGGTCAGCGCCGACAGCTTCACCGGCCTGCGCGCGCTGATCACCCCGGCGCAGAAACGCGGCGCGCCGATTCCCAGCGGGCGGCGGCGCGGGCGCAGTGTTTCGGATGCCGGCCGCTGGTCGCCGCTGCGCGTGTTCGCCGACGGGGAAGACCGCATCGAGGAGATTGCGCACGCGCTGCTGCGCCGCCACGGCGTGGTGTTCCGCCGCCTGCTCGAACGCGATCTCGACCGCCTCCCCGCCTGGCGTGATCTTTTATACGTGTACCGCCGCATGGAGGCGCGCGGCGAGATTCGCGGTGGGCGCTTCGTCGCCGGGTTCGCGGGCGAGCAATACGCGCTGCCGGAGGCAGTGAAGGCCCTGCGCGGCGCGCGCAACGCGGAAGCGAAGGGCGCCCTGGTGTCGATCAGCGCCGCCGACCCGCTCAACCTCACCGGCGTGCTACTGCCCGGCGCGCGCGTCCCGGCGCAGGCCGGCAACCGCATCCTGTTCCGCGACGGCGTGCCGATCGCGTGGTTCGTGGCCGACGAGGAACACTTCGTCGAGGAACCCGACACCGCCACCCGCTGGAGGCTGCGGCAGGCGTTGCTGAACACGCGGAACCGCACGGCGGTGAAACCCCGCAAGCCGGCCAAGCCGCCCCGCTGGGCACCCTGACAGCAACCCGATCCGCGTAGGGCGGAACCCGCAGGGGTTCCGCCGGCTGACTCGCAGGCCGTATCGGCGGCTGATCGGCGGAACTCCTGCGGATTCCGCCCTACTCGATGTCACCGACACGGTCGGGGTCGCGACAAATGCGTGATTGCCAAATCTGGCAAACAGTGCTGGCGGTCCGCGCCATCCGGGACATGAGAAAAATCCCACAACTCATTGTCTGCAAATACTTTTCCTTACAAATCATCGGCAACGGTTTTCGCGTCTTGACCAAGGTCAAGGAAATTCAATGCCGGTTGCCCGGCGCGTTACAGATCGATTGCGAACATTAGAGAACTCTAATTAGTGTCTCCGCCCACGAACCGGCCCGCCGACCTGGCGACCAGGTTCCGCAACAACGTTTCGCGTGGTCGTCCCGGACCGTCAGATCGGTCTGAGGCGGTTTTGAAAACAATCAGGAGACGCATCGTGATTGATAGCGCAGTCGTCGACCTGTCACGGATCCAGTTCGCCGTGACGGCCCTTTACCACTTTCTGTTCGTCCCCCTGACCCTCGGCCTGACCTGGCTGCTGGTGATCATGGAATCCGTCTACGTGATGACCGGCAAGGTCATTTACCGCGACATGACCAAGTTCTGGGGCAAGCTGTTCGGCATCAACTTCGCCCTGGGCGTGGCCACCGGCCTGACCATGGAGTTCCAGTTCGGCACCAACTGGTCGTACTACTCCCATTACGTCGGGGACGTGTTCGGCGCGCCGCTGGCGATCGAGGGCCTGATGGCCTTCTTCCTGGAGTCGACCTTCGTCGGTCTGTTCTTCCTGGGCTGGGATCGCCTGTCCAAGCGCCAGCATCTGGCGGTGACCTTCCTGACCGCGCTCGGCACCAACCTGTCGGCGCTGTGGATCCTGATCGCCAATGGCTGGATGCAGAACCCGGTCGGCTCGGAGTTCAACTACGAGACCATGAGAATGGAGATGACCAGCTTCGCGGAGTTGGTCTTCAACCCGGTCGCGCAGGTCAAGTTCGTGCACACCGTCGCCGCCGGCTACGTCGCCGGGTCGATGTTCGTGTTGGGCATCTCCGCGTACTACATGCTCAAGGGCCGCGATCTGTCGTTCGCACGCCGTTCCTTCGCGGTCGCGGCCGGCTTCGGTCTGGCCTCGATCCTGTCGGTCATCGTGCTGGGTGACGAGTCCGGCTACGAGGCGGGCGCGGTGCAGAAGGTCAAGCTGGCCGCCATCGAGGCGGAGTACGAGACCCACGAGCCGCCGGCCGGCTTCACCCTGTTCGGTCTGCCCAACGACGAGACCCTGACCACCGACGCGGCGGTCAAGGTGCCCTACGTGCTGGGCCTGATCGCGACGCGCTCGACCGACGAGGAGGTCACCGGCATCAAGGACCTGATCGCGCACGCCGAGACCCGTATCCGCAACGGCATGGTCGCCTACGGCCTGCTGCAGGAGCTGCGTAACGGCAACGTCACCGAGGCCAACAAGGCCGCCTTCGACGAGGTCAAGAAGGACCTGGGCTACGGCCTGCTGCTGAAGTCGTACACCGAGAACGTGGTCGACGCGACCGAGGAACAGATCGCGATGGCGGCGCAGGATTCCATTCCGGCGGTCGCCCCGCTGTTCTGGACCTTCCGCGTGATGGTGTTCACCGGCTTCATGCTGCTGTTCATCTTCGCCGCCTCCTTCTACTACTGCGCCAAGCGCGTGGCGGGCGACAAGAAGTGGCTGATGAAGCTGGCCCTGTACGGCATCCCGCTGCCGTGGATCGCGATCGAGACCGGCTGGTTCGTCGCCGAGTACGGCCGCCAGCCCTGGGCCATCGGTGAGGTGCTGCCGGTGAACCTGGCGACCTCGACGCTGACCACCGGCGAGCTGTACTTCTCGATCGCGGGCTTCCTGCTCTTCTACACCTTCCTGCTCGTCATCGAGATGTGGCTGATGTTCCGCTTCGCGCGCCTCGGCCCGTCCAGCCTGCACACCGGACGCTACTTCTGGGAACAGGACGGCAACGACCATCCGAACCTGCCGAAGCACGGTCCGGCCACCCTGGCCATCCAGCCGCAGGCGCCGCGTAAGGACGAGGTCTGATGTAGGAGCGGCGTCTCGCCGCGATCGACCTCGATCGCAGGCACATCGCGGCGGGACGCCGCTCCTACACGGCCCGGAACCCAACACCGCATTACATAGAGAGCAAAACCATGATTCTCGATTACGACGTTTTGAAAGTGATCTGGTGGGTGCTGGTCGGCGTGCTGCTGATCGGTTTCGCCATCACCGACGGCATGGACATGGGCGTCGGCAACCTGCTGCGCGTGGTCGGCAAGACCGACGAAGAGCGCCGCGTCATCATCAACACCATCGGCCCGCACTGGGACGGCAACCAGGTCTGGCTGATCACCGCCGGCGGCGCGATCTTCGCGGCCTGGCCGGCGGTCTACGCGGCGGCCTTCTCGGGCTTCTACGTGGCCATGCTGCTGGTGCTGTTCGCGCTGTTCTTCAGACCCGTAGGCTTCGACTACCGCTCCAAGCTGGGTGACGCCAAGTGGCGCAACGCCTGGGACTGGGGCCTGTTCGCCGGCGGCGCGGTGCCCTCGCTGGTGTTCGGCGTCGCCTTCGGCAACCTGCTCTTGGGCGTGCCGTTCCAGCTCGATCCGCTGCTGCGGCCGAGCTACACCGGCAACTTCTTCGGCCTGCTCAACCCGTTCTCGCTGGTCGCCGGCGTGCTGAGCTTCGCGATGCTGTCGATGCACGGCGGCCTGTGGATGCAGATGCGCGTGCAGGATGACATCGCCGCGCGTGCCAAGCCGTGGATCAAGATCACCGGTCTGGTGTCCATTGCTGCGTTCGCGATTGCGGGTATCTGGCTGTACCTGGGCATCGACGGCTACCGCGTGGTGACCATGCCGGCCACCGACGCGCTGCCCAACCCGCTGGCCAAGGAAGTCGCGGTCGAGGCCGGTGCCTGGTTCGCCAACTACGCCGCTTACCCGTGGATGATGCTGGCCCCGATCGTCGGCTTCGTCGGCTTCGCGATGGCGATCTTCGCGTCCGCGTCGAACCGTCCGGGCTGGGGCTTCGTGTTCAGCAGCCTCGCCATGACCGGCGTGATCCTGACTGCGGGCTTCACCATGTTCCCGTTCGTGATGCCGAGCAGCATCATGCCGGACGCCAGCTTCACGCTGTGGGACGCCTCGTCGAGCCACCTGACCCTGACGGTCATGTTCTGGGCGGCGGTGATCTTCGTGCCGATCGTGCTCAGCTACACCATCTGGACCTACTACAAGATGTGGGGCCGGGTGACCGTCGAGCAGATCCGCGAAACCGCGCACAGCGCCTACTAAGCACACACCGAATCAAGAGAGGTAATAGTCATGTGGTACTTCACCTGGATCCTCGGCGTGCTCCTGGCCGCGTCGCTCGGCGTCATCAACGTCATGTGGCTGGAACACGAAGGCATGGACGAAGACAGCTGCACCGGCACGCCGGAGGAATGCGGCGGCCGGATGGACGCCTGAACACGCTTTCATGGTGTCCCAGGGATGGGAAGCAGAAAGGCCCGGCGGGAAACCGCCGGGCCTTTTTCTTGATGCCCGCCGCCGTTGCGCGGGCGGCGGAGCGTTCCGGACACGGCGTCACCCGTGCCCGGAGTCGATCTCTTACTGGGTGCGCAGCGACTCCAGCATCGTCATGATCTCGGCCTTGCGCGGATAGTCCGGATAGGTGATCAGCACGCGGCGCAATTGGTCGCGGGCCTCCCCGAACTGCCGGTTGGCGGCCAGCGCGCGCGCCAGGTTGAAGCGCAATTCCGGCTCGTTCTTCAGCAATTCGACCGCCTTTTCCAGCAGCGGCACCGCTTCCGCCGGTCTTTGCGCGGCCATCAGCGTCTGCGCGTAGGTATCGAGCACGATGGGGTCATCGGCGCTCAGCTCGTGCGCCAGTTCCGCGTAGGTCAGGGCGACCACCGGGTCCCGATCGAGACTGCGCATCGCCAGGTTGTTCAGCGCGAACACATTGTTCGGATCCTGACGCAGTACCTCCTCGTAGAGCGCCGCGACGCCGGGGTCGCCGACGCGCTCCAGTTCGGCGGCCACGAACAGACGGATCACGTTGTCCTCCGGATGCGTGAGCAACCATTCGCGCAGCGGCGCCAGGGCCTCTGCGCTGCCGGCCCCCTCCGGTCGCGCCTGGTATTGCTTGAACAGCAAGCGGGCGCTCGGCTCACGCAGGGCTGCGAGTTCGTACTCGACGACCGCGCGCGCGGCGTCGCCACGCGCCATCCACAGATCGCCGGCCAGTTCGTAGGGTGCGGCCTTGAGCGGGTGTCGCAGGCGCAGACGCCGCAACGCGAGCTCGGCCTCGTCGAGCTTGCCGTCGGCAAGGGCCAGCTCGATCGGCCGCGCCGCCTTGCCGATGTCGTCGGGCGCGAGCTCGGCGGCGCGCGCGAAGGCGGCATTGGCGGTCTCCCGCTCACCCGCCGCGAGCGCCGCCTCGGCGAGCAGCGCCTGAATCTCCGCCTCGTTCGGGCGGCTCTGGGCCGCCTGCTTCAACATCGTGACGGCGTCGGCGGGCGCCTCGTCGGCCAGGAATGCGCGGGCGAGGATCAGCTGACCGTCGACATCGTCGGGAAGTATCCGCAGCAGGCCACGCGCGATGTCGGCGGCTCCCTGAACGTCACCGCGACGCAACAGGTTCTCGGCGAGGATGCGCGCCGCGATGCGGTGATCGGGGTGCTTGACCAGGAGTCCCCGCAAGGTGTCGAGCGCGACATCGGCTTGCCCGATGGCGGCCTCGATGCGGGCCCGTTGCAGCAGGGCGTCGGCATCGCCGTCGTCGAGCTTGAGGATTTCGCCGAGTTCGGCGAGTGCGGCGTCGATATCGTCGCGCAGCAGCGCTACCCGGACGAGATTGTGGCGCGCGGGCAGGAACCCGCCCTGGGTCGCGACCGTCTTGCGGAAACTCGCCTCGGCCGCATCCAGATCGCCTTTGCCGAGTTGCGCGGCACCAACCAGATTGAGATAGGCGGGGTTGGCCGGCTGCCGCGCGAGCAAGGTTTCGGCGGTGCTCAGCGCCTCGTCGAAGCGCTCCTGCTGCAACAGGCCGATCGCGGCCAGGAAGGCGGGGCGGGTGGCCTCGGGATGATTCTCTGCGGCGCGCTTCAGACCTTCCAGACCTGCCTCGACGTCGCCACCGGCGAGGCGGCTGGCGGCGGTCTGCACCTGCATGCCAACGCCCTGCCCGGCGACAGCCAGCATCAATTCCACGGCCCGCGCGCTGTTGCCGAGCTGCGTCTGCGCGCCGGCCAGCATGGCGCGCATGTCGGCGTCGTCCTCGCCCCGCTCGACGACCGGCTCAAGCAGATCCACGACCGCCTGATGCCGCCTCTCGTCGAACTCCAGCAGCGCCAGGGCCTTGAGCGCGACGCGGTTGTCGGCGGCGACCGCCAACACCTGGCGGAGACGCTCGCGAGCCTGCGCCGGACGACCGGCCGCCTGCGCGATGAGACCGTCGAGAAGTATCGTCGGGATGCTCTCCTGCTTCGCATTGAAGGCTTTCGGAATCCATACCTGGGCCCGTTCCAGATCGCCTTGCTGGTAGGCCAGCGACGCCTCGAGAAAGGCCACCAGATGCGCGTCGGGGCGTTGGCCGCGGGCGGCGTCGATCAGCACCCTGGCGGTCTGCAGGTCACCCCGACCAAGGGCGATCGCGGCCCGCGCGGCCATCGAGGGGAAGTTGTCCGCGTCGAATTCGAGGGTCCGTGCGTAGGCGATGTCGGCCGCCTTGGCGTTCCCCATCATCTGCTCCGCGTCCCCGAGCAACTGCCAGCATTCGGCGCACTCCGGAAAGCGTTTCACCAGGCGGGCGGCCGCGCGCTGGCCTGGCCCGGCGTCATCGCCGGCAAGCAGCAGGCGGGCCTGGGCAACCAACGCATCCCGATGATCGGGCGCGAGTCCGAGGGCCGTCTTGAGCGCATCGTCGGCGGCGGCGCGCTCACCGATCCCAAGGCTCGCAAGCGCCCGCAAGGTCAGGACCTGGGCGCGCAGCGCGTCCCCGTGACCACTCTCGTCAGGAATCTCGGCCAGTACCTGCGCGTACTTTTCCTGCAGCAGGTAGGCGCGACCAAGGGGGTGGAGCACCATTTCGTCCGGCATTCCGTGGCTCCGCGCGAGCCGCAACTCCTTCTCGGCGGCGGCAAGGCTGCCGGCGTCCAGATAGAGCTTGCCGAGCAGGAAGCGCAGCTCGGGATCGTCCGGCTTGTCCTGCAAGCCCTGCTTCATGACGAGTTCGGCGGCGCGGACGTCACCCTTCTCGATCAAGGTCACCGCCTCGTCGAGGACATCGGCGTTGACCATCGACATCGCCAGGATGAGGGCGAACAACAGCGCGACGCGCGCTGGTCTGACAATGGCTCGTCTGGCACCGGATTGAGGCATGGTCAGTTCCTTTCTTGTGTTTTCCTGGATAAGGACGCGCAAAAAAAAGGGGGCGCTCGGCCCCCTTGGCAACAATTCGACGCCGTCCGGCGCGGGCAGCGCTCAGGCCAGAGCGTTGCGGCGTCGGTAAAGCGCGACCGCGCCAACGGCGAACAATGCGGCCGGCGCGGGCAGCGGCACATCGGTGCTATTGACGGCCCGCACGGAGAAGGTGTCGTTCAGGGCGATCTGGGTCGGCGCGTTGACATCGCCGGTCAGGAAGTACCAGTTGTTGATACCGGTGTAGCTGGTCAACTGCACGTCGACCTGCCACTCGCCATTCATGCCGTTGATGACCACACCGTCGGTGCAGCAGCCCGCCCAGTTCCAGGCTGCATTCAGGGTGCCGCCGGAGATATTGCCCGGCTCGCTGCCATCATCCCGCAGGGAGATGTAGGCACTGCCGGGCAGGCCCTGCAAGGTCACGCGGGCCCTGCCGCTGGTGGTATCGCGGTTGACGTCGAGCAACGTGCCCCACGCGACATCACCGTTGTTGCTGTTGGTGTGCAGCCACATGAAACCGGTATCCGACTGCGCGTAGCCCGGGCCGGTATTGAGCGGGCCGTAATGCTGGGCCGCTGTCTGCGCACTCGACAGTGAACTCATGTTGACCCAGCCGGCGCCGGTATCGATCTGGTAGGTCAGGGCGCTGGCCATACCCGAAAAGGTGAGCGCGACAATGGCCGCCGTCGCGGCAATGAGCTTCCTGTTGATGAACATGCTGGTCATTCCTGTTGAGTTGTCCGGTCGCGACGCGGCCGGGGAGTCCGGCAAGGCGTTGCGTGGCGGGTTGTTCGTTGTCAGCGCAACCTAGCAACTAATACACCAGTTATCGAAGATCAGCGCAACCATAAGCCTTAACAAGCACTTTCATGTGTCTCGCGGGGCCACCACGCGAGCCATCACTGTCGGTTACCGCCGAATTCTGTCAGCTAGCCTGCCGTACCCTTGTCGCCCCATTCGGGCTCAGCGCATGGACCTTGCGGAGACCCGGCGGCAAGCCGTCCGGCTTTTTCGCAGCGCGGCGCATCTCGTTACATTTCAATGGCAACCAACCGATACGTCAGCCAATTGGCGGAAATAGCCGTGAACATGTCGGTTTCCGACTGTTTTCATGTCAATTTGACTGACAGCATTGGTGCGGCGTCATGACAGCAAACGTATCCGATATTTCCCGGCAGGCGGCGGGGTAACTCGGCGACCCTGTTAGGCTGGCGAAGGACCACACGGCAGACTCTCACGCATGACCACGCACACCGACGCCCGCCTGCAAAGCACCGTTGACCATGTGATGGCGTTGCTGCATCGCAACGACCTCGTGGAGTCGCTGGTGCATGCGCAGAAGCAGCCGCGCCAGGAACTGGTCGAGACCATCGTGCATCGCCAGCAACTGGCCGCGCTGCAGAACAAGCTGCGCCGGCTGCACTTCGCCGATCTCGCGCACGTGCTCGAAGTCCTCCCGCTGGAAGAACGCGGAGTGGTCTGGTCGCTGTTGAGCGACGTGACCCGTGGCGAGTCCCTGCTGGAGGTCAACGATGCGGTGCGCGAACAGCTGATCGAGGCGACGCCTCGCGACGAACTGCTGCGCGCGATCGCCCGCCTGGACGGCGACGACCTGGTCGACATGCGCGAGGATCTGCCGGACGACATCTTCGATCAGGCGATGGCCGGCCTCGCCGATGTCGATCGCGACTGGGTGGCGAACACGCTGTCGTACCCGGAGGACTCGGTCGGCCAATGGATGAGCCAGGAAGTGATCAGCGTGCGCGGCAAACAGACGATCGCGGAGGCTATCGCGATGCTGCGCAGTCTGGACCGCCTGCCGCACAACACCGACAAGATCTTCGTGCTCGATGCGCGCGGCGCTCTGTCCGGCATGTTGCTGATGGAAGACCTGCTGCTTGGCGATCCGGCTCGCCAGATCGCTGACGTGCAGCGCAAGAGCGTCGTGACCTTTCAGCCGGAGGACCGCGCCGCCGACGCGGCCATGGCGTTCGAGCGCTACGACCTCAGTTCCGCGCCGGTGCTGAACAGCCGAGGCAAACTGCTCGGTCGCCTGACCAGTGACGACCTGATGGAGTACCTACACGAGGAGGCGCACGAGGACGTGCTCAACATCGCCGGCCTGCTCGACGAGGAGGACCTGTTCTCCAACATTCGCAACGCCATCCGCAACCGCTGGCTGTGGCTGGCCGTGAATCTGGTCACCGCCTTCGTCGCCTCGCAGGTGATCGACGCCTTCGCGGATGCGATCACGCAGCTGGTCGCGCTGGCGGCGCTGATGCCGATCGTCGCCTCGGTTGGCGGCAACACCGGCAACCAGACCACCGCGCTGGTGGTGCGCGGCCTCGCCATGAACCAGATCACCCTCAACAACCTCGGCCCGATCCTGCGCAAGGAACTCAGCGTCGCACTGGTCAGCGGCCTGTTCTGGGGTGGCGTGGTCGGCCTGTTTGCCGGGGCGATCTACCACCACTTGATGCTGTCGGTGGTAATCGCGGTCGCGCTGCTGCTGAACCTCGTGGTCGCCGCCCTGACCGGCGTCCTCGTCCCCTTCGCGCTGCATCGCTTCGGTCGCGATCCAGCCATGGGAGCGAGCGTGCTGCTCACCTTCATGACCGACAGCATGGGCTTTCTGATCTTCCTTGGCCTCGCCAGCGCGGTGCTCATCTAAGCCACCGCCACTCCGCATCGATAGGCTTCATCTATCGAACCGGTAAGAAATAACCATCAAAAGCCCCAAAAATAGTGGCTGAAAAATCTTGACTGCGACGATCAGGTATTTCATCCTGATTACCAAGTAGCCCACTCGGTTATTTGTTTTGTGTCCAAGAATTCAAAGGTGATCAATCATGCGACTGTCTTCCAAGAGCCGATACGCCGTCATGGCGATGATGGACCTGGCGCTGCATGAACAGCAGGGTCCGGTGACGCTGACGGATATCTCCGTCTCCCAGGGCATCTCGCTGTCCTACCTGGAGCAGCTGTTCTCCCGCCTGCGCAAGGCTGATCTGGTGCAGGGCATGCGTGGCCCCGGCGGCGGTTACCGTCTGGCCAAGGATGCCTCCGAGATCACCATCGCCGACATCGTCGCCGCCGTCGACGAGCAGCCGCGCCCGGCGCCGAGCTGGCGTCCGAAGGGTGGCTCCGGCATGAGCGAGCCGTACCTGACCCACCAGTTGTGGCGCGAAGTCAGCGGTCGACTGTTCCAGCATCTGGAAGAGATGACCCTGGCCGAGTTCACCGACCGCGAAGAGGTCCGTGACACCGCCGAGCGTCAGGACAACCTCTATCGTTGGGGCTGGACCGGGAACCGCAAGTCGGCGGCCTGAAGCCCGAGACGCGTTGAGTGAAGGGAAACCCGCTTCGGCGGGTTTCTTTTTGGGTGGTTTTGATGATGCTGCGGACATCATCTCAGGGAGTGACAAGGCTTCGGGAGGTGCGTATACCCGAAGGGGTTCCGCCGTACCAAGCGCCGATTCTGCGGAACCCATTCGGGTATCCGCCCGGTCAGCACAGCACCAAGCAAGAAGGGCCGCCGGCTCAATGCCGGCGCCCTTCTTTCATTCCACCCAACTCTCCCGGCTTCCAGGGGTCGGCAAGACCTCATGGGACCGTCGGCGCGATGGATCGCGCCGTCGAGCATGCATGGATGCACTCGTTGCGTGTCCCAGGAGGCCTTGCCGACCCCTGGAAGCCATGCCACTTAAAACGATGATGTCCACAACATCATCAACCCCCAATAACGAAAAAGGCCCGCCAATGGCGGGCCTCTTCGTCTCTGTCGCCGCAGCGACAGAAAATTCAATCAACCGCGCGCGGCCATCATCTTCTCGATGATCGGAGCCAGGATGATTTCCATCGCGAAGCCCATCTTGCCGCCCGGCACCACGATGGTGTTGCGGCGCGACATGAACGAGCCCTGCAGCATGGCCAGCAGGTGATCGAAGTCGATATCGAACTTGACCGGATCGCGGAAGCGGATGACCACGAAGCTCTCGTCCGGGGTCGGGATGTCGCGCGCGATGAACGGGTTGGAGGTATCGACGGTGGACACGCGCTGGAAGTTGATGTCGGTGCGCGAGAACTGCGGGGTGATGTAGTTCACGTAGTCCGGCATGCGGCGCAGGATGGTGTCGACGATGGCTTCGGCGGAGTAACCGCGCTCGGCGCCGTCACGGTGGATCTTCTGGATCCACTCCAGGTTGACGATCGGCACGACGCCGACCAGCAGGTCGACGTGCTGGGCGACATTGGCGTCGTCGGTCACGACACCGCCGTGCAGGCCTTCATAGAACAGCAGGTCGGTGCCCGGAGCGATGTCTTCCCACGGGGTGAACTGGCCCGGTTCCTGACCCGGATAGGCAGCCGCCTCTTCCTTGGAATGCAGGTAATAGCGGCGCTTGCAGCCACCGGTCCGGCCGTAGGTCTCGAAGGTCTCGGCGAGCACGTCGAACAGATTGGCCTCCGGGCCGAAGTGGCTCAGCGTGCCGGTGGTGTCCTTGGCAACCGCCTCGCGCATCGCGACGCGGTCGAAACGGTGGTAGCTGTCACCTTCGATGACCAGCGGCTTGATGCCGTCACGGTAGAAGATGTGCTCGAAAGCGCGCTTGACCGTGGTGGTACCGGCGCCGGAAGAGCCGGTGACGGCAACGACGGGATGCTTCTTGGACATGATGATCTCCTGCGCTGACAAGCAGCTGGATGGACGTTGGTAATCCGGAATTCTGGCGCTCGGGTAGCCCATCACAGCGGGCCTGATCGTTCTGAGGAAGCTCAGATCGGCGCTTCCCCGAGCGGAACGCGCGATTTTGCCGGATGCCCAGTGGCCGGACAAGCGAGGCGCGGCGTTCCGTCAATCGGCCATGCCCGGGCAGGTCGCGTCAACGCGGTTCAGGACGGACCAGATAAGCGCGCACATCGGTGAATTTGCTGGGTTCGTCGGGATGCTGGGCGAGGCTGCGCGAAAACACGAGCGTCGCGCGACTCGCGCGCTGGGGTTCGTCCATCAGCCAACAGCGCAGCGGTCGGCAAACGAAGAGAAAGGGGGCTTTGACATCCGCCACGCCCAATGCGTCAACGAGCTTGATCGGCGTGCCTTGCGGCTGGTACCGGCCCATGGGCTGAAATATCCACGGCTCCTGCGCAAGCATCGGCACACCCTCATGCGCGCGAGCCAGTTCCGCGAATATCTCCCGCCAGGGTTGCCGGGTCATGTCGCGACCGTCGTTCGGAAACGCGTAGATCACCCAGGCCAGCAAGGCGGACAGCAACACCGCGCCGAGCGCCCGGGGCATGGCGTTCAGGCCAAGACCAAGCAGCGCGGTGAAGGCGATGCCGCTGCCGATCAGCTGCCGTGGCACGAAGATCGAGCGCGGCCCCGCCACCGACAACGCGAACGCAGCCAGCGGGACCAGCAATGCAAGCAACACCAGATAGGCGTGCTCCGCCGGCAACCGTCGCTTGCGGAGGAGCTTCACCGCGTAGGCGCCGAGAATGATCAACAGCGCAAGCATCAGCCAGCGGACCTGGAGCGCGTCGAACTCACCGAACAGGGCGACGAAAAACCAGACGAACGTATTGATGTCCGGCGGCCCGATCCAGGCGAATCCGCCAAACACCACGTCCTGCCGGGCCTGCTCGTACCACGCCGCCGCGACCATCCAGGCCAGCATCGCCAGCCCGGTCAGCACGCCCAGCACCGTCACGCCACGCCACGCGGGGGAGCGGTAGAACCAGACGGTCAGCATGCCGGCGCCGACCACCAGCGCCCCCATGTACTGCACATACATGAGCAGCAAGCCGGATAACGCCCAATGGAGCTGCCGACGACGATCTTCCGGCGCTTCCAGCACGCTCAGGAAGCGTTCGATGTTCCATGCCGCGAAGAACGCGATCAGCGCATAAGGCCGTGCCTGCTGGCCGTAGAACACCAGCAACGGATTGAACGCCAGCAGCGCGGTGCAGCCGAGCGCCAGCCAGACCGGCAGCACGCGGCGCATCAGCGCATAGGCCACCACCAGAAAACCGATCGAAAACAGCAGACTGAGCGATCGCAGCGCGAATTCGCCATGGCCGAACAGCAGGGTCCAGGCATGCAGCAGGATGTTGTGCAACGGTGGATGCGGCGAATCCAGAAACGCCAGCCACAGCGTTTCCGTGAATGAGTGGGCAACCAGATTCGAGGAAAAAATCTCGTCACCATCGAGGCTGTAGGTGATGTTGAGCAGGCGCGCGCCGAGGCCCATCGCCAGCACCAGCAGCAGTCCGATCCACTCCCAGCGGTTGCGTGAATCCACAATCTGCGCCCCAGCACTCATGCAGCCTCCTCAATAAACCGATCGACCGGGTTGGCGACCGCGCGATCGTAGCACCGGGGCCCGCGCGTCCCCACCCGCAATGCCCGTCATCCGGACGGAGCGCTGGGCTACTCTTGCCTGACCTCAGCGGTTTGCGTACCGCATCCCACCCACACCGAGTCTGACTGATGACCGATCCGGCTTCTCCCTCCGACCCCCACCCACCGCAGCATCATGTTCCGCCGCCCGCCAACCCGCGCGAGCGCAAGACGCCACTGCCGATCTGGCAACCCAACCGTGGCGAGGTCGACCCCACCGCGCCGTCGCGCCTTGAGCAGATCATGGCGTCGCCGAGTTATCGGCGTGCGGACCGCGATATCGACTTCCTCGAACGCAGCGAGATGCGGGGGCTGCGCCTGCAACTCGAGTACGAGAAGGCCGAGCTGCTGCTGCGCGAGGCGGGCGTGGACCACAGCATCGTCGCCTTCGGCAGTACCCGCATCACCGAACCCGCGCTCGCGCGGCGCAAACGCGACGAGGCTGCCGCCGAGCTCGCCGCGAGGCCCGACGATCCGGCGCGCGCGCGACGACTGGCGGTGGCCGAACGCATCGTCGCCAAGAGCCGCTATTACGACATCGCGCGCGAATTCGGGCGCATCGTGGCCAACGCCAACGGGCCACCCGCGAATTGCCGCATGGTGCTGATGACCGGCGGCGGTCCCGGCATGATGGAGGCCGCCAATCGGGGCGTGCACGACATGGGGGGGCGTACGGTCGGTCTGAACATCGACCTGCCGCACGAGCAGTTCCCGAACTGCTACCTGACCCCGGAACTGTCCCTGCGCTTCCGCTATTTCGCGTTGCGCAAGATGCACTTCATGCTGCGCGCGAAGGCCATCGTCGCGTTTCCCGGCGGCTTCGGCACCATCGACGAACTGTTCGAGGCGCTGACGCTGATCCAGACCCGCACCATCGCGCCGTTGCCGGTGGTGCTGGTCGGCGAGGAGTTCTGGCGCGGCGTGGTCGATTTCGACTACCTGGCCGCCGAAGGCGTGATCGATCCCGAAGACCTGGATATCTTCTGGTTCGCCGAGACCGCGACGGAGATCTGGAACGGTATCCTCGACTGGCATGAACTCAACGGCACCCCCCTGCCCAACGACCTGGCCACCGGCCAGCAAATCGGAGAACCGAAGTGACCGAATCGAACGCGTCGACCACCCGCAACTCGAGCCTGCGCCTGATCATCGAGGCCTTGATCGCGCTGCTGCTGCTGATCGTGGTCGCGCAGAACATGGTCACGCCCGGCAGCAGCCTGACCGGCACGGACCACCAGCTGGTGGTCATGGATTCCGGGCAGATCTATCTCGGCCGCATGGAGAAGCTGGAAACCGGCTGGCCGGTGCTGCGCAACGTGATCCAGCTTGCACGCAAGAGCCAGGGTGAAGGCCAGGGTTCGCAACTGGTGTTCGTGCCGCGCGCCGCCGAGCCGCACCAGCCGGATCACATGGTCATCAATGCCGCGCACATCCTCAGCATCGAACCGGTGGCGGCCAGTTCCACGATGATGACGCAGCTGAACAAGCTGTCGCAGTCACCGGGCGAGTAAGTCGGGGGCACGCCCCGCCCATTCCAGGCGGGGAACGGGATCAGGCGCGGGTCATCCGCGACGACGCGCCAGGGTCTGCCCCATGCGCACCCTGGCGCCGGGGACGATCTCCGCCGCGAACTCGATCGCACCCCGCGGGAACAGGGTGATCGTCGTCGAGCCCATATTGAAGCGTCCCATCTCGGCGCCGCGCTCCAGCACCACGCCATCGGGCCGCGTCACCGTCACCCAGCGACCCGGCGGCGGCGTCACCGTCCCCGCCCACACCGTGTCCATGCTGGACACGAAGATCGCGCCGACCAGGATGTGCGCGACCGGACCGATTTCGGTATCGAACAGGCAGATCACCCGCTCATTGCGCGCAAACAGACGCGGCACCGACCGCACCGTATGCGGCGCGACGCTGAACAGCCGCCCCGGCACATGAATCATCTCCCGCAAGGTGCCCGAAATCGGCATATGTACGCGGTGGTAGTCACGTGGCGACAGATAAAGGGTCACGAAATCGCCGTCGATGAACGGCTCAGCACGCCCCTCCTCCCCGCCCAGCAGTTCGGTCAGGCCGTATTCGTGGCCCTTGGCCTGGAAGATGCTTTCGCCATGGATACGACCGAGCTGGCTGACCGCGCCATCCACCGGGGAGACCAGATTGGCCGGCTCCGGGTCCAGCGGTCGCGCACCGTCGCGCAGGGCCCGTGTGAAGAAGGCGTTGAAGTGCTCGTAGGCGGCGAAATCCGTGTCCTGTGCTTCACTGACCTCAATTCCGTACAGTCGCGTCAGCGCGCGCATCTGCGCGAGCTTGATCGCCGGCAGACGGATGCGCATGAATGCATGCATCAGGCTCGACAGGGCATGATGCGGCAACGGATACAACGGCAGGGACAGGGCCAGATCGGCGAAGCGCCGGACGAAGCCTGGTTCATTGTCGGACACGGCAACTCCACCGAAAATAACAGTGACCCGGAAACGGGCGAACGCGCGGGGACAGCCGCGCATCTTACAAAGCGAGTATGGATCGATGAAGCACAAGCGTCTGGATCAGGTGCAGATCGACGAAGCGGTCGAACAGTTGCACACGGTCAGGGACTTTCTGCGCTGGGCGGCAAGCCGCTTCGAGGAAGCCGGGGTCTTCTACGGACACGGCACCGACAACGCCTTCGACGAAGCCTACGCACTGGTCATCCCGGCCCTGCATCTGCCCTTCAACCTGCACCCGGATTACCTGAATGCCCGCCTGACCATGCGCGAACGCCGCGCCATCGTCGACTGGGTGCAGGAACGCGTGGAAAGCCGCACGCCGGCCGCCTACCTGACCCATCAGGCCTGGTTCGCGGGGCTGAGCTTCTACGTCGACGAGCGCGTGCTGGTGCCGCGCTCGCCGATTGCCGAACTGATCGAACACCACTTCGAACCCTGGGTTGAGCCGGACAAGATCAAGCGCGTGCTCGATCTGTGCTGCGGCAGCGGCTGCATCGGCATCGCCTGCGCGCACTGGTTCCCGAACGCGCAGGTCGATTGCTCCGACATCTCCGAGGACGCCCTCGCGGTGGCCGCGATCAACATCGAGCGCCACGACATGCAGGATCAGGTGCGCGCGGTCGAGTCCGATCTGTTCGAGGAACTGCACGGCCAGAAGTACGACCTGATCGTCTGCAATCCGCCCTATGTCGACGAAACCGAACTGGCGGCGATGCCGGACGAATTCCACGCCGAACCCGAGCTCGGCCTGGCTGCCGGCGAGGACGGTCTCGACCTGGCCATCCGCATCCTCTGCGACGCCGCCGACCACCTGAACCCGCAGGGCGTGCTGATCCTGGAAGTCGGCGCCAGCGCCGAAGCCCTGGAAGGCACCTTCCCCGAAGTCGCCTTCACCTGGCTGGACTTCGAACGCGGCGGCGACGGCGTCGCCCTGCTGACCGCCGATCAGGTCAGGGAATACCGCGCCGTGTTCCGCACCGTGCGCGAGGAACGATCCCGGTGAGGAACGCCGCCGGAGCGATGCGTTGATCCTCGCCGGCGACATCGGCGGCACCAAGACGGTCATTGCCTGGTACGACGACGATCGGATCGAGCGACGCCGCAAGGTCTACGAGAGCCGATCCTTCCCCGGGCTGGAAGCGATCCTGTTCGACTTTCTGGAGAAGGCGCCGACACCGGACGCCGCCGGCTTCGGCATCGCCGGGCCGGTGCGTCACGGCATGTGCGATGCCACCAATCTCCCCTGGTCGGTCAGTGAAGCCTCCATCGCCGACGTGTGCGGCACCGACCGGGTCCGCCTCGTCAACGATCTGGTCGCGACGGCGCACGGGCTGCTGAGTCTTCCGCCGGACGCCTTTGTCGAACTCAATCCGGCCCGCCCCGCCCGCGACCCGGACGGGCCCATCGCGGTGCTCGCCGCCGGAACCGGTCTGGGCGAGGCGATCGTCTGCCGGGCCGGTGGCCACGTCACCGCCCTGCCGACCGAGGGCGGGCATACCGATTTCGCGCCGCGCGACGCCCGCGACGACCGACTGCTCGCGCACCTGCGCACGCTATATCCGGAGCACGTCAGCAACGAACGGGTCATTTCCGGTCTCGGGATTCCGTTGCTGTATGACTTCCTCAAGGCCGAATCCACGTTCGCCGAGAACGCCGAACTCGCCGCCGCGCTCGCTGACGGCGAGGGTGCGGCAGCCATCGGCCGGCACGCCCTGGCCGGCGACCCGCTGGCGCGCGCGACCATCGACTGGTTCTGCTCGCTGTACGGCGCCGAGGCCGGCAACCTGGCGCTGAAGACGCTCGCCACGGGCGGGGTGATCCTCGGCGGCGGCATCGCACCGAAGCTGCTGCCGATCCTGCGTTCGGGCGGCTTCTGGGAGGCCTTCACCGCCAAGGGCCGCTTCCGCGATCTGCTCGCGGGCCTGTCGGTGCGCGTCTGCCTCGAACAGGACGCCGCGCTGCGCGGCGCGGCGGCAATCGCCACCCACTGACGCACCCAGCACGGACTTCGACTCCGCTCAGCCAGCGGCCCCGTCCCGCTGGCTGCGCGGAGTCGATGCCAGCCTCGCGCACATGGCCCCGCTATACTCGCCGCCCATGTCGGAACCCATCCAGAAACTCACCCTCGGCGACACCCACCTCACCCTGCTCGGCACCGCGCACGTCTCGCGCGCCAGCGCCGACGCCGTCACCCGGGAATTGAACGAAGGCGACTACGACGCGGTCGCGGTCGAGCTCTGTCCGAGCCGCTACGCCGCCATCGTCGACCCGGACGCGATGGCGCGCATGGACCTGTTCCAGGTACTCCGCGAGGGCAAGGGGACCATGGTCATCGCCAGCCTCGCGCTGGGCGCCTACCAGCAACGTCTGGCCGAGCAGTTCGGCATCGAACCCGGCGCCGAGATGCGCGCGGCGGTCGACCACGCCCTCGAACACCACAAGCCCGTCTGGCTGATCGACCGCGAGGTCGGCACCACCCTCAAGCGCGTCTATCGCGGCATGCCGTGGTGGCGGCGCTTCGAGCTGCTGTCCTCGCTGCTCGCCTCGGTGGTCTCCAAGGAGGAGGTCCGCGAAGACGAGATCGAGCGCATCAAGGACGGCGACATGCTCGAATCCGCGTTCGCGCAGTTCGCCGACCAGGAGCGGGAGCTGTTCGAGACCCTGATCGTCGAACGCGACCGCTACATGGCCGCGCGCATCCTCAAGGAGATGGCCGACAGCGACGCCCGCAACGTGCTGGTCGTGCTCGGTGCCGGCCACCTGCGCGGCATCGACACCGAATTGCGCGGGCAGGCCGTCGGCGATGCCGCCCACCACGAACGCGTCATCGGCGAACTGGAACACGTGCCGACCGGAGCCCGCTGGTGGCGCTGGCTGCCGTGGCTGATCGTCGCGCTGGTGCTGGTCGGCTTCGGCATCGGCTTCCAGCGCAGTCCGGAGCTTGGCTGGAATCTGGTCGTCGAATGGGTGTTGATCAACGGCGGTCTGGCCGCGCTCGGTGCCTTGCTCGCGCTGGCCCACCCGCTGACCGTGATCGGCGCCTTCCTGGCCGCGCCGCTGACCTCGCTGAATCCCACCGTCGGCGCCGGCATGGTCACCGCCGGTATCGAGATCTGGCTACGCAAGCCGCGCGTCGGCGACTTCTCCGCGCTGCGTCACGACACCACCGGGCTTGGCGGCTGGTGGCGCAACCGCGTCGCACGCACGCTGCTGGTGTTCCTGTTCAGCACCGTCGGCTCGGCGATCGGCACCTACGTGGCCGGTTACCGCATCTTCGACCAACTCACCGGAGCGTCCTGATGGTCGGCAAGGTTCTCTTCGCCCTCATCCTGCTATTGGTCATCGCGGTGGTGATCGCGCGCGGCAAGAAGCGCCCACCCTCCGGATCGTCCGCCTCCCAGGCCAGCGAACCGAAGGCCAGCATTGCCCGCCAGACGGCCTGGATATTCATCGGCATCGTGCTGGTCACCAGCCTGATCGGCCTCGTCTGGCAATGGCAGGACCGCCAGCAGGAAGTCACCGTCGCCGTGGTCGACACCGTGACCGGCAAGACCACCGAATACCGCTCGCGCGCCAACCTCGTCGAGGACCGCCGTTTCGAGACCCTGGACGGTCGCCGCATCCAGGTCGCCGACAACGAGCGCATCGAAGTCCGGAAGTGACCTCGATCCGCTTTATTAGCCGCAAATGGACGCGAATAACCGCAAATATCCGCAAACACAGCATTTTTATTTGCGTTCATTCGCGGTGATTTGCGTTGATTTGCGGCTAATCGACGGTTGGCAGGGCCACTGATGGCCGCGCCGCGCCCGCCGCTGCACGAGACGCCGCTGACCGCGCTCAAGGGCGTCGGGCCGAAGATGCTGGAGAAGCTGGCCAAGATCGGCCTGCGCAATGTCCAGGACGTGCTCTTCCACCTGCCGCTGCGCTATCAGGACCGCACCCGCGTCGCGCGCATCGGCAGCCTGCGGCCGGGCGAGGAGGTCAGCATCGACTGCGTGGTCGAGCAGAGCAGCGAGATCATGCGCCGTCGCCGCATGCTGGTGGTGCGGGTCTCCGACGGCAGCGGCTGGCTGACACTGCGCCTGTTCCATTTCAGCCGCGCGCAGGCCGCGAATTATCACAAGGGCGCGCAACTGCGCTGTTTCGGCGAGGTCCGCCCCGGCCCCAACGGCCTGGAGATGGTCCACCCGGAAACCCGCCGCATCGACGACGCCACCCCGCCGCCGGACGACGACGCGCTGACCCCGATCTACCCGACCACCGAAGGCGTCCACCAGCTCACCCTGCGCAGCCTGACCGATCAGGCCCTCGAAATGCTCCGCACCGGCGGTCGCGTCGACGAACTGCTGCCCGCATCGCTGCGCGCCCGTTATCACCTCGATGACCTGAGCGACGCGCTGCATTACGTGCATCGACCGCCCAAGGAAGCCGAACTGCACCTGCTCGGCGAAGGCACCCACCCCGCACAACGCCGCCTTGCGTTCGAGGAACTGCTGGCGCACGCGCTCAGCCTGCGCCTGCTGCGGCAACAGACCCAACGCAACCCCGCCCCCGAGATTCGCGGCACCGGCGCGCTGGCCACGCAATTGCTCGACCGCCTGCCGTTCAAACCCACGGGCGCGCAGGCTCGCGTGATCGCCGAGACCGTCAGCGACATGCAGCGCGCTTGGCCGATGCAGCGTCTGGTGCAGGGCGACGTCGGTTCCGGCAAGACGCTGGTCGCGGTGGTCGTCGCCTTGCATGCCGTCGAGGCCGGCTTCCAGGCCGTGGTCATGGCCCCGACCGAACTGCTCGCCGAGCAGCATTACCAGAATTTCCGCACCTGGCTGGACCCGCTCGGCATCCCGGTCGCCTGGCTGTCCGGCAAACAGAAAGGCACCGCCCGCCGCGCCGCACTGGAAGGCATCAAGGAGGGCCACGCCCGCGTCATCGTCGGCACCCATGCGCTGTTTCAGAACGACGTCGAGTTCGACGATCTCGGCCTGGTCATCATCGACGAGCAGCACCGCTTCGGCGTGCACCAGCGCCTCGCCCTGCGCGAGAAAGGCGCGCGTGACGGTCGCTACCCGCACCAGCTGATCATGACCGCGACACCGATCCCGCGAACCCTGGCGATGACCGCCTACGCCGACCTCGACGTCTCGGTGATCGACGAACTCCCGCCGGGTCGCAGCCCGGTGACCACCGTGGTGATCCCCGACGCCCGCCGCGAGGAGGTCATGACCCGCATCCGAGCCGCCTGCGACCAGGGCCGCCAGGCCTACTGGGTGTGCACGCTGATCGAGGAATCCGAAGCCTTGCAGGCGCAGGCCGCCGAGGACACCGCGCGCATCCTCGCCGAGACCCTGCCCGACATCCGCGTCGCCCTCGTCCACGGGCGCATGAAGCCGGCGGAAAAGGAGGCCGAGATGGCCGCCTTCAAGGCCGGCACCACCGGCCTGCTGGTCGCCACCACCGTCATCGAGGTCGGCGTCGATGTCCCCAACGCCAGCCTGATGGTCATCGAAAACGCGGAGCGCCTCGGCCTCGCCCAGCTCCACCAGCTGCGCGGCCGCGTCGGGCGCGGCACCGCCGCCTCCGCGTGCGTGCTGATGTATCACCCGCCGCTGTCCGACGGCGCCAAGGAACGCCTGGGCGTGATGCGCGAAAGCAGCGACGGCTTTGTGATCGCCCAGAAGGACCTGGAAATCCGTGGCCCCGGCGAAGTGCTCGGCACCCGCCAGACCGGCATGGTCCAGTTCCGCATCGCCGACCTCAGCCGCGACGCCCACCTCCTCGACGCCGCCCGCGACGCCGCCGACGCCTTCCTCGACCTGCCGTCAGCCGACCCCGCCCCGCTCCTCGCCCGCTGGCTCGGCGACGGCGTCCGCTACGGCGACGTGTAGCTGACAGCAACAGCTTTCAACGCAGAGACGCGGAGATCGCAGAGGGCGCAGGGTGTATTAGGTTTCACCCGGCATCTGCCCGGAGCCAGACCATTTGTAGGGGGGATAAGCCGAAGGCGCATCCACCATGATGAGCGTATTCATGGTGGATGCGCCTTCGGCTTATCCCCCCTACAACCGAGGCACCAGACAAGACGGGCCGCCGGCTCAATGCCGACGGCCCGTCTTCAATTCCACTTCCCTCTCCAGGCTGCCAGGGGCCGTCAAGGCCTCCTGAGACCCTTGGCCGCAGGGATGCGGCCGTGGAGCCTACAGGGATGTATTCATGGCGTGTCTCAGGAGGCCTTGACGGCCCCTGGCAGCCTTACCACCAAACCAGATGATGTCCGCAACATCATCAAACCCAATACAGACCACTGTCAGAAGTTTCGAACTCCAGTCGGCCTGAAGGCCGACCCACAATACCTCGCATGAATCGCGGCGGGACGCCGCTCCCTCAGGGGCATGACCCGAATTCGGGGGCCAGGGGGCGAACGGCCCACACCCATTCGCCGCAGGGGTTAAACAAAATCCTGCAATCCCAAGCACTTGCAGGTATAGTTGCGAACCCTCTCTGCGGTATGCCGACCGCGTGCGGTGTTCAAACGGTGAATTCGGCCCCCTTGGCCAATGGCGAGCGACCACGCTCCGACGGCCCCCAACCTGTGTGCAAGGCTCATCTCCAATGGGCCTCGAACCTGTCCATTGATCCCTTTGTCATGGGTATGAGATGTCCTCGGAAACCAATCTGACCTTCCAGCAGTTGGCGCTTGCCGCGCCGATCCTCCAGGCCGTTGAAGAAATCGGCTATGAAACCCCCTCCGCGATCCAGGCGCAGGCGATCCCGCCGCTGCTCGAGGGTCGCGACCTGCTCGGGCAGGCGCAAACCGGCACCGGCAAGACCGCCGCGTTCGCCCTGCCGCTGCTCTCGCGCATCGACCTCACCCAGAAGTTTCCGCAACTGCTGGTGCTCACCCCGACCCGCGAACTCGCGATCCAGGTCGCCGAGGCTTTACAGACCTACGCGCGCCATCTTCCCGATTTCCATGTGCTGCCGGTATACGGCGGCCAGGGCATGAGCCTCCAGCTTCGCCAGCTCAAGCGCGGCGTGCATGTCGTGGTCGGCACCCCGGGCCGCATCCAGGACCATCTCGATCGCGGCACCCTGCAGCTCAACGGCCTCAAGGCCGTGGTCCTCGACGAGGCCGACGAGATGCTGCGCATGGGCTTCATCGACGACGTCAACGCGATCCTCGAACACACCCCGGCCGACCGTCAGGTCGCATTGTTCTCGGCCACGATGCCGCCGCAGATCGCCAAGGTCGCGCGCACCCATCTGAAGGACCCGGTGGAGATCAAGATCGCCACCAAGACCAGCACCGTCGAGACCATCACCCAGCGTTACTGGCAGGTGCGCGGCATCCACAAGCTCGATGCGCTGACCCGGATGCTCGAGGTCGAGAACTTCTCCGCGATCATCATCTTCGTGCGCACCAAGACGTCGACCCTGGACCTGGCCGAGAAGCTGGAGGCACGCGGTTTCGCCGCCGCCGCGCTGAACGGCGACATGAATCAGGCGCAGCGTGAAATGACCGTCGACCGCCTGCGCAACGGCGGCCTCGACATCGTCATCGCCACCGACGTGGCCGCGCGCGGCCTCGACGTGGAGCGCATCTCGCACGTCATCAACTACGACATCCCGACCGATACCGAGGCCTACGTGCACCGCATCGGTCGCACCGGGCGCGCCGGGCGCGAGGGGCAGGCGATCCTGTTCGTGTCGCCGCGTGAGCGCCGCCTGCTGGCCGCGATCGAGAAGGCGACCCGCCAGAAGATCACCGAGATGACCCTGCCCACGCACGCCGAGGTGCAGGACAAGCGCGTCGGTCGCTTCAAGGAGACCGTGCTCGCCGCGATCGAATCCGAGGAACTGGAGAGCTTCGAGGAGATCGTCGCCGAATTGCAGGCGGAGACCGACATCGGTCTGTCCGAGATCGCCGCCGCACTGGCCTTCCTCGCCCAGAGGGACCGCCCGCTGAGCGGCTTCGAGGACGCCAAGACGGCGCCGACCGAGGATGCCGGCAAGCCGGCCCGCAAGGAATTCGTCGAACGCGCGCCCGAGGAAGGCATGCGCAGCTACTGGGTAGATGTCGGCCGCCGTAACGGCTTGAAGCCTGGCAACATCGTCGGCGCCATCGCGAACGAGGCCAACCTTGAAGCCAAACAGATCGGCCACATCAAGATCCAGGATTTCTGGAGCTTCGTGGACCTGCCCGACGACCTGGACCAGGAAGTCATCGATCACCTCAGCACCGTCTGGGTCTGTGGCCGCGAACTGGCGATCAAGCCGGCCGACGAGGTCGATCTGAACGCGCTGCCGAAGCAGAAACCCCGGACCGATCGGGGTGACCGGGCGGATCGTGGTGACCGTGGCGACCGGGGCGGTCGTCCTGAGCGGACCGAGCGACCGAAACGCGATCGCCAGCAGTCCCGCGGCCAGGGCGATCAGGGCGGGCCGAATCGTGGGGGCGGCAATCCCGGCAAGAGCCGGGGTCGCAACCGCCCGCCGCAGCAGGGCGGCGATGTTCCCGCGCCGGGCAACGAGGCCGTCTCGTTCAACGACGACAACTTTGGCAACAGCTGGGACTACTCCCAACCGCAGCAACAGCGCCGCACTGGCGGTGGTGGTGCTGGCGGCCGCAAGGCCGGTGGCCGCAGCAGCGGCGCTGGCCAGAACCAGCAACCTCGTGCCCGCGGTCGCAACAAGGGCGCGCCGCGCGATGACGGCCACGGCGCCAAGGAGCCTTGGGGGAACAATCCGGCCAGCGGCTATGCGCAGCCCTACGTCGCCGACTACAAGAACGGCGGCGGTTACGCCCCCACGTCAAACCATCAGCCGACGCTGGCCACCAAGGGCCGCAGCAAGCCGATCGACCCTGAGCAGACCAGTGGCGAAGCACCGCTCAAGCGCGACCGTTCGCGCACGCCGGGCAAATTAAGTGTCAGCACGAAACGCCGCGACACCGACGAGTGATGCCCCGCCGACCGGGCGTCGCCCGGTCAAAGTGTGAAAGCGCGGCCCCGCACCGCTGGGGGCCGCGATCGATCAAGCCGGCTTGCGCAGGCGGCGCCACACAACCGGCGCCAGCAACAGCCACAACGTGGACGGCAGCGGCACGCTGCTGCCGGTCTCGATGGCCTCGAAGGTCCAGGTGTTGCCGGACACTTCCCAGACCCCGAACGGCCCTTCGGAGGTTCCACCCGACGCCTTGATGGGATCGTTGGCGTAGCTCGCGTTCATGTCGATCGTCACCAGCGGCAGCGTGCCGCTCGGCCCGGTCCAGGAATCCGCGCTCAGCACGTTCAGCACGATCTGATCCGGGCCGCTGGTGAACACGGCGGTCCAGTCGATATCAACACCGAGCACGACGTTGTTGAACCCGAAGATCTCCTCGTAGACGCTCGGACCGGTCTGCTCATAGAACAGGAAACTGCCGCCGCGATAGACGCGATGTTCGACGTTGGTTCCCGTGTCGAACCAGTAATCCGTCGCCGAGCCGGTGTCCATGACCAGACCGGAGATGCTCAGCCAGATCGGGTTGCCATCGTCCGCGGTCACCCCCAGTGAGGACAGGCCATGGCCTGCCGGCGTCGACGCCGCGAACCCGGCGCCACCGCGATGGCCGATATCGTCACCGGTCGTGAAGTCGAAGGCATCGACTGACGACAGTTCCGTGTAGACGCTCGACAGCTGGGCGTTGTAAGGGTGGGTGATCGGCGACCCGCCCTGATCGTGGATCGGGTTCTCATTGACCGCACCGTGGCCAATCAGCCCGGAAGGCGGGGTGATGGTGCCGTTGCCAAAGAAGCTCACCACCGCGGCGTGCGCGGGCAGGGCAAGCAACGCGGTCAGGAACGTCAAAGATCTCAGGAATGCCATCGCGGAACCTCGGCGGAAATTCAGGCTTCAGACCATCCGTGGCACGGTCGAAACGCAAGGCGCCGAAGTCTAACGTTTTCGACAGCGAACCCAAAACCCCACCCGCGATCGGGCAGCCGACCGGTCAGGCGGCGTAAACGCTCCACGTCGCATCCAGCAGGCGGTAATGGCGATGCGCGCGCTCGCGGTCTCGATCGGCGAAGACCCGTTGCGCCTCAATGTCCTGGATGTAGGCTTCCGGCAGCTGGTGCTCCCGCGCACCGGCCACCACCAGCGCGTGATACCAGTCGAACGGGGCAAGATCGTCGTTGATCGGGATCGCCACATAGGCCTCGGCGTGGGTGACGCCGGCGTCGTCCAGTTCCAGTTCGACCGTGTGAATCTCATAACCCGTGCCGAGATTCTCGGCGGCGTCCAGCGCGGGGCGATCGGCATCGTCCAGCTCGTAGATCACGCCGAACACCACGTCCGCGCCCTTGCCGGTCCGCCAGATGTTGCACTTGCCGGAACCATCGGTGCCGACCTTGTGAAAACGCAGTTGATGCTGGCGCAGGCGCGCGACGCCGACGACCTCGGCGGAGGGCGCGCGTTCGCGCAGACGCGCGACACTCATGTTGGAGCCGTAAGCGAAATAGCGCATGTCGTTCTTTTTTCCGTATCCCGGTTCGTCGTGCCTGTTTACGCGCGAACCGTGTCACGCACATGACATCTTCGTTGCGGTTCCGGGAATCCCGGGCACGAAAAAGGCGACCCGGAGGTCGCCTTTTTCTTACCACTTGATCACGCGTCTCGATCAGTCGAGCGGGGTGACGTTCTCCGCGGCCGGGCCCTTCTGACCCTGCACCACCTCGAAAGTCACGCCCTGGCCTTCACGCAGACTGCGACGACCAGAGCCGTTGATGGCGCGGAAATGCACGAACACATCCGGACCACCTTCACGCTGAATGAAACCGAAACCCTTCTCGTCGTTAAACCACTTGACGACGCCTTTAACCATGTCAGACATACAACCCTCGCAGGAAACAAGCCGGAAAATTAGCCGGCAAATCAATGACCTGTAACGAACAATACGAAACAGGACGACATCTCGCCAACCACCCCGCCTCGGCACAACGAACAACGTGCGAAGGTGATCACCGGCATCGGCTATCGGTACGGCAACTCGGAAGGGAAAACCCGGGAGATAACGCGCAAGCAAATAGACGAAGGAGGCGGGAGCTAGCGGCACCGTGAGGCGCAGACGCGACGTTAGCACCGCGCCGCCGCGCTATCAAACAGAATCTATGTGTCTTATCCATGACAAACCGTTGTCCAGCCTTGCCGGAACCCGGTCTTACCCCATCAGGGCAAGGTTGAAGTCCGCTCGGCGTGCCTATAAAAAGCCGCCCACGATCCCACCGCGCGAGCGGTCCCCGCGAGGCATTCCCCATGAGCAAGTCCCACCCCATCCCGACCGAGATCAACCTGCACAAGCAGTCCGGCGTGCTCGACGTCAGTTTCGACACCGGCGAGACCTTCTCGCTCAGCGCCGAATATCTGCGCACGCATTCGCCGTCCGCCGAGGTGCAGGGTCATGGTCCCGGCCAGGAGGTGTTGCAGGTCGGCAAGGAGAATGTGCTGATCGAGACCATCCAGCCGGTCGGCAACTACGCGATCCTGATCCACTTCAACGACGGCCATAACACCGGCATCTTCGCCTGGGACACCCTCTACCGCCTGGGTTCCGAGTTCGACACGCTCTGGCCGGCCTATCTGGCCCGCCTGGAAGCCGCCGGTCACAAGCGCAAGAAGCCCACCGCCTGACCGCGACCTTAAGGCGTCATATCAATTGACGCCGCGCGAGGTCCTTGAGCAGTTCCACCAGCAGACGTCCGTCATCGGCCTCAAGACTGTGTCCGCCATTGGTCTCGATGCTGCGGGCACGGTAACGCAGGCTGGGCACGTTGCGCAGATCCTGACTGCGTCTGGCCATCAACAGGTCGCCATCCCGACGCACGATGGATACGTACTGCGCGACCGGGTGCTCCTGACGGTTGAGCCAATACAGCACGGAGTCGGCGCGATCCGCCGACAGATCGTGATACAGGCCGCGTGAGCGGTTCAGCGTGCCGAGCCCGACCATCGGCGCCATCATCGCCAGCGGGGTGTTGCCGACCAGACCGGCGATATCCGCCGCTTCACTGCCAAGGTGCGGGGACGCGACGGTGATCAGCGCCCGCGCCGGAAATTCCGGGTGACGCACCATGTACAGGCGCGCGACCACGCCGCCGGCGGAATGCCCGACCAGGATGAACTGCTCGTCCGGGTGCCAGGCGCGCAAGGTGGTCAGGTAGGCGTGCAGGAAGTCCGCCTGCGTCCACAGCATCGACTCATGCGGCAGCGACACCGTGTAGAAGCTTTTCTCGACGCCATCGGCGCCGGGACCGTCGAGCGTGACGACGCCACGGCTGTCGAACAGCCGTCCGCCGAAGCGCCAACCCGCCGCCGACAGGGCGCGGTCGATGCCGGCCTCGCTCCACGCGCCAACGCTGGACTGGTAACCGTGCATCAGCACGACGACGTCCGCGCGCACCGGCGACAGCCACGCCAGACCCAGAACAACCAGCAACCAAATCCTGTTCACGTCATTCCCCTTGCACGGTGACCGTCAGCCGGCGGCGATGCGGCAGCGTGCGATGTTCCCAGAGATATATACCCTGCCAGGTGCCCAGCGCGGCGCGACCGCCGCTGACCGGAATCGACAGGCCGGTCTGCGTCAGCGTCATGCGCACATGCGCGGGCATGTCGTCCGGACCCTCGTCGCGGTGACCGTAAAGGGGATCGCCATCCGGCACCAGCCGGCTCATGAAGGCTTCCAGGTCACGACGCACCTGCGGATCGGCGTTCTCGGACAGGATCAGCGACGCGCTGGTGTGGTGGCAGAACACGTGGCAGAGCCCCGTGCGAACCCCCGCCTCGCGCACCGCCCGCCCGACCTCGGCGGAGACATCGACCGTGCTCCGACCCCGCGTCGAGACCTCGAAAGACATTTGATGAACCGGCATGTTCCCCTCGTCACCCGTCACGATGCCTGCCGCGCGACTTGTGCGACAGGCACCCAACTGTCCAACATCGCCCCGTCATGATCAAAGTCATCACCTTCGACCTCGACGACACGCTGTGGAGCGTCTGGCCCGTGATCGCCGCCGCCGAGCGGCGCCTGCACGACTGGCTGGAACTACGTTACCCGCGCATCACCGCCGCGCATACCCCCGAATCGCTGCGCCTGTTGTGTCGCGACATCGCCCGCGAGCAACCGGGCATCGCCCACGACAAGACCCGCCTGCGCCTGTCCGCGCTGCGGCAGGCCGCGCGCGAGCACGGCTACGCGGAAGAACTCGCCGAACCGGCCTTCGAGGTGTTCTACGCGGCCCGCAACGAGGTCACCTTCTACCCGGACGTGCTGGCCGTGCTCGAAGACCTCGCCCGCGACCACACCCTCGGCGCGCTGTCCAACGGCAACGCCGACATCCACCGCTGCGGACTCGGCGAGTTGTTCCGCTTCCACTTCCACGCCGGCGGCGTCGGTCGTGAGAAACCGGACCGGGCCATGTTCGAGGCGGCCCTGGCGCGGACCGGCGTCAGCCCCGGCGAGATCGCCCACGTCGGCGACGACCCTTACCACGACGTCAAGGGCGCGCTCGACGCCGGCTTCCGCGCCGTCTGGGTCAACCGCACCAACGCGGCCTGGACCGAAACCTTCCAGCCCGACGCCGTCATCCCCGACCTGACCGCGCTGCGCGCCGCCATCGAAACCCTCTGAGCCCTCGCTGTCTCTTTGCCCGCCCGGTCGGTATCCTCCGCGGCCATGAACGAATCCACCGCCCCCTTCCCGATCGGCAAGCGCTTCCGCGGCTTCCTGCCGGTCGTCATCGACGTCGAAACCGGCGGTTTCAACGCGCGCACCGACGCCCTGCTGGAAATCGCCGCCACCATCCTGCGCATGGACGAGGACGGCTACCTGCACCCGGACGCGACCTACTCCACGCACGTGATCCCGTTCGAGGGCGCCAATCTCGACCCCAAATCACTGGAAGTGAACGGCATCGACCCCTACCACCCGCTGCGCGCCGCGCGTAACGAGAAGGACGCGCTCGGCTACATCTTCAGCCCGGTCCGCAACGCAGTGAAGGACAACCTCTGCACGCGCGCGGTGCTGGTCGGCCACAACGCCAATTTCGACCTCAGCTTCCTGAACGCGGCGGTCGACCGCTGCGGCATCAAGCGCAACCCATTCCACCCGTTCTCGACCTTCGACACCGTCACCCTCGGCGCCCTCGCCGTCGGCCAGACGGTGCTGGCCCGCGCCTGCGAAGCCATCGGCGTCAAATGGGACGGCCACGCCGCCCACTCCGCCGTCTACGACACCGAACGCACCGCCGAACTGTTCTGCGAGGTGCTCAACCGCTGGCGCGCGATGGAACTCACCTGCGGCGGCAAGGCGCGCAAGCAGATTCCGCCTGGTTGAGAATCAATCGGTAGCGCGGCTCGCCGCCTGCACGCCCTCTGCCGGCCACTCCCAGCCATTGCGGACGCTTCCCAGCATCAAGCCCTTGTGCCAGCCGCTTTCCTTGACCGTTATCCGTTGCCGGTCATAGAGCCTTACCAACTGATCGTGACCAACCGCCTGCGGCAGGCGCACACGCAATTCACCACCACCGTAGCGGGCCACCCGCAGCGTGCTGCCATCGATCACGCCGAGCACCGTGCCCTTGTGCAGATCACCCGGCTGGGCAAACACCGACAGCGGCAGGAACAAGGCCGCGGAGAGAATCAGAATCCGCACGTTCATGCCCCGTTCTCCTGCCCGGAAAGATTCCGGGAGCCGATCCAGCCGGTAAGCAGCACGCGTTCGCAACTGGCGTGCGCGCCCGCCGAGATGCACGGCACCAGCCGCCCCCACAACATGCAGCGGGCGATATTGAACCCGGCGATCACCGTGCCGACGCCGATCAGGCTCCAGAACACGGTCCCGATCCACGCCTCCGTCAGCAGGGCATCCACGCCGTTCACCAACGCGGCGACGATGCTGACGGTTACGGCGATCAGCAATGAAACGAAAATGACCAACATGGCCAGACACCCTTTATCTAGAACATTATTGAATATTGATAATGCATTTCTCAAGCCAACGAAAGCACCCTTTCGCAAAGCTGGGCAAATGTTTTACAAGATCACGCAACAATATGTTTTATATGAATAAAGTGTTTATCGACCAACCGCCAGTTCCGACAGTCGGCCCGTCCGCACGCCAACCGTGACAAAGCCCCCAGGTGGCCACGCACCAGCGTTGTCGCAATGCACATACATGCATCGTGATCTGGCTTCCAAACGGCGCCGACGATCCCGCCATCGCGCAGGGCGGTTACCCGAAGGGGTTCCGCCGTACCCAGCGCCGATTCGGCGGAATCCCTTCGGGTATCCGCCCTACGCCTACGCCAAGCTGAAAGCAAGAAGGGCCGCCGGCTCAATGCCGGCGGCCCTTCTTTCCTTCACCCCACCTCTGCGGGCTTCCAGGGTCTCCTGAGGCCCTTAAATCCGCTCCACATGAGACACGGTGAGACGCCGCTCCGGCAGCATCCCGACCAGCTGCCACAAAAAAGCCCCGCCCCGGTAACCCGGAGCAGGGCTCAGTCCCCGACGGGAGCAGCAGAGGGTCAGATCAACCCTCGTCACCCTCGGTCTTGGCCGCCGCCGCTTCCATCATCGGCTTCAGCTCGCCGCTCTGGTAAAGCTCCAGGGTGATGTCGCAGCCGCCGACCAGTTCGCCGTCGATGTAGATCTGCGGGAAGGTCGGCCAGTTCGCGAAGCGCGGCAGGTTCTCGAAAATCTCCGGATTCGCCAGCACGTTGACGTAGGCGAACGGGACGCCACAGGCCTTCAGCGCCTGCGAGGCGCGCGCGGAGAAGCCACACACCGGCTGGTCCGGGGTGCCCTTCATGTAAATGACGATCGGGTTGCCCTCGACCTGCTCTTTGATGGTTTCCAACACGTCCATTTCGCTACCTCGGGTTCGCGTCTGGTGATGACCGGGGCAGCCTAACGAAAGCCGCCCGCGGCATAAATGTGCAGGCGTTGGGGTTGTCCCTCAGCGACGGGTCCAGGTCGCCGCCCCTTCCGGCCCATCGTTCAGTTCCATCTCCTCCCACTCGTTGGCCATCGTGCCTTCGAGCAGGCTGGCGCCGGATCGGAACGCGCAGCCCATGCGGGCGGCGTCGTTGATGCCGGTGAGCATGACCTTCAGGTCGCGCCGCGCCGCCTCCTTGACCAGTTGCGTGACGCGATCGCAGTGCACACGGGCGAGCTGGTCGGTCATGTCGATGACGTGATGATGGACCGGCAGACCTTCGATCCATTGCGCCAGATCCAGATCGGGCAGCAGACCGTGCAGCGCGATCCCGCAGCCCCGCATGGCGGCCAGCTGCCTGATCTCCGCCAGCGGCAGCTGGCCGGACTGGCGATCCTGCACCGACAGTTCGAATATCAGCGTCGCGCAGTCCGGGACCTCGCCCATCCGCCCGGCCAGCCATTCCCAGAAGCGCGGCATGGCGACGGATTCGCCCGACAGCCGCAGGAAGACGACCGTCTCGCCACTGCCGGCACAGGATTTCATCTTGCGCAGCGTCTGGCTGATGGTGACGCGATCCAGGAAGGTGCGTCGCCCCGGCGCGGACTGAAACCGGTTCAACTCCGCCGCGTCCATGACCGAACCATCGGCCCGCGCGACCGAAGGCAATGCCCGGGAATACATCACTGCCGGGCTGGAGCGAAGCGCACGGATGCTGAGGAACAGGGCGCGCAGCCGCTTGGATTTCAACAGTTCGTTGATCTCGACATCGTCCCGCCAGACCTGGCCGATGCCCTGCTGGCTGGACACGGCCTCGCCGATCTCGCCGCGCATCATGCCCAGATACGACTGGTTGCCGCCGCGCAGCATGGCCGAATGACAGGCCGCCTCGGCGCGCGCGACCAGCCGCGCCGCCTCCCGGTTACCGCGTTCGGCCACGCAGACGCCGACGCTGACGGTGCCGGACACCTCCGTATCACCCGCCCGGAAACGCACCTTGCGCACCTTGTCCAAGATGCGGCGCGCATCCAGTTCGACATTGTCGACCTGGTCCACGCCGCCCCCGTCGCTGACCAGCGCGGCGATCGCGTTCTCGCCGTGCACCTCGACACGCACCTGACCGCCGTGGGAACCCAGTTCCTCGCGGACCAGATCACGAAGCACGGCGAGGACATGACCGGCGATGTGCAAACCCTGCGTCGCCTTGATCGAGGTGAACTGGTCCAGCATCACGTAGAACATCGCGCCGGTCGTGTCCTTGCCGCCCAGGTCGACCTCGACCTTGCCGAGAAACCGCGACCAGTCGGTCTGTTCGGAAACCCGCTCGCGCATCTCATCCAGGGCTTCATTGATGGCGGTGACCAGCCGGCCCTGGAAGCCCTCGCCCTTGCGCACGTAATCGACCGCGCCGAGTTTCAGGGCCTTGACCGCGACCTCCTCGCTGCCGGCGCCGGTGATGAAGATGGTCAGCGGGAAATCCGGCACGGCCCGGTATTGGCGCAGCCAGTCCAGCCCCGACTGGTTGCCGAGCTGGTAGTCCAGGATCAACAGATCGAAGCGCGACCAGTCGTAGATGCGGGTGGCGGACTCGTCCATGGGGTCGAAACCGACGACCTCCGCATGCGGCCAGACGCCGCTGACGACCGCCTCGATCAACATGCGCATGTCCGCGTCGTCATCCACGACGAGCACGCGGAACTGGCTCCAGTTGGCTTGTTGGCTGTGGTCGTTCATGCGCTTCTAGGAATGGTCGACGTGCGTCTGCAACCAGAGTTCGAGCAGGGCGAGTTGCCAGAGCTTGCTGCCCTGGATGCGGGTGTGGTGCGCGGCGGGCCGTGCCAGCACGCGCTCGACGTAGGCGCGCTCGAACAGGCCGCGTTCCCGGCAGGCCTGACTGTCGAGGATGTCGCGCATGAAATCCAGAAATTCGCCGCGCACGTATTTCATGACCGGCATCGGGAAATAACCTTTCGGGCGGTCGATCACCGCATCCGGGATGCGTCCGCGCGCGACCCGCTTGAGCACCACCTTGGCGTCGTCGTTGTCCACGCCCAGCTTCAGATGCGGCGGCAGGCGCGCGGCCAGCTCGACCAGTTCGTGATCCAGGAACGGCACCCGCGCCTCCAGTCCGAAGGCCATGGTCATGTTGTCGACGCGCTTGACCGGGTCCTCGACGACCAGCGTGGTCGTGTCCAAACGCAACACCCGGTCGATGTATTCATCCGCGCCCGGCTCGGCCAGACGTTCGGCGATCAGCGACGCGGTGTGATCGGCGCCCCGGTAGTCGGGCGTGACCATGTCCAGGAATTCGTCGTGGTCGCGATCGAAGTAGTGCATGCGGAAACGCTCGAGGTCGCTGCCCTGCGCCGCGCGCATGCGTGGGTACCAGAAGTACCCGCCGAACACCTCGTCCGCGCCCTGCCCGCTCTGCACCACCTTGACGTGTTGCGAGACCTGCTCGGCGAGCAGATAGAAGGCCACCGCGTCCTGGCCGAACATCGGCTCGGCCATGTGGCGTACCGCCTCGGGCAGGCGCGGCAGCACATCGGCATTGCTGATCATCAGCTTGTGGTGGTCGGTGGCGAAGCGCGCCGCCACCGGGTCCGAGTACTCGAACTCGCTGCCGCGCTCCTCCGGCTGGTCCTCGAAACCAATCGAGAAGGTCAGCAGCTTGTCCTGCCCGGCCTCGGCGAGCAGGCCGACGATCAGGCTGGAATCCAGCCCGCCGGACAGCAGCACGCCGACCGGCACGTCGGCGATGGTCTTGTGACGCTCGACCACGACCCGCAGCTGATCGTGCATGGCCTCGATCCACTCGTCGTCCGACTTCGGCTGCGCCGGGCGGGTCGCATCGAGATGCCAGTAGCGATTCAGCTTCTCGCTGCCGTCCGCCTCGACGGTCAGCGTGTGCGCCGGCGGCAGCTTGGTGGCGCCCTTCAGGATCGTGCGCGGCGCCGGCACCACCGCGTGCAGCATGAACAGATTGTGCAGCGCGACCGGGTCGATGGCGGTATCCACCCCACCGCCGGCCAGCAACGCGGGCACGTCGGACGCGAAACGCAGGCAAGCGTGCTGGCGCGACAGATACAGCGGCTTGATGCCGAAGCGGTCGCGGGCCAGGAACAGACGCTGGCGGCGCTCATCCCAGATCGCGAAGGCGAACATGCCGATCAGGCGCGGCACGCAGGCCTCGCCCCACTCGGCGTAGGCCTTCAGGATCACCTCGGTATCACCGTGCGAGGCGAAGTGGTGGCCGCGCGCGATCAGTTCCTCGCGCAGCGCCGGGTAGTTGTAGATGGTGCCGTTGAACACCAGCGCCAGGCCGGTCTCGGCATCGACCATCGGCTGGTTGGCGTGGAAGCTCAGGTCGATGATGGCCAGGCGGGTGTGCCCGAAGGCGAGCGGCCCGTCGCTGAACGAACCGACGTGGTCCGGCCCGCGCGGCGCGAGCTTTGCCACCATGCGCGCGACCGCCTCCAGGTCGGGAGCCCGACCGTCGAATCGCAATTCACCGCAGATGCCGCACATCGGATTTGCCTGTCCCCGTCATCGATCGTGGGATCATCGCATCCCGCCAACTTCGGTTGTACACCATGGATTGCCGTCCCGGCTGCGCCGCCTGCTGCATCGCGCCCTCCATCACCCGCCCGCTGCCCGGCATGCCCGACGGCAAACCGGCCGGCGTGCCCTGCGTGAATCTGGACGAGGCATTGCGCTGCCGCCTGTTCGGCAAGCCGGAACGGCCCGCGTTCTGCGGCAGCCTCAAGCCGGGACCGGATATGTGCGGCAGCGATCGCGACGAGGCGATGTCGATGCTCGCGACGCTGGAACACCTGACATCCCCAATGTAGGAGCGGCTTCAGCCGCGATCGGCGCAAGCGATTCTCCAGGCGCCGATCGCGGCTGAAGCCGCTCCTACAGTGGAATTGCCTTCATCCACCCGGATTCACAACAACCCCCGCTCCATGAACGACACGGTCACGCCGTCGCCGACCACGATGTGATCGAGCACCCGCACGTCGATCAAGGCCAACGCCTCTTTCAGACGCCGCGTGATCGCATGATCCGCGCCGCTCGGTTCCGCCACCCCGGACGGATGATTGTGGGCAAGGATCACCGCGCCGGCATTGTGCGCGAGCGCCCGCCGCACGACCTCGCGCGGATGCACGCTGGCGCCGTCGATGGTGCCGAAGAACAGCTCCTCGAAGGCGATCACCCGATGCCGCGAATCCAGGAACAGCACCGCGAACACCTCCTGCGGGCGGTCGCGCAGACGCAACGACAGATAGCGCGCGGTCGCCTCCGGGCTCTCCAGTGCGTCGCCCCGGGTGAGGGTTTCGAGCAGATGGCGACGGGCCATCTCCAGCACTGCCTGCAACTGGGCGTACTTGGCGTCACCCAGCCCCTTGGCTTCACAGAAGCCGGCGCGGTCCGCCTCCAGCATCGGGCGCAGCCCTCCGAAACGGTCGAGCATTTCGCGCGCGAGATCGACCGCCGACTTACCCGTGACGCCGACGCGCAGGAAGATCGCCAGCAGTTCGGCGTCCGACAGCGCCGCCGCGCCCTTCGCCAACAATTTTTCCCTGGGCCGCTCGGAAGCCGGCCAATCCGTTATCGCCATGTCGTTCCATCCTCCTTCTGACGCTGCCGGATCATAAGCCGCTGGTTTACTCTCTCGCCATGAACCCGCTCCTGGGCAAACACATCCTTCTCGGCGTCAGCGGCGGCATCGCCGCCTACAAGGCTGCCGAACTGGTCCGCCGCCTGCGCGACGCCGGCGCCGACGTGCGCGTGGTGATGACGCGCGGCGCGCAGGCCTTCGTGACGCCGCTGACCTTCCAGGCCCTGTCCACGCACCCGGTGCACACCGACCTGCTCGACCCGGCGGCCGAGGCCGGCATGGGCCACATCGAGCTCGCGCGCTGGGCCGATCTGGTGCTGATCGCGCCGGCCTCCGCGAACCTGATCGCGCGCCTCGCGCAGGGCCGCGGCGACGATCTGCTGAGCACGCTGTGTCTCGCCACCGAGGCGCCGATCGCGCTGGCCCCGGCGATGAACCGCGTCATGTGGGCCGACGCCGCGACCCGACACAACATTTCCACCGTCCGTGAGCGCGGCATCCGCCTGTTCGGCCCCGCCGAGGGCGAACAGGCCTGCGGCGAAACCGGCGCCGGGCGCATGCTGGAGGTGCCTGAACTGGTCGAGCGCGCCGCCGGGGTGTTCGCGCATCAGGCCCTGGCCGGGCGGCGCGTGCTGGTCACCGCCGGCCCGACCCGCGAGGCCATCGACCCGGTGCGCTACCTCAGCAACCGCAGCAGCGGGCGCATGGGCTTCGCGGTCGCCGAGGCCGCGCGCGAGGCCGGCGCGGCGGTCACGCTGATCGCCGGACCTGTGCACCTGCACACCCCGCCGGGCGTGAAGCGCGTCGACGTGATCTCCGCGGCCGACATGTTCGCGGCGGTCAGCAACGCGGTCGCCAATACCGACATCTTCATCGCCTCGGCAGCGGTCGCGGACTACCGCCCGGCCGCCATCGCTTCCGACAAGATCAAGAAGACGGCCCGCACGCTGAGCCTCGAACTCGAACGCACCGAGGACATCCTCGCCCACGTCGCCGCCCGCGATCCGAAACCGTTCTGCGTCGGCTTCGCCGCCGAGACCCGCGACGTCGCCGGGTACGCGCGCGACAAACTCGCCCGCAAAGGCCTGGACATGATCGCCGCCAACGACGTCAGCCAGCCCGGTATCGGTTTCGACAGCGAGGAGAACGCGCTGCAGGTCCTCTGGGCGGATGGCGAAGCCGCGTTGCCCCGAGCGCGCAAAAGCGTGCTCGCCCGGCAGTTGGTCGCGCTGATTGCGGAGCGGCTAACCTGAACACCCAACTCACTGAGCGGGTTTGGCCGGGCTTCGACTCCGCTCAGCCACCGAACGCCGGCCCCGCTGGTTGAGCGGAGTCGAAGCCAACCCCTGTTCGCGGGCAACCCTCTCCCACCACACGATTCCAGACGAAACGCCATGACACCTGACCAGATCCCCGAATCCATCTTCCGTGCCTACGACATCCGTGGCGTCGTCGAAACCGCGCTGACCCCGGACGCGGTCCGCGAGATCGGCCGCGCCGTCGGCACCGAAGCGCAGCGGCGCGGCGACAACGCGGTCGCGCTGGCCCGCGACGGCCGCCTGTCCGGCCCGGCCCTGCTCGATGCGCTCGCCGAGGGCATCCTCAGCACCGGCGCGGATGTGATCGATCTCGGCATGGTGCCGACCCCGGTGCTGTATTACGCGACCCACACGCTGGATACCGGCTCCGGCGTCATGGTCACCGGCTCGCACAACCCGCCGGAATACAACGGCCTGAAGATGGTGCTGGCCGGCGAGACCCTGGCCGAGGCCGCCATTCAGGATCTCAAGCGCCGCGTTTACGAAGGCGACGTGAAGCAGGGCGAGGGCACGCGTTCCAGCATCGACCTGCGCGAGCAATATCTGGACCGCATCCTGTCCGACGTGAAGCTGGCGCGACCGCTCAAGGTCGTCGTCGATGCCGGCAACGGCGTCGCCGGCGAACTGGCGCCGAAGCTGCTGAAGGCACTGGGCTGCGATGTCGCCGCCGAACTCTATTGCGACATCGACGGCAACTTCCCGAACCACCATCCGGACCCGGCCAAGCCGCACAACCTCGAAGACGTGATCGCCGCGGTGAAGCAGACCGGCGCCGACCTGGGTCTGGCCTTCGACGGCGACGGCGACCGCGTCGGCGTGGTCACCGCCAACGGCGACATCGTCTGGCCGGACCGCCTGCTGATGCTGTGGGCGGCGGATGTGGTCGACCGCAATCCCGGCGGGCGCATCATCTATGACGTGAAGTGTTCGCGACACGTGCCCAGGGTCATCGCCGCGCACGGCGGCGACCCGATGATGTGGAAGACCGGCCACTCGCTGATCAAGGGCAAGATGCGCGAGACCGGCGCGTTGCTGGCCGGCGAGATGTCCGGCCACGTGTTCTTCAAGGAGCGCTGGTACGGCTTCGACGACGCGCTCTACGCGACCGCGCGTCTGCTGGAGATCCTCGCCAGGGACGAACGCCGCCCGACCGAGGTGTTCGACGCGCTGCCCGACAGCGTCAACACGCCCGAACTGAATATCTGCTTCGAGGAAGGCGGGCAGGTCGAGTTCATGAACAACTTCAACGCACTCGGCCCGATCCAGGGTGCCGACATCGCCACCATCGACGGCGTGCGCGCCGACTTCGCCGACGGCTTCGGCCTGGTGCGTGCATCCAACACCACGCCCTGTCTGGTGATCCGCTTCGAGGCCGACGACGAGGCGGCGCTGGAACGCATCAAGGACATCTTCCGGGCGCGCATGGAAGCCGCCGCGCCCGGCATCGACCTGCCCTTCTGAAGAAAAAACCCATGTAGGAGCGGCTTCAGCCGCGATCCGCGCCCGGAATGGCCGTCAACGCCGGTCGCGGCTGAAGCCGCTCCTACAGCGAGCCCCTCGGCGAACCCATCATGAACCGGACCGCATCCCCCTCCGACCCCCGCCAAGCCGCCTGGCTGCTGAGCGCGCTGATCCTGCTCGCGCTGGCCTATCTGATCGGCGTGGTCGACCCGATCAAGTACGAGCTGATCGCCGCCAAGCAGCAGGGCATCGGCATGATCGATGCCGCCAGGCAATCGCTGATCAACAACATCGTCGGGCTCGCCGGCGGCGGACTGTTGCTGGCCGGTCTGCTGGTCGCGCTGGTGCGCGGCGAATGGAAAAGCGGCGATCTGTCCGCGCTGCTGGCCGACGCCCCGAAGGCGCTGTTCTGGCTGCCGGCCATCGCGCTGTTGGTGTGGTTCTCGCAGGGTTACCTGTACCCCGGCTTTCTGCTGCCCGGCGACACCGGCAGTCACATGGTGCGGGCGATCCATACCGGACGTGCATTCAGCGAAGGCGAGATGCCCTTCTGGAGCAACCATTTCTACATGGGCGCGCCGTTCCTGGAGTTCTACGCGCCGCTGTTCTACTGGGGCGCCGGTGCGTTCTACGCGCTGACCGGCAGCATGGAGTGGGGCCCGAAGGGGTTCCTGCTGGTCGCCAACCTGGTCGCCGGCATCGGCATGTACGGCTTCGTGCGCGCGCTTGGCGAGTCGCGTTTCGCGGCCATGGTCGCGGGTCTGGTCTACGCCGGCAGCTGGGCACATGGGCATCTGATCCTGCAACAGGGGCCATTGCCGTTGCAGCTCGCGATGGCCTGGATTCCGCTGCTGTTCTGGGCGGGCGAGCGCCTGTTCCAGGCACGCGGAGCCTTCGGCTGGAGCTGGGCGGCGACCGCACTGTGCGCAGGCGGCGCGATCGCCACGCATCAGCCGCATGGCGTGTTCGCCGGCCTCTACCTGGCGCTGTATCTGGCGGCGCGCTGGGGTCTCTCTGATCGCGACTGGCGCGTGTTGCCGGGCCTGCTTTCGGCGGGCGCGCTGGGTTTCGCGATGGCGCTGTTCGCGGTGGTCCCGCACCTGCTGGAACAGTCCTATGTCGTGAGCCACGCGGACGCTCAGCCGCCGCACCTGACCGTGCCGAGCCTCGAATACCTGGCCACGTTGCTGACCTGGAGCAACATGAAATCGTCGCTGGCGCCGAAGTCGGCAGCCTATCTCGGCCTCAGCGCGGTGCTGCTGGCCGGTTACGCCGTGTATCGCTGGCGACGCGGGCCATCGCCAGCCGGCGGCAAGCGGGTGTGGCTGCCGCTGTTCGGCCTCGGCCTGCTGCTGTCTCTGAGCCTGCGCGGCATGCTGATGCGCGACGTGATCTTCACGCTGTTCTTCCTGGCACCGCTGGCCGGCGCAGGCGCGGGTGCGCTGGTCGGCACCCGCAGACATGCGCCCGCGATCGTGCTGGCGGTGCTGATGCTCGATCTCGGCAGCACCGCGATCCAGCCGCTGGCGCGCGCCGAAAAGGTCTATCTGCTGGAGGCCGGCCAGTATTTCGCCGATCACCACGCCGACGAACGGCTCGCGCGCAGCAATACGCGCGAAGGCAACGGTGACGATGGCAAACCGGTCATGGATATGGGGCCGTCCGGCGGCGTCGATCTTTACCCGGCAGTGCAGAACGTCGGCGGCCCGCACAACCACGCGGCCACGCCCATCCACAATTACGTGGTCAGCCTGCTGAAAATCGCGGAGGCCAGCCTGCGCGCGAACCGCGGACTGGACGACACCGCCAACACCGCGCTGGCGGTGCTGAACGTGTCGATGGTCAGCAACGACGACGGCTTTCGGATGGGCTTCCCGGCCGAATTCACGGACGCACGAACCGAAGGCCCGCTCGGGCGCGTGCTGCGCGTACGTCACCCCACGCCGGTCCTGTTCAGCACGCGTCTGACGCCGGTGCAAGGCGACCCCGCCCTGATGCGACCGATGTTCTGGAGCGAAGACTTCGCCGAAGACAGCGCCGCAACCCGCACCATGCGCGACTACGTGCACCGGGTCCTCGATGGCATGTCGATCGATCTCGCCGCGCGCACCGCGGCGACGATTCCGGTCCGTGACCTGACCGCGCCGGAAGGTGCTGGCACCACCGACCGGCCACTCGAGATCGTCGACTACCGGGTCGGGCGGCAGCGCGTCACGCTCGCGATCGACGCACCGGCGGATGGCTGGGTGCAGCTCGCGCATCCCTGGTATCCGGCGCAACGGGTACTGCACGATGGCAAGGCGGTCGAACCGCTTGTCGGCGCATTCGGCTTCCTGGTCCTGCCCGCGCACGCCGGCCACAACGATTATCTGGTCGAACCGACCTACACCCCTCTGCGCGTGCAGATGGCCTGGCTGTCCGGCGGCGCGCTGTTGTTCACCCTCGCGTTGGCGTCTATCGTCAGCCTGCGCAGACGCACCCCCATCCAACAAGAATCGCAGCCATGACCACTGAATGCCGGGCGCCCGAACTCTCGATCATCGTCCCCACCTTCAAGGAGGTGGATAACGTCCGCGAGCTGGTCCGCCGCGTCGAGGCCTGCATGGGCGACGTGGCCTGGGAGATCATCTTCGTGGATGACGACTCGCCCGACGGCACCGCCGACGAGGCCCGCGCGGTCGGCAACGAAGACACCCGCGTGCGCTGCATCCAGCGCATCGGCCGGCGCGGCCTGTCGACCGCCTGCGTCGAAGGCATGCTCGCCAGCAACGCGGATTACTTCGCGGTCATGGACGGCGACCTCCAGCACGACGAGACCCTGCTGCCGGAGATGCTGCGCACCATCAAGGCGGAAAGGCTCGACGCCGTGGTCGGCAGCCGTTATGTCGACGGCGGCGGCATCGGCGACTGGAACGAACGCCGCGCCTTCATCAGCCGTTTCTCCACCCAACTCGGCGAGAAGCTGCTGAAGGTGCAGTTGAAGGACCCGATGAGCGGCTTCTTCATGATCACCCGCGAGACGCTGAACCTCAGCGTGCGCAACCTGAGCGGCATCGGCTTCAAGATCCTGCTCGATATCTTCGCCTCGGCCGAACGCCCGCTGCGCTTCAAGGAACTGCCGTTCACCTTCCGCACCCGCCAGGCCGGCGAGAGCAAGCTCGACAGCACCGTCGCCTGGGAATACGTGATGATGCTGCTCGACAAGACCGTCGGGCGTTACGTGCCGGTGCGCTTCATCTCCTTCTCGCTGATCGGCGGCCTCGGCGTGTTCGTGCACATGGCCGTGCTGACCCTGATGTTCGAATTCTTCGGCGCCGGCTTTGCCGCCGGACAGATCACCGCGACGCTGGTCGCGATGGTGTTCAACTTCTTCCTCAACAACGTGCTGACCTACCGCGACCGTCGCCTGCGCGGCATCAGGATGTTGTGGGGTCTGCTGTCCTTCATGATCGCCTGCTCGGTGGGCGCCTTCGCCAACGTCGGCATCGCGATTTATCTGTTCGAGATGGATACCTTCTGGGTGCTGTCGGCGATCGCCGGCGTGCTGGTCGGCGCCGTCTGGAATTACGCGATCACGACCGTTTACACCTGGAACAAGCCCAAGGGGGCCTGATCACTCCTGGTGGCGCGCGGGTGGCGGTTGTTGGGATGTCGATGATGTCGTGAGCGACATCGTTTCAGGGGCAGAGGCTTCGGGAGGTACGTAAACCCTTCCGGGACACGCCCTAAAATGCATCCCTGTAGGCTCAACGGCCGCATCCATGCGGCCAACGGTCCCTGAAGGGTTTACGTACCTCCCGAAGCCTGGAGATGTGGGTGGAATTGAAGCGCCGCGTCCGGCATCGAGCCGGTCGCTGCGCTTTTCGGTGGTTCGTGCCGCGTAGGGCGGATACCCGAAGGGGTTCCGCCGAATCGGCGCTCAATCCGGCGGAACCCCTTCGGGTATCCGCCCTACACCTGCGACGATGTATTTACGGCGTGTCTCAGGAGGCCATGGCGGACCCTGGAAGCCGAACCACCAAAAACGATGTCGCGCACGACATCAAACCCCCAGCACCCGCCGGCGCAGCCCGTAAAGCGCGCCCAGCATCAGCACGGCCGAGCCGGGCACCGGCACGGAGTTGGCCTCGTAGTCCAGCTCCAAGGCATCGATGTCATCGGTGCTCAGCAAGCCGATATCGGCGTGCGAGAGGAACATCGAGAAACTGCCGTCGAACTGGGTGTAGAAGACGTCCGCGCCGGAATAGCCCCCGCTCCCCAGCGTGGTCGAGCCGTTGGCCAGCGAGAACATCGCCGCGCCGAAGGTGGTATCCAGCACCAGCGCGTCGATCACGTCACCCACGGCCAGACCGATGTCACCGATGCCGTCGGCAAACAGGCTGATGTTGCCGAGTCCGTCGGAGAACAGGATGTCCTCGCTGCCGAAGCCGCTGAAGCCGGTGGCGGTCGCGAAATAGACGCGGTCACTGAAATGGGTGAGGTTGGGCTGCACCGGATCGAAGGCGTCGATGCCATCGATGTTGTCGGCGGCGGCCAGGCCGAGTTCGACCGCGTCCACGACCTTTCGCATGAAGCCCATGCCCTCGCTGACGCCAAAGATGTCTCCGGCCTGTTCGCCGAGGTCAGCCTCGGCGCGGAGCTCGGTGCCGAGTTGGCCCATCGACGAACCAGTCACGGAGAAGTACAGGGTGTTCGCGGAGGAGACCGCGTCATTGCCGTTGGACAGCGCGTTGACGTTCTGCGCCGGGGCCACACCGATGTCGGCGCCATCGAGCTCGCCGACGTTGCCGCTGGACTCGTGGTCGTTGAAGTACAGATGGTTCTGGGTGTCCGGCTCGGCGGCGAGCACGTCGTCGTTGAGCGTGCTGCCGGGGGCGCCGGAGGCCAGCGAATCGACCGTGAACACCACCGCGTGGGCGTTCGAGCCCAGGCCGAGGACGACACAGATGACCAGGGAGATAAAAAGCTTGTGCATGGCGTTGATCTCGAAATGACAGACGGCCGGTTGGCCAACAGCCACTTACTTCAAGATCAATGCCAATTTCATTTACCAGAAAAACCGCGATATTGCGCACAGCCGGGAGACAATATTGACCACTACGTTAACATCGTATCCGGCAAAGCAACCCTGGTTGTCAAACCACCGAACTACTCATTGAACAGCGCGTCGACAAATTCCTCCGCGCTGAACGGGCGCAGGTCTTCCACCGCCTCGCCGACCCCGATGAAACGGATCGGCACACCGAGGCGCTCCGCTATCGCGAAGATCACCCCACCCTTGGCGGTGCCGTCGAGCTTGCTCAGCGTGATGCCGGTCAGACCGACCGCCGCGTTGAACTGCTCGGCCTGATTCATCGCGTTCTGGCCGGTGCCGGCATCGACCACCAGCATCACCTCGTGCGGCGCGCTGGCGTCGATCTTGCCGAGCACGCGCTTGATCTTGCGCAGCTCCTCCATCAGGTTGCTCTGCGTGTGCAGGCGTCCGGCGGTGTCGGCGATGAGCACATCGAAGCCCCTGGCGCGCGCCGATTCGTAGGCGTCGAACACCACCGAGGCCGAATCCGCGCCGGTGTGCTGCGCGACCACTGGTACACCGTTGCGTTCGCCCCAGACCTGCAACTGCTCCACCGCCGCCGCGCGGAAGGTGTCGCCGGCGGCCAGCATCACGCTCCTGCCGTCGTTGAGCAGGCGCTTGGCGAGTTTGCCGATGGTGGTGGTCTTGCCGGCGCCGTTGACGCCGACCATCAGGATCACGAACGGCTTGTGTGCGGACACATCCAGCGGCTGCTCGACCGGCGCCAGCATGGCCTGCATGTCCTCGCGCAAGGCGACGAAAAGGGCCTCCGGGTCATCGAGCTGCTTGCGCTTCAGGCGCCCGCTCAGGTCGGCGAGCAGGCGATCGGTCGCCTCGACACCGACATCGGCGCTGAGCAGCTGCATCTCCAGCTCCTCCAGCAGATCGGCGTCGATCTGCTTGCGACCGAGCAGCAGCGAAGCAAGCCCGCCGGTCAGGCCGTTGCGGGTCTTCGCGAGGCGCGACCGCAGACCGGCGAACAGCCCGCCACCCTGCGACGGTTTCCCGGATGCGCCGTCGGCGACTTTCGGGGCCGTCGCGGAATCCTTTTCGTCGCGTGCGGATTTTTTGCCGAAACCAAACAGTGCCATGGGGAGTCTTTCAGAACGTGAGAAGAAGGGGGGATTCGATTGACCGCAGGAGCGGCTTCAGCCGCGATCGGCCTTGGTCGCGCCGATCGCGGCTGAAGCCGCTCCTACGGACAACGATGTCGCCCGCTATTATCCCCGCCAACCCGAACCGGAGAAACCACGACCGATGTCTGCCCGCGCGCTCCTGCTTTGCCTGCTCGTCATGCCGGTCGCCGTCCTCGCCGATGCCGACGTGCACGAATTCCGGCTCGACAACGGCCTGAAACTGATCGTCAAGGAAGACCGCCGCGCGCCGGTGGTGGTCTCGCAGGTCTGGTACCGGGTCGGTGGCAGCTACGAACCGAGCGGCATGACCGGCATCTCGCACGCGCTCGAACACATGATGTTCAAGGGGACCCCAGACGTGCCGGAAGGCGAGTTCTCGCGGCGCATCGCGGAACTGGGCGGCGAGGACAACGCCTTCACCAGCGCCGATTACACCGCCTACCACCAGACCCTGGAGCGTTCCCACCTGGAGGCCGCGTTCGAGCTCGAGGCAGACCGTATGCGCCACCTGACCCTCGACGCCGACGAATTCCGGAAGGAGATCCAGGTCGTCATCGAGGAACGCCGCCTGCGCACTGACGACAAGCCGCTGGCGCTCGCCAACGAGCAATTCAACGCGACCGCCTGGCTGGCCAGCCCGGCGCGCAACCCGGTGATCGGCTGGCCTAGCGACCTCAACAAGCTGGGCATCGCCGACCTGGCCGACTGGTACCGCGCCTGGTACGCCCCGAACAACGCCCTGATCGTGGTCGCCGGCGACGTCGACGCCGAGGCCGTCCACACGCTTGCCCTGAAATACTTCGGCCCGCTCGAGGCCGAGCCGGTGGCGACGCGGCGCGATACCGAAGAACCCGCGCAGTTCGGCCCTCGCCAGGTCGACTTCGAACTGCCCTCGAACATTGCCTACCTGATCATGGGCTGGAAGGTCCCCAGCCTGAAATCCTCACGCGACAAGGAGACCAGCCCGGACGAGGTCTATGCGCTGGAAGTGCTGGGCTACCTGCTCGATGGCAGCGACAGCGCCCGCCTGACCCGCGAACTGGTGCGCGGCAGCGAGATCGCCGCCTCGGCGGGCGCGTCCTACGACCTCTACGACCGCCTGCCGACCCTGCTGACACTCACCGCCGTGCCCAGCGACGGCCACGACCTCGACACCATGGAGACGGCATTGAAGGCCCAGATCGACCGCCTGAAGACCGAACTGGTCGGCGTCGACGAACTGCGCCGCGTCAAGAACCAGGTGGTCGCGGAAAAGGTTTTCGAACGCGACGCCCTGTTCTACCAGGCCACCCAGATCGGCCAGCTGGAAGCCATCGACCTGCCGCACACGGTCGCCGGCGACTACGTCCCGCGCGTGCGTGCCGTCACCGCCGAACAGGTCCGCGACGTGGCCCGCAAATACCTGGTCGACAGTGGTCTCACGGTCGCGCGCGTCCATCCACAGCCCGGCGAGCATTCCCGGTTCTCGCCCGGGAGGGCAACGCGATGATCCGTCTCGCCTCCGTTCTCCTGCTGTGCGCGTTCGCCGGCGCGGCGCTGGCCACGCCCCGCATCCAGCAATGGAGCACCGCCAACGGCGCCCAGGTCTACTTCGTACCGGCACCCGGAATCCCCATGGTGGACGTGCGCGTCGTGTTCGACGCCGCCGCCTCCCGCGATGGCGACCAGCCCGGCCTCGCCAAGCTGAGCATCGGCATGCTCAACGAAGGCGCCGCCGGCCTGACCGCGACCCAGCTCACCGAGCGTCTCGACGATCTCGGCGCGGAACTGTCCCTTCAGGCCCTGCGCGACATGGCCTATATCCAGCTGCGCAGCCTCTCCGATCCGGACATCCTCGCCGCCGGCGTCGACACGGTCGCGCTGATGCTGACCGCGCCCGATGTCCCGCAGGACGCCTTCGACCGGGTGCGCAACCAGATGCTGGTCGGGCTGCGCTACACCCAGCAGAAGGCAGGCTCGCGAGCGGGCGACGCGCTGTTCGCGGAGCTGTACGACAGCCACCCGTACGCGCACCCCGATGACGGTACGGAAGAGTCGCTGAACGCACTGACCCCGGACCACGCGCGCGCCTTCCTGGCGAAACATCTGGTCGGCGCGAACGCGATCGTCGCGATCGTCGGCGACCTCGATCGGGCCGGCGCGGAACGCCTCGCCGACGGTCTCGTCGGCAAGTTGCCGCGCGGCGAGCGACCCGCACCGCTGCCCGCCCCGCCGGCCCCCGCCGAGGCGCGCACGCTGCGCCTCGAACACCCCGGCCAGCAGACCCACATCCTGCTCGGCCAGCCGGTCGCCAGCCGCGGCGACCCGGACTGGTTCCCGCTGTACGTCGGCAACCAGATTCTCGGCGGCGGCGGCCTGACCTCGCGACTGTCCGACGAAGTGCGCCAGCAGCGCGGCCTCGCCTACAGCGCCGGCAGCGCGTTCACGCCGATGCGCGTCGCCGGCCCGTTCCTGCTCAGCGCGCAGACCCGCAACGACCAGACCGACCAGGCCCTCACGGTGATGCGCGACACGCTACGTCGCTTCGTCGCCGAAGGCCCGACCCCGGAGGAAGTCGACGCCACCCGCAAGAATCTGCGCGGCGGCTTCCCGCTGCGCATCGCCAGCAACGGCAAGATCCTCGACTACATCGCGATGATCGGCTTCTACGGCCTGCCGCTGGACTATCTCGATCAATTCGATGCGAACATCGCCGCCGTCACCGCCGAATCGGTGCGCGACGCATTCCAGCGCCGCGTCGACCCGGAGCGGATGACGACCGTGCTGGTCGGCAACGGGGTCGCGCAGGCCGACCGGAATGGCCAGACGCCCCCATAACGCGGCGACCGCCGGTGGCGGCAAGGGGCCCGGTTCGCTGCGCATCATCGCCGGCGAGTGGCGCGGTCGACGCCTGCCTATACCGGATCGGCCCGGCCTGCGGCCGACCACGGACCGCGTCCGCGAGACCCTGTTCAACTGGTTGCAGCCCATACTGCCCGGCGCACGCTGCCTGGACCTGTTCGCCGGGGCGGGCGGACTCGGCTTCGAGGCGGCCTCGCGCGGTGCCGCCGAGGTCATCCTGATCGAACAGGATCGGGCGGTCGCCGCGCATCTGCGCGAACTTGCCGGCACGCTGCGCGCTGACGGCGTGCACATCGTCGCCAGCGATGCCCTCGCTTGGCTGCGCGACACGCCGCCGAGCGCATTCGACATCGTCTTTGTCGACCCCCCGTTCGCGAGCCCGCTCGCCACGCCGGCGCTCGACCTGCTGGTCGAACGCGGCTGGCTGCACGCCGCCGCCCGCGTCTATCTCGAACAGGACGCCAGCAACGACTTCGTTCCCGGCGTCGCCTGGACGACCCTGCGCGAGCAGACCGCCGGCCAGGCGCGCTATCGTCTGCTGACCCCGAACAACGCCCTTTGATCGCGGGGCCGTATACATAGGCTCACATTCCCGCCGGGGGCGACACGGCCAAGCCGTTTTCGGATGCTATCCTCGACCCTTGCCGAAACCGCACGGAGCGAGCCGTCGAGATCATGGCTGCCGTACCCATCCAGGCCCTGTTGGCCACCCATGACGAACCCTGCCTGGTGCTTGATCAGCACCTGCGCATCGTCGCCGCCAACAAACCGTTCTTCGCCAGCTTCCAGTTGCGTGAGGGAGATGTACTCGGCGAGTCCTGCGGCCAGTTGCTGAACGATCTGCCGGGCATCGAGCTCGCCCGCACCCTCGGTTGCCGGCATGACGAGATCCTCGCCAACGGCAAACCCCAGACCTTCATCTGCCGCCTGCGCGGGCAGCGCATCCCCACCACGCTGGTGCGCGTGCACTGCGCCCGGGTGGTCGACGACGCAGGCAACAAGCTGCTCCTGCAGACGCTGCGCCCGCTGGAAGGCGAGATGCCCGGCGTCTCGCGCTCCGGCATGGTCGGCGACAGCAAGGCGATGATGACCCTGCTCGACGAACTGGCCCACGCCGCCGCCAAGGACCTGCCCGTGCTGTTGCAGGGCGAGAGCGGCACCGGCAAGGAGCTTTCCGCCGAATTCATCCACAACGCCTCCAAACGGCGTCACCAGCCGTTCCTGACCGTCGACTGCACCGTGCTCGGCGCGGACCTGTTCGAGAGCGAGCTGTTCGGCCACGAGAAGGGCGCCTTCACCGGCTCCACGCGGACCAAGCGCGGCCTGTTCGAACTCGCCGATGGCGGCACGCTCTTCCTCGACGAGATCGGCGAGATTCCGCTGTCCATCCAGCCCAAGCTGCTGCGCGCGCTGGAATCCGGCAGTTTCCGCCGGGTCGGCGGGACGGTTCAGCATCAGGTCGACGTGCGCCTCGTCTGCGCGACCAACCGCGACCTGTGGTCGATGGTGCAGGCGCGCGGATTCCGCGAGGACCTCTACTACCGGATTGCCGTGTTCACCATCGGCCTGCCGCCGCTGCGCGACCGGCTCGACGACATCCCGGCGCTGTCACGAGCACTGCTCGACCGCCTCATCAGCCCCGACGGCAACCCCATCGTGGTCACCCCGGCGGCGCTGGCCCGGCTCGCGGAACATGACTTCCCCGGCAACGTCCGGGAACTGTTCAACGTGCTGCAACTGGGCTACGCGCTGAGCCTGGACGGCATCATCGACGCCCAGCACATCCGCTGGCAGAGCCTGCCCGGGCTGGTCATTCCCGATCCCGGCCACGGTGGCGACGATTTCGGCGGAATGCCGCCGTTGCCTCCGCCGGTCGGGATTGCGCCAACCGGCGATCCGACCAGCGGGCTGAGCGCCCGCGAACAGTCCGAAGCCACCCATATCCGGCAGATCCTGAACGAGCTCGACGGCAACCGCCGCGCCGCCGCCGCCAGGCTCGGCATGAGCGAACGCACCCTGTATCGGAAGATCAAGCGTTATCAGTTGCTCTGATAGGGCAATCGGAAAGCTCATTATTCCAAGCCTGCCCAAGGGGTTACCCCAGTTCCGGGAGCGGCGTAAAATGCTGCGGTTTTTCCCGCCGCACTGATCAGCCGCCACTGCCCCGAATATGTCCGTGAAACACCAGACCGACGACCTCCGCATCGTCGGCATCCAGGAAGTCATCGCGCCCGTCGAGGTGCACGCCAAGTACCCGATCACCGACACCGCGTCGGAGACCGTGTTCGCCGCGCGCGCCGCGATCCACGACATCCTGCATGGCAAGGACGACCGCATGCTGATCATCGTCGGCCCGTGCTCGGTGCACGATCCGGCCGCCGCCCGCGAATACGCCGGGCGCCTGAAGACGCTGCGCGACGAGCTCCAGGACGATCTGGTCATCGTCATGCGCGTGTACTTCGAGAAGCCGCGCACCACGGTCGGCTGGAAGGGCCTGATCAACGACCCGGGCCTAGACGGCAGCTACAAGATCAACGACGGCCTGTGCCTGGCGCGCAGCCTGCTGCTCGACATCAACGACATGGGCCTGCCGGCCGCCACCGAGTTCCTCGACCTGATCACCCCGCAGTACCTCGCGGACCTGATCAGCTGGGGCGCCATCGGCGCGCGCACCACCGAATCGCAGGTCCACCGCGAACTCGCCTCCGGCATCTCCAGCCCGGTCGGCTTCAAGAACGGCACCGACGGCGCGCTCAACATCGCCATCGACGCGATCCGCGCCGCCAACCGCCCGCACGTGTTCCTGTCGCTGACCAAGAACGGTCATTCCGCGATCTTCGAGACGCGCGGCAACGACGACTGCCACGTGATCCTGCGCGGCGGCAACGGCAAGCCGAACTACGACGCGGCCAGCATCGACGTGGCCTGCAAGGCGCTCGCCAAGGCCGGCCTGGCCGAGAAGCTGATGGTCGATTTCAGCCACGCGAACTCGGAAAAGAAATACGAACGCCAGCTCGCGGTCGGGGGCGAAGTCGCCGCTCAGGTCGCCGCCGGCGACAACCGCATCATGGGCGTGATGATCGAATCGCACCTCGTCGCCGGCCGTCAGGACGTCGAACCCGGCTGCGATCTCGTCTACGGCCAGAGCATCACCGACGCCTGCATCGGCTGGGATGAGACCGGACCGCTGCTGATGGAACTGGCCGCTGCCGTGCGCGCGCGCCGGACCAAAAACCCGATCAAGGTCAACGCATAACACGACACGAGCGGGCTAAATCCCCGCCCCACCGTAGGAGCGGCTTCAGCCGCGAACAGCACCTGGCGAGTCACCGCCTGCCGATCGCGGCTGAAGCCGCTCCTACAAAGCGGAACCCCAAGGCGTCACAAATCGTCGATAGGTTCCCACCGCTTTCAATCGCAGGTCGCCCTCCGCTCCCGGCGGCCCTTCATTCAACCTCCACGAGGATAGGAGAGCACCATGATCAAGCCTCACGGCTCCGACCAGCTCAAGCCGCTGTTTGTCTACGACGCGGAAAAACACGACGCCCTGATGCACGAGGCCACCGGCCTCAAGTCCATCGTCATCAGCTCCGCTGCCGCCGGTAACGCGGTGCAGCTGGGCGGCGGTTACTACACCCCGCTGACCGGCTTCATGAACCGCGCCGACGCGCTCGCGACCGCCGAAAAGATGGTCATGACCGACGGCACCTTCTTCCCGGTCCCGGTCATCAACGTCGTCGAAGACGCGCAGGGCATCAAGGCGGGCGACCGCATCGCCCTGAAGGACCCGAACGTCGAAGGCAACCCGGTGCTGGCCGTCATGGACGTCACCGCCGTCGAGACCTTCTCCGACGCCGACATGGCCCTGATGACCGAGAAGGTCTACGGCACCACCGATCCCGAGCACCCGGGCGTTGCCGCGTTCAACAGCGTCGGTCGCGTCTGCCTGTCCGGTCCGATCCAGGTCCTGAACTTCTCCTACTTCATGACCGACTTCCCGGACACCTTCCGCACCGCCGTCGAGATCCGCAACGAGATCGCCGAGCGTGGCTGGAACACCGTGGTCGCCTTCCAGACCCGCAACCCGATGCACCGCGCGCACGAAGAGCTGTGCCACATGGCCCGCGAAGCGCTGAACGCGGACGGCGTGGTCATCCACATGCTGCTCGGCAAGCTCAAGAAGGGCGACATCCCGGCCCCGGTGCGTGACGCCGCCATCCGCAAGATGGTCGAGCTGTACTTCCCGCCGAACACCGCCATGGTCACCGGCTACGGCTTCGACATGCTCTACGCCGGCCCGCGTGAAGCCGTGCTGCACGCCCTGTTCCGTCAGAACATGGGTGCCACGCACTTCATCATCGGCCGCGACCACGCCGGTGTCGGCGACTACTACGGCGCCTTCGACGCCCAGACCATCTTCGACGAGGTGCCGGAAGGCGCCCTGCTGATCGACATCTTCAAGGCCGATCACACCGCCTACAGCAAGAAGCTGAACAAGGTCGTCATGATGCGTGACGTGCCGGATCACACCAAGGAGGACTTCGTGCTGCTGTCCGGCACCAAGGTCCGCGAGATGCTCGGCCAGGGCATCGCCCCGCCGCCGGAATTCTCCCGTCCGGAAGTCGCCAAGATCCTGATGGACTACTACCAGGCCCTCGACGCCGGCAAGTAAGCCCTCGCGATCCCCCCGACAAGAAAAGGCCCGCCCCGCAAGGAGCGGGCCTTTTTCTTTGTCCCCACGCCGAACCGCCACGCCGATCGCGGCTGAAGCCGCTCCTACAGGTGCTCTGCGGCAAGCCGCGCCAGATGCAGACTCGGCGCCCGGATGATGGCGACGCGGCCGTCCGTATGGACATCTGCGGTTACCGACACCCCCGGAATACCCGCAAGCTTCGATTCATCAAGCGCACCATCGCCGAACACCGACCAGTTCACGCCGCCCGGAATCGGGGGCGGCATCGCCACATCCAGCCCATCGACCAGCGCCACCCAGGCGGGCAGGAACGCCTCGCCGTAGAAATCGAAGAAGGCATTCGAGCCGCGCAGGTGCATCTCGATCACGTGCGCGCCGATCATCTCCACGTTGCACAGCCCGGTGTAGCCGGGCAGGCGGGATGCAACGAAGCGCGCGATCAGCGGTTCCAGGTGCGGTAGATCGACGCCGATCTCCCACCAGACCGGACGGCTGCGGTCCCGCTCATCGGCGGCGCGGGTGTGCGCGAACCACAACACCGCGCCGTCGCGGACCAGGCAATCGGTGCTGGTCTGTTCGCCATCCAGGAATTCGCACCAGAAGCTGCCCGGCGTGTGCGGCACCTCCGCAGCGTTCGCCGCCTGCGCCCCCAGCGACATGCCGGCGAGGTTGACGATGGGTCTGACGAACACCCGATCGCGCGGCTTCAGCCCCAAGGCCGTCGGATCGACCCCGCAAGGACCGGCGCGCAGGCCCTGCGAACGCGCCATCGCCAGCTTGTCGTAGACGTGGCGGTGCTTCGGATTCAGCCGCCAGGCCTCGGCGTCGCTGACCCCGACCTCAGTAAACGGCTCCGGACGGAACAGGTGTTTGCGCTCGGGGAGGACACCACGAAAAGGCATGATTCACGCACGTTCTGACGAACAATCAGTATGGATACAAGCCAGGAAATCACCCGTTGATTTCAACGACGCAGCCAATGTTTTCGCCATGACGTTCAAGGTAAGCCGCGCCGGGACGACGGCTTGGGCTGCTTGTTATACGATCAATTGAAAATCGACAGATGTGCTCTTAACGCGTTGTGAACAAACAAGTCATGATCGAACAATATTTCGTCATCACCGCGAAAAGAAAACCTTATTCTATCCCTTTCCTGATTGATATTGCCTAGCACGCCGATTCGATAGAGATCCTTGACTACGTCTTTTATGTCGTGATTGCTCAGTAAAGCTTCTGTCTCTTTGTGGTCTTTTGCTACTTTTACCGCCCTAGCGGCGATCTCGCTGAGTGAGCAGATCTGCTGATAGCCGTAGAATATGTATTTAATGCCGTCTATATCGGCAGCACGATATTTGGCTTTTAGTTCCTCAGTAATTTCAACCCATGATGCAGTAGAATAAGCTTTTCTTATGGCCTCTAGGCTTTGTAGATTAAAGCTCTCTTCGTCTGGATACTGATCTTGTACTGAAATCAATAGACGGACGACATCGCGTGGCCGGTACCAAGAATTGTGAAGGATGTAAACTTGGGGCTTTTTTCCATGAATTATGGTCGGAAAATATTGCCTCCATAGTTCATCTTCGGCAAACAAGTTAAGCCCCGCCTCTTCGCGGGCATTGTTTATTCTTTTGGTTATAACATGCAGCATTGGTTGTTGCGCGGCATCTAAGCCAGGCCTATTCCATAGTATTACGGACCCAAAGTCTGCTATTGGTTTGTTGATCTCTTTACCAAGAGAGTCAACTGAGTTTAAGACCTCGGAGCGGATTGCGGCGTACAAACAGGCGTTATAGCCCTTGCGCTTAGAAACTGCATTTAGCTTTTCGATTGATACTATTAGATCACGCACTAAGCGAGAATCGCGCTGATACTGTTTGCTTGTTTGATAGCTCAATTCAAGCTCATCGAAGAAAATATTCAGCCGGCCCAATCCTGGTTCCAGTTTTTCGAAGGCTTGATCGGCACGCCGGACTAGCTCATTGAAATTAACTTTTGCGCGTCCATTCTCATCCCAATCAAATTCCAGTCGTAGCTTGGGCGATTGGCTTATTTCAATATTCCCTTTGCGTATCGTAGGAATAAGACGACTAAGGCCCTTGCTTTCTGTTTGGCTTATGCATTCTGATGAAACTAGAGCTTCAAAGTTCGATAGGTATTCGTTGCGCTGAAACACTGTTGCGCCGAGAGCTTGAATAGATTCGACAAGCTTTCTGTAAATAAACCACCGCCAAACTGTTTCGAAATCATTCCCCTCGTAGTCTGAAGCATTCTCTTCGGCTACCTGAATGCGCGCGGCTTTTGAAAAGTCTTTGCGCAAATCCTCATCAATCTCCGATTTAAATAGAACAAAAGCAGAGAATGCGTTCTGCTCTTGGTCTAATTTTATTGAAATGTACCGCAGAAGAGCGGTCTTTCCCGTTCCTTTCAGGCCTACAACGTAATATTTATTCTTGTTCAGGTAGTTGTCTACATTCAATGCCGGAGGTGCAACAAATGAATTCTCAAATCTCCTCATTTCTTCTGGAGAGCAGTTCAATAGCTCATTCTTGGCATCGGTCGTACCTAGATAAATGTCTTTAAGTTTGAGCAAGTCGGCAATCCTTTCAGTGATCGTTCTTTCGTATAACAGTGGTTTCTACGACACGCCCAGATGTAGACCTTTTGGTGCATATATAGGCGCATGGCCATATACGACCAATACTGGCTACATATAGCCGCTTTGGTACACATCTAGACATCGGTTACTCGGTCTTTCAAGCCCAGGCCGCGGACAGCATCCGGGTTCAGGCACCAAACCTTCATGTTTGGGTCCCATCGTCCACCGTTCTGCTTGACGCTTCGTGGAGCGCCGGGCTTGCCGGCGGTGGGGTTTTGATGACGTCCATGTGCATTCCTTGGTCGCTTTGGCATTGCGGGTCTCGCGCGGAATAGGTCTCGCTCACCGCGATGTCCTCATGCTCCTTGCGCTGGCTTCCGTTCGGTCAGAGCGAGGCGAATCTGCGGTTGGCGGCGCACACCGGTCCGTAGGGTGCGCCATGCGCACCATTGGCCGTTGGATCTGGTGCGCGTGGCGCACCCTACGCACGTTCCACTTCGCAGAGCAGGGCCTTGAAGGCGGGGAAGCCGCTGATCGGGTCGAGATGGGTGTGTTCGGTGAGTTCGTTGACGTTGGCGTCGTTCCAGCCGTGGAAGCAGTGGACCACGCCTTCCTTCATGACGTCGTTGACCTCGGCGGCGAAGCGCACCGCGCCGCGCGGGGAGCGCACCTTCACCCAGTCGCCATCGGCGATGCCGCGTGCGGCGGCGTCGGCGGGGTGCATTTGCACGCGCGGTTTGGGGTCGTGGGCGAGCAGGCTGGCGACGTTGTGCTGCTGGGAATGGGTGAAGTATTTCTGCCGCCCGCCGCTGGTCAGCACCAGCGGGTAGTCGCGTGCGAGTTCGGGCGTGGAGACCGGGCTTTCGGCGGGTTCGCGGTAGATCGGCAGGCCGTCGTGGCCGGCGTCGCGCAGCTCCTTGGAGTCGAATTCGACCTGGCCGGTCGCGGTCGGGAAGCCAAACAGGCGGTAGATGCGGTCGCCGTCGAGGAAGCCGGCATCGACCATCTCGTCGATGGCGCCGGCGTAGACGGTCGCGCCTTCGGGGTCGTTGTAGGCCTTGTCGCGGACCTCGGCGTCGAGGCCTTGGGCGATCTCGCTCCAGGAGGCCTCCACGTCGCCGTGCCAGAACATGTCGCCCATGCCGAGGCGCACGCCGACATCGAGGAAGATTTCCGCGTCCGGGCGCGCCTCGCCGCGCGGTTCGAGGGCGCGGTGGCGGTAGCGCACTTCGCCCTTGTAGGCGCAGCCGGGGTAGGCGATCAGCGCGGCGCGTTCGAGATTGGTCGCGGCGGGCAGCACGATGTCGGCCTGCAAGGTGGCCGGGTTGTGGAAGAAGTCGCTGGTGGCGAAGAAATCGAGCGAGGCCAGCGCCCGCTCCATGCGTTTGGAGTTCGGCCACATCGCGGTGTTGATGCCCATCGCGAGCAGCGCGCGCAGCGGCTGGGGTTTGCCCTCCAGCATGCAGTCCGGCATCAGCATGCTCTGCGCGGCGGGCCAGTATTTGGTCCAGATCGGGAACACCTCGTCGCCGATGCGCGGCGGCAGTTCGTTGCGGCAGACATCGAACAGGTCGATCGGCTTGGGCTTGATCTTGTCGTTGAAGAAGCGGTTGCCGCCCTCGCGATCGAGGTTGCCGGTGACGGCGGACAGCAGGATCAGCGCGCGGTGGTTCTGGAAGCCGTTGGCGTGCTGCACGGTGGAGGTCGGCGACAGCACGATCTGCGCGGGCTTGGTGGTGGCGAACAGTTCGACCGCGCGGCGCAGATCGGCCTCGTCGATGCCGCAGATTTCGGCGACGCGGGCCGGCGTGAACTCGGCGGCGTAGTCGCGGAAGGCCTCGACGCCGTTGCAGTACTCGTGCAGGAAGGCGTGATCCTGCCAGCCGTTCGCGAAGATCAGGTGGTGGAAGCCGAGCGCCAGCGCGCCGTCGGTGCCGGGGCGGATCTGCAAATGGATGTCGGCGAGCCGCGCGGTCTCGGTCTTGCGCGGCTCGACCACGATCACCGCGCGGCCCTTCTTGCGGCGTGAATAGGGGTGATCGTCGAAGGGCGGGATCGAGCCAGGCGGATTGGTCGACCAGACCAGCAGACACTTCGTCGCCGGCGATTCGACCGTGCTGGTGGTCTTGATCTTGTAACCGAAGGTCAGCTTCTCGGCGACCATCGTGGCCGAGAAGCAGCAGCCGGCCTCGGTCAGGTAGTTCGGGCTGCCGAAGGCGTGCGCGAGGCGCTGCAACTGCGGGCGCGCTTCCTTGGTGTAACCGGCGAAGAAGCCGACCGCCGGCGCGCCGTGCTTGGCCCGCGCCTTCACCAGTTCGGCGGCGATGGTGTCCAGCGCCTCGTCCCAGCTGATGCGCTCGAACTCGCCGGAGCCCTTCGGGCCGACGCGCTTGAGCGGATACAGCAGGCGATCGGCGTGGTATTCGCGTTCGAGCTGCGCCTGGCCGCGCGGGCATTCCGGGCCGTCGAGGGCGATGGCCTTGCCTGCTGGATCGATGGTCACGTCGAACACGCAGTTGGCGTCGCATTCGTAGCAGGTGGTGCGTTTGACGGTGTTGGCTTCGTTGAGGTCGGTCATGGCAGCGCGGCGCGAGGGAGATACGCCGATCATGCGCAAGTGTCCGCACCACGAAAACCCGCAAAACGCAGCCCCATGCGATGACTTGTGGGAGCGGCGTCCCGCCGCGATGGGCGCGGCAGATCAACCCGGGCCATGATCGCGGCGGGACGCCGCTCCCACAGGACGTGGCGCCCTCAAGCGGATACGAGTGGCCTTTTCCTGGTTTACGCTTCGGCCCCTTGATAATCGCCGGTGTCCGCCAACGCCGCACCGCCTTACGGGGGTGCCGGTCGCATGCGCACCCGCAGGCCGTCGTCGCTGCGGGGCGCCCGGCCTCGCTCCGGTCGGCGCGCGCGGCGCGCACAACTCGGCGCGCTCATACATCCTCGGGTAGCATCGCAGGCGCCCCATCCCGATCCAGGAGTGTTGTCCGCATGTCCAGCCAACCCAACCTTGCCGATATTCAGGAGCTGCTCGCGACGTGCCCGGGATGTGGTGGCGCGGACCTCGTCGAGGAATCCGATCGCAACGACATTTATTCCTGCAATACCTGCGGACTGATCTTCACCAACCCACGACCGTCGGAACAGTTCGTCCAGCAGAATTATTGCGAGGGTGGCTACTACGCGAATTTCAAGCCGGACGACAACTGGCTGGGCATGTGGCGTCGGCGAATCGCGCGCGTCACCCGGTGCGTGCCCGGCGGCGGTCGCGTGCTGGATGTCAGTGCCGGCATCGGCACCGGGCTGATGCTTCTGCGGGAGCAAGGTTACGAAATTCACGGCAGCGAGCTTTCGACGGAAGCCATCGGCCGTGCCAAATCCCTGTACGGCATCGATCTGACCCGGGGCTACATCGAGGATCTGACCTTTCCGCCCGCGCACTTCGACGCCATTACCTTGTGGCACGTATTCGAACACCTGCCCTATCCGGCCCGTTCGCTCCCCCGCTTGGTGGAAATGCTCAAACCGGGCGGACACCTGATCATCGCGGTGCCGAACAATTCACAAGGGCGCTTGGCGTTGCGACCGGGGAAATGGTCGCTGTCGCGGGCGCGACGTCTTGAAGCCCTGGTTGATCCGGTCCCTTACGAGCAGACGTTCTCGGAAATCCACATGATTCATTTCACGCCCGCATCGCTGCGTCACATCCTCGAAAACGCCGGCCTGGAAGTGCGTGAAATGAGCCATGACAACATCTCGCTCAGGCCCTCGCGCGGCAAAGACCTCAAGTACGCCATTCGCAATCTCGGCGCGCGCTATCTGGGCATTTTCATGCACAAGGCCCTGTTCGTCTGCGCGCGCAAGCCGTCCTGAGGCTCATCGATCCGTAACCCGAAACTACTCCGGCAGCCCGCATGCATTGCATCCAGATCAATCTTCACCGCTCATTCGGGGGCGGGGAAATCTACACGAGCTTCCTGACCGAGGCGCTCATTGCGCTGGGTCACCAGGTGACCGTCTTCCACCGCCAAGGCAACCCCGCCTGGGAACGGCTGCCGATGTACGGCGCGACGCTGCACGCGGTCCACGATGTCGATGAGCTGAATCGGGCGCTCAGCCGCCTCGAGGGCTTCGTGCTCACCCACAGCCAACCGCCCGCCAACCTGGTCGTCCCCGCAGGAATGCCCCTGGTGTCGATCGCGCACATGCCGGTCCACGACCGGGATCACCGGGGCTATCTGCTGGCGCAGCGGGTGTTCGGTGTGTCGGGTTATGTCGTCGCCACGCTGAAGGCGAAAGGCATCGATCGCGCCCATGACGAACCCTGGTACGGGGTCGCGGAAATGAACCGCGGCGCGGGCGATACGCCGATCGTCCGCAACAGCCGCTTTACCTGGGACCAGCAGAAGGTCCGCGATCGTCTGCTCGGGCTGCTCGAACCCGGTTACCGCCGCTGGTTGACACCCGCGCCCTACGCAACCGTGACCGGGCTCAGGCTCGGTATCGTCTCGCGCATCGCGCCAACCAAGCATTTCGAAAAGCTGTTCCGGATCATCGCGCCGATATTGGCCGACCACCCGGAGGTTCGACTCGACATCTTCGGCGCGGGCGGCTATCGCTCGGTCCGGGATCTCGAAACCAGTCTTCGCCCGCTCCGCGACCGGGTCCGCTGGTGGGGCCACCAAGCCAATGTCGTGCCTGCGTACACCGCGATCGATTATCTGATCCTCGGCTATCCGGAACAGGAAGCCCTCGGCCTGAACACCATCGAAGCCATGATGGCGAACCGCGCTCCGCTGGCCATCGATCTGCCCCCGTTCAACGAGCTGATCGAGCACGGCAAATCCGGGTTCCTCTATGCCGATCCTCGCCGCGACGGCGGGGCCGGCTTCGCCGAACTCGTAAGCACGTTGCTGGACCGCCCCCACCCCCTCAGACCGCTCGATGAACACCCGGAGACGCTTGCGCCGTTCACCCGCGACGCATTCCGGCAACGGGTCGCGCGTGGCTTGGCCGACCTCGGTTAAGCCATCGCCCCCGGTTGAGAATTCGGACGCCCCCGGCCCACGACGGCCACCTGCCGATCAGTTCGCGTCGAACTGCCGCCGGTACAGGGCGGCGTAGGCTTCACCCCGATCCAGCAAGGCCTGGTGATTGCCGATCTCGACGATGCGTCCGGCATCGAGCACGACGATCCGGTCCGCGTTTTCAATGGTCGACAGACGGTGCGCGACGATGATCGTGGTCCGGCCCTGCTTGACCGTCTCCAGGGCCGCCTGCACCTGGTGTTCGGATTGCGTATCGAGCGCGGACGTCGCCTCGTCGAGAATCAGGACGGGCGCATCCTTGAGAATCGCCCGCGCGATCGCGAGCCGCTGACGCTGTCCGCCAGACAGGCGCGCGCCTTTCTCCCCGATGACGGTCTGCATGCCATCCGGCAGCCGCTCGATGAATTCCATCGCGTGCGCGGCGGACGCCGCCGCTGCGATGTCTTCGGCGGAAGCGTCACGCAGCGCCCCATAGGCGATGTTGGCGGCGACCGTGTCGTTGAACAACAGGACCTCCTGCCCCACCCAGGAAATTTGTGCGCGCAGTTCCGCGATCGGGATATCCCGCAGATCCCGCCCGTCGAGCAGGATCCGCCCCCGGTCATAGGCGTAGAACATCGGTAGCAAGCTGACCAAGGTGCTCTTGCCGCTGCCCGAGGCCCCGACCAGGGCGATGGTCTCCCCGGCCTCGATGCGCAGATCGATATGGTTGAGGGCATCGCAATCGGCGGTCGGATATCGAAACGACAGATGATCGAATTCCAGTTCCCCCCGAGCGCGGGCCACCGGCGCCGTCAGGGCGGCGTGGGGTTCGTACGGCAGATCGATCAGATGGAACACACTCTCGGCGGCGGCCAGGCCCCGCTGCAACGGCTCATTGACGTTGGTGAGCCGTTTTATCGGCGAGAACAACAGGGCCATCGCCGCAATGAAGGACACGAAGCCGCCGACCGTCAGCGTGCCGGTGGTGGCTTCGACGGAGGCGACATAAGCCACGATGGCGAGCGCAATGGCCGTGAACACCTGGACCACCGGCACCGATGCGTTGGCCGCGACGGATTTTTTCATCTGCATCCGCCGCACCCAGTTAGCGACATGATCGAAGCGCTTTTGCTCGTATTCGATGCCGCCGAAAACGCGCACGATCTTCACGCCTTCGATCGCCTCCTGGACTACCGACGTCATTTCTCCAACATTCGCCTGCATGCCATGGCTGAGGCTGCGCAGGCGCCGGCCGACCCGGGTGACGATCAGCGCGATCGCCGGCACGATCATCAACGTGACCAGGGCCAGCTTCCAGTTCAGATAAAAGATGTATCCGAGCAGACCCAGCACCGTCAGCGAATCCTTGATGATCACCACCAGGGCCTGAGTCGCCGCGTTGGTGACGTTATTGGCGTCGTACAACAGCTTCGACATCAACGCCCCGGATTTGTACTCATCGAAATAGCGGATGGGCAGCGTCATCAAGCGGTCGAACATCTGCCTGCGCAGGTCGTACACCACGCGCGTCGCCACCCAACCCATGCCGACCTCGGACAGGAAGCCGGCGGAACCGCGGACGATGAACAGCCCAATCAACGCGAACGGCACCAACTTGATGGATTCCGGATCCTTCTCGACGAACGTCACGTCAAGCAGCGGCTTGAACAGGGCGGCGATGGTCGGCTCGACCGCCGCCAGCACCACCATTGCCGCCACCGCCACCCCGAAGCCCTTCCAATAGGGACGCACGTAGGTCAGCAGCCTGAGATAGAGCGCTTTGCTATTCATTCAAACCCGCCGGCATCAATAAGCGGACAAGTCTACTCCGCCGGCCCGACTTTGAACTCCAGGCCGGCCTCAGGGGTGATGCCCTGACTCGCCGCGAGCGCCTCCATCGCCTCGAACACCGTCTCCGGGGGAACGTTTCCGGCCGCCCCGCCGCCGTCACAGACGCGACTCGGCACACCCCACGGGCCCCATTGAACGGCATCGGTACAACCGAACAACGCGACCGTCGGCTTACCCAATGCGACCGCCATGTGCATCGCGCCGCCGTCGCCGGCGATCATCAAGCGGACAGCGGACAGTCCCCGCGCAAGATCATCGAGATTCGCGGTCGGGAACATTTCGAGATGGCCTGGAGCCACCGCCGCGAGACGCCCGGCCAGTTCGTCGTCGCCGGGATGGCGCGCGTTGTCGGCCCGACCGGGCGCCCAGAACAGGCGCATCGTCCAGCCCCGCGCGGCCAGGCGTCCGATCAACTCCCGCCAATATTCTTCCGGCCATCGGTTGCACGGCACCCGGCTGCTCACATGCAGACCGATGCGCGGTCGGGCCTGGTCGGGCACCGTCCCCTGCCCTTCGGGCACGACCATGTGCATCGGCCCAGGCTGCCCGTCGATGCCGAGCGGTCGGAGCAAGGAGAAGACCCGCTGGACGTGATGGCCGGCGGGGATGCTGCGGACGTCGACCGCGATGTCGATGCCCCGCGATCCGCCCGGGCCCGCCGCATCGACAACAGCGAGTGCGTGCTGCGGAGCGATCAGCCGGATCAGTTTTTCGGTGCGTGCGTGCGGGAGCGGGTTGGCGTGAATCACCAGATCGTAGCCCCGCCGACGCAGCGCCATGAACACGCGCCATTCCCGCCACCAGGCGATCACTTTCGAGACATCCGCATGCTTGGCTTTGGTGTAGGAATAGACCCGGTCGACGTCCGGATTGCCTGCAAGCACGGGCGCGTTGTAGCTGTTGCAAAGCACTTCGATCGAGGCCCCGGGCGCCGCCTGGCGCAACGCCGACAGCAGCGGCGTGGTGCACAGCAGATCGCCGATATTGTCGCGGCGGATGACCAGGATCCGGCGCAAGGAGGAAAGCGTCGTCATTTATCGAAATGTATGATTGGCCGGGAATTCACGACACCTACTATAAGACCTGAAAGCTTTCGTCCCCGAGATGTATTCCAATTCCGTACGTCAGGCGCTACCCCTGGTTCCGCCGGCGATCCTGCTTTTCGCGCTGACGCTTACCGGCACCATCGCCCTCCGCCTTCTGATGCTCCTGATCGCGGTCGGCATCGCGGCATACACCTGGCGAACCCAGGGCGGGCAGAAGCCGCCTTGCCTTGCCGCCTGGGCGATCTGGACACTGGTCGCAGCGTTTTCCCTCATCGGCGCGGCCGATCTCGCTTATTCGCTCCGCGAGATGAAATCGGAGATCGGTTATTCGCTGCTGATTTTTCTGGTTTTCTTCGTCCTCACCCGCGACCGTGCCCGCCTGGAATTGTGGGCCGGCACCCTGCTGGTCGCGTTCTGGGTGATCAGCATCGCGGGGACGCTGGCCAGCGAGAACGGCAAGTGGGTTTCCGGTCGATGGGGGGGCGTTGGCGATTACAGCACCATCCTGGTCGAACTCATGCCGCTGCTCGGGTTGCTCTACTTCACGACCCGTGAACGGTCGCGCGGTCGCGTAACCCGACTGGTCGATGTGCTCGCGCTGGCAACCGTCGCGCTGGCGCTGGGTACGGCGTATCTGAGCAACAACCGTATGGTCTGGATCACGTTCGCGGTGATGGCCATAGGGTTCTTCATTTTCATCACGCGCAAGCTCAGCACGACCCTGGTATTGGTTGGTGGCCTGACCATCACACTTGCGTTTGGCGCGGTCCTGGCAACCGCCGCCGCGAAGGGGCTTTTGTCGGCGTGGACCGTCGACGATGTCGGCGAATTGTTCGCCCAGGACGAACGGATCGTGCACTGGACCAACGTCGTCCCGAAAATTCTCGACAATCCGATCCAGGGATCAGGTTTCGGACGTGCCTCCATGTACAAGGCCTACCCGGAACTCCGGGTGTTCGGATCCCTATGGCACGCCCACAACCTGGCGCTCGATGTCGCGGTGCAGATGGGTATTCCCGGCGTGATCGCCCTGATCCTGCTGCTTGGCTGTCCGGCAAGACATCTCTGGCGGCTGCTGAGTAATCCAGACCCGCTGCTGCGCGCGGTTGGCATCACCGGGCTGCTGCTGATCGTCGCGGTGCTCACCAAAAATATGACGGACGATTTTTTCGCGCGTCATCACGCGATGCTGTTCTGGGCGCAGATCGGCATGTTGCTGGGCTTGGCGAGCCATCGTCAGGCCCGTGCCGGCGCCACCTGAGCGCCATTCGCACCCGGCGCTTTTGCCGGGCAATCGGTCAGCAATCGATACCGAACCACTGGCGCTTGATCGCCCGACGTAGCCATTTCCACGATTCCTTGATCGAGCGGCTGCGACGGAAGTAGTCCTCGAAGGTGCGGGGATGCACGATCGACAATGGCGTCGGTGCCTTCCAGACATCGGGGTGCAGATCGTCAACGCGGCTCGCGGCCACCATCAGCAGCGCGTTCTGCCGATACCAGAAGGGGATCTGCTCGTCGTGCCACAACTCGCCGCGCAGACAATCCACGACGTGGTAACCGCGCGCCCGGAACAACGCCGCCCAATAGTCCGGCCACTGTTCGTTGAAATGATTCTTGCCTTCCTGGCCCGGCACCGCCGCCGAGAACAGGATGAAGTCGGAGGCCGCGCAAAGCGTGTCGACGAAGGTACCGGCATTGTTCGGGTAAAGATGCTCCGCCGCCTCCAGCGACATCGCCAGGTCGTAGCGATGGTCGAGCACGACCGGTTGGTTCATGTCCTCCTCGCGGAACGCCTCGACCGGAATGGCGAGATGCTCGCGCGCGACCCAGGGGCCGTCGACACCGAGCACGTCGGGCACCGGATGCAGGCTGCGCAAGGTATGCAGCCACACGCCGGAACCGCAGCCGAAATCCACCGCCGAGCGCACCTCGGGAACGAATTTCAGCACCTGCCCCAGCACGGCGGCGGCGGCATACGAGGTGCTTTTGCCACGATGGGCATAGAACGAGGCGTCATAAACGGAACTGTCGATCGCGGACTTCTCGGACATCAGCGGGTCTCGAACAAACGTTGGGCAAGTGCCAGATATCTTCCGGCGGCGAATTCATCGTCAAAACGCTCGATCAGTTCACCGCTGATCGGCGGATAGCCCTCGACGAGGGCGGCGCGGATATTGTCACCCAGCGCACGCCAGTCGCCGGTCGGGGACAGGAAGCGCGCATGCTCGCCGATCAGCACCTCGCGCGGGCCGGTCGGGCAATCGGTGCTCACCGCCGGGGTGCCCAGAATCAGTGCTTCCACCAGGACCACCGGCAGACCCTCGCTGTCCGACGAGAGCGCGAACAGATCGGCGTGCTTCAGCCAGGGGTAGGGGTTCTTCTGAAAGCCGGGAAAGATGACCCGCTCGCGCAGGCCGAGTTCGTCGACCAAGGCCTGCAGGCGGGCGAAGTTGGCGCGGTCGGCGTCGGTATAGACATCCCCGATCAACACCAGGCTGTGCGGCACGCCGGACGCGTGGAACGCCCGTACCAGCACATCGTGGCGCTTGCGATTCTCGAACTTGGCGGCGTACACGATGTACGGCCCATCCGGCAGTGGTGCCGGTTTGCCGGCCTGGGCGCGCAACCAGGCGAATGGGTAAGGGTTGTAGATCGTGGTCAACGATGCCGGTTTCACCCCGATCACATCGACGATGTCATGCTGCATCGCCTGCGACACCGTGACGATGTGGGCGCCGTCGTAGATCGCGCGGAATTTCCACGTCCACTGCAATCGGTGCAGCCAACGCTTCCACGCCGGCTTGCCCGCGACCTTGCCGCGGATGTACTCGCTCATCGAATTGCGATAGCGGATCAGCACACGATCCAGGCCGGCAATACGCGCCAGACGATCGGAATCCTCGGAATTGGAGATGTGGAAGTCGAACCGCCGACCATCCGCCTCGATCTCCCGGACCGTCTGCCGCAGGCGCCGGGCCAGAAGGCGCTTGCTGATCGCCTTGTTCGCATGCAGATCACCGGTCTCGGAGAGCACATGCAGCTGGTCGGCAGGGATTCCCTCAGCGCCATGGAAGACCTCGTTCTTGACCAGAATGATGTGCGCCTCATGACCCATGCGCGTGAACACGCCATGGAAGTTCATCACCATCCGCTCGGCACCGCCGCCGGTCAGCGACGTGATCAACAGGCCGATACGCTTCACGGCTTTTCCTCCAACAGTTCGGTGAGGGCGGCGAACACGTCCGCCGGGGTAATCCCGGGCATGCACACATGGCGCGGACAGGCCGGCGGAAAGCGTTCGCAGGTGCGGACCCAGGGCAGCACGCGCTTGAACAGGTTCGGCTGGTCGCGGCAGGGCACGTCGACACTCAGCGCAGCAAACGGCATCCGCGACCAGAACCCGCCGGCGCCGAACAGGAGCGCCGACCCCGGGCCGAACAGGCAAACCGTCGGCGTACCCGCCACGCGCGCCAGGTGCCCCACGCCGTTATCCGGACAGATCACCGCGCGCGCACCGGCCAGCAGGTCCCGCAACTGGATCAGCGTCAGCGTGCCCGGATAGGCGCGCAGCCGCAGATCGGCGAGGGCCTCCAGCGCCGCGTTCTCCCCCGGCCCACAGGTCAGCACCGGCTGTTCGCCGGCGGCCTGCAACGCGCTGATGAGCGCACGCCAGCTCGCCTCCGGCCACAGCTTCAAGGGCGAGCGGGCGCCGACGTGCAACACCACGTAATCACCCTCCGGACGCGGGTAGCCGGAGGCCGGCGGAGAAGGCCAATCGACGCTGCGGTACGGTGTCGGCGGGGGCCCGTCGATCAAGGTCGCGACCATGTCCGTCCAGGCCGCCGGGGCGTTCGAATAGGGTCTGAGCTCGTCGAAGCACCAGCTCTTGTACGGCGGGCGGTCACCGTCGAAGCCGACGATCCAGCGCGCGCCAGCCGCCAGCGCAAGCCAGCCGTAACGGTTGTCGCCCGGCACCAGCGCGAGGTCCGGCGGCGGACGGCGCAGCACGGTCATCAAGCTGTCCACGCGGCGCGGATCGAAGGGGACCGCTTCGACACCCCATGGTCGGCCCGCGAACAGCGGCGCGAGCGCCGCGGGCAGGATCACGGCGATGCGCGCGTCCGGATAGCGGGCTCGCAGCTTGGCCAGCAGGCTGGCCACCATGATGGTGTCGCCAAGCAGCAGCTGATGGATCACCCAGATCTCGGTCGGCAGTCGCGGCGGTCGCCGCCGCGTCAACCTTGACCATGGCCAGCGCCAGGCCAGCGCGGCCGCGAGGCGCAAACGGGCCGGGGCGCGCGAACTCACGCTTGGGCCCCCAGGGCGCGCAGCTGGCCAAGCGTGGTGTCCAGGATCAGCAGTTGCAGGACGCGCTCGGCGAGACGGTGCTCACCATTCAGGTAATCCGCACAGAGTCCGTCCACCGCGCCGGCATCGAACCCTCCGCCGGTATGTTCACGCAGACGTGCGCCCAGACCCGGGTAGCGACCGCGCCAGCTCGTGCCCAGCCATTGTCCGAGCGGCGGGTTGAAGCCGCGCTTCTTCTCGTCGAACGGCTGCGTCACCGGGTCCGCCGCCGAGCGCAGCACCGCCTTCGGGGGCTCGCTGAAACGGGACTCGTCCGGCAGGCCCATGACGCGCTGGACGAAGCGGTGATCGAGCAACGGACAACGCCCCTCCAGACCGTGCGCCATCGACATCAGGTCGCTTTTGCGCAGCACGTATTCCGGCAGGTAGTTGTCCATGTCCACCGCCAGCAGCCGGCGCAACGGATCGGACTGTTCCGCCGCCGCCGCCATGCCACGCCAGTACACCGGTTGCAGTTGGGCCCCCGGCTGCAAGGCGCGCCGTTCGGCGGGCGCCAGACCCGAGAAGCGCAGCGCATAGGCGGTGAGCCAATCCATGCGCGACTCCGCCAGCAGACGGCCACCGCGAAACGGATCGCCCGGCAGCCGCAGCGCCTGCCGCCAGACGCTGCGCAGATGCTTGCGGTAGCGCTTGTAACCCGCGAACAGCTCGTCGCCCCCTTCACCGGCCAGCACCACGGTGACCTCGCGCACCGCCTCACGGCACAGATACCAGGTCGGGAAACTGGACGGGTCGGCGAACGGGTCGTCGAGATCCCCGACGATGGTTTCGAAATCGTCCTCGTCGATGTCGGTCGGGACATCGACAATCACATGACGCAGACCCAGCTGGCGGGCACTGTCGGCGGCGATCGGGCTTTCGTCCAGCGACGACCCGGCGAAGCGCGCCGTGAACGCGGTCAACCCGGTGTGACCGGCAAGCTGGAGCTGGCGCGCGATGACCGTCGAATCGACCCCGCCCGACAGGAACACGCCGACCGGACGATCGGACGCCATGCGCAGCTCGACCGCCGCCTGCAATTCGCCCTGCCAGTCGCCGGGGTCGGCCGTCGGCTGCCACCAGGCCTGTTTTTCCAGCCGCCCGTCGTCCAGGCGATAGCGCAGGTAATGGCCGTTCTCGAGCCGGCGCAGCGCCGCCATCACGTTGAGGGGGGCGGGGATCGTGCGGTGCACCAGATAGGCATCGATGGCGGCCGCGGAGAATCCGCGTTGACCCTCCGGCAGCCATGGCAGCATGGCGCGCGTCAGGGACGCGAACGCAAAGCCATCCGGCCCCGGGTAATAGACCACCGGCTTCAGACCAAGCCGATCGCGGACCACCAGCACTTCGCGGCGGCGCAGGTCGAGCAAACCGATCGCGAACATGCCGCGCAGGCGCGGCAACAAGCCTTCGAGACCCCAATGCTGATAGCCGTTGAGAATGAATTCCGTGTCACTGTGGGTACGGAAGGGATAGCCGGCGGCTTCCAGCTCGGCGCGCCACGGTTCCCAGCCGTAGACCTCACCGTTGTAGACCAGCCAGACCTGGCCATCGGCACTGCCCATCGGCTGATCTGCGGCGTGACTCAGGTCGCGGATCGACAGCCGGGTATGCAGCAGCGCGTGCCTCGGGGCTTCCCGCGTCGCGGCGAAATTTTCGTCCCACCCCCGCCAATCGCGCGCATCGGGCCCGCGTTTGCCGAGGGCATCGAGCATCGCCGGAATCACCGTGGGTGCCCGCACCCCGGAGTCGAAGAAACCGGCGATCCCGCACATGACGTCAGCGCCCCGCCACGGCAGCGCGGAAAATCGATTCCATACGATCCAGCATGTGATCAAGGGTGAAATTGGCCAGCGCGTGCGCGCGGCCGGCGTCGGCATAGCGCGCCAGCTGGACCGGATCGTCGAGAAATTCGTCAAGCACCCGCGCGAGGGTTTCGGCGTCGCGCGGGGGCACGATGCGTCCGGTAACCCCGTCCAGGACCGCCTCCTCGATGCTGCCGATCGGCGTGGACACGACCGGCAGTCCACACAACATCGCCTGCATGATGCCTTGCGGCACCCCCTCATTGGCCCAGGACGGCAGCGCGAAGATGTCCATCGCGTGTAACCAGGGGCGCACGTCCTGTTGATTGCCCGGCGCGATCACCCGAGCAGCGACACCATGCCGTGCGATCGCCGCCTCGATGCTCGGGCGATACGGCCCGTCACCCACCATCAACAACACCGCCTCCTGATGGCGCAGGCGGGCGAGCGCCTCGATCAGGACGGTATGACCCTTCCAGTCGCGCAAGGTGGCAACAATGCCGATGATCGGCACCGCCGCCGGCAGACCCAGCGCCGCGCGGGCCTCGGCGCGAGATGCCGGCGCGAAGCGTTGCTCATTGATCCCGGTCGGTACGGACGTCAACTGCGCGGCGGGTATGCCGTTCTCCCGGATCAGGCTTGCCCGCAGCGCCTCGCCGGTGGTCACCACATGGCGGGCCCCATGGGTATAGAGCCAGCGGGTGGTCATGCGGTCGCCGACTGGCGCGGAGATATGCCGGGTACGCACCACCGGGGCCGGCTTGCCGAGCGTGCGCGCCGCGATCGCGGCCAGCCAGCTGTCGGTGGAACTGTGGGTGTTGATCACGTCGAACTCGTGCGTCACCAGCCACCGACGCAACGACCACAATGGACCGAGCCGCTTGCGACCGATCGCCAACGCAGTCGCCGGAATACCCCGCGCATGCGCCGCGGCCAGAATCGGCGCCTCGGGCGGGCACAACAGATGCACCGAGTGACCGCGCGCGATCATGCCGGCGGACTCCTCCAGAATACGAATCTCCTGACCGCCCCAGCCACAGGATGCCTCGGTATGGACGATACGCAGCGGCCCGTTCATAGCGCGCGCACCTCGTCCAGCACCTCGCGATAGAGGCCCAGCATCTCGTCCCGCAAGCGTGACAACGGGAACGATTCCGCCGTGCGGCGCGCCGCCAACCCGAAGGCGGACAGGCGAGCCCGATCGGCGCACGACGACAGCGCCGCCGCGATTGCAGCGACATCACCCGGCGGCACGCGGACACCGTTCACCCCGGACTCGATCAGTTCCGCCCCGCCGCAACGGGTGCTCGCGATCACGCCTCGTCCGCTGGCCATCGCTTCCAGGATCACATTGCCGAAAGGCTCGTACTCTGCCGGGTGGACGACGACATCCGCCAGCGCGTACCAAGGCTGAACATGCGTCTGGACACCGGCGAAGTGGACACGCCGAGCCAACCCGAGACGCGCGGCCTGCCGCCGATAGGCCGGCAGATGCTTGTCCCGCCCGACCACAATCAGTTGCCACCCGCCGGCGGCCTCGACCAGCGCCTCCAGCAAGGCCGCCAGCCCCTTGCGCGCAAAACCGGAACCCACGAACAGCGCGGTCGGCGCAGCGGGATCGAGTCCGAGCTCGGTATATCGATCCGCCGGCGGTCGCGACGAGGGCGCGAAGCGGTCGAGATCGATGCCGTTGTAGATCACCTTCAACAGCCCCGGATCGGTCTGCGGGTAATGTTCGAGGACATCGTTGCGCACCATGTCGGATATGCAGATCACCCGGCGGAGATCCGGGTGTGCGAACAGTGCTTTCTCCGCCGCCAGCACCTCCCGGTGAAACCCGCTCACCCGCCAGCTCCAGCGCGCCAACGCATCACCCTGGCGCGCCCGCAACGCCAGCCACTGGCGATGCACGCCATCACCGGCGCGAAAAATCTGACAGCCGGGCACCCGTTCATTGGATTGCACCAGATCGAATCGCTCCCGCTGCATGACAGCCTGGACGGCGCGCACGAAGCGCTTGTGCTTACCCGCCCTTGTCCATCCGGGCTTGCCGACCTCGATGAGGCGAAAGCCCGGCTCGGGCCCGTCTCGCCAGACCTGGGTGATCAGGCTGATATCCAGATCCGCCTCATCGCGCAGCGCTTCCAAAGTCCGCTTGAGACTGCGTTCGGCGCCGCCATCAGGACGATAGTGGCGTCGAATGATGGCAATTCGTATCGGCGGCAAGGTGGATGAGATCGGCTCGCGGATCATGCCCAAACTATAACAGCTCGCCTCACCGCTCCCGGACCAGGCCAGCATCTGCTCTGGAATAATTTTCTGTAGAACAGCCGCTATCCTACGCAATGCAACACGCCCCGAAGAAAGGGTCTTAACCAGAGGAGTCACCCCATGAAACACCTGTACGTATCGTTGGTCGCCGCAATCCTTGTCATCGGCAACGTGGCGATCGCCGACGACTATTACGGCAAGCAGAAGGTCGTCTATCACATCAACGGCGACGACCCGAAGGCGCAGGCCGGCGCGCTGGGCAACATCCAGAATCACATCAACGCGGTCGGCAAGGAGAACCTCGACCTGAAAGTGGTCATGCACGGCAATGGTCTGACCCTGCTGCTGCCGCCGGAGGCGCTGGAAGGCACCAAGTTCAAGGCCGCCAACGCGACCCCGGAGATGCAGGCCAAGATTTCCGGCCTCAAGGATCAGGGCATCCAGTTCCAGATCTGCGCCAACACGCTGAAAGGCAAGAACGTGGAGCTCGATGCGCTCTACGACGCCAGCAAGGAGGACGTGGTCCCCAGCGGCGTCGCGGAACTCTCCCGCCTGCAGCAGATGGGTTACACCTACGTCAAACCCTGACCACTCGTTTCAGGGCCAGGAAAAAGCCCGCGCCGGGGTCACCGGCGCGGGCTTTTTCATGTCCGGAACACG
>JACKNJ010000010.1 GCA_024234895.1 Gammaproteobacteria bacterium
ATAGCCTGACTGCCATCATGCCTATCAGCCATATGATGGACACCATCTCCCTGGCCGAAAGAATCGGCAAACCCGGCCATTGCACTCTGAAATGGGATCAACCCCACCAGCAGAGCAAGCAGAATAGCCAGCAGTTTTTTAGAAGATTGGCGCATATGAGCAAATATTACTGAGATTCATTCTTATTTCAACTAGACATTTGGCAATACCCCTTTGAAAAAGTTCCGTATTCGTTCGTTGATCGAACTGAAGATCGTAGCTTTCCGCCTGAAGCGCTGCCGTCACCGGTGCAAAGCGAGTAAGAGCAGATGTCCCCTTCGTGGCCGGGGAGCCGGTCACGTCTTCAATCACCGAAAGCGGGCTAATGCCTTGTTCAAACAGGCAGTGCTCAGTGCGGCTAATACCATGACTGCATCAGTTTGCCTTGCATGGTATCGCTGGTTTTCGCCTTGCAGCGGGCAGAAAATACCATGAAAAATACCATTGATGATGCAGCATATATTATCAATAAGATTGTTTTTATTATTATTTTTCAATGGGTTACAAATTTCTGTCACTCCCACTCGATCGTGCCCGGCGGCTTGCCGGTGATGTCGTAGACCACGCGGGTGATCTCGGCGACTTCGTTGACGATGCGCCGGCAGACGTGGTCGAGGAAGTCGTAGGGCAAGTGCGCCCAGCGGGCGGTCATGAAGTCGATGGTCTCGACCGCGCGCAGCGCGACCACCCAGCTGTACTGGCGGCCATCGCCCATGACGCCGACGGCCTTGACCGGCAGGAACACCGCGAAGGCCTGGCTGACCTTGTCGTAGAGCTCGTGCTTGTAGAGCTCGGCGATGAAGATGGCGTCGGCCTGGCGCAGCACGTCGGCGTATTCGCGCTTGACCTCGCCGAGGATGCGCACGCCCAGGCCCGGACCGGGGAATGGGTGGCGGTAGACCATCTCCGGCGGCAGGCCGAGTTCGACACCGATGCGGCGGACCTCGTCCTTGAACAGTTCGCGCAGCGGCTCGACCAGCTCCAGCTTCATGTAATCGGGCAGGCCGCCGACGTTGTGATGCGACTTGATGACCTTGGCCTTGCCGGTCTTGGAGGCGGCGGATTCGATGACGTCGGGGTAGATGGTGCCCTGCGCGAGGAAGGAAACGTCCTCGATCTTGTCGGCTTCTTCCTCGAACACGTCGATGAACATGTTGCCAATGATCTTGCGCTTGCGTTCCGGATCGGTCTCGCCGGACAGGGCGCGCATGAAGCGGTCGGAGGCGTCGACTCGGATGACCTTAACGCCCATGTGCTTGCCGAAGGTGGCCATGACCTGATCGCCCTCGTTCAGGCGCAGCAGGCCATTGTCGACGAACACGCAGGTGAGCTGGTCGCCGATGGCCTTGTGCAGCAGTGCGGCGACCACCGAGGAGTCGACGCCGCCGGACAGGCCGAGCAGGACTTTCCGGTCGCCGACCTGCGCCTGCACCTTGCTGATCATGTCGTCGATGATGTTGTCCGGATTCCACAGCGATTCGCAGCCGCAGATGTCGTGCACGAAGCGCGACAGGATGCGCTCGCCCTGCTTCGTGTGGGTGACCTCGGGGTGGAACTGCACGCCGTAGAAGCGGCGTTCGTCGTCGAACATGCCGGCCAGCGGGGCGTTGTCGGTGCTGGCCATGACCTGGAAGCCGGGCGGCAGCTCATCGACGCGGTCGCCGTGGCTCATCCACACGTCGAGCAGGCCGTAACCTTCCGGCGTCAGGTGATCCTCGATGTCGCGCAGCAGCGCGGAATGGCCGCGGGCGCGGACCTGCGCGTAGCCGTACTCGCGGTGCGTGGAATTGACCACACGGCCGCCCAGCTGATGCGCCATGGTCTGCATGCCGTAGCAGATACCGAGCACCGGCACGCCCATCTCGAACACGATCTGTTCCGCGCGCGGGGTCTCGTCCTCGGTCACCGATTCCGGCCCGCCGGAGAGGATGATGCCGTGCGGCGCGAATTCCCGGATGTATTCCTCGCCCATATCGAACGGGTGCAGTTCGCAGTAGACCCCGGCCTCGCGCACGCGGCGCGCGATCAACTGGGTGTACTGGGAACCGAAGTCGAGAATCAGGATGCGATGGGCGTGGATGTCACGGCTCATTTAAGGCCTCATCGAAAAGGGTCAGACAAGGGGTGCGACAGGCGCGGCACATTGCACCCTACGAAGCGGAACGCGACAAGCATGAAAAGCACGTGGCGCGGAAGCCGAAGACATTCCGCCGCGACCACGCCCCCGACCGGTCGAACCGTTGCGACGTGTTCCACCGATCCGGGGTGGGCCAACCCGCATGAAAGTTGCCGACCGACGCGCGGCGGAACGCCTTCGGCTGCCGACGCGCGTCCTGGTCGATCAGGGCTGATCGGCGCCCTCGGCACCTTCGGCGGCCGGCTTGGCCTGCGGCATCAGGTCCTGCTTGCTGACGCCCAGCACGAGCGCGGTGGTGCCGGCGACGTAGATCGACGAATAGGTACCGACCACGATGCCGACGATCAACGCCAGCGCGAATGCGTTGATGACCTCGCCACCCAGCGTGGCCAGCGCGATCAACACCAGCAGGGTCGTGCCGGACGTCATCAGGGTGCGCGACAGGGTCTGGTTGATGGAGACGTTCATGATCTCCTTGGCCGTGCCCTTGCGGATCTTGCGGAAGTTCTCGCGGATGCGGTCGAACACGACGATGGTGTCATTGAGCGAGTAGCCGATCACCGCCAGCAACGCGGCGAGCACGGTCAGGTCGAATTCGATCTGGGTCAGCGCGAAGAAGCCGAGCGTGATGATGACGTCGTGCACCAGCGCCGCGACCGCGCCGAGCGAGAAGCGGTACTCGAAGCGGAAGGTGACGTAGATGAGGATGCCGAACAGCGCGATCAGCATCGCCATGGCGCCCTCCTCGGCGAGTTCGTCACCGACCTGCGGGCCGACGAATTCGACGCGGCGCACGTCGACCTTCAGACCGCCTTCCGACAGCACGCTGACCACCTTGGTCGACAGCGCGGCCTGATCGACGCCTTCCTGCGGCGCGATGCGGACCAGCACGTCGCGGGTGGTGCCGAAGTGGAGCGTCTGGGCATCGCCGAAGCCACCATTGCTCAGGCGCGTGCGCACATCGTTCAGATCGGCGGGCTGCTCGTAGGCCACCTCGATCAACGTGCCGCCGGTGAAGTCGATGCCGAAGCTCAGACCGCGCACGGCCAGCATGATCAGGGAGATCAGGATCATCGAGCCGGACAGGATGATCGCCATCCGGCGCTTGCCCATGAAATCGATATTGAGTTCGTTGATTTGCATGGCGATGTCCTCAGATGAGCAGCTTGCGCACGCGCTTGCCGCCGTAGATCAGGTTGACCAGCGCGCGGGTACCCATGATCGCGGTGAACATGGAGGTCACGATGCCGATCGACAGCGTGATCGCGAAGCCCTTGACCGGGCCGGTGCCGAAGCTGAACAGCACGATGGCCGCAATCAGCGTGGTGATGTTGGCGTCGGCGATGGTCGAGAAGGCTTTCTCGTAGCCTGCGTGGATGGCGGCCTGCGGCGAGTTGCCGATGCGCAGTTCCTCGCGGATGCGTTCATAGATCAGCACGTTGGCGTCGACCGCCATGCCGACGGTGAGCACGATGCCGGCAATGCCGGGCAGGGTCAGCGTGGCCTGGAACATGGACAGGATCGCCACGATCAGCACCAGGTTCATGATCAGCGCGACGTTCGCGACCAGGCCGAACACCTTGTAGTACAGCGCCATGAACACCAGCACCAGCGCCATGCCGACCAGCACGGACATGAAGCCCTGATCGATGTTGTCCTGACCGAGGCTGGGGCCGACGGTGCGTTCCTCGATGATCTCGATCGGCGCCGCCAGCGAGCCGGCGCGCAGCAGCAGCGCGAGGTCGCGGGCCTCGTCGGTACTGTCGATGCCGGTGATCTGGAAACGCTTGCCGAGCTGGTCGCGGATGGTCGCCACCGAGATCACTTCCTCGATGACGTGCTTCTCCTTGACCGGCTCGCCGTCGACGATCTTGGTCTCGACCTTGTTCTCGATGAACACCACGGCCATCGGCAGACCGATCTTGTCGGCGGTCTGGTTGGCGAATTTCTTGCCGCCCTCGCCGGACAGCGAGATGAACACCGCCGGGCTGCCGTTCTGCTGTTCGATACCGGAGGCCGCGTCGACGATGTATTCGCCGGTCAGCATGACCTGCTTCTTGAGCAGCTGGGGACGACCGTCGCGGTCCTGATACAGGCGGGTGCCAGCCGGTACCCGACCGGTCTGCTGGGCCTCGACCGGGTCATGCTTCTCGTCGGCCATGCGGAATTCCAGGGTCGCGGTCGCGCCGAGGATGTCCTTCGCGCGGGCCGTATCCTGCACACCGGGCAGCTGCACGACGATGCGGTTGTCGCCCTGCTGCTGGATGACCGGCTCGGCCACGCCGAGTTCGTTGACGCGGTTACGCAGCGTGGTGATGTTCTGCTGCAGCGCGAATTCGCGGATCTGTTTGGCCTCGACCTCGCCGATGGTCAGGCGCAACGCCGGACCGCGACCGGTGTCGACCTGCTCCATCAGCAGATCGCCGAACTCCTTGCCGAGCACGCGTTCGGCGTCCGGCAGTTCGCCGGGATCGCGGAACTTCACGACCATGCCGCCGTTGTCCTCGTCGCGCGCCACGCTCAGGTAACGCACCTTCTCGGTGCGCAGATTGACGCGGATGTCGTCGACGTAGCGTTCCTCGGCCTGGCTGATCGCCGCCTCCATGTCGACTTCCATCAGGAAGTGCACACCGCCGCGCAGGTCGAGGCCCAGGTACATCGGCAGACCGCCCATGTCCTGCAACCAGCCCGGGGTCGCCGGCGCGAGGTTCAGCGCGACGATATAGGGCCGACCGAGCGCATCCTTGACCAGATCGGCCGCCTTGAGCTGATCCTCGGTGTCGTTGAAGCGCACCAGCAGGCGCTGCCCGCCCAGCTCATAACTCCGGGTGGCGATGCCGGCCCCGGCCAGCGTGGCCTCGACCTGCTTCTGGATCGCCGCGTTGACCTCGGCATCCCGGGCCGGCGAAATCTGGATCGCGGGATCCTCGCCGTACAGGTTCGGTAACGCGTAAAGCGCGCCCAGCAGCATCGCAAGCGCGATCAGGGCGGTCTTCCACCAAGGGTAATGATTGATCATCGGCAGGGGTCCGGCGGTGTTGAGGCGGGGAAGATCAGGCGCTCTTGATGGTGCCCTTGGGCATCAGCGCCGCGATCTGGCCACGCTGCACCTTGACGACGACGTTGTCCGCGATCTCGAGATCGATGTAGTTCTCGCCGACCTTGGTGATCTTGCCGAGCAGACCACCGTTGGTGACCAGTTCGTCGCCCTTCTGCAGTGCCTCGACCATGGCCTTGTGTTCCTTGGCGCGCTTGCTCTGCGGGCGGATCAGCATGAAGTAGAAGATCACGAAGATGATGATCAGCGGCGCCATCTGGACCAGGAAGTTCGGCTCCGGCGGCGCACCCTCGGCCAGCGCGGGACCGGCGATCAGGGTGACGAGGAGGATCAGGAGAAGGCGGACATTGGTGTTCATGCGAAAGAGGCTCATGTGGGGATTTCCCGAGTCTTGACAGGATGTGAGGCGAAAAATTCGCGGGATTATAACGAGGCCGACCTGAAAAAACCGGGGCCGGTCAGATGCAGGCCGGTATAAGCCTGTCCTGAGCGGCGCCGAAGGGCGCAACGTTGCCGGCTTGAGGCACGGATCGTAAGCATCATGCCGGCCACGTCGCTTCGCCCCCTTCGACTCGGCTCAGGACAGACTTAAACCGGCCTGCACGCTACGCAGGCTCAGGGCCTGCCTGCCCGCTGGCGTAGAACGCGGTCGCGTATTTCTCGAAGGCGTTGTTGGCGATGGCCTCGCGGATGTCCGCCATCAGGCGCTGGTAATAACGAAGGTTGTGATACGAATTCAGACGGGCGCCGAGAATCTCATGCGTCTTGTCCAGATGGTGTAAATACGCCCGCGAATAATTGCGGCAGGTGTAGCAATCGCAGGCCGCGTCCAGCGGGCCGGTATCGGTGCGGTGACGCGAATTGCGGATGTTGACCACGCCGCGACTGGTGAACAGATGGCCGTTGCGGGCGTTCCGGGTCGGCATCACGCAGTCGAACATGTCGACACCGCGACGCACCGCCTCGACGATGTCCTGCGGCTTGCCGACACCCATCAGATAGCGCGGGTGATCGCCGGGCATCGACGGCATCAGGCCATCGAGCACATGGATGCGCTCCTCCTCGGTCTCGCCGACCGACAGGCCACCGATCGCGTAACCGTCGAAACCAATCTCGCTCAGCCCGCCGATCGATTCGAGTCGCTGATCCACGTACATGCCGCCCTGCACGATGCCGAACAGCGCCGCCGGGTTGTCCGCGTGCGCGATCCGGCTCCGCTTCGCCCAGCGTAGCGACAGCTCCATCGACTCGCGCGCCTCGTCCGGGGTCGCCGGATAATTCGTGCACTCGTCGAACTGCATGACGATGTCCGCGCCCAGTTCGCGCTGCACCTGCATCGACTCCTCGGGGCCGAGGAAGATCTTCTGCCCGTCCTTAGGCGACTTGAACGTCACGCCCTCCTCGGTGAGCTTGCGCAGCTCCGCCAGGCTCCAGACCTGAAAACCACCCGAATCGGTCAGGATCGGCCCGCTCCAGTGCATGAATTCGTGCAGATCGCCGTGCAGCCGGACCACGTCGGTGCCCGGCCGGATCATCAGATGGAAGGTGTTGCCGAGGATGATCTCCGCGCCGATCTCGCGCAGCTCGTCCGTGGTCATCGCCTTCACGGTACCGACCGTGCCGACCGGCATGAACACCGGCGTCTCCACCGTGCCACGCGGAAACGTCAGTCGCCCGCGACGCGTCGCGCCATCGCGATTCAGCAGCTCAAAGGTCATAAACGACACGCGCGATCAACCCCGTATATAAGTTTTTCGTTGACAAGTGTTTTCTAATATTCGAGAATGCTGACCGTCGAATGTCTATTCGACTCCTCCATCCTCCTTTGGTGGTTTTAGGCGCGGCACAACTGCCGCGCCTTTTTTTTGCCTGTCGAACCCGGGAGGCCGCGGAGTCTAATCGAGTTCGCGGCGCGGACACCGCATGCGGGCCGCATGGCAAGCGGCGCGATTCCGTCAGCGCCGGTCAGCGAGGGAGATCACGTTCATCTCCCGACCGTCCAGGCCCGCCCCCTGACGCTCCAGCATCAGGTCGATCGCCATCAGGAACTCGCCGAGCAGACGGCGCTGGGTGTCAGCCTGGCTGGTTGCGTAGTGCAGAACCTCGATCGGCACCGGATCGATCAGGGAATCGCGATGCAGCGCCGGGTCGAAACGCCACGCCAGCAGGATCATGCGCCCGCCCTCGCCGTCGCGGACGGCATAGGCCTGACTGTCGACGAAGATCACCTCGTCCCGCGTGATCACGCCCAGGAACTGCATGCTGCGGATCGGCACGAACACGTTGCCGGTGCCGGTGTCCCCGCGTCGCAGCAGCAGCCGGGTGTGGTTGTACAGTTTGGGGGGAATGGTGACGCGCTCCTGATGGAGCACGTCGCCACGGAAAAACACCTCGCGGGTGATCCGCAACGGCTCAGCCCTCGTCCTCGATCTCCTGGTCCGGGTCCCAGCCCTTCGCGCGCGCTCGCTCGACGGCCGCCGCGTAGATGCGCTGATGCTTCTCGAACAGCTCCGGCGGCAGACGCGACGGGATACCGGCAAACGGTTCCCAGGCCTTCGACACCTTCTCGTAGAGGTCGGAGATACCACCCGGCAGCCAGCCCTCGCAGGTCTCGGTCTCCGGCAGGAGCCCGAACACCCATGCATCGCGGATGATGTTGCCGGTCGCGTTCATCGCCCCGCGCGGGTCGTTGTGGATACCCATGTAACGTCTGTCATTGTTCATCGTGCACACCCCATAAAATCGATCGGCGGAATATACCGCAGTGCCAATCCCGGATTATCCATGCAAGACACCGTGATCGATCTGATCCGCCACGGCGAGCCGGTCGGCGGACGCGCCTTCCGCGGCCACGGCATCGACGACCCGCTCAGCGAAAAAGGCTGGAGTCAGATGTGGGCCGCTGTCGGCGACGCCAACCACTGGGATGTCATCGTCACCTCGCCGCTGGCACGCTGCCGCGCCTTCGCCGACCAGCTCGGCGCCAGACACGCGCTGCCCGTCCACGTCGACGACAAGCTCCGCGAGGTTGGCTTCGGCAGCTGGGAAGGCCGCACGCCGGACGAACTCCAGGCCGACAGCAGCGCCGGCTACGACGCCTTCTACGCCGACCCGGTCAACAATCGTCCCGCCGGCGCCGAACCCCTGCCCGACTTCGGCGCACGGGTCGCCGCCGCCATCGACGACATCCTGTTCGCGCACGCCACCCGCCGCGTGCTCGTCGTCGCCCACGCCGGCGTGATCCGCGCCGCGCTCGGCCACGCGATGCAGACCGCCCCCGCCGTCTGGTATCGCGCCCGCGTCGACAACGCCGGCCTCACCCGCCTGCGCGCCACCCGTCACGGGCTCCAGCTGGACTTCCACAACCGTCGCAGGCTCGACTGAAGCCCCGGTCATCCGCGCAGGGCGCCCAGCCCTCCGTCGACGTTCAACACCTGCCCGGTGACGAAGCGGCTGTCCGCACCGAGCAGGTACTCGATCGCGGCCGCGATATCGTCTGCCGTGCCGATCGTCCGCAACGGGTGCCGGCTTGCCGCCATGTCGCGTTGCTTGTCGGAAGTCAGCAGACGCCCGGCCATCGGCGTATCGGTCAAGGACGGCGCGACCACGTTGACGCGGACATGGGGCGCCAGTTCCGCCGCCAGCGCGCGGCCCAGCCCCTCGACCGCACCCTTGGCCACCGCGATCGAGGCATGCATGCCCAGCCCGGTGCGCGCGGCGACGCTGGACACCAGCACGATGGCGGCCCCCTCCCCCGATTCCGCCGCCGCCCGCAGATCGGGAAGCATGGCCTGCACGGCCTTCACCGCGCCGACCACGTTGATTTCGAAGTCATCGCGAAAATCCCGCGCGGACAGCCGCCCGATCGGCGCCAGGCGGATTGAACCGGGCAGATAGACCAGCCCGTTGCAGCGCTTGCCGGTGGCGGCTTCCGGAAACGGGTCGCAGGTCGCGTCCCAGACATGGTGGCCGGCCGGGTTCGCGACCTCGCTCCGTCGCGACAGGGTCAGCACCGACGCGCCATCACCCCGCAGGCGGGCCACCAATGCCCTGCCGATACCGGACGACCCGCCGACCACGCAGTAATTTCGATCAGGCATATCGATCTCCCATGGTCATTTTATGGACAACACGAACGATAATTGGCCAGGAATACCGTAAAATCCAGCTACAATAAATGTTCAATTCCGGTTCATCAAAAGGCCATTGAAATGCCAACCCAGACCAGGACCCTGCCAACGCTGACCGTCTTCTTCGATGGCGGCTGCCCGCTGTGCAGCCGGGAGATCGATCATTACCGCCGCATCGAACGCCGCCAGCCGGGCGCCCCACTGATCCGCTGGGCCGACATCACCGCCGGACAGGACCCGCTGGGGCAACACGGCATCAGCCTCCAGGAAGCCATGACCCTCCTGCACGCAATCGATACCGATGGGGTCCGGCATGTCGGGGCGCCCGCGTTCGTCCAGATCTGGTCGCGCCTGCCTTACTACCACCTGCTTGCCAGGACGACCACCGCACTGCGCCTGACCGGCCTGCTGGACATCGCCTACCGGCGCTTCGCCAGCTGGCGGTACCGGCGACGCGCGGCCGCCTCGCTCGGCGAATGCGTTGGTGGCGTATGCCCGCTGCCGGGCACCGGTGAAAGCCTTCCGGAAAGTGAGCAGAGCGACCGGAAAGCCGGTGCCGAGACAAACCGTCAATCTCCGTAGGGTTGCATCAGCTCTTTTCATGTTCAAAATCTGGTCATCGATTCAGAAGACCGAGATCGCGATGACCCTGCTTGCCAGACTCACCGAACGCCTGACCCACCTTGCCGAGCGCGGCGCCCTGCCGGACGCGCTCACCCGTGCCGGCATCCGGACCCTGCTCCGCGACCGGCTGCAAACCCTCCATGGCGACGACTGCGAACTCCGCTCCGAGTACACGGGCGACTTCCTGAACCTGATGCGCATGTCGCCATGCGCGGTCGTGCCGGAGAAGGCCAACGCGCAGCACTACGAACTCCCGCCGACCTTCTTCGCGACCGTGCTCGGCGAACATCGAAAGTACAGCTGCGCCTACTGGGGCCCGACTCACGACCTGCCCGACCTGAACAGCGCCGAAGCCGCCGCGCTGGAAATGACCTGTCTGCGCGCCGGCATCGCGGACGGCATGCGCATCCTCGAACTCGGCTGCGGGTGGGGATCGCTGAGCCTGTGGATCGCCCGCCACTATCCGAACGCCCAGGTCGTGGCCGTTTCCAACTCCGCCCAGCAGGGTGAGTCGATCCGGCAGCGGGCCAACGCGGAAAGCCTGACCAACCTGCATGTCGTGACCGCCGACATGAACGCCTTCGATCCGCGCCACGCACTCGCCGGGCTCGCGAGCCGTTCCACGGCTCACGCCGCGATGCTCGACGAGGGCTTCGATCGCGTGGTCTCACTGGAGATGTTCGAACACATGCGCAACTGGCCGGAACTGTTCGCCCGCATTCACAACTGGCTACGCCCGGGCGGGCGCTTTTTCATGCATGTGTTCTGTCACCGGGACACGCCCTACGATTTCGCGGCGCACGGTGGCAACGACTGGATGGAACAGCATTTCTTCAGCGGCGGAATCATGCCCAGCGACAGCCTCGCCCTGCAGTGCCAGCGGGATCTGCGTCTGCGCCGGCAATGGCGCTGGAACGGTCGGCATTACCAACGCACCGCGAACGCCTGGCTCGCACGCATGGACGCCAACCGACACGTCCTCGCGCCGCTGTTCGACGCGACGTATGGCGCCGAGGCATCGATCTGGTGGCAGCGCTGGCGCCTGTTCTTCATGGCCTGCGCGGAGCTGTTCGGCTACGACCATGGCCAGCAGTGGTGGGTAAGCCACTACCTGTTCGAGCGCCCGGTCCAGTCACTCGATGCCCGCCCGACACATCGCTTCCCGACCGTTCACGACGGCGGCCGGCCCACCGCCAGCAAAGCGGCGACGCCCGCCGACCGTGAGGCCGCCTGATGTTCGACCCGGGCATCTGGATCGGGGCACTGCCTGCGATGCTGAGCGTCGCGCTGCTGTTCTGGCTGCTGAGCGTCAAGCTCGCCGACGTGAGCATCGTCGACATCCTCTGGGCGCCGTTCTTCCTGCTCGCCGCCCTCGCCTATGCCCTGGCCAACCCGGCGGAAACGCCGCGCGAGGCGCTGGTGCTGGCGATGGTCGCGATCTGGTCCCTGCGCCTGGCCGCGCACATCGCGGTGCGAAGCCACGGCCATGGCGAGGACCGCCGCTATCAGGCCATCCGCGCCCGTAACGAGCCCGGCTTCCGCTGGAAGAGTTTGTACATCGTGTTCGCGTTACAGGCGGGGCTCGCCTGGATCATCTCCCTGCCGCTGCTGGGCGCGACGCTGTCGCCCGCGCCGCTCGGCTGGCTGGACGCCATCGGCGTCACGCTCTGGCTGATCGGCTTCAGCGTCGAAACCGTCGCCGACGGCCAGTTGCAACGCTTCCGGAACCGCCCGGACAGCGCCGGCAAGGTGCTCGACACCGGCCTCTGGCGCTACAGCCGCCATCCGAATTATTTCGGCGAATGCCTGCTCTGGTGGGGCTTCTACCTGATCGCGCTGTCCGCCGGCGCGTGGTGGAGCTTGCCCGGCCCGCTTCTGATGACCCTCTTCCTGCTGCGCGTATCCGGCGTGACCCTGCTGGAGAGCGACATCGCCGAACGCCGCCCGGCGTATCGGGAGTACCAGCGCCGCACTTCAGCCTTCCTGCCGCTGCCCAGGCGGACGTCATGATCCGGCTGCTCGCGGTTCTATTGGCATCGCTGGCGATCGGCGGTTGCGCGACCTCCCGCGATCTGCCGCCGCTGCCGCTCGCGGAATATGTCGACCTGGATCGCTTCATGGGGCGCTGGTACGTGATCGGCCACATCCCGACCTTCCTCGACGACGATCACATCAACGGTGTCGAGCACTACGCCCGCAATCCGGACGACAGCATCGCCACCACCTACACCTTCCAGGCCGGCAGCGTCGACGCACCGCGCGACACCATGTCCCCGACCGGCTTCGTGCGCCCCGACCTGCACCCCGGCAACGCGGTATGGGGCATGCAGTTCCTCTGGCCGATCAGGGCCGACTACCGCATCGCCTGGCTGGCGCCGGATTACCACGCGGTGATCGTCGCCCGCGAGGCCCGCGACCATGTCTGGCTGATGGCCCGTACCCCGGACTTGCCCGCCGACGAACTCGCCGCCCTGAAACAGCGGATCGCCGACATGGGTCACGACATGCGTGCCTGGCGCGACATGCCGCAACCCGGCCCCTACCCGCCGACCTGAATCCCGGCAACCGATCCCCCAAGCCCACCCCACAACCCCGAGGTGAATCACGCCATGACCAGAACCCCGATCCGTGCGCTGACCCTGTCCACCGTGGCCCTGGCCCTCACAGTGGCAGCGACCGGCGCCAACGCCTTCTTCTGCAATCGTGGTCCTGCCAACTCCTACGGATCCGGCCTGCCGATGGGCTACGGCCCGGCGCCCTATGGCCCGATGAACTACGGCGCCCTGCGACCGGTGTATGGCCCGATCGGCGCGACGCTGCCCGGCCAGTACGCCGCCCCGGCGCTCGCTGCGCCAACGCCCGCTGCGTGGAACCCGATGGCCAATCCGGTCGCGCCAAATCCCACACTGCCACCGATCGATGCCGGCAAGGTCGGCAGCAAGCAACAGGCGGCCGCCGGGACGGAAGGCGCATCGGTCAACATTCGCGGCATGCAGTTCCAGCCGTCGGTGATCACCATCAAGGCCGGGGAGCGCGTCACCTGGTCGCAGAACGCGCCGATGCCCCATACCGTGACCAGCACCGACGGCACCACGATCAACTCCGGTCGCCTGTCCGCCGGCCAGACCTTCACCCATACCTTCGACGCACCGGGCACCTACGAGTACTACTGTGAACTCCATCCCGGCATGAAAGGCAGCGTGGTCGTCAACTGATCGCACGCAGACAAGCTGCGGGAAGCCGCCCGGCAAGGAAGCCGGGCGGAATGCTCACAACCCAAGAGGGTGGCCATTCGGGGTTCGTGCTTCCCCGTAGGAGCGGCTTCAGCCGCGATGGACGTCAACGATCATTCCGGGTGCCGATCGCGGCTGAAGCCGCTCCTACGGGTCGCCGATTCACGGCCCATGTCCAAAGCCACGATCCAAGGATTTTTCAAACAGCCTCTGAACCCTGCCCGAATAGATCAGAGGCCCCCCTGACGCGGGAGATGAGCGCCATGAGCAGCCACTTCGCGGAACAATCGCATCACGACGAACCGCCCTTGATGATCCGCCCCGTCAGCCGGGACGATCTCGACGGCGTCAATGGCGTCATCACCGCCGCCGTCATGGGCTGGCCGCTGGCCGAGCGCGTCAAGCGCATGGTGCTCGCGCTCTACCTTTATGACTTCCACGACCTCGAACACATGGACATGCTGGTCGCCACCCGCGCCGGCGAGGTCATCGCCGTCTGCGCCCTGGAGACCCTCGAGGAACGCGACATCCCGGCGGAATGCCTGCGCGTCGCCGAAGCCGGGCACCGCAAGCAGGCCAGCCTCCTGCACGGGCTCTACGTGCTCCCCGATCAACAGGGCAAAGGCATCGGCCACCGCCTCTGGCGGCTCTGCGTCGACCGCGCCCGCAAACAAGGTCATTGCGGTCTCCTCGTTCGCGCCCAGGCGCAAGCCATCGGCTTCTTCCGCAAGGCCGGCATGACCGAACTCCAGGTCAGTGACAAAAGCCGCGACTACGCGCACCGGTTCTGGTTGCCGCTGAGCTGATCCCGAGGCGGGACGCGATCGTCATCCACCGCGTTCCCGCCCGCTCAAACCCCCAGCGAGTCAAGCAAGGCATCGCCCTGGCGCACGATGCGCGCCTGGGTCGCTCGATCGATGCGTGCCAGGTTCCGCCACTGCAAGGCGGTACGCGGGTGCTCGGCGAATCGGTTCGCGTGGCGGATCAGAAAACGCCAGTAAAGCGTCGTGAACGGGCAGGCACCCTCGCCGACCGATCTGCCCGGATCGTAGCGGCAGCCGTCGCAGTAGTTGCTCATGCGCTGGATGTATTTGCCGCTGGCGACGTAGGGCTTGGAGGCCATCACCCCGCCGTCGGCGTGCAGGGCCATGCCGATGGTGTTCGGCGCTTCCACCCATTCGACGGCATCGACGTAGATCGCGAGATACCACTCATGCACCTCGCGGGGGCGGATGCCTGCGAGCAGCGCGAACAGGCCGGTGACCATCAGGCGCTGGATGTGGTGCGCGTAGCCGTGTCCAAGGGTCTGGCCGATCACCTCGCGCAGGCAGTTCATGTCGGTGGCGGCGGTCCAGTAGAAGCCGGGCAGCGGTCGGTCGGCGTCCAGCGCGTTGACGTCGAGGTAATCGGGCATGTGCCGCCAATAGATGCCGCGCACGTATTCGCGCCAGCCCAGCACCTGGCGGATGAAACCCTCGACGCTTTCGATGGGCGCGTGCCCATCCCGGAAGGCCTGCTCGGCGGCGGCGATGACCTCCGCCGGCGATAGCAGCTTCAGGTTCATCGCCGCGGACAGTCGCGCATGGCTCAACCACGGCTGCCCGGTCCACATCGCGTCCTGGTGCGCGCCGAAACCCGGCAGGCGTTCGGCGATGAAATCGGCGAGGGCTTCCCTCGCCTGCTCAGGGGTGACTGGCCAGTCGAATTCATCCAGTCGTCCGGGATGATCGGCGAATCGTTGCCGAACCAGACCGATCACCTCGCGGGTGAGCGCATCGGGCGGGAAGCGGCGCGGGGGCACCAGCAATCCCGGCCCGTGGCGACCGAAACTCCGGCGGTTGGCGCGGTCGAAATTCCATTGCCCGCCGACCGGCCCGGTGCCGTCCATCAGCACACCCAGCCGGCGGCGCTGATCGCGATAGAAGAACTCCATGCGCAGTTGCTGGCGGCCTTGCGCCCAGGCCGCGAAACGATCGCGGGAGACGAGGAAGTGCGGGTCCGGCAACACCGTCAGCTGAAGCCCGTGGGCACCGGCCACGCCCGCGATCGCGCCCGCCACGCCCCACTCGCCGGCCTCGACCATGACCATTTCCGAGACCCGCGCGTCGGCGAGAAACCGGTCCAGCGCCGCCGCGAGCGAATCGCCGGACGAATCTTCCGGCGCCGGGCCATCTTCCAGCGCCCGGTAATGCACCGTGACGCCGCGTGCCCGGAGGGCGTCGCGATGATGTCGCATGGCGGTCAGGAACAAGGCGATACGCGCCTTGTGCGACCAGACCCGGCGGGCCTCGCCGGCGACCTCGGCCATCCACACCGCGTCGCGAGCGGGCTCGAAACCGTCATGCCAGGGTGCCTCGGGATCGAGCTGATCGCCCAGCACCACGACCAGTCGCCGGATCGTGCTCACGGCTGCCCTCCCAGGGTAAACATCGCGTTGCCGCGCCTCGTCAATCGCGCCGGCTCGCTCGCCCGGATACGCCGCGCGGCGGCGACCGATGGCGTTGCGGACGGCCAGCCCGTCGAATCCGTCAGGCGTCCCTGGCCGGGTCGGCCTCGCCGATCTCCAGGCCTTCCGCCTCGGCGAGATGCAGCAGGGCCTCCTCCATGAGCTTGCGCGCCTTGGCGGTGGTCACGCGCAGATAGGCGTGCAACGCGGCGTCCTCGACGGTGGCGTTCTGGCATTGCGCGCTGTAGTACTCGAAGCGGCTCAGGTTCATGACCAGATCGGCCAGATGGCGCGGGCATTCGCATTTCAGCGACACCGGCATGTTGGCGACGCGGGCGAGCTCGGCATCCTCGAAGGTGCGCTCCGGCACCGGCATGTTGAGGAATTCGCCGAACTCCGGCGTCAACTCCTCGCCACGACGCACCCGCACCCTTGGCCGGCATATCCAGCGCAGTTCCTCCCAGCTGACCGGGAAGCGCAGCGGCACGATGCGGGCCGCGGTCAGCGCGTCGACATGTTCACTGGCGCCGAACCCGTACACGACGATCGAGCGACTCGCGTTGCACTGGCGCTGCATGCCGTGGACTTCGGCCCGGGTACGCGCGTCGAGCGCCGCGTATTCGACCACCAGCACGTCGGCGTCGATGCTCTCGCCCCGCGCGCAGGATTCCGGTCGGTCGAACATGCCGACCAGATCGATGCCGCTGTCCGCCGGGTCGTTCGGCTGCGCCGCGAAGCGTGGCGTGAGCGTCGCGCCGACCATGACCACGCGGGTCGGACCGTCATCGCCGCTCCGACCCGGCAGGGCGTCGTCGAGCATCGCATTGACCCGATCGGCCAGCTGCCCGAGGCCCAGCGCCGCGACCGCGCTGATCGAGTCCCCGGAATCCACCAGCCGCTTGATCAGTCCGAGGCGGGCGACGTCCTCCTCGCTGTATTCACGGCTGCCGCCTTCCGTGCGCTGCGGCGTGACCACCTGATAGCGGCGTTCCCAGACGCGCAAGGTGTCGGCGGGCACGCCGGTCAGGCGCGATACGGCGCCGATCCGGTACTGGGGGGCGGTGCTGGTCTGTTTCATGGTGGAGGTCAGAGGAGTTTCTCGATGGCATCGACAAGGGCGGGGGCGTCCGGCCTGACCCCGGACGGGAAGCTGGCGACGAGCCGCCCGTCACGGTCGAGCAGGTACTTGTGGAAGTTCCAGCGCGGATACTCGCCGGCCTCCTCGCCCAGGGCGCGGTACAGGGGCTCGGCGTTGTCGCGGCGCACCCGCGACTTCTCGAACATCGGGAATTTCACCGAGTAGGTCAGTCGGCAGAACTCCTGCACCTGCGCCTCGGTGCCGGGCTCCTGCCCGCCGAAATCGTTGGACGGGAAGCCGAGCACCTGGAAGCCACGCCCGGCGAGTTTGGCGTGCAATGCCTCCAGGCCGTCGTACTGGGGGGTGTAGGCGCATTTGCTGGCGGTATTGACCAGCAGCAGGACCTGCCCACGGTAGGCGTCGCAAAGCCGCACGCTCCGCTCGCTGTTCAGGTGGCGCTTCTCATGATCCAGCAGCGGCGCGCAGGCCCGGTCATCGGCCAAGTCATCGGCCCTGGGGTCGGCGCGCGCGCCGCTGGCCGCGACGGCCAGCCCGATGGCTGTCAGCAGCAACATCGCGACGCCGACCAGGTACGGTTCAAATGTTCTCGCGGTCTTGGCGTCCACCCGCATGGGATGCTCCGGAAGCTGTTCATCAGGTCGGGACTGTAGCCGATGGCCGCGCATATCGGGTGTTCCGGGCCTGTTCATGGCATCACCCGCGCGGAATCCGCCGCGAGCAGCGGGCGGACCGCCGCCGCGCCAGCATCATCCTCGCCCCGCGAACCGACCAGGCGGACGTGCATCACGTCGGTGTAGCCATGCCGGAAAGCGACCTCGCAGTAGGCCAGGTAATAGCGCCACAGCCGGCGGAAGCGGTCATCGTGACCGATCGCGGCGATGTCACCTTCCGCCGCGCGGAACCGGGCATGCCAGGCGGCCAGGGTGCGGGCGTAATCGGCGCCGAAGAATTCCTGATCGGTGATGTCCAGGCCGGCGGCATACGCGGCGCGGTTGAACGCCTCGACACCCGGCAGCATGCCGCCCGGGAAGATGTAGCGCTGGATGAAGTCCGGTTCCCGCCGGTACGCCTGGAAGCGCGCGTCGGCGATGGTGATGACCTGCAGGACCGCGCTCCCGCCGGGCTTCAGGCAATCGCGCACGACGTCGAAATAGTGCCCCCACCAGGCCTCGCCGACCGCCTCGAACATCTCGATGGAGACCACGTGGTCGTAGCGCACCCCCTCCGTGACGAGCTCCCGGTAATCGGTGAGGCGCAACGCCACCCGGTCGCCCAGCCCCTGCGCGGCGATCCGTTCGCGCGCATGGTCGAGCTGTTCGCGCGACAGCGTGATGCCGGTCACGCGCATCCCCCAGCGCGCCGCGTACTCGGCGAATCCGCCCCAGCCGCAGCCGATCTCGAGAATGTGCTGACCGGGGCGCGCGTCCAGCAGGGCCATGATGCGTTCGTACTTGCGCTCCTGCGCGGCCAGCAGCGCATCGTCGTCGACCTCCTCGCCATGCCGCCCGTCGAAGCAGGCCGCCGAGTAGGTCATGCCGGCGTCCAGCCAGCGGCGGTAGAACGCATTGCCGAGGTCGTAGTGCGCGGCGATGTTGCGGCGCGAACCCGCCCGGGTATTGCGGTTCGCAAGGTGCCGGAGGCGACCGGCGAGCCGCCCGGGCCAGCCGGGCCAGCCGGCGCATTCGATCGCCGCAAACCGCTCGCGGTTGGCGGCGAGCAGATCCAATGCCCCTGTCAGGTCGTCGCTGTGCCAGTCGCCGGCCACCCAGCTCTCCGCCAGACCGAGATCGCCGCGCGCGAGCAGCGCCCGCAGCAGCGCCCAGGGCCGATGAACCGTCATCACGACGGCCGGTTCGGCGCTGGCGTCACCGCGCAGGCGCAGGCAGGTGCCGTCCGCGAAGCGGAGCGTCAGCAGCCCGTATTCCAGGCGATCGAAGAGCCGCCGCAGCAGACCTGCCGCAAGGCCGGACCTGCGCCGCGCATACAGCCCGGGCGCCGGGACAACTCGGGTTTGGGATTGGGACATCAGCGCACCTCTTCAGGATGATGGGCAGTGATTTCCGCGCCGGGCGGCGCGGGTTTCCGGTGAAAACGAGCCCCGCGCCACCACAGGCGCAACGCCTGCCAGTGGATCAGTGCCAGGACCCGCAACGTGATCCACGGGGTCACGATCAGTTCGCGCAGCAGGGCCCGGTCGCTGAAGGCGATCCGCTCGCCGAGCTGGGTGGCGATCAACGCCGGCTCGCCGTTCCGCCAGAGCTCGACGCGGACATCCAGATGCCCGTCGGGAGGCGCGATCCGGAAGCGGTATTCGCCGTCGACCGGAAAGAACGGCGACACGTGAAAGACCTTGGAACGGCGCATCCCTATCGGGTCCGGCAGGGATGCGCCGCCCTCGTGCAGCAGATAGCCGTGCGACTCGCCGAAGGTGTTGTGCACCTCGCAGAGCAGGGCCCGGACCTGCCCTTCCCCGTCCTCGCAGAACCACAGACTGAGCGGGTTGAAGGCATGCCCGAAGACCCGGGGGATGCAGAACAGACGAACCCTGACCGGCTTGAAGCCGACCCCGGCGCGGTCGAGCTGATGCTGGAGCCATGGCCGCAACGGACTGCCATCCCGGGGCCCGTGATCGGCGTCGTGAAACGAGACCGGCGCGGCGCGGTTGTAGCCGAACAGGCGGTGCTCACGGGCCAGATCCGGCAGCCGGTCGATATCGAACAGCGCGCCAAACGCCTGGTAGCTGAACCGGTTGGCGGGCGCCTGATGACGGCGGTGCATGATCCGGGTCCGGTACAGGCAGGCCGTCATCGCGGCTTCGTTGTCCACCTCAGGCCGCCCGGTCGAGTCCGCTGGATCCCGCCGTTACGACCGGTTCGGCCTGACGCGGGGTGTCGACACCCCCGGCCTGCGCGGTCTGCCAAGGCGCCCGCACACCGAAGGCGTTGGCGACGGCGAGCGCGGAGTTGAGCCCATCTTCGTGGAAGCCATTCCCCAGCCAGGCCCCGGCGAACCAGATGCGGTCGCGCCCCTGGACCCCTCCCATCATCCGCTGGCCTTCCGCCGCGCGCTGGTCCAGCAGTGGATGCGCATAGCTGAACTCGGCGAAGACCCGATCGTCGCGTGGCGGTTCGACCGGATTCAGGCTCACGAATACATCGGGGCGCGGCAGGGATTGCAGCAGGCTCATCCAGTAGGTCACCGAGACCGCGTGGCCGCCCCCGTCCAACCCGTCGCGGCGGTAGTTCCAGGCCGCCCAGGCCCGTTCGCGGCGAGGCATCAGCGCCGGATCCGCGTGCAGGTAGACCCGGTTGGGCTGGTAGGTGATGCGTTGCAGCGCCAGGCGTTCGTGGATGGATGGATTCGCGAGCAGGGCCAGCGCCTGATCCGCGTGACAGGCCATCACCACCTGGTCGAATTCCTCGACGCCCGCCAGTCCCCGGTGCAGCCGGACCCCGGCCCCGCTGAGCCGCTCCACGCGCTCGATACCCGCCCTGGTGACCACGCGCCCCCGGGCACGGATGTCGGCGGCCATGCGCTGCACATAGACTCGACTGCCACCGCTGGGGGTATGCCACTGCGGGCGATCGTTCACGCTGAGCAGGCCGTGGTTGGCGAAGAAGCGCAACAGTCCGAGGACCGGATAATCGAGGATGCGCGTGGTCGGACTGGACCAGATCGCCGCCGCCATCGGCAGCAGATACAGATCACGGAAGCCGTCGCCGAAGCGATGCATGTCGAGCCATTCCCGCAAACTGCGCTGAGCCAGACCCGCGGTTGAGGCCGACGCGGCCGCAGCCGCGACGCCGAGCCGGTTGAAACGCGCGATATCGCGCAGCATCCCGAGAAAGCGCGGGTTGACGAGGTTGCGCCGTTGCGCGAACAGGGCGTCCAGACTGGTGCCCGCCCACTCCACCCGGCCGCCGTCTGCCGATACCGAGAAGCTCATCGGGCATGGCTGCGTTGCCACGCCGAGCTCATCGAACAGCCCGACAAGGTTCGGATATGTCCAATGGTTGAACACCATGAAACCGGTGTCGACCGGCAGGGTGGCCGCGTCATCGCCGCCGTGACCCGCGCCCACCTCCACGGTGTGCGAGTGGCCGCCCAGCCGTGCATCCCGCTCGAACAAGGTGACGTCGTGATCGTCACGCAACAGCCAGGCGGTCGCGAGACCGCTGATACCGGAGCCGATGATGGCGACCTTTTGTCGCATGGTTTCGCCCTCTGTGTGCCGGCCTTCAAGCACTGCTCAGAAATTGAACAGTCTTTACAGCCACAACCTGGGCAAAACCTTATGCCAAATTCATATAATGAACAACTTTTTTCACGCACATATCTGGCGACCGGCCTGGAACCCCGAGCCAAACGGCCATCCAAGGCACACGGATCGATATCTGCCCAGGTTTTGTCAATGAGCCCCAAACTCGCACGCCCGGACGGGAAGGCTTTCCATCCGGAACGCCACATCGACGCCGACGAAACCTTGGCGGGCTTTGTCGCAGACCCCACAGGCCTGGATGCCAAGGCGATCCGGCAACTGCTGTCGGCGCAGAACCGGGTCAATGCCCTGTCGAAACGATCCCGCAGCGCGGCATCGCGAAAAGCAACCCGGAGACCGGTGATGGGCGGAAACAGCCGGTGATAGCCGGCGTTCGCGGGATTCTCCTCGAGCGTTGCCGAGCGTCTCCCGGAGATGAACAGGCGGGGAACAACGTGCATGCCGGGCGTCCCGCTTCAGATGCGGCAACGCGACCCACGCGGCAGGTGTGCCGAAGCCGGCATAATGAGCGGCCTGCTGACGCATCCACCCCAGCCCTGTCCCCCATGCCACCGATGTCCAACCACGAAATTCCCACCCGCCCGAGCCTGCTCCGCCGGCTGGCCGCTGTCGGTTACGACTTCCTGCTGCTGCTCTCCGTGTGGTTCCTGGCGAGCTTCCTGGTGCTGCCTTTCACCCACGGCGAGGCGGTCGCGACCACCGCCTGGTGGTTCAAGGTCTATCTGCTGGTGGTCACTTTCGGGTTCTACGGCTGGTTCTGGACGCACGGCGGCCAGACGCTCGGTATGCGCGCCTGGCGCATGAAACTGCTGACCGAGGACCGCCAACCGATCGGCTGGGGCCGGGCGGCGATCCGCTTCGCGGTCGCCGGACTCTCCTGGGGTGCGTTCGCACTGGGCTGGCTGTGGATGCTCTGGGATCGCGAGCAATGCACCTGGCACGACACCCTCTCGCGCAGCCGGATGTACATGCTGCCGAAGGCGGACAAGAAGACCCGTTGAGCGGTGGGGCCGCATACGCGGGTCCACCATGCTTCTGAGCAGGAGCGCCTTCCGCCGCGATCGGCACAACCGCTGGCTGAGCGGAGTCGAAGCCAGCCGATCGCGGCTGAGGCCGCTCCTACAAATCCGGATCAGCGGATCCGCGAGATCGCACCGAGGCCGATCGCAAGAAATGCGAACGATGGCAGGGTCGCGCTCAGCAGCGGGTCGATGCCATAGACCAGGCTCAGGTGATTGAGCGTCTTGTTGATCAGGTAGAACGCGATGCCGATCAGGATGCCGACGAACATGCGCTGGCTGGCGCCCGAGTCGCGCAGCGAACCGAACACGAACGGGATCGACAGCAGCACCATGACCAGACTGGACAAGGGCAACGTGACCTTGCTCCAGAACGCCAGTTCATACGGCGCGGATTCCAGCCCGTTGTCCTGCTGATAGCTGATGAAACTCGCCAGATCCCAGACCGCCAGGATATCCGGCTTGACGATGACCACCGAGAGCAGATCGGCGGACAACAACGATGCCCATTCCGCCTGCCGGAACTCGCGCGTGACCACGCCGGTCTCGTCGATCTCGCTCTTGCGGATGTCGTTCAGCAGCCAGCGGTCGTCTCGATAGGTCGCGGTCTTCGCATACGTGCTCGAACGCAGCCGACGATCCGCGTCGAACTCGAAGATGCGGATGTCCTGAATACGATTGCCGGGCAGGATCTCGCGGATGCTGATGAAGCTGAGTCCGTCGCGCGCCCAGAAACCCTGACTGCCCTGGAAGGTGATGCGTTCGGACTGGGCCAGCGAACGCAGGTTCTGCGCACGTTTCTCCAGCGGAGGGGCCACCACCTCGCCAAGAAACGAGGCCAGGATGACCAGCACCAGCCCGGCCTGCAACGCCGCGCGGATGATCCGGAACAGCGAGATGCCGGCCGCGCGCATGACGATCAATTCACTGTGATTGGCGAGCTGACCCAGACCGAACAGGCTGCCCAGCAGGGCGGCGATCGAAAACACCTCGTAGGTGCGGCGCGGAATGGTCAACAGGGTGTACTGGATCGCCTCGCTGAGTCCGTAATTCCCCTTGCCGATGTCGTTGACCTCACCGACGAAAGCGAAGAACAGATTCAGGCCGACGAGCACCAGCAGCACCAGCAGCGTCCCGCTCAGTACGGCGGCGCCGATGTAGCGATCGACGATGGTCAGCGGCAAGCGCATCAGCCGTGCCCCGCGAGCGAAGCGGTCGAGACATCCGCACGCTGCCGCGCGAAGGCGAGGCGCGCCCAGCGCCAGCCGTGCATGCGAATCAGCAGAAACACCGCGGTCGCCAGCACCAGCCCATGCACCCACCACAACCCGACCGAGTCGGGCAACTTGCCGTTCTCGATCCAGACCCGGGCGACCCCCATCACGTTCGAGTACACGATGTAGATCAGGATCGCGACCACGACCTTGCCGTAGCGGCCCTGGCGCGGGTTGGCCTTCGCCAACGGCAGTGCAAGCAAGGTCAGCAGCAGCACCGAGATCGGGCTCGCGAATCGCCAGTGCAGTTCCGCGATCCACTCCGGGCGTTCACTCGCGAACAGCTCGGAAGTGGGGATGGAAGAGCGCACCTGCTTCATGTTGAGGAGCGGATCGGCCTCCCGCAGCAGCACCGCGTGCTCCTTGAAATGGATGATCTTGAAGCCGTCCTCGCTGGGCTCCCCCTCATAGCGATAACCGTCCTTGAAGATGACGAAGCGGTCTTTGGTGAGCGGGTCGATCCACTGCGTGGCGGATGCGGACGCCAGCATCATCGGTTTACCGCGCCGAACGAGCTGGATGAACACATTCTCGATCTGGCCCGCGCTCTGGTTGACCTTCTCGACGTACATGATGCCGCGTCGATCGGTGGTTTCGCGGAAGCGACCGGGCGACAACGAAGTGGAATCGGAAGCGTTCTCCGCCAGGGCACGAACTTCGTCCCCCTTCGCGGACGCCCACGGCCCGACCCAGAACGACAACACGATGACCAGCGCCGTGACCGGCGTCGCCACCAGGAACAGACTGCGGTACAAGCGCGCCGGCCCGACCCCGCAGGCGGCCAATGCGGACATCTCGCTGTCCCGATACAGGCGGCCGAACATCAGCATGATGGCCAGGTAGAGGCTCATCGGCGCGAGCAGGGACAGGAAGGAGATCGCCTTCAGGGCCAACAGGTGAAACACCAGCCCGCCATCGATCTCGCCGGCCACGGCCTCCGCGAGATAGCGGGCCAGGCGGTTGCTGAGCAGGATCAGCATCAACACCAGCGTGACGGCAAGCCAGGTCTGCAGGGTTTCGCGGATGATGTAGCGATCGAGGACCTGAAACATTTAGGAGGCGCGGCCGGTGAATGAGCGCGGGAACGGTAAACCGCCACCCGATGGCCCGCAAGCCGCAGCGCGCGGAACCGCCATTTCGGCGTTACCAACCAGGGACAGCGAGTTGGGGCACGTTGCCAGCCGACCCTGCCCCTGCGCCCGAAGCGCTCGACGTCTCGATACGTCGCGGTGTGTGCCGGCTGGCATCAGGAGCATACCCACGCTGTCGGCATGAGCCGATGACGGGGATTGCGTAACGGGCCGCAGACGCGGCGTCCCGTGGCGATCCGCCGACGCCGGGATAACGCATTGAAAATCGCGGCGGGACGCGGCTCCCACACGTAATCCACCACGATCCCGGGCCGGCCCCCGCCGGGCGCTTACTTGCTGGCTGAGGCGTTCTCGGCGACCCAGGCGGGGTAGCCGCCCTGCAGGACATTGGCCTTCTCGAAACCGGCGATGCGCAACGCGAACTGGGCCTTGGCGGAGAGCAGGCCGGTGTCGCAGTAGAGCAGGATGGCCCTGTCGGTCGGCAGTTCGTCGACGTGGGCGAGGATCTGGCGCCATTCGATGTTGATCGCGCCCTGGATATGGCCGGCGTCGTAGCGATCGGCGGTCCGCGCATCGACGATGAAGAAACTGTCGAGACCGGCATCCCGGAGCTGCGCGGAGCTGAGCGCGCCGTCGCCGTAGGAGGTGAATTCCATGTACTCCTGGATGCCTTCGATGACGGCCTCGTCGGCGGCGTGGGCTGGCATGGCGAGCAGCAGGAACAGCAGGGCGAGCAGGTGGCGCAGGTGGCGCAGGTGGCGCATCGGGGGGGCTCCAGACAGGGGATTTGCGGTGGATGGCAAATTGAAGCAAACCGCGTACCCGCCTGACAAAGCCGTCAAATCAGGGGTTTGGCGGCGCATTCACCGAATTGTCGAAGCTCCGGACCTCGCGGGATGCACCCGGGATCGCATTCTGCACTGGCGGCGGAATCAGGAATGCAGCGAGCGCTTTTTGCCGTCAGCGTCGATGCAGACGAAGGTGATGGTGGTCGAGAACAGCGTGGTGTCGTCCTCGGCGGTACGCACGGCGATGCGATAACGCACCGAGCTGCCGCCTTCGCGGATGCGTTCGGCGGTGAAGCGCAGCACCGCGCCGAGCGCGACGGAGTGGTGAAAGCGCGCCTCGTCCATGGCGATGGTGACGAACTCGCGGCCCGGGTATTCGGTGCGCGCGGCGATGTAGCCGACCTCGTCGACCCAGGCGAGCATCTGCCCACCGAACAGGAATCCGAAGTGATTGAGGTGTTCGGTGAGGACGAGCTTGTAGCTTTCGGTGCTCACGCGCTCGCCGCGGTCACTTGTTGGTCCAGTTGGCCGATGGCGGGGCGAAGCCGGCCTGAACCTGCACCTGACCCTGCTGGGGAATCGGTTGCGTCGGCGCACCCGCCGCCGCGTTGCCGGGCTGGGCGATCGGCTGCGTGGTCATGCAACCCTGGCTCGGTCCTCCGCCGTTGAGTTCCCACTCGAACTCGGGCAGCCCGTGGAACACCTTTTCGAGGCCGTCGCGCCAGGCGGCGTCCAGCGCCTGCAGATAGCCTTCCTTGGAGTCGAACCGGCACTGTCGGCTGAGCCGGAAGGCATCACGCTCGTACACGCCCAGATCGAACGGGGTGCCGACGGTGATGTTCGACATCGCCGTGGAGCTGAGCGAGACCAGCAAGAGACGCCCGGCTTCGGTGAGCGGCATGTCGTAGCGACCGACACGATCGAGCACCGGCTTGCCGTACTTGGCCTCGCCGATCTGGAGATACGGCGTGGTTTCGGAGGCCTCGATGTAGTTGCCCTGCGGGTAGATCAGCATCAGGCCGTGCTGCTGGCCCTGAATCTGACCGCCGAGGATCAGGGACACGTCACCACTGACGCCGCTCTGTTGCAGCGCGGCGCCGTGATGCTGCTGCACCGCCAGGCTGACCTGGCCGATGTAGTCGGCGGCCTCCCACAGGTAGCGCACGGTCAGCAGGCTCTGGCCACCGCTGTCGAGGTCGCGCCGGATGCGATTGAGCACTTCCTGCGTGGTCGCCAGATTGCCGGCGGACATCAGCGTGAACATGCGGTCCGGGGCCGGCGTGAACACATGCATCTTGCTGTAGCTGGTGACGTAGTCGACGCCCGCGTTGGTGCGCGAATCGGAGGCCATCACCAGTCCGTCACGAAGATATAGGCCGACGCAATAAGTCATGGCGGAACACCCGGAACGAGGGGAAGGGACGGCAGTCTAGAGCATCTACGCGACGGTTTGGGGATGCGTCAAAACGGTGCGCGCATTCCGCGCCAGCGCGCCAGATTCGCGCACCGCCGGCCTTCGAATGGCCTTGACTCATCGGCCTGCGCAGGGGAAAGGTGAGCAGCGACACGACTTTGTGATCGGCACACCCCCCGTGGCATGAAAACTGCGGCCCCGTCCCCATTCCCCAAGGCAACCGTACTCCCATGGCCATCCGCGTCGCCCTCAAGCACCGCACCGAATACCACTTCGACCGCAACGTCGGCCTGTCTCCGCACCTGATCCGTCTGCGCCCCGCACCGCATGTGCGCACACCGATCCATCACTACTCGCTGCACATCGAGCCGAAGGACCACTTCCTCAACTGGCAGCAGGACCCGTTCGGCAATTACGTCGCCCGCCTGGTGTTCCCGGAGAAGACCGAAAAGCTGGTCATCGACGTCAACCTGGTCGCCGATCTGGTCACCATCAATCCGTTCGACTTCTTCGTCGACGACTACGCGCAGTACTTCCCGTTCCAGTACTCCGAGCAGGACCGCAAGGAACTCACGCCCTACTACGAGCGCACCGAAAACGGTCCGCTGCTGGGCGAAGTTCTCAAGGACCTGCGCGCGGACCTGCCCGGCCTGACCGCGACCCTGAGCGGTCTCAAGGAGGACGACGAGGTCCCGCCGGGACCACAGATCGTCTACTTCCTGGTCGAACTGAACGCCCGCGTGCAGAAGCTGGTCGGCTACACGATCCGCATGGAGCCGGGCATCCAGACCTGCGAGGAGACACTCGAAACGGCGACCGGCTCCTGCCGCGACTCGGCCTGGCTGCTGGTGCAGATCCTGCGGCATTTCGGTCTCGCCGCGCGCTTCGTGTCCGGCTATCTGGTGCAGCTGACCGCCGACATCAAGTCGCTGGACGGCCCCTCCGGCCCGGAAGCCGATTTCACCGATCTGCACGCCTGGACCGAGGTCTACATCCCCGGCGCCGGCTGGGTCGGCCTGGACCCGACCTCCGGGCTGTTCGCCGGCGAAGGCCACATCCCGCTGGCCTGCACCCCGGACCCGGTCAGCGCGGCGCCGATCGTCGGCGCCACCGACAAATGCGAGGTCGAATTCGCGTTCGAGAACAAGGTCACGCGCATTCACGAGGACCCGCGCGTCACCAAGCCCTACACCGACCGTCAGTGGGCCGCGATCCTCGCCCTCGGCGACGCCGTCGAATCGCAGCTCCAGGCCGGCGACGTGCGCCTGACCATGGGCGGCGAACCGACCTTCGTCTCCATCGACGACATGGACAGCCCGCAGTGGAACACCGCCGCGCTCGGCGCCCACAAGCTGGACCGCGCCGGCGTGCTGCTGCGCCGCCTGAAGGACGCCTTCGGCAAGGACGGCGTGCTGCATTACGGCCAGGGCAAGTGGTATCCGGGCGAACAACTCCCCCGCTGGGCGCTGACCTGCGCGTGGCGCAAGGACGGCGTGCCGATCTGGCGGCACCCGGAACTGCTCGATCACCCCGAGGATCACCACCGCTACAAGGTGCCGGACGCGCAGCGCCTCGCCCAGCGTCTGGCCGCGCATCTCGGCCTGTCGAGCGAATTCCTGCGCGAAGGCTTCGAGGACATCGCCTACTACCTGTGGAAGGAAGGCACGCTGCCGAAGAACGTGAACGCGGTCGACAACCGCCTGCGCGACCCGCTGGAACGCGAGCGCCTGCGCCGGCTGTTCGAGACCGGCCTGGACGAGATCGCCGGCTTCGCGCTGCCGATCGCCTGGGACCACGGCGCCAACACCTGGGTATCGTCGGAATGGGAGTTCCGCCGCGAGCACATGTTCCTGGTGCCCGGCGACTCGCCGATGGGCTACCGCCTGCCGCTCGATTCACTGGTCTGGGAACCGGACGACCAGCGCCAGCAGGTCAACGCCCGCGACCCCTTCGATATCGACGAGGATCAGCCGCCCGAGATTCGCGATCGCCTGCGCATGGTGCGCGGCCACGAACGCACCGCGCAGCCGCTGCTCAAACCGGCGGACGCCACCGGCCACGAGCCCGGATCGCTGGTGCGTACCGCGCTGTGCATCGAACCGCGCAAAGGCCACCTCTACGTCTTCCTGCCGCCGCTCTACGAACTGGACCACTACCTCGACCTGGTCAACGCGATCGAGGCCGCCGCCGTCGACACCGGCCTGGCCGTCATCATGGAAGGCTACGAGCCGCCGCGTGACCCGCGCCTGCAGAAGCTGATGGTCACCCCCGACCCCGGCGTCATCGAGGTCAACATCCACCCGGCCAACGACTGGCGGGAACTGGTCGCCAACACCGAACGGCTCTACGAAGAGGCGCGCCAGTCGCGACTGGGCACCGAGAAATTCATGCTCGACGGTCGCCACACCGGCACCGGCGGCGGCAACCACGTCACCATCGGCGGCGCCACGCCGGCGGACAGCCCGATGTTGCGCCGTCCGCATCTGCTCAAAAGCCTGCTGACCTACTGGCAGCATCACCCCGGCCTGTCCTACCTGTTCTCCGGCATGTTCGTCGGCCCGACCTCGCAGGCGCCGCGCGTCGACGAGGCCCGCGACGACTCGATCTACAACCTTGGCATCGCCTTCGACCAGATGCCCCCCTTCGTCGCCGGTGGGGGAGACGTGCAGCAGCCCTGGCTGGTCGACCGCATCCTACGCAACCTGCTGGTCGACGTGACCGGCAACACCCACCGCAGCGAGTTCTGCATCGACAAGCTGTACTCGCCGGACGGCCCCACCGGGCGCCTCGGCCTGGTCGAGTTCCGGGGTTTCGAGATGCCGCCGCACGCCCGCATGGCCAGCGTGCAGACGCTGCTGCTGCGCGCGCTGATCGCACGCTTCTGGGAGCAGCCCTACGACCGCGACCCGATCCGCTGGGGCACCGAACTGCACGACCGTTTCCTGCTCCCGCACTACGTCGAGAAGGACGTGCTCGACGTGGTCCACGACCTCAACCGCCACGGCCACGACTTCGACCCGGCCTGGATCGCGCCCTTCGTGGAATTCCGCTTCCCGCGCTTCGGCACCGTCAATATCGGTGATGCCGAGCTTGAACTGCGCTTCGGCATCGAGCCCTGGAACGTGCTCGGCGAGGAAGTCACCGCGATGGGCACCGCGCGCTTCGTCGACTCCGCGGTCGAGCGCATGCAGATCAAGGCCACCGGCCTGGTCGAAGGCCGCCACGTGGTCACCTGCAACGGTCGCCGCGTGCCGCTGCGCAATACCGGCGAGCGCGGCGAATTCGTCGCCGGCGTGCGCTACAAGGCCTGGAATCCGACCTCCGGCCTGCACCCGACCATCGGCGCGCACGCGCCGCTGACCTTCGACGTGGTCGACACCTGGAACGAACGCTCGCTGGGCGGCTGCACCTACTACGTCGGCCACCCCGGCGGGCGCAGCTACGACACCTTCCCGGTCAACGCCAACGAGGCCGAGGCGCGCCGCCTCGCCCGCTTCGATGGTCTCACCCGCGACATGGGCACCATGGGCGGCCACCGCGGCGGCCCGATCCAGGTCCCGCAGGAAGAACGCAACCCGGACTTCCCCTGGACGCTGGACCTGCGCACCACGCCCAAGCGGGGGATGTCTTGAGCAGCCGCCGTAACAGCTTTCAACGCAGAGACGCGGAGACGCGGAGTGCGCAGAGCTTTTTCGTAGGGTGCGCTCCGCGCACCGAAACCGAGGTCCATTCAAACGACTTCGCCCGTTACCAAGGCCAACACTCGCTCCCCCTCTGCGCCCTCCGCGTCTCTGCGGCTCTGCGTTTAACCGCTGATTCCACAGCACATTGAGTTCACGCCCATGGCCATCAACTGGGAAACCTACGAAAACCATCCCTTCCATGATGAACTGGTCAGCGACCACGGCAACCCGCGCACCCACGCGCGCAAGCTGATCAACTACCTGGAGAGCCTCGGCCCCGAGGAACTCCAGGAGCGACAGGACGCCGCCGACCTCGCGATCAAGCAGATGGGCATCACCTTCCGCGTGTACTCGCAGGAGGAAGGCGCGATCGACCGCGCCTGGCCGTTCGACATCGTCCCGCGCGTGATCCGCAAGAAGGAATGGGACCAGACCTCGGCGGGCCTGAAGCAGCGCGTGCAGGCGCTGAACCTGTTCATCGACGACCTCTACCACGAGCAGAAATGCATCAAGGACGGCGTGTTCCCGAAGGAGATCCTCGCCGAGTCGGTGAACTTCCGCCCGCAGTGCGTCGGCGTGACCCCCCCGCTGGGGATCTGGGCGCACATCTGCGGCTCCGATCTGGTGCGCGACCGCGACGGCACCGTGTACGTGCTGGAAGACAACCTGCGCGTGCCCTCCGGCGTGTCCTACATGCTGGAGAACCGCGCGGTCACCAAGCGCGTGTTCCCGGAACTGTTCGAGACCTATCAACCCGAACCGGTGGCCGGTTACCCAAGCGACCTGTTCGACACCCTCGCCTCGCTGTCGCCCCGTCCTGGCGATGTGCCGGAGATCGTCGTGCTCACGCCCGGCATCTACAACTCCGCCTATTTCGAGCACGCCTACCTCGCCCAGCAGATGGGCTGCGAACTGGTCGAGGGCCGCGACCTGGTGGTCGGCGACGACGACTGCGTGTACATGCGCAACGTCGAAGGCCTGTCGCGCGTCGACGTGATCTACCGCCGCATCGACGACCTGTTCCTCGACCCGGAGGCCTTCCACCCCGATTCCATGCTCGGCGTGCCCGGCCTGCTGCGCGCCTGGAAGGCCGGCAAGGTCGCGCTGGCCAATTCGCCGGGCGCCGGCGTCGCCGATGACAAGGTCGTGTATTCCTACGTCCCGGATCTGATCAAGTACTACCTCGATCAGGACGCGATCGTCCCCAACGTGCCGACCTATCGCTGCATGGACAAGGACTCGCTCGAATACGTGCTCGCCAACCTGAAGGACCTGGTCGTCAAGCCGGCCAACGAATCCGGCGGCTACGGCATGCTGGTCGGCCCCGCCTCCACCAAGGCCGAGCGCGACACCTTCGCCAAGCTCATCAAGGCCGACCCGCGCAACTACATCGCCCAGCCGACCCTGGGCATCTCCACCGTCCCCACCGTGGTGCGCGGCGGCCTGCTGGAACCCCGCCACGTCGATCTGCGCCCGTTCATCCTGTCCGGCAAGAAGATGGCCGTGACCACCGGCGGCCTGACCCGCGTCGCGCTGCGCAAGGGCTCCCTGGTCGTCAACTCCTCGCAGGGGGGCGGCAGCAAGGACACCTGGATCGTGGATGCCTGAGCGATGTCTGGCGTCGTAACCGCTTTCAACGCAGAGACGCGGAGGCGCAGAGGTCGCGGAGTTTTTGAGAATTCCCGCCTCCTGACCACCCGCACGCTACGCCACTTGGTGACAAACCGAGCCCACTTCACAAGCCGCGTTATCACCGCGACTTCCAACACTCCTTGCTCAATCCCTCTGCGAGCTCTGCGCCTCCGCATCTCTGCGTTGAAGGCTGTTGCCGTTCAATCCAGTCAAAGGAATACCCGTCATGCTCTCCCGCGTCGCTGAAACGCTGTACTGGTTCGGCCGCTACATCGAACGCGCCGAGAACACCGCGCGCATCGTGTCGGTGAACACCAACCTGCTGCTCGACCTGCCGGGCAGCATGGCGCCGGGTTGGGCGCCGCTGATCACCCTGCTCGGTGCCGATCAGGACTACGCCGACCGCCATCCGGAAGTCACCGAGATGCGCGTGGTGAACTTCCTGCTGTCCGACAGCTCGTATTCCGGCTCGATCATCAGCACCCTGGAATACGCGCGCGAGAACATGCGCACGATCCGCGAGGTGCTGCCGCGCGAGGCCTGGGAGGCGATCACCAGCCTGCACAACCGCGCCCCGGATTTTCTCCGCCCCAACCTTGCCCGCCACGATCGCCACGGCGCCCTGAATCGCGTGATCTTTGCCAGCCAGCACCTGACCGGCCTGCTTACCGGCACCATGAATCACGACATCGGTTACCAGTTCCTCAACCTGGGCCGCAAGATCGAACGCGCCGACATGACCACCCGCATCGTCGACATGCGCTGGGAGAACCCGCTCCCCGAAGCCGCTTCGGAAAGCGACCTGGAGCCATTCGACGACGTCCTCTGGATGACCATCCTCAAGTCGCTGTCCGGCTACCAGATGTACCGCCGCAGCCGCGGCGTGCGCATCAACCGTGGCGACGTGCTCGGCTTCCTGTTCCAGAGCATGGAGTTCCCGCGCGCCCTGGCCTACTGCGTCGAAGTCATCATCCACGACCTGCATTCGATGCCGAACCACGTGCTGCCCCTGGAAGCCGCGCGCCGCCTGCGCCACGACCTGCTGTCCAGTCATGTCGACAAAATGCCGGACGGGCAGTTGCATCACTTCATCGATGACTTGCAGCTCTACATCGCCAAGCTGCACACCCTGATCGCCGAGACCTATTTCCTCGCGCCGCCGGAAATGAGCCAAAGCCAGAGCCAGGTTGCCTGATCGCCGACGACAACGACTGGCTCAGAACGCAGCCCCACTGGAGGAGCGAGCTTGCTCGCGATTGACGCAGCACGACGCCGGCCAACACGCTCCACCGCATCGTCGCGTAACCCCGCTGCGCGGCCAACCCGACCTGCGCGCTGACCGAACCTCCGGTAGGAGCGGCTTCAGCCGCGATCGGCTGGCTTCGACTCCGCTCAGCCAGCGGCACGGTCGCGGCTGAAGCCGCTCCTACAAAACCGCGCGATGGCCCAGCCGTCGCATGACGGCCTTCTCCAGCTCCACCAGCAGCAGCAGGATCAGCCCGGCGCCGAAGATCAGCGCCCAATCGAGCCAACCCAGCGGTCGCGACTGGAACATCGCCTGCATCGGCGGCGTGTACGTGTAGAGCAGCTGGAAAAAGATCACCAGGCCCGCCGCCAGCACCGCCTTCGGATTGCCGAACAGGCCTTCCATGTTGAGCACGCCATCGAGCAGATAGCGGCTGTTGAACAGGTAGAACGCCTCCATCACGACCAGCGTGTTCACCGCCACGGTGCGCGCCGTCTCCACATCCGCCCCGCCCTCGCGCGCCCAGATGTACAGGCCGAAGGTGCCGACCACCATCAGCACCGACACGAACAGGATCCGCCAGATCATGAAGCCGTTGAGAATCGGCGCACGCGGATCGCGGGGATTGCGCCGCATGATGCCGGCCTCGGCCGGCTCGAACGCCAGCGACAGCGCCAGCGTCACCGCCGTGATCATGTTCACCCACAGAATCTGCGCGGCGGTGACCGGCAACGAGCGGCCAAGCGCGATCGCCGCCAGGATGGTCAGCGCCTCGCCGCCGTTGGTCGGCAGGATGAACAGGATCGACTTCTTGATGTTGTCGTAGACCGTGCGACCTTCCTCGATGGCGTGCTCGATGGACGCGAAGTTGTCGTCCGCCAGCACCATCTCCGCCGCCTCCTTGGCCGCCTCGGTGCCCTTCAAACCCATCGCCACGCCGACATCGGCGCGCTTCAGGGCCGGCGCATCGTTGACGCCGTCGCCGGTCATCGCGGCCACGTCGCCGCTGGCTTGAATGGCCTCGACCAGACGCAGCTTGTGCTCCGGACTGACGCGGGCGAACACGTCCGTGTGGCGGACCACCTCGCGCAGTTCCGCGTCGCTCATCGCCTCGATCTCGACACCGGTCAGCGCGTGGCTGGTGTCGCTCAGCCCCAGCCGTCGCCCGATCGCCATCGCCGTGATGGCGTGGTCGCCGGTGATCATCTTCACGTCGATGCCGGCGGTGTGACAGGCCGCCACCGCACGGATCGCCTCGTCGCGCGGCGGGTCCATGATGCCGACCACACCCAGCAGCGTCAGGCCCTCGTCCACGTCGCGGAAATCGATCTGCTCCAGCTCGGCCGGCATCACCTTCACCGCGATCGCCAGCGTGCGCTGGCCATCGGCGGCGATCGCGTGCACCCGGTCGTGCCAGGCCCGCAGATCGAGCAGGCGGTCCTCACCCTCGCGGCGTTCATGCGTGCAGCGGCTGAACAACACCTCCGGCGCGCCCTTCACGCAAAGGAAACGATGGCCCGCGTGATCGTGATGCAGGGTCGCCATGAACTTGTGTTCGGACTCGAACGGGATCACGTCGATGCGCGGGTATTGCTCCAAGGTGCGATGCGGATTCAGCCCGGCCTTCACCGCCAGCACCAGCAGGGCCATCTCGGTCGGATCGCCGTCGAAATGCCACTGCCCGTCCTCCCCGCTGTGCGCGCCGGCGTCGTTGCAGAGCAGACCGACCCGGCTGACCTCAATCAGGGTCGGCGCGTGTTCGAGATCGACCGTCGCGCCCTCGCGGACGAAGTCGCCATGCGGGTCGTACCCGCCGCCGGTGATCTGGAAGAGACCGCCCGCGACGGCCACCTGCTGCGCGGTCATCTCGTTACGGGTCAGCGTGCCGGTCTTGTCCGAACAGACCACGGTGACCGCGCCCAGCGTCTCCACCGCCGGCAGGCGGCGGATGATCGCGCTGCGCCGCGCCATGCGCTGCACGCCGATCGCCAGCGTGATGGTGATGATCGCCGGCAGGCCCTCGGGGATCGCCGCCACCGCCAGACCGACCGCCGCCATGAACATCTCCACCGCGCTGTAATCGCGCACCAGCGTGCCGAAGGCGAAGGCAAACAGCGCGATGACCAGGATCGCCCCGGTCAGCACCCGCGCGAACGCGGACATCTGCCGCAGCAGCGGCGTCTCCAGCACTTGCACGCTCTGCAACATCGCGCTGATGCGACCGATCTCGGTGCGCTCGCCGGTCGCGACCACCACCCCCGCGCCCTGCCCCGAGGTCACCAGCGTCCCGGACCACGCCATGCCCACGCGATCGCCGATCACCGCGTCCGCCGCGACCGCGTCGCGGCGCTTGCTGGCGGGCACCGATTCGCCGGTCAGCAGCGCCTCGTCGATGTTCAGCTCCTTCAGCCGAATCAGGCGCAGGTCCGCCGGCACCCGGTCGCCGGACTGCAACCAGACCACATCCCCCGGCACCAGTTCGGTCGCGTCGATGGTGTGCTTCTGGCCGTCGCGCAGGGCCACCGCCCGCGGCGAGAGCATCGCGCGCACCGCGTCCAAGGCCTTCTCCGCCTTGCCCTCCTGGATGAAGCCGATCACCGCGTTGATCAGCACCACGCCGACGATGACGCCCGAATCCACCCAATGCCCCAGCAGCGCCGTGACCACGCCAGCGGCCAGCAGCACATAGATCAGCACGTTGTGGAACTGGAGCAGGAAGCGCTGCAACGCGCTCGCCCTGGGCGGCGGCGGCAACTGGTTCGGGCCGTACTGCGCCAGACGCCCGCGCGCCTCCTCCCCCGACAGGCCGTTGATCGAGGTCGATAACGCCTCGACGACCTGCTCGCCCGACAGGGCATGCCAGTTGGAGTCACCCATGTTCACCGCTCCCAAACGCCAATCGCGTGAAAGTGATCAGATGTTCGCGCACGATGCCGCACATCGAGTGCCCGCGCGTTGATCTATCCGTGCCATTCCAGCGTAGCGGATGCGGAACGGAAGCCGCCCGCGCGCGAGATGACGATTGTCATGCCCGCTCACACCCTTACAATCCCCGCCCCATGCCCCCGTAGCTCAGTGGATAGAGCAACCGCCTCCTAAGCGGTAGGTCGCAGGTTCGATTCCTGCCGAGGGCACCATTCCCCCTCCTCCCGCAGCCCCGGCAGCGGGCAGCCGCCCCACCACGAACGCTTCGTGACCCTCTTATCCAGACGGTCTGCTTCGGGCTTAAAGCGGACGATGGCCGTGGCAAAAGACAAGACCCGCCCCCCCTGCTTGCGCGAAAGGTATCTCGACTGCGGAGCAGTTGGCGTTTATCGTGTCCTGAGCACGCGTGCAGAACCCATCAGCTATAAATGTCAGCTTGTAGGTGCTTGGGAAAAGACTCGCGAGAAGGACAGCAGACATCCAACATTAGAACGATTTAGAAGGAATCTCTCATGGCCGTTTTTCGTTATTACAATGTTCAATTACTGCCTCTGGACACAAAAAGCACCCAGCTTCTAACCGCCGACGAATACAAGGATCTGTTTATTAGGGCCAAAAACAACACAATAGCGGCGATCGCTGCAAAGCATCTAGAACTAGTCTCCGCAACGCTGAGAAACGATTTTAGATTTTCGTTCTTTAAAGCAAGCGAACTCGATGAGTTGATATACGGAACCTTCATAAAGTTTAATCATATTGACGAGCTTCGCGACCTCTACACAGACAATAAAACACAAGATGTCGGGATTGGCGTAACACATAGAAGAGGAGAATTTGAATTTGTATGGAACCCCCGGACTCATATTCTCGCGATATCAAAACTATCCATCAAAACAAAGTCAAATCGTCCTCAAATGAGACTTATGAGCGGAAGCGGCGTTATAAACGCCTTAGAGACTCTTCTTTCTCCGATCTCAGAAGAGCGGTTCAAGAATTATGTCCTTAGTATTCATGAAATGACATCCTCAGAAAGTCTTGATGACGTCCTTAACGCAGACGGATATAAGTCTATCGAAGCAAAGGTGGCGTTCTCAAATTCCGATGAATTAATCGACGCCATTGCAGATGAACTAGAGTCCGACCTAAAACAAAACAATGTTCACGATGCTGAAATAATTCAACGATCCGCTAAGAGATCAGAAATGTCTGGCTTGACAAAAACCGCTTTGGCATTTCTGGCACTTGCTACTAAGCATGGCAATGCAGTTGTGAGATACCGAAAAAATCACGAAAACAGAAAATACCAAATGGCTGACTATCCTGTGGAAATTCGAGTCCAGCGATTAGCCAAAGGAGAAGAAAACGACTATTGGCGAAGCATAGGGGATTCAATATTTGAAGCCATAAAAAAAACGAGACTAGGCGATATGGCCAAAAAAGCTCTAAAATCAACTATTGGCTCAGACGATGAGCATCAGAAAAAGTAAACTCGCCAATTTGCCATTCGCTAAGGAACTGGTTCTCGTGGCAAACGCATATGCATGGAAAGGAAACCGAAAATTCGTCTCCGAGTTCGCGGCTTGGTCAGATTGGCATCGTCGGATCATACGCAAAACCATACCGCCGCTCATTATGTCGTTATTGATAGGATTTTTCGGAAAAACCACCCAAGATACTCGCATATCAACATTGGTTCTAGAGATTTTTCCAAGCCTACTGGGATTCGGAATTGGCGTATTCGCATTGCTATTCATATTCCCACCCCGTTTTCACAAAGACATGGAATCGCTAGGAAAAAAAAGCGGATTCAGCATACAAATATTCCCAGCCGACATGGCCTACCCCCTTGTCATTCTAACCATATCTATATTGATTGCATTCATAAGCAACCTGTTTAACGCAGGAATTACCACCCAAGTTATAGAGGGATTTTTATTCATTTACGGCCTACTAATGACCCTGGAGTTGATTGGGGTTCTTTTTATGGCGGCAATTAAAATTATTGGCGACCCAGTTAACTCTTCCAATACGCCAGATGAGTAGCATCGATACTTCGGACACCCAAATAGTATTACTCAAATGCAGGTTGCAGGGACTTCGGCAGGGACCTCCGGGTCAAGGGACTTCGGGGTCAAAGGGACTTCGGGGTCAGGTCGCGCATTGTTGCATCGCCGGCGAAACTGCCGATCGCGACTGAAGCCGCTCCTGTCGGCAGGCGACGATCACGCGGCCCGGTAATTCCCGTCCATCCAGCAACGCGGCAAGGCCTCGCCGGACGGAAACACCAGCCCCGACTTGGCGAAGTTGCGGGCATCCTGCATCTCCTCGCCGGCGTGCATGCAACCCGGCACCTCGCTCTGGAACGGATCGAACAGGGGCGCGGTATCCAGCACCTCGACCAGGTCACCGTTATCACGACTCTTCAGGAACATGGCGATTCTCCTTCTGCAAGTCAGGCACGGACGGCACGCACGGAGCCCGATTCCACCGCTGGCTGCAAGGCCGTGTCCGTTGCATGGCAATGGCGGATGCCCTGTAATCGCGCCTATGTCTGAGTCTAGTCCTTACCGGATAAAGGTCCGGGTCGAACCGGCCTTCATCCCCGAACAGTCCGACACCGAGCGCGGTCGCTGGGTGTTTTCCTACACCGTGACGATCGAGAACCACGGCGATGTCGCGGCGCAGTTGCGCACCCGTCACTGGGTCATCACCGACGGCGACGGCAAGGTCCAGGAGGTGCGCGGCGACGGCGTGGTCGGCGAGCAGCCCTATCTGCAACCCGGCGAAGGCTTCCGCTACACCAGCGGCACCGTGCTGGAGACGCCGATCGGCACCATGGAAGGCAGCTACCAGATGGTTGCCTCCGACGGCCACGAGTTCGACGCCGAGATCCCGCGCTTCACGCTGTCCGCGCCGCGCACCCTCCACTGATGGCGACGTACGCGATCGGCGACATCCAGGGCTGTTTCGAATCGCTGCTGAAACTGCTTGAGCGGCTCGATTTCAATCCGGTGGTCGACCGCCTCTGGTTCGTCGGCGATCTGGTCAATCGCGGCCCGATGTCGCTCCAGACCCTGCGTTACGTGAAATCGCTGGGCGCTTCCGCGATCACCGTGCTCGGCAATCACGACCTGCACCTGCTGGCCGCCGCCTACGGCAACGACAAGCACTTCAAGGCGGATTCCGGTCTCGCCGACATTCTCAAGGCCGACGATCGCGACGAGTTGATCGACTGGCTGCGCTGGCGCCCGGTGCTGCATCACGACCCCGATCTCAAGCTGACCATGGTGCACGCCGGCCTGCCGCCGCAGTGGGACCTGACCACCGCGATCGAATGCGCCCGGGAACTGGAAACCGCCCTGCGTGGCAACAGCTACCGCGACTACTTCAAGCACATGTACGGCAACCAGCCGGACCTGTGGCGCCCCACGCTGAAGGGCGTCGAGCGCCTGCGTTACATCACCAACTGTCTGACCCGCCTGCGCTATTGCGATGCCACCGGTCGCCTCGACCATAAAGCCAAGGGCAGCGCCGACAAGCCGCCGAAGGGCCTCTACCCCTGGTATGCAGCCCCCAACCGCAAGACCGCCGACGCCAACATCGTGTTCGGCCACTGGTCGACGCTCGGCTATCACGTCGAGAACAACACCTACGCGATCGACAGCGGCTGTCTGTGGGGCGGCAAGCTGACCGCGCTGCGCGTCGATGTCTCGCCCTTCGAGGTGATCCAGTACCAGTGCGTCGGCGCGCGCAAGCCGGGCGGCGGGGACTGACCGGGCACGTCTCGCCGGGGCGGTGTCCCGCCTTGATGGAGCATGCGAATCGCGGCGGGACGCCGGTCCTGTCCGGAATCGCTCCGTAAACACCTCACGCGTGCGGCGAATCCGCCGATAGATTGGCCAGTAGTCATCGAAATCCGGCCCATCGTGAAAAAGCTCCTCAAATCCCTGATCGTCTTCCTGCTCGGCGCCGCCGCCGGCGCCGGCGGCTACTACGGCTGGCAGGTATACCTGCCTGAAACCGGTCTGGTCGCCCCCGCCGCACCGCCCATCCCGCTCGGGCCAAGCCCGCTGGAAGCGATGCCCTATGGCATGACGGTCGCCAAGAGCACGTTCGAGACGCGACCGGTGTTCTGCATCGAACTGCCCGAGCGCAAGACCGATACCACGCAGGTCTGCAAGGTCTCGCCCGGTTTCTACGCGACCTACGTGAACAACCTGCTGCATTCGGTCGAATGGGATGTCGCCGCCGGCGCTCGCTTCCAGAACGAGTGGCGCAAGGTCGGCCTGAGCACCAACCAGAGCGGCATGGAATTCATGACCGTCGCCCATCGCCTCGGCGCCCACAAGGTCCGGTTCGAGGAGCGGACCGATCAGCAGATCGTGCTCACCTTCGACGTCGGCGACATCAGTTACCGCCTGTGGCTGCAAGCCGGCACTCCGCCGACCGACAAATCGACGCCGGATAAGGACAACGCCAAGGGCAAGGCCAAAGCCGCGTCCGATGCGGAGGACAACGCCGGCACGCCGAACACCGCGAAGCTGGATATCCCGGCGCACTTCGTGGTGACCAGACTCGCGACCATCCTGTCGTTCGAGTGACCGGTCGGTCGGAAACTCTCGCTTAGCCGGTCAGCTTCCCGGAAATCAGGAGCCTGGATAGAATCGCTTGCCTTCCCCTGCAGCCGCGGGAAGCAGGCCTGCAATGGGAGGATCCCGCGCAATGAATCGGCCTTCTGGCGACGTGCTGCGAACTCGTTTCGTCTTTCGTCCGTGGAGGTTCCGACATGCGCGCATTCCTGCGTCGATCCCTGCTGTCCGTCCGTCTCGTGTCCCCTGGCCTGTTCATCTTCCTGGCCGTGTTTCCGCTGCTTTCATCCGCCTCGGTCGTCGCCGTCAACGGCGAGGGCGGCGCGTATGGACGCGTGTTCCTCAATAATGGTGGCGGGATCGCCGATGAGTTCGGCTGGATCGGCGGCGGCGCCGGTTCGCCGACCTACAACCTGACGCCGGGTGGCACCACCAGCTTCTCGGACAACGGTAGCGCCACCTACAACGACAACGGCCCGGCCAGCAACGTCAGCGGCTCGACCAACCTCGCAGTGACCGGATCGAGCGTCACCGGCAGCGGCAGCATCACCGGCAATTCGACCTTCGACGGCACCTTTTCGACGTATTACTTCCACTTCGGCACCATCGTGAACAGCGTGGTGGACCTGGGCGGTCCGAACACGGCGTTCACCCTCACCTACACATTCCAGGACAACTACGCCATCAATAACGGTGCGCATGTTTTCTGGTACGGCGCCCGGGCAGGGACCGCGTACAACAGCGGAGACATCTTGAGCGTGAACGACGGCGGTCCCGGCCTGCTGTTCATGACGGATGGCCCCGGTTCGGTGTTCATCACCAACACCATCTCCGGCGTGACCGGCATCGACGGTCTGCTCTACCTGCGTTTCGACGTGCAGGCGGCGGGCCAGTGGCAGGGCTACGGCTTCGATCCATATTCGGTCAGCTCGACCTCATCCTGGTCGTTCGAACTCAACGTCGACAGCCCGGCGAACAGCGCCGTGCCGATCGCGACCCCGTTCATGCTGATGCTGTTCGGCCTCGCCGGCCTCGCCACCCGCGCCACGACCAATATCTGCATCGGTCGCGGCAGCGCCAGGCAGGCGTTCACCGTCAACCGTTCGTCATAGGGACCAAGCGCCCCCGGCACCCGGCGGTTCGAACCGCTCGCCGCCGACCGCGCGTGGCCCGACAGCGCACGGTGGCTGAGCGGAGTCGAAGCCGCGGCAAGCCCGCTCCCGAGGTGAAACCATCCCCGGTGATCGAGCGCGTTTCGTGCACGGCCGAGTGCTAAATTCAGCGCGTCGACCTCCCACCCTCCGGGGCGCACCGCCGTGTCCATACCCGCCGACCATCTCCGCCATTCCGATACCCCATCCTGGTCCGTGACCCGCTGGGCGCTCGGGCATCCGATCGGCACGATCATGGTCATGCTCGCCCTGGTCGTGCTCGGTCTGGCCGCGCTCGACCGGCTCAACATCGACCTGCTGCCGAAGCTGATCTACCCGGAAGTCCGCGTCCGCATCATCGATTCCGGCGTACCCGCCGAGGTCATGGAGGATCGCGTCACCCGCCAGCTCGAGGAACAACTGGCGATCACCGAGAACGCCATCGGCGTGCAATCGACCTCCAGCGAGGGCCGTTCCGAGGTCAACCTGTCCTTCGACTACGGCACCGACATCGACATCGCGTTGCGCGATGCCTCCACCCGCCTCGACCGCGCCAAGCGCTTCCTGCCCGACAGCATCGACGCGCCAGTCATCTACAAGCGCGACCCGTCGCAGATTCCGGTACTGGAATTCGTGGTCGGTTCTCCGCTGCGCGGCCCGGTGGAACTGCGCACCTGGGTCGACGACGTGTTCGCCAAGTTCTTCCTGAACGTCCCCGGCGTGGCGGCGGCGGAGGTCGGCGGCGGTCTGGTCCGCGAGATTCTGGTATTGCCGGATCAGCGTCGCATGGCCGCGCTCGGGCTCAGCATCGCGGACCTGCGCGAGGCGCTACGCGCCGGCAACATCGAGACCCCCGCCGGGCGCCTGTACAGCGCGCGCCAGCAGATTCCCGGTCGCACCGCCGGGCGTTTCGAGTCGCTGGATGAACTCGCCGGCATGCCGATCCGCGTCGCCGACGGCTCCACGGTGCGGCTCGACGAACTCGCGGAGGTGGTCGACGGCGCCGAGGACGAGAAGCTGCGCGTCCGCAACAACGACATCCCGGGCGTGAAGCTGTCGATCCAGAAGCAGCCGACCGCGAACACCGTCGCCGTCGTCGACGAAGTGCGCGCGCGCATGGCCTGGCTGAAGGAACAGGGTCTGGTTCCGGACGACATCCACATCGACGACGTCTCCGATCAGGCCGTGTTTGTGCGCCGCGCGCTGGACAACGCCACCCTCGCCGCCGGCAGCGGCGCGCTGTTGGCGATGGTCGTGGTGTGGCTGTTCCTCGGCAATCTGCGCCGCACGCTGATCGTCAGTTCGGCAATCCCGATCGCGATCATGGTCACCTTCGCGCTGATGGCCTGGGGTGGCCTGACGCTGAACATCATGACCCTCGGCGGGCTCGCGCTCGGCGTCGGCATGCTGGTCGACAACACCATCGTCATGCTCGAGAACATCCAGCGGCATCAGCGTGACGGCGACCGGGAGGCCGCCGATCACGCCGCCGGCGAGGTGCAGGGCGCGATCATCGCCTCGACCAGCACCAACCTTGCCGCCGTGCTGCCCTTCCTGTTCATCTCCGGTCTGGTCGGGCTGCTGTTCCGCGAGCTGATCTTCACCATCTCGGCGGCCATCGCGGCCTCGCTGCTGGTCGCGCTGACGCTGGTGCCGACGCTGGCCGCGCGCGTGCCGTACAAGAAGCCGAACCGGTTCCGGCGCGGCTTCGATCGCGGCATGGAGGCACTCCAGAACGGTTACGGCTGGCTGCTCGGGCTGACCATCCGCGCGCCCTGGCTGCCGGCGATCGCCTTCATCGCCGCGCTGGTCGCGCTCGGCCCGCGCCTGCTCGACGAGAAGCAGGAATTCCTGCCGCCGATGGACGAGGGTCGCGTCAGCATCAACGTGACCGCCGACACCGGCATCACCCTGGACGAGATGGACGCGGCGGTCGCGCGCATCGAACAGATCCTGCACGCCCAGCCCGAGACGACCAATGTGTTCACCATCGTCGGCGGGCGCATCTTCGGGCGATCGGAATACGAATCGCCGAACGCCAGCACGATCCAGGTGCAGCTGGGGCCGGCGTCGCAACGCCAGGACAGCGACCGCGAGTGGATCAAGCGCATCCAGAAGGAGATCGGCAAGGCGAAGATGGCGGGCATCACCGTCCGCGCCCGCGCCGAAGGCATCCGTGGCGTGCGCCTGTCCGCCGGCGACGACGACCTGAGCCTGCGCATCACCGGCCCGGACCTGGAAACGCTGCGCCGCCTCGGCGACCAGGCGGTCGCGATGCTGAAGAAGGTCGACGGTCTTACCAACGCGCAGCACTCGTCGGAAGAGGTGCAGCAGGAACTCTCCATCCAGATCGACCGCAACCGCGCCGCCGATCTCGGCCTCAGCGTCGAGAAGATCGGCAAGGCGCTGCGCGAGGCGCTGGAAGGTGCGGTGGTATCCGACTACCTCGACGGCGACCGCAGCTACGACATCCGTCTGCGCATGCCGAGCGTCGACATCGGCGATCCGCAGGCGGTGCAGGAACTGGTCCTGTTCGGACTCGAAGACCGTCCGCTACGACTGTCCGATGTCGCCTCGGTGGAACTGGTCGAGGCCCCGGCCAGCATCAAGCGCGACCGCCAGACCCGCATCGTCGAGGTCAGCGCCTCGCTCGGCGAGGGCGTCACGCTGACCGAGGGCATCGCCAGGGCGCGCGCGGCGCTGGCCGACCTCAAACCGCCGACCGGCTACCTGCTCTACGACGGCGGCGCCAACGACCAGATCGAGAAGGCCAACCGTCTGGCGCTGACCCTGCTCGGCCTGGCGCTGTTCCTGGTCTTCGTGGTCATGGCGGTGCAGTACGAATCGATCCGCAACCCGCTCGTCATCATGGCCAGCGTGCCGTTCTGCACCATCGGCGTGGTGCTCGGCCTGGATGCCTACGCGATGCCGCTGTCGATGCCGGTCTGGCTGGGCCTGATCCTGCTCGCCGGCATCGTGGTCAACAACGCGATCATCGTGGTCGAGTTCATCGAGCTCTACCGCTCACGCGGCCGGAGCTTGCGCGAGGCCATCGTCGAAGGCGCCCGCCTGCGCCTGCGTCCGGTGCTGATGACCACGCTCACCACCGTGGTCGGCATGCTCCCCCTGGCCCTCGCGCTCGGCGATGGCACCGAGATGCTGCAACCGCTCGCCGTGACCATCGTCTACGGCCTGAGCTTCTCGGTACTGGTCAGCCTGTTCCTGGTCCCGGCGATCTACCGCATGGTCAATTTCCGCGCGGCCTGAGAGCGTGTTTACAAAATCCGGCGCCCTCGGGCCGTTGATCGCCTTTCTGTAGGAGCGGCTTCAGCCGCGATCGGCGTATCGAGATATACCCCCCGCCGATCGCGGCTGAAGCCGCTCCTACAGCCCAGCGCGTAGGGCGGAAGCCGCAGGCGTTCCGCCAGACGACGGTCGGCGCGCCCAATCACATTAGGAAAGACTCGTGGGTCGGCGGGAATCCGAGCGACAGCCGGCGGAACGCCTGCGGCTTCCGCCCTACTTACTGGCACTGGCTGCGGGTGTCCCGAGTTTCGTAAACCCGCTGAGCAAGAAAAGGCGCGTTCCGGCGCGCGGCGACTGGCCGCGTGTCAGAGGAACCGGGTGCGCGCGCGCAGCGCCTCGATATTGATCGCGACGTCGGCCAACCCGCCATCCGCGCCTTGTCCGACGACCACCCCCTTGCCCGCGACCGGAATCAGGGAGTCGATCCTGAAACGGCCCTTGGTGCCGCGGATGAAGCATTCCTCGTCGAAATGCAGACGGTCGCCCGCATCGCCCACCTCGTCGGTCTCGATGGTGTCGTAACCGATGATGGCGGCAATGTCCGCCGCGTCGGTCACGTCGATGGCTTCGATGGTCTGCTCGGTCGGATCGATCAACAGCGCTTTCATGGGCACGCCCTCGGCTTTGGCAATTCGACGCACCATCGCCGATGTTGCCCGGAGAGGGAAATCGTTTGTGCTTACCGGGCCTATCGATTTCCTCGATCGGCGGACGGCAGACCTCAGAGAGGATCGTTCGCCAGGGTGAGCCGCACCGGCACCGGCTTGAAGCCCGTCAGGATGCCGTTATCGAGCGCTTTCAGACCGCTGGCGTGGTGCGCGACGCCGACGAGCGCCTGCACGATCCGGGTCCTGTCCTCCGGACCGACATGACGCGCGACGCCGATGCTGACTTCGAGATCCACCTCGACCTCCTTCAGCACCTTGACCGAGTGCCCGCAGCCATCGCCGAGCATGGGCACCAGCGCGGCATCGACGCTGCGGTTCGCCAGCAGTTGCCAGGCCTCGTCGATCGATCGGGTGGGCCGGTAGCCGGGCTGGCGGACCGGGTTCGGGAACAGCGTCACGAACGCCTGGGCGGTCGTGCTCGGCGAACTTTCCCCAGCGACCGTCAGCGAAACCAGGTGCTTTTCGACGTCCACTTCGTTGTCGGCGCGGGTGACCAGGCGGTAGCTTCGCGGGGTCGTCGAGGTCGCGACCACACTCACGGATTCGTTCTGATCGGTCGCCTCGAAGAAATTCCTCGTCGCCACGATGATGTCGTAGGCCCCTTCATCGATGGCATTCCGGAATGCGCGGTTGTCGGCGACCGGAGCCAGTTCCACCGGCGCCCCCATCTGTTCGCCGAGATAAGCGGAAAGCTCCTCGAAACGGGCGCCGGAACAGCCATCGACCAGCATCGGCTGGACCCCGACGGACAGGTTGGCGGCGGAAACCGGAGAGACCAGGAACGAGAACAGCGGGCTGACCAGCAGAGCGATGAGGCGCGAGGACATGGCTTTCGTATCCGGTATCTATTAACGATTCCGAATGCATCGCAATGACCGGGCCAATTATTTACGCTTGATGACAATTCGCCTCATTTAGCGATTAGCGAAGCGGTTTTCGCGGTCTGGCGCCGTCTCTCCGCCACCCATCCCGCCAAAGCCCTCACGCAATTTCGTCTGCAATCCGCGACACCTTCCCGCCACCCCGTCGGCGGACGCACCGCGCGGCGGCATCACTCCACGCTGACGCGCCGCACCTCGGCCAGGTCGGTCTCACCCGCGAGCACCTTGTCGATGCCATCCTGGCGCAGGGTCCGCATCCCCTCGGCCATCGCCAGCCGACGCAATTGCGCGGTGGTATCGCCGGCGAGTATCCGTTCGCGCATCACCTCGCTGACCAGCAGCATCTCGTAGATGCCGAAGCGCTCCGCATAGCCCGTCTGGGAGCAGCTCGCGCAGCCCTTGGCCTCATGCACGACGACCCCCGTGTCGCCCGCCCGCGCTTCGATCCATTGCCGGATGCGCGCCTCATGCTGCTCCGCCGACTCGGTGACCTCGAGGCCGGCCAGATACTCCACTGCCATGGCCCGCACTTCCGCATCGTTCAGCACCCGTTCCGTCCGGCACTTCGGACACAGCCGCCGGACCAGACGCTGCGCCAGCACCGCATGCAGCGAATCAGCGAAGTTGAAGCGGTCCACGCCCATGTCCAGCAGACGCGCGACCGTGCCGGCGGCGGTGTTGGTGTGCAAGGTGGACAGCACCAGATGCCCGGTCAGCGACGCCTCGACGGCCATGCCGATGGTCTCCGCGTCCCGCATTTCGCCGACCATGATGATGTCGGGGTCGGCCCGCAGGAATGAGCGCATCGCGGTCGCGAAATCCAGGCCCGCCTTGGTGTTGATCTGCACCTGATTGAGACCGGGCTGGCTGATCTCGACCGGGTCCTCCGCCGTCCATATCTTGCTGCCGGGACGGTTCAGCTCGCGCAATACCGAATGCAGCGTGGTGGTCTTGCCGGACCCGGTCGGGCCGCAGACCAGGACCAGCCCCTGCGGTTGCGCGATCGCGGAGCGCAGCACGCCCAGATCGCGCTTGCTGAAACCCAGGCGATCCAGCGCCATCGGCTCCCCGTGGCTCAGCAAGCGCAGGACCATGTTCTCCTGACCGCCGGCGACCGGCACCGAGACGACGCGCAATTCCTGCTCGAGATGACTGAAGCGACGGAAATTGATCTTGCCGTCCAGCGGTCGGCGATGATCCGCGACGTCCATGTCCGCCATGACCTTGAAGCGCGCGAGCAGCGAGCGATGCAGCGCGACCGGGATACTCCGGTACGGGAACAGCACCCCGTCGCGACGCAGGCGAATGACCGCGCCCAGTTGGCCGCCCCGACCGCGCCGCGCCTCCAGATGGATATCCGACGCGCGCAGGCTGATGGCATCGCGAACCACCTTGTGCGCGAACCGCACCACGAAGGATTCGGTTTCGGAGCCCGGCAGGGTCACCTCATCGGAATCGCCGAACTCGGTGACGTCGAATTCCTCGTCCCCGCGATCGACATCGAACATCGCGTAGGCGTGCTTGATGGTTTCGTCCAGCTGATCGAGCGGCGCCAGCACCGGGTCTATGAACAGGTTGGTGAGCATGCGCAGCGTGTCCATGCGCCCCGTATCCAGCGGGTCCTCGACCGCCACCGCGAGGCGCGAGCCGGTGCGGAACAACGGCATCACGTGTTCGCGTCTGGCCATTTCCTCGGGGATCAGGGCCAGCACATCGGGATCGATGTCGAAGTTCTTCAGATCGACACTCGGGAAGCCGAGCTGACGGGCGACCGCACGCTGAATCTCCGCCGGCGTGACCAGCCCCATGTCGACCAGGACCTGGCCGAGGCGACGTCCGCGCCGCTGCGCCTGATCGCGCAGCGCCTCGTCCAGATCGCCATGCGAGATCACCCCGTCGTCGACCAGCAGATCGCCAAGATGTTTGCTGGTCGGAGTGCGCCGCTGGCGCTCGATGGCGAGTTCCAGTTCCTTGCGGGTGACCAGCGCCTTGTCGGTCAGGTATTCGCCGATGCGCTGCCGCCGCACCTCGACCTGTGTGTCGACGGCACGCTGCACGTCGGCCTCGCTGACGTGGTGCGACTGCACCAGCACCTCGCCGAGTTTCGGCCCGCCGTGGGCGTCGGAGACGGCATCCTGCGGAACGAACAGGCAGCGATAGCGATCTTCATCCTGCTGCGGGTAGAAGTAGCAGCCGGCGGCATCGCGGCGGGAACCGAAACTGCGTCCGGATATCTGGTCGCCGTCCTTGAACGTGACGCGGAAATCCTGGCGCATCCCGTCCGTGGTCAGCGCCCCGGAATTGGCACTGTCCGACGGCATGGCCGGGCGCCAGTGGCGGACCGACGGCAACAACAGGAGTTTCACGTCATCGAAAGCGAACCGGCTGATCTCGCCGCGTTGCGCGATCTCGACGACCTTCTTTCCCGTGTCGAACCCGACCAGCGTGCCGGTATGGCGACCACCGGCCCGGTCACGCACCAACACCGGATCGCCGACGCGCACGGCATCGGCGCCATCGTCGACGCTCATCGGCGCCAGCGGGAAATCAACTCGTTTGGAATCGGTCATCGAACGGCCGCACCAGTGGGGAGGATGAGCCCAAGCCTAGCAGCCTGTCGGACTTAGGATGGATCGGCTGCGAACCGCCTATCAGCCATCATTTCAGCTTATCGCTCTCGTTAAAGAGCCGGGCTATTCGCCTCGATCGATCAACTGAACTGATGGCCGCTATGCGCTTCTCGCGTCGATCCCCCCAAGTCAGACAGGCTGCTAGCTCAGGAACATCGGCTGCCCACATACGGCAGGCCCGGATTGATGACGTGGCCTGCGGTGCGGGCCCTCGACGCCTCGGCAACCGTTCCTCGGTTTGGCGCCTGCCCCGATGTTTCGTAGGAGCGGCTTCAGCCGCGATCGGCGTGGCTGGCTTCGACTCCGCTCAGCCAGCGGGGATGCCGATCGCGGCTGAAGCCGCTGACATCCGGGCGGCGCCCGGGATCAGAGACTGCGGAGTTCCAGCCCCAGCGCGTTGCAGCTCGCCAGCGTCTTGGCGTCGCTCAACACCGCGACGCTGCCGGTGCCGGGCTTCAGATACGCCGCCGCGACGCGCTTCAGATCGTCGATCGTGACGCCGAGAACGCGCTTGCGGAACGCGCGACGGCGTTCCGGCGTGCGGCCGTGGCGAGCCGCGAAATAGGCACCGATGGCCTCGCCCGCCGGCGAATCCGGACGGTCGATGCTGGACACCACGCCGAGGATCGCCTCCTCCAGCAGACGCGGCTCGTGCTCGTTGTCGCGCAGCCAGTCCACGGACGCCTCGAAGTCCTGCAAGGTGCCTTCGATGCGCGGATCGCGGTAGGAATAGAAGCGGAAGGTGGCCGAATCCGAGTCGTAACCGGCCCCGCCACCGTAGGCACCGCCCTGTTCACGGACCGCGCGATGCAGGAAGCCGTTGCGCAGGAACGGGCCGAGCACGGTCAGCGCGGCGGAATCCTCGTGACCGGACGGCACCGCCGCGTAGGCGACCGCGCAGAAATTGACCTGCGTGCTGGTGGTCCAGCCCTCGCGCACCGCGCCGGTCGGTTCCGGGCACTGGAACGGCGGCGGCACCAGCGTGCACGGCAGCCCGCCCCAGGCCTCGGCGAGATCGGCCAGCATCGATTCCTTCTGCGCTTCCTCGCCGACCAGCAGGGCCTGGCGGCTCGCGCCGAGGATCAGATCGCGGATCGCGGCGAGCTGATCGCACAGATCGGCGAGCGCCTCCGCGTCGTCGATGGCGTCGTCCAGCGCCTTGAGGGCCTTGATGCCGGCCAGCCCGTTCCAGCGATGCGAGAGCGCCGCGCTCGGCGACAGCCCGGCCATCGCCGCGGTCATCGCCAGGCTGTGGCCGGAATCGGTGATGTGCGCCTCGCGATGGGCGCGATCCTGCGCGATCAGTTCGCGGATGCGATCGTGTTCATCGAAGCGCGCGGACTCGAAGGTCTCGCGCAGCAGTTCCGCCAGCGCCTTCTGATTGCGCGCCAGGGCCTTGCCGGACAGCACGAACAGGCCGCTGGTGCGCTGCGGATCGTCGACCGAACCGCGCAGCGAGACGCGCGCGCGGATGCCGCCGCTGACCGCCGCCTGGCGGTTCTGCATGGCCATGTAGTCGTGCTCGCCGCAGCCCACCTCGGTGAGCACGTCGGTGAAGATCGGCAGCAGGTCGGAGAGGCTCTCCGGCAGCGCCGGCAGATCGACGACCAGTTGCTGATAGACGAGGCCATTGGTGCCCTGCGAGTACCAGGTCGCGTTCATGCCGGCGACCTCGACCACCTCGCCGAGCGCGATCTTCATGTCCGGCGGCACGTCGTCGAGCGTGACACGCGGCAGCATTTCCGGATCGTCCGCCTGTTCCTGACGCTCCTTGAGCGCCCTCGCCTGTTCGACGATGCGCAGCTTCGCGGGCTCGTCGAGCGACGCGCGGATGCGGTCCAGACGCTGCGCCTCCTCGGCGGCCTTGTTCGCGGACATCTCCGTATCCGGCGCGAAGGTCAGACGCACGCGGTGCGGGTTGTCGAGCAGCAGGCGACGCACCAGCGACGGGATGTAGCCCGGCTCGCCGGTCTTGGCGCGCAGACGTTCCAGCGCCGGATCGAGATTCAGCACCGCGACCGGGTCGCCATCGTGCAGCGCCGGCGACAACGCGTTGACCATCAGTTGCAGGCCGTAGGGGAAGTGCCCGCCGCCGATCTCGCGCTGCGACAGTTCGACCTGATGCAGCATCGCCTCGACCTGCTCCTGCGGCACGCCCTCCTCCGCGACCTGCTCCAGCACGCCCATGATCAGCGCCTCGACGGCCTCGGCATGTTCCGGCTCGGAGCCTTCGAGGCCGCACAGGAACACCGCCTCGCGGGTCGAATCGTCGAGCCCGGAGATCGGCGCCGGCGAGGTGCCGAGATCGCTGGTCTCCAGCGCGTGGCGCAGCGGTGAGGCGCTGTTGTCGAGCAGCACGCCGGACAGCAGGTGCGCCTCCATGATCTCGTCCAGATTCGCGCTGCGACCGAGCAGCCAGGCCATCACGTGGTAGGTCTTCTCCTCGGTGTCCTCCTCGTCCAGCGCGTACCGCTCCGCGATCGCGACCGGCGCCGGATAGCGCTGCTCATCGGGCACCGCCAGGTCCATGTCCAGACGCTCGAAGCGGTTCAGCGCCCACTCCTCGATGCGCTCCTGATGATGCTCGGCGGGCAGATCGCCGTAAGTCATGAAGGTCGCGTTGGACGGGTGGTAATGACGGGCGTGGAAGTCGCGGAGCTGTTCCCAGGTCAGGTTGGGAATGTCCATCGGCTCGCCGCCGGAGTTGTGGTGATAGGTGATGGTCGGGAAGACCTGCGCCTGCATCGCCTGCCACAGCGCCGACACCGGCGAGGACATCGCGCCCTTCATCTCGTTGTAGACCACGCCCTTGTAGGTCAGCTCCGACTCGGGGTTCTCCGGCTCGGCGAACTCAAGGCGATGGCCCTCCTGCAGGAAGTCCATCTCGTTCAGGTTCGGGAAGAACACCGCGTCCAGATAGACCTGCAACAGGTTGTCGAAGTCCTTCACGTTCTGGCTCGCGAACGGGTACGCGGTCCAGTCGCTGGCCGTGAACGCGTTCATGAACGTGTTCAGCGAGCGCCGCGTCATCATGAAGAACGGGTCGCGCACCGGGTATTTTGCGCTGCCGCACAGACTGGTGTGTTCGAGGATGTGCGCGACGCCGGTGGAATCCTGCGGCACGGTCAGGAACGCGACCAGAAAGGCGTTGTTGTTGTCGTCCGCGGCCATGTGGAAATGCCGCGCGCCGGTAACCTTGTGGCGGTACTCGGCAACGTCGATGTGCAGGGATTCGATGTGTTCGGTGCGCAGGTGTTCGAAGGCGGGATGAGTCATGAAGGGCAAGGCACGCGTGATGGATTCAGTAGGGAGACATGGTAACGCGGGGGAATGTTTCCAAGCTCCCGAATTGACGCCCAATACCACGGGGATTGCCCCCGCCAAACCGACCTCGGATGCGCCATGCCGTGGCCGCACACCGCCAGGCCGCGCACCCCTCGCCCGCTAACGACCAGGGGACACCGTCAACGATTCCGCCCGCTCGACCTCGCATTCATACGAACCCATCTCGAACTCCCGACACACCCAGGGCCGGTTCTCGTAGATCGAACACAGCCAGGTGTCGCGATCCAGCGCCGAACAAAGCCCATCCTCCAGCCGCAGCATCGTCTCCCCTCCCCATCGATCGATCGCGATATGTTCGGGTGGCACACCGGTATCGGTAAGGATCAGCACCTCCAGACGGCAGCAACACGCCTGGCAACTTGAACACGAGATTTCGGGACTGGACAAAGGTTGTGACCGGATAACGCCATGATGGCTTGCCAAGGAAGGTGCCGACATTATCGGGTCAAAGCTCGAGTCCGAGTGTATGGCATTGTTGAGGCCTTCCTCCTAGACTGTACGGCATCACCGTACACAACAGGGCGCCCTCCAATGGACAGCACAACCGTAAACAAATTTAGAGACAGCCTGAAAAGCTTTGTGGAACAGGTGGTTATCCACCACACACCGCTTCGCGTAACACGCCGATCCGGCTCCGATTTTGTGGTGATGAGCGCGGAGGATTGGGAGCGTGACCAGGAAACGTTATATGTGCTCCAAAATACCAGCCTTATGCGCCAGATCGCCGAATCCAGTGCTACACACCAAGCCGGTTCTGGATATACCCCAACCAAAGAGCAGCTAGATGAGATCATTGGTATTTGAGGGCAAAACATGGGAGGTATACGAGGACCTACGGCAGCGCGACAAACGGATGCACAAGAATCTGTGCGTCATTTTGAAAGAAATGTTGCGCGGTGATCCCTGCGGCGGTTCGGGAAAGCCCGAAGCTCTTCGGCACAACCTTACCGGCTTTTGGTCGAGGCGACTTAGCCAGAAAGATCGGCTCGTGTATAAGTTTGACGATACTTATATCTATATCTTTGCCATAGGCGGCCACTACGACTCTTTTGAGCCATAACGCCTAATTCACAGGGAGCGAAAAGCATAGCGAGGCACGAGCTACGCTTTTTACTATCCGGTGGAATGCCTCGTAAGGCATTTTTAATCGCAAATCAGTAGAGAAGGTTTGAACCAAAACCTGGTTTCTCCCCATTAGATATCTGTTCTTGCCATTTGATTAGTTTTTCTAGGCGATACCCCCAGAACTCCTCACAAAGTTCGAGATACTCTACAACAACAGCTTTTTCCCCTATTTCTAAAAGTTCTTGAGCTAGCAGCATATTCGGGCCAAACGAATTTAGCTGGGGCGACCCTGGTGTTTTTCCTGCAAGAATCAATTGCTTCTTAGCTTCAGCAGTATCTCCATTTCGTAAGGCAACACGGCCTAAAGTCAGATGCGCTTTGTGTATAGCGTTTCCGTAGTTCCAATCTTTCTTATACTTTTCTGCGATCCTTAGTGTCTCATGTGCGAATTCCGAAGCTTTTACTAAGGAACCACCATCTACATTCCAAAGAGCAACATCACCTATAGCAACCCATTTCTCATACTCAGTTTTAGCAGCTGCGAGTTCTGCTGCAGATTTATATAGCTGTTCGCCGAAATCAGGAGTCCATTCAGATTGATATTCCTCCACCATGCTTAAGGTGTACTGAAAATAGGCATATCCACCAATTGCAATAAACAACACTGCAGTGACAAAACCGCCGCAAAATATCAAGAATGATTTGATCTTATTCGTCACTGTACGCGCCTAACGACCAAGCTGTGCGGCGCAAACGAAGCGCAGCGTAGTTTGCGTCCGAACGAGCACCTTGTTATGCATTACTTTTTTTCTCCTCAAGGCTGTTTTTTACCTGACTTGGGGTAAACATCCTCTTTGGCGTATGCTCAAAAAACCTCATATGGAAGGTTGAGGAGCCCTTTGGCCTTATCCTGACCCATTGGTCTTTCAATTCATCATCATCAAATTGGGTTGGAAAACTTGGATTAATGTCAGTTGCATCTATGTTAATGTCGGATGATTCAATTTCCTGGAGCTTATACCCATTAGCAAACACGTGAATAGCCTTAACCTTTTCTGCTAATGACTTATTTACAAACGGAAGGAACATTGCGTCATCAAGGTCTCTTACGCTAAATACAGGAAAAAATCTGACAAAACTGTCTTTGCTGTAAGTTATGGGCAAAAACTCAACTTCACTTCTGCCTATAGAGGAGCCTGCCCCGATGTTTGTCCATTTCTCATCATCCTCCCTGTCAAGCTCATTTTCTTTGTTGACGTCAATACGCTGTTCCCATTGCCCGGAACCGATGCCATGCTTTATTCCCGATTTTTGTTCTGTAAAATGTGCTTCTGATTCTGCCCTCATTCGGTTTGACTTGTCTGATGAGCCAAACAAGATCGAAAGCACATTGTGCTTTGGCTCTTTTAATGTTAAATAGCAAAACAGTCTAAAGTGGCCTATATCCTCTGCTTGATATTTTTTATCTAATTCAAATGACAACGCCAACTGGGAGATGGGATCGTTTGCCTCTTGAAGAAATAGGACTCTATTTAGCGTCCCCTCTATTTTTTGGAATCCTGACGAGATGACCGACTGAATATCATCACCCCAGCGTGAGAAGAAACTCGCCTGCTCTTCTTCCGACAGCACGATGTTAAGATATTGAAACCGCGTGGCGAAACCATCAGGGCTATCAAGAGCTATCCTAATTCGCTCACGGTCAAATATGTCGCAATAAGCAATCCCTTTGTCTTTCGCCTCTTCAATTAACCGCTCTTTTTCACCAATAGTCAGATTTATATTTGTGAAAAACACAAAAACGCCAAGATTACTGTCAGCGCTAACTGCGCTTTCTAGATCGCCCGTAAACTTTGCCTTTATTTTTTTCTTTTGTTCGTCGGAATCATTTGCTTGGTTAACAAAGCCTATTGCTCCAAAGACTTTTTGATCTTCACGGTAAATTGCTTCAATATCTCTACCACCATCGGGGCCTCCGCGAGGATGTCTTGGCCTTACATCGGTAAACCTTTTGTCAGATGCCAAGACAGCCCGACACATCTGCTCTCTATGCAGCTGATTGGTATCAAGATAGCTCTTTAGCCTTTCATCTGTCTGATACGGCAACCTTATTCTCCATTCCCATGATTTTATGCATAACGCTCAAATCAGCCGCGCCAAACAGCGGAGTGGAGCAAGGCCGCGCATTTTGGCGTCGGCTGGATTTGAATGTTATGTGTTTCCGAATCTGATAGATAGATTCTCTATCGGATAGGTCTCTTGTATTCCCCCCAAGCATATCCCTCCAGCGTCATACAGCTTTCGGTTAACCCTCCTATCTGCGTTTCTCTTTCGGCATTAGCTTTTGCCTTTTCTTTGCAGTCAAAGAGCTGCCTTCTTGCTTGCTCATAGCTTACGCCCTGTTTCACCCAACCTTTTTCTACGATATAGGATGGGCCAGAAGCACAGCCTGACAAAGTAGAAATAAGTGCCACAGCGAAGGTTGATAGTGCTTTTTTGTTCATCGAATTCTCCTTTTTGAAATTACCGTTAAGCACATAACGCTTAGCGGGCAATTAGGGTCAGTTCTCGCATTGTTGCATCTTGCCTCGTACATCCATCCGCTTTCCGCTGCCTGGCTCCCGACGACGGGCCTTAAGCAGCACGGAACAAGGTTACTGCTTCGTGCAGTCTGCCGGAACACGCTTCGCCGGCATACACCCCGGCGATGACCTTCAACAAGGTTCATATCGACCGGGCGCGGAAGGGTTCGCCCGATATGCTCAGGCGGATGCTGACCCTCACCCGCCAACTGGTTAAACGCGCCATGCTGCGCCGTGTCCTCGCCGCAGATGCGCGTCGGCGGATTGGCGAGACATGGCGCCGTCTCTGTGGGGTTGCGCGGTCAACGGGCCGGGCCGTCTGAGCCTGGGCGGGGTCGATCTGGTCGAGCTGGCGGGCACGTACGGGACGGCTTTACAGGTGGTCGACAAAGCGGCGCTGCAACGCAATTACGCGGCGTTCGTCGGTGCGTTCCGCGCGCTGTATCCGAACACGGAACTGGCGACCTCATTCAAGACCAACGCGCTACCCGGGGTGCTGGCGGCGCTGCACGCAGCAATGAAGGTCGGTTCCCGGCTTGTTGCGTCGATCCGTTGAATCCGCAGCCCCAACCGGACCCGGCCAGCTCAGACGAGCTGTGCCAATGCCTGAACGCCCAGCCAGGCAATTACACCGGCGAGCACGTCGTCGAGCATGATCCCCAAGCCGCCGCTGATGTGACGGTCGAGCCAGCGGATCGGCCATGGTTTCAGGACGTCGAAGAGGCGGAACAGCGCGAAGCCGACGACGATCCATAGCCAGCCGGGCGGTGCCAGGAACAGGGTGATCCACATGCCGACGAATTCGTCCCAGACGATGCCGGAGTGGTCGTGGACGCCGAGGCGGCGGGCGCTGTCACCGCAGAGCCAGATGCCGAAGACCATCGAGATGACGAGCATCGCGAGGTAGGCGGGCATCGGGAAGGTTTGAAACCAAAGGTATGGAACGATCGCGGCGAGACTGCCCCAGGTGCCGGGGGCCTTGGGGCCGAGACCTGAGCCGAAGCCGAAGGCCAGGAAGTGGACCGGATCGCGAAGCACGGTGCGGGCGGGAATCGGTGCGCTCTTCTCGCCCATGTCAGCTTCCAAAATGGTCGTAGCCGCCGGTGACGCCGAGTTGGGTGCCGTCGTCGAGCTGGCAGCGCAGGCCGGGTGCGGAATCGATCATACCGATCCAGGTGAACGCGCAGTCGAGCACGGCCATCGCGGCCTCGGCGGCGGCCTGTCGGGATTCGGGAATGGTGACCAGCAGTTCGTAGTCGTCGCCGGCGGACAGCGGCAGGGCCCAGCCGCCTGCGGCATCCAGCCACTTGCCCATTACCGCGGAGATCGGCAGACGTTCAGCGTAGACGGTCGCGCCGACGCCGGAGCGTTCGAGGATGTGGCCGAGGTCGGCGGCGACGCCGTCGGACACATCGATCGCGGCGCTGGCGATGCCGCGCAGGGCCTGGCCGGCGGCGACACGCGGTGTTGGGCGGTTGAGGCGTGCGAGCACGGCGGCGCGGTCCGCCTTGGGCAGGCGCAGTTCGTCCTGCAGGGCGAGCAAGGCGAGGCCGGCGTCGCCGACCGTGCCGGTGAGATAGATCAGGTCGCCCGGCCTGGCGCAGGCGCGGGTCATCACCGAACCGGCGGGGACCAGACCGTGGGCCTGCACGGTCAGGGTCAGTGGGCCGCGCGTGGTGTCGCCGCCGACCAGGGCGACATCGTGTTCGATGGCCAGGGCATGAAAGCCTGCCGAGAACGCCCGCAGCCAGGCTTCGTCGTGTTCGGGGAGCGTCAGCGCGAGCGTGACCCAAGCCGGTGCGGCGCCCATCGCGGCGAGGTCGGAAAGATTCACGGCCAGCAGCTTGTGGCCAATATCCTCGGGCGCGGTGTCCAGCGGGAAGTGCACGCCGGCGACCATGGTGTCGGCGGTGACGACGAGGTCGTGGCCGATCGGCACCCGCAGCAGCGCGGCGTCGTCACCGACACCGATGGCGACGTCGTTCCGCGTCGCGCCGAGTTGCGCGAACCAGCGCCGGATCAGGTCGAATTCGCCGCCGGCCATCGGAACGCGCTTACCGCAGTTCGACCGTGCGGCTCGCGTGCGCGAGCTTGTCGACCACGCCGTTGACGTACTTGAAGCCGCCCTCGGCGCCGAACTTCTTGGTCAGCTCGACGGCCTCGTTGACCGCCACCCTGACCGGGATGTCGAGGCGATGCAGCAGTTCGTAAGCGGCCAGCCGCAGGATGCTGCGCTCGATCGGGTCGCAGTCGGCGAGCGCGATGTCGCTGTGCGGGGCGATCGCCGCATCGAGCTCGGCAACCGTTCCGATCACGCCGCGCAGGACCTCGGAGAAGTAGTCGACATCGACCCGGTCCATTTCCTGGTTGACCCGGAACTGGGTGTCGATCTCGGCCACGTCCTCACCGGTCATGTCCCACTGGTACAGGGCCTGCAGGATGCGGCCGCGCGCCTGGGTGCGACGGTACGGATTCGGCTTGCCCCCGGTGCTGGGAGCGAAGGAACTCACAGCTTGCGCAGCACGTTGACGGTTTCGATCGCGGCCATGGCGGCTTCGCTGCCCTTGTTGCCGGCCTTGGTGCCGGCACGCTCGATGGCCTGCTCGATGGTATCGACGGTGAGGACGCCGTTGATGACCGGAATGTCGAACTTCATCGACACGCTGGCCAGGCCCTTCACGCATTCGCCGGCGACGTATTCGAAGTGGGGCGTGCCGCCACGGATGACCGCGCCCAGCGAGACGATGGCGTCGTATTTCTTCGCGGCGGCGAGCTTCTGCGCGACGATCGGCTGTTCCCAGGCACCCGGCACGTAGACGATGTCGATGTCGTCGCGGGAGGCGCCGTGACGGACCAGGGTGTCGATCGCACCCTCGACCAGGCTGTCGACCACGAAGCTGTTGAAACGGGAGACGAGCAGCGCGTACTTGGCGCCGGCGGCGTTGAAATCGCCTTCGATACGGTTGATGTGGGCCATGCCTGGGTTTCCTGAAAGAGCGGTTTACGAAGGGCGGGAAGGATACACCAAGGGAACCTCTGATTTGTTCAGGGACGGTTCGGCTGGCGCCTGCAGGGAATGTCGCCACATTCCGCAGGCATCATCACCGGGCGCGCCCGCCAACACTCACCCCGCGCCGATCTTGCGCCAGCCGGTATCGCCTTCGTAGGCCACCTCGTGCCGCGCCCAGCGCGCAAAGCAGGCCCGCGTGATGACGCCCGTGGTGTATCGCTCCGGTCCGGCCAGGACCTTGTAGATGACCTGTTCCTGATCGTCCTCGCCGCCGATCTCCAGAACCTCGCGGACCTGCCATCGCTCGCCGAATTCGCCGTTGCTGTAGCTGTGCCCGGCCACGATCTGCGCGCTCTTCAAGGCCGCGCCGCGCGCGTGGCGCCGGGCCAGGTCGAAGAGATATTCCAGTTCTTCCTCGCTGACATCGACAAAGACATCCATGCCGCGCAGCGCGTAGGCAATGTCCTCGTGCGAGAACAGGGGTTCGACATCCTTCTTCTTCTCGTGCCCGGGGCGCTCGCGACGGGACAGCACGGTCGGATAGCGGCGCCATGCGAAGGGTGCGTTGATCAGCAGCGCGGCGAGGAAAATGATCCCCGCGTTGAGCATCACCGGCACCCAGAAGTAGTCGTAACCCATCGCCAGCACCGCCGGGCCGCTGACGATCGCCGACAGCGCGGTCGCGCCGCCCGGCGGATGCACGCAGCGGGCGTAGTGCATCGCCCCGATCGCAAGCCCGACGGCGAGCGGCCCGGCGTACATCGGGTCCGCGACCCACTGCCCGACGGTGATGCCGACCAACGCGGAGATTGCGTGCCCGCCCAGCAGCGGCCAGGGCTGCGCCAGCGGCACGTGCGGCACACCGAACACCAGCACCGCGCTGGCACCCATCGAAGCCACCAGCAGCGGGGCCGCGCCGGCCGGCGCGAACATCGGCGTCAGCCACATCACCGCGGCGATGCCGAGCACACCGCCAAACAACGCGATCAATCTTTCACCGTGACTGACCGGCAGATACTCCAACCCGATAAACCGTTGAAAGGAATGAAAACTCATCGTCCCTTGCTCCAGAAAGCCGATGCGACCACGCCGCCGTTAGCGAGCCGCACCAACTCACGATTTTAGTGCAGACGGGGGCAAGGGAATCGACAACACGATCCTGTTCCGCTTTGCTATCGTTCCGCGGTCCCCACCCGGCCGGAGCCCACGATGGACGAACTGATCATCCAACTCACCCAGATCACCGGCACCTTCGCCGGCCAGGCCTGGGGCATCCCTTCCATCGTGCTGCTGGTCGGTACCGGCCTTTATCTGACCTGGCGCATGCGCTTCGTGCAGTTGCGCCACTTCGGGCACTCCGTGGCGTTGATCAGCGGGCGTTACGACAAGGCCGGGGATCCCGGCGAAGTCACCCATTTCCAGGCCCTGTCGACGGCGCTGTCGGCAACGGTCGGCACCGGCAACATCGCGGGCGTCGCGACCGCGATCGCGCTCGGCGGTCCGGGCGCGGTGTTCTGGATGTGGGTCACGGCGCTGGTCGGCATGGCGACCAAGTACACCTCCTGCACCCTGGCGCTGAAATACCGCGTCTACCACGAGGACGGCACCGTCTCCGGCGGCCCGATGTACACGCTCAGCCGGGGGCTCGCCGAACAGTTCGGCATGAAGAAGACCGGCGCGGTGCTCGGCTTCCTGTTCGCGCTGTTCACGCTGATCGCGTCGTTCGGCATCGGCAACATGGTGCAGGCCAACTCGGTGGTCGACGGCGTGCGCTACATCTTCCCGGAGGTGGCCGAGCACGTCACCGTGCTGGGCGTGATCATGGGCGCGGCGGTCGGCCTGGTCATCATCGGCGGCATCAAGCGCATCGCCCATGTCGCCGCCCGCATCGTGCCGTTCATGGCCATCATCTACTGCGGCGCGGCCCTGATCATGCTGATCATGAACATCTCCGCGATCCCCGAGGCCTTGTGGACCATCGTCAACATGGCGCTGAACCCCTACGCGGTCGGCGGCGGCGCGATCGGCGCGGCCATGCAGTACGGCGTCGCGCGCGGTGTGTTCTCCAACGAGGCAGGCCTTGGCTCGGCGCCGATGGCGCACGCCGCGGCGCGCACCCGGGAACCGGTGCGCGAAGGTTTGGTCGCGATGCTCGGGCCGTTCATCGACACCATCGTCATCTGCACCATGACCGCGCTGGTCATCGTGATCTCCGGGGTGTGGGGCGAGGCCCGTCCGGAAGACCTGAAAGGCGCCGCGCTGTCCGCGCACGCCTTCTCGCAGATGTACGGCAGTTTCGGCGCCTGGGTGGTCGGCTTCGGTCTGATCTTCTTCGCCTACTCGACCATCATCGCCTGGAGCTACTACGGCGACCGCAGCGCGGAATACCTGTTCGGCGAAAAGGCCGTGCTGCCCTACCGCATCGTATACACGGTGCTGGTCGTGGTCGGCGCCAGCGTGCCGCTGGAACTGGTGTGGAACTTCGCCGACATCGCCAACATCTTCATGGCCGCGCCCAACCTGATCAGCCTGATCCTGCTGGCCGGCCTGGTGAGCAAGCTCACCGATGACTATTTCGACAACAAACGGGACCAGATCACATGAGCGACAACAGCCTGATCATCGAAGACCTCGAAGTCGGCAGCGGCGCGGAAGCGACCGCCGGCAAGAACGTCCGCGTGCACTACACCGGCTGGCTGACCAACGGCACGCAGTTCGATTCCAGCATCCCGCGCGGCCAGCCGTTCAGCTTCCCGCTCGGCGCCGGCCATGTGATCCGCGGCTGGGACCAGGGCGTTGCCGGCATGAAGGTCGGCGGCAAACGCAAGCTGACCATCCCGCCGGAACTCGGCTACGGCGCACGCGGCGCCGGCGGCGTCATCCCGCCCAACGCGACGCTGGTCTTCGAGGTCGAACTGCTTGCTGTCGGCTGATCTCCAGGCGGCGATCGACGCCAACGTCGCCGCCGCGCTCGCCGAGGACATCGGCGACGGCGACCGCACCGCCGCGCTGATCCCGCCCGACCGCAAGGCCGGTGCGACCGTGATCGCCCGCGAGGCCGGCGTGATCGCGGGACAACCCTGGTTCGAGGCGGTGTTCGCGGCGCTCTCGAACCGCATCGTCATCGAGTGGGCCGTCGAGGAAGGGTGTGCCGTGCGGGCGGACGATACCGTCTGCGTTCTGTGCGGTCCGGCCCGTGAATTGTTGACCGGGGAACGCGCGGCCCTGAACTTCCTGCAGACGCTGTCCGCCGTGGCCACTCGCACCCGCGAGTTCGTGGATATCGTCGCCGGCACCGGCGCGACCATCCTGGATACCCGCAAGACCCTGCCCGGCCTGCGGCGCGCGCAGAAGTACGCGGTGCTCCAGGGGGGCGGCCAGAACCATCGCATGGGCCTGTACGACGCGATCCTGATCAAGGAAAACCACATCATGGCGGCCGGGTCCATCGCCGCTGCGGTCGACACCGCCCGCACCCGCAATCCGGGCCTGACGATAGAGGTCGAGGTCGAGAACCTGACGCAGCTCGAGCAGGCGCTGGCGGCGCGCGCGGACATCGTCATGCTCGACAACTTCGCGCTCGCCGACATGCGTGCGGGGGTCGCGCTCAATGCCGGTCGCGCCCGTCTGGAGGCCTCCGGCGGCGTCAACGCGGGCACCCTGCGCGCGATCGCCGAGACGGGCGTCGATTACGTTTCCATCGGCACGCTGACCAAGGACATCCGCGCCCTCGACCTGTCCATGCGCTTCGATCCGTGACCGCGCCGCTCGCCAGACTGTTCGGTGCCGGTCTGGTTGCGCTCCTCGCGCTGCCGACCCCCATCCACCGAGCAGCCTGGGGCGACTCCAGCGCGATCAACGCCGCTGGACGAACGATCGCCAGCCCGACCCGGGTCCATGAAACACTCGGAATCGGCGATGAATTCATGGGCATCCGGCTGCTTGGCGCGCTGGAGATAGAGCGGACCCGGATCGACGACATCCCGCTCGCCGAGCTTTCAGGTCTCGCCTACGACCCGGACGACGACATCCTCTACGCGGTCAGCGACGAAGGCGGCCTGTTCGCGCTGCGCGCGCGCTTCGAAAACCGTGTACTGACCGGACTCGATGCACTCTCGGCGACACGACTGCGTGACGGCGGGGGTTTGCCACTGGATGGCGCCAGTTCCGACGCGGAGGGACTGGAATGGCTGCCGACCGACCGCGATCTGTTGATCTCGTTCGAGCGCAACCACCGCATCATCGAGTACCGCACCGATGGGCGGCCGGTCGGGCGCCGCGCGCCGCCATCGGGTTACAGCGCAACAAACGGCGTGTTCCGTGCCCCGAACCTCGGCCTGGAGGCGCTGACCCTTCATCAGGGTCAGGTACTGACCGGATCGGAGTCGCCGCGACGCCGGGATGATGACGACAGCTACATGATCTCCCGTGCCGACGGCACCCTGTTCCGACTGCCTCGCCGTGACCCGGAAGCAGGCGGTCTGACCGCGCTTCAGGCACTTCGTGACGGGCGCATCCTTGCGGTCGAACGCAACTTCCGGTCGCTGTGGACGCCGGTGGTGATCCGCCTCTACCTGTTCGGACCGGAACCGGCATCCCCGGTGCGATTGATCGCCGAACTCGATAACGGCAAAGGCTGGAACATCGACAACTTCGAAGGTCTCGCCGTGTTGCCGGACGGTCGCCTGCTGATGGTCAGCGATGACAACGGCAGCGGCCTGCAACGCACCATCCTGCTCTGCTTCGAATTGATCGAAGCCAGCCAGGACGACCCGGTTCAATCCCCGAAATAGAGATCGGGGCGCAACGGCTCCGGCGGCATCTGCAGATAGAACCCCTGTTCGCGCAGCGCCTGCATGACCTTGCCGACATCGGCATGCGCGAGCCGCCGCTGACTGCTCAATTCCAGATCCATGACCGGGTCGAGTCGCCCGGTCCTTCCACGCAGCGCCGCCGGAATGCTGTCGAAATCATCCTCCCGCGCCAGGTAGACATACATCCCCTCCTTGCGAGCGCTTCGATAAATCCAGCAATGCATCGGCTCTGTGTTCATAAACCTTCGCCCAAACGAAAACGGGGTGTGGATTTCTCCACACCCCGCTTTCCTTGTCACCCCACCGGAGCGGGATGACTCAGTCGAAAAACGACTTACTTCGCTTCGGCAGCCGGGGCGACCGGGGCAACCGGAGCCGGGTAGCCGTAGCCGTACGGGGCATAGCCATACGGGCCGTAGCCGTACGGGGCATAGCCGTAGCCGTAGCCATTGCCGTAGCCGTTGCCGTAACCGCTGCCAGCCATGTTGGCATTGGTGCGACCGCTCATGCTGAAGTCGAAGGAACCGTCGCCAACGCCGTTGCCGTTGCCGAAGCCGTTGCCCAGACCGTTCCACGGACCACCCCAACCCCACCAGGCATTGGCGGTGGTGGACAGAGCGGAAACGGACAGCGCGCCGGCGATAGCCAGGATCTTGGTCATCTTCATGGTGTCATTCTCCTAAAGAGGTTTTTCTGGGGGGTGGTTCGAGGTCGGAACCCGGAACTGGCACGAACAGTATCGTAATAAGCTTATATAGTCAATGCCTAATATTAGGCGCGTGTATGCGAGCACCAACGCTGACCACCTCACGCTTCGACTCGCTCGCGCGCCTCGAACGAAAACGGGGGAGCGGCTTCCGCCACTCCCCCGTCTGGTCGTGCCGTCCCGTCGGGAACGGCTCGGGGCTTACTTCGCAGCCGGCGCGGCAGGCGCGGCGGGAGCCACCGGCGCAACCGGGTAGCCGTACGGGGCGTAGCCGTAAGGGGCATAGCCATAACCGTACGGGTAGCCGTAACCGTAGCCATTGCCGTAGCCGTTACCGTACCCATTGCCGTACATGCTGGTGTTGGCGCGGCCGCTCATGCTGAAGTCGAAGGCGCCGTCGCCGTTACCGAAACCGTTGCCCCAGCCGTTGCCGAGACCGTTCCACGGACCGCCGCCCCACCAGGCGCTGGCGGAGGTGGACAGCGCGAGGGCGCCGACAATCGCGAGAATCTTGGTCGTCTTCATGGAGAACTCCTTGGGTATCGTGTTGACGCAACCTGTTGCAGATCGCGTCTGCGGAATGCAGGCTTAAAGTATTAGCAAATGCTAATACCGACAAGACCCCAAAGTTGACAACCGTCAACTACCAATCGGATTCGCGCGCTTCAGCCCGCAGCGCGGAGGCCCCATCAATCGGCGCTCTCGCGTGCTTCCTCCCCTGCCCGGCTGTTCAGCTCGCGCCAGCGCTGGAAGTTGGGCTCGAACAGGTAGTCCTCGCTCAACACATACTCGAGCACGGATCGCATCCGATAGAGCTGCACGACCGAATCGATACGCAGTATCTCCACCCCCCACTCGTCGAAAAAGATCACGGTCGGCGCGTGAAACAAACCCATCTGCCGCGCCCATTGCTGTGCGGTCAGACGCTCGCCGGTCGGTATCACCACCGGGCCGCTGCCACTCATATTGAGTTGTGCGACATCCATGCGCCCCAACAGCCGCCGTATTTCCGGATCCGACAACGGCCCGGTGTGCAGCAGGTCACAGGCATGGCAGAGCGGCTGTTCGAAGAACACCGCCAACGGTCGCTCCCCGTAAACCGGATCGCGTTGCAGGATGGCCGGGCCCTCCGTGAACAGTTCGCTCTCGTTGAGGCCGCCCTCGAGAAACGACATCGCCGATGCGCCACGGTCCAGGTAATCGTGGAAAGTGGCCCCGCGATAATGCCCATCCGCGACGTATTCCAGTGCCGCGAGGAGCTTGTAAGGCGGGTAGTACCCGCGCAGACGCAGGACTTCACGCCCGCTGGCGTCGTAGAAAATCAGTGACGGCGTGAAGTTGGTCTTCTCGCGAACCGCCAGTTCCTTTTCCGGCAGGATGAAATGCTGCATGTCGGTGACCATGCGGTCACTCCAGATATCCAGCGCCACCACGTCGAAATTGCGCTGCGTGTACATGGCGATGTCCTCGCGACCGAAGCCGCGCACCATGAGGGCCTTGCAATACGCGCAATGGTGCTGACCGAAGTAGACGATCAGCCCCTTCTTGCCGGCATCGACGGCCTCTTCCAGGTCTTCCGGCAGATTCAGAAAACTGAGCTTGAACCAGCTCGGGTATTCGACCTGATCGGACAGTGGCGCATCGCTGAACTCGAGGTCGTCCTCGATCGGCGGATCGGCCGCCAGCGCGGTCCCGAACGCAAGGTACAGCCCAATCAAAACCAGCACGAAGCGCATGTCTGCTTGCCCAACCGGATTGCAAAGCCCACAGTCTAGTTTGCGAAACGAGACCTTGAATTCGAGCCAACGAGATGCCCAAGTCACCGGATGTCCTCCTGCTGATTGGTCCCGGCTGCCCGCATTGCGCAGCCGTGTTGCAGCACCTCCAGGACCTGATCAAGCAAGGCCGGATCGGTGAACTGCGTGTGATCCACATCGCCGAACGTCCGCAGATCGCGACCGAACTGGGCGTCCGCGCGGTGCCCTGGCTACGTATCGCGGATTTCGAACTGGAAGGCGCCCACACCTTGGGCGAACTCCGCGAGTGGATCGAACGCGCCGGTCGCGAGCACGGCATCGCCGAGTATTTCCTCGACCTGCTCGCCCACGGTCAGCGCGGCAAGTTGCTGAAGCATCTTGCGGGCCACCCGGCGCACGCGGGCGAGTTGTTCCATCTGCTCGGCGCCGCGGAGGCGACCATCGATCAACGCGTCGGGGTCGGCTCGATACTCGAGGAACTGGCTGAACAGGGTCTGCTCGGAGACTGGCTGGCGCCCCTGACTGAACTGGCCACCAATTCCAACCCCACGATCCGCGCCGATGCGCTGCACTACCTGGCGATGACGGCCAGTGAGGAAGCCCGGACGCCCCTGCTGGCGGCGGCACGGGATGAGCATGAGATGGTCCGCGAGGTCGCCGCCGAAGCCCTTGCCGAACTCGACGAGGCACTGGCGGGCAGATCCTGAAGCCCGCCGCCGGCATTCACCCCCGACAAATCATCCCTACAGTTCGCCATTGACCCCGGCTTCGACGATCTCTTCCAGCTTGTCGCGCACCTCGTCCGCCAGCCGTTTCGATTCCGGCGTCAGCCTGGCGACGCGGGTGAAGTAATCCAGGTCCATCTGCACCAGCCAGCCGCGACCGTCGGCGTCCTCGACCAGCGCCACGCGGCAGGGCATGTAGGCCGCGAACAGCATGTCCTCCTCGACCATCCGCTTGGCGATCAGCGGATCGCAGAACTGGAAGATCTCGATCCGGCGGGAATCGAAGCCCATGGCCGCGATCTGCCGTGACAGCGGCTGATGGGCGACGAACATCATGTTCAGGTTATTCGCGCGCAGCTTCATCGAATCGATCGCGTCATCCATGCTCACACCGTCCGCGATCGGGCGCATGACCACCGTTTCGGAGATATCCAGATCGCTGGCCATCGCCCCGGTGGCGACCGACCAGACAAACAGGATGGCAATCAGGCGTTTCATCATCATCGTCCCGCTCCGTTTCCGTCTTTACGACCGCGTCAGTTTTCGCGCACAAGCGCGACGCGGGTCAATTCGATCATCTGCCCGGCACGCAGCACCGTCACTCGCAGCGTATCGCCCGCACCGATTTGCGCCAGTTTCTCCTTGATGCGCTGGTAGCTGCCCTTGCCGCCGACCGCTTCCCCCATCACCGACATCACGATGTCGCCGCCGAGCATCATCTTCTCGCCGCGGATCTCCGCCGGGATATCGCCGCCGCGCAGGCCCAGCGCCGCGCCGGGCGAATTGTCGGCAACCCGCTGCACCAGAAAACCGCCGACGGTCGGCAGGTTCAGGATGGCCGACATGCCCGGCCCGAGCACCACGCCTTCCAGGCCGCTCCAGAAGCTCTTCTCCTCCAGCAGCAGGTGACGGGCGGTGTTGGCGGTGACCGCGAAACCCAGCCCTTCGCTGCCGCCGCTGCGCGAGGCGATATGGCTGACCACGCCGATCACCTCGCCGGCCGCGTTGAACAACGGTCCGCCGGAGTTGCCCTTGTTGATCGCCGCGTCGGTCTGGAAGAACTCGGTCGACACCAGACCCCCGAGCACCTCGCTGCGATCGCGGCGCGCGCTGATGTAGCCGACCGTCAGCGTCTGCGACTCACCGTACGGGGCGCCGATCACGCAGACCTGCTCGCCGACGCGGACGCGGTCGGAATCACCCAGTTTGACGAACGGCGCCCCGGCCGGCACGCGTTCCAGCAACAGCAAGGCGAGATCGGCGGCCGGCTCCGAGGCCACCACGCGCGCACGCACGCTTTCGCCGTCCTTGAACTCGACATTGAGCGCATCGGCGGTCTGCACCACATGCGACGCGGTCAGCACCAGACCGTCTCCGGAGATCAGCACCCCGGAACCCAGGCCACTCTGCTTGACCTGCTTCTTCAGACCCTCGCTCTGTTCGGCCTCGCGCTCGAAAGTATGGATGACCACCACGGACGGACTCACCCGCTCGAACAGATCGGCGAAATCCGCCCTGGCCGGCGACATCAGCAGCGCCAGCGGCAACAGCACCCATGCGGACAGAAATCTGGTCATAAGCCACTCACTCATCGTCCAGTTCACGCAGGTAGCGGTGCACCCAGGCGGCGATCACCGAACCGACATAGAAGGAATCGCGCGTGTCGGAGAGCAGATGATCCGCGCGATCCAGGGAAATGAAACTCTTCGGATGCTTCGCCGCCTGGAAGATCAAGCCGGCATTGTCCAGATCGACGGTGTCATCCAGCGGCCCGTGAAAGATCAGCAAGGCGCGATCCAGGCCGCCGATGAAATCGTCCATCGGAAGATCCCGGACATCATCGAGGAACTGCTTCCGGATCGTGAACGGACGCCCGACGATGCACACCTCCGCCTCGCCGTTGGCCTCGATCTCATCACGCTTGTGGCCGAAATGATGGACCACGTGTTCCGGCGCGTAAGGCGAGGCGATGGTCACCACGGCGATGCAGGACGGAATGTCGTGGGCCGCGACGATCGCCGCGGTCCCGCCCAGGGAATGGCCGATCAGCAGCTTGGGCGCCTCGTATTCCTGGGCCAGAAAATCCGCCGCCGCGACCAGATCGTGCAGATTGGTCGTGAAGTTGGTTTCCGAGAAATCGCCCTCGCTCTCACCCAGACCGGTGAAATCGAAGCGCAGCACGCCGATGTTCTCGGCGGTCAACGCCCGGCTGATGTGCGCCGTGGCACGGATGTTCTTCGAGCAGGTGAAGCAATGGGCAAAGATCGCGTAGGCGATCGGCATCCCTTCGTCGGGCAGGTCCATGACCCCGACCAGAGTGAGCCCGGCGGCGCCGGGAAAGCGGACTTTGCTGGAGCGCATGACGGCACGTTGAACGGCGGAAGGGCCGACAGCCTACCAGAGCTGCGGCGGGGAATGCCCCGCCGCGCAGGCTGCTTGCATCACGGGTGGACGGTGGCGTAGTCGCAGCCGTGCTCGGTGTTGGGGCCGGTGTTGCCGATGAAATTGCCAGTGGCGTCGAGCTTGCCGTCGTAACGGAAATAGCCGTAGACGTCGGCCTCGAACATGCCGAAACGCCGATAGAGCGCGACCAGCCAGGGGCGGTTGTAGGCCGACCAGGCCGCCGCCCGGGTATACGCGGTGACCTGCGCCGCCGGCAGGACCGCGCTGTGGCCGGCACCATCATCAAGGGTGATCTCGACCGTCAGGTGCTGACCGTCCTGGCCCGGATTGCCACCATACGCGGCGATGTCCGCCCGCCCGTTGGCCGACGCAAAATGCGCGAACGCGGCCATGTAGTGCACGTTCGCGCAGAGCACGTCGTGCACGTCCTTGAGACGCTCGCTGAAGGTCTTGCTGTTCCAGGACAGCGCGCCCACCCGCGCCCAGCTGGCCCGCTCGAGCAGCCAATCGACCTCGTCAATGGCATCGTCGACCTGGGCGGCGGTGTTGCTCGCGCGCGCGGCAAAGTCCCGCAGGCGACCTGAATGCGTGCTCATGTAGCGCTGCCGCCCCACGATGTCGCCGTCCCGCCCGCGTCCGGCCCAGACGTAGGTGGGGTTCTGCGATTTCAGGTCGCCCTCGGCATCGCCCGGTATCCGCCAGCGCTCTACGCCGGCGAAGTTCGGGTGTTCGTAAAACAACTCGCCGATGATGCGCTTGGCATCGGCCTCGGCGGCATCCGCGTTGACGTCGTTCTGCATGTATTCCAGATACGTGCGCAGATCGTCCAGGCCGGCCTTGAGGCGCGCGGCGGCGCGGATATTGCCCTCCAGCACCGCCAGCTCCTGGCGTTCCAGAACGCTGCTGCCGTCGCGGACCACCGAGCTGTTCGAGTTGCAGCCGGTGACATGGAACGAGGCGTTGCGCGCGAAGGCTGCGAGGAACTGCGTGGTCACGCGACCACTGAAATCGGTCTGTTGACCGTTACGGGAGAAATGCGTCGGGCCGCGCACGATCGCATGGCTGACGATCATCGCGCGCAGCACGCGACCGGGGGCGTTGGCGCCGACCCACTGGAGGTATTGATAGAAGCGGTCCGTGCCGAGCGCCGTGCTCACCGGGTCGGCGGCGCGGTTGTGGATCTCCACCGGGTACCACTGCGCGTTGCGGCGCCGCGCGGCGAGATTTGCGGCCGACACCGGCTGGAGCTCATCGACGGGGAACAGGCGCACGTAGCGGGTCCGCGGCGCCGCACCGTTGTCGTCCATCAGGGTGATTTCGAGCTGGTCGTCAAAGGTCAGGCTCTGCGGATGCCCCGGAATGGCTTCGTCGAGGCCGAGGTTGCGATCGATGTAGCGCATGCTCTCGCCGAATTCTTCGATCAGCGCATAGACCATCGCCTGGCGGGCGTAGTCTCCATCCCGACCGGAGATCGCCACCCACTCCAGACCTTGATTCACGCCGCGTTGCTGCATGTCGAGTGGATCCACGACCAGCGGCGCCTGCCCGAACGACGGGGTGACGCCGAGATTGATGCTGTGCATGTCGCAGACCAGCATCTGGCTGTCGTCGTCCCAATGCACCACGGCGTAATCCGAGCCTTTCGCCTCGCCCGCGCTCAGGCGCACGCGCAACCAGGCATGCGTCTGCACCGCGAGGGACGCGAGCTGGGTGTTGGTGATTTCCAGCAACGGCGGATCGATCGTCGCGTAGAGCAGGTCGATGCGCACCGTCTGATGCGGGGTGGCGCAGTCGAGCAGGCTCTGGCGACTGGCGTAACTGGCGACTTCGACGTGATCCAGGCTGTCCTCGCTCGCCGCCTGGATCATCAACACGACGGTGTGGTCCGCTACTTCATCCCATCTCATGACACACCACCCTATTCCGCGTATTCGAGTTCATGGTCGGCTTCGGACATCGCGGCGTAAGGGTCTTCACCCTCCTCCACCGTGACCGTGCCGTAGCGCCGGACGGCGGAGAAGCCCGCCAGGGCCGGACGCGGTCCGGCGCTATCGGCACCGCTGACCGCGGCCACGACCTCCGGCCCGGACGCACGCGCCTCTGGCGCGTCCTCGGGAACCGTCTCCGGGTCGGGGCGATGCAGCTTGTCGAGCATGTTGCCGAACAGGCGGTCGACGCCGCCGCGTCGGGCACCGGGGCGACTGACCGCGTCGGTCAGTCCGCTGAACATCGAATCGAGTTTTTGTTGCCATGCGGCCATGTTCGTCTCCTCAGGAACCGCTGATCCATTCAGGGACGATGCAGCTGAATGGATGCGCTTTTGCCGCGGCCCTCAGGGTACGACGCGACGGGCCATGACGGCCCGACGAGCCCCCCGCCAGGACGGCGGAATGATCTCGGCGCGGATGGGCGGATGTGTGTCGAGCATTGCGGGCACAGGCCTCAGGGGGCGCCCGGAGCGGGAGCGGGTGCCGGCGGCGGTGGGACATAACCCCGCACCCAAGTGCCGTCGCCACCAGCCGGGACTACGTCATTGCCGGCCGCGTCCTGAATCGGCACGGTGTAGTTGCCGCCGCCCGGCTTGCTGCCGATCGCGCCGTACTGGTTGACGCAGCCGACGTCGCCTTTGACATAGTCGATGAACATATTCAGCTCGCCGGCGAGGTTGTTGCGCGCCGCCCGCGTCGGCTCGATGCCGAAGGTGGTGTCCGCCGGCAACAGCAGTTTGGCGCTGATGAGCTGGTAGAAATACGCCATGTCGAAGTGTTCGGGGTCGTTGTGCCCGTTGGCGATGTTGCGGTCGACCTCCTTGTGCACCGTGACCGTCAGGAAGCGCCCCCGGCGCAGGCTGTTGACGATGTAGGCGTGCGCCAGATCCTCGTACTGCTGCCGCGTGAACAAGGTGTTCGCGTCGCGTTCGGTGGAGATTCCGGGGTTCGGGTAATTGTTGGCCGCGGCAGGACCGGAGGCGGCGACATGGCGAATCAGTTCGACATGGATGAAGTGCAGGTTGTTGGTGCGGTTCTCGATCTTGGTGGCGACCGCCGAGGCGCTCCAGTCGCGATCCTGCGCGAGCGAGATCGGCGAGATCCACAGATGCACGCCCTTGTGCACCGCGTCGGCATCGACGTACTCGTTGGTGCCGGCAGTGTCGTGGACGACGAAATAGTTCGCGGTGATCGCGGTCTTCGGCGAGGTGCCGATGATGTGCGCCGGGGTGCGGGTCTTGTTGGCGGTCCGGTGCGCCGCGGTCAGCGCGTCGTGCTGGCGGTAGTAGTGCAGGCGCAGGCGGTCGAGGATCTTGTCGTGATCCATCCAGTCCGGGATCGGCAGGCCATCGATGTTGGTGGCTGGCTCGTTGGGGAAGCGCCCCCGGCTGGGCTTGTTGGTCTTAAGCCAGGCGTTGACGTGGCTGGTGAACCAGCCGTCCAGATCCTGGTACGCATCGGCCGGCGACCAGCCCGGGATCGGTTCGATCAGGCTCTGCGCCCAACGATTGCCGATCGTCGCCCGCCGCGCGTTCGGATCGCTCACCCAGGCGGGGACACATTTGGCCTTCGGGGTCGGCGGAAAGTGCTCGCGCCAGTGCGGGGCCCGGCCGTCGTAGTCGTAGTCCAGCGGGTCGCGGTGCAGGCTGTCTGCGGTGCGATCGAACAGGCGACCGGCGTCACGCGCCCAGTCCGTCCCTCTTCTGCGTATTGCCATGGTCCGTCCCCTTAGTCGTTCAACTGAAACTCAGCTCGACCGCATCCTGGTCGCTGATGATCGCGCCGCCTTCCGGGCTCTGCGCGGTGATGACCATGTTGTCGTCCGGATCCGCTTCCGGGTCCGCCAGGGCCGGGCTCAGGCCGAGTGACGCAAGGAGTTTTTCGGCCTCGGCCAGGGTCAACCCGACCAGGGCCGGCACGGCACGCAGATGTTCGGCGGCCACCGACGGCGGCACCGGCACGATCTTGAACTGGATCTCGCTGGCGGCCTGGATCTGGTAATTGAACTTGTTGGTGTAATCGGCGTTCACCGGCGAGGCGTTCAGGCGCAGCCGCCCGATGCCGCCGCCCCCGCCCTGCACCGAGGTCTGCGCCTCGCCGCTGATGGTCAACGCGATCGACAGCTTCGCGGTCGCCTCGGGGATCTGATACCAGGTCGGCTGGTAACCGATGCTGCGCAGCGCCGCCATCAGTTCATCGCCGCCGGCAACGATCTCCTTCATGCGCGCGATGGTCTGACTGTCCATTGCCGCCTGGGCGTCGGCCACGCCGCGCCCGACCTCGGAAATCAGATCGCCGAGCGGGGCCGACAGGCTGTCCATCAGATCGCTGGGATTGGTAAATCGCGCCATGGCTTATTTGACCTCTGCGGCGGTCACCGCCTTGCCGATGAACACCGTGATCGTGGAACCGACGTCCAACTCACCGTTGCCGGCGTCGGGAATCTGTCTGAGGACGCGCCCGACCATGCCCTCGCCCTCGTCGCCGTCGGGCACGACCTGGTAGGCCACGTCGAGATTGAGGCCGAACGGCGCCACCTTGCGGCGCGCCATGGTCTCGGTGTAACCGAGCAGGCGTGGCGCGGGGAACTTCTGCGTCGCCCCGGCCTGCTTGTCGTCGTCGGCGGCAAAGTCGATGGAGATCTCGCTCAGGGCGCCCGCGTTGGCCTCGTTGACCTCATCCTTCTTGAGAAAGCTGAAACCGGCCCCGGTCGGGCCGGGTGCGACCTTCAACTTCATCGAGATGTTGCCGAGCCGATAGTTCTTGCCCAACTGCTTGACGCCGGCGCGTGCCGTCTCCAGTTGCGAGGCGGTATTGAGGACCAGATCGCGCAGATTGGTCTCGGCACCGGCGGCCTTCTCGTGCTCCTCGATCTGGGCGTTCAGGCGCGCGACCTCGGCCGCCTTCTCGCCCAACGCCTGATCGGCCTCGGCCCGCAGGCGGGCGAGCGCATCGGCCTTGTCAGCGAGGGCTTGGTTCAACTGATCCGTGAGCGTGGTCTTCTCGCTGCGCACCCGCGCCAGCGACGCGCTCAGGCTGCGGATCTGCGTCGCCTTGGCGCTGACGTCGGTCTCCAGCGTGCCTATCTGGGTCTGCATGCCCTCCTTCTCCGTGGCCGCGCTGTCAAGCAAGGTCTGCAAGCGGCGCAGATCGGCGCCCGCCGTATCGAGGCGCGCCTGCAACGTCGACTTCTCCGCAGTCAGGGCATTGACGTCGGTCTGCAACGAATTGCGCGTGGTGGTCAGCGTGCTCACCTGGTTCTGCAACGTGGTCTTCTCGCCACTCAGCGCGGTGATGCGTGATTCCAGCGAAGTCTTGTCGCGGGTCAGCTGGATGATGCTGGTGTTGAGGGTATCGACCTGCCCGCGCAAGGCGAGCTTCTCGCTGTCCGCGTTGGTGGCGGAGAAGTCCTGCATGGCCGCGTTGATCGCGAAGAACGTCGTGGTCGCGACCTTCATCGCCGCCGTGGACTTGACGATCAGGGTGCCGAAATCGGCAGTCGTCGCGGAGTAGGACTGCACCTGGTCGGTCAGGTAACGATAGGCGGACGCGCTCTTGTCGTAGTAGCGCAGCATCATGCGCGGCTGCACGTCCTGCACCATCGCGTGGCTGGTGACGAGGGTGGCGACGCCGTCCGCACCGGTCAGCCCACTGGCGATCGAAACCAGCTTGGCGTCGGCGGTGTATGCGTAGACGTAGACGCGCGTACTGGCGAGGGCGACGTTGCTTTCGTCAACCAGCTTCGCGGTGATCGTCAGCTCCATCTCACTGCACCTCGTAGATCAGGGTTTCGGTGTCGCCGAGGACATCGACCATGACCACCAGGGACACCCCCCTGGCCTCTTGATTCGCGATGATCAGCTCGCTGGCGGCGTTGCCGCTGGCGTCGGTCGTGCCGACCGCGTTGGAGATGTCGGTGCCATCCTGCGGGACGCCGGTCGTCGCGTTCAGCTCTGCCGTGGCCTCGCGATCGAGATTGAAATTCACCTCGACGCCGGCCATCGGCGCGCCCGTGCCGCCGCGCACGTTGACCACCACGCGCAGCACGCGGGCGGAGACCTTTTCGATGCGCGTCTGCACCACCGGCTGCGGATTGCCGCCGTTGGTCGGCACCGCGACGAAGCTGCCGCGGATGATGCTGATGGCCTCGCCAATGCTCTTGTCTGCGGCGGCCCCGGCGGAGCCGGCCTTGGGCGCGGCCAGGCGCATGATCTTGGACACCGCCGCCGCCTTGCCGACGCCGAAGCGGGTCAGGGCCGGCATCGCCGGCTCCGGCGCGGCGCTCAGCTCGACGTGCATGCGCAGCTCGAACTCCAGGCTGGGGATGATGTAGGTGGTCGGCGGCGTGCCGGGCTGGCCGGGCACACGCACCTTGCTCAGCACGGCCTGGGCCTTCTCGATGCCGTCCGCGATGCTGAGCAGATAGTCGTCGATGGTGCCGGTGAGGATTTCGTCGGACTGTGACATCGGTCTCGGGTTCGGTTAGTCGATGGTATTCGGGGCGGGCCGCGCCTCAGGCCCAGCGGTCATTGCGCCGTTCGCGCAGGCGGTCCAGGGCGCGATCGCGGCGCTGTTCGTCTCGGCGCGCATCACGGCGCGCCTGGGCCCGCGCGGCCGGAGTCTCATCCGCACGCGGTGCCGCGACGGGTTTGTCCGGGTTTTCTTCCTCGCGCCGGGCACGCAACGCTTGCAGGCGCTCGCGCCGCACGCGCTCGACCTCGGCACTGCGTTGCCGCTCCAGCGCCTCGTTCATGCGCCGCTGCTTGAGGGCTTCCAGGGTGTCTTCCCAGCGCTGTGACTCGAAACGCTGGGCCTGCAGGCGTTCCCGCTGTTCGCCCAGGCGGACGCGGGCGAGCTCGTCTTCGCGCGCCTGACTGCGCAGCAATTCGGCGCGGCGGCTCGCCAAGGCCTTGCGCCGAAGCACCTGGGCGCTCTTGCGGGCCTGCGCTTCGAGGCGTTCGTTGGCCTGCCGGCGGCGCTGCTGGTCCTGCTCCTGCTGTTGCCGACGCGCGACCAGGAGCTGATCGGCCTGCTCGCGACGCCGCTGTTCGCGCGCGGCATCCTGACGGCGGTGCTGATCGGCGAGCAGCTCGCGCCGCCGGACCTCGTTCTCGGCCAGGCGTTCGCGGTTGTGCAACTCACGCTGCACGTTGCGCTGTTCCTGGGCGCGCCGGTCGGCGGCGTTGCGCGCCTGCCGGGAGCGCGTCTGGGCGCGCAGGTTCTCGTCGCGGGTACCAAGGCGACGATCCTCGATGCGCGATTCCTTGGTGTGCTGACGCACCGGGAAGCACTTCTCGCGGCGGATGTCCTCGGGACTCTTGTCGGTCTCGCCGATCAGCGCCTTGAGGTTGCCTTCCAGGCGCTCCTGCTCGGCCATCAGCGCGCGCACGTCGTCCGGCAACGTGAGCGCGGGGGCGGCGCTGTCCGGCACGGACGGGAGCAACGCATCGATGGCGGGCGCGGCGGTTTCCCCACCCTCGTCGAGCAGGTCCTCCCAGCCGAGATAGGCGTCGTCGGCCTGGCTCATGCTCAGCCTTCGGCGGCCTCGGCGGCCTTCTTCTTTTCCAGCACGTTGCGGATGCGCTCTTCGAGCACCGGCGGGGCCGGCACCACGACCAGCTTGGTGCGCAGCAGACTGGAGCCTTCGGCGCTGTACTGATACTTGCTGGCGTAGGAGGCGCTGACCGAGCTGGTGCGCGCCGCCAAGCCACCGCCGAAGCCGTACCAGCCGGCTGCCGCGACCACCGATTTGACCTTGCTGGTGCGGCTGTAGGACGTGCTCGCGGTCATCGTGATGCTGATCTTGACCTCGATGATGGTGTCGACGAATTGGTAGAAAGTCGGCGTGAAACCGAGTTCGAGCAGCGACAGATCCTCGCCGTCGAAGTGCACATAGGATTCGCGCTCTTCGATGCGGACACCGGTCGGCGAGTTCTCGTCCGGAACCTCGACCTCGTACTTGCCGGACATCATCTGCGCCAGGCGGGTCGCGGTCTGGTCGAGTTCGAACTGCGCCTGGGCGATGGCCAGGCCCATGCTGCGGATCATGTCGCTGAACGGCACGTCCAGCAGTTGTTGGCCGATGGAGCTGTCTGGTACGTCAAAGAGTGCCATGGGGAAATTCCTTCTGCGGGGAGGTCAACGACGCTTATTGATCGGCTTCTGCTTCCGCCGCCTTGGCTGCGTCGAGCGCGATCAGGGCACGAATCCGTTCTTCGAGCATGGCCGGCGGCGGCACCGGCACGAGCTTGGTGCGCAGCAGGCTGGAGCCTTCCGCGCTGTAGCTGTACTTGGAGCTGTAGGTCGCGTCGACCTGCTGGGTCTGCACCACCGGGGTGGTCACCTTCTTCGACGAGAACCAGCCGCGCTTGGTCTTGGTCTTGTAGCCGACGACCTTCTGCTCTTCGCCGCTGGTGGTCTTGGTGTCTTCGGTGGTCTGGGTGATCGTGATCGCGATCTTGACCTCGATGATGGTGTCGATGAACTGATAGAAGGTCGGCGTGAAGCCCAGCTCCATCATGCTCACCAGGGTCGGCTTCTTGTTGCCCTCGGCGTCGTATTCGTGGCCGAAGAACACCCGGGTGTCGGTGTAGGCGGGGATGCCGGTGACCGCGCCGTTCTCGTCGACGGCGAGCGGTTCGAGATTGGCGTCGAGCGGCGCACCGTCCTCGTCGCGCAGGATGCGCCGGCCGCTCATCATCTCGGCGACCTCGATGCTCGACTCGTCCAGCTCCTGCTGGGCATCGGCGATCGCGAACGCCATCTGGCGGATCATCCGCCCCATGGGGACGTTCAGCAGTTGTTGTCCGATTGACATGATCTTCTCCTCGGTGGGTGGCGTCCGCTGTTCAGGCCGGAGCCAGGATAATCGTTGGGCGGAAAGGGTTTATTGGCCGGCGGCGTTCTTCTTCGCGCGCACGTCGGCGAGCAGATCGCTGAACGGCGCGGGCGGCGGCACCGACACGAAGCGCGCGGAGATGGAACTGGAGCCACCGACGTCGAAGCTGTACTTGCTGGAGTAGGAGGCGTTCACCGAGGCCGCGAAGTAGCCGACGTTGACACCGATGCTGCCGCCCACCGAAAACGCCGTGGACCTGGACGCATGGAAGGTGACCTTGGCGTCGATGGTGGCCTCGGTGAGCTGATAGAAGGTCGGCGTGAAGCCGAGCTCCAGCAGCGTGCGCGGCGCTTCGTCGGGGCTGAACTGCACACCCTCTTCGGGGTCGGTCAACATGCGCGCGATGCGGATGGCGTTCTGATCCATCGCGAATTGCGCGTTGGCGATCGCGGTGCCGAGCTTTTCGACCATCTGCGGCAGCGGGGCCTGCTCCAGGGTCGAATAATCGAGACTCTTGGCCATGCGGGCGCTTCCTCAGGCCGTCATTCTTCGCTGTCGGCGGCGACCGAACCGCCGTTGCGCGCGCTCTCGCGGATCGCATCGAGGAACGCCGAGGGCGCGGGGATGCTGATCATCTTGGTCTTGATCATCGACGCGCCACGCATGTCGAACTCGAACTTGCGGTGGTATTCGACGTTGACCGCAGCCCCGAACAGCACGGCGCGTTTGCCGTTGGCGTTGGTGGCGTTCTGCACCGGCGTGCGCGGCGCGGCAGCGGCGGGCGCGTCGCCACCACCCTCATCATCGCCACCCTCGGGGGCAGGCGCGGCGTCATCGACCTCGTCGTTGTCCAGGTCGACCGGCGCGGCCTCCGCACCCTCGCCATCCGCGTCGCGGCCCAGCGCCTGGCCGGCGGCGGCCTGCGCCAGCTCCAGGGCGCCAGCGTCGTTGCCGACGTTGAGGCTGGCGCCGACACCGAAGTCCTCTTCGATCTTCATGTTCAGCGACAGCTTGATTTTTATCTCCGCCTCGCTGAAGTGATAGAAGGTCGGGGTGAAGCCGAGGTCGAGCAGGGAGCGTTCGACGTCCTTGCCCTCGGCATTGGTGACCATGACCTTGGACTCGCCGAGCATCGCGGCGATGCGCACGCTGGTCTGATCGAGCTTCAACTGGGCCTCGGCGATCGCAATGCCCATTCTCTGGATCAACTCCGGCATCGGCGCATCGAGCAGCGCCTCACCCGGGGTCATCTTCGCTACCTTGTTGTCGAACAGCATGATCCCTTACCTCCCGAACAATGGATTGGGGTAACTGGATGTGGGCGATTCCGGCAAAGGCCTGGCCCGGCTCCGGTCGATGGTGTCGGCGCGTACCGTCCAGTACTCGTGGAGATCGAGTTCCTGCTCCAGGCGCCGGGCGTCGATACGCATATTGGTCAGCACCCAGCGGTTGAGCCGTTCCGCCAGGGGCAGCCGGGCACGCACCGTCTGGGCCTCGCGCAGGGCAGCGGCAAAGGCCTGCCTGGCACGTTCGGTATCCCCCATGCGCAAGGCGATGACGCCTTCGCGCTGGCGGATCGTGGCGCGGTCCATGCGCGCGATGTCGTGCGCCGGCGGGTGCTGCGCGTAGTGGGCGATGGCCTTGTCGCAGTAATCGAGGACCTCCCCGTAGGCGCCCATGCGCTCCAGGGATTCCAGCGAACAGCCGAGGTAGTGACGGAAGAAGACCTCCGGCGCGCCCTGCCGGACGGCGATGTTCATCGCCTCGCGATAATGACTGAGCGCCTCCTGATGACGGTTCTCCACCGCCAGCAGCTTGCCCTGCTCGGCCAGCCCCAGATGCAGGGCGTAGGACTTCTCATCGTGGCTCTTGTTGGCGGTGGCGGTCATCGGGTTCATGCCCCCGCCCGCTGAATCAGACGGCTGGCGGCGCCGGCGTTCTTCAACTCGGCCTGCAACCAGCGCGCGTGCACGCTGGAGAACGGGCCGTCCAGGCGCACCGGCACCCGACGCAACGCGCTGACCGCCGCCTCCTGGTTGCGATCGGTCAGCGCGGCCAGCACCTGCACCACGCGATCCTTGCGCTCGGGCACGGCATCGATACTCAGATCGAAGGCCTGGAAGGTGGTCAGCTCGGCCACCGCCGAGGCCGCCAGGTCGGCGAACGCGGCCAGTGCGAGTTCGGCCTGCTCGGGATTCAGCTGCCGCTGCACGACGATGGGCAGGCGCGTGAACAGCTTGTCCAGCACCCGTGCCGGTACGCCGGCCTGATGTTCGAGGTAGGCGCGCAGCTCGGGGGAGTCGACCGCCTCCTTCATGACGATGTCGAAGCGCTCGAAGTTGCGATTGACCAGCTGCACGCTCGCGCCGCAGCCGCGCAGTTCATCCCACAGGGTGTTGGCCTGCTTGAAGGACAGGCCGCCGGCCAGCATCCCGCCAAGGCGCAGATCGTCGGGCTTGGGGCCCGCCTCGCCGAGATGGCGTTCGGCGATGGCCAGCACGCGCTGGCGCATCAGCGCCGGGCATGGCGCGAGGATCAGGTCGTAGACGCTCTGGCTGCGCACCGCGACGTCGAGATCGACCTGCAAGGCCTGGAAGCGCGGACGCAAGGCCTCGACGGTGGCCTGGCTGACGCCGCCCATCAGCAGGGCCGGCGAGGAACAGATGATCTCGCGCGCCTTGTTGGCGTTGACCCCGAGCACGTCGGCGATCAGCTGCACGATCGCGCCGATGTGCGCGAAGTTCTTCACCACCAGGGCGATGTCGTAATCCGCCACACCCTCGGTGACGACCGCGTCCTGCGGCTGGATCGAGGCCTGCAGGCCGGTCTGACCGACCAGTGCGAGGAGCTGCTCGGCGCGGGCGCGATCAAGACCGCCTTCGAGCGTCTGCGGGGACAGATACATGAGCCGCGCGACCCGGTTGGCCGGCCATTGCAGCGCCGCCGCCAGGGAGCGCATCAGGCCGGCTCCGGCGCCGCCCAGCGACTCAATCACGACTTTGTATTGTTTTTCTTCCATACCCATCGGGTGCGACATCCAGAACGCCCGGCATGCGCGCAAATTCCTTCTGCGCCGAGCGGTTGTGTTCTTGTTGGATCGAACCGTAGTTCAACCGGACTGGCAATGCCATAGGCAAATCCGCGCGCGAGCAATCTCAGCCGCGCCCGTGCGGCAATCCGACGCACGCACGCTACGGCGTCTGTGTTGCAATACCGTGATGTCCCGTCCCCTCACCCCGTTGCGCGTGCTGCTCGCCCTCGCCCTGCTGCTGGGCACGGTGCTGAGCATCCTGTTCACGCTGCTGCTCACCGACTACGCGCTGAGCGTCTGGGACCGTCTCAAGGAGGCCCCGACCTGGCTGCGCGTGGTCTACGTCAACGGCATCGGCCTGCTCGCCCTGTCGGGGCTGTGGTGGAGCTGGCGACTGCTGCGCCCGCGCCCGCTCCCGACAGCCGCGCAACCCATCGCGAGCACGGAAGAGGGAGTCCGCAGCCGCTTGGCGATACTGCGGGAACAGGGCCTCGACACCGCGACCGTCGAACAGGAGCTGGCCGAGCTCGGTCGTCGCCGCGACGCCGGCGAGATCCACATCGCGCTGTTCGGAGAAATCAACGCCGGCAAGTCCTCGTTGATCCGCGCCCTACTCCCGGACGCCGACGTCGACACCTCGCCGCGCGGCGGCGCTACCCGCCATGTGACCCGCTACCGGTGGAGCCGCCCCTCCGGTGACCGCCTGCTGCTCACCGACCTGCCCGGCCTCAACGAGGCCGCCGGCCACCTCAACGCGCTGGCACGTGACGAGGCGCAACGCGCGCACCTGGTCGTCTACGTCTGCGACGGCGACCTGTCCCGCCCGCAATGGGTGGAACTCGGCGCCCTGCGCGCGCTCGGCAAGCCCATCATCGTCGCCCTCAACAAGAGCGACCGCTACCGCGACGACGAGCTTGCGACCCTCGGCGACCGTCTGCGTGATCGCCTCGCCGGCGAGCCGCCGGTGCGCCTCGTCACCGTCTCCGCCGGCGGCAGCGAGGAGCTGATCCGCCAACTCCCCGACGGTCGCGAAGAGCGCGTCACACGGGCCCGTGACGCGCGCATCGAACCGCTCCGCGATGCCATGCAGGCGGTCATCGACGCCGATCCGGCGAGCCTCGCCGCGCTGCGCGACAGCGCCATCTTCACCCTCGCCGCGCGCCAGCTCGATGCCGAACAGGCCCGCCACCGGCGGGAACGCGCCGGGCGCGAGATCGACCGCCACACCCGCAAGGCGGTGATCGCCGCCCTCGCTGCGGTCGCGCCGGGCACCGACCTCGTCATCCAGGGCTATCTCGGCTACAGCCTGATCAAGGCCCTGTGCGCGATCTATGAGGTACCGCTGCGGCAGATCGATGCCGACATCTATCTACAGCGGGTCACCGGCCGCCTCAAGCGCAGTCTGCCGCTGCTGTTGGCAATCGCCGGCAATGGTCTGAAGGCCTTCCCCGGTCTCGGCACCCTGGGCGGTGGGGTCTTGCACGCGATTGCCTACGGACTCATCTTCGACAGCCTCGGCAACGCGGTGCGCGACACCCTCGAATCGCGCGGTGCGTTCCGTCCCCTCCCCGCCAGCCAACGCTTCGAGGCCGATCTTGGCGACCATCTGGAGGCGCGTACGCGCCGCATTGCAAAACTCCTTCTCCAAGCCGGCAGCGAACGCGAGCGCCACTGAGTCGGGCGATCCGCTGGGCCGCGCCCGTACCAGCCTGCGCGCGCTGCTCGACGACCCGCGCCTGCCCACCGAAGTACGTGCATCCCTCGCCGGCGACTTCCAGCAGGTCGAGCTGATGCTCGCCAAGATTGAGCAGAACCAGCTGCACATCGCCGTATTCGGGCGCGTCAGCGTCGGCAAGTCGGCGCTGCTCAACGCGCTGCTCGGGCGCGACGAGTTCCGCACCAGCCCGCTGCACGGCGAGACCCGCGACGCCCGCGCCGCCGCCTGGCGCGAGGTCGACGCCGGTGGCCTGTACCTGATCGACACCCCCGGCATCGACGAGATCGACGGCGAGGCGCGCGAACGCCTGGCGCACGAGGTCGCCGGGCGTGCCGATCTGGTCTTGTTCGTCGGCGACGGCGACCTGACCCAATCCGAACTCAGCGCCCTGCGCCAGCTGCGCGCGCGCCAGCGTCCGCTGCTGCTGGTCCTGAACAAGGCCGACCGCTATACCCGCGATGAACTGGTGTTGCTCGAACAGACCCTCGCCGAGCGCGTCACCGACCTGCTGCCGAGCGGACACATCGTCACCGCCGCCGCCAAGCCCGGCGAGCGGGTCTACCTGCAGGTCGACGCCGCCGGTATAGAAACCGAAGTCCGCCGCCGCCCGCCGGCCGACATCGCCCTGTTGCGCGAGCGCCTGGCGACGATCATGGAGGGCGAGGGGCGGACGCTTGCCGCGATCAACGCCGGCCTGGTCGCCGGCGAGCTCGCCGATCAGGTCGGCGCGCGTCTGGTCGAGGTAAAACGCGAGGTAGCCGACCAGCTGGTGCGCGGCTACTGCGTCTCCAAAGGACTGCTGGTGGCCATCAACCCGGTACCGGTCACCGATCTGTTCGCCGCGATCGCCGTCGACATCGGCATGATCGTGCACCTCTCGCGCCTCTATGAATCACCGTTGACGCGCGCCGAGGCCGGCGCCCTGGTGCGCACCATCGCCCTGCAGATGGCCTTGCTGATGGGCACGGTATGGGGCGTGCATCTGCTCTCCTCCGCGCTCAAGACCACCAGCTTCGGACTCTCCACGCTGCTCACCGCCAGCGCCCAGGGCGCGGTCGCCTATTACTCCTGTTACGTCATCGGCCTGGCCGCCAACCGCTACTTCGCCCAGGGCCGCTCCTGGGGCGAGGGCGGGCCGAAACAGATGGTGCAGGACATCCTCGACAGCCTCGACCGCGATTCCATCCTCGCCGAGGCACGCAGCGAGATCGCCACGCGCCTGCGCCGCGCCATTTGATTGCTATAGTTCGCGCTGCTCTCAGGGCCCTGCCCCAACTACAAAAAACGCGAGGAGCCGCCGATGCGTCGCACCCAAACCCTGTTGCCGGTTCTGATCAGCCTGTTGACCGCGTCGCCCGCGCACGCCGGCGGCTTCCGCCTGCCGGACGTGTCCGCCGTCGGCGTGGCCGTCGCCAACGCGCTGGTCGCCAACCCGGTCGAGGACGGCGCCATCCCCGTCAACCCGGCGGCAATGAGTTTCCAGCCCGGTAACGGCGTGATCGGCGGTGGTCTGATGATCATCGACTTCGGCACCGAGGTCACCCGCACCGGCACCACGGTAAAGAGCGACAGCAACACCCCCATACCGATCCCGAGCTTCTACCTGAGCCGGAAGCTCGACGACACCTGGAGCGTGGGCCTCAACATCAACGCCCCCTTTGGTCTCGCCACCCGCTGGCCGGCCAACACCTTCGCGGCCGCCGATCCGACGCTCAGCCGGATCAAGCTGGTCAACATCAACCCCAACGTCGCCGCGATGATCGGCGACAAGACATCGGTGTCCGTGGGTCTGGCCCACTACCGCATCACCGACATCGTGCAGGACAGCAGCACCAACTTCATGCGCGGTAGCGGCGACGAGACCGGCTACCACCTCGGCGTCATGCATGTCGAGGATGGCTGGAGCCTGGGCGCGTCCTATCGCAGCCAGATCACGGTGCCGGTCGAAGGCACCCTGAACACCGTCCTCCCGATCGCCGTCGACTTCGCCCTGCCCGAACTGCTCCAGGTCGGCGCCCGCGTCGAACTGACCGACAAGCTCGCGGTCGAGTACGACATCGAGCGCGTCGGCTGGGGCGCCTACGACGAATCCCGCATCTACAACCGCGTGACCGGCGCGACCGTGTCGAACTCGGTCAACCGCTGGCGCGACACCACCACGCACCGCGTCGGCGTGACCTACCAGCTCAACGACCGCACCGATCTGATGTTCGGCTACCTCGACGACCAGAACCCGCAGCCGATGGACCGCTTCTCGCCGCGTCTCCCGGCGCTCGACTACCAGGGCTACAGCATCGGCGTCGGTCATCGCATCGGTCAGTTCCGCCTCGTCGCGTCCTACCAGTACCTCGATTTTCAGGATCGCAACGTCAACAACCCGACGCCGTTCGGCACCTACGGCACCGACGGCAACGGCACCACGATCTACAACGGCGACTACGCCAGCTTCAGCCATCAGGTCGGTCTCGGCATCAGCGCGACCTTCTGACGCGCGCAGCCGCTCCGCGATCAAGGCCCGCCTCTCCACCGGAGTGGCGGGCCTTGTTCCTCATGCGGGTCATTGCCGCTGCTTCATCACCCGCGCCGTCCACTGGAACGCGGCCAGACCGGCGATGATCAACCCGCTGCCCGCCAGCACCCAGGCGTCCAGCGGTTCAGCGTTGACGGTCGCACCGAGCCACAGCGCGCTGGCCGGCGTGACCAGCGTGATCAGCGCCACGCGCACCGGGTCGAGTTCGCGCAGCACGTAGAAGTACAACGCGAAGCCGATGCCGGTCCCGACCACGGCCAGATACGCAATCGCCGCCCAGGCCCGCCCTGCCGGTTCCGGCAGGCTGCCGTCGGGGGAATCCAGCCACCACAGCAGCACGAACAGCGGCACCGCGATCGCGAGCCCGCCGGCGGTCACCGCCATGCCCGGGACATCGCTGCCCAGACGCTTCACCCAGACCGCGCTGGCGGAATGCACCAGCACTGAACCGACGATCGCGAGCACGCCGCTGGCCGCGAAACCGGCGTCACCGACCGGACGCAGCAGCATCACCGCCAGCCCGCCGACGCCCATGGCCATGCCGAGCCACTGTCCCGCCGCCAGTGGCGCCGTCCCCAGCCAACGCCGCGCCATCAGCCCGGTCACGATCGGCGTCAGACCGAACACCACCGACACCCAGCCGCTCGGCATACGCTGCGCGCCCCAGTAAACCAGTGTCATCGCACCGAAGATGCCCAGTCCGGACGCCACGTAGGTCAGACGCGCACCGCGATGCCACGGCAGACGCACGCGCAGCAGCGCGACCAGCAGCATCACCACCAGGCTGCCGAGGGCCATGCGCGCGGCGACCGCGAACAGGAAGTCGCCACCCTCGCTACTCCAGACGATCGCCAGGGGCGTCGTCGTCCAGATCAGGATCACGCTCAGGTACGCCGCCGGAACGGACATCTCGTTTTCCTCAGGTTACCGGGGCCCCGCAATGACGAAGGCCGCGACCCCGGTGGTTACGGGGATCGCGGCCTTCGTGTCTCGGATGCCGGTTGATCAGAACATCAACCGCCTATCCTCGTCCGCCTCCCCTCGCGCACGGCAGCACGCCGCGACGCAGTCGCGGCATGCGGACGTGAATGGAGAAGCGGCACCAGATATTCATGGGGCGAACTTGCCGGGCATTTGCCCGGATAGTCAAGGGGAGATCAGCGGTACTCGAACACCGCCTTGCCGCGCTCGTCCAGGAGAACCTCCAGGCCGAGCTCCGGATAGCGCCAGCGGCCTCGTCCTTCACCCTCGTCGACGATCTCCGCCGGTGCACCAAAGCGCGAGGTCAGCATGTCGTTCTGAAAACGGACATAGACCGGCACGTAACTGATCGCGATCACCGGCTGCGCATCGAGCGCCGCCAGATCAGCCAAGCTGGGCGCATGGCGCCACTCGCCGGTCGAGGCGGGTTCGCGATCGACCGCGCGTTCGCGCAGCGCGTCGACATCCAGGCCATCGAGACCGATGGTCAGCACCACCCGGGAGATCATCGTGCCGAGCGGCACCAGGTCGAAGAAGGCCTCCATGCGCGCGCTGTCGGTGCTCATGCCATCGGCCGCGAACAGCGCCAGTTGCGCCTCGCGGACCATCAGCTTGCGCGCCTCGCCGAGCGTGGTCCGGCCCAGCGTGATGCCGAACACGCCGCGCTGGCCGTCCGCGTTCGTGCTGATCTGCCAGGGCATGTTCTCGACCACGTCGGGCGCCGGTTCACGCAGCCACCAGCCAAGCAGGAAGAACAGCGCGATGACGCCGACGCCGTACAGCGAGAATCGCAGGAACGTTTTCATGGCCAGGGGTCCGAGTACGAATCAGGCCGGAGTCTAATGAGACGGAACCGCCGCGTCTCATCGAATCGCCGAAGCCAAGCGACTACCATCCGCGGCATGAAGCTGCGCAATGTCATCCTGCTGATCCTGTTCCTGTTCGGCCTGGCGCCGTTGTTGATCGCGCTGGCGGTCAACGCGCCGTTGCTGATGGACCGCCTGGAGCTGTTCTACAACAACTCCCACCTGCAGAACCTGCGCGCCGACTTCCGCGACCTCGACCAGCACCTCGCCAGCCGTCACGACAGCGTGCGCCTGCTCGCCAAGATGCCGGAGGCGCCGCTGCTGATCGGCTCCGGCATGCCCCAGGAAGCCGCGAAACTGCACTTCCTGCAGTGGGTCAACCGCATGATGCAGGACCAGCTGGACATCCTCGGCATCACCTTCATCGGCACCGAGAACAACGTCCGCTATCACATGGTCCGCAACCCGCAGAACCAGAAGATGGAGCCGGACATCGAGGGCGGCAATGAATTGCCGGATGAACTGTTCGACACCGCCATGGTCGCGCCGCCCGGCGCCGTGCTGCTGACGCCGGTGTCGATCAATCCGGAGGCCGAAGATCCCAGCCGCCTGATGGTGTTGCGCCTGGTCAGCCCGGTCATGAGCCTGTTCGTGCCGCCAGGGCAGAAGCGCGAAGGACGCATGGGCGTGGTCGCCATCGACATCGATGTCGGTGGCCTGGCCCGCGCCTACCGCGACACGCTGTGGGTGCACCACGACGGCCGCTACCTGGAAACCACATCCGCCGCGCTCGAGAACCGCGATGCCTTCACCGACTTCCCCGGCCTCAAGGCGATTTTCACCAACGGCGAACTGGCGCTGTGGGAAGGCCCCAAGGGCTCGGTGATCTGGATTCCGCTGCTGCTCACGGAGAACAACGGTCGGCTGTGGGCGGGCCGCGAGGTGGACCCCTCGCCGCTGATCGAATTCCGCCAGACGGTCGCCTTCAGCGTGCTCAGCATCGTCATCGGCCTGGTGCTGGTGGTGCTGATCGCGGCGCGCTGGTTCGCGGTGCGCGTCGACCGCTTCTCGCACGAACTCACCGACGGCATCGGCAAGGTGCTGCGCAACAACGAGGAAGTCGCCTTCGAGTGGCGCGGCACGCAGGAGGCGCACGACCTCGGCCGCCAGCTCACCGCGCTGGCCAAGACCCACGCCGACCACACCCACAAGCTGGAGCAGCACGCCCGCGAACTGGAGGAATCCAACCGCTACAAATCGCAGTTCCTGGCCAACGTCAGCCACGAGCTGCGCACGCCGCTGAACTCCATCCTGCTGCTCTCCAAACTGCTCGCGGCGGCGGACTCCAAGCTGAGCCCCGAACAACGCAAGCAGGCCGAGGTGATCCATAGCGCCGGCGCCGACCTGCACACGCTGATCGACAACATCCTCGACCTGTCACGCATCGAGGCCGGCAAGTGCACCTTCACGCTGGAAAAGGTCGACCTGCCGCGCACCCTCGACAAGCTCGCCGACATGATGCGCCCGCTGGCCGAGAACAAGGGCCTGAAGCTGATCGTCGACATCACCGCGGACGCACCGCGCACCATCGTCACCGATGGCGAGAAGCTCCAGCAGATCCTGAAGAATTTCCTCTCCAACGCGATCAAGTTCACCGCCCAGGGCGAGGTCGCGGTCTGCCTGTATCGCAATGAGAGCCGCCAGGGACTGAGCTGTCCGGTACGCATCGACGTGCGCGACACCGGCGTCGGCATCCCGGTGGACAAGCAGGCGGCGGTATTCGAGGCCTTCCAGCAGGCCGACGGTTCCACCAACCGCCGCTACGGCGGCACCGGTCTGGGGCTGACCATCAGCCGGTCGCTGGCGGAGATTCTGGGCGGTCGCATCCTGCTCAAGAGCAAGCCCGGCCAGGGCTCCACCTTCTCGGTGGTGCTGCCGATGGAATTCGACCGCAGCCAGGTGCCGCCCGACCAGCTCGCCGACGCGGACGAGGACCCGGACACCCATGCGCCGGTCGAGGCGCCGCTCGTCCATGCGGTGCCCGCGGCGGACTACGCCGGCGCGCGCGTGCTGCTGGTCGACGACGATCTGCGCAACCTGTTGGCGATGACGCCGATCCTGGAAAGCTGGCATCTGCACGTCACCGCCGCCGGCGACGGTCGCGAAGCCCTGGACACACTCGACGAAGAGCCGCGTTTCGACCTGCTGCTGCTCGACATCATGATGCCGGGCATGGACGGATACGATACGCTCGGCGAACTTCGCGCCCGCCCGGAGTACCGTGATCTCAGGGTGGTGATCCTCACCGCCAGGGCCGGCGAAGATGACGAGGCGCAATGCCTGGCCGCCGGCGCGGATGGATACTTGCGCAAACCCGTGGATCCAGCCGAGCTCAAACAAGAGCTGGACCGCCTGCTGGGGGCTGCCCAGACGTGATGCTCACGGCACACGTCCGCTGACTCCCGCCACCACCGAAGACACCTCGCCCATGAACCGATACGCCGGTTTCAAGCTGCTGATCGTCGACGACAATCAGAACAATCTGTACACGCTCCGCAGCCTGATCGAGAAACACATGGACGTCGCCATCCTGGAGGCGACCTCCGGCCAGCAGGCCATCGACGTCGCCCTCGCCGACGGCGACATCGACCTGATCATCCTCGACGTGCAGATGCCCGAGATGGACGGTTTCCAGACCGCCTCCATGCTCAAGATCCGCAAGAAGACCCGCGACATCCCGATCATCTTCCTGACCGCCGCGTTCAAGTCGCACGAGTTCCAGCAGAAGGGTTTCGAGGTCGGCGGCGTCGACTACCTGCTCAAGCCGATCGACGACCTGCTGCTGCTCAACAAGCTGTCGACCTACTTCCGCCTGATCGAGAAGGAACGCGAGCTTAATCGCGTGCTCGAAGAGAAGGTCGCCGAACGCACCCGGGAACTGGCCGACGCCAAGCGCTACCTGGAAAACATCATCAACACCATGGGCGAGGCGCTGCTGGTGCTCGGCCCGGGTGGCAAGATCACCCAGGCCAACCCGGCGGCGCGCGCCATGCTCGGCTACGCCGACGACACCCTGATCGGCATGGCGATCGGCGACGTCTTCGAGGAAGACGAGGCCGAGCAGGCCAACGCGTTCATGGGCTCCTGGCTGGAAGCCGTGATCCGCAGCGGCGTGATCAAGGACATCGCGGCGCGTTTCATCGCCGCCGACCAGAGCCAGATACCGATTCTTTTTTCGCGCACCGCCATGCTCGACGAGCGTGGCAAACCGGTGATGATCATCCTGATCGCCAAGGACATGACCGGCTACCAGCGCACCGACTGCGACGACGCCAGTGATTGAGAGGACGCGCCATGAACGACACCGATGACTTCGACTCCGACGAGATGACCCCCGACGAGAACCAGACGCTGACCGCGAATGCGTTGAAGGCGATGGCGCATCCGCTGCGCTGGCGCATCCTCTGCATTCTCGGCGACAAGGAGCTGTCGGTCGGCGAGATCGTCGACCAGATCGGCACCTCGCAGAGCAACGTCTCCCAGCACCTCGACCAGTTGCGCACCAAGCACATCCTGGTCTCGCGCAAGGAGGCCAACCGCATCTTCTACCGCATCCGCAACGACCAGCTGCTGATGCTGATCGGCACCATGCGCGAAGTGCTCTGCCCGATGAACCTGGAAGGCTGACGTGGAAGAACCGGCCACCTGGGAGAAAATCCTCGGCGCGATCCTCGTCGCCGGCCTGCTGTTCTTCATGTGGCCGGGCGTGAAGGCCGCGATGGCCCGATCCCGCGAGGCCCCCAAGGACTGGAACGGCATGCTCATCCCGCTCGGCGCGGTGGTGCTGTTCGTGATCTTCCTGATCGCCATGGTCTGAGCCAGCGTCATCCTCCATCCACGCCATGCGTCGTAAACTCCGGGGACGGATCGCATACCCCGGAGAGCCGTCACCATGTTCCGCCGCCTGCTGGCGCCCCTGTTCCTGCCCCTCGCCCTGCTCGTCGCCGCGCTGGTGTTCAGCCTGCCCTGGATCGCCGAGCAGGCACTCCTCACCAACCTGCGCGCACAGGGTTATCAGGCTTCGTTGCAAGCCCTGGACATCGCGCCGGGGCGGCTCGCACTGCGCAAGCTCCACGTTTCCCGGGACGGCGAAGTGGTCACCCGTATCCAGAATCTGGTGGTCAGGTTCGGCATCGGCGACCTGCTGCGCGGGCGGGTGATGATCCGTGAAGTCCTCGTGGACGGGGCCCTGCTGACGCTGCGCGAGCAGGCGGACGGTGGCTGGGAGCTGTTGGGCATGCCCGCCGTGGCCAAACGTGCCGACGCCGCTACCGACCAGCCGGAAGAAGCGGTCGCCACCCCCGATCTCGGCCTCGGTCGCATCGATCTGCGCGATTCCCGGCTCCGTCTGCTCCGCCGATTCGGCGAACGCGTCGCCAACATCCAGCTCGCCTACGTCGGGCCCCTGGCCACCTGGGAAGCGGACAACAAAACCCCGTACCAGCTCGTCGCGCACGGCGACTTCGGCAGCCTGCGCGCCACCGGCCATGTCACGCCGTTCGCCACCCCCATGCGGGCGCATGCGGACATCACCTGGCTGGACGGGATGCCCGACCGGGTCGTCGATTTCGTGCAAGGCGGTCTGCCCGCGCCGCTGACGGCACTGGGCGGTCGTTTCCGATCACACCTCGTGGTCGACGCCAGCAACGCCGATGACGTCTGGCGCGCCGATGGCCGGATCGACATGCAGGCCGTGGGGATAGCGGTCGCGACCCGCGACCGGGAACGCCTCGATGCCGCCGAGCTGAATATCGACACCACCTTCTCGGCCGATGCGAACGCCCATACACTCGCTGGCCGCGTCTCGGGCCACGGCGTGAGCTCCTTGAACCCGCAAGGCGTCCTGCGCATTGGCGAGTACACCTGGCAGGGAACGGCGGGGCAGCGGACCGATGGCGCCGGAGCTCATCAGTTCACCGAGGCCAAGGTCGAATTGAAGGCAATCGCGCTGGACTCCGACGCGGATCAGCGGGGCTCGCTCGCCCACCTCGCATGGAACGGTCGCGGCGAGCGCCAACCGAACGGTCAGATGGCCGTGAACGGCGCGTTGACCGCCGACGACGCCGAGATCGCACTGACCGATTTGTCCGCGAAGCTCCGTGGCGTCACCTGGAATGGCAGCCTGACGGGCGATCCGACCAGCACGATGAGCGTGGATGGCGAACTGCGCCTGGCGGGCCTGGCGGCAAACCAGGGCCAACGCACGGTCGGTGCGGAGCTCCTGCACTGGCAGGGCCAGGCCGACATCGACACGGCGACGCCGCGCACAAAGCTTCTGGGCGGCCTGGCCCTGACCGATGCGGCCTTTGACGGCGACGGCGTCAGCGCGAAGCTGGCCGGGTTGAACGCCGCCGGGCTGAGCCTGGTGACCGGCGCAGAGGGCATCGAATCGGTCGACACCGGACTGCACCTGAATGGCCTGCAAGCCAGCCAGCACCCCCACCGGCTTGCCATCGCGGAACTCGATGCGCCGGCCCTCGAATTCCGCCCGCCCAATGCCTTGCGGGCGGGGATGATCGCCATCGGCGGCATACAAGCGGACGTTGTCCATCAGGCGCCCACGCCCGCGCGGACCGGCGCCCCCACCAACCAGGCCAGCGCGAGCACAGCCCCCGCCGGCGACGGCCCCGAAACCGACATCGCGGTGGCCGGCGTCGCGTTGCGGGGCGGGCACATCAATTTCCGTGACGAAACCCTGTCGCCGGCGTTCACCGCCCAGATCAAGGGTATCGACCTGAAACTCGGCGCCTTCGCGAGCGCGCGGCCGGACACCCCCAGCGAGATCGAACTCAGCGCGATTCTCGGCGAAGCCGGACAACTCGATCTGTCCGGTTCGGTCCGCCCCCTGCAACCCACCGCGTTCGCGGACCTGAAAGGCGCCCTGCTCGGCTTCGACATGCCCACGCTCAATCCTTATCTGCGTTCCGAACTGGGTGAGGAGGTCGAGAGTGGCCAGCTCGACGTGAATGCCGACATCGGAATCGAACGGAATCAGCTCGACGTGCGCAACCAGATCGAGGTACGCAAGCTGGTGCTGCGCAAGGCAGGCGGCGCGACCTCCGCAAGCCACGCTCGATCGGAGCCGTTGCCCGCCGCCCTCGACCAGGACCGCAAGGATGAGATCGGCGGCGGCTCGCTGCTGAACTCGGCGGTCAGCCTGCTGAGTGATTCCAACGACACGATCAAGCTCAAGCTGCCGATCACCGGCGCGGTCGACGATCCAAAATTCGATCTAAGCGACGCGATCAACACCGCGCTCAGCAAATCCATCGCGACCGGCGTGCTGCTGTACTTCCAGCCGCTCGGCGCGCTGGTCGCGGTCGGCAAGCTCGCGAGCAGCCAGTTCAGCGTGCTGGAGTTCAACCCGGTGGCGTTCAAACCCGGCGACGCCAACCTCGACGGCGAAGCCAAGGCCTATCTCGCCGACCTCGCCAAACGTCTGGCCGACCGCCCGAACATCAACGTGAAGGTCTGCGCGGTGGCGACCGAATCCGACCGTGCCGCGTTGACGCCCAAAGCCGCACCGCCGGCTAAAGAGGATTCCGCCAAGCAGGAAACGCCGCCACCGCCAGCGGTGGACAACGTGACGTTGCTGAAACTGGCCAAGGAACGCGCCAACTCGGTCACGCGCCACCTGAGCGCGAACCTCGGCATCGCCGCCACCCGCCTGGTCGGTTGCGCCGCCGGCATCGCCAAGCAGGCCGATGCGACTCCCGGCGTGCGACTCGGTCAATGAGCCGATCCCGGGGCACGACAGGCGTAGGCGCGTCCGGACGCGGACGCTAATATCCGCCTTCATTCCCTTGCGTTCGACGACACGATGACCGACACCGCCCCGCTGTTCGAATCCAGCATCAAGAGCCTGCCGATGATCCATCGCGGCAAGGTCCGCGATATCTACGCGATCGACGATCAACACATGCTGATCGTGACCACCGACCGGCTGTCGGCCTTCGATGTGGTGATGCCGACGCCGATCCCCGGCAAGGGCGCGGTGCTGACGGCGGTCTCGGCGTTCTGGTTCCGGCAGCTCCGCCCCATCATCGACAACCAGATGTCCTCGATGACGCTCGAACAGGCCCTGCCCGATCCCGCCGAGCGCGCCGAGGTGGAAGGCCGCGCGATCGTGGTGCGGCGCCTCAAGGCGCTGCCGATCGAAGCCATCGTGCGCGGTTATCTGGTCGGCTCCGGCTGGAAGGACTATCAGGCCACCGGCAAGGTCTGCGGCATCCCGTTGCCGGCCGGCATGGCACAGGCCGGCAAGCTCGATCAACCGCTGTTCACGCCATCCTCGAAGGCCGCCGTCGGCGAACACGACGAGAATATCGATTTCGAGCAGGTCGCCGCGCTGATCGGTCGCGATCTCGCCGAACAGGTCCGCGACGTCAGCATCCGTCTGTACAGCGCCGCCCGCGACCACGCCGCCGCGCGCGGCATCATCATCGCCGACACCAAGTTCGAGTTCGGCACCGATGAGAACGGCAAGCTGGTGCTGATCGACGAGGTGCTGACGCCCGATTCCTCGCGCTTCTGGCCGGCCGATCAGTACCGCACCGGCACCAATCCCCCGTCCTTCGACAAGCAGTTCGTGCGCGATTACCTGGAGACCCTGGACTGGAACAAGCAGCCGCCCGGGCCGACGATCCCGGCGGACATCGTCGCCAGCACGGCAGCCAAGTACCGGGAGGCGCAGGCGCGCCTGACCGGCAGCCGTCTTTGACCGATCACGAGGAGCCCGACCGATGCCCGTCGATGCCGCGCTGAGGGAGAACATCAACCAGCACCGGACCGCGATCGAGAACATGATCCGCGAGCCGATGCGCCGTCTGACCGAGCAGTGTTTGCCCGTCTGGAACGACCGGCGGGCGCTGGATCAGGTGCTCGCGAAGGGCTTTCATACCATCCCGCACTGCAAGTTCCTGTACGTGATGGCGCCCAACGCCGTCCAGGTCAGTTCCAACATGGCGCACTACGGGCTGATCGAGTCTGACTACCGTCGCGATCGCTCACAGCGCCCGTACATGACCGAACTCCGTCCCGGCGACGAGTTCCGGCTATCCGAGTCGTACATCTCGCTGCGCGAACGGCGGCCGTCGGTGACCGGGATCCACGCGATCCTCGACGGCGGGCGTCTGATCGGCTATCTCGGCGCGGACTTCGACCTGCGCGCGATGCCGTTCTCCGCGCCGATCTACGAGGAACCGAGTGTCTGGCGGCAGCTCAAGGGCGACCCGTCGATCCGCGGAGGCCTGTTCGCGCAGACCCGGACGGACAGCGTGCTCGACAAGAACGTCGATACCGTGCTCGCGGTGATGCACGAGCTGTTCATCGACCGCGGCCTGTTCCACGGCAAGATCCACTTCGCCTCCAGCCGGGCCACGGTCTGGTTCTATGACGACCCGTACCGCTACCGCATCCTTGGCATCGATGCCTTGACCGACCCGGACATCTGCATGGCCTTCCCTCGCCGGGATTACCCGGACGAAGCCACGACGCCGATCGGTTATGTCCGCGAGGTTCTGCAGATGTTCAAGGAACTGCGCTTCATGGACGAAACGCTCTACCTGCGCTCAGGCACACTCAACGTGATCAACAACATGGTCGGCCTGACCTTCTCCTGCGACGGCTCACACTACATGAGCGTCGACGAGTTCCTCGAAAAGGACCTGGCGTTCTGGGTCGGTGAAACCGGCGGCGATTCGTCAGCCTGCGGCTGACGCGACATCGGTCTTGCGTCGCCCGAGGTCTGTCCGCAAAGCCCCGCGCAGCGGATGACGGCGCTCGACCGGACAGGAGAAGCACACCACGGTCCGGGCGCCACCCGCTTCCAGGGCCAGACCACGCTCGAACGACGCCACCGGCGAATCGTTACAGCGTGAGAACATGAATATCTGCTCCTTGCCCGAGTCCGGGAACAGACCGTTCAAGGTCTCCAACGCCGTCCTGAACGCCGGATACAACGTCGCCGTCGACATCACGCCGCGATCGCGGACCTGATTGCGGATCTCCCGGCAGACCGACTCGTCCAGCGTCTGTCTGGCGCGTTGGTCCAGCCACCAGCCGCCACGCTGCCGGGTGATCTCAAAGACGAGCACATCGAACGGCACCTGTCCGTTTGGCGCAGGTTGCAGGATGGACAGCGTCCCCGAGGACGCGGTCGCGATGCGGTTGGTGACCAGATACACAGGCGGCTCTCTGACGAGTTGCGAAGAGTGTTACCAATAGAGCATCGCGACCGTCAGGAAAAGTGGCAGCACGAATTTGCGGCGGCACGCCCTTGCGCTGGCGCAATGCGGCGGATGCGCCCAGCCTTGCCGGTCAGTTCACCTGGGTTCGCCAGAAGCTCTGGCGCCAGTAATACAGAACGGTCGTGTCTTCGAGCGGATAGGTGTCCGCATACTTCATTCCCCGGACCGGCTTTTCAACGTTGTCGACAGCCAGGTTCAACGGTCGCCATTCCTTGTCGCGTTGCTCGCCCAGCGGCTCGCGCGCGTCGTCCTGACGGCTCTGGCTGCATGCGCCGACGCGTTGGTAGGTCTGCTGGGCATCGTAAAGCGACTGGGGATTGGCACTGCCGGCCATCAGCGGGAAGCGCAATTGGGCGAGATCGTCCTCCCAGGCGCAGATCGGACAACGCTCACTGGAACCGGGCTGGTAGCGGAACACCCGGTAGCCGCAGCAGGGGCAGGGGAAGCGGTCGTAAAGCATGTGCGCACCGTATCACTGGGCAGCCACGATTACCGGGCAGCCACGGGAACGAAAAAGGGGCGCCGGAGCGCCCCTTCTTCTACCGAACCGGCAGGTCTTAGTTGACCTTCGGGTCCAGCTCGCCGCGCGCGTAACGGGCGGTCATGACATCCAGGGACAGCGGAACGATCTTGGAAGCGTTGCCGGCGGTACCGAAGGCCTCGTAACGAGCCTTGCAGATGTCCTTCATGGCCTTGGTGGCGGCGATGAAGTACTTGCGCGGATCGAAGTTGGAGGTGTTTTCGGCCAGGTGCTTGCGGATCGCGCCGGTGGACGCCATGCGCAGGTCGGTGTCGATGTTGACCTTGCGGACGCCGGACTTGATGCCTTCGACGATCTCCTCGACCGGCACGCCATAGGTCTGACCCATGTCGCCGCCGTAGTTGTTGATGATCGCCAGCCAGTCCTGCGGCACGGAAGAGGAACCGTGCATGACCAGGTGCACGCTCGGGATGCGGGCGTGGATTTCCTTGATGCGCTCGATGGCCAGGATGTCGCCGGTCGGCGGACGGGTGAACTTGTAGGCGCCGTGGGAGGTGCCGATGGCGATGGCCAGCGCGTCGACGCCGGTCTTCTTGACGAAGTCGGCGGCTTCTTCCGGATCGGTCAGCAGCTGGCTGTGATCCAGCTGGCCTTCGGCGCCGATGCCGTCCTCTTCACCAGCCATGCCGGTCTCCAGGGAACCCAGGCAACCGAGTTCGCCCTCGACGGACACGCCGCAGGCATGCGCCATTTCGACGGTGCGACGGGTGACGTCGACGTTGTATTCGTAGGAGGTCGGGGTCTTGCCGTCCTCGCCGAGGGAGCCGTCCATCATGACCGAGCTGAAGCCCAGCTGGATGGAGCGCTGACACACGGCCGGAGAGGTGCCGTGATCCTGGTGCATGCAGACCGGGATATGCGGGAACTCTTCGATCGCCGCCAGGATCAGGTGGCGCAGGAACGGGGCACCGGCATAGCTACGGGCACCGGCGGAGGCCTGCACGATGACCGGGGAATCGGTCTCGTCCGCGGCTTCCATGATGGCGCGCATCTGCTCGAGGTTGTTGACGTTGAAAGCCGGCACGCCGTAGCCGTGTTCGGCGGCGTGGTCCAGCATCTGACGGAGCGAAATCAGGGCCATGGTCGGACCTCCTCACTGGTTTGTTGATCGGTTGGCTGTGCGTCGCCGCAGGCTGATCGGGGGCCTGATTCTAATCGCCTGACGGCGACCGGCAACCCCCGGGTTAGCCCACGGACAACGCGGTAAAAATCAGGCGTCCAGGTTCGTCTCGGTGGACTCGGGCAATTCGCCGACGCGGACGATCTTCATCGCGTTGGTGCCGCCGTGGTGTCCGACCAGATCACCCTTGGTGATGATGACCAGATCGCCGTCGCGCACCGCGCCACGGCGGACGAGTTCGTCGATCGCCTCGCGGTTTACCGCCGCGTGGTTCATCGACTCGGGCTTGAAGCTGACCGGATAGACACCCTGCAACAGCGTCACACGGCGGCGGGTCTCGACTTTCGGGGTCAGCGCGTAGATCGGAATGTTCGAGGAATGCCGGGACATCCACAACGCGGTGGAACCGGACTCGGTCAGCGCGGCGATCGCCTTCACGCCGAGGCGGCGCGCGGTGTAGATCGAAGCCTTGGCGATGGCCTCGTCGACGCGCCCGAAGTCGGTCTTCGCCGAGTGCCAGTCGACGCCGGCATCGATCTGATGGCGCTCGGCGCCCTTGCAGATGCGATCCATGGCGGCAACGGCCTTGGCCGGGTATTTACCGGCGGCGGTCTCCGCCGACAGCATGACGGCGTCGGTGCCGTCGATGACGGCGTTGGCGACGTCCAGCACCTCGGCACGGGTCGGCATCGGGTTGTCGACCATCGACTGCATCATCTGCGTCGCGGTGATGACCACCTTGTCGCGCATACGGGCCTTGCGGGCGATCACCTTCTGCACCGCCGGCAGTTCCTCGTCGCCGATTTCGACGCCCAGGTCACCGCGCGCGATCATGACCACGTCGGCCGCATCGATGATCTCGTCGATGCACTTGATGGCCTCGGCGCGTTCGATCTTGGCGACGATGTGCGCATGCCCGCCGGCGGCGATCAGCAGCTCGCGGGCGAGTTCCACGTCGGCGGCGCAACGCGGGAAGGAAATGGCCAGGTAGTCGGCCTTGATCTCGGCGGCAAAGGCCAGGTCCTTGCGGTCCTTGTCGGTCAGCGCGTCGGCGGACAGGCCACCGCCCTGTCGATTTATGCCCTTGTTATTGGACAGCACGCCACCGACCACGACGCGACATTCAACCTTGTTGCCGTTGACCTGGTCGACCCACAGCACGATGGCACCATCGTCGAGCAGCAGCGTGTCGCCGCGCGAAACGTCGTTCGGCAGCTGCTTGTAGGTGATGCCGACGCGTTCCTCGTCACCGTCGTTGCGCGGGCAATCGGCATCCAGGATGAAGCTGCTGCCCTCGACGAGGGTGACCTTGCCGTTCTTGAACCGCTCGGTGCGGATCTTCGGGCCTTGCAGGTCGGCCAGGACACCGACCTGACGTCCGTGGGCACGGGCACGGTTACGCACCAGCTCGACGCGCTTCTGGTGTTCTTCGTGGCTGCCGTGGGAAAAGTTGACCCGGACGACGTCGACGCCGGCGTCGATGATCTGATCCAGAACCTTTGGATCGTCGGTCGCGGGACCCAGTGTGGCGACGATCTTGGTGCGTCTGAGCATACGTGGATGAACCTCGTTGCAAGCGAAGAGGCCGACCCCGGATGGTGGAGTCGGCCTCGGGGGTCTGGCTTAAGCCTTGGCGCGCGCTTCCAGCATCGCGACCGCCGGCAGGGTCTTGCCTTCCAGGTATTCCAGGAAGGCGCCACCCGCCGTGGAGATATAGGACACCTTGTCATAGATGTCGTACTTCTGGATGGCGGCGATGGTGTCACCGCCACCGGCCAGGGAGAAGCCCGGGGCGTTGGCGATCGCCATCGAAACAGTCTTGGTGCCTTCGCCGAACTGATCGAACTCGAACACGCCGACCGGGCCGTTCCAGACGATGGTGCCGGCCTTGGCGATGATGTCCGCCAGTTCCTTCGCGGAGTTCGGGCCGATGTCGAAAATCATGTCGTCATCGGCGACATCGCCGGCGTCCTTCAGGGCCGCCGCGGCGGACTCGGAGAACTCCTTGCCGCACACGACGTCCGTGGCGATCGGAATCATCGCGCCACGCGCCGCCATCTTCTCGATCAGCGCCTGCGCGGTCGGGATCAGATCCTTCTCGCACAGCGACTTGCCGACATTCTTGCCGGTCGCGGCCAGGAAGGTGTTGGCGATGCCGCCACCGACGACCAGCTGGTCGACCTTCTCGGACAGGGCTTCGAGCACGGTCAGCTTGGTGGAGACCTTGGAGCCGCCGACGATCGCGACCATCGGGCGGGCCGGGTTGGCCAGCGCCTTGGCGAGCGCGTCGAGTTCCTCGGCCAGCAGCAGACCGGCGCAGGCGACCGGCGCCTTCTGGCCGACGCCGTGGGTGGAGGCCTGGGCACGGTGTGCGGTGCCGAAGGCGTCCATCACGAACACGTCGCACAGGGCGGCGTACTTGGCGGCCAGATCGGCGTTGTCCTTGCCCTCGCCCTTGTTGAAGCGGACGTTCTCGAGCAGCACGACCTCACCATTGGCGACGTCGAAACCGCCGTTCACGTAGTCCTTGATCAGGCGAATCGTCTTGCCCATCTTCGCGGACAGGTCGGCGGCGACCGGAGCCATCGAGTTCTCCTCGGAATACACGCCCTCTTCCGGGCGGCCCAGGTGGGAGAACACCATGACCTTCGCGCCCGCGTCGATGCAGTGCTGGATGGTCGGCATGGTCGCGGTGATGCGCGCGTCGGAGGTGACCTTGCCATCCTTGACGGGCACGTTCAGGTCGGCACGGATGAGGACTCGCTTACCGGCGAGGTCGAGATCGGTCAGCTTGATGAAGGACACGATGACGCTCCTTTTGAAAGGCGGGTATGAGAGAAGGAATTCAGGTCCAAGGCGGGCCTTGCCTGAGCCCCCTCGGGGCAGGTTGGGAGACGGCGAGAAACGGGGCCGAAACCCCGCTTCTCACCATCAACCAGCGGCTTTACTTGGAGACGTGCTGCACGAAGCGCAGCATGTTGCAGGTGTAGCCGTACTCGTTGTCGTACCAGGACACGACCTTGACGAAGGTCTTGTCGAGGGCGATGCCGGCCTCGGCATCGAAGATGGAGCTGTAGCCGACGCCGCGGAAGTCGGTGGAGACGACCTTCTCATCGGTGTAGGACAGGGTCTCGCCGATGCCCGGGGCCTGGGAGGCCGCCTTCATGGCCGCGCAGATGTCGGCGTAGGAGGCTTCCTTGTTCAGTTCGACGGTCAGGTCGACGACGGAGACGTCGGAGGTCGGCACGCGGAAGGCCATGCCGGTCAGCTTGCCGTTCAGTTCCGGCAGCACCACGCCGACGGCCTTGGCGGCGCCGGTGGAGGACGGAATGATGTTCTCCAGGATGCCGCGGCCGCCGCGCCAGTCCTTGGAGGACGGGCCGTCAACGGTCTTCTGGGTCGCGGTGGCGGCGTGAACGGTGGTCATCAGGCCACGCTTGATGCCCCAGTTGTCGTTCAGAACCTTGGCGACCGGGGCCAGGCAGTTGGTGGTGCAGGAAGCGGCGGAAACGATGTTCTGACCGGCGTAGGTCTCGTGGTTGACGCCGTAGACGAACATCGGGGTGCTGTCCTTGGACGGCGCCGACATGACGACCTTCTTGGCGCCAGCGGCGATGTGCTTCTGGCAGGTCTCTTCGGTGAGGAAGAAGCCGGTGCACTCGATGACCAGATCGGCACCGATGTCGGACCAAGCCAGGTTGGCCGGATCGCGCTCGGCGGTCAGGCGGATGGTCTTGCCGTTGACGACCAGGTTGTTGCCGTCGACGGAGATGTCACCGTTGAAGCGGCCGTGCACGGAGTCGTACTTGAGCATGTAGGCCAGGTATTCGGCGTCGAGCAGGTCGTTGATGCCGACCACTTCGATGCCCGGGAAGTCCTTGGCGATAGCGCGGAAAGCCATGCGGCCGATGCGGCCGAAGCCGTTGATGCCAACCTTGATGGTCATGCTTGTTTCTCCAGTTAATGGATGGAAAGTGGAACCGCGTCGAACGTGACCCCGGCGGGGTCACGCCCATCGCGAAGGTTGAATTACAGGACGCCGTTGACGGCGGCGACGACGTTGTCGACGGTGAAGCCAAACTCCTTGAAGAGCAGGCCGGCCGGCGCGGATTCGCCAAAGCGGTTGATACCGACCACGGCGCCGTTCATGCCAACGTATTTCCACCAGCCGTCGGTGACGGCGGCTTCGACCGCGACGCGCGCGGTCACGGCCTTCGGCAGCACGGATTCCTTGTACTCGGCGCTCTGCGCGTCGAAGGCGTTGGTCGACGGCATGGACACGACACGAATCTTCTTGCCGCTCAGGGCTTCGGCGGCGCCGACGGCCAGGGCGACCTCGGAACCGGTGGCGATGATGATCGCGTCCGGGATGCCGTCGCAATCACGCAGCACGTACCCGCCCTTGGCGATGTCGGCGATCTGCGCATCGGTACGCGCCTGATGCGGCAGATTCTGACGGGAGAAGATCAGGCAGCTCGGGCCGTCCTTGCGCTCGACTGCGGACTTCCAGGACACGGCGGTCTCGACTGCGTCGCACGGACGCCAGACGGTCATGTTCGGGATCATGCGCAGGGTCGGAATCTGCTCGATCGGCTGGTGGGTCGGACCGTCCTCGCCCAGACCGATGGAGTCGTGGGTGTAGACGAAGATCGACTGGATCTTCATCAGAGCGGCCATGCGCAGCGCGTTACGGGCGTATTCCGAGAACATCAGGAAGGTGCCGCCGTAAGGAATGAAGCCGCCGTGCAGCGCGACGCCATTCATGATCGCGGACATACCGAACTCACGCACGCCGTAGGACAGGTAGTTGCCGTCCGCCACGGTGTCGTTGATGGTCTTCGCGTTCTTGTGCGAGGTCAGGTTGGACGGGGTCAGGTCGGCGGACCCACCGAGGAACTCGGTCAGCACGGCGCCGTAGGCGTCCAGGGTGTTCTGCGAGGCCTTGCGGGTCGCCGGGCTCTCGCCCTTCTCGTTGCAGGCGGCGATGAAGGCGGCGGAGGCGGCAGCCCAGTTGGCCGGCAGCTCACCCGCGATGCGGCGCGAGAACTCGGCGGCCAGTTCCGGATGCGCGGCCTTGTAGGCGGCGAACTTGTCGTTCCAGGCGGCCTCGGCGGCGGCGCCCTTGGCCTTGGCGTCCCAACCGGCATAGATCTCGGACGGAATCACGAACGGCTCGTGCTTCCAGCCCAGGTTCTCGCGGGTCGCGGCGATCTCGGCGGCACCCAGCGGGGCGCCGTGGCAGTCGTGAGAACCGCACAGGTTCGGCGCGCCGAAACCGATCACGGTCTTGCAGCAGATCATGGTCGGCTTGTTGTTGACCGACTTGGCCTCGTGGATGGCCTTGTCGATGGCGGCAGCGTCGTGACCGTCGACGTCACGGATGACGTGCCAGCCGTAGGCCTCGAAACGCTTCGGGGTGTCGTCGGTGAACCAGCCATCGGTATGACCGTCGATGGAGATGCCGTTGTCGTCCCAGAAGGCGATCAGCTTGCCCAGTCCCAGGGTGCCGGCCAGCGAGCAGGCTTCGTGGGAGATGCCTTCCATCATGCAGCCGTCGCCCATGAACACGTAGGTGTAGTGGTCGACGATGTGGTGGCCGTCACGGTTGAACTGGGCGGCCAGGGTGCGCTCGGCCAGCGCCATGCCGACGCCGTTGGTGATGCCCTGACCCAGCGGGCCGGTGGTGGTCTCGACGCCCGGCGCGTAACCGTATTCCGGGTGACCCGGGGTCTTGGAATGCAGCTGACGGAAGTTCTTCAGGTCATCCATCGACAGGTCGTAACCGGTCAGGTGCAACAGGCTGTAGATCAGCATGGAGCCGTGACCGTTGGAGAGAATGAAGCGATCACGATCGGCCCAGTCCGGGTTGGACGGGTTGTGATTCATGTGACCGTTCCACAGCACTTCGGCGATATCCGCCATGCCCATCGGGGCGCCGGGGTGGCCGGAATTGGCCTTCTGGACGGCGTCCATGCTCAGGGCACGGACGGCATTGGCGAGGTCTCTGCGAGAAGGCATCGTTCTCTCCTGATTGAGTTGGATTCGAGTAACCGGATTTGTTCTGCTTGGAGCGGCCGAACCCGGTCAAACGTGGCCGGGTTGCATGCCGCCGCCCCACCACCAGGTAGGGCTGAATTCGTCTTTACAGCTGCCAGACGCTTCGGAAACCACTCCCGAAAACGTCGAAAAAGCACCCCTCCCACGCCCTCGACTTGATCGAAAAGCTCAGGGATATCAGACAGTTAGGATGCTACAGATAAACCGGGCCGTATTTTGAGGTCGGCTATTCTGCATCGCCTTTTGCGAGCGGAGCAACATAACGGGTTTTATGCGCTCATTAAGCGCGGAGCGCGTAATCGGCGACGATGCCGGCGAAAATCGCGATTCCCAGCCAGTTGTTGTTGAGGAAGGCCTTGAAGCAGGCCGCCGGTTCACGATCACGGATCAACCACTGCTGATAACCGCCCAGCGCGGTCGCGACGACGAGCGCCAGCCAGTATGCCCAACCGAGCCCGGCAAGCTGGCCGACCCAGATCAGATTGAGCAGCATCGCGAACTGGATGAGGCCAATGATCAGCCGGTCGTGGCGACCGAACAGGATGGCCGTCGACTTCACGCCGATCTGCAGATCGTCCTCGCGATCGACCATCGCATACATGGTGTCGTACGCGGTCGCCCACAGGATCGGCGCGACGAACAGCACCCAGCCGACCAGCGGGACCGTACCGGTCTGCGCCATGAAGCTCATCGGCACCGCCCACGCGAAGGCCGCGCCGAGGTAGACCTGCGGCAGATGCGTGTAGCGCTTCATGAACGGATAGGTCGCCGCCAGGAAAGCCGCGACGAAGGACATCGCAATGGTGCGCGTATTCATGAACAGCACTAGCGCGAACGCGACCAGACTCAGCACGACGAACAGCAGGATCGCCTCGCGCGGTGACACCCGCCGCGCCGCCAGCGGGCGGTCCTTGGTGCGCTGCACGTGCGGATCGAAATCGCGGTCCGCGTAGTCGTTGATCACGCAACCGGCGGAGCGCATCAAGGTGACACCCGCCAGGAACACGAACAGCACCAGCAGATCGGGCAGACCCTCCGCCGCGATCCACAGCGCCCATAACGTCGGCCACAACAGCAGCAGGATGCCGATCGGCCGATGCAGCCGCATCAGCAGCGCGTATTGACGCAGACGTTCGGAGAGCGACATCAGGTTTTCGGAAACTCAGGCAGGTCTGGCAGGAACCATTCGCTGACCAGCAGCGACGCCCCTGCGATCTCGAACAGGGAGCGACGCCCCCACAACGCCCCGTCAGACGCATCCAGCCCGGCCATCGCATGGCGATGGATCAGATGGCCCGGCGCGACCCGCGCGAGTTCGACCGCCGTGCGGCGCACGCGCCGATCCGCGAACAGCACCGCCCCGAGCGGACGCGTGCCCAGGTGGCCGAGCTTGCGCCCCGCGCCGTGCAGCGTCGCGAACGGGATCACCGAACGCGCATACACCCAGCGTCGGTCGTCACAAAGCAGCCGCACCTCGCGGATCAGGGCGTGATGGCCGGTCGGGATGCGCAGGAAGCGGGCCTCGCCCGGTAACGGACGCCCACGCCACTGGCCCAGCAGTTCGACGCGGAAACCTCCCTCTGCACCACCGAGCGCACACGCCCGCAACACCCGCGCGGTCAGCGAGCGGCGGTCGAGCAACCACGGCAGCACGCGTGCGGGGATGTCCTGATGGGTATGACGCTGGCTCGCGAACCAGCGGGGCTCGTTACGCACGGAGAAGGACCGGCAGCTCGGAAAAACGGGGCGCGATTATGGCACGACCTTCATGACACCACCGTCCGCGCCAGCGCCCACACCCCGATCCGCGCCGCACCGGCACGGCGCAACACCCGCGCCAGTTCCGCAACCGTCGATCCGGTGGTCACCACGTCATCGAGAATCACCACATGGCGATCTGCCACGCGCCCGGCATCCACTGCCAAGCGAAAGGCACCGCGCACGTTCCGCCGCCGGGCGCCCGCGTGCAGGCCGGCCTGCGCGACCGTGGGCTGGGTGCGCTCCACGGCGCCGCGCTCCAGCGCCACGCCCAGGTCCGCCAACAAGGGCACGAACAATTCGATCGTCTGATTGAAGCCACGCTCACGCAGCCGCGCGGGATGCAAAGGCACCGGCAGGGCCAGATCGGGCAGCGTGTCGTCCCCCGGCGCCCAGTGGTCGCGCAGCACCTCGGCCAGCAAACGACCATGATTCAGGCGCCGCTCGAACTTGAGCCCAGCGACCAGCCAGTCGACCGGAAGCTGATAACGGAATGGCGCGCGCAGATAGTCGAACGGCGGCGGACGTCTCACACATGCACCGCACACCCGCCCGCCCGGCGTCGGCTCACCGCAATGCGGACAGGCCGGGCCGAGCCTCGGCAGATCGGCCAGACAGCCGGCGCAGAGCTCCAGCCGCGCCGGGGCCGGATCGCCGCACAGCACGCAGCGCGGCCCCAGAAACCACTCCTGTATACTCCGCCAACTCCCTGACACCGGTCTTTCCCGCCATGTCCGTTCCTGCCTCCAAGATGCCCGAAGCCGACACGCTGCGCCACGACTGGTCGCTCGATGAAGTCGCCGCCCTCTTCGATCTGCCCTTCAACGATCTGCTGTTCGCGGCGCAGAGCGCGCACCGCGCCAACTTCGATCCGAACGCGGTGCAGGTCAGCACGCTGCTGTCGATCAAGACCGGCTCCTGCTCCGAGGACTGCGGCTACTGCTCGCAGAGCGCGCACCATAAAGAGGTGAAGCTGGAGAAGGAGAAGCTGCTCGACGTCGACACCGTCATCGCCGAAGCCGCCGCCGCCAAGGCCAACGGCGCCAGCCGCTTCTGCATGGGCGCCGCCTGGCGCAACCCCAACAAGCGCGACTTCCCGCGCGTGCTGGAAATGGTTCGCGTGGTCCGCGATCTCGGCCTGGAAACCTGCATGACGCTGGGCATGCTCGACGACGAACAGACCGAAGCACTCGCCGAGGCCGGTCTCGACTACTACAACCACAACCTCGATACCTCGCCCGAGTACTACGACCAGATCATCACCACGCGCAGCTATCAGGATCGCCTCGACACCCTGGAACGCGTGCGCGATGCCGGCATCAACGTCTGTTCCGGCGGCATCGTCGGCATGGGCGAATCGCGCGCCGACCGCATCGGCCTGCTCGCCCAGCTCGCCAACCTGCCGCGCCACCCGGAATCGGTGCCGATCAACATGCTGGTCGCCGTCCCGGGCACCCCGCTGCAGGACGTGCCGCGCCTGGAACCGCTGGAATTCGTCCGCACCATCGCGGTCGCCCGCATCCTGATGCCCAAGTCCTACGTGCGCCTGTCCGCCGGCCGCACCGACATGAACGACGAGACCCAGGCCCTGTGCTTCTTCGCCGGCGCCAACTCGATCTTCTACGGCGACAAGCTGCTGACCACGCCGAACCCCGAAGCCAGCAGCGACATGCAGCTGTTCGCCCGTCTCGGTCTGCGGACATTGGAACCCCGCGAGCACTCCGCCCGCGCCTGAGCCAGATGTCTTTCGGCGACCGCATCCAGCGCGAACTCGCCGAGCGCCGCGCCAACGACCTGCTCCGCGCGCGGCGAACCGTCGTCGCCAATGACGGCGTGCAACTGACGCTGGCCGATGGCCGCCAGGTCGTCGGCTTCGCCAGCAATGACTACCTCGGTCTCGCCAATCACCCCGATGTCGCCGCCGCCTTCCGGCTTGGCATCGCCACCTGGGGCAGCGGCAGCGGCGCGGCGCATCTGGTCAGCGGCCATTCCGCCGCGCATCACGCGCTCGAAGAGGAGGTCGCCGACTGGCTCGGACGCGAGCGCGCGTTGCTGTTCTCGACCGGCTACATGGCCAACCTCGGCACCATCGCCGCGTTGATCGGGCGTGGCGACCGGCTTTTCCAGGATCGCCTCAACCACGCCTCGCTGCTCGACGCCGGCCTGCTCAGCGGCGCCCGCCATCAGCGTTACGCGCATGCCGACGCCGGCGATCTCGAACGCCGTCTGGGCGATGGCGAGGGGGAGACGCTGATCGCCACCGACGGCGTTTTCAGCATGGACGGCGACATCGCGCCGCTGCCCGATCTCGCCCGCGCCGCGCAGGCACACGGAGCCTGGCTGATGGTCGACGACGCCCACGGCGTCGGTGTCCTGGGCGAGCAGGGACGCGGCAGTTGCGATCACCACGGTCTGAATACGCAGGCGGCGCCAGTGCTGATGGGCACGCTCGGCAAGGCCTTCGGCACCGCCGGCGCCTTCGTGGCCGGCGACGCCGACCTGATCGATTACCTGATCCAGCGCGCGCGCCCCTACATCTACACCACCGCGCTGCCGGCGGCGCTGGCCGAAGCCACCCGGGCGAGCCTGAGCCACGTCCGCGATGGCGCGTTGCGGACCCGCCTGCACGCCAACATCGCCCGCTTCCGACGCCTGTGCGCGCAAGCCCTGCCAACGGGCGTGCTGATGGACTCCCCGACCGCCATCCAGCCCCTGCTGGTCGGCGACAACGCCCGCGCCCTCGCCCTCGGCGAGGCGCTGCTCGACGCCGGCTTCCTGGTCACCGCGATCCGCCCACCGACCGTGCCGGCCGGCACCGCGCGGCTGCGGGTGACGCTGTCCGCCGCGCACACCGAACCCCAGATCGACCAACTGATCGCGGCCCTGGAACGCGTCTGGTCGTAACGAACCGGAACGCTTCGTTTAGACTGCGCACTCCAACCAGCCACTCTACTTCCCGTGATGCGACTGAAGATCGTTCTCCTGGCGCTGTCCGCCAGCCTCGCCCTTGGTGCCTGCACGAATACCAAGACCCAGAGCCCGTCGGGCCTCCCGCAACTCGAGCCGAATGCCGCCTACCAGGCCGCCATCGAGGACGCCCGCATCGCCGAACCCGGCGAGATATCTCGTTCGCTGACCGCGATCCGGCCCGGCGACCCCGACCAGTTCTGGTCCAACGACGGTGTCGACGACCACATCCTGATGGTCTCGTTCACCAACTGGACGGGCTACGACCAGCACGCCGGGAAGAGCATGACGATCGGCAACGATGTCTGGCTGACCGTGGCGCCGCAGGTCCGGAACATCTGCCAGGCGCTACCGTTGAGCGGCGGGGCGTTGAGCATGCGTCTGCGGCAGTTGCACGGCCTCGCCCCGGAGGCGAACCGCAACCGCTTTGTCGAGATGTGGGTGAAACCGGGTGACCTGTTCCGACCGAGCCCGGACCCCGAGATCAACGACCACGAAGCCAATCTGGATTTCCCGGTGTCGCCTCGCAGCTCGGTCAGCGACGCACACCGCCGCTGGTTCGAGACCCTCAAGAGCATCGCCTACGACAAGGCCCGCCTCGCCTGGACCCGTCTCGGTTACAGCTACGACTGGGGCAACCCCGACAACCCTGTCGGCCTCAGCGAGTTCGTGGCGCGCGCCGGCGCGACCGTCAGCATCCACTCGGTCGCCAGCGTCGAGGAATATTGCGGCAAGCGCTGAGAGGGTGTTTACAAAAGGCGATTCGGCGTCCGCGCTATAGGTAGGAGCGGCTTCAGCCGCGATCGGCACCCGGAATGATCGTTGACGCCCATCGCGGCTGAAGCCGCTCCTACAGATAGCCAATTCACGGCCCCTATTCACGGGCCTGTTCCGCAGGTTTTGTAAACACCGTCTGAGAGGCGGCGTTCAAACCGGCAATATTCCTGCGTCGGTGAGCCACACCCGGGGCTCGCTGGCAGGCATCACGCCGATGCGGCACATCCCCGTCTCCGCCCAAGTGCCTTCACCCCGTCGCGGCGTCCGGGTTCTTGCTGAATTTGCCCCGGCGTCGCGGTCGGGTGCCCCCTGGATACTGCCAGCCAGTGCTTCCCGTCATTCCGCCGTGATCTTCCGCGGGCACCCGCGTCTGGTCATGGTTTGTCGGCCCATGCTGTCGCCTGATTCAGGATATCGGGCGTTTTCGTAAATACCCGCGTCGGGGTTTTCCGGGGAGCAGTTGTCGGGTTGCGGACCTTTGGTGCTAACCGGACCTGCGCGCTCGATTGAGCAGGAACACGCCTGCGGCCAGCAGCACGCACAGACCGAACAAGGCGGGCACGGGTTTCACGCCGAGCGCCGCGAGGCCTGCATAACCGCCGGTCGCGAGCAGCATCATGGCGTTTTCGACGAAGCGCTGCACGGCGACGACGGCCCCGGCGTTGGCGCGGTCGTTGTCGTCGCCCGACCCGACGCCGCGATGCCCGATTGCCTGCAAGACGGCATTGACCGGCACCACGAACACCCCGCCGGCGACGCCCGCCAGCAACAGGGCAAGACGTGCGGCCCAGACGTGATCGACGATGGCCAGCAGCAGGATCGCCCAAGCCATCAGATAGGCGGCGAAACGCGTGCGCGACAGCGCCGCCAGCGGGATCAGTCGCGGCGCGAGCATGGAACCGATGCCGATCCCGAGCGCCGACCACAACGTCAGTTCGGCGATGTCCTGCATCGAGGCCAGCCCCAGCACCACCGGCGCCCAGGCGACCACGATGACCCGCAACACCGCCGCCGAGGACCAGAACAGGCCACTGCCGATCAGCGCGTAGCGCGCCTCGTGATCGCGCGCCAGTTCGCGCAGGGTCGCGCCGAATCGCCGCAATGCCCCGGTCGGCCACGCGGCCACCGCCGGCAGGGGACACATCAGCCGGGCGACCAGTGCGGACGCGCCGTACAGGCCGAGCACGACCAGCAGGGCCATCGACACGGAGCGGTCGACCAGCATGCCGCCGACCAGCCCGCCGGTCAGGATCGCGGCGATGGTGCTGCCCTCCACCCAGGCGTTCAGCTTCATCAGGCGTGTCGAGTCGACCAGTTCCGGAAGAATCCCGTACTTGGCCGGGCTGTAGGCCGCGCCGCCGATGCCGACCACCGCATAGGCGATCAGCGGTTCCACGCCCGCGAACATCAGCCCCACGCCGCTCGCCTTGATCAGGTTCGCGCCGATCAGCACGGTGGTCTTGGAACGCGAATCGGAGAACGGCCCGACCCAGGCCGCGAGCACCACGTAGGCGATCAGGAAAGAGGCCTGCAAGGCCGGCACGTACCAGCCGGCCTGCGGCGTGTCGCGGACCATGCCGACCGCGATGAACAACACCGCGTTGTCCGCGAACGCGGTCAGGAACTGGGCGAGGATCAGCAGGCGGATGTCGCGCATCGGGCGGGTGTCGACCGGGAAAAAAGCGAGGCGCTACTGTAGCCCCGATCCCGCCCCGCGTCGGCACTCCGTCGGCCTTGCGGCCCCGCTCCCTTGGCGAGGCGAATGACCGCCGATGCGCGGGCGATGTATTCCAGGCCCCGCTGGCTGTTAGCCTTCCGTTCAGCGGACACGCGGGCGGCAAGTTGCCGGGCCGACCCGCACCTCATGTCCATTCCGTTTCCGCCATCGAATTCCATATGCCCGCCATGCGCCTCCTCTTCGCCCTCGCCCTGACCTTGTCCAGCACCGTCCACGCCGAAGACCAAGCCCGGTATGTGCACGACCATGCCCGCCTGACGGTCACCGTCGAAGGCCACGCGTTGCGGGTCGAACTGGCGGCCCCGGCCATCAACGTATTCAGCTTCGAACACGCGCCGCGCGATGCCGCCGAACGGGCCGGCATGGCCCACGACCTGGCCGCGCTGCGTATCGCCGGGAGCTGGCTGCAACCGTCCGCCGATGCCGGGTGCGCGCTGCAATCCACCCACGCCGACTCGCCGCTGCGCCAGCTCGAAGCCGGCAGCCGGACCGGCGGCGATGGCGCCGATCACGCTTACGTCCTGGCTGGCTGGGCCTACCACTGCGGCGCGCCGGAGCGCTTGCGCGAACTCGGCGTCGATTTCCACGACGCCCTGCCGGGACTGACCTCGATCAGCGTCGAATACCTCGCGCCGCTCGCCCGGGGCGTGCGCGAGTTTGATTCCCCCGCCGGCATCGTCCCCCTGCAACCCTGAACGTCGAGGCAGAAACCAATCGCCCCAGCTTCGGGTGGTCGACCGCCTGCACTTCGCTTCTACAATGGCGCCCAATCTCGCCACGCCGCTCGCCGATTCCATGCTGCCCATCCGCCTGACCCTTGCCGTCTGCCTCCTGCTCGCACTCGCGGCCTGTGATCGCGCCCCGGACCCGACGCCGCCATCGCCTCCCGGAGTGACCCAGACCACTCCGTCGAACGGCCTGAGCGCGGAGGAAATGATGGCCGAGGGCTACCGCGAGATGGAGTGGGACGACCTGATGCCGCCCGACTACCAGCCCGATGTGGTGTTCGCGAAGTACGACGAACAGATCGCCGACCTCGCCGACGACGACCCGCGCGCCGAACAGCTGATGGCGGAGATGCAGCAACTGCTCGACAACGCGCCGGTGCGCGACGACCTGAACGGCGAGCGCGTCAAGCTGCCCGGCTTCGTGGTGCCGCTCGAAGGCGACAGCCAGCGCACCACCGACTTCCTGCTCGTGCCGTACTACGGCGCCTGCATCCACGTGCCGCCACCACCGGCGAACCAGACCGTGCTGGTCACGACACGGGGCGATCAAGGCGCGGGGCTGGGCCTGTTCGACGTGGTGTGGGTCCGCGGCACGCTCCACGCGGAGCGCTTCGACGCGCAGATCGCCGAATCCGGCTACCGGCTGGATGCGGACAGCATCGCGCCCTACCTCGATCCGTTACCGCAATGACCACCCGCCAGCGGGCTGCGCCGATCGCGTGCAGGCTGGCCGGTTTCCTTTCCGGTCATCGCTCCGATCGGTATTCTCCCGCCGGCTGGCCGGGCGTTCGTCTTCGACACGCCGGGGCAGCGCCCTCCCCCGGCGAAGCAACACCCCCGCTCAACGCCCCCTTTCAACGCCGCCAGACCCGCCGCCCATGATTCGTGCCCTGTCCCTCGCCATCCTGTGCCTGTTCACGTTGGGCGCGACCCTACCCGCCACCGCCGCGCCACCGACTACAAGCCCGGGCGCGGAAGAACCGGGTCCGGACGGGTACCGTAAGCTCGACTGGAACGACCTGATCCCGCCCGATTACCAACCCGAGCTGCTGTTCGCGAAACTCGAGGCGAAGATTGCCAATCTGTCCGATCAAGACCCGCGCGCCGACGAGATCATGGCCGAACTGAAGGCGCTGCTCGACAACGCCCCGGTGCGCGAGGACCTGGACGGCGAGCGCGTCAAGCTGCCCGGCTTCGTGGTCCCGCTGGAGGGCGACACCACGCGCACCACCGACTTCCTGCTCGTGCCTTATTACGGCGCCTGCATCCACGTCCCGCCGCCACCGGTGAATCAGACCGTGCTGGTCACCGCCAAGGGCGATCGCGGCAAGGGTCTGAGTACATTCGACGTCATCTGGGTAAGCGGCACCCTGCGCGCGGAACGCTTTGATGCGCAGATCGGCCAGGCCGGCTACCACCTCGCCGCCGACCTGATCGAGCCGTACACGGAACCGCCGCCGCGGTGAGCGGATTGGACGGTCGGATCGACCGCCGTTTCAGCGTCGCCCCGATGCTGGACTGGACGGACCGCCACTGCCGGTACTTCCTGCGGCTGCTCTCCCGGCACACGCTGCTGTACACCGAGATGATCACCACCGGCGCGCTGCTGCACGGCGATGTCGAGCGCCATCTGCGCCACGACGCCTCCGAACACCCGCTGGCCGTGCAGCTCGGCGGCAGCGAGCCCGATGAACTCGCCCGCTGCGCGCGGCTGGCGGAGGAATGGGGCTACGACGAAGTGAATCTCAATGTCGGCTGCCCCAGCGACCGGGTGCAATCCGGCGCGTTCGGTGCCTGTCTGATGGCGGAACCCTCGCTGGTCGCGGATGGCGTGAAGGCCATGCGCGACGCGGTATCGATCCCGGTCACCGTCAAGCACCGCATCGGCATCGACGCACGCGATTCCTACCCGGAACTGGTCGACTTCGTCGGCACCGTCGCCGAGGCCGGCTGCGACGTCTTCATCGTCCACGCCCGCAAGGCCTGGCTGTCCGGCCTGAGCCCGAAGGAGAACCGCGAGGTGCCGCCGCTGCGCTACGAGGTGGTCGCCAAGCTGAAACGCGATTTCCCCGGCCGGCATTTCATCCTCAACGGCGGCATCCAGACGCTCGATGCCGCCGAGCGACACCTGCAAACCTTCGACGGCGTCATGCTTGGCCGCGCTGCCTATCACGACCCTTACCTGCTCGCCGAGGTCGACCGGCGCGTCTTCGACGACCCGCACCCGATCCCGACCCGCGAACAGATCGTCGAAGCCTTCATCCCCTACGTCGAAACCCAGCTCGCCGCCGGCCTGCGCCTGAATCACCTGACCCGCCACATCCTGGGCCTGTTCCAGAACATCCCCGGCGCGCGTCACTGGCGTCGCCACCTGTCCGAGCACGCGCACCGCCCCGATGCGGGCATCGACACCCTGCGTGCCGCACTACCCGGCTAGCCGGCGCTTCCAGCAGGAGCGGCATCGCGGCGGGACGCCGCTCCCACAGTGCTTTCCAGGCGACAGCAGACACCTTGATGCAGGGCGGCATATGCGCAGCATCGCCGGAATGGTACCGATGCTCGAAACCCCAAGCGGGCTTAGGGCACCAGGCACCCCTTCCACTCCGCTCAGGACCGGCTTGAATCAGCCTACATCGGGCCGCCGGCCCAGCGCGCCACCATCTCGGCCCAGTCGAGCACGCGGAAGCCCAGCCAGCCACCGTGCGCGGTGAGCAGTTGGAACAAGCCCCACATCACCGCCATCGGCAGGACCAGGCCGGACATCGGCACCAGGGTCAGATACAGCCCGGCGTTGAAGCGATGCACCGCGTGGCCGTCCATCTGCGCGGCAGCGCGTTCCCGCCAGGCCTTCAACGGTGTCCATTCCGCCAGCGCCGGCATGACCGACGCACCGACCACCAGCAGGTGAATCAGGGTCGGGATCAGCGTCGACAGGAACATGAAGTAGACCCACCAGTGGGCCGGATCGGCGGGCGCCTCACGCAACTCCCGGAACAGCGCCCCCAGGTCCACGACCCATGGCCCACCGCCAGCCAGTGACCAACGATTGGCCAGCGCCAACGCCGCGACCACGGTCGCGACGATGCCGGCGAGGAACACGAACGCGAGCAGGAAATCGAGCATGCCCCACAGCAACGGCATGAGCCCCTGATGGGTGCCCTGGCGGATCGCCGTCAGCAGGCCGCGGGTCAGACCCAGGGACAGCCAGTCCCACACGGCGTTCAGGATGGGCAGGAGGCCGAGCCAGGCGAGCGGGATGAAGGCCAGCCCCAGCTGGTCCGGGTCCGCTGCCAGCGTGGGGAGCATGCGAAATGCGATGCCGATCAGCGCGAGCAGGAACCCGGCATAACCCAGCCAGACTCACCGTCTGGCAGCGTCTCGGTCGCATCGGTCCAACGCCCAGTCGACCGCGAGAGCGACAGCGACAGCGACAGCGCCAGCGACAGCGCCAGCGCCAGCGACAGCGCCAGCGACAGCGACAGCGACAGCGACAGCGACAGCCACAGCGACAGCGCCAACGACAACGACAGCGCCAGCGCCAGCGCCAGCGAAAGCGACAGCGACAGCGACAGCGACAGCGACAGCGGACCAGGCCAGCGAGCGCCAATCCTTCGTACGGAAGGACTTGATCAGTGAGAGGACCATCACGCTGACCCCCAGCAACACGGCGAGCCGCAGCCCGACGTCCACAGGGAACAGAACCGTCAGCTCACCGAGTCGGCCCTGTGCCGACACCACCCAGACGATCAACAGCGACAGGAGCGGATAGACGAGGGCCAGGCGGAGCGAGAACACGTACGCCCCCGACGTCCAGGGCTGCACCCCGAAATGGCGACCGATCCAGCCGCCCGCGCGCCACTCCCGCTGGGCCTCCCCATCGTCGATCCAGCGCAACAACGGTGCCAGGAACCAGCGATCGAGCAGACCGCGATAGATCACCGTCCACGGGTCGCCGTTCAGTTGCGCGCGGTAGTCCGCGAAGGCGGCGTCCTGCGGGTTCTTGAGGGCCAGGCGGACATAGAACGCGCGGACCACGATCAGGATCAGCGCCGACCCCCAGTACCAGCCCCAGGTGTCGATGATCCCCCAGCCCGTGTTGATGAAATCGTGCGCCTGATCCATTGCCCTGCCTGAACGCCCTTGCCGCCTCCGGCGATCTTATGCGAACCCGGCGCCCGGCAGGACCCCAGGTGTGGGAGCGGCGTCCCGCCGCGATGCCGTTTGAGCGCCTGCCGGCGCATCGCGGCGGGACGCCGCTCCCACACAACGGCGCCGCCAAACCCCTGCCTGGAACGCAAGCCTCACCGTAGGAGCGGG
>JACKNJ010000011.1 GCA_024234895.1 Gammaproteobacteria bacterium
GAAAGATCTTGGCTTGGACGGTTGAGTACACCGCGACGGCCAAGGAGCAGATGAGCAAACTTTGATAAGCCAGTGGCGCGACGCATTGTCGATTTCATGGACGAGCGCGTTGCCGGGTTGGAAAACCCTCGCGACACAGGTAAGCCGCTGACCGGCCCGCTAGGCGGCCTCTGGCGGTACCGCGTAGGTGATTACCGGGTGATCTGCGACATTCAGGACAGCACTTTGCGCATCCTCGTGGTGCTGGTTGGCAACCGGAACAAGATTTATCGGTAGGTCACTGATATGGAAGGTTGCGCAATACGCGCAATGATCCATGTAACACACCCTGCGTTCATGAGCTTGCCGAGTTAATCGCGTGCTTTACTTCTTGCTAAAGCCATCATCCAACTCCACGCCAGCGGTTGTTGCGTCCCGCTCGATACACGGCAAAGGTCCGAAGATGCCCCGGCCTCTTCGGACCTTTGTTTTTCGGGGGAAAAGAGAAAGGATGGATTTGGCTCCGATGTCCTCATCGCGCACGATTCACGAAGCCGCCGGGCCGAAAGCCGATAGCCCGGCGCTCCGGTTCGGCATAGTTCAAACGGCAGCCTGACGTCCGTCGGCGGCCGTGAGGGCATCGATGCGGCGCTACGGCGATCAGCGGTTGCGATGCGGCCCCAGCGGCCAGTACGCAACCAGCATGGCGGCATCGGGGGTGTATTCGTCCGGCGTCGCCAACTCGAACCGATCGATGGCGCTCTGTTGCAGGGCTTCGCGTCCGGCCAGGGTATGCGTCATGTTGAGCAGAGCCTCGCGCAGCCGCGCGCGAGCCTCGATCGGCACCCCGGGTGATGCCGACAACGCCGGGGCGGAGTGTTGCGCGGTGCTTGCCACCACGAACAGACCCGGGAACACGTTCACCAGGCGCGACGGGATGAAGGCCGCGCGCACCCGCCCCTCGCGCAGGGCCTGCACCGCTTCCTCGGTGCTGGCGATGTCGGTGACCACGGGTTTGCGGATCACGTTCGGAAACATGGCATCGAGCAGCACTGCGCCCATGCCGGGTGAACTGAAGCTCGCGATCGGTTCGGCAATGATCTCGTTGATCTCCATCACCAGATCGTCGTCGCGGGTCACGAGGCTGTAACTCACCTTGTCCGGGATGCGCGCAAGGACTTCGAAGCCCATGTATTCGACGCGATAACCGGTGAAATGGCTGGCATCGAGGACGAGGTCGGGGGCGCGATCGAGGCGCAACATGCCCTGCCAGTAGGCGACGAAATTGGGCGAGGTGACGAGCCGGATGCGGTAGCCGGTGACCAGCGAGAGGTGATCGGCGAGCGGTTGATAGCGCTCGTGGGTGGCTTCCGGAGACAGCACCGGCTGCACGGCGAGATCGAGTTCGAGGGGCCCTTCGGCGGCCCGCGCTGGTGAGCCGAGCAGCACACCCGTGGCAAACAGCACACCCAGTACCGAGGCGGCGGAGCGCGCGATCCTTGCTCCAAAGGACGACGGACAGTCCGGCGTGGCGCGACTACGGCGATTCATACTCACTCCATGTTTGAAAACGCAACGCGGCGAATCATGCCTGCAACGTTACGGCGGCGCGAGTCGTCCCTGGCGCCAACCCCCAAATGCGTTGGAAAAAATGGCTGGTGGCCGTAAGCAAGCGGGCGATGTGGCTGCGGTCAAATCACCGCCTGCGAACACAGCGCCGTGACAGACCGCCATTGCGGGTTGGCGATTCGAGAGGATGAATGCGGGGTTACTTCGCGTCTTCAGGCGCAGGCTTCTCTTCCTGCACCGGTTCCGATCTTGCCAGCACGACCGGGTGTTCGTTGAAGTTCAGCGGGCAGTCACCCGGACATTGCTTTTCGCACGAGTTCTGGTCGATGAGGTTCTGCCAACAATACCGAAGCGCTTTCGTGCGGGTGCGAAACAGCGTTTTGCTGCCGATGAGTTCGGTCAGGTGCATGCGGTCAAACAAGCTCACCAGCGGCGTCTTCGCGCGGGCCACCAGCAGTTCAATGCCCATCCTGTTCAGGCGCACGATCAGGTCGTGCAGCATTTCCTCACCGGTTGCATCGATCTCGCTGATGCCTTCCGCGTCGATCAGCAGGTACTTCATGTTCGGACTGGCGGCCAGTCGCTCCAGTACCTTGTCCTCGAAATAGCCGGCATTGGCGAAATACAGCGGGCCATCGAAACGCAACACGGTGATGTGCGCGCACGTTGGCAGAATATGTGCCGTGGCATCGCGCAGCGTGTCGTCAGCATGCCTCGACAGGACGGCCATATACGGTCGCCGGGTGCGCCAGACGTACAGGCCGAGCGAAAGCATGACGCCGATCAGCATGCCCTTGTCCAGGTGCGGCGCCATCAGGATGGTCAGGAAGAACGTGGTCACCGAGACAATGGCATCGTGCGGCTGAACATCCCATTCGTGCTTGATCGGTTTCAGCCGAATCAGCTTGATCACCGCCATGATGATCACGGCCGCCAGGGTGGCCTGCGGCAAGTGGTAGAGCAGCGGTGTGAGGTAGAGCAGGGCGACGCCGACGATGGCGCCGGTGATCACCGAGGAAAACCCGGTCACGGCGCCGTTGTTGATGTTGACCGCGGAGCGCGAAAAGGAGCCCGAGACCGGGTAACCGTGCGAGAAGGCCGAGACGACATTCGCGATGCCCTGGCCCATCAGTTCCTGGTTGGCATTCAGGCGTTGCTTGGTGCGGATTGCCATCGCCTTGGCCACCGAGATGGCTTCCATGAAGCCCACCAGGGCGATAACCAAGGCAGTGCTGATCAACTGGGTCAGCACATTCCAGTCGATCCGCGGCACGGAGAAATCGGGCAGACCGGCGGGAATGGAACCAACGATGGCTCCGCCCAATTCCTGATAGCCCAGGCCATATGACCCGAGCGTGGTCAGAACCACCGCGACCAGGACACCCGGCACATGTGGGAAAAACCTCGCCAACAAAACGATAGTCAGAAAGGCGGTGGACGCCATCGCCACGGTTGGCCAGCGCGGCTGCTCGGCAATGGCACGGAATACCCGCCAGACACTCTCCAGGTAGTACTCCGACCGTTCCACGTCGACGCCGAACAATTTGCTGAGCTGCGAGGAGGCAATGATCAATGCGGCGGCATTGGTAAAGCCCATGACGACCGGATGCGAGAGGAAATCGACCAGTTCGCCGAGGCGGAACACGCCCAGGGCGATCTGGAACAGCCCCACCGCGAGCGCCAGCATGATCGCATAGGCGATATAGCCTTCCGTGCCGGCACTGGCGAGAGGCTCCAGCGCCGCTGCGGTCAGCAGTGAAACGACGGCAACCGGTCCGGTCTGGAGTTGCCGCGACGAACCCATGATGGCGGCGATCATCGGCGGGAGAAACGCGGCGTAAAGGCCGTAGTAGGGCGGAAGACCGGCCAGTTGCGCATACGCCATCGACTGCGGAATCAGCACCATGGCGACGGTGATGCCGGCGAGGACGTCGGCCCTCAGAACGTTCGTATCCTTCAGTTCGCCGACCCATACCCGGAATGGGACGAACATGCCTGCGAGGCTGCGGAAGAACTGAGCCAACTCCCGTTGGTAGTTTTTGTTCATGGTGCCTCGATCGTGTCGGGGAATACCCACGAACGCGCCGGCTCGCCGGGCGGGAAGCGCGTGCTTGTCCGGGCCAGGTGATGCGGTGCCACCCTGCGCTCAATCTCGCTCAGCACTGTTCCCAGGGCAGGCCGTGGTAGCGCCAGCCGCCCACGGTGCTGCGGTGATGCTCGTCGTCGAGTTCGCCTTCAAAGCCTTCATCGACGTGGTAAATCTCGCGCATTCCGGATGCGATCAACACACGACCCGCGTCCAGCGAGCGTTTGCCGGAGCGGCAGATCAGGATGACCGGCGCGCAGCCTTTCTCGTTGGCGCAGTAGGCGCCGCCCAGCATCAGCTTGCGGACCTCGGTGGCGAAATGCGGATTGACCTCCCAGTCCGGCTCGTCGATCCAGGCGACGTGCACGGCACCCTTGGGGTGGCCGACGAAGAGGAATTCCATGCTGGAGCGGATGTCCACCAGCACCGCGCGCGGTTCCTGCTGGACGAGTTGCCAGGCGGCGTGCGGGGACATCGGCTTGGGGTCGGACTCACTGTGCGCCATGTTGAACCTCGCGACTGGACGACGTGATGTAGGAGCGGCTTCAGCCGCGAACGGCGCAGGGGAATGTCTGCTTCGCCGATCGCGGCTGAAGCCGCTCCTACAACATAGTCACGAAGCTCAGAAAACCTGTAACCGTTCCAGGGTCCATTTGAGCCCGGTCAGGCCGATCAGCAGCGAGCCGGGGATGATGACCAGCGGGCGATACAGCCGATGGCCGTTGAACCAGCGTCCGACGGCGAGGAAGGCGGCGCCGATGATTGCGAGCTGGCCCGCCTCGACGCCGATGTTGAAGCTGATCAGGGCGGTCAGGAAGGCATCGTCGGGCATGCCGAAATCGCGCAGCATCCCGGCGAAGCCGAGCCCGTGCAGCAGTCCGAAACCGAACACGAGGAAGAGGCGGGAGCGGTGCAGGGACTTTGCCCAGACGTTCTCGAGACCAACGTAGGCGATCGACAGCGCGATCAGCGGTTCGACGATACGCGGCGGCAGATCCACGTAGCCGGCGGTGGCGAGCCCGAGCGTGATCGTGTGGGCGATGGTGAACATGGTCACCTGCCACAGCAACGGCTTCATGCGGGTCGACAGCAGGAAGATGCCGAGTATGAACAGGATGTGATCCATGCCGCGCGGCACGATGTGATCGAAGCCGACGCTGACGTAGGACCAGACGACATCGAGGAACGGCCGCTTGGCGAAGATCTCGGTCAGCGAGTACGGCTCGCTGGGCACGTCCTCCCGGATCCACTGGTGTTCGGACCAGTGGTACTGCTGCGTGGCCTCGTCGACCTGCCGCACGCGCACGGCGCTGTCGCCGAACGCGAGCGGGTAGTACCAGGTCAGGCTGCGGGCATTGCGCGGGATCTCGCCGACCAGCTTGATCACGCTGATGCGTGGCACCTTGGTGTAGCCGCGAGCGGGGATGTCGACGCCGGCCAGACTCAACGCTGCTTCATTGCCGTCGAAGCGGAGCTTGATCTCGTGAGCGAGGCGTGGCTTGAACGGTTCGAACGCCGCCGCCAGGGACGCCGGGTCCAGCACCCGGAGCGCGTCATACTCGGCGGCGTTGGGGGCGTCCTGAGTGTTCCGGTAGCGACCGTTGATACCCGTCAGCAGGGCCTCGATGCTGGCGCGCAGCTCGATCTCGAAGCGACCATCGCTGAACACGCTGATCTCGACCAGCGCCGGCTTGACCACATCGGCACGCAAGGACCCGAACGGGAGCAGCAGCATGCCAAGCAGAAACAGGACGAGCGATATGGTTCGGAATTTGCTGACCAGGCTTTCGTCAATCGGTTTGACAGTTGGAATGTTCAAGTCTTATCTGAGCGGGTTGCCGGGATGCGAACGTTCACACAGCGGGCCTTATACAAGAATCATGCTCCCGATGTGTGCCCGGTCATTCAGCGGATGGACCGATTCTCATAAGGCGGACGAGGCGGCCCAGGTCGTGCAAATTGCACCTTGGCGTGTTGTCTTGCCATCCGACCCCAGCCGATTCCAATAACCAGCCACAGGCATAACCCCACGGGTATAACCCCACGGTTATATCCGAGTAACACCTCAGGAGCGCACATGACATCCATCGATCGACGCAAGTTTATGAAGCTCATGGCCGGCGGCACCGCCGCCGTGGCTACCGGCAGTCTGCTCAGCGCGTGCGGCACCGAAACCACCGCCGCCGAGCCCGGCTTCAAGCTGCCCAAGGATTTCTACGATGTGCCGATGAAGGGCACCGCGCGAATCCTGCACACCACCGACTGGCACGGCCAGTTGCTGCCGGTCTACTTCCGCGAGCCGAACGTGAACCTGGGTGTCGGCGATGCTTATGGCCGTCCGCCGCACGTGGTCGGCAAGAAGCTGCTCAAGGCGATGGGGATCGAGGAGAACAGCCCGGAGGCGTATGCCTACACCTATCTGAATTTCGACAAGGAAGCCGCGCGCATCGGCCGTACCGGCGGCGCCGCGCACATGAAGACCATCCTGGATCGTCTGCGCGCGCAGGCCGGTGGCCGTGAGAACACCATCACGCTCGATGGCGGTGACCTCTGGCAGGGCTCCGGCACCTCGCTGTGGACGCGCGGCGTGGACATGGTCGAGATGTCCAACATCCTCGGCATCGACGTCATGGTCGGCCACTGGGAGTTCACCTACAAAGAGGACGAGGTTCTGTCCAACGTCGCGCTGTTCAAGGGCGATTTCATCGGCCAGAACGTGCGCGTGAAGCCGGATTCGCTGTTCGGCGACGAATACCCGGCTCTGGTCGAGAAATATGACGGTCGCGGCCTGTTCGACGAGGATTCCGGCCACGCCTTCCAGCCTTACGTGATCAAGGAGATCAACGGCGCGCGCATCGCCATCGTCGGTCAGGCCTTCCCGCGTACCGCCAACGCCAACCCGCCGGAGTTCTTCCCGGATTGGTCGTTCGGCCTGCGCGAGGACGACATGGTCGCGCTGGTCGAGAAGATCCGCGCCGACGAGAGCCCGGACGCGGTCGTGCTGCTGTCGCACAACGGCATGGACGTGGACATCAAGATGGCCGAGCGCGTGCCCGGTCTGAACGCGGTGTTCGGCGGTCACACCCACGACGGCATGCCGAAGCCGGTGGTGGTCAAGAACGTCTCCGGCGGCGAGTGCCTGGTCACCAATGCCGGTTCCAACGGCAAGTACGTCGGCGTGATGGACTTCGACATCCAGGGCGGCGAGCTCAAGGGAATGTCCTACAAGATGCTGCCGATCTTCACCGAGGCGGTGCCGGCGGACCCGGAGATGGACGCCTTCATCAAGCAGCTGCGCACCACCCGCTACGACGAGAAGATCGTCGAGAGCCGCAACCCGGATCGCTTCTACAGTCCCGACCGCGTCGGCAAGACCTACGGCGAAATCCTCGACGAGAAGCTCGCCATCGCCGACCGCACCCTGTACCGCCGTGGCAACTTCATGGGCACCTGGGATCAGGTCCTCTGCAACGCGCTGCGCGAGGAATACGACGCCGACATCGCCATGTCCGCCGGCGTGCGCTGGGGCACCACCACGCTGAAGGGCGACTGGATCACCATGGAAGACGTGATGACCCAGTGCTCGATGACCTACGGCGAGACCTACGTCAGCGAGATGACCGGCGAACAGCTCATGAACGTGCTGGAGCAGGTCGCCGACAACCTGTTCGATCCCGATCCGTACCTCCAGTCCGGCGGCGACATGGTCCGTGTCGGCGGCATGGACTACACGATCGACCCGTCCAAGAAGCTGTTCGAGCGACTCACCGAGGCACGCCTGGACAACGGCGATCCGATCGACCCGGCCAAGACCTACAAGGTCGCCGGCTGGGCCGTCGTCAACCGCACGCCGGAAGGCCGTCTGATGTGGGACGTGGTGCGTGATTACATCGTCAAGAACAAGGGCAAGGACAATGTCCTGCACCTGCCCAAGATCAACCACCCGACGCTGCTCAACGTGAACACCAACCCGGGTATCGCGGATTACCCCGGCAAAAGCACCTGATGGGCAGGGTCTCGACCCTGCGGTGACGAGAGAGCCCGGCCAAGCGCCGGGCTTTTTCTTTGGGCTTGACGATAAACCTTGGACACAGCAGCCTTCGCCACCTATTTCAGATCCAGCCAGGTGAATCCATGTCCGAGTTCAACAACGTCACCGTCGTCCGCGAAGCCAACATCTATTTCGACGGCAAGGTCGTCAGCCGCACGGTGAAGTTCCCGGATGGCTCGAAGAAGACCCTCGGCCTGATGCAGCCCGGCGAATACACCTTCAACACCGGTGCCGCCGAGATCATGGAGATCATGCAGGGCGAGCTGACTGTGCAACTGCCGGGTTCCGACGAATGGCGCACGGTGAAGGGCGGGGAGAGTTTCGACGTGCCGGCCAACTCGGCGTTCACGATGCGCGTGACCGCACTGTCTGATTACTGCTGCTCGTTCGTCGATTGATACCGCAGGCGTCGGGTGCGCTTTGCGCACCGTAAACAGCGGAGTGGTTGTGCTTCTACGCTGGGGGTGCCTGTAAATGTTGCTTTCGGCGCGCGGAGCGCACCCTACGAAAAACGCCCGGCAATGCCGGGCGTTTTTCGTTCCAACGAGGGTGGCGCTTATTTGTTCGCGCGGTTCTCGATCAGACCATCCACGACCGACGGATCGGCGAGGGTGGAGGTGTCGCCGAGCGCGTCGATCTCGTTCGCGGCGATCTTGCGCAGGATGCGGCGCATGATCTTGCCGGAGCGGGTCTTGGGCAGGCCCGGGGCCCACTGGATGATGTTGACCTTGGCGATCGGGCCGATCTCCTTGCGGACCAGGCCAACGAGTTCCTTCTTGAGTTCATCGGTGCCGGTCTCGCCGAGGTTCAGGGTCACGTAGGCGTAGATGCCCTGGCCGGTGATCTCGTGCGGGTAACCGACGACGGCGGCTTCCGCGACCTTTTCGTGCAGCACCAGCGCGGATTCGATCTCGGCGGTGCCAAGGCGGTGGCCGGAGACGTTGAGCACGTCGTCGACGCGGCCGGTGATCCAGTAGTAGCCGTCGGCGTCGCGTTTGGCGCCGTCACCGGTGAAGTAGTAGCCGGGGTACATCGCGAAGTAGGTCTCGAAGAAGCGACCGTGATCGCCGTACACGCTGCGCATCATCGACGGCCAAGGGGCCTTGATGGCGAGGTTGCCGGCGGCCGGGTTGCCGTCGATCTCCTTGCCCTGGTCGTCGAGCAGGCAGGGCTGCACACCGAAGAACGGGAAGGTCGCGGAGCCGGGCTTGAGCGGGGTCGCGCCAGGCAGCGGGGTGATCAGGTGCGAACCGGTCTCGGTCTGCCACCAGGTGTCGACGATCGGGCAGCGCTCGTCGCCGACCACGCGGTTGTACCACTCCCAGGCCTCCGGATTGATCGGCTCGCCGACGGTGCCGAGCAGGCGCAGGGACTTGCGCGAAGTCTTCTTGACCGGCTCCTCGCCAGCCGCCATCAACGCACGGATGGCGGTCGGTGCGGTGTAGAAGCTCGCGACGTTGTGCTTGTCGATGACCTGCCAGAAGCGGCCCACGTCCGGCCAGGTCGGCACGCCTTCGAACATCAGGCTGATCGCGCCGTTGGTCAGCGGGCCGTAGACGATGTAGCTGTGACCGGTGACCCAGCCGATATCGGCGGTGCACCAGTAGACCTCGCCGTCCTTGTAGTCGAACACCAGCTTGTGGGTCATCGCGGCCTGCAACAGGTAGCCGCCGGTGGTGTGCAGGACGCCTTTGGGCTTACCGGTGGAGCCGGAGGTGTAGAGGATGAACAGCGGGTCTTCGGCGTCCATCGGTTCCGGCGCGCACTCCGGCGCGGCGGCGGCGACTGCTTCGTGGAACCAGACGTCGCGGCCTTCGGTCCAGGCGACATCGCCTTCGCCGCGCGCGACCACGATGGAGGTGTGCACGTTCGGGCACTGTTCCAGCGCCTTGTCGGCGTTGGTCTTCAGCGGCAGAGCCTTGCCGGTGCGCAGCGAGTGCGAGGCGGTGATCAGGCACTGGCAGTCGGAATCCTGGATGCGGCTGGCCAGGGCGTCGGGTGAGAACGCCGAGAACACGATGGAATGCACCGCGCCGATGCGGGTGCAGGCCAGCATCGCCACGACGGCTTCCGGGATCATCGGCATGTAGATGGAGACGCGGTCGCCTTTCTTGACGCCGCGATCCTTAAGGACGTTGGCGAAGCGGCAGACCTGGTCGTGCAGTTCGGAGTAGGTGACGTTCCTGGACGGTTCGTCCGGGCTGTCGGCTTCCCACAGGATCGCGGTCTGGCCGCCGCGCGACTCGAGGTGGCGATCCAGGCAGTTGTAGGAGACGTTGAGCTTGCCGCCCTTGAACCATTCAATGTGCAGATTGTCCTTGCTGAAGCTCCAGTCGAGGACCTTGTCCCAGGGCTGGAACCAGGTCAGATATTCCCCGGCCTGTTCGGCCCAGAACCCCGCCGGATCGTCGATCGAGCGCTGGTACATCGCCGAGTACTGCTCGGCGTTGACGTGCGCCTTGGCGGCGAAGTCGGCGGGGACCGGGTAGATCTTGTCGTCGGACATCGAAGATTCTCCTCGTGGTGCGAATCAGGGCGTTCGGATTGTTATCCGGCGCAGTTTAAACGGGTATGGGTTCAGTTCCATGTCACCGACTTGAGCGGGACATGCTTTTCGCCGAGACGTTGCGCCGTCAGCCCCAGGAAGACCTGCAAGGTCAGCGTGGCGTCGGACAGGGCGTTGTGCGCGGCGTGGATCGGCAGGCCGAAACGCGCGGCCAGATTGAACAGGCGCAGGTCGCTCGGGCGCAGGTACAGGTTGCGGCCCTCGATCCAGCGGTGACCCAGTTGCAGGGTATCGATCGTCGGGATCAGGAAACCGACCCCGAAATGGCGCCGGCAGGCGGCATCCAGAAAGCCGAGTTCGATCTTTTGGTAATGCACGATCATGACCCTGCCGGCGAGGCGCGCCAGCAGGCGGGCCAGTGCCTCGATTTCGTCGATGCCGTCCTCGGTGTCCTGATGACGGATCTCGTGAATGGTCGCGCTGGCCTCAGGGATGTCCCCACGCGGGCGCAGCACCTGATGACAGGCGCTGCCCAGGTCGATGCGCAGGCCGGCCATGTCGATCATTCCGTAGCTCAGTAATTCATCGCGTTTCGGGTCGAGGCCGGTGGTCTCGAAATCCAGGGCGGTGTAGGCCGCCCGGCGGAAATCCGTGTCCGGCGCCGGAAAAGGGGTGGCGTAGAAATCGCGCAAAGGCCCCTCCGGCGTGGCCGCCAGTAGCGCCAGTCGGCGCTGCTCAAGGGTACGAAAACGATCGAAGAAGCCCATGCAAGTTTCTGTTTTATCAGCCTAGACGACCCGTCTGGTAACGCTGTTCCAGGGTTTCCTGCATCATCGCGATCAAGGAGAACGCCTCCTTCAGATGACGGCGTTCCAGCGGGGAGAGGCTGTCCGGCGGCAGATAGTTGTCCGGCGCTTCGCCGTTGCGGATCTGCTGGGCCTGATGGCGGATTCGGAGGGTTGCGATGAATTCCAGCGCGTCGCGCAGATTCGCAGCACCTTCCTTGCTGACGGCCTTGTGCTTGGCGGCGGCCTCCAGCCGTCCGAGCGTGTTGACCTCGCAGACGCCCGCAGCGAGCGCGTAGACGCGGGCCAGATCGATGATCGGCACGATGCCGCGATGCTTGATGTCGAAGGTCTTGTCGTGCTCGCCGTCGGAGATCAGCACGAAGGTGCGGAAAAAGCCCAGCGGCGGACGATGCTTGAGCGCGTTCGAGGCCATGTAGGCGAGGAAGATGTGGTTGGCCTTGGTGAGTTCGTTGACTTCCTCGCGCAGGCGTTTGAGCAGGCTGCGCTCGCCATGGACCATGCGCAGATCGAAGAAGATCGACGAGAGCATCAATGCCATCGGCTCCGGTTTTTCGATCCAGTTGCGGAAATAACGCAGCCAGACCTTCAGAGGCTGGCGCCATTTGGGGTTGGTGGCCATCGCGTCGCCGGGGCAATAGATGAAGCCGCAGGCGTTCAGGCCGTCGCTGACGAAGTGCGCGAGTTTCTCGAAATACGCGGCGTCGGCTTCGGTCATCGCGTCGTCGATGATCAGCGCGTTGTCCTGGTCGGAGTGTGAGGTCTGCTCCTTGCGCGCCTGCGAGCCGCCCGCGACCCAGACGAACGGAACCGGCGCGGGGCCGAGTTCGCGTTCGGCGAGTTCGATCAGACGTGTGGTCAGCGCGTCGGTGACCGAGGATACGGCGCGACCGACATGTCCGGCGGTGGCGCCGCCCAAGGCCATCTGCACCTGCAATTGCGGGAGGCGGGCGCTGATGGATCGCAGGTCCTCGACGCTGTCCGCCCGCGCGGCCTCGATGGTCAGGAAGTGGCTGTGCGTGGTCTGGTAACGCATCAGGTCGGAGCTGCTGATCATGCCGAGCAGATTGCCGTCGGCGCAGATCGGCAGGTGCTGAATCTGTTTGCGTGTCATCCACTCCAGCGCGGCGAGGCCGGTGGTGGATGGCGCGCTGGTATGCGGGGCCGCGGTCATGATCGTTTCGATCGGGGTGTCGGCGGACAGTCCTTCGGCGACCAGGCGGTTGCGCAGGTCCTTGTCGGTGACGATGCCGACCAGCTTGCCTTCCCGGTCGCCTTCGCCGAGCACCAGGAGCGCGGATACCCGTGCTTCGCGCATCACCCGGGCCGCTTCCCTGGCGGTCACCCCGACCTTGACGGTGATCGGGTTCAGGTTGCCGATGCGCGCGATCTCGACACTGTCGAGGTCGCTGCTCTGCATCGGGGTGTCGGTGATCCGCGTCAGCGCCTTGCGCAGACGCTTGCCGCTGTCGTCGGTGAAGTACGCGGCGAACGGCTTGCACAGTTCGCGCAGGCGTTCGACCTCCGCGCAGGGGATCAGGTAGAGGAGGGTGTCTTCCGCGGTGCGTGCGCGGGGATTCGCCTGACTGTTGCGCAGGCTGCAATCGACGCAGTCGCCCTCGCCAAGCTTTTCCGCGAGCTGCTCGTCGTTATGAATCTCAACCGCGCCCTTGCGGATGACATAGGTGTAACACCCGTCCGCGTCGATGGGGGGCACCGGTGTCTCGCGCCGCAGATAGCGGATCGACACGCGCGCGGGGAGTTCATCGAGCAACTCGGGGTCGAGGTGATCGAAGGGTGGATGAGCGGCGAGAAAATCGCGAACGGCTTGGAGTTCGATTTCCATGACGGTCCGATGAATCGTAGGAGCGGCTTCAGCCGCGATCGGGGTGATGTCCGGGTTCAGCGCGGATCGCGCCTGAAGCCGCTCCTACAATAGAAAAGAAAAGGCCCCGCCGGGGCGGGGCTCTTTTCGTTACTGCTGACCTGGATCAGTGATCCGTGGCAGCGCCAGCGCCCTTCGGGACACGGATGTCCTCGACAAGGTGCTGGATGTGCTCCGGCGGCGGGGCGGTGACCTTGGACACCGCGATCGCGACCGCGAAGTTGATCATCGCGCCGACCGCACCGATGGCCTCCGGGCTGATGCCCAGGAACCAGTTGGCCGGAGTGTTGGCGGCCATCTCGGTGCCCTTGACGAAGAACCAGCCCTTGAACCAGAAGATGTAGATCAGCGTGAAGAGCAGGCCGGACAGCATGCCGAGGATGGCACCCTGACGGTTAACGCCCTTCGCGAAGATACCCATCATCAGCGCCGGGAAGATCGACGAGGCAGCGAGACCGAAGGCCAGCGCCACCACCTGTGCCGCGAAGCCGGGTGGGTTGATGCCCAGCCAGCCGGCGACGAGGATCGCACCGGCCATCGCGATACGTCCGGCCATCAGCTCGTTCTTCTCGGAGATGTCCTTCACGAACACGCCCTTGAGCAGGTCGTGGGAGATGGACGAGGAGATCGCGAGCAGCAGGCCGGCGGCGGTGGACAGCGCGGCCGCGAGACCGCCGGCGGCGACCAGGGCGATGACCCAGTTCGGCAGCTTGGCGATTTCGGGGTTGGCGAGGACCATGATGTCGTTGTCGATCTTGGTCATCTCGTTGCCTTTCCAGCCCCAGGCCTCGGCCTTGGCGGCGAACTCGGCGTTCTTGTCGTTGTAGTACTGGATGCGACCGTCGCCGTTCTTGTCCTCGAACGCCAGCAGGCCGGTCTTTTCCCAGTTCTTGAACCAGTTCGGACGCTCGTCGTACACCAGGTTGCCGGTCGGGGAACCGATCTCACCGGTCTGGATGGTCTGGGTCAGGTTGTACAGCGCCATGCCGCCGACCGCCGGGGCGGTGGTGTAGAGGATGGCGATGAACACCAGCGCCCAGCCGGCGGAGGTGCGCGCGTCGGCGACCTTCGGCACGGTGAAGAAGCGGATGATGACGTGCGGCAGACCCGCGGTACCGATCATCAGCGACAGGGTGAGCAGGAAGATGTTCAGCGTCCCGCCCTTCTGTGCCGTGTACGCCGCGAAGCCCAGGTCCTGCAGGATCAGGTCGAGCTTGTCGAGCACGTAGGTGCCATCCGCCATGGTGCTGCCCAGACCCAGCTGCGGCAGCGGGTTACCGGTCAGGTTCAGGGAGATGAAGATCGCCGGCACGGTGTACGCGAAGATCAGCACCACGTACTGCGCGATCTGCGTGTAGGTGATGCCCTTCATGCCGCCGAGCACCGCGTAGATGAACACGATGCCCATGCCGACGTAGACGCCGACCTCGAAATCGACCTCGAGGAAGCGCGAGAACGCGACGCCGACACCCTTCATCTGACCGATGACGTAGGTGATGGAGGCGACGATCAGGCAGATGACCGCGACGATGCGGGCGGTCTGCGAGTAGTAACGCTCGCCGATGAACTCCGGCACCGTGAACTTGCCGAACTTGCGCAGGTACGGAGCGAGGAGCAGGGCGAGCAGCACGTAGCCGCCGGTCCAGCCCATCAGGTAGACCGACGCGTCATAACCCTTGAACGCGATCAGACCGGCCATGGAGATGAAGGAAGCGGCGGACATCCAGTCCGCGGCGGTGGCCATGCCGTTGGCGACCGGATGGACGCCTTTGCCGGCGACGTAGAACTCGCCGGTGCTGGCGGCACGCGCCCAGATGGCGATGCCGATGTAGAGGGCGAAGGTCGCGCCCACTACCAGGTAAGTCATGGTTTGAAGATCCATGAGGTATTCCCCTTAGAAGGTGGTGTGTGCGCGGTGATTAGTCTTCGTGGACGTCGAACTGACGGTCCAGTTTGTTCATGCGGTAGGCGTAGAAGAAGATCAGCACCAGGAAGGTGTAGATCGAGCCTTGCTGCGCGAACCAGAAGCCCAGGCCGTAGCCGCCGATGCGGATCGCGTTCAGCGGTTCGGCGAGAAGAATGCCGAAGCCGAACGAGACCACGAACCAGATGACGAGGCACATGGTGAGGAGACGCAGATTCGCCTTCCAGTAGGCGATGCGGTTGTCGCTCATGTCGTGTTGCTCCCCTGATCGAGGTGGATGTCGGTGTTATGCATGGCGTCTGGAATGCGGACGCCGAATTTTTGACCGGAATACACAGGGTGGCCTGCGCCGCCTGCAACATTCCCGAGCGTAACTATATAGGTCGCATAAATCGCCGTATCCGACGATAAAACAATGACTTACGAACGACTTGGCGTTGATCCGGCTTGTTTTGTAACGAAAGGTAACGCGCTGGTGGGGCGTAAGGTAACAGCTGCCTGAATCAGGCGGTGGGCGGCGGGCAGGGATTGGTTGGCGGCAGGCGGGGTCCGGTTGCGGACCGGCAGTGCGCGGGGCGGGGGATCAACGCAGGAACGGCAACATGATGCTTTCCGGACGCGTGAACTTGTTGATGTCATAGCCCATGCGGCCCATAGAACCGGTCATCGTCGCCATCGAGCCGTTCATCGTGGCCATGGAGCGATTCATCGTGTCGATGTTCACGTTCAGCGCGTGCATGTCCTCGCTCATGGCGCCCATGTCGCCAGCCATGGTCTTGATCTGCACGGCCATGTATTCCACGCCTTCGCGAACGCGGGCGAAATCGGCGGACATGCCGGCCTGGCCCTGGACCATGCTGTTGGCCATCACGTCCATGCGCGAGGTCATGGTCCGCATGTCACGCGCCATGCTGCCCACGTCCTGCCCCATCTGCGCGACCGCGCGCGTCATCGTGCTCATGTCGTTGCCCATGGTGTACATGAACTTGCCCATGCCGAAGAACGCGAACGCGGCGATGATCGCGGCCACCACATACAGGACCGGGCGGATGTAGGGACGATAGTCGGTGCGTTCCGCCGACGAAGTAGCGCGCGGCGAAGAGCTGGCTCGTTGCGCCATGGTCGGCGCGGCACCCCGACGGGGAGTCTCGTCGGTTTCGGGTTCGTCCACGGCGATCTCGTCCAGGCCGCTTTCACCTTCGGACAGTTCCCTGCGAATACGCACCCGTTTGCTGCGATCAGTCATCAACCAGCCTTCATCTCACCGTGGGTTGCCGGAAGTGTAGACGAGAAGGGGTTGCCGGCGATCGTATCCGGATGATTTGCCTAAGGGTTTTTGTCCTGCTCCGGTTGGTGGGGCAGCGCGAGCAGAACATCCCTGACGGGCGTGGTTATCTGAGCTGGTTTGCTCCGGGTCGACGGGTACGGCATGAAGCGGATCAAGTCCGGTCACCGATGCCGATCGGGCGGCGTGCGGGGCGACCAGATGCGCCTGCGGTCGGTAGATTGCTCAGCGTCGAGGACTGACACGGGGTGACAGATTGCGACGCGGGTGACTTACCTGACGACTTGAACGTCGGGCGATGGTTATGCAATTCGCGAAGCGTTTTGCATGAAATATAACGTTTACGTTGGTAATTTGGGATTCGACGCTTCGGTTCCGATAGTAATCCGGGGCAAGGATTCATTGGCATGTCATATGCTTCAGTTCTTGCAGCCCTAAAGTCCCGAACCAGGTTTCGTGTTTCCTGTCCTGAAGCTGGGGAAAACGATTTCGATTGGGTGTGATAGGCAATTCGGGATGTCGGAGCCACTGGCCGAATCGGCTCCGATGTTTTAGGGATTTGAACCCGCGACGTGTTTCACGTCGCGGGTTTTTTGTTGCGCTGTAGCCGCCCGCTCATTTTTTCGGACGGAACACGCTGATAACGGAATCGTCGTTCTCCAGGAACGGGCCGTCGATCAGGTCGATGCAATACGGGATGGCCGGGAACACCGCATCCAGACACTCGCCGATCGATTTCGGCTTGCCGGGGAGATTCACGATCAGGCTGCGCCCGCGGATGCCGGCGGTCTGACGGGACAGGATCGCGGTCGGGACGTATTGCAGCGACACCGAGCGCATCAGTTCTCCGAAGCCCGGCATCAGCTTCTGGCAGACCGCTTCGGTGGCTTCCGGCGTCACGTCGCGGATGGCCGGGCCGGTGCCACCGGTGGTGACGACCAGACAGCAGCCCTCGCGGTCGCAGAGATCGATCAGGGTTTCCTCGATCATCCCGAGTTCGTCCGGGATGACCCGCGCGACCGCTTCCCAGGGGGAGGTCAGCGCGCGTTCGAACCATGCCCGGATCGCCGGCCCGCCCAGATCCTCGTATTCACCCCGGCTGGCGCGGTCGGAGACGGTGACAATGCCGATGCGCGCGGGCATCTGCGCGGCTGGATTCATGGTTTGCTCCCGGCGGAAAAGGGGTCGGGATTGTCAGACATTCCTACCGCGCGCGCAGCTTTTCAGCGACCCACGCTCAAGCGCACCGGCTGACGACGGGGACCCCAATCGCCGGGTTGTGGATCGAAGACACCGGCGATGGCGTGGCCGCAATGCGTGCACTGGCCATCGGGATCGAGGTGCCAGTCGCTCAACTGATACCAGTCTCGTCCGATCACGAGTCCGCCGCAGGACGGGCAGTAGGTGCTCTGGCCGGACTTGTCGTGCACGTTGCCGGTGTAGACGTGATGAATGCCGTTGCGGAGCGCGATCTCGCGGGCCCGTATCAGCGTGGCGGGCGGGGTCGGCGGGATGTCGCGCATCTTCCAGTCGGGATGGAATGCGGTGAAATGCATGGGCACGTCCGGGCCGAGTTCATCCAGCACCCAGCGCGTCATTGCGTCGATTTCGGCAGCGCCGTCGTTCTGGCCGGGAATCAGCAGGGTGGTCAGTTCGAACCAGACGTTCGTTTCGCGCTTCAGATATTTCAGCGTGTCCAGGACCGGTTCCAGATGGCCGGCACAGAGCTTGTGGTAGAAGTCGTCCGTGAAGCCCTTCAGATCGACGTTGGCGGCGTCCATGTGCGCGAAGAATTCCTCGCGCGCGCCGGGGCTCACGTAGCCGGCGGTGACCGCCACGGTGCGCAGATCGCGGGCATGGCAGGCGCGCGCCACGTCGATCGCGTATTCGAGAAAGATGACCGGATCGTTGTAGGTGAAGGCGACGCTGCGGCAGCCGAGGCGGGCGGCGGCGTCGGCGATCATGTCGGGGGTGGCGGCATCCTGCAGGCGGTCGACCTCGCGGGATTTGCTGATGTCCCAGTTCTGGCAGAACTTGCAGGACAGATTGCAGCCGGCGGTGCCGAACGACAGGATCGGCGTGCCCGGCAGGAAGTGGTTGAGCGGCTTCTTCTCGATCGGGTCCACGCAAAAGCCGCTGGAACGTCCATAGGTCGTCAGCACGATCGCGCCATTCTCGGCGGCGCGCACGAAGCACAGTCCGCGCTGGCCATCCTTCAACTTGCAGGCCCGTGGGCACACGTCGCACTGGACGTGCTGATCGTCGACGCGGTGCCAGTAGCAGGTGGGATGATTGAACGTGGACATGCCGATGCGATCCGTTGGCTTGGTATGAGTCGATATGGACCCTATTCTCAATTTTGAAAGGTAGCCGTCAGCGAGGTACCCGCGATGTCCCTGGTCCGACCGCCCGCCGTGGCGGGCATGTTCTATCCCGACGACCCGGCCGAACTGCAAGCGCAGGTGCGGGGTTTCCTCGCCGCCGTGCCGCCGGCGGTCGGGGCCGCACCGCCGAAAGCGCTGGTCGTCCCGCACGCCGGTTACATCTATTCGGGGGCGGTCGCGGCGACCGCCTACGCGCGGCTGGCACCGGTCGCGGAACGGATCGAACGGGTCGTGCTGCTGGGGCCCGCGCACCGCGTCGCGTTCCGGGGCCTCGCGGTCAGCGGCGCGGATCGCTTCCGTACCCCGCTCGGCGACGTGCCGCTCGACCGGGCGGCCATCGAGGCCATCCTCAGCCTCCCGCAGGTGGGGGTGTCGGATCAGGCGCACGCGCAGGAACACAGTCTGGAAGTTCATCTGCCGTTTCTGCAGGAGCTGCTGCCGGCGTTCCGGCTCGTACCCATCGTGGTTGGCGACGCGGCTCCGGAGGTGGTCGCCGCGGTGCTCGAACGACTGTGGGGTGGGCCGGAGACGCTGATCGTGATCAGCTCCGACCTCAGCCACTACCACGATTACGCGACCGCGCAGCGTATGGACCGGGCGACGTCGGAAGCGATCCTGGTCGGGCGCATCGACGACATCGGCTATCACGACGCCTGCGGACGCAACCCGATCAACGGTCTGCTGACCGCGTTGCCCGGACATGGCCTGCACGCCGAACTCGTCGATCTGCGCAATTCCGGCGACACCGCCGGGTCGCGTGACCGCGTGGTCGGCTACGGCGCCTACGTGTTCCACTGATGGCGGTCTACGACGAAACCCAGCGGCGGCGCATGCTGGAAATCGCGCGCGCGTCGATCCGCCATGGCTTGCACAGCGGCACCCCGCTGCGCGTCTCGGTCGATGAATTCGAACCGGCCTTGCGGGCACCCCGCGCGACCTTCGTGACGCTGAATCGCGAAGGGCGGTTGAGGGGCTGCATCGGCATGCTCGCGGCGGTGCGGCCACTGATCGAGGACGTGGCCGAGAACGCCTTCGCGGCGGCATTTCGCGACCCGCGCTTCCCGCCGCTCGGGGCCGGCGAATACGACGACCTCGATGTGCACATCTCCGTGCTCAGCCCGGCCGTGCCCATGCAGTTTGAATCCGAGGCCGATCTGCTGAGCCAGATGCGACCGGGCGTGGATGGCCTGATCCTCGGCGATCGGGGCCGGCGGGGCACCTTCCTGCCATCGGTCTGGGAACAGTTGCCGACCAGGGAACTGTTTCTCGCGCACCTGAAGCAGAAGGCGGGTCTGTCGCCGACGCACTGGAGCGACACGCTGATGGTCGAGCGCTACACGACCGAGTCTTTCTCGTAGAATCGGGCGCCGATTCCCCCGGAGTGCCCACCCGCCGTGAAGATTCGCACCGGCCTCGGCCAGGACAGTCACCGCTTTCTCGAAGCGCCCGATTCCGCACGACCGCTGCTGCTCGGCGGCATCGAGTTCGACGGTTTGCCGCTCAATGGCAACAGCGATGCCGACGTGGTCCTGCACGCCGTGACCAACGCGGTGTCCTCGGTCACCGGCGTGAACGTGATCGGCCGGATCGCCGACGACATGTGCAAGGCGGGCATCACCGACAGCGCCGAATATCTGCGCGTGGCCCTGGACCATCTTGGCAAGCAGCGCATCAGCCACCTGGCGATCAGCATCGAGTGCCTGACCCCGAAGATCTCGCCGAAGATCGACGCGATGAAGGCGCACCTGGCCGGATTGCTCGGCATCGAAAGCACCGACATCGGCATCACCGCGACCACCGGCGAAGGCCTGACCGGCATGGGGCGGGGCGAGGGCGTGCAGGTGCTCGCCGTACTGACCACGCAGGAATAACGATTCATGAAAGCCGTCCGCATCCTCACCCTCATCCTCGCCGTGCTTGCGGTCGGCGTTCTGGTGATCGCGCTGCTGTTGCCGGCCAGCGGCCGCGTCGAACGCAGCATCGTGATCGATGCGCCGCCCGCGCAGGTGTTCGCCCACGTCAACGGCATGCGCGCGTTTCATGCCTGGTCGCCGTGGTCGCGGATCGATCCGGACACCCATTACGAATTCACCGGCCCGGAACAGGGCGTCGGCTCCCGCATGACCTGGCGCAGCGAGCACGCCGAGGTGGGCGGTGGCTGGCAGGAGATCGTCGCCAGCCGCGCCAACGAATACGTGGAGACCCGACTCGACTTCGGCGCGCAGGGCGATGGCGTGGCCAGCTTCACGCTTGGCCCTGACGGCGCGGGCACCCGCCTGACGTGGGATTTCCGCACCGAATTCGGCTGGGACCTGTTCGGTCGCTGGTTCGGGCTGATGCTCGATCGTTTCCTGGGGCCGAGCTACGAACGCGGACTGACCGAACTCAAGGCACGGGTCGAAGCAGGCGGCTGAGTCAGCGGCGGCAATCCAGCGCCGCGATCAGGCCCGGATACCGCGCGATGATGGCGTGGCGGCGGGCCTTCAACGTCGGCGTCAGCAGTTCGTTCTCCACCGTCCACGCCTCGGAACAGACCTCCACCGCGTGGATGCGGGCGTAGCCGGGGAAGCGTTTCAAGGTGGCGTTGAGACGTTCGAGCAGTTGCGCATGATCCGGTTGGCCGGCCGCGTCGCTCAGCACCACCAGCGCCCCGACGCAGGGCCGACCGTCACCGATCACGATGGCCTGTTCGATCCACGGATCGAGGCACAAGGCGGCTTCGATGTCCGCCGCCGGCAGTTTCTCGCCGGTCGACAGGACCATGATGTCCTTGAGCCGTCCGCTGATGCGGATTCGGTCGCCGCGCATCTCGCCCTGATCGCCGGTGTGCAGCCAGCCGTCGGCATCGACGGTCGCCCGGGTGGCGGCCTCGTCGTTCCAGTAGCCCCGCATCACCGCCGGGCTGCGCACCAGGATCTCGTTGTCCGCGCCCAACCGGATTTCCGTGCCGGGCAGCGCCGTGCCGACCGTGGCGGGGTCGTCGTCGTCGAGGCGGTTGACGCTGATGACCGGGCTCGCCTCGGTCATGCCGTAGCCCTGCAACAGACGGAAACCGAGGCCGACGAACATCCGCGCGGTGTGGTCGGCCAGCGCCGCGCCACCAATGATCGCGAATCGCAACTGGCCACCGAAGGCCGCGCGCAGCCGGTCGCCGACCACGTTCTGCAGGGATGCCGCGAACAGTTGACGCGGGCACCAGGTCGCCCGCCCCATGCTGCGTTCGAAACGCTCCCATCCCAGGCGGACCGTGGTATCGAACAGCACGCGCCTGGGTAACGGGCTTGCGGTCAGCGAGGCGCGCACCTTTTCCTCGATCCGCTCGAAGATGCGCGGCACGGCGATCAGCACGGTCGGGCGTTCGTGCTTCATGTCCTCGCCCAGTTCGGCGATGCCGCGCGCGAAGCTGACGCAGGCGCCGGCCATCATCGGGATGTAATAACCGGCGGTGCGTTCCAGCATGTGCGACAGCGGCAGGAAGGAGAGGAAGCGATCGTCCTCGTCGGCATGCACCGCACGCAGTCCGGCCTCGGCGTTCCAGAGGATGTTGCGGTGGGTCAGGGTCACGCCCTTGGGACGTCCGGTGGTGCCGGAGGTGTAACAGATGGTCGCGACCGCTTCCGGGTCTTTCTCGATGACCTCGTAGCGTTCCTCCTCGGTGGGTGCCGGGCGCTCGAGCCAGCTTTGCAGGTCCATCACCCGGGAGTCCGGGTCCGGAGTTTGCGAGGCCATCGTCGTCAACACGCGGCGCAGGCCGGGCAGGGCATCGACGCTGGCGATTTCGTGCCAGCGGTACGCGTCGGGAACGATCAGCAACCGGCAGTCCGCATGGCGAAGGCAATAGGCCGCGTTCTCCGGACGGTCGTTGATGTAGAGCGGCACCACGATCAGGCCCAGACCGAGCGCGGCCAGGTCCAGGGAAACCCAATCCGGGCCGTTCGGGAGCATGATCGCGACCCGCTCGCCGGCCCGGAGTCCTTCGGTTTGCAGCGTCCGCTGCCAATGACCGGCGCGACGGGCGATTTCGCCCCAGGTCAGTCCGTGCCAGTGACCACCGTCGCCATCGTGTTCGAACCAGCGGTAGGCGAGGTTGTCCGGGCTGCGCATCACGCGCGTGACGAGCAGACCACCGAGGGTGTTGGCCTCGCGTTCGCAGATGAACGGGCAGGAACCGGCACGCTCGTAACGTGGCGGTTTCTCGCTGAGGATCGGATGGGGTTGAAAAAGCAGCGTGCTCATGACGGACTCCGGCGACGGGTCGGGACTTCATCACGTCGCCGTTGCCCAGTGTAGGCAGTCGATGCTTGCGCGCACGGATGCGGATGATGGATTCGCCAGCCGCTGCCGGAAATCGGCGCGAACCGAGCGGGCGGCGAAGCGGCTGCGCCCGAGTGCGCCGGGCCGGTTTGCTCCGGGTTACTATGCTTGCGCCACGGCCATAACAACGCGACCTGAACGTCGCGAACGAACTCGAGGGGGAGTCCAGCGTGCAACATGCCATTACCGAACGGCAGGGGGCCTCGGTGCTGAGTCTTGGCGGCGAGATCGATCTCTCGAATTCGCCGCAGGCCCGCAAGCTGATCCTGGCCGAGATCAAGGCCGGCAATACGCTCGCGATCGACCTCTCCGGCGTGAGTTACATCGACAGCTCCGGCATCGCCAGCCTCGTCGAGGGTTACCAGAAGGCGAAGTCCGGCGGTTCGCGCTTCGGCCTGGTGGCGGTGTCGGAGCCGGCCATGAAGGTGCTCAAGCTGGCGCGGCTGGATCAGGTGTTTCCGCTGTTTGCGTCCGTGGACGATTTTCTCGTCTGATGCCGTGAACGCCTTGCGCGGTCTTGAAAATCTGGGCCGTGGCACGGTCCGCGCGGTCGAGGAGGTCGGTTACCTCGGCGCGCTGCTGGCCGAGAGCCTCTACTGGCTGTTCGTCGGCCCTTTCCGCAAGCAGCCGGTGCGGGTCGAGGCGGTGTTCCAGCAGATGCGCCAGGTCGGCGTCAACGCGGTGCCGATCGTGCTGATGCTGGCCTTCGGGGTCGGCGTGATGCTCGCCATCCAGGGCATCCACACCATGAAGACCTTCGGCGCGGAGTCGAAGGTGGTGATCGGCATCGCGCTGTCGGTGACGCGCGAATTCTCCTCGCTGATCGTCGGCATCCTGGTTGCCGGTCGCTCCGGTTCGGCGATGGCCGCGCGCATCGGCACGATGGTGGTCAATCAGGAGATCGACGCGCTGCGCGTCATCGGCATCAACCCGGTGCGTTATCTGGTTGCGCCGGCGCTGGTCGCGCTGCTGATCGTGGTGCCGGCGCTGACCGTGCTGGCGGATATCGCGGCGCTGTTCGGCGGCGCCGTGTACACCTCGCTGGATGTCGGCATCAGCCTGGCCGCCTATGCGCAGGACACTGCCGACGTGCTCACGGTCGATGACGTCATGCAGGGCGTGAACAAGGCCTTCGTGTTCGCGGTGCTGATCGCGCTGATCGGCGCCGCCAACGGCTTCGGCGCGACCGGCGGCGCGGAGGGCGTCGGCAAGGTCACGACCCGCTCGGTGGTCATGTCGATCTCGGCGATCGTCATGGCCGACATGCTGTTCACCTTCTTCCTGACGCGGTGAAGTGGCGATGAACAGCGAACGCGAAGCCGTCATCCGCGTGCGCGATCTGGTCACGCATTACGGCGAGCGCCAGATCCTCAAGGGCGTATCGCTGGACGTCCACGCCGGCGAGATCATGGTGATCATGGGCGGCTCCGGTTCCGGCAAGTCGACCTTCCTGCGCTTCCTGCTCGGCCTGCACCAGCCCACCTCGGGCAGCATCGAACTGCTCGGCCAGGACATCACCCAGCTCGATTCGCAGGGCATGTACGAGCTGCGCAAGAAGATGGGCGTGTCCTTCCAGGGCGGGGCGCTGTTCAATTCGATGACGGTCGGCGAGAACGTGCAGCTGCCGCTGCGCGAACACACCGAGCTCGACGACGCGACCATCGAGATCATGAGCCGCCTGAAGCTGGAACTGGTCAACCTCGGCGGTTTCGACCGGCTCATGCCGGCGCAGCTCTCCGGCGGCATGGTCAAACGCGCCGCGCTGGCCCGCGCGATCGCCATGGACCCGCGCCTGCTGTTCTTCGACGAGCCGTCCGCCGGGCTCGATCCGGTGGTCTCGGCGGAACTCGATGAATTGATCCTGAAACTGCGCGATGCCCTCAACATGACCATCGTCGTGGTCACCCACGAGCTCGATTCCGCATTCAAGATCGCCGACCGCATCACCGTGCTCGATCAGGGCGACATCCTGCTGGTCGGCACCGTGGAAGAGGTCCGCAACAGCGACAACCGGCGCGTGCAGGACCTGCTCAACCGGCGTCCGCGCGAGGAGGTCATCGACCCGGACGCCTACATGGCTCGCCTGACCGACACGCCACTCAATGAACTCTGACGCCATGCAGGGGCGGGCTTGCCCGGGCTTCGACTCCGCTCAGCCAGCGCGCGCCGCTGCCGTTGGCTGAGCGGCGTCGAAGCCAACCCCCCGTTCGTGGGCAAGTCCGCTCCTACAATCGTGCTTACAACAACGCCTGGAACCCCTGAATGAACAAATCGGATCTGATCGACCTGATCGCCGCCGAGACCCAGCTGAGCAAGAAGGACGCGGCGAGCGCGCTCAACGCGGCCTTCAGCGGCATCATCAACGCGACCGCGAAAGGGGAGACCGTGTCGCTGTTCGGCTTCGGCACCTTCATGTTGCGCGAGCGCAAGGCCCGCACCGGTCGCAACCCGCAGACCGGCCAGACCATCCAGATCGCGGCAGCCAACTTCCCGAGCTTCAAGCCCAGCCTGTTCTTCAAGCGCGAGGTGAACGACTGATGCAATCCGGCACTGTGCATCGCAATCCAGCGCGCCCATCGAACTACACTGGCTCGCCATGAAACACGATCGCATCAATTACTTCGTGGTCGGCGGCTTCGTGATCGGCGCCTTCGCGTTGCTGCTCTGGTTCCTGAGCACGGTGTCCGGCGAATCCGGCCCGACCGATCGCTACCACGTCGTCTACGACAACGTCAGCGGTCTGCGCTTCGGCACGCGCGTCTATTACGAGGGCTACCTGGTCGGCCAGATCGAGGAGATCACGCCGATCCGCAAGAGCGGGGCGGGCGCCGGCACCCGTTACCGGATCGACTTCAGCGTGCAGAAGGACTGGTCGATCCCGGACGACTCGGAAGCCCGCATCACGGCTTCCGGCCTGCTCGGGCAAATCACCATCGACATCCGCGAGGGCGATTCGCGGACGGCGTTGCAGCCGGGCGATGAGATCAAGGGCCAGACCGGCGCGAACATGATGGCGGCCATCAACGACGTCGCCGGCGAGATGCGCAGCCTCGCCCGCGAGGTCGTGCGCCCGATGCTGCTGCAACTGAACGAACGCGTGGATACCGTCTCCGTTGCGCTGGAGAAGAGCCTGGAAGGGCTCGCCGCCACGGTCAGCCCGGAAAACCGCGACAACCTGACCACGCTGCTCGCGAACATCCGCGAAGGCACCGAGACCATGAAGCGCGCGGCCGACGAGATTCACGCCACCGCCACCAGCGCGCGCACCCTGATCGGCGAGGTCAACACCGGCTCGGTCAACACCATGATCGATGACTTCGCCGTCACCGCGCGCAACGCCAAGGCACTCAGCGCCGAAATGCGCGATTCCCGCCAGCGCCTCGACACCACGCTCGGCCAGCTCCACGACGCCGTCGCCGAGAACCGCCCGGAACTCCGCGAAGCCGTCGCCGATCTGCGCGGCACGATGCACAGCGTCGCCAGCAACATCGACGACCTGCTGCAACAGCTCGACGCGACCGCCCGCAACATGAACGACTTCTCCCGCCAGCTAAAACGCAATCCGGCCGTGCTCGTCCGTGGCGAGCACCCACAAGCCGATCGCTGAGGAATTACCCATGTTCGTCCACAGGATTGTTCCCATCGTCATCGCCGCGCTGGTCACGGCGGGGTGCGGAAGCGTCGGTCCCGCGCCCGACGAGCTTTATTTCCGCCTGCCGCCGGTCGTGGCCGCAGCGGGGGAACGCGTCTTGACGGGTGTGCTCGTGGTCGACGAATTCCGCGCCGGCGATTTGCACGACTCGAGACAGATGCTCTTCGCGAAGGACAGCGCCGGTGTCGTGCTGCAGCAACGGCACTACGATTTCTGGGTGGATCGTCCCACCAAGCTGGTGGCGGATTTCGCGCAACGCTATCTGGAATCGCGCGGCGTCGCCGACCGGGTATTCCGGGAGGCCGGTGACATCAACGGCGATTGGCTCCTCGGTGGTGAATTGCGCCGCTTCGAGCTGCTCAGCGGACAGGGCCAGTCGGTGGTTGTCGGGATTGCCTTCAAGTTGAGCGATCTGCGCCAGCGCGATGTCTTGCCACGCAGCGGCGAGGTCACGGTGGAAGAGTCCTTGAACGACAATCCGTCGCCGGCGGATGTCGTCGCCGCTTATCAGCGCGCGCTGAGCAAGGCGCTCGACCAGTTCGTGCAAACGCTGACGCCCTGAGACGCAGGCAAATGGAGGCCGCGCGCATCGAGTTGCGTCTTTCCCGTTTCGTCGTCGTGAGCCTGGTGTTCATGGCGCTGGCCCGGCTCGCGTTCGCGCTGGTTGATCTGCACCACACCGGGTTCTTCTGGGACCTCGATGTGTACAGTCGCGCGGTCGAGGTGCGGCAAGCGGGAGGGGACCCATACTCGACGAGCGAGCGCCTGCTGTTCGTCTATCACCCGCTGATACTGGATGCGATGAGCGTTTTCGGAGACAAGCTGACGCGGCTGCTGACCTTCCTCTACCTGATCGTCGTGTTCACATTCGCGCGCGCCGCCGCCACACAGGGCTTCACCTGGGAGGTGTTTCTGGCGCTGGGCTATGGCGCGATGGGGCTGGACGCTGCGGCTACCGGCAATCTGACCACGTTCATGCACCTCGCCTTGCTGACCTTGATCCTGGGCGGCTTGACGCAGCCCTCGGCGCGCCATGGCTTCATTCTTCTGGTCGCGCTGTTCAGCGCGGTCAAGCCATACCTGGCCATCTATGCACTGTTGCCATTCGTGCTTTCGCACGCGCGTGGGGAAAGCTGGCGTCCGCTGCTCGGCTGGGCGGTCGGCGCCTTTTCGACGGTCGCGCTGGCGCTGCTGAGCTATTCACTGTTCGATCCGGATCGCGTCGCGTTATTCCTTGCGGCCTTGAACGCCCAGACCCTGGTCAAGGGCGACCTCGGTTTCGGGTTCGGTTACTTCATCAATCTGGCTCTGGACGGGAACTGGGTGGGCGCGGTGATCGGCCATATGGTCATCGCGATCGCCATCAGTTGGGTGACGATCCGCCGTTTCCACGGCCGCATCGCGGACCCGGTGACCTACGCGCTGCTGCTCTACCTGTTGTTATCCCTGTTCAACCCACGGCTGAAGCTTTATGACGTGGCGCCGATGTTGTTCGCGCTGTTCGTGCTGTTTCGCGTTGGTGCGCCAACCCGCTGGGGCGAGTGGTTGTTCCTTGGCGCCTACGCGATGTCGCCGCTGTATTTGCTGTTCGCCTGGTATCAGGTGCAGATCCCCGTGCTCAATGACCCGGCTTACGGCTTCCATGTCACCCTGATCGGCGTGTTTCTGATGGCCTATCACGGCTTGTCACGGACGCGCGGAGACGGGTTGCGGGCGACCTGAGGAACACCGATTTAATCGTGGCCGGGCTCAGGAATTGCCGTCGCGCTCGGCGCTGACGGCATCCCCGGTCGTCATGGCATCCACCGGGATGCCGAATCCGTGGCGGGCGAAGACCGCGCGACTTTCCGCTTTGCCCAGATACGCGGCCAGCGCGCTCGCTTCAACCGGGAGTTTCCCATCGTCCGTTTCGGCCAGCGTGATCGGGGTCGGATCGATCAGGTCATCGGGCAGAGGCATTTCCGTCGACTTGGCGGCTTCCGGCGACTTGAGCATGTGTTTCCAGATGATCGCGGCGTCCGCCCAGCCGACGCGGACGAGATGAACCAGTTCCTCGGCGGTTTCGGTCCGATAGATCACGTGCCGATGGAATTCGGTCGGCTTTTCGGTCCTGTCCATGAGCGCTTCGGCGGCTTCGCCGATGGCGACCTTGCTCTTGTCCCCGATCGCAAGGCGCACGTTGGGCTTGGCGAGATCGGCGAAGGTGTCCAGGCCTTTCTCGAATTTGTCGTGAACCAGGACGGTGGGGACCATTTCCGCAACCTGCGCGGTGCGAACGGCACGGTCGCCGATGTGGACGAGGTCGGCGTGGCGCAGGGGCAGGAACAGATCGGCCTTCAGGGGTGGTTCAGGCTCTGCTTGTTCTCCCGGTTCGGCCGGTTCGACCGGTTCGGCGGGTTCTTCGGCCACCGGCGCCGGCGCGACCGGCTGCTCGCCGTTGATGCGCGCCGCCAGTTCGGCGCCGTCACCGCTCACGATGCGGATGTCGTAGGGCAGGTCATCGTCATGAGCCTCGCGGTAGGCGTTCACGAGCTCGTTCAACGGCGCCGCGAGCGCCTTGTCGACGAAGATCACCAGTTCGGGTGGATCGTCACCGAACAGACATCCGCCCAGCGGGAGGATGGCGATGGCCATCGCGAGGAGGCGGATGGTTTTGCCTGGTTGAGGGAATGACGACATCGGTCGGAGCTCCGGGAAGGATCGGAAATTCGTCTCTTCCCGGAATGATCGGCAGGTCACTGAAAATCATGACCTTCCTGGCAGCATCACGCGTCTTCGTCAGGCGAGTTCGCGCAGGATCAGGCGCAGTGCGTCCCGGTCGATGGGGTGGGGAATCGCCGCGTGATAGGGCGCGAAGTCCGTGATGAAGCGCTCCAGCGCAGGGGCGTCCTCGGACTCGTAGAACAGCACCAGCTTCACGTCGGGATTCACGATCGGGAACTGGCTGGCGATGGTGCCGACGTTGCAGTAACGGTCGCGGAAATCGGGCTGAAAGATGAATTCCGAGACGATTACATCCGGCTTTTCATCGCGGAACAGCTTGAGCGCCTTGCGCTGGGAGTTGGTGCTGACGACGCGGAAGCCGGCCTCGGCATAAATCGCCGTCATGTCCGGATAGCCGCCGATCTCGACGATGGACAGCAGGGTCTTGCCGCGCATCGGGCTATCGGCCCTTGGTTGCGGCGATGTGCTCGATGTAGTTGCCGGGGCCGTCGAGTTCGATCCGGATGCGTTCACTGGCGCTGATGGTGACCTTGGCGCCGCCGGCGAAGCTGAGTTCCAGTTCGGCGAAGCCGTTCTGGTCCAGCGGCAGGGCGATCATGTCCCGGTAGGTGATGCCGTTGAGGGTGATGTCGCCGGTGGTCACGCGGGCCGGCAGCGCGGGCAGATCGCCGTCGATCTCCGCTTCCTCGAATTCGACGGTCGCGGCGTTGCGCCACAGCGTGCTTTCGTTGACGCCGGGGATGCCTTCGGACTTGACCACGCGGAGGTCGCCGATGCGCACCTTGATGCGGCCGAAACTGTCTTCGACGGTGCTGATTTCGGCGTTGGGGAGCTGGATGTAGCGGCCTGGCATGCTGATCTTCCGTACTCGGGCGCTGAAACGTGGGGAGATGCCCTGTAGGAGCGACTTCAGTCGCGATCGGCTTCCGGGAAGACATCCAGCGCCGATCGCGACTGAAGTCGCTCCTACAGGGGAGGGCGCTCGCCCGCAGGACCTGCCGGACGACGGGTGGAAAATATCAGGCGAAGACTACCCAGGTCGTGGCGATGTATTTCACCCCGGCTTCGAGGGTGACGCCGCGGTGTTCATGCGTCCAGAAGGGTGGAAACAGCACGAGGCGGCCCGTTCGCGGCGTGATCTTGACGTCCTGGAACAGGAATTCGGTCTCGCCGCCGGGGCCGTCGACATCGTTGAGATACCAGACCGCGACGAGCTGACGCTGCGCGAAGTCGTGGCTGCCGCCGTCGATGTGCCAGTGGTAATGCTCGCCGACGTTGGTGCGCTGGATCGCGTAACCGCTGTCCTTGAACGGGCCTTTGAAATACGGGTACTTCTCGCCGAATTCGCGCATCGCCAGCGCCAGCGACTTGAACAGGAAGCCGTCGATGTCCTTCCAGTCCGGCTTGTTGCTGACCACCAGATCGGTGGACTTCTTGATCGAGCGGTCCTCGGTGGCGGTCTGCCCGATCCGACCGAGGTATTGCTGGTCCGGGTTGGCCTCGAAGCGGCGGATCATCTCCGCGCAGATCGAAGCAGGCAGGGCGCCGTCGATGGTGAAGATGAAGGTGTGCGGTTTGGCTTCGACCAGGACGTAGGGATCGACCTTGGTCTGGACTTGGGGATCGGTCACGGTGGATATCTCGGATATGGGTGTAGGAGCGGCTTCAGCCGCGATCGGCTCCAGCTAGATTCGGTGCGCCGATCGCGGCTGAAGCCGCTCCTACCGGTTCGTTCTGAGTTTACAGGCGGTTGGCCTCGACGATTTCCATCAGCGCCTTGCTGTCGCCACCGGCCTGGAAGCGGGCCAGGAGCTTGGCGGCAAGCTGCTGCCAATGTCCTTGCGCACGGTCAATCAGGGCACGCAGCGGTTTGTCGTCGTGATCCACCAGCCAGTCGTTATAGGCCGTGCCCATGCTCGGGAACAGGTGTTTGCGCATGTTGGTGAGGTTGCCGATGTAGAAGTGGAACGAGGCGGCATTGCCGCCGTCGAGCAGGCGCGGCAGCGTGACCAGCGCATCGGCAAGGTGGTCGCGGATGCCCCTCGCCATCAGCTCGGCCGGGGTCGAACTGAGCTGCATCAGCATCTCGTGCCAGGCTGCGTTGCCGAGCAGTTCGCCGGCGCGGATCTCGCCGATCTCGTGTTGCAGGGCGGCGTCCAGTTCCACCTCGGTCATCGCGTTCAGGGCGGCTTCGACGTCGTCGTCGAAGGGGTAGGCGGCGATCGCGCGGCCCATCGCGTTGTCCGGTTTGTTCCAGCGCCAGGTCTCGACGCGCTCCCACAACATCCGCTGGAAGGATTCGCGGCGCAGGTAGATGTCGCGGCCCTGACTCATGGCCGGCGGCGAGGTCAGGTCGCGCGCCAGCTCGCGGCCCGCGACGTGGATGGTGAAGTCGCCGTGGGTCTCGCGACGTTCGAGTTCGGCCAGGAAGAAGTGTTCGGCCGCGTGGATGCCGAGACCGGCGCTGTACACGTAGCCGGTCGGCACGATCTCGACGTTGACGGCGGTGGCGTCGAACGGCGCGGCGGTGCCGCCGGCGAGGGGCAGATGCTGATATTCCAGTTCCTCGATCTCGGCCCAGCGCTGCTCGCGTTCTGCCAGCCAGGGCCCGACTTCCTCCTTCGGCAGGCGCGCGTCGAAGGCGTAGCCTTTCTCCCAGCGGAAGTACTCGCGCATCTTCATCAGGTAGATGCACATCGAATAGTCCGCGCCGTGGCGCGCGTCGGCGATGTCGCAATTGCGCTGCACGCCTGCGGCGAGCTGGTTTATGGAGAACTCGGACATCGGCATTCCCGGATGAATGTCTGCGGTAAATCGGGGCGCTGCTGCGCTTAGAATCTCCAGATATAGCGTGTTTTCCGCAGCCAATAACATTGTGTCGATCCGGCGTTTTCCGATTGCGGAGCCGATCGGTACGCCGCACAGCAAGATTGGGAGCAACACCCGTGGCATTGCGAATCAAGAGTTCCTGGCATCAATCCGACCGCGACGGCAACGAGGTCGTCCAGAAGGGCCTGGAAGAGCAGGCCGGCGCGCTGGCCTTCATCGCCTGGCGCATCGCGCTGGACCGCGCCAAGAACCTGCACGGCGAGGATTACCTCTACAACGACGACATGCAGCGCATCGCGGTGATCTGCGAGTACCTCGCGTACGAGGTGGCGGTGATCGACCGCATGATGTTCGACAAGCTCAGCTATCAGGAGCGTGAGGTGCTGATGAACGCACTCGGACAGCGGGTCGGCGACCATGTGCAGGACAACGCGCAGGACCTGTTCGGGCCGCGCGACTACAAATCCGGCTTCATCGACAACCTGAACGACCGCCTCAGCGCCTACGCGGAATACGGCTTCGGCGACGGCGGCCCGAGCTACTCGTTCAACCATTACCTCGGCAAGCGCGTGCAGGCGCTGATGGGTGTCGACCAGACCAACAAATGGTCGCTGGAACAGGCCATGGAGATCGATGCGCCGGAGACCTTCAAGAAGGTCAAGAAAGCGGTCGACGACCTGATGATGACGGCCTGAGGACCACGCACATGGCTTACCAGGATGCGATGAACGCCGGCGACCTCGAGACCGGTCGGATGACGAGGGTGATGCTCGACGGGCGCGCGATCCTGATCGCCAACGTCGATGGCGAATTTCTGGCGGCGGACGACTCCTGCACCCACGAAGAGGTCTCGTTGTGCAAAGGGGCCTTGATGGGGCATCTGGTCATGTGCCCCTACCACGGCAGCCGTTTCGACCTGCGTAACGGCGACGTGCTCGAAGACCCGGCCGAGGAGCCGCTGCGGGTCTACCCGGTGCGTGTGCAGGGCGGTGTCGTGCAGGTGGATATCGGCTGAATGGCAAGCTGCCGAACCGCTCGGCAGGGGTGGAAATATTCTCAATTTGCGACGAATTAGCGTGTCGCATTTTGCGAACGACTGCTAGGATTGACCGTAGTCGACCGCCGATAACGCCGCCCGTCTGACGGGCACATAACAAGGCAGGCTGGTGGTCAATCACAGGAAGAGAAGCCACCATCATGAATCACCCCAACGCGGCCGCCGGGGTCATAGAGATCCTGCTGGTCGAAGACGTATTGACGCTGGCGCTGACCTACGAGGGCTACCTCGCGAAGGATCCCTACCACGTCACCCGGGTCGAAAACGGCAAGGACGCGCTGGATCGGCTCATGAACGATCCGCCGGATGTGGTGCTGCTCGACCTCATGCTGCCGGACATGGATGGCCGCGACATCCTCGCCTGGATACGTGAGCGCGACATGGATTGCGCCGTGATCATCATCACCGCCCATGGCAGCATCGACGTCGCCGTGCATGCGATGCGCAACGGCGCCTTCGATTTCCTCGAAAAACCCTTCAGTGCCGAGCGGCTGCGCATGGCCGTCGCCAGCGCGCTCACCCGCAATCAGTTCCAGCCCTTCGGCGGCGTCGAGGATGCGGAAAACCGGACCCAGTATCAGGGGTTCGTCGGCGCCTCGCCGGAAATGCGCACCGTCTACCGCACCATCGACAGCGCCGCAGCGAGCCGTGCCTCGGTGTTCATCACCGGAGAAAGCGGTACCGGCAAGGAGGTCTGTGCGGAGGCCCTGCATTACAAGAGTCCGCGCGCCGACAAGCCGTTCGTGGCATTGAACTGCGCGGCGATTCCGCGCGACCTGATGGAAAGCGAGGTGTTCGGCCACGTCAAAGGCGCGTTCACCGGCGCGATCGGGCCACGCGAGGGCGCCGCGCGGCGCGCCGAGGGCGGCACGCTGTTCCTCGACGAGATCGCCGAGATGAACCTCGATCTCCAGGCCAAGCTGCTTCGCTTCATCCAGACCGGCAGTTTCCAGAAGGTCGGTGGCAGCAAGACCGAGACGGTCGACGTGCGTTTCATCTGCGCGACCAACAAGGACCCGCTGGAGCTGGTGCGGACCGGTCGTTTCCGCGAAGACCTCTATTACCGCCTGCATGTGATCCCGCTGCACCTCCCGCCATTGCGCGATCGCGGCGGCGACGTCCTGCTGATCGCCAATCACTTCCTGCACCTGATCGCCGAGGAGGAGGGCAAGGAGTTCCACAAGTTCGACGCCGACAGTCTAGATCTGCTGAAGCGCTACCCCTGGCCGGGCAACGTCCGCGAACTGCTCAACGTGATTCGTAATGTCGTCGTGCTGCATCGGGGGCCCGAAGTGCACGTCGACATGTTCCCACCCCCGCTGAACAACCCGAGCGGGCGGTTCTTCGTGCCCGGTTCGGATGCGACCACGGCGGATGCCAGCGTCACAGCGACCGAGCCCTCCGTGTACCAGGCGACGCCGCCCGAGGTGGGCATCCGCCCGTTGTGGATCGTCGAGCGCGAGGCGATCGAGCGGGCCATCGATGCCTGTGACGGCAACATTCCGCGCGCGGCGGCGCTGCTCGAAATCAGCGCCTCGACCGTCTATCGGAAATTGCAGACCTGGAAGGAAATGGACGATGCCGCGCAAGCCGGCACCCCCGGTTCCGGCTCGGGCGCGTGACGTTCGATGCGACTGCGGCTGCTCGGGGGTGACGCGGTTGCAGCGGCGTACGACCTCGCCTTCCTGGCGGAGGTGGTTGCCAGCGGCGGTGTTTCGCGGCTCGCCGAACTGACGGTTGCCGACTGCCTCGAATCGACCAATAGCGAGGCCCTGGAGCGCGCGGGCGCGAGTGAAGCGGAGGAGTTCGTCGCGGTGATCGCCGATCGCCAGACCGCCGGACGGGGTCGGCGCGGGCGGAGCTGGCAATCGCCACCCGGAACCAATATCTACCTCTCCGTGGCCTGGCGCACCCGGCTGCCTTTCACCCAGTCCCTGGGCGCACTGCCGCTCGCCATCGGGGTCGCGATCGCCGACGCCTTGACCGGGCTCGGCGTCCATGCCGCGCTGAAATGGCCCAACGATCTCTATGTCGATGGCGGCAAGCTCGGCGGCATCCTGCTGGAAAGTCGCGTGCTTGCAGATCGCATCGCCGTCGTCGTCGGCATTGGCCTCAACCATCACCCGGATGCGGCGCTGTGCGCCGCCATCGACCAGCCGATCCGCTTCCTCGCCGAGCGCAGCCCCGGGCTGCGGCGCGAGGCTGTCGCCGCGGAGATCATCGCCGCCGTGACCGGTGCCATCGCTGCCTATCGGGAGCAGGGCATCGCTCCGTTTCTGTCGCTGTGGAGCGATCGCGATCTGTTGCGCAACCGGATCGTCTGCGTGGATGCCGCCGAGGGCGCCTTCCACGGCGTCGCGATCGGCATCGATAACGACGGCGGATTGCTGATCCAGACCGACAGCGGAATTCGCTGCTGCCAGTCTGGCGAGGTGTCGGTGAGAGCGACCTGACGATGCCGTCCGACGGGATGCTGCTGATCGATCTGGGCAATTCGTCGCTGAAGGCGGCGATGCTCCAGCAGGGCGGACTCGGCCCGATCGAGCGCCTGGCGTATGCGGGCGCCGATCTCGTGGACGTAGCCGAGTCGCTGGCCGCGCAGCGGACGGCACCCGCCGCGGTCAGCCTGGCGAGCGTGCTGCCTGCGGTACTGACCGACATGTTCCGGAAGACCTTGGCGCGGCGCTGGGCGTGTCCGATCCGGCTCGTCCGGACACAGTCCGAAGCACACGGGGTGCGCATCGCCTACGCGGACGCGAACCGCCTGGGCGTGGACCGCTGGCTCGCCTTGATCGCCGCGCATCGGGAGCACCAGGGCGACGTGGTCATCGCCGATCTCGGCTCCGCGTTGACGGTCGACGTGCTGCGTGCGGACGGTGAGCATCTCGGCGGCGTGATCGCGCCCGGATTCGCGGCGATGTTCGCCGGTTTGAGCGCCAGCACGAGATTCCCCGCCCCAACCCCGCCTGAGCCCGATCACGACGATCTTGGGCGGGATACCGGGGAGGGCGTTTCGGCGGGGCTGCTGTTCGCGCAGATCGGTGCGATCCGCGAAGTGGTGCGACTCGCGCGGGAACGGCATGGATTGCGACCGCGGCTGCTGCTCACGGGCGGCGACGCGGCAAGAGTTGCCAGGCGGCTGGCCGAAGCGTTGGACGGGATCGAGATCGAGCGGGTCGACGACCTCGTCCTGCGCGGCCTCGCGATCGCCGCAACGGGGTGAGCCGCTCAGCGTCGGCTGCGGGCCACGCTGCGCCGTCGCGGTGCCGGCACCGTGGGTGCTTGTTCCTCGCGCCAGCAACCGCTGGCCAGACCCTCCAGATTCCACGGCCCGACCGCGTAGCGGATCAGCCGCAAGGTCGGATGACCGACCGCCGCGGTCATGCGGCGGACCTGGCGGTTGCGACCTTCGAACAGGGTGAGTTCCAGCCAAGCGGTGGGGATGGCCGCGCGTTCGCGGATCGGCGGATCGCGCGGCCACAACCCGGCCGGCTCCGCGATGCGCCGCGCCTTGGCGGGTCGGGTGGGGCCGTCGTTCAGTTCGACCCCCCGGCGCAGCGCTTCCAGAGCAACGTCGTCGGGTTCGCCCTCGACCTGCACCCGGTACACCTTGGCCATCTTGTGCCGGGGGTCGGCGATACGCGCTTGCAGGCGCCCGTCATCGGTCAGCAGCACCAGGCCCTCGCTGTCGCGGTCGAGCCGACCCGCCGGGTAGACGCCGGGCACGTCGACATAGCGCGCCAGCGTCGGTCGTCCGGCCTCGCCGGTACTGGCGTCGCCGAACTGGCAGAGCACGTCGTAGGGTTTGTTGAGCAGGATCAGCCGGGACATGCGCACACATGATGCCCGCGCCACGCACCCGATACGAGCTCCGGGCTATGCTCAGGACACCCGATCAAGCCGCGTGCAGCCCGTGAATTCATCCGCTTCCAACGCCCCCGTGATGCCGCCGCCCGCCGAAGTGCATGCCGATGAATGGGCCTTGCTGGCGGAAATCACCTCCGCCTTCGCGCAGAACCCGGATCTTTCCGGAACCTTGTCATTGGCCCTGCAACGGGTCATGACGCTGATGGATGCGGAAGCGGCGTCCATCTTCCTGTTCGACGCCGATCACGAGTTCCTGTGCTGCGATGCCTGCGCGGGACCGCACAGCGTTTGCGACAACCTGGCCGATATCCGCCTGCCGGCGGGGGCGGGAATCATCGGTCGCGCGGCGCGATCGAGCACGCCGGTGATGGTCCGCGACGTGCGCGACGATCCGGATTTCGCGGCCTTCGTCGACGAACAGACCGGGTTCGAGTCGCGTTCGATCATCGCCGCGCCGTTGCGCGTTTCAGGGGAGGAACTGGGGGCGATCGAGGTTATCAACAAGAAGGGCGGTTCCGGTCTGTTCAACGCCTCGGATGCGGCCGCGCTGTCGATGCTCGCGACGGCGGCGGCCCTGGCGATCCGCAACGCGCGCATCGCCGCCGAACTGGTCGAGCAGGAACGCATGCGCCGGGAACTGGAACTCGCGCGGGAGATCCAGCGGAGCCTGCTGCCCACGCCGGTTGAAGGTTTTCCGGTCAGCGGCCTGAATATCCCGGCGCGGGAGGTATCGGGCGATTTCTTCGATTTCATCCGGCTCGACGATGGTCGGATCGCATTCAATCTCGCGGACGTTTCGGGCAAGGGTCTCAACGCGGCGCTGCTCGGCGTGAAGGCGGCCAGCCTGTTGCGTGGCCTTGCCCGGCGCGGCCTGCAGCCGGGGGAACTGTTGGCGGTGGTCAACGACGAGCTCTGTGAGACGGCCACGCGCGGCATGTTCGTGACCGTCGTGGCGGGGGTGTTCGATCCGCGCGATGGCCGCGTGATCGTCGCCAACGCCGGCCATCCGCCGCCGTTGTTGCTTGCGGATGGCGAGGTCCTGCGCCTGGATGATGCCTCCGGACCGCCGCTGGGCATCCTTCCGGATCAGGGTTACGTGGAGACCGCATGCCAGCTCGATGGCGGGCGGCTCTATCTGTATAGCGACGGCTTGAGCGAGGCCCTGGATGCGGACGGTCGGGAGATCGGTATCGAGGGCGTGATGCGGCTGATTCGCGAGATCGCCGGCCTGGCTACCGATGAGGGCATGCGAAGGCTGGCGAGTGTCGCGACCGGCGCGGCGGATGGCGACGCCCAGCGGGACGACGTCACGCTGTTGTGCGTCGACGGCGGCCTGGATTGAAGTGAGCACCATGCGACTGGGTGACAACGTCCTCGTGCATCTGTGCATCCCGGCGCGCGCGACCAGCCTGCGCCTGATGCGACCGGTCGTCAGCCGCGCCGCCGAGCTGGCCGGCGTCAATCCGGAACAGGTCGAGCGTCTGGTGCTGGCCGTCAACGAGGCCGGCATGAACGTGATCCAGCATGCGTATGGCGAAACCAGGGATGGCGATCTGGAACTCGCGATCCGGGACGAGGGCGACGATCTGGTGTTCGTGCTGATCGATCATGCGCCGCCGATCGCGCTGGATCGCATACAGGGCCGCGATTTGCGGGATGTGCGGCCCGGCGGTCTCGGCGTGCATTTCATCAACGAGATCATGGATCGCATCGACTACAGCCATCTGCCTGACGGGCAGGGCAATCGGCTGGAGATGCGCAAACGCATCCGCTGAGGGGCGATTCACGCCCGCAGCGCGTCCTCGACCGCGTTCAGGGCGCGATCCAGCACCTCCGGCGCCGTGTAGAAGTGCGGCGAGAAGCGGATGCCGCCGGCACGGGGAACGCAGACCACCTTCCGGGCGACCAAGTGCTTGTGAAGGGCGCCCGTGTCCACGCGACCGGCGCGGAACGTGACGATTCCGGCCTGTCGTGCGGGGGCGTCCGGGGTGATCAGCGAGATGCCGGGGAGGGCGGCGAGACCAGTCGCCAGATGCCGGACACGCTGCCGTAACAACGCCTCCACCGCATTCATCCCCACATCCTCGAGCAGGCCCAGGCTGGCGTTCAGCGCGGCAATGCCGAGCAGGTTGGTGGTGCCCGGCTCGAACCGGCGCGCGGAGGCGGTCGGCCGCCAGGCCGGCGCATCGAAATCGCCGGGATGCTCGGCCATGTGCCAACCGAAAGCGTGCAGACGCAGGCGCTCGCGCCATTCCGGGCGCATCCACAACACACCGACGCCTTCCGGCCCGAGCAGCCATTTGTGCGCGCCGAAGGCGACGAAGTCGGCACCGGATGCGTTGACGTCAAAGGGCAGGGCGCCAACCTGCTGGATGGCGTCGACGCAGAACAGCACGTCCCGCTCCCGGCAGGCTTCCGCAAGCCTGGGCAGGTCCATGCGGATACCGCTCGCGTATTGCACCGCGCTCACCGCGAGGAGGCGGGTGTTGTCGTCGAGTGCCGCGATCAGCGGGGCTTCCGGATCGGCAAGGTCGAGATCCACGATGCGTGACGCGACACCGAATTCGGCGAGGGATTCCCATGGATAGCGGTTGGAGGGGAATTCCTCGCGCAGAAACACCACGTTCTGTCCAGGCGTCCACGACAAGCCGCGGGCAACCATCGATAAGGCATCGGAAGTGTTGCGGACAAACGCGATCTCGTCGGACGACCCGGCGCCGATCAGATCGGCCATTTTGACGTGCGTCTCGTCCTCCATACGGCTCCAGTCCGCGTAACCCAGCGCGCCCTGGACATGGACCTGGTCGGCTATCGCAACGACGGCATCCCGCGTACGCCGGGGCCACGGCGACATGCCTGCATGATTGAGATACACAATCGATGAATCAACATTAAATTCATCATCCAAGTTATTAATCATAAATAATAATTACTGTTTCATGAGTGGCATTGTGCGGCCCGAACCGACCGATGGTTGAATATCAGATTTTCAATAACCAAGTAGATCACCTAGAAATTACTTGTTGAAGGTAACTTGCTGATTCCTTAGCATTCGTTGCGACGTCAAGCAGGGGTTTGTCGTCATCTGAACCCCGTTATCCCGTTCATTCACCACTGGAGAGAGCAAGCGATGATTACACAATGTCTCCGCCGCGCGTTCCGTTGCCACGGTTCGGGCATCGCCGTTGTCGCCGCTCCGTTGGCGGTCATAGGAGCGCTCGGTCTGTGGGCCGGTGCGGATTTCGGCGCCGTTTTCATGCTCGCCAGCCTCGGCTCGTTACTGGTATTCATGGCCATCGGATCGAAGTGTCCCGCCAATCAGGCCAGCTGCCCGGATTGCTGCTGACACGTCCGCGCGAATCGATTCCGCGGGTACCGAGCCCGGAGTACGTAGTCGACCTCAACGCCACCGCATCGCCGGTGGCGTTTTCGTTTGTGTGGGCTTTACGCACAGCGGCGCAGAGGCGCAGTCAGTCCGTGTGCAGATCAATCGCAAGCTGAGCGTCGCTTCGCGTTAGTTGCCAGGCGGGTATCCGTGGCTGTTCGGCCCAGCCGCCGATCCGGATTCATTGGCCGGATATAGTGGTCGGTATAATGTATATTATGTTAAGTCGTGTAATCCGATGGATTGCCCGGCTTGGCCGCGTAAATAAGTTCACGAATCAGTGTGTTGCCTCCCCACTCAGCGTCTTTAGAATGCCGCGCCTTTCGTGCATGGCGTGAAGGGACGCACTGATGCTCAAGCACTACCGAAAGCACGGGCGCTACAGTCGCGAGGATGCGGCGCGAGTCGCCGGGGTGTCTGTCCGCGTCTGGAATGAATACGAGGATGGCAAGCGCAAAGCGCCCGCGCACGTTCACTTGATCGCCCGCGCCGTCATGTTCGGCGACCTTGGGCAGTTGTCCCCGGCTTGGCGCGGTTGGCGTATGGCCGGGGATTCGTTGGTGTCTCCCACTGGCGAAACGTTCACGCCCGGACAAGTGAACGCCCGCACTTGGGACGTTCAGCTAATTGCGGAACTGCGTCGACAGGTCCGCGAACTCTCCGCGCCGTTCGCGCAACTCCAATTGATCTGAACCCCCCACACAACAAGGGACACATCCATGAAACGGATACTCACCATCGCAATCCTTGCCGCTTCGTTTGCGCACGCTGACGAACCCTATTGCACCGACACCGACGTGAAGGAATGGGAGTCCCAAGTCTCGGCCACTCCCTACGATGCCGGGCTTCAAATGCTGCATGCCTTGTGGATCGGTCTTTGCCAGAAGGTCGAATCTGGCAACCTTGATCGCGACGTTGCAAACGTCATCTTCGAGAAGCAGCGGCACGCCCTGATTGAAGAACGGATGATGAAGAATCGCAGGACGCTTGAGGGGATTTAGGTTGATCTGCGCGAGTTTTTGCGCGTAGAAGCGCCGGTAAGTTGTTGATTTATTGGCGCTTTCTTCGCTTCCCGGCCACGTTGGCAATACCAGACGCGCCCGAAATCGTAAGCTACTGATTTTCCGTTGTTTTTTCCTTGATCCGTTCGCCTGCTTTGAACAGTTCGAGGAACAAGCGCCGGGTTTCCCGGTCCTTTTTGCGCAGATATTCCGACTCCGCATTGATCTGGATTTCGAGCTTTTGCGCGGCTTCGTCCGCCGCGTCGGTCTTGCTCAAGCGGGCGCGTTTCATGGCTGTTCCCTTCCCTGCCAGAGCTTGTCATACATCCCGCGCGCGTCGATGGTTAGGTCTTGCTCCGCAATCACGATCATGAGCGCGAGGCGTTCGGATCGGGACAGGTAATTGACCGACATGCGGTAGATATCGGCCAACCGCAGTTCTTCCGGCTCCCCGTAGGCCGGGCCGGTCTGATGCTTCATGCGCGGGAGTTGAATCAAGATGCCGTCTACGTCGCCCGCATCTTCGACGAACTCGGCAATGTTGATTTGCTTGATCTTCTCGTCGATTTCGGCCTGATGGTCTAGGACACTATCGACGCTCTTACGCCACAAGCCTTCTAGTTCTTGTTCGTTGATCGATTCAAGAATGGTGGCTTCCGCGCTTTGGATGCTCTCCTTCACCTTCCGCAGTTCTTCGCGGGCGCTCTCTTTGGCGTCCGTTGCGGCCTGTTGAATGCTGGCCTCGTAGTTGTCGAGGCGCGCTGATACATCGTTGCGCCATTTGTCGAAGGCGCGCGCCCACATAATCGGCCATGTCTGCGACAGCCATAACTCTAGGTCTTGGCGAACGCGGGTTGCCATCGTGACCAGTAGCCAGTTTTGCGCGGCTTCCACAACGCCGCCGATGGCGTCCCCGGCTTGGCGTAGATCGTCGGCGTAGGCTTGTAGGCGGTCGGTCGCGAACGCGGGCGTATGCCAATCCGGTTCCGTGAGTCGGCCAAGGTTCACCAGTGACACCTCCTGCGCCTTGAGGCGAACGGCTTCGCGATGCTGTTCCACGAACTCGGCGGATACGATTTGGCCGGGTCGGAGTTGATCGGCGGCGTACTGCCCCACTTCGACCGCGCCCAATGCAATCAGCGCGTCAACATCCGCCCACAACTGGCGAACGGGCGCGATGGCTTCCGACCATGCAGCATCGATATCGCCCTTTAGTGCTTCGAGGTTGGCCGCGATGCGCGTTACCTCGTCATGAATCGGGTTGAGGATCGCACCCAGCCACACTGACAGCGCGGCGGCGATGGTGTCGAGAATGGCGCGGACGGACTCGTCAATACGCGCGGCAATTTCCGGGAGCTTTAACACCCAATCAAGGTTTATCCCGGTTGCGGATTCAAATGCGTCCCGGATGCCAGTAACCACCGATAGCGCGGACGCCTGCAACGTGCTGACCGTTCGCCACCAAGCGTTCAAAGTCAGATCAAGCACGACAACGAGGGCGTTATTTACACGCTCGAACAGGCGCGCGACGAACTCGCGAATTTCCGTTGCAAACACGCTTGCGCCGTACAACACGGCCCATAGCAGAACCTGCCCCATGATCCAGCGTGCGACCGCGCCCGCTACGAAACGCAGAATCGCCCCCAAGGCCCCAAGTAAAACGGCTGGCATCCCTACACCCCGTTTAAGCCGGTTTTTTCGTCCCTATGACCCCGGAAGCCGCGCCCCGCCTAGCTTTGCGGACCGCTCTCCGGGTATTTGGGGCGGGGTGTCACCACCCCGCCCCGCCTCGTTTACGCGGCAATCATGTCGCTGAGCGCGGTACGTTCCGAATCGCTCAGGGTGTTGAGCGCGGCGACGATTGCGGGCTTCAGCGCGTTCCACGCATCGGCGTTCAGGCTCGGCAGATGCGGAATCACTTCCGCAATGATCTGGTCATCCGCACCTTCCAACAGGCGACGCATGTAGGCCGCTTTGCCCGCCGCGCGCTTGGCGTTATCCGGCTGAGTCAACCACCACGCCATCGCCGACGTAGCCTTGGTGGTGGAAACGCCGGGGATCGCGCGAAGGGTGTCATAGTCCGCACCGTCGACGAGGGCGTCATAGACGGCAAAGGCCACTTCACCGTCATTGATAACCACCGCGAGCGCCTGCGGGCCGGTCAGGTTCTTGTAACTGCGGACCACGTTGCGGGCGTCGGTCAGGTTCACCACGTTAGCCGGAGTCGGGGCCGTGGCCGGTTCGTTGGTCGCGCTGTTGTTGGTGGTGTCGGCCTCGTTGGTGGTGTCGCCACCGCCAGCCGGTTCGACGATTTCATCCGGGGCCACCACGTCGAGGCCGGACAGGTCCGGGCCGTCGATGGCCTCCTGAATCACGCCATCGTAACGTTCATCCGTGCCCATACTGGCGTTGGTCTGTTGGTCGACCAGCACCCAATCAGCACCGACCAGCGCGAACACATCGACGTACGGCGGACGATCCGAACCGCACCCGATGTTGTAGGCGGTCACGTCCGCCACTTCCGGGAACTCGATCGCGAAGCCGTGACCAGCCGGGAATGTTGCGTTCGTGCGCTGCTTGTCGGTCATCAGGTACGGGGAAATTCCGGACGAAGTGGACGTGACAACGTAACCCGCCGCCGTCGCGTCCGCTTCGGATGCCATGGTCGGCAGGGCCGGAGTCAGTCCGAAGCCGTAGAGGTTGCCGCCTTCCGGCAGGATGATTTTGATTCCCTTGATCAACATGGTTACTACTCCTTGCGCTTTGCGCTTTGGTTGCCCATATGGGCGTTAGCCTTACTTGTGCGTCAGGCACACAAGCAGGGCGATAAACTGAGCAATCGTCGAAATCGTCGCGATTCGCTCGATGGGTGAGGCCGCGTGCCATGCCCGCGCCACTTCTTCCACGATTTTGTTTTTCACCGCTTCCATTGCGTGTACTCCGTACAGTTATTCACACGAGTCCAAGGGGCTGGCCTTCGGCCCTTAACCGCGAAAGGCTTGCCCATTCGATCAGCCATTCATGCAGCCGCGTGACCACCGTCAGGCCGTCGCCGGTTTCAACACCGAACACGCGCCAGCCTTGCGGCTCGCCGTAGCGGTTGGGCTTGTCGCTCCATTCGCGCGCGGTTCTGAGTGCGCAGCGGGATGCAGCGATGTCGAAGCCTGCCCAATCGCCCAAGTCCGCCGCCTTGCGCGCCGGTTCGATCCGGTCATCGGTTTCCGCCTTGAGACGGCGCAGTTCGCGCCACGCGCCCACGGCTCTCACGCCGAAGAACTGGTATTGGCGAATCCCATGCACGGACGCCCACGCGGCGACACGTTCGGCGGTTTCGATTGGCTCCCCGCCGTCGACATCCCCCAAGCCGCGCTGATCGGTGAACTTGGCGATGTACTTCGCGACGTAGCCCGCCGCGCTCCCCTTCTCCGGATCGATGCGCTTGGCCGTGAATCGATGTTCTTGCGCGCCCGGTTCATCGGGCGATTCTTCCAGCGCATGCGCCCGGAAGATGTCGACCAAATCCGCCGCGCGATCCGCCGAGACGAAGGCGAGCAAATGCCAATGCGGGCAACCGTCGCGATGTGGTTCCGCCGTGCGCAGGCCGCAAACTTCGATGCCTTCACGGGCGAGCTTCGCGCGGGTGCGCGCCCAAACCCGGTTCAAGTGCGCTTGCCCGTCGCGCGGGGTCGAATCGTCATACTTGGCGTTCGGATGTCCGTTCGAGTGGCAGGCATGAAAGCGGCTTGGGCAAGTGACCGTCAGAAACCACGCATCCAATTCGAGCACACGCGCCAACTGTTCCACTCCCGCAATGCGCGTCATCAGTTCGTTGCGCCGGTTGCTGGGGTTCGCCGGGCCTGCATCGCTCAGATCGGCCAACGTGGTTTCAAACCCGCTTTCGTTGGTTGCCGTCGATTGCTCCAACAGCGCGCGGTTGCTCGCCTTGCGGTAGCGCCAAGCGTTCACGGTTTCGTCGGTCACGTAGCGATAACCGCCGCGCCCGCCGTGGACTAGGAACAAGCGCCGGGCCGAATCTTCCGCCTGTCGGTTCGCGGTCTTGCGCAGTTGGCGCAGCCACCAACCCGGTTCAATCGCGCGGGCAATTTCTCCCGCCGCCGTCTGGCCTTGAGGGGGAAGAACGCCCATGGCCTCGCAATAGTTCGCGATACGCCCAAGTGCGTTTGCCTCGCCCGTCGCGACTCGACAGAACCACGCGCAGACTTCCGCGTTCTGTTTCGCCCGCGCGCGTACCGCGTCGTCATCGGCGAACATGTTCAAAAAGCGTCCGCCTTCCGTGCGGACTAGGATTTGGTGCGCTTCCCGCGAACCCAGCTTGCCGCGCGCTCTGGCCTCCATGTCCAAGGCGTCGACTTGCGTCCGTACTTTGTCCCACCAATCTCTGGGAAGGTGGGATTCCTTCGTCATTTCCCAGCGCAGCGAACCGTCGGGTTGTTGCACCCAAACCCGTTCGCCGGGGTAATGCTTGTGGGCCATCATTGCCAACCACTCCCGCCGCACATCGCGCACGGCTTCTTAGTCATGGCATTGATTCCGTTACGGCATTGCGGGCAATGCGCGCGCTTGAATCGTTCGCATGCCTCGCGCACGAACTCTAGCCGCGCGGCCCCCGTGCGCAGGTTGCATTGCACACCGAGCCGGACGCCGTTGGACCCAATCCGGGAATGAGTGCAGTCCGCGCAACTCATGCCGCGCGCTCCATGTCGTCATCCGCGCCCGGCTCGCGCTCGAACGCGGCGCAATCGGTAATGCAATGCAGCATGCACGCGGCTTGATAATTCAGGCCTGCGGGGTTGGTGCAAGTCAGGAACCAACCGGGTCCGTTGCGATCCTGAACACCAACCGAATGCGCGCAGTGACGGCAATAACGAATCTTGCGGGCGTCATCCGTCAGCACGTAGACGGGGATTTGGCCGGGCACGCCGATCATGCGGCGCACTCCATGGGGACCAAGGTGCGCTGTTTGGCGACGGGGTGCGCGGCGTATTCATGGGCCGAAATGCGCGCATCGATCTTGACGCGGTAGACATCGGCGGGCGTGTCGAATTCGTCGGCCACCTTGCGGGCGAACTGAATCGCTTCGTCGCAGTTGGTGAACAACTTCGCGTGTCGCCAGTCCCGGACGAAGCAAGCGCCCCCATCCCAACATTCGACCAGCGCCGCACCCATGCGAGCCACAACCCAAGCGTCAATCATTGACCGTCTCTCCATCGTCCTTGTTGTAGGAAAAGGGGACCGCCCCCCGCGAACATGCCGCGCTTCGCCGTTCCACTCGTCAGCGTGGGGGACGGTTTCCTTTGTCGGGGTGAACCATAGTGCAACGTCCGTGGACGTGCAAGCCACATGCACTACTTTTTCGCGCTTGAACGTTCATTGGTCTTGACTGCGCACTGATTCGTTGCCTTAAATGTTCGGCAATCACGATTCAAACGAGGTGCATAGACATGAACGCAACGATCCAGCTACTTGACTCGGCCAAGCGCGCGCGCGGGTTCGCATCCGATTACGCACTTGCAAAGGCGCTCAACGTTGGGCAGTCGGCAATATCCAACTATCGGAAAGGCCGCTCCAATATGTCGGACGACCTCGTTATCCGCATCGCTGAACTTGCCGGGATCGATCCGGCCCCGGCGATCGCGTCGATTCACGCAGACCGCGAAACGATGCCCGCCGTGCGTGCTCAGTGGCTAGAAATCGCCCGCCGCCTTAGTGCGAGCGCGGCAAGCCTTGCGCTTGCCGTTGTCGTGTTCGCTGGCTCCCCTGCCCCGGCTCACGCTTCCAGCGCGGCCGATTCGAGTACCCCAACACTGTATATTATGTTAAGTACTATATCACCGACATGCCCTGTTTACGTAGAGATGGTGGTTGCGTTGATGTTTGTGACTCCAATGAGCCCACCCGCCAATACGGGTGGGCTCGCAATCACTTCACTTACCGAGTTGTTCGCTGACCAGGTCGGCCACGTCTTCCAGATAGAGATCCAGGAAGAAATGATCGGCACCATCAATGACTTCAAGTTTGATGCGCTCGCCGTCCGCGACACCCTGCATCTTCGGGACCAGATCGGCGACCACGGTATCCGCGCCGCCAGCGATGACCAGCACCGGCGCCTTGATGCGACCAACGACGGTCGGGGTGTCGAAATCGGCATCCGGTCGGTAGTAACCAACGAACGCGTCGGCGGTGGCTTCGGCATCCTTGCAGTAGATGAAGCCTGGAACTTGCATGACCTCCGCGCCCTTTCCGCCCGCAACCAGTTCCTCGGCTTTGGCCAACAGCGGTTCGAGTGGGGTCCCGTAGCTCTTCGCGTAGGATTTGCTGGCGTAATCCTCGGACCAGGTCATCGGAGCGATCAGGATCGCGGCGGTAATGTCTCCATCGCCCCGGGTGGCGGCGAAACGCGCGGTCTGATTGCCCCCTCGGGAATGACCGAGCACCGCGATGTCGCCCGCGCCTTCCGCCTTAAGCCAGTCGTACCAGGCGCCGATTTCGGTCATCGCGTCGCCGTGTCGGTGGGTATGGCGCGTGGTGCATTCGTACATCGACATTTCGCGATCGTTGATTCCCAGGCTGAGGTTGATCGCCAGGGTGTTCATGCCCCGTTCGCCGAGCAGTTCCTGTAGTCCGGCGATGATTTCCATGCCGGCATGGGCAAGTGTCCCGTGCGTGATCAGCACCGTCGGGGCAGCACCGAGTCCGCCGTCGACAGTTTCCAGGTTTGCGTTCAAAAGCACGCCGTCGTGGTTGAGGTTGACCACTTCCGCGGGCGTGATGCCCGGCGCCAGAAAAGTGACCAGGGCCGCCGCGATGGAGGCCGTCTTCATACGGTTGCGTAATGTGACCATGTTGGTGATTGTCCCGATTGTTGTGGTGGTGAATCAGAATAGCCCGAGCACGCGTTCGATCACGGTTCGGTTTGGATTTTCGGGCCGATGCAGCCCAAACACCTGGCGGCTGTATTCAGGCGCGCCTTCGACCCGATGCAGACGCCCTGCTTCCACACATTTGCCGGCGACCTCGCCCGGCAGATACGCCGAGCCTGCGCCGTTACACAGCAGATCCAGGGCGAGTTGCCCCTGACTGACGTGGGTTTGACCGGCGGAAAGCGTCGGCAGGGCCTTGCCATCCGCGCTCGCGAGCCGGAAATTGCCGCCCCAGTCCACGCTGATATGGCTCGAATCGACTACGTCCTCGAGGCGTCGGCCCGCCGAGGTCGCATACAGGTATAGCGTGACGTCAGCGAGCGGCGTGACGTGAAGGCCGGTTGCGTGGGGAGTTTCGAGTACGAAGGCAAGATCAAGCGTGCCGTCGGTCACGGATCGCGTCAGGGTGTGAGTGTCCCGCACCTCCAGGTGCAAGGCGATGTCGGTGTGAGACGCCTTGACGCGCCCGACCCATGGCTGTGCCCAGGCTTTCCAGACATCCAGCACGCAACCGACCGAAAGTCCTGTTGACTGCCCTTCCCTCAGCGCCACTTCCGTCTTCGCCCTGCCCCATGAACGCACGATGGTTTCCGCGTGGCGGCTGAGGCGCTCACCGGCCGCCGTCAGGCGGATGTCATTGCGGCGACGCTCGAACAGATCCACGCCCAACGTCGACTCGAGGAGCTTGATGCGGGCGCTGACCGCAGACTGGGTAACGAAGAGATTGTCAGCCGCATGTCCGAAATGGCGGGTGCGGGCGACTTCGAGAAAGGTACGCAGGAGTGCGATATCCATGGCCGTCAGTGTCTCTCATGACAAGCAAAGATGATCATTACGATAACTATATTTCGTTAGCCTAAAGACCGATCGCCAACTACAAAGCGCGAAAACAGCGATGGCAATTGTCTGCGGCGAGCATCAGGCCAGCTTCTGCACCGCTTTCAACACCTGTCGTGCCGGCTCGTTGATGGGCCCACGCCCCCTCTGACGACATCCACATCCTTGGTAGAGCCATATCATGAGTGAAAACGACGAAGACATGATGGACGACGATTTCGAAAGTGACGAGGAACTGGATTTCAATGACGAAGATGAGGGGGCAATGGTGATGGCAGCCCGCACCCGCTCCCCGTTGGAATCCCGGCGCCAGTTGGAGCGCCGCCGCGAACTGAACGAGTTGCGTCGTCTGCTTGACGATCCGTATCTGGAACTCGATTGAATCAAGCCCGCTCGACGGAGCAGTGCTTCGTCGTGCACGCCGGCCCAAGTCATGGGCGCGGCCGTTACACGTTGCGCTCATGCCGCAGCCGATCTGATCGGGGTCTCACGCTGACCTCGTCAGTCGCAAACTGGCCCACCCAGCGCCACCTGAGACCCTGAACGTGCGAATCAAAGCGATCGTCGCCTGGCCGGTCTGGTGGCTGCTGCTTTCCGCGTATCCGGTCAACGCAGACAGTTTGACCGTCGATGCTGTGCTCGCATTGCCGGAACCGCCGGCAGGCGTCGTGTTCGAGATCGTGGAGTCGCGGCCAGAGCGACTCGAGCCTGCCCTCCGGGTGGTGCGCCGGGACGCCGGACGGCTTCGAGGGCGTTTTCCGGCTCTGCCGATCGCGATCGTGTCGCACGGGCGGGAACAGTTCGCGCTTCTCGATGATACGAAGCCGGAAACCCAGGCCAGCCGGGAGTTGAGCCGTGCTCTGATCGCCGATGGCATGGAGTTGAGTGTCTGCGGCACGCATGCTGAGCGGCGGGGTGTTTCCATCGATGCGTTCATGCCCGGCGTCGATGTTGCACCGGAAGGTCCTGCCCGCCTCCGCGATCTGGAAGCACTTGGCTACCTGCGGGTACGGGCGCGGGCCAGCGATTCGGATTGACGCGCATCCTGGCGCAATAAGAAAAACGCCCGCCGGGCAGGTTGCGCGGCGGGCGTTTTCTTTTCCGGTTTGATGGCCGGTTCAGTTCGCCGGCGGCGGCGGCGCGGCGCGCAGCAGGTCGTCCTCGTTGAAGCCGTTGTCGCCGACGATCTCCTTGCCGTCCGCGACCAGGAAGCGGCGACGCTGCAGATATGCGTCGCGCAGGGTCTCGTACGGATCCATCGCGGTCTCTTCGAGCACGCCGGAGGCGGCCAGCAGATCGGCGCGGGTGTCGATCGCGCGCAGGATCACGAGCACCCAACGGTCACGTTCAGGATGCACATGCGTGACCGGATCGATGTACCAATCGGCCACGAAACCGACACCATCGCGCACGCTGCTGGGGCCGAAGATCGGCAGCACCAGATACGGACCGGCATCCAGACCCCAGTAACCCAGCGTCTGACCGAAATCCTCGTTGTGCTTTTCCAGGCCCCACATGGTCGCGACGTCGATCACGCCAAGCAGACCGAAGCTGGTGTTGACCATGATGCGCGACAGGTCCGACAACGCGTTCACGAACTTGAACTGCAGCACGTTGTTGACCATCACGCCGACGTCTTCGATGTTGTTGAAGAAGTTGGTGACGCCCTTGTCGATCGGATCCGGGGTGATTGCCTTGTAGGCCTCGGAAACGGGCTTGACCACCGCGCGGTCCACGGTGTCGTTGAACGCGTAGATACCGCGATTGAGCGGCTCCAGCGGATCATCTGGATGCGCATTCGGGCCAGTGGCGCAGCCGCTCAAGACAGAGCCGGCGACGAGGAAAGGCAGAAGCTTGCGGAGCATGTTCGTGGACATCCCTAAGGGTTGGTTGTGGCGGTGGCAAAACCGTTGCGAAGGATAACAAATCGACGACTTCCCGCCCGGAAAACATGACGGAGCGAGGCCACGGCATTGCCCCGCTGCTGACGGGTCGAATCTGCTACCGTCAGTGCGTTGCTCGTGTAACCGACCAGGAGCGTATTGCCGGCATGTCGATGTCGTTCAGCAACCCTCGTACCAACATGCATCCTCCGGTGCGCGCGGCCACCTTGCAGTGGCTGCTGGTCACGCTGGTGCTGATCGCGGCTCCTCATGCACCGCGGGTGCCAATCTGGATCAGCACGCTGTTTCTCGGCATCGCGACCTGGCGCTGGCTCGCTGGGCGCCGTAACTGGACCCTGCCCAATGCGTGGATCCGGGGCCTCAGCGCGGTGTTCGGGATCAGTGCGGTATTCGCCAATTACGGCACCGTGTTCGGACGTGAACCGGGTGTCTCGCTACTGCTGGTGATGGTCGCACTCAAGATGATCGAGTTGCGCAGCCAGCGTGATGAATGGGTCTTGCTGCTGCTCGGCTACTTCCTGCTGCTAACGTCGTTTCTGTTTCAGCAGGGTATTGGCGCCGGTGTTTACATGTTGGGGATGGCGGTATTGCTGACCGCCCTCCTCGCCACCCTCAGCGATATTCGCCGCCCCGGCCTCGAACGGAAGCATTGGCGCATGGCCGGCATGATGATGTTGCAGGGCGTGCCGTTGATGCTGGTGCTGTTCGTGTTGTTCCCGCGGGTCGATCGGCCCCTGTGGGGCATGAGCGATGCCGTCGACACTGCGCGAACCGGACTCAGCGACTCCATGAGCCCGGGCGCGTTCACCAATCTGACCCTGTCCGACGAGGTCGCCTTCCGGGTCGATTTCACAGGTGAGCGACCGCCGATGTCCAAGCTTTATTGGCGTGGTCCGGTGTTCTGGCGCTATGACGGCCAGCAATGGCGGCGTGGCGGACCCACCGGGCCACGGCGACTTGAGTTCACCGGCCTGAGCGAACCGGTCGACTACACGGTGACGCTGGAGCCCCACGATCGCTTGTGGATGTTCGCTCTCGACATCCCGGGCGATGTACCGGACTCCTCCTACTTCACGACGGACTATCGCATCGAGACGGATCGTCAGGTCAAGGATCGCCGCGTCTATTCGATGCGCTCCTGGCTGAATTACCGCATCGACGTGACGCCGCGACCGGAAGATCTCGAACTCGCGACCAGCCTGCCGGCAAACGCACACCCGCGTGCCCGCGCATTGGCTGGGCAGTGGCGCGAGCAGTTCGGGGACGACCATCCGGGCATCGTCAACGCCGCGTTGCAGCATTTCCGCGAACAGCCGTTTCACTACACCCTCGCCCCTCCCCTGCTGCGCATCGACCCGGTGGATCAATTCCTGTTCGAGTCCCGCGCGGGTTTCTGCGAACACTACGCCGGCAGTTTCGTCGTGCTGATGCGCGCCGCCGGGGTGCCGGCCCGGGTCGTGACCGGTTATCAGGGCGGTGTCTGGAACAAACTGGGCGGCTACTTCATGGTCCGCCAGGCCGACGCGCACGCGTGGTCAGAGGTGTGGTTGCCCGAACGCGGCTGGGTGCGGGTCGACCCGACGGCGGCGGTCGCACCGGAGCGTGTCGAGCGCGGCATCGCCGCAGCCATCCGCGGCGAGCAGGGCGTGCTCGCGGCGATGGCGCAAGTCGATGAGATCGGCGGATGGCGTTACCAGATGGCATTGGCGTGGGACGCGATCCACACCAGTTGGGGCCGCTGGGTGGTTGGCTACAACGCCCAGCGCCAGCGCAGTCTGTTGCAGGACTGGGGCATGGACGATGTCTCACCGACCGAACTCGCGCGCGGCATGGTCGTCGTGGTCGGTGTGCTGCTCGCGGTGTTCGCGCTGCTGATGTTTCAACGCCGTCCGCACGCCAGGCGCTCGCCCGCGCAGTTGGCCTGGCTGCGTTTCAACCGGCGACTGGCCGATGCCGGCCTGCCACGCGCCGACCATGAGGGGCCGCTGGATTTCGGTCGCCGCGCAACCGCCCGGTTCCCGGACGAAGCCGCGCGGATCGAGACGATCGTCAGGGACTACGCGGCCCTCCGTTACGGAGCGGGATCGACGGACAGCGAAGATCGCCTGCGCCGTCTGCGCCGGGCGGTGCGCCGTTTCCGGCCACGCGCCCGGCGCTGATCCTCAGCGCTCCGCGAGGCTTTTGCTGGCCACCTCGTAGCAATCCCTGGACAGGCCGTGCCTGGCGACGATGCGCGCCAGTTCCGCGCGCATGAGCTGACCCCGCCCCGCATCGTAACGACGCCAGTGCGCCAGGTTGCCGAGCAGACGCGCGGCGATCTGCGGGTTGCGGGAATCGAGATCGAGCACGTGATCCGCGAGGAAGCGGTAGCCCGCGCCGTCGGCGGCGTGGAAATTGACCGGATTGGCGGCGCAGAACGCACCGATCAGGCTGCGGATGCGGTTCGGATTGCGCGGGTCGTAGGCCGGGTCGGTTTCCAGGGCGCGCACCTGGGCCAGGGTGTCCGGCAGCGGCGCGGTCGCCTGCAGGCTGAACCATTTGTCCAGCACCAGCGGGTCCGCTCGCCAGCGTTCGCGGAACACCGCCAGCGCGTGCTCGCGGTGCGGGTTTGCGTGATGGGCCAGTGCGGTCAGCGCGGCCATGGTGTCGGTCATGTTGGCGCCGGCCTCGAATTGCGCATGCGCCAGTTCGATACCCTCGGGCAGGCAGCTCAGATAGGACAGACAGGCGTTGCGCAGGCTGCGGCGGCCGATCGAGGCGGCGTCCGGTGAATACGCGCCGTCGTCGGACAACGCCTGATGGATGCGGATCAGGTCCGTACTCAGCGCGGCGGCGAGTTCATGACGCACGAACTCGCGCGCGGCGTGGATGCCGTCCACGTCGATGACCTTCATCGCCTCGGCCAGGGTCGCCTCGCTGGGCAGGCGGATCAGCTCGGCGCGGTAGTCCGGGGCAAGCGATTCATCCCGCAGGGCCATGCCGAAGGCGGCAACGTAATCCGGATTCAGACGCATCGTGCGCCCGGCAGCGCGCTCCGCGGCGAGTTCCAGGATCAGCCGGGTGACCAGCACCTGCCCCGCCTCCCAGCGGCTGAATTCGTCGCTGTCGTGGGCGAGCAGGTGGCGTAGCTGCGCGTCGCTGTAATCGAACTCGAGGTGAACCGGCGCGGAGAAGCCGCGCAGCAGCGAGGGCACCGGCTCGACAGCCACGTCGACGAAATCGAAGCGTTCGATCGGCGCGCGCAGTTCCAGCACCCGCGTGCCCTCGCTCGCCTCGCTTTCGCCGAGCAGGCGCAGCGGGAGGTCCGCGCCATCCGGCCCGACCAGGCCGATCGCGAGCGGGATATGCATCGGCGCCTTCGCGGCCATGTCCGGGGTCGGCGGGCAGGTCTGACTGCACAACAGCGTGTAGGTGCGCGTTTCGGCGTCGTATTCGGCCTCGACGATCACGCGCGGCGTGCCGGCCTGGCTGTACCAGAGGCGGAACTGGCCGAGGTCGACACCGTTGGCGTCCTCCATGCAGCGCACGAAATCGTCGGTGGTGACGGCCTGGCCGTCATGACGCTCGAAATACAGGTCGGTGCCTTTCCGGTAGCCGTCCGCGCCGAGCAGGGTGTGCTGCATGCGCACCACCTCGGCGCCCTTCTCGTAGACGGTCACGGTGTAGAAGTTGTTGATCTCGATGTATGAGGCCGGCCGCACCGGGTGCGCCATCGGGCCGGCGTCCTCGCGGAACTGGAACTGGCGCAGCATGCGCACGTCCTCGATGCGTTTCACGCCGCGCGAGTTCATGTCGGCCGAGAATTCCTGGTCGCGGAACACGGTCAGGCCTTCCTTGAGACTCAGCTGGAACCAGTCCCGGCAGGTGATGCGGTTGCCGGTCCAGTTGTGGAAGTACTCGTGCGCGACCACGCCCTCGATGCCGAGATAGTCCATGTCGGTGGCGGTATCCGGGCGCGCCAGGATGTACTTGGCGTTGAAGATGTTGAGGCCCTTGTTCTCCATCGCGCCCATGTTGAAGTCGTTGACGGCGACGATCATGAACACGTCGAGGTCGTACTCGCGCCCATAGGTCTGCTCGTCCCAGCGCATCGACTTCTTGAGCGAGTCCATCGCGTGCTGGCAGCGGTCGATGTTCTGCGGCTCCACGAAGATGCGCAGGGTGACCTCGCGCCCGCTGGCGGTGGTGTAGCGGTCCTCGATGTGTTGCAGGTCGCCGGCGACCAGCGCGTACAGGTAGCAGGGTTTCGGGAACGGGTCTTCCCAGGTCGCGAAATGGCGCCCGTCGGCCAGCGCGCCCTGCTCGATCAGGTTGCCGTTCGAGAGCAGCACCGGGAAACGCGCGGCATCCGCCTCGATGCGCGTCGTGAAGCGCGCCATCACGTCGGGACGGTCCGGGTAGTAGGTGATCTTGCGGAAACCCTCCGCCTCGCACTGCGTGCAGTACAGGTCGTTCGAACGATACAGACCTTCCAGGCTGCTGTTGTCCTGCGGCTTGATGCGCGTGACCACGACCAGTTCGAATTCGTCCGGCACCTCGTTGATGACCAGCGATTCCTCGCCGAGCCGGTAATTGCCGACATGCACGCGCTCGCCGTCGACCGCGAGCGACACCAGTTCCATGTCCTGACCGTCGAGGTGCAGCGGCGGTGCCTCGTCATCGGCCAGCACGGGGTTCCGGCGGACCCGGCTGCGCGCGGTGACCTCGGTGACGTCATCGTCGAGCCGGACGACCAGGTCGATGCGGTCGATCAGATGGGCGGGCGGCTGGTAGTCTGCAAGCTGAATCGTGCGGGGTGTGGTGGTCATCGGCGGTCACGGCGGTGGTGATCAGACACCGGGCAGGACGCCCGGCATGGATGGCGCAAGAATACCAATCCCCCATTCCCATTCCGCCGTCGAATTCCCTCTCCATCAACGACCCAATCCCGTTCATGTCCGACCGAAAGCAAGCGCCCTGTGGCACCTGGGCCTCGCCCATCAACGCGGCCGCCGTCGTCGAGGCCGGCGTGTCGCTGTCCTCGCTGACCGCGCCGACCGGCTCCCCACCCTGCTGGCTGGAACGCCGCCCCAAGGCGGGCGGTCGCAGCGTGCTGGTCGAAGCGACCGCCAGCGGCCCGCGCGATCTGACCGGCGAGCGGGTCAGCGTCCGTTCCCGGGTGAACGAGTACGGCGGCGCGCCCTACTGCCGGAACGGCGAGGTGATCTGGTTCTGCAACGATGCCGATCAACGCATCTATCGGCAGGTCGGTGACGATGCGCCGGGCGCGCTGACCGGGGCACTCCCGCATCGCTACGCCGATCTGACCTACGACGCGGCCCGCGATCGTCTGCTCGCGGTGCGGGAGGATCATGGCGGGAATGGCCACGAACCCGCGCTGACCCTGGTTGCGATCGACCACGCGGGGGTCGTCACCACACTCGTCGGCGGCGCGGATTTCTACTCCAACCCCCTGCCATCCCCGGATGGACGCCAGCTCGCCTGGCTGAGCTGGAATCACCCGAACATGCCGTGGGACGGCACCGGGTTGTGGCTCGCGGAAATCGATGACGCGGGTCATCCCCGCAATGCGCGACGGATTGCCGGCGGCCCGGATGAATCCGTCTTCCAGCCGGCATGGTCGCCGACCGGCGTGCTGCATTTCGTCTCCGACCGCAACAACTGGTGGAACATCCATCGGCTCGAGGACGACGGCGAGGCCATCAACGTCTGTCCGATGGAGGCCGAATTCGGGCGTCCGCAATGGGTGTTCGGCATGAGCACCTACGGCTTCGATGCGCGCGGCGCGATCGTCGCCTGCTACACCCGTGCCGGGCGCTGGCGCCTGACGCGTATCGATTCCGCCGGTCGGCAGGATATCGATCTGCCCTACGACGACATCCAGGAACTGCGGGTCGCCGGCGACCGGGCCTGGCTGTTGGCCGCCTCGCCGACCAGCATCCCGGGCGTGGTGGAGGTCGATCTGGCCGACGGCGGTCATCGCCTGCTCGCGCACGGTGGCGGCGCCGGTATGCCTTCGCGCCATATCTCCCGCCCCGAGGCGTTCACGTTCGCGAGCGGCGACGGCGAGGCACATGCGTTCTACTACCCGCCGACCAATCCCGGTTTCGCTCCACTCGACGACGAAAAGCCGCCGCTGATCGTGAAGATTCACGGCGGACCGACGGCGGCAACCGGCACCGCGCTGAGTGCCGCCATCCAGTTCTGGACCAGTCGTGGATTCGGCCTGGTCGATGTGAACTATCGCGGCAGCACCGGATACGGACGTGATTACCGCGCGTTGCTGCACGGCCAGGCGGGCATCGTTGACGTCGAGGACTGCATCAACGCAGCCCGCCACCTCGTCGACACCGGCAGGGTCGATGCTCAGCGCTGCCTGATCCGGGGCAGCAGCGCCGGTGGCTACACCGTGCTCGCCGCGCTGACCTTCCATGATTTCTTCCGCGCCGGCGCCAGCTATTACGGCATCGGCGATCTGGCCACGCTGGCCCGCGACACCCACAAGTTCGAGGCGCGCTACGTCGATCGTCTGGTCGCGCCCTGGCCCGCCGGCGAGGCGCTGTATCGGGAACGCTCACCGATCGCGCACGTCGACCGGCTCGGCGTGCCGGTGATCTTCTTCCAGGGCCTGGACGACAAGATCGTGCCGCCGAATCAGGCCGAGGACATGGTCGCCGCGCTCGATGCCAAGGGCCTGCCGGTCGCCTATCTCACCTTCGCGGGCGAAGCACACGGTTTCCGGCGGGCCGAGACATTGCTCCGCACGCTGGAGGCCGAGCTGTATTTCTACGGGAAGGTGTTGGGGTTCACCCCGGCGGACGCGATCGAGCCGGTCGACATCCGCAATCTGTGACCCGCCTCAGTCCCAGAATGCGACCGCGTGCATGCCCAGATTGCCGTAATCGAAGCCTTCATAGAGGGTTTCGCCACCGCCCCCGGCGGCGCCCCAGGCGACGAACAGCGGGAGCAGATGGTCTTCGCTCGGGTGCGCGATGTCCGCATAGGGGGCCAGCGCCCGGTAGCGGTCGGCGTCGTCACGTCGATCCTCGCCAAGGGCCCGCAACATCCAGCCGGCAAACGCACTCGCCCACTCCTCCGGCGGCTGATCCGGGCGCCCGAGTTGCCGCAGGTTATGCACCAGGCCGCCACTGGCGATGATCATGGTCTTGTCGTCGCGCAGTTCACCGAGCACGCGACCCAGGCGCATCAAGGTGGACGGAGCCCATCGGAACGGCATCGCGACCGGCACCACGTTCACGTCCGCGTCGGGGTACATCAGACTCAGCGCGGTCCACACGCCATGATCCAGTCCGCGAGACGGCTCGAATTCGGCGCGGATGCCGGCCTCAATCAGATGCGTGCAGATCTGCCGGGCCAGCTCGGGATTCCCGGCCACCGCGTATTTCCGCTCGTTCAGGGCTTGCGGGAAACCGGCAAAGTCATGAATGGTCGAGGGATGCGGCGCGCCACCGACAAGGAGCTTGTCCGCATACCAATGCGCCGACAGCACGATCACCGATTCCGGTCGGGGCAACGACTGCCCGAGATCCTGCAGAAAGGCGCCATGCGGCGTGTTCCGCAGTAGCAGATTGGGGGCGCCGTGGCTTATGAAGAGAACCGGATTCATGGCTCGACCCGATACGAACAACGGGGACATTCGGATGCACATCACCCGCATTTGCAAGCATTTGTAACGAATACGTAACCGAATGCAAATCAAAAACCTGTATTCCGGCGTCTGCGCCGCAGACAAGCTGCCGGCGGAAGATTTCCAGACCCTCCTCGCTCACGGCGGCTGCCGGCTGGAACGGATCGTTTCGACCGGACACTCGACTCCGCCCGATCAGTGGTACGACCAGGATGACGATGAGTGGGTGCTGTTGCTGAGCGGCTGCGCGGTGCTGCGCTTCGCGGGACCGGATGAGACCGTGACCCTGGGGCCGGGTGACCATCTGCTGATCCCGGCACACCGCCGTCACCGCGTGGAATCCACCGATCCTCAAGGTGCGACGGTCTGGCTGGCCCTGCACATGCGCCCTGAACCCTGAAACACGCCGTCGCTGGCGGCGGGTAGGAGGCTCCCAAATAAAAAGGGCGTCGACTCGGTCGACGCCCTTTTATCTCCCGATCCGTCCGGATCGGTCCGGCTAGACCTTGGTCTGCTCGGTCTCTTCCTTGGCCTCGTTGTCCCGCACAGCGCCGACATGGGCGACCCGGCGGAAAGTCTCCTCGCCGATGCTGAGGCAGCCGAGCGGCACGACCACCAGGGTCAGGATGGTCGACACGAACACGCCGAACAGCAGCGAGATCGCCATGCCCTGGAAGATCGGGTCGGTCAGGATGACCGCCGAACCGAGAACCAGCGCCAGCGCCGTGATCATGATCGGACGGGTTCTGGCCTTGGCGGCATGGATGACCGCGTCGTACAGCGGCAGGCCATCGCGGATCAGCACCAGCGTGAAGTCCACCAGCAGGATGGAGTTACGCACGATGATGCCGGCCAGCGCGATCCAGCCGATCATCGATGTGGCCGTGAAGTCCGCGCCGAACAGCATGTGACCGGGCACGATGCCGAGCAGGGTCAGCGGGATCGGCGCCATGATGATGGCCGGGATGATGAAGTTGCCGAACTGCCAGACCACCAGCATGTAAATTGCGATCAGGGCGATGGCGTAGGCGGCGCCCATGTCACGGAAGGTCTCGAAGGTCACGGTCCATTCACCGCCCCACTCGAAGCCGGACTGCTGGTCGGTCGCCGGTGCGCCGGTGTACTCGCCGGCGATCTTCACGCCGTCGGGCGCGGTGTAATCGGCAAGCAATTCGTCGACGTCGAGCTGCGCGTAGACCGGCGCGGCCAGACGCCCCTTCGCGTCACCGACCACGAACTCAACCGGCCGCAGGTCCTTGCGGAAGATGATGTCGTCACGCTTCTGCTCGACGAATCTGCCGAGTTCACCCAGCGGCACAGTACCGGACTGCATCATGTTCATGATCGGCAGATCGCGCAGCTGACCGAGGTCGGCACGTTTGGACAACGGCACCTGCATGAGGATGTAGGTCGGTTCCTCGATGCCGCGTTCCTTGAGGTCGCCGACCTTGAACTCGCCCATGGCCATGGCCAGGTGCTTGTTGATGCTGTCGATGGTCACGCCGTTCAGGGCAGCTTTCTCGGTGTCGATATCGAAACGCCATTCGGTCATCGGCTCGCGCATCAGCGTCTGCTCCTCACCGACGTATTCGGACTTGTTGAACAGCGCGGCGATGTCGCGGGCGACCTGCTTGCGCGTGGCGGCGTCGGGGCCGTGGACCTCGGCGACCAGGGTCTGCAACACCGGCGGACCGGGCGGCATCTCGACCACCGTGACGCCGGCACCATCGGCCTGCTTGATGCCGGAGGCATCGATCAGCGGCGCGATCTTGTCGCGGATCTGATTGGCGATCTCGTGACTGTTGCGGTCACGATCTTCCTTGTCCGTCAGGATGACCTGGATCTGCGCCTGCCACGGGAACTGGCGGAGGTAGTAATGGCGCACCAGGCCGTTGAAGTCGAACGGGATCGCCGCGCCGACGTAGGTCTGCACGGACAGCACGTCCGGATCCTGGCGGATGATCTCCGCGATGTCGGCGGTGAAGCTGGCGGTGTCCGGCAGCGCGGTGCCGGCCGGCATGTCGATCGCGACCTGGAACTCGGCCTTGTTGTCGAACGGCAGCATCTTCACGGTGACGCCGGTCGTGTAGAACATCAGGCCGGCCAGGAAGAACGCCACGAACAGGCCGATCAGGAACATGTTGCCGAGCTTGCGATCCCGGTAGAGCCTGCCGATGGTGCCCTGATAAAGGCCATCCAGCTTCTCGGCGGTCTTCTCTTCCTTGTGATGCATCTCCTGGAGCTTCTTCATGCTCGGCACGATGCGCATCGCCAGCCACGGCGCGAACACCAGCGCGGCGAACAGCGAGAAGATCATCGCGACCGAACCCAGCGCCGGGATCGGCTCCATATACGGGCCCATCATGCCGGACACGAAACCCATCGGCAGCAGCGCGGCGACCACGGTGTAGGTCGCCAGCACTGTCGGGTTGCCGACCTCGCGCACCGCGTCGATGGAGATCTCGGTGGACGGCTCGCCATGCATCAGCCAGCGGCGGTAGATGTTCTCAACGATGACGATCGCGTTATCGACCAGGAAGCCGATGGAGAAGATCAGCGCGAACAGCGACACGCGGTTGATCGAGTAGCCCATCAGCATCGCCGAGAACACGGTGATGACCAGCACCACCGGGATGGTCAGCAGCACCACGACGGACGGTTTCCAGCCCATCGAATACCAGACCAGCAAGGTCACCGCGGCGGTCGCGACGAACAGCTTGAACAGCAGGTCGTTGACCTTCTTGTCGGCGGTCTTGCCGTAGTTGCGGGTGATCTCCCAATGCACGTTGTCGGGGATCAGATAGCCCTGGATGCTCTGCATTTCGTTGAGCACGGAGTTGACAACGTCGACGCCGTTGGCGCCCTTCTGCTTGGCGATCGCGATGGTCACGGCCTGCGCGTAGTCGACGCGGGCACCGGTATTCGCGGCGCCGGTCGAGAAGGTGACCATCTGCTTGACGTCTTCCGGCCCGATGGAGACATCGGCGACGTCATGCATGTAGATCGGACGGCCTTCGTGATTGCCGACCACCAGATTCTTGATCTGATCGGCATCGCTCAGGAACGCACCGGTGACGACATAGGCGTACTTGCCGGCGGATTCGGTGGAACCGACCGTCATCTCGGCGTTGAAGCCCTGCACCACCTGCGCCATCTGCGCCATGCTCATGCCGTAGGCGGCCAGGCGCTCCGGCTGCACGTCGATCTTGACCTGACGCGCGCGGCCACCGACCACGAACGTGTTGCCGGTCTTCGGAAGCTGCTTGAGGTGCTGCTGCACCGACACCGCCAGCGCGCGCAGCGCCGCGTCGTTGACCTCGTGGGACCACAGCGTCAGCGTGACCACGGGAACGTCGTCGATTTCCTTGGGCTTGATCTGCGCGTTCTCGGCGCCGGGCGGGATCAGATCCTCGTTCGCGCGGATCTTGTCGGCGGCACGCACGATGGCGGCGTTCATGTCCTCGCCGACATCGAATTCCAGCGTGATCATTCCGTATTCCTGATCGCTCGCCGAGTAGACGTGCTTGATGCCCGGAATCTCCGACAGCACGCGTTCCTGCGGGCCGATCAGCAGCTTCGCCACTTCCTCGGACGACGCGCCGGGCATCCGGTAGAACACGTCGATCATCGGCACCGAGATCTCCGGGTCCTCCTGGCGCGGCGTGGCCATCAGGCCGTAAAAGCCCAGCAGCATCATGGCGGCGAACAGCAGCGGCGACAGCGGCGAGTGGATGAAGGCCTGCGCGAGCTTGCCCGCGAAGCCGAGTTCCATCTCGGTGATGACGTCTTCGGGCGTCTGCTGGTGGTGTTTCGGTTCTGCGGAGTCACTCATGGCGGGAGATTCCTGGTGTACTCAAGACTATTCGGGGCGCGCTGCGAGGAACGGGCCTTGCGTGGCGCGAGGCGGACAACGTGGCACACCGGGATGCGATGCGCCGCCGTTGTCAATCTCGTTGGATCAGGAGCCGGCGCGGGTGCCGGCGGACGGGTTGGCGAGAATCCGGTCGCCGACCTTGATGCCGGAAATCACGCTGACGTCGCCGCTGCCGGTCTCGTCACCGATGCGGATCAGGCGCAGCTTGAGCTCGCCGGCGTCATCGACCAGGAACACGGCCGGCAGACTGCCGCGCCACAGGATCGCGGACTTCGGGATGCTCGGATAATCGGAGGCGGACTTGCTCGGGTCCGGAATCAGCACTTCGGCGTACTGCCCGGAATGCGCGACCACGCCCGCCGGCAGGTTGAACTTGACGGTGGTGGTGTGGCCACCCGGGTCGGCCATCGGGAAGACGCGATCGACCTCGACCGGGATCGGCGCGGTGTCGTCATCCAGCTTCGCCTGGAAGGAGCCGCCCTGCTTGACGACGTTCAACAGGCCGCTCGGCACCTCCACGCGCACCTGCAACTTGGTGACGTCGGCGAAGGTGACCAGCGGCATGCCAGGCTGCACGATGTCATTCTCCTCCACCATCTTCTTCAGGATGACGCCGTCGAACGGCGCGTAGCTGACGGCGTTCTCCAGCGACTCATCGAGTTCGCGGATCGCCGCGCGGGCCTGGTCGACCGCGTTGCGGGCGGTTTCGATCTGCACGCCCTGGCCATACAGGTTGGAGTGCCGCTCATAACCTGGGCTGCCCTGCCCCATCATCGAGCGCATCGGGTCGGAGAACATGCTGAACATGCCGGGCATGCCGCCGAGCATCGAATTGGACTGCGAGTTCGGGGTGTAGACCTCGCGGTTGTACTGCACCAGCGCGTTGCGATAGCCGGCGTCGGCGGAAGCGAGCTGGCTCTCGGCCTGACGGCGCTTGGCCTGCAGCGCCGTGGTGCTCAGCGCGATCAGCCGGTCACCCTTCTTGAAGGCGTCGCCTTCCGAGCCGCCGACGAATTCGACGTCACCCGGCATCTGCGCGGACAGGTTGACGATCTTCTCCGGCATCACCGTGCCACCGAGCACCACGACACCGCCGCTGGCCTGGCTCTGGACGATGAGTACATCGTGCGCGGCTGCCGTGGCCGCGGTCGGTGCACCGCCCTCGCCTTCCGCGTGGACATTGCTGAGGAGAAGACCGGCGGCCACCAGGCCGGCGATCAACACAGAAGTTGCGGCTTTGTTCATACCTTGCTCCGTGTTGCTCTGCGTGAGTTGCAGGTTGCAAAAAATTCGCGCGATCGTACCTGAAAACCGCCAATTAATGAAGCACTTATATGGTTTCGCACGGATTTGGTGCTTGCTCCGACGAAGCCCTGCGGTCAATTTCTGCCCAGCCCCTGTCAGGCGTCTGTCTGCAATTTCCTGCAATCAGTTACTAGTCCATGAATCGTTCGATTTGATGGGCGCGGATTGATCAAGCCCCCTATTCGATCTGTTTATAAGATCAGTAAATATATTTATTATCAGACACCTACGTAGGAGCGTCTGGCCGACAGGACCTTGTCCAGATAGCGTCGCGTTTCCGCGCTGCGCAAACCGCGCTTGAGCTCGGCCAGCACCGCGGACGGCTTCAGTTCGTTGATCCGGGCGACCGCCTTCGTCCGATCCGGATCAAAAACCTTGAAGACATTGCCGGAACCACCGTTGTAGGCGGCGATCACGCAGTACTCGCGAGCGATCGGGTCGTGGATGCCGGCGAGATAGCGGCTGTCGAGCAGATTCAGGTAGGCCACGCCGAGTTCGATGTTGTTGGCTGGCTCGAACAGGAAATCCCGCCCCGGGATGCCGTCACTGCCCCGGGCGTGGCGATAGGCATCGCGCCCGCCGCTGGTCGGAACGAGTTGCATCAGTCCATAAGCCGGCACGTGACTGACCGCGAACGGGTTGAATGCGCTCTCCACCTCGATGACCGCGTAGATCAGGCTGGTGCTGACGCTGAAACGTTGTGCGTTGCGCTCGACCAACTGCGCATACCGCTTCGCTTGCGCGTGCAGATGGCCTGCTGTCAGGGAGAATTCGACCGCGTGGACCGTCTCGGTGCCGCGCGGCGTGGCCTGCGCGCGGGTCTCGCGGCGTTGGTCCCAGAGCCAGCGAGCGTAACGCTCTGCGGAATAGCGATCGCCGATCTCCCGCCCGGCCTGATCCTGAACCAGACCGCGCAGGTATGGATCGCCACCCAGCTCGACGGGCTTCGCGGAGTAGACATCGACGGACCGGGGATCGTCCGGCGACAACAGGGTGATGATGACCGCGTCGATCAGACTGCGTTCGGGATCGTTCTGATCCAGCGTCTCGACGCGCACCGTGCCCCGGTCGAAATCGACGATCGCGCGGCTGAGGTAGCTCTGCGAATACTTCACGTAGACCGTGCGCTCGGGCGTGCGCGTGTCCCCGCCCCAGACCTCGCCGGCCTCGCCGCGCAGCACCGCGACCAGCTTGTCGAAGGTCGCGCGCACCGCGCGCGCATCCTTGATCAGGATCTCCGGGTCGCGTGCATAGCTGGTCAGCCGACCGGTCACGATCCGGCGGGCGGCGGTCACCGCGTCGCCCGAGGTGGCGATATCGACCGCCTGGCGGACATTGCAACCGGACAGGCTCAAACCTGCGGTCATCGTGGCGCCGGCCAGCAGCATCGTCGTGAGCAGCGAAACCCGTCTCATGGGCGCCACATCCTGCCAGAAGAACGCGGTAACGTATCGCCCCATGAGCTACCTCGACCATGTCCATCGCCTGAATACCCATGACCTGAGCCGATTCGTCCCCTGGACCATCGGTGGCGCGCGCGTCGGCTGGCTGCGCCCGGCCTTTATCGAGCACCTGAGCCGCTGGCCGCAGTGGTTCACGATCACGGCGGATGCCGTCGCGCTCTCCGCACACCTGGATTCCTTCGCGACCCGCAGCGCCGCCCTCGCCGAGGTCAGTCGCGCCCTGGTCGCCGACGGGATCATCGACCACTGGCACGGCGAACCCTACGTGGTGACCGCCAGCGGGCGCGAGCAGGCCGTCTGCACGCTCGACCGCGCCAGCGCCGCGCACTTCGGCATCCGCGCCTTCGGCCAGCACATGAACGGTTACGTGCGCGACGGCGACCGGCTGCTGTTGTGGATCGCCAAACGCGCCGCCGACAAGGTCAATCACCCCGGCAAACTCGATCATCTGGTCGCCGGCGGTCTGCCGCATGGCATCGGCCTGCTGGACAACCTGATCAAGGAGTGCGGCGAGGAGGCGGATATTCCGCCTGCATTGGCCCGTGGCGCGCACGGCATCGGGGCGATCACCTACTGCGCCGAGACCAGCAGCGGCCTGAAACCGGACGTGCTGTATTGCTACGACCTCGAATTGCCCGCCGATTTCGTGCCCCATCCGGCCGACGGCGAGGTCGAATCCTTCCGCCTGCTCCCCGCCGGGGAGGTCGCCGCGATCGTGCGCGACACGGACGAGTTCAAACCCAACTGCAATCTGGTGGTGATCGACTTCCTGATCCGCCACGGCATCATCGATGCCGCCGAGCCCGATTACCTGGCGCTGGTCAGCGGGTTGCACCCCGCATTGCCCTGAAGTGCCGATCGTCCGTAGCGCGTTCCAGCCACCCCGCTGGCTGCGCGGTCCTCATCTGCAAACGCTTTATCCGTTCGGGTTCCGCGCCCGCCCGTCCATCGCGTTGCGTCGCGAGCGTCTGGAACTGCCTGACGGCGATTTCGTCGATCTCGCCCATGGCGGTCCGGCTGATGGCCCGCTGCTGCTCATGTTCCACGGCCTCGAAGGCTCGTTGCGTTCCCACTACGCACTGCCCTGGATGCGGACCTTCCATCAGGCCGGCTGGCGCACCTTGTTCATGCACTTCCGCAACTGCTCGGACGAACCGAACCGGCTGCCGCGTTCCTACCATTCCGGCGATACCGGCGACATCGCGCACCTGGTCGCGACCATCCATGCCCGTGAACCGGCGACGCCGCTGGCAGCCATGGGCGTCTCGCTCGGCGGCAATGCCCTGCTCAAGTATCTCGGTGAACGTGGCGCGGATACCCCGCTGAGCACCGCCGTCGCGGTATCGGTGCCATTCCGCCTCGACCTGGCCGCCGCGCGCATGGAGCGGGGCCTGTCCCGCCTGTATCAATGGCATCTGCTGCGCCATCTGCGTAGCCACGCGCGGGAGAAGTTCGCCCACATGCCCGCGCCGATCGACCTCTCGCAACTGGACGCCATGACCACCTTCCGCCGCTTCGACGATCAGGTCACCGCCCCGCTGCACGGCTTCGCCGGCGTCGACGACTACTACGCGCGCAGCAGTTCCCGGCAATACCTGAAACACATCCGCGTGCCCACCCTGATCCTCCACGCCGAGGACGATCCGTTCATGACCCCGGATGCGATTCCGAGCGCCGCTGAACTGAGCGACTCGGTGACGCTGGAGCTGAGCCCGCACGGTGGTCACGTCGGGTTTGTCGAGGGCGCATCGAGCTTCTGGGCGGACCGGCGCATCGCTGAATATCTGGACCGCCCGAAACCGTAGATGCTGTTATCCGAAGCAAGCCCCATGCAGGGACGCATCGAAGGGTTTGCGGGACTTGAGTACACCGACGGCGACATGGATGAGCTTTCGCATCATGGCGCCGAGGATGACCATGGCGGGCTTGCCATTGGCCGCCAGACGCTGCCGAAAAGCGCGGCCCCAGTCGGTTCGGTAAAGGGCCACCATGGCGGGCATGTACAAGCTGGCGCGCAGCTCCGCATGACCCCCCTTGGACAACCTTGGGCGGCGCAGCACACTGCTGCCTGACTGGTGTTGACGGGGATCGAGGCCGGCGTAAGCCGCCGCCTGTCGGGTACGGGTAAAGCGCAACGGTCCACCGAAATGGGCCAGCAACATGGCCAGGGTCTTTTCCCCGATGCCGGGGATGGAGGCCAGCAGCTCACGCTGTTCACGCAAGTCCGGGTCATCGTCGATCTTCTGCCGGATCGCGGCCTCGACGGCGGCAATGGCATCGACGAGGTAAGCCAGATGCGCCTGGATATCGGCCCGGACCCCGGCCTTGGCGACCTCCAGGCGGTTGCTCTCCTGGGTCTGCATGTCGACCAGAGCCTGACGACGACGCACCAAGGAGCGCAGTTCACGGACATTCAGTGGCGCGGGTTGCCAGGGGGCCGGGTGCTGGGTGGCACAGAAGCGGGCAATCAGGCGCGCGTCGACCGCGTCGGTCTTGGTACGTACCAGCGCCGCGCCCCCAAAAGCCTTGATCTGAGCTGGGTTGACGACACTCACTACCTGGCCGGCATCGGCGAGCACCTCGGCCACCGCCTCCCAGTAGGTACCGGTGGCCTCCATGCACACGTGCAAGGGCCTGGACAGGTGCGGCGTCAGCCAAGTCACCAACGCGGTAATGCCTTTGGGTGTGTTGGCGAACACCTTGGTGCGGAATTTTCCATCGGGAAGGCGCAAGGCCACATCCAGCTTGGCCTTGGAGACATCGATACCGAGAACGAGCAATGCGGGGTTCATCTTGCCAATCCACCTTGTCAATGCGGGCTACCGAGAGGCTCGGTGCCAAAGATGCTGTTCGATTTCCTGCAAGAGAAAAGGAACGCCAGCGCAGGATCTACGCTCCTGGCTCCAGGGCCTGAGGGTGCACACGGCGTCTGGTGTTCCGATCAGGGTCTCCCCTGACGTCTTCACAATACAAGGGTGCGCCATGCGCACCAGGGATGTTCCGAAAGCCTGGAATGGTGCGCATGGCGCACCCTACCGTTCAGGTGCCGCGCGGTTTGGCGCGGGCCGTCGGTTCCGCCTGGAGCGGATCGTCCGGCCAGTAATGTTTCGGATAACGCCCCTTCAGTTCCTTCTTCACCTCGGCGTAGGTGCGCGCCCAGAAGCCGGCGAGATCCTGCGTGACCTGGACCGGTCGTCGGCCCGGCGACAGCAGATGCAGCAACAGCGCCACGCGGCCATCGACCAGTCTGGGCGTGTCGGTCGCCCCGAACATCTCCTGCAGGCGCACGGCCAGCACCGGGATGTCGCCGCTGTCGTAGTCGATGCGCACCCGGCTGCCGCTCGGCACCGTGATGTGTGTTGGCGCCAGTTCGTCCAGACGTTGCCGCCGCTCCCAACCCAGCGCGGCGATCAGCACGTCGGTGAGATGCAGTGCCTTGAGATGCTCGAAACGCCGCATGCCATCGAGCCAGGGCAGCAGCCAATCCTCCAGGTCGCGCAGCAGAGCCTCGTCGGACCAGTCCGGCCAGTCCTCATCGGCCAGCACGCGCGCGACAAAGCGTTCCCGGACCAGCAGTTCGCGCGCCGTATCCGACCAGGGCAGCACGGCCAGGCCGTTGCGCCGTACCGCATCCAGCAGACCTCGTTGGATGAGTTCGGCGGGGGCATCGGGCCAGGCCTCACTGGCCAGCACCAGTTCCCCGAGCCGCCGCTCCCGGCGCGCATCGACACTGCGGGTGGTCTCGTTCCAGCGCGCGCTCTCCTGCCAGTGGATGCGGTCGCCCAGGCCCTGCTCGATCGCGTCGGGCTCGACCGCCGCCGCGCTCAGGATCCGCGCCTCGCCCTGCCCGGCATCGAGGCGGGCCGCGACCAGCCACGCCGAGCGGGCAAGCGGATCGTCCGCCGGCAGCCAGGCGCCGCGACCGTTGGCGAGTCGATAGCGGATCGGCGAGCCGTCTTTCGTCACCTCACGCCGCTGGGCGATGCGGTCCGGGAAGGCCTGCATGAGCACCCGGCCGGCCAGCCCGGTGTCGGCGGTTCCCGTGGCCCCGAACTGTTTCGCCACCCGCGCGACCTGTCCGCACGCACCGGGATCGACGCCACGGTCCCTCACCGCCGCGCGCCCGCCATCGCGGAACGCCGCCAACGCCGCCAGCCTCGGCTCCAGATCGACGCCGATGCGCTGGCGGGGCCGGTCGCCGCCGTCACGAAAGAGGTCACGTTCGCCGAGCAGCGCCGCCAGGTCCGCCGCGATGGTCGCGGCATCGGCGCCCATTGCCTTGGCATGCAGCAACATGGCGGCGATACGTGGGTGCGTGCCTTTGCCGGCCAGATTGCGCCCCGTTGCCGTCAATCGCCCCTGTTCATCGAGCGCGCCCAGCGCGTTCAGCAACGCTCTCGCCTGGGCGAAGTGCCCTGCCGGCGGCGGGTCGATCCACGCCAGACTGGCGGGATCATCGACGCCCCACAGCGCCAGTTCGAGCACCAGTGGCGCGAGATCGCTGACCGCGATCTCCGGCGGCAGATGCGCGAGCAAACCCTGTTGCGTGGTTTCGCTCCACAAGCGGTAGCAGACACCCGGCCCCTGCCGCCCGGCACGCCCGGCACGTTGCTCGGCGGAGGCGCGCGAGATGCGTTGCAGGCGAAGGCGATCCAGGCCGCTGTTCGGGTCGAAGCCCGGCACCCGCGCCAGCCCGGTATCGACGACGACTCGCACGCCGGGGATGGTCAGGCTGGTCTCGGCGATCGGTGTCGACAGCACGATCTTGCGGCGTCCGTCCGGAGCGGGGCCGAGAGCCCGATCCTGTTCCTCGGCGGACAGGTCTCCGTACAACGGCAGCACGGCTTCCGAACCATTTTCGGCGAGGGTTTCGGCGACGCGACGAATCTCTCCCCCGCCCGGCAGGAAGACGAGAATGTCGCCCTCGCTCTCCCGCAAGGCACGCCGGACACCGGCCACCGCGGTGTCCTCGATGCGCGCATCCGGATCGCGCGGCAGATAGTGCAGGTCGACGGGATAGGCCTGTCCCGGCGCTTCGATCAGCATCACGTCGCCCAGCGCGCGTTGCAGCGCCTCGACATCCAGCGTCGCGGACATGATCAGCAGGCGCAGGTCCGGGCGCAGCCCGGCCTGCACATCCCGACACAGCGCCAGGCCGAGGTCGGAATGCAGGTTGCGTTCGTGGAACTCGTCGAAGATGACCAGACCGATGCCGGTCAGCTCCGGATCGTTCTGGATACGACGGGTCAGGATGGCCTCGGTAACCACCTCGATGCGCGTCTGCCTGGAAACCCGGTTATCGAAGCGCACGCGGTAACCGATGGTCTCGCCGACCGGCTCGCCGCGCTCATCGGCCATCCGCCGGGCGGCCGCGCGGGTCGCCAGGCGCCGGGGTTCCAGCATGACGATGCCCTGCCCGGCCAACCATTCCGCAGCGAGCAGTGCCGGCGGCACGCGCGTGGTCTTGCCCGATCCCGGCGGCGCGGACAGCAGCACGATGGGATGGGTGGCGAGCGCCGCCCGCACGGCGTCCAGGTGCGGGTCGATGGGCAGTGCAAGCGGCATCGATGCGCTCACGATTCGCCGGGAGCCTGGGTACACACCAATCTTTTCCCCAACAACACATGTCCTTCAAAGCGATTTGCGGGGTTCGTGCTGCTCGTAGGAGCGGCTTCAGCCGCGATCGGTGCCCAGGACAATCGTTGCCGTCCGTCGCGGCTGAAGCCGCTCCTACAAATTGCCAGTTCACGAGCCCGATTCAAGGGTTTGGCATACACACCCTTAAGCGAGGTGTGCTTCTTGGAGGTCCGCAAGGAAGCCGACGGCGATCTGTGCGTCCCGCACGCGCGCCATCGCCGGCAGGCTGTCCAGGAATACCCGCCCATAGGGTTTGCCGAGCAGGCGCGGGTCGCAGAGCATCAGCACGCCGTGATCGTCGACGTCGCGGATCAGGCGCCCGGCGCCCTGTTTCAGCGCGATCACCGCGTTCGGCAACTGGTAATCGACGAACGGATTGCCGCCACCACGCCGCATGGCCTCGATGCGCGCCTGCAGGACCGGGTCCCCGGGCGACGCGAACGGCAGCTTGTCGATCACCACCAGCGTCAGTGCATCGCCGCGCACGTCGACGCCTTCCCAGAAACTCGCCGCGCCGAGCAGCACCGCGCGCGTGGAATCCCGGAAGCGGCGGACCAGTTCGTCACGCGGCGCCTCGCCCTGCACCAGCAAGGTGAAGTCGCTCTTGCGGGTCAGCAGATCGGCCGCGTTCTGCAAGGCGCGATGACTGGTGAACAGCAGGAAGGCCCGCCCCCGGTTGGCATGCAGCAGCGGCAGGGCCGCATCGATGACCTTCTCGGTGTAGTCGGAGGCATTCGGTTCCGGCAGACCGGGCGGCAGGTACAGCAGCGCGTTGTTCTCGTAATCGAACGGGCTGTCGAGATGCAGCGTGTCGGCATCGGACAGGCCGAGCTGGCGGGAGAAATGCTCGAAGCCCTCGCCGACCGCGAGCGTCGCCGAGGTGAACACCCAGGCGCAGGGCCGCGCGGCGACGTGGCTGGCGAAGATCGGCGCGATGTCCAGCGGCGTCAGCGAAATCGCGAAGGCGCGCGTGTAGGTCTCGAACCAGTGGATGTAGCCATCCGAACCCTCCGGCTGTTCACCGCCCTGCATCAGCTTGAAACGGGTCTTCAGAAGTTCCGCGCGCCGGAAGCAGCCTTCCAGACCCTTGCCGCGCGCGGCCGCCGGCTCCAGTTGCGCGTACAGCTCATCGATCGCATCGCCGAGCATGTCCATCGCGGCGACGATTTCGCGCTTGCGTGCGATCTGTCGCCACGGCGCCCGTGTCTGCCCCTGGCCGAAGGCGAGCCGGAGATCGCGGGTGGCCTTCTCCAGATCGTCGGCGGCTTCGAGGATGCCGGGCATGTCGCCGGCTTCCTTGTAATGCTCGGCGATGGCATCCCGTGACAGGTCCAGCAACTGCCGGCTGGACAGCGTCTGGCCGAAGAACTGCGGTGCGATCTCGGCGATCTGGTGGGCCTCGTCGAGGATCAGCGCATCGCAATCCGGCAGCAATTCACCGAATCCGTCGGCCTTCAGCGCCATGTCGGCAAGCAGCAGGTGATGGTTGATCACCACAAGGTCGGCCGCCTGAGCGTCCCGCCGCGCCTGAAGCACGAAACAATCCTCGATCTTCGGGCAGTCCGTGCCGAGGCAGTTGTCCGCGGTCGAGGTGACCAGCGGCCACAGCGGCGAATCCTCCGGCAGTTCGGTGATCTCGGCGATGTCGCCCCGCGTGGTGCGCCGCGACCAGTTGCGGATCGTGTTCAGACCGGGCCGCAGGCTGATCGATTCGAGCTGCTCCTCCGCCACTTCCAGGCGTTGCGGACAGAGGTAATTCGCGCGCCCCTTCAACAGCGCGGTCTTTGCGCCACTGCCGAGCGCGCCCCGCACCAGCGGCACGTCCTTGTTGAAGAGCTGATCCTGGAGATTCTTGGTGCCGGTCGAGACGATGGTCTTGCGCCCCGACATCAGCGCGGGGACCAGATAGGCGAAGGTCTTGCCGACGCCGGTGCCCGCCTCGCAGATCAGCTGTCCCTGCGTGGCGATCGCCCGCGCCACCGCATCGGCCATCTGCTGCTGCTGCGCGCGCGGCGAGAAGCCGTCGATGTGCTCACGGAACGGCCCGTCGTCGCCGAGGATTTCGGAGGGGGAAAACATCGCTCAGAGTTCCAGCGCGGCGCGCAACGAACGCGCCACCGCCTGCCGGTCCGTATCACTCAACCGACCGATCCGGCGCACCACGCGCGCCGCCTCCAGCGTGAAGACCTTGAAGCGCACCTTGCAGGCCTGGGTCAGACCGGCGGTGGACCAATCGCGCAGATCGACATCGGAAGGCCAGTGACTGATTTTGGCGGTAGTGATCATCGCCAACAGAAACTGGTCGTGAGCGCCGTTGAACCCATTTCCGGACAGCACCAGGGCCGGGCGACGCTTGCCGGCAGCCTTGTCGACGAACGGGAACGGCACCACGACCACGTCGTAGGCCTCAAAGGTCACGCCAGGCTTCCTCGTCCTCGCTTGAAGCCCATTCGCCGAGCGTCTCCGCGACCGCGTTCAGGTATTGATCACCCGGATCACGCAACTTGCGCAGCACCAGATGATCGCCCTCGGCCTCGAAGCTGAGCACGTCACCGGCGTGCAGCCCGAGGGCCTCGCGCAAGGTCTTGGGAATGGTGGTCTGCCCCTTGCTGGTCAGTTTGGCGAGTTCCATGCGTCACCCTGGAAAGGAATTCTTACCAGTAAGAATAACCAGGCAGACGACCCGCGGCTATTTCACCGTGTCCATGACGATCTCGACGGCCGCGCCGGCGCCGACATCGATCGGGCTGACCTCGCCGTAGATGTCGCCGGGCTGCGCGATCGCCTGCCCGGATTTCGAGATGCGCGCGCCGACCGTGACCTGTTCGAAGTTGGACAGGCGCATCGCCGGCATCATCGCCTGGCTGTCATCCAGCACGGCCTCCAGCGGCAGATCGGCGGCGGTCACGCGCACGATCGCCAAAGGCATTGGCGGGCCGGCGACGGCCTTGGCGTAGACGAACAGTGTGTCGCCCGCTTCCACCTTGTCGGTCAACTCCCCGGCGAGACGGACGACAACCTTGATCGACGCCTCGCCGACAGGGGCTGCCGGTTCGGATGGGGTCGCCTGCGTCATCATTGGCGGCGCCTGGATCTGCGGCAGGGTATCGATCTGCGCCGCCAGCGGCGCCTCGAACCCCCCGTTCGCGGCCGCCTCGCGGATGATCTCGGCGACCTGCATATAGGGTTCGGTGCTCTCGTCGAGCTGCACCAGCAACTGCATCCAGTAGTCGACCGCCTCGCGGAATTCGGTGCCGGTCTGGAAACGCGACATACCGGCATACCACAAGGCCTTGCCATGCCTGGGCGCGGTGGCGATGGCCTGATCGATCAGCGTACGGGGGGCGCCGGCGAGGTTGCCATCGTTGCTCATCGCCATGGCCTCGGCCAGGTTCACCATCAGTTCCGGGTCTTCCGGCGCCAGCGACCGCGCCATTTCGTAAGCCGAGGCCGCATCGGCGTAACGCTCCAGCACGTCGTAGGTGCGGGCGAGCATCGTCCAGCCTTCAAGGTTCTGCGGATCGTTCTCCAGCTTCGCGGCCAGCTTGTCGGCGAGATCGGCGATGGACGGCGAGACGCTGTTCTGCCCGCCTTCATGCGGATTGCCCGCCGCCTGACCGGCATGGCCCTGGGCGGCCTGCGCCCCGGCGGGTTGCGGGACGTGTTCGATGGCATTCGGTTCGCCAAGGCGGAGGTAAGTCCAAATCGCCAGCGACGGCACCAGCACGGCCACCACGATCGGGCTCCAATGCGCCATCGCGCCGCCGTTCCCGAGCTTGGGATCGGCGATGCCGTCGACGTCGTCGAGCAGGCCACGTTCGACCTCGTCTCGCGCGGCCTGATAGCTGTCCTCGTCCATCGCGCCTTGCTCGAATTCGGCTTCCAGGCTGGCAAGCCGCTCGCGCGCGATGCTGGCGTTCAGAGCGTCGCGGTCGATCTCGGCAACGGTCTTGCTCTTGCCGAGCAGGCTGGGCAACAGGAACAGCAGGGCCAGCGCGGTCAGCACGCCGGCGACGATCCAGAAGGTCATCATCAGGGGGTTTTCTCGTCAGCGTCTTTGAGGAGGGCTTCGGCGCGGCGGCGGTCGGCGGCGGACAGGTTCGCGGACTGTTCCGGATCGCGGCGACGCTGGCGCACCAGCAGGATCAATACGATCACGCCGACACCGACCAGCAGGAACGGCCCGAACCAGAGCGCCCAGGTGGTCGATTTGACGGGTGGGCGGTAGAGCGCGAAATCGCCATAGCGCACCAGCATGAAGTCCTTGATCTGGTCGGCGGACTTGCCCTCCTCGACCATCTCGTAGACCTCCTTGCGCATGTCCGCGGCCAGTTCTGCGTCGGAGTCCGCGAGGTTCTGGTTCTGGCAGACCATGCAGCGCAGTTCCTCGATCATCTGCTTGTAGATGGCTTCCTTTGCCGGGCTGGTGAAGGTCAGCACCTCGACCTTGGCCAAGGCCGGATGGGCGATCGCGCCAACGAACAGCGCGATCAGCAGCCAGGTGACGTAGGACTTCTTCATGCCGCTTCGGCCTCCAGTTGCTTGACCAGCGGGATGATGGTGTCGCGCGCGTCATCGACGGTGATGGCGCCGATCTTCTTGTAGCGGATCACGCCCTGCTTATCGACGACGAAGGTCTCCGGGGTGCCGGTCACGCCCCAGTCGATGCCGACCCGGCCATCCTGGTCGAAGGCGTTGACCTGATAGGGATTGCCCTCGCGACGCAACCATTGCTGCGCCTTGAAGCGATCGTCCTTGTAGTTCAGCCCGACGATCTTCATGCCGCCGCGCTGGGCGAGAACGTTGAGAATCTCGTGCTCCGCCTTGCAGGTCGTGCACCAGGTCGCCCAGATGTTCAGCAGCCAGACCTGGCCCTTCATGTCAGCGGGCGAAATGGTCTTGCCGGCATCGCTCAGCGTGGTGAGCTGAAATGCTGGTGCCGGCTTGCCGATCAGCGGCGACGGCACCAGTTTGGGGTCCTTGCCGAGGCCGTTGTACAGCACCACCGCCAGCGCCAGGAAGATGGCCAGCGGCAGGATGAACTTGAGCTGCTTCATGCCCGCGCCTCCGCGCCGCCGGCCGGCGCCTTCAGGACGGCGGTCCTGCGGGCTTTCGCGCCCATCCGGTAGCGACGATCGGACGCGGCGAGAATGCCGCCCAGGCCCATGAAGATGCCGCCCAGCCAGATCCAGCGGATATAAGGTTTGTGGTAGATGCGCACCGCCCAGGCATCGCCCTGACCGACCGGCTCACCGAGCGCGACATAGAGATCGCGGAACAGGCCAGGATCGATCGCGGCCTCGGTCATCGGCATGCGGGTGACCGTGTAGATGCGCTTCTCCGGATGCAGCGTCATCACCACCACGTCGTCCTTGAGCACCTCGACGGTGCCGCGATCGGCGTGGAAGTTCGGTCCGTTGTGACCCTTGGTGCCGACGAAGCGGAACTGGTAGCCGTTGGTTTCGTAGACATCACCTGGCGCCATGCGCAGGTCCTTCTCGACGCTGTACAGGCTGGTCAGGGTCACGCCGGCAATGAATACGCCGATGCCCATGTGCGCCAGGGTCATGCCGTAGAACGCGAGCGGGATGCTCCGGAAACCGGCGAGCAGGTCGCTCTTCCTGCGCGCGCGGTCATAGACGATGTACGCCGAGGACAGCATCACCCACGCCGCCAGCACTCCGCCGAACACCGCGCCCAGGGTCAGATCGCCGTTCACCCCGCCGCTGACCGACAGCGGCCACAGCACACCGAGCACGACCGCCGCGATCAGCACCAGCTTGAGGCGCTTCAGGATGTCCATGAAATCGGTCTTGCGCCAGCGAGCGAGCACACCGAACGCGGCCAGCACCGCCAGCGGCGCGGTCAGCGGGATGAACACGAAGTTGAAGTACGGCGGGCCAACGGAAATCTTGCCGAGGTCCATCGCGTCCAGGATCAGCGGATAAACCGTGCCGAGCAGGATCGCGCAGGCCGCGACGACCAGGAGGATGTTGTTGACCAGCAGCGCGGTCTCCTTAGACATCAGCTCGAACTTGCCGTGGCTCTTTATCTGCGGGCCGCGCCAGGCGAACAGCGCCAGCGAACCGCCGACCACGACCAGCAGGAACATCAGGATGAACACGCCGCGTTCCGGATCGGAGGCGAACGCGTGCACCGAGGTCAGCACGCCGGAACGGACCAGGAAGGTACCGAGCAGCGACAGCGAGAACGTGAAGATCGCCAGCAGCACCGTCCAGGCCTTGAAGATGCCGCGTTGTTCGGTGACCGCGAGCGAGTGCAGCAGCGCGGTACCGACCAGCCAGGGCTGGAAGGAGGCGTTCTCGACCGGGTCCCAGAACCACCAGCCGCCCCAGCCGAGCTCGTAGTAGGCCCACCAGGAGCCGAGCGCGATGCCGATGGTCAGGAACACCCAGGCCATCTGCGTCCATGGCCGCGACCAGCGCGCCCAGGCGGCATCCAGACGTCCGCCGAGCATGGCCGCGATCGCGAACGCGAAGGCCACCGAGAAGCCCACGTAGCCCATGTAGAGCATCGGCGGATGGATGACGAGGCCGAAGTCCTGCAACAGCGGGTTCAGGTCACGCCCGTCCATCGGCACCGGAAAGATGCGATCGAACGGATTGGACGTAATCAGCGTGAACAGCAGGAAGCCGATCGACACCATGCCCATCACCGACAGCACGCGTGCGGTCATCTGCGCCGGCACCGAGCGGCTGAACCAGCTGACCGCGGCCGCCCAGGCGTTGAGGATCAGCACCCACAACAGCAGCGAACCTTCGTGAGCACCCCAGACCGCCGAGATCTTGTACTGGATCGGCAATTGGGTATTCGAGTTGGATGCCACGTACTTGACCGAGAAGTCGTTGGTCACGAACGCGTACGTCAGCAACACGAAGGACAGCAAGGTAAAGAAAAACTGGGCCTGCGCGGCCGGCTTCGCGACCGCGATCCACGAGGGGATACCGCGCTGCGCGCCGATCAGCGGCAGGGTGGCCTGGATGATGGCGATGCACAGCGCCAGTACCAACGCGTAATGACCAATCTCGGGGATCATCGTGTCTTCATCCGTCGTTGACTGCGGCGTCGAAATTTGCCGCGAAGACGCAAAGACGCAAAGGGACGCAACTCATAACACTTTGCGTCTTTGCGTCTTTGCGGCAAGAAAATCAGTTCTTCACCGACTCGGCAGCCTTCTGGGCGGCCAGGGCGTCGGCGACTTCGGGGGGCATGTAGTTCTCATCATGCTTGGCGAGCACCTCGGCGGCCTGGAACACGCCGTCGCGGCCCAGAGTGCCGTTGGCGACGATGCCCTGCCCCTCGCGGAACAGGTCCGGCAGGATGCCTTCGTACTGCACCGCTACCGAGCCGCCACCGTCCGTAACCTTGAACGTGACCCGCAAGGTCTGCTGATCGCGCTGCACGCTGCCCTCCTCGACCAGCCCGCCGATACGGAACTTGCGTTCGTAAGGCGCCTTGCCGGCAACCACGTCGGCGGGGCTGAAGAAGAACATGATGTTCTGGTTGAAGGCGTTGAGGCCAAGACCGACAGCGATGCCGAGGCCGGCCAGCGCGATCAGCAGCAGAACCAGTTTCTTTTTTCGTTTCGGGGTCATTTCTCACTCGCTCCCGGCGGAGGACTTGTCGGCCGCGCGGCCCTCGCGCCGCAGACGGCGCCGGATTTCATTGAGCACGCGCCGGCGACGGTTGGCCGGCGCTGCGACGTGCGCGATCAGGATCAGGAAGCCCAATAGGTAGGACGGCCACACGAAGGCGCCGTAACCGCCCATGGCGAAGAACTCGTTCATCGGCCTTTCTCCCCGGCGGCTTCTTCGGCCCATCTGGTGCCCTTGTCCCGATCCAGCACCTCGGCGCGCGCGGAGATCAGCACCACCCAGGCGTAATAGAACTTGAACGCGAAGGACATCAGCAGCAGCGGGATCAGCATGGACATGTGGATCGCCGACTTGCCCATGACCTTGACCGTCGAGGGCTGGTGCAGCGTGCTCCACCACTCGACCGAGTAATGGATGATCGGCAGGTTGACGACGCCGACCAGCGCCAGCACCGCGCCGGCCCGGGCCGCCTGCCGCTTGTCGTCGATCGAGGTGGTCAGCGCGATGTAGCCGAGGAACAGGAACAGCAGGATCAGTTCCGAGGTCAGGCGCGCGTCCCAGACCCAGTAGGTGCCCCACATCGGCTTGCCCCACAGGGAACCGGTGACCAGCGCCAGCAAGGTGAACGAAGCCCCGATCGGGGCCGATACCTGGGCGACGATATCGGCCAGCTTCATCTTCCAGATCAGCGTGACCGCGCCGGCGATCGCCATGACCGCGTAGATGAACATGCTCATCCATGCCGCCGGGACGTGGATGTACATGATCCGGGCGCTCTCGCCCTGCTGGTAATCCGGCGGCGAGCCGATCAGCGAGTAGTACAGGCCGGGAATGAAGGTCAGGAAGAACAGGCCCGCCATCCACGGCGCCCAGCGTCCCGACATGTCGTAGAAATGCTTGGGCGAGCCCCAGCGGTGGAACCAGGCGACGAATCGATTCATTTGGTGTGTTCGGTTGCGCCGACCATCAGGACGGTCAGTTATGTTTGTTTATCAGTTGGTTATATCGTTCAGCTCACGCTGATTCTCAGCGATGCCGCGGTCGCGACCGGGGCCAGTGTCAGGGCCAGGGCCAGCAACGCACCCAGGAACGACAACTGCGCGGCGATCGAAAAACCGACCCCGGCGACCTCGACGGCACTGGCCGCGAAGATCAGCACCGGGATGTACAGCGGCAACACGAGCAGCGACAACAGCACCCCGCCCTTGCGCAAACCCACGGTCAGCGCCGTGCCGATGGAACCGATCAGGCTCAGCACCGGGGTACCCAGGAGCAGCGTCAACACGAGTGCGACAATCGATTCCGCCGGTAAGTTCATGAACAGGCCGAGCAGCGGCGACAAAAGAATCAGCGGCAAGCCCGAAATCATCCAGTGCGCGATCACCTTGGCCAGCACCAGCACCGACAGCGGATGCGGGCTGAGCAGGATCTGCTCCAGCGCGCCATCGTCGAAATCGGTGCGGAACATGCCGTCCAGCGACAACATCGACGCCAGCAGCGCCGCGACCCAGATCACGCCCGGGGCGATGGTTTGCAGCGTATTGGGTTCCGGGCCGATGCCCAACGGGAACAGCGTCACGACAATGACGAAAAACAATAAGGGGTTGGCGATCTCCGCCGGACGCCGGAACGCCAGCAGCAGATCGCGCCGCAGCAGCGTCACGAAGGCCTGTGCCAGGCGCGGTTCGTTGGCGGCGACAGTGCTGTTCATAGGGCCGCTCATAGCCCCAGCGTCAGGTTCTTGACCACGCACTCGTGCAGCGCCATTTCGTGGTGGGTGGTCACGATCACCATGCCGCCGCCGCTGACATGGCGATGGATCAGGGCTTCGAGATCGGCGCGGGTCTTGCGGTCCAGTGCGGTGAACGGTTCGTCGAGAACCCACAGCCGGGCCTGCTTGGCGAACAGTCGCGCCAGCGCGACCCGGCGCCGCTGGCCGGCGGACAGGGTGCGCCCGAAGGCATCCTCGTAGTTGCCCATCGCGAGTTCATCGAGCGCGGTTTCCCCATCCATGTTCGGATGCGCCCGCCCGAGGGCACGATCGACGCCGAGATTCTCCAGCGCCGTCAGTTCCCCTTTGACCCCGTGGGCATGGCCGACGTAGTTCAGATCGACGAAGTAATCGCCCCGCACCCGATTGATCGGGCGACCGTTCCACAACACCTCGCCCTCGCTCGGCACGCCCAGTCCGCAGAGCACCCGCAACAGGGTCGTCTTGCCGCTGCCGTTATGACCTTCGATCTGGAGCACCTCGCCATCGTCGAGGGCAAAGTCGAGGCCGCTGAACAACAGGCGGTCGCCGCGCTCGACGGCCAGGTCACGAACTTCGAGTCGCATTTGTAGGTGATGAATTGGCTGACGGGTCGGAAAGAAGCGGCCCGGATACTGACACAGCCCATCCAGTGGCGCGAGGGTGGCGCATGAGCGCCCTCACTCAACTGGCGAACCGATAAAGCTTGAGCCCCTCGATCACACCGTCGCCGTATTGCTGGCTGGCGACGTAGATGTGCGCGTCCGGCCGTTGCGAGCGCAGTTCATTGAGTTCGTTGCGTGCCTCTTGCTGCGCATTGCCGACCAAAACCCCGCGTACGCCACTCAGCAGCGCGCGCACGTCGCTGCGGTCATCGCCTGCGAAGAACACACGGGTGAGCGGCAGGCCGAGCTCGCTGGCCAGATGATGCAGCGCGGCGGTCTTGCCGGCGTGCTCGGGAAAGATATCGATCAGGGTGCGCCCGGTGCTCTTCTCGTCGATGTGCGACAGGCGCAGATCGGCGCGCACATTGCGCAGCCGCCCGCGCAGTTCATGCAGCAACATCGGGTCGAGCGCGCGGAAATACTGAAACGACAGCGTGAAGCGCGACTGCTGCGCGCCGTGCTGCAAGGTGAGCCCGTTGATGCCATAGAAGGCTCGCCGGATCGCCGCCTGATCGAGCGGCTGGCCAAGGCGCTGGAACCAGACCTCATCGCGCCTGCCCTCCCCGTCGAACAACTCGGTGCCCGAGGAACATACCCACCAGTCCGGGTTGGGCAGGCGGAACGTCCGGGCGCCCTGCTTCGCGGAGGTCAGCGACCGTCCGGACACATAGGCGATGCGGACACCGGCGGCGCGCATCTCCTGCAGCAGCGCGCGCGTGCGATCGAGAATGCCCGGGGCCGCCTGGCCACCCTTGCTGGGCAACAGCACGCCGTCGAGGTCGGCGCAGAACAGAAACGAGGCGGCGAAATTCAAAACGAGTAGTGGTCCGGAAACAGGATGCAGGCAGAGAAATTAGCGAAAAGCGTGCGAAGTGGCCCGCATTTTCAACACTTGGCCACATGTTGTCATCACGAACCGGTCAAGAACCGCGCCCGGCGGCCATTCCCCCCGTCGGCTTCTGCTGACCCGCATTTCTCACCAGATGGACGAGTCCTCGCCCCCTGGCGAGAATTGCGGGCTAAACTCGCGCGCCCGCCCACTCCATCATCCGGCCTTCGCTTTCATGACCGTCCGCACCCGTTTCGCCCCGAGCCCGACCGGCTACCTGCACGTCGGCGGCGCGCGTACCGCGCTGTTCAATTATCTGTATGCCCGCAAACATGGCGGCACGTTCATCCTGCGCATCGAGGACACCGACCTCGAACGTTCCACGCCGGAGTCGGTGAACGCGATCCTGGAAGGCATGACCTGGCTGGCACTGGACTACGACGAGGGCCCGTTCTACCAGACGCAGCGCTTCGATCGCTATCACGCGGTCATCGACGAACTCATCGACAAGGGCCTGGCGTACCGCTGCAACTGCTCGCGCGAACGTCTGGACAAACTGCGCGAGGATGCGATGGCGGCCAAGGAGAAGCCGCGCTACGACGGCCATTGCCGCAACAATCAGGTGTCGGCAGACGAACCGCATGTCGTGCGCTTCAAGACCCCGCTGGAAGGCAGCGTGGTGATCGACGATCTGGTGCGCGGTCGCGTGGTGATACCGAACTCGGAACTCGACGACCTGATCATCCGCCGCACCGACGGCGCGCCGACCTACAACCTGACCGTGGTGGTCGACGATCACGACATGGACATCAGCCACGTGATCCGCGGCGACGACCACCTCAACAACACCCCGCGCCAGATTCATATGTATCAGGCGATGGGCTGGGACTTGCCGCGGTTCGGTCACGTGCCGATGATCCTCGGCGACGACGGCTCGCGCCTGTCCAAACGTCACGGCGCGGTTTCGGTGATGCAGTACCGCGACGACGGCTACCTGCCGGAGGCGCTGCTCAACTATCTGGTCCGCCTCGGCTGGTCGCACGGCGATCAGGAAGTGTTCACGATCGACGAGATGGTCGCGCTGTTCGACATCGCCGACGTCAACAAGTCCGCGTCCAGCTTCTCGACCGAGAAGTTGCAGTGGCTGAACCAGCACTACATCAAGGCCAGCGAGCCGGCGCACATCGCGCGCCTGCTGAGCCCCCAGTTCGCCAGGCTGGATATCGACCCGTCGCAGGGCGCCGACCTGGTCGCGGTCGCGACCGCGCAACAGGAGCGCGCGAAGACTCTGGTCGAGATGGCCGAGATCAGCGAGTTCATCTACCGCGACTTCGACGAATTCGAGGAAGCCGCCGCCAGGAAGCACCTGCGCCCGGTCGCCGCCGAGCCGCTCAAGGCCGTCCGTGACCGTCTGGCCGCGCTCGACGAGTGGTCGCCGGAGCCGCTGCACGCAATGATTCAGACGCTGGCCGAGGAAATGGAACTGAACATGGGCAAGATCGCCCAGCCGCTGCGCGTCGCCGTGGTCGGTCGCGCCGCCTCCCCCGGCATCGACGTGACCCTGCACCTGGTCGGCAAGGACGCGACCCTGCGCCGCATCGACAAGGCATTGGCCTTCATCGAAGCCCGCGCCGCAGCGGACTGACCTGCCGCAAAGTCGCGAAGACGCAAAGGGGGCAGATTTAACCGGGCTTCCGACTTGTGATCTCCCCATGAAGCGTCTTTGATTCATATCCTCCGCGAGTCCCCACTTTTTCTATCATCCTCCTTTGCGTCTTTGCGCCTTCGCGGCAAAGCCTTTCCCACACGGCCCCATGCACGACGAACCCCGCTCACCGAAGTCCAATTTCATCCGCCAGATCGTCAGCGACGACCTCGCCGCCGGGAAGCATCGCATCGTGCACACACGCTTTCCGCCGGAGCCGAACGGCTACCTGCACATCGGCCACGCCAAATCGATCGTGCTGAATTTCGGCCTCGCCGAGGATTTCGGCGGCCTGTGCAACCTGCGCTTCGACGACACCAATCCGCACAAGGAGAACATGGAGTTCGTCGAGGCAATCAAGAACGACGTGGCCTGGCTCGGCTTCGGCTGGGATGACCGCCTGTACTTCGCCTCGGATTACTTCAGCAACCTGTACGACTACGCGCTGGAACTGATCGACAAGGGCCTCGCCTACGTCTGCGAACTCGATGCCGAACAGATGCGCGAATACCGCGGCACGCTGAAGGAACCGGGCCGCGATTCGCCCTATCGCAACCGCACGCCCGCCGAGAACCGCGACCTGTTCCAGCGCATGCGCGCCGGCGAATTCCCGGACGGCAGCAAGGTCCTGCGCGCCAGGATCGACATGGCCTCGGGCAACATCAATCTGCGCGACCCGGTGCTCTACCGCATCCGCCACGGCGTGATCCATCACCAGACCGGCGCCGAGTGGTGTCTGTACCCGATGTACGACTACACCCACCCGATCTCGGACGCGATCGAGGGCGTCACTCACTCCCTGTGCACGCTGGAGTTCGAGGACCACCGCCCGCTCTACGACTGGACCATCGACAACCTCTCGGTGCCGACCAGGCCGCGCCAGATCGAGTTCTCGCGCCTGAATCTGGAATACACCGTCACCAGCAAGCGCAAGCTCACCGAACTGGTCAGCGAAGGGCATGTGAACGGCTGGGACGACCCGCGCATGCCGACCCTGAGCGGCCTGCGCCGACGGGGCTACACCCCGGCCGCGATCCGTGATTTCTGCGAGCGCATCGGCATCACCAAGTCCGAGAATCGCATCGAGATGCAGCTTCTCGAAGACTGTATCCGCGACGATCTGAACAAACACGCGCCGCGGCGTCTGGTCGTCATCGATCCCCTCAAGGTCGTGCTCACCAACTACGACGACACGGCCTGCGAATGGCTTCATGCCCCGCATCACCCGCAGGATGCCTCGCTCGGCCAACGCCAGCTGCCGTTCTGCAAGGAACTGTGGATCGACCGCGCCGATTTCCAGGAAACCGCCAACAAGAAGTACAAGCGGCTGGTCAGCGGTGGTCTGGTGCGCCTGCGCAACGCCTACGTGATCCGCTGCGACGAGGTCATCAAGGATGACGCCGGCGAGATCATCGAACTGCGTTGCCACTGCTACCCGGGCACTCTGGAAACCAACCCGGACGGCGAGAAGGTTCGCGGCGTCATTCATTGGGTCTCCGCCCGCCACGGCATACCGGCCGAAGTGCGCCTGTACGACCGCCTGTTCAATGTCCCCAATCCGGGCAAGGACAGCGGCGACTACCGTACCGATCTGAACCCGGACTCGCTGGCCATCCGCCCCAACGCCGTCGTCGAACCCTGCCTGGCCTCCGCGACCCCGGAGCAGCGCTTCCAGTTCGAACGCGAGGGCTATTTCTGCCGCGATTCAAAGGGCACGGGACTGGTTTTCAACCGCACCGTCACGTTGCGCGACACCTGGGCCAAGGCTGGCGACAGCGAAGCCTGACGGAGCATCGATAAACCGCGACAAGGCGGCGTTCCGGCGACATAAAAATCGCTGTCACCGACTTGACACTCAATACCCGCATCAATAACATGCGCGTCCTCTTTCGGGGCCATAGCTCAGCTGGGAGAGCGCTACAATGGCATTGTAGAGGTCGACGGTTCGATCCCGTCTGGCTCCACCAAGTTCCGAAAAAGGCCGGTCGTAAAAACCGGCCTTTTTCACGAACGCAGTCCCCATCGTCTAGAGGCCTAGGACATCGCCCTTTCACGGCGACGACAGGGGTTCGACTCCCCTTGGGGACGCCATCATCAAAAAAGCCGGTCCATCGCGGACCGGCTTTTTTCATTTCAGCCGCTGGTCAACGCACCGGCGCCGCGCTACACATGCGGCATGCGGGCTTCCAGACGAGACCACCCGGTGAGCGGCGATGCATGAGATGTCGCTGTGCGAAAGCGTGGTCGAGATCCTCGCCGAGGAGGCGCGACGCCAGGGTTTTCAGCGGGTGAAGACCGTCTGGCTGGAGATCGGCAGGCTTGCCAGTGCCGACCCCGAGGCGATTCGCTTCTGCTTCGACGCGGTCACGCGGGCCACCGTGGCCGACGGTGCGCGCCTGGAAATCATCGATACTCCGGGTCAAGCTTGGTGCGAACGCTGCGCCGTTACCGTCGAAATCAAGCAACGTTTCGACGCCTGTCCCGTATGCGGCGATTTTCCGTTGCGCGTCATCGATGGCGACGCCTTGCGGGTGAAACAACTGGAGGTCGAGTGATGTGTGGAGTCTGCGGTTGCGGCGAAGGTGCCGCTCATCTCGAGGGCCACTCCCACAGCCATGCCCCTGACCTGAGCCAGGCCCGCATGATCCAGATCGAGCAGGACATCCTCGGCAAGAACGACCGTTACGCCAGGGCCAACCGCGACCACTTCATCCGCCATGGCCAGTTCGTGCTGAATCTCGTGTCCAGCCCCGGCTCCGGCAAGACGACCCTGCTCACCGCGACCCTGAATCAGCTCAAAGGCGCCATCCCGATGGCCGTCATCGAGGGCGACCAGCAGACCAGCGTGGATGCCGAACGCATCCGCGCCACCGGCATCCAGGCCGTGCAGATCAACACCGGCAAGGGCTGCCACCTCGACGCGCATATGGTCGGCCACGCACTCGACGAGTTGAACCTCGAGGCAAACAGCCTGCTGTTCATCGAGAACGTCGGCAACCTGGTCTGCCCCGCCGCGTTCGATCTCGGTGAGACCCTGCGTGTGGTGATCCTGTCGGTGACCGAGGGCGACGACAAACCGCTCAAATACCCCGACATGTTTGCCGGCGCCCACCTGATGCTGCTGAACAAGATCGATCTGCTGCCTCACGTCGATTTCGACGTGGAGAAATGCATCGATCACGCTCGCCGCGTGAATCCCGACATCCAGATCCTCGCCCTCTCCGCCCGCACCGGGGATGGCCTGCGACCCTGGCTCGAATGGCTGCGCAATCAGCGCAACGCGCTGCTGAACGCGCGGATCGCGCAACTGGAGACCCAGATGGCCATCCTCAAGGCACGGGCCGATTGAGACGCGGAACACCGGTACTCATACAGAATCATCGATAGGTTGGATTGAAACTATCGCTTATTCATCGGGCGACGCGTTGCGGATCATTGGGCCACTCAGAGAAACCTCGGCTGGCGACCCAATGCGCGTGTTCAACGAGATCCGTTTCGACAACCTGCGCGGTGACATCTTCGGCGGTGTAACCGCCGCGATCATCGCCCTGCCCATGGCGCTGGCATTCGGCGTGGCCTCCGGTGCCGGGCCGGCGGCCGGGCTGTATGGCGCGGTCCTGGTCGGCCTGTTCGCGGCCCTGTTCGGCTCGACCCCGACCCTGATCTCCGAACCCACCGGCCCGATGACGGTGGTGATGACAGCCGTCATCGCGCAACTCATCGCGGCCAATCCCGAGAACGGCATGGCCATGGCCTTCACGGTGGTGATGATGGCCGGCCTGTTCCAGATGCTGTTCGGCGCGCTCAAGCTCGGCCGTTACGTGACCATGATGCCGTACACGGTCGTGTCCGGTTTCATGACCGGCATCGGCATCATCCTGATCGTGCTGCAACTCGGCCCGTTCCTGGGGCATGCGACGCCGCCGGGCGGCGTCGTCGGCACGCTGGAACAGCTGCCTGCCCTGCTTGGAAACATCGCACCGGCGGAAACCGCGCTCGCGGCGCTGACCTTCGGTCTGATCCTGTTCTTCCCGAGCCGTCTACGACGCGTGGTGCCTCCGCAGCTGGTCGCCCTGGTGATCGGTTCCCTGCTCTCGGTCTGGCTGCTCTCGGAATCCGACATCCGCCGCATCGGCGAGATTCCGACCGGACTGCCGGAGATACAGCTACCCACGTTCAGCGCCGCGCAATGGCAGATCATGGTGATCGACGCGGCGGTGCTCGCCGCGCTCGGCAGCATCGATGCGTTGCTGACCTCGGTGATCGCCGAGAATCTCACCCGCAAGGAAACCGATTCCGACAAGGAACTGATCGGCCAGGGCGTCGGCAATCTCGCCTCCGGCCTGTTCGGCGGCATCCCGGGCGCCGGCGCGACCATGGGCACGGTGGTCAACATCCAGAGCGGCGCGCAAACCGCGTTGTCCGGGCTGACCCGCGCGGCGATCCTGCTGGTCGTGGTGTTGTGGGCCGGCGCATTGACCGCCTACATCCCGCTCGCAGTGCTGGCCGGCATCGCGATCAAGGTCGGCATGGACATCATCGACTGGTCATTCCTGAAGCGCGCGCACCGCGTCTCCATGAAGACCTCGGTGATCATGTACGGGGTCATCGGTCTGACGGTGTTCGTCGATCTGATCGCGGCCGTCGCGGTCGGACTGTTCATCGCCAACGTGCTGACCATCGAACGCATGGTCCGCATCCAGACGAACTCCGTCCGCGCGATCAACGATTCGAAATCCTGTGACCAGCTCAGCCGGGACGAGCAGACGCTGCTTGCCCGTGCGCGTGGCCGCATCCTGCTGTTTCGGCTTGGTGGGCCGATGATCTTCGGGATGGCCAAGGCGATTTCCCGGCAATACGCCGTGCTCGACGATCATCAGGTCCTGATCGTGGATTTCAGCGACGTGCCGACGCTGGGGGTTTCCTCATCGCTCGCGCTGGAAAAGCTCATCCTCGACGATGTCCACAACGATCGCCCGGTATTCATCAGCGGTGCGACCGGTGATGTGCGGGAGCGCCTCGTCCGGCTGGGACTGATCGGTACACTGCCGCCGGAGCACATCGTGGAATCGCGCCAGGCCGCGCTGGAGAAGGCTTACAAGCTCCTCGATGATGTCCCGCCCGCAGCCCCGTCGATGACCGGCGAGCCGGCATGAACCGCTTTCACTCATCAATCGGATCAATGGTTTACAACATATCCATAGCGTATAGAGCCGTGTCTATCGCGCCCCCGGTGAATAGCAATTATTCAGTGCGCCGCCCCGCGACTAACCTGCTTGCGTCGTCAATTAACGCCGCGTTCAGGAGTCGATCCGATGCAAGCCTCACTGCGCCAACCGGAAACCCCTTTCCAGCACAAGCCGACCCATGCCGATCCAACCCATGCCGATCCAACCCGGGCCCGCGTCTTCGCTCAGATCGAACACTGTCTGACCGATGGGGTCGTACGGCAGGGTTGCGTGATCCGCATCGAGCACACCTCCACCATGGCGCCGCGCTACAGCCCGTGGCAGACGTGGGGTACGCCGGTCTGCTTCAATGGCGACAGCCAGCAGATCCACGACCAACTGGCCGCCTGCGAAGCCGCGCACGGCGATCACCATATCCGGCTTTCCATCGAAGACTACAGCTGCCACAGCCGCTTCTCCTTCGTGGTGCACAAACCGCTCGCTGCCGCCGCCTGATCCGTTCCGGCGCGGCATTCGCGCCTGCGGGGTCCGCCACGTCGAGCGTCCGGCCGGGCGTGGCGTGACCCCATGATCAATCTCCGCACCTACGTCTACATCGACGCCCTGCAACCGCAGCTCGCGTCCTACATCGCGACCGCCTCACAAGGCTTCCTGCCCGTCCCCGGTGACGCGCTGCTCTGGGTCGAGGTCGCGCCCGGCATGGCCGTGCACCGCCTCACCGACATGGCGCTGAAGGCCACCCGCGTGCATCTCGCCCAGCAGGTCGTCGAGCGCGCCTACGGGTCCATGGTGATTCACCAGCGCGACCAGAGCGACGTCGTCGAGGCCGGTCGCGTGATCCTCAACCATCTCCGCGCCGGCCCGCAGGACCGCCAGCCGCCGCGCATCGCCTGGCACGAAACCATCCGCGGCATGACGCCCGACCACTGCGTGTTGATCAACCGTCAGGACCGCCGCGGCTCGATGATCCTGCCCGGGCAGAGCATGTTCATCCTCGAGACCGAGCCGGCCGGTTACATCACCTACGCGGCCAATCAGGCCGAGAAGGCCGCCAACATCACCATCATCGAGGTGCGCGCGGTCGGTGCGTTCGGACGCCTCATCATCTCCGGTCGCGAGGGCGACGTGGATGAAGCTGCGGCCGCCGCGCTCGAAGCCGTGCAGAACCCGTCATGGACTTGAGGCCATGCACCGCCAGGAACTCCTCACCCTGCTCGACCGCCATCGCACCCGCTTCATGGATGAGGCCGCATTCGTGCGCAAGGCGCGGGAATACATCCTCCAGCACGAGAATTGCTTCGACCGGGCACTGTGGCCGGGGCATGTGACCGGTTCCGCGTGGGTGATCAATCCCGCGCGCGACCGGGTGCTCCTGCTGCTGCATGGCAAGCACAATCAATGGTTCCAGCCCGGCGGCCACGCCGACGGCGATCACGATGTGCTGCGCGTCGCGCTGCGTGAAACCTCGGAAGAAACCGGGCTCGACGCGGCGCGCATCAAGCTCGTCGACGGTGCCGTGTTCGACCTCGATATCCACACCATCCCCGCCGGCCATTGCGGCCCGGAACATCAGCACATCGACATCCGCTTCCTGGTCGAGATCGACGACACCCTGCCGATTCCCGGCAGTCACGAATCGCACGATGTCATGTGGGTGCCGCTGAACCAGGTGTCGGCGTTCAACAACAACCGCTCGACCTACCGCATGGTCGAAAAGACCCGCCACCTGCGCCATTGGCGAGCCGCCTGAGGGTTTGGAGGGTGCTTGCAAAGCCCTTCGATCAGGGCCGGGGATCGGGCCCGTGGCTCGGCGATCTGTAGGAGCGGCTTCAGCCGCGATGGGCTTCAACGATCATTCCGGGTGCCGATCGCGGCTGAAGCCGCTCCTACGGGTAGCACGAAACCCGAATGGCCTTAGGTAAACACCATCTCAGACGACCTCGACCGCGCTATGCCCGCTGTTGACGGCGCGGAAGTTGGTCACCGCGCCCTGGAACTGGCGGGCGATGAACAGGGGCTCGCCTCCCTCCACCCACAGCACGCGCAAATCGTACTTGTTGCCGTTCGGCAGCTTCGGCGCGGCCAGATAGCGTTGCAGCACGTAGGTGTTCTCGTCATCGAGAATGGCTTGCAGCTGCGGGTTGGACGGCTTGATCAACACCCCGCGACCGCCCTTCGAGAACAAGGGCTTGGATGCGATCTTCTGTCCGAAGCGCTTCCGCACCTCGGCGACATCGGCGAATTCCGTCGAGAACCTGGCGTCGCCCAGATAGGGCGCCAGTTCCGGCACGTCACGCAGAAACACCAGCGAGGATTTCTCGGAGATCAGCCACTCGAAGTAGTCGGTCAGGAACCGCTCCGAGGCCTTGCATTGCGCCTCCAGCAGGCCGGCGAACTGGTCGACATCGGCGCGGAAGTCATCGAAAGGCAGCCGGTTGGCGACGAAATCCACCCGCGCCGGTTGCGCGAAGCGTTGATAGGCATAACAGTCGCCAGTCGCGACCAGTTCCCCCGCCACCGCAATCTCCCGACCATCCTCGTTCCAGACCAGATCGGCGGCCTCGGCGATGTGGACCGTCTTGCCGCGCGCCTCGAGCGCCGCCTTGAACCAGAAGAATTCGGGCAGGAACAGTTGTTCCACAAGCGTGACATCGAGCACCGCGATCACGTCGTATGGATCGAACAGCCGCAACAGCACATCGGTGTAGCGCCGCCCGTGCTTGCTGGCAAAGAGCTCGCCGGCGACGAAACTGAGCCCGGCCGGGAACAGGGACCATTCGATCAACTGCACATCGTCATCCACGACATGGAAGTCGAAGCTGGCCATTCGCGCGCGCGGTGCGCGTTCCTCGACACAGCCCGCCAGGATGCGGGTCGAAACCGGGTCATGCGCCAAGGCCGCCTGCGAGAAGCGATACAGATCGACCGACTTGAACAGCGCCAACACTTCGTCGACGACGTGGCGGATCACCCCCGCCTGCTCCCGGCTGATCCGGACGGCATCCTGGGCGACCGGCAAGGTGGAAAGATCGGGCATCGGCATTCCTGGTCAGGCCAAAGGCGATTGCCGATTCTAGCAACTCAGCCATCGCCCACCGGCGCAATCGGCAGATTCAAGGCGATCAATGGACACCTTCCCGCTCATGCATTGAACGCCGGGCGCGGGATTTCGTATGGTCTGACGCCATCGCGCGATGCAACCACCGCCGAACTCACGAATCTCCGATGCGAATCCTAGCCACCGACCTCGACCGCACCCTGCTCCCCAACGGGCGCTGGCCCGCCGACGACCACGCCATCGAGCTGTTCAACCGGCTCACCGTCGAGAACGACATCACCGTCGTCTACGTCACCGGTCGCAATCCGGGCCTTACCGACGAGGCCATCGCCGAATTCGGTGTGCGCTCACCCGACATCCTGATCGGTGACGTCGGCACCTCGATCCGGCATTACACCGGAGATGGCTGGAAAGCCTTTGACGGCTGGGAGGAACACGTCAGACGCCGCAGCCCCCGCTGGGACGCGAACATCGTCCGCAAGGCCGCTGGCGACATCGAAGGCCTGGTCGAACAACCAAGGGAACGCTGCGGCCCGTTCAAGCAAAGCTACTTCCTCGACCACGACGCGCGCGGGGGCATCCTCGCCAGCGTCGACGCGCGGATCAAAGGCCGGTACGACGAAGTCATCATCTACAGCCACGACCCGCAGTCCGGCGACGGGCTGCTCGATTTTCTCCCGCACAGCGCCACCAAACAGACCGCGCTGGAATATGTCGCGGATCGGCTCGGCGTGCCGCGCGCCGAAGTCGTCTTCTGCGGCGACAGCGGCAACGACGTCTTCCCGCTCACCGCCGGTTTCTCCGGGGTCATGGTGCGCAATGCCGATGCGCAACTCGTCGCCGAGGTCCGGGCGGCGCTCGCCGCCAATCCGGCACTGCGGGTCTACCACGCCACAGGCGGCTTCATGGGGCTGAACGGCTACTACACCGGCGGCGTCCTCGAAGGCGCCAACCACTACGGTCTGTTGCCCAGCCCGAACAAGGGGTAGGTCCGGTCAGCGTCCCGGGACCTGGCGCCGGCTGGCGTCTAATCCGAACTACGTGCCGCCAACCGCTCCTGGCGGGCCAGCAGGATGCCGGCGACCAGCACCGCGAAGCCGACCACGCCAACGATCAGCGTGGCCAGCGCATTGATCTGCGGACTCACGCCCAGGCGCACGCTGGCATAGACGACCATCGGCAGCGTGGTGGCGCCGGGGCCCGAAGCGAAGCTGGCGATGACCAGATCGTCCAGCGACAGAGTGAAGGCGAGCAACCAGCCGGCGACCAGCGCGGGCGCGATGATCGGCAGCGTGACCGCGAAGAACACCCCGACCGGCTTGGCGCCGAGGTCCATCGCGGCCTCTTCCAGCGACGGGTCGAGCTGCGCCACGCGCGACTGCACCACCACCGCCACGTAGGCCATGCTGAAGGTGATGTGCGCGATGGTGATGGTCAGCATGCCGCGTCCGGCGGGCCAGCCGATGGCCTGTTCCATGGCCACGAACAGCAGCAGCAGCGACAGGCCGATGATCACGTCCGGCATGACCAGCGGGCCGGTGATCAGCGTCGTGAACAGCCCCCGGCCCCGAAAGCGCCGGAAACGCGCCAGCGCGAAACCGGCCAGCGTGCCGAGCACCACCGCCACTGAGGCATTGAGCGCGGCGATCCGCACCGACAGCCAGGCTGCCGACAGGATCTGCTCGTTGTGCAGCAATTCGCCGTACCACTTGGTCGAGAACCCGCCCCACACCGTGACCAGGCGCGATTCGTTGAAGGAGTAGATCACCAGCGACAGGATCGGCCCGTACAGGAACACATAGCCGATGATCATCGCGGCGATGACCCAGTAGGAGCGCCGGCCCATCAACTCCGCTCCCCGTCTGAATCCGCGTCGTCCCACTGACTGCGTTGCAGCCAGACCACCGGCCCGACCAGCAGCACCAGCAGCAGCACGGCCATCGCCGAGGCCACCGGCCAGTCGGCGTTGTTGAAGAATTCGGTCCACAGCACCTTGCCGATCATCAGTGCATTGGGGCCGCCGAGCAGATCGGGGATCACGAACTCGCCGGTCGCGGGCACGAACACCAGCAGACAACCGGCGATGATGCCCGGCTTCGCCAGCGGCAGGGTCACGCGCAGGAAGCTGGTGAACGGTCGCGCGCCGAGGTCCGCGGCCGCTTCGAGCAGGGTCAGGTCCAGCCGCACCAGGGTCGCGTAGAGGGGCAGGATCATGAACGGCAGGTACGAATAGACGATGCCGATGTAGACCGCCACCGGCGTGTGCAGGATCGCGAGCGGCTGGTCGATCAGCCCGATCCCCATCAGCCATTCGTTGAGCAGGCCGTTCGGTTTGAGGATGCCGATCCAGGCGTACACGCGGATCAGGAACGATGTCCAGAACGGCAGGATGATCAGCATCAGCAGCGGCAACCGCCAACGGGGCGCGGCGCGGGCGATGCCATAGGCCATCGGGAAGCCGAGCAGCAGGCACAGCACGGTGGCGATCGCGGCGACCTGCAACGAGTTGAGCAGTGCGCCGTAATACAGGCTGTCGTCGAACATCAGCAGGAAGTTGTCGATGTTCAGGTGCAGCGCGGTCATGCCGTCGGCATCGGTCTGCAGCAGCGGCGCGAACGGCGGGTTGCCGAGCATCGCCTCGGAGAAGCTGACCTTCAGCACGATCGCGAACGGCACCAGGAAGAACAGTGCCAGCCAGAAATACGGCAGACCGATCACCAGCCGGCGACCGTTGCGACCATGCAGGCCGCTGCCCTCCCCGGCCGCCTTCACGACAACAGCACCACGCCGCCCCGGTGCGTCCACCAGAGATCGATCTCATCGCCCCAGGTCAGCGGCTGTTCGGCACGCGGCACCAGGTTGGTCTGCGTCACCTGGATGCGTGGACCGTCCGGGACGCGCACGTGGTAGATGGAGATGTCGCCGAGATAGGCGATGTCCTCGATGCGCCCGCGCACACGGCCGCCCGCCCCGTCCGGCGGCGTGCCGATACGTACCTTCTCCGGGCGCAGGGCCACGGTCACCTGGGTGCCGGCGACGAGGGGCGTTTCCTGGGCCATGACCAACTCGCCGTCCCAGTCGGCGGGCTTGAGCGTCACCATGCCATCCGCGTGCTCGATCACCCGCGCCTCGATCAGGTTCGCCGCGCCGATGAACTCGGCGCAGTAGCGGTTCGCGGGGTACTCATAGACCGAGGTCGGCGTGCCGATCTGCTGGATGCGACCGGCCTCCATCACCGCCATGCGCGAGGACATGGTCATCGCCTCCTCCTGATCGTGCGTGACCATCACGAAGGTGGTGCCGATCTGTTCCTGGAGGTTCACCAGTTCGAACTGGGTGTGCTCGCGAAGTTTTCGGTCAAGCGCGCCGAGCGGTTCATCGAGCAGCAGCAGCTTCGGATGCTTGGCGAGGCTGCGGGCCAGCGCAACGCGCTGCCGCTGCCCGCCGGACAGCTGGTCCGGCTTGCGCCGAGCCAGTTGCTCGATCTTCAAAAGGGTCAGCATCTCGCCGACCCGGTCGCGGATCGCGGCGCGCGCCATGCGGTCCTGTTTGAGCCCGAACGCGATGTTCTGCTCCACGCTCATGTGCGGAAACAAGGCGTAGGACTGGAACATCATGTTGACCGGGCGCGCGTAGGGCGGGATGTCGGTCACGTCCACGCCATCGATGAACAGGCGCCCGGCATCCGGGCGCTCGAAACCGGCCAGCAGGCGCAGCAAGGTCGACTTGCCGCAGCCGGACGGCCCGAGCAGCGAGAACAACTCGCCCGGATAGATGTCGAGGCTGACATCATCGACGGCGTAGACATCGCCGAAATGGCGGGTCACGCCGTCGATGCGGACCAGGGGTATCGCGTCCGGGTCCTGCCAGGGTGGTGTTTTCGGCGCCATCGCCCCAACGACCCCGCTTACTCGCCGGTCTTGATGCGCGTCCAGGCGCGGCTGAGCGAACGCACGGTCTTGGCGTCGTCGGCCACGATCACGAACAGGCGCGCGCGCACCTCGTCCGGCGGATACACGCCCGGGTTGTTGCGCATCGCCTCATCGACCAGCGGCGTCGCGGCCCGGTTGGCGTTCGGATAGGCGACATAGTTGCTGGCCGCCGCGATCACCTCGGGGCGCAGCATGTAGTTGATGAAGGTGTGCGCGTTGTCCGGGTGCGGCGCGTCAGACGGGATCGCCATCACGTCCACCGACAGCAGCGCGCCTTCCTTGGGAATCGCGAACTGGATCTCGACGCCGTTCTTGGCTTCTTCGGCACGGGCCGCCGCCTGCAGGATGTCGCCGGAGTAGCCCATCACGACGCACACGTCGCCGTTGGCCAGGTCATTGATGTACTGCGAGGAATGGAAGTAGCGGATGTTCGGGCGGACCTTCGAGAAGGCTTCCGTCGCGAAATCGAGGCTCTCCTTGTCCAGCACGCGCGGGTCGCGGCCATGGAACGCCAGGATCGCCGCGATGCCTTCAAGCTGCGAGTCCAGGATGCCGATACCGCAATCGGCTAGCTTCGAGCTGACCGCCGGATCGAACAGGATCGACCAGGAATCGACCGGCGTGTCCGCGCCCAGACGCTCGGCCACCATCTTCACGTTGTAACCGATACCGGACGGGCCCCACATGTACGGGACCAGATACTTGTTGCCCGGATCGACCGCCGCGACGCTGCCGAGCGTGTTCGGGTCCAGGTTGTCCCACAGGGTCAGCTTCGACCGATCCAGCTCTCGCAGCAGGCCGGCCTTGATCTGCCGCCCGCCGTTCGGCTGCGCGGTCGGAAACACGACGTCATAACCACTGCGTCCGGCCATCAGCTTGGCCTCCAGCACGTCGTTGCTGTCGTAGAGGTCGTAGACGACCTTGATGCCGGTTTCCCTGGTGAAATCCTCGATGGTGGTTTCGCCGATGTAGTCGTTCCAGTTGTAGACATGGACGACCGGCTCCTCGGCGGAGACGGACTGGGCAGCAAGCAACAGGGAGATCGCAGAAACGAGCAACGGCTTGATCATGGATGTTCGACTCCGAAGGCATGCCCGGGAACGGGCCTGAATGGGGTTTTCGCTGCAAACTTTGAGGCCGACCGCGCAGCCTGACAAGCGGCGATCGTGTACCACTGGAAAAAACCGCTGAGCCGGTCTCCAAAACCCCTCGCGGGCCGGTTTTGGGAAGTCTGATCCGACCTCCGGCAGCCCATGTCGGGTTACGCTCTGTCCGCTCAACCCCTGCAGGCGTCTGCCATCCATGACACCCGGAATCAACTCGGCGAGAACAGCACGGATCGATTTCAGGATTCATGAATACGTGCACGATCCGAGCGCGAGTTCATACGGCATCGAAGCAGCCGAAAAACTCGGGGTGCCGCAGGACCGGGTGTTCAAGACCCTGGTCGTGAGACTCGACGACAAGGAACTGGCGGTTGGCGTCGTACCCGTGTCGGCGATGCTCAACATGAAGGCGATCGCCAAGGCGGCTGGCGCCAGGAAGGCCGCGATGGCGGACGCGGCGGATGTGCAGCGCGCGACCGGCTACGTGTTGGGCGGGGTGAGCCCCCTGGGTCAGAAGAAACGCCTGCGGACGTTCATCGACGACTCGGCGACGCAGTTCGACACGATGTTCGTCAGTGCCGGACGACGGGGTCTGGAGATCGAATTGAAGCCGGCCGATCTGGCCCGTCTGACCGACGCAGCGTTCGCCGGGCTCGCTCAGCAGAGCGCCGCGAACCGCTGACCAGGCTGGCTTTGCGTCACTTGGACGCGCCCTGCTTCTTCTTCGCTGGCGGACAGGTCTTGCAGTCCTTCAGATGCGCGCTGAGTTGCGGCCAGAGATCTTCCATGCGTTCCCGCATGCGCGGTTCGTTCTCGAGCGCGAAGTCGAGGAAGGCCCGGGCGACCAGCGAAAGCTCCTTGCCCTTGGGGTAGACGAGATACCACTGGCGCATGATCGGGAACCCCTTCACGTCGAGGATCGCGACCGGCCCTTCGGTGCCTTCGAGCGTGAGGGTATGCAGGGACAGCACCGACAGACCGAGGCCACCGACGATGGCGTGCTTGATGGCCTCGTTGCTGCCCAGCTCCATGCGCACCTTCGGCTTCAACCCGGCGGCATCGAAGACCTTCAAGGCCGCGTCACGGATACCGGAACCGGGTTCGCGAAGGATCAGCGGTTCCTGCGCGATGCGCTCCAGGGTGATGTTTTTCTGACCGACCAGCGGATGGTTGCGCGGCGCCATGACCACCAGCGGATTCGGCGCGAACGGAAAGGCTTCGACATCGAGCTGGTCCGTCGGGGCCTGCCCCATGATGTAGAGGTCGTCCTCGTTGGCGTGGATGCGCTCGATGATGCGGTCGCGGTTGGAGACCTTGAGCGCGACATCGATGCCCGGGTAGAGCTGACAGAACTCGCCGAGCACCTCCGGCGTGAAGTACTTCGCGGTGGTGATGACACCCAGTCGCAGGCGACCGGCCTTGATGCCCTTCAGATCGGCCATCGTCATTTCGAGATTGGCCAGCGTCTCGAACAGCTTCCGGCAGGAGGCGTAGACCTCCATGCCGGCTTCGGTCGGACGCACGTTACGGCCGACGTGCTCGAACAGCGGCAGGCCCAGCGAATCAGCCAGCTTCTTGATCTGCATCGAGACCGTCGGCTGCGTCAGGAACAGTTCCTCGGCGGCGCGGGTGAAGCTGCCGAGCCGGACGATGGCCTCGAACACCTGCAATTGCCGCAGGGTGACATGCCGGATCAGAAAGTCCGGCATGGCGGCAGGCGGGGTGTAGCTCTGTTCGCTGAAAGGCGGCATGGGCGCTCTCGATGGGTTCAAACCGTTGCAAATCGGCCGGTGAACGTCAAACCGTAGGATGGGCAAAGCGGAGCGTGCCCATCGTAAGTGTCGGGATGGTCACGGGCGCCAGGCACGTGCTCACCGACTGCGATGGGCACGTCCCGTTGGTCCTTTGCCCATCCTACGAAGGTCATCCGGTCAGTCGGGCCAGACACGGCGGCGGGACTGGAAAGGATCTGCCGCCGCAGGTTTCGCCGTGGCCTGCGCCGCCGGTTTCGGTGCGGGTCTGGCCGCAGTCTTCGTGGCCGGTTTCGCCGCAGGCTTCCGGTCCGGCGCGGGCTTTGTCGCCGCCTTGGTCGGTACCGCCGGCTTCTCCGCCTCGCCGTCGACGGCGGCCTTGGTGCGGCGCATGGAGGAAATCAGTTTGCTGCCGGTTGTGTCTTTGGTAGTCATCGCTTTACGACCTCTTTTATCAATGCGCGGATTTCATCGGCCGCCGGCTTGCCCCGGCTACCCAGGTCGAGCACCGTGCGCCCTTCCAGCACCGCGCTGCGGAATGCCATGCGACGGCGGATGGCGGTCCTGGCGGTCGGCAGACTGAGTTCAGCCAGCGCCTCGCGCATCAGTTTGGACAACGTGGTGCGCGGTTCCAGCTGGTTGATGACCAGGATCGCGCGCAGATCGGGATTCACCCGCCGCGCCTCATCGACCTTGCCTTCGATATGCACCGTCGCCCACAGGTCCAGCGGCGACGGTTGTACCGGAATCAGCGCGAGATCCGCGCGTTCCAGCGCCTGCGCGGTCTGTTCGGCATGCACCGACGGCGGACAGTCGATGACCAGGTGCGTGTAGACCTTGCTGGCGGTGAACACCGTGGTCGCCAGGTCGTCGACCGCGTCCTGCACGGATACGCCGTCGGAATCGTCCGAAAGCTGACGCCACTGCAGCGATGAACGCTGCGGATCGGCGTCCAGTATGACCGTGGGCGCGAGTTTGTTGAGGCCGCTTGCGAGATTCACGCAGAGCGTGGTCTTGCCTGCCCCACCCTTGTTTCCGACCAGCGCGATGATTGCCATCGTTGCTCCCCCGGTCCGGTTATGGATTCAACCCTCGCGGGTTAACCCTTTCAGGCCGCCCGGGCCATGTCGGCGGGGTACAACGCATCCAGCTTGGTGGCGAAGTCACGCTGGGCGGCACTGACCGAGTCGGCGCCCTCCTCGGCATGAATGATGATGTTCACATAGTCGCGACCGAAACCCATGTCCGGGTAGTAACTCTCGGTCTCGGAGAGATCGGCGGCCGCGTCGAGGAAATCGCGCAGGCTGTCGAAGTTGTCGAAGTTGTAGCGACGCTCCAGGCGCGCCGGGCGCTTACGTTCCTGCCATTCCGAATTCAACATGGGTCATCTCCCGTTGCGTGCTCGTTGTGCGGCGAGGTCACGTTGTGCCCGCCGCCGGTTGGCCTGGCCCGAATTGAGCCAGCCTTCTTTGTCCGCATCTCCGGAGATCCGCGCCTGCGCGCGTTCCGTCGATGTCTGCACGGTTGCCGACAAGACCGGGTCGAGGGAGGCCCCGATCGGGCGATCGAGTTCCGCCAACCATGTCGTCAATTCCCGCGCGTGGGCCTGCTCCTCTTCGAGCAGGGTCTGGAAGAACAGTCGATCGTCCGACAAGCCCTGACGGGCACTGTGCGTGGCTGCATCGTAATAGAGCTGGACCAGCTCCAGTTCGAATGCGTAATCCGCCTGCAACAGCGACATCAGATCCGCCCCGACCGCAGCGGGTCGCAGCTGGGATGCGTTCGGAGCCACCCCGAGGGCCACCATGCGACCGATGATCCGGTCGGCATGCTGCATCTCCTCGAGGGACTCCTCCCGCAGGCGCCGGGCCGGCTCGTCCAGCCCCCAGGCCGCGCAGAGGCGGGCCTGGGTGCTGTACATCTGCACCGCCGAGAGTTCCAGGCTCAGGGCGCGGCCCAGGTAGCCCAGGATTCGCGGATCGGAATGCATTGCCGGCACCAGTGCGGACTATCGATTCCAGAGCTCAGGTTCAGCCCGGCGCCTTGCCGTCGAAGCTGCCACCGGTCGGCAGGACCGGCTCAACCTCGCGGTGCGGACGCGCGATGATGTGCGCCGCCACCAGACCGTCACCGACGCGCTCACAGGCGTCAGCACCAGCACGGACCGCCGCGTTGACGGCGCCGGTTTCGCCACGGACCAGCACGGTCACGTAGCCGCCGCCGACGAATTCACGACCGATCAGGCGCACTTCCGCGGCCTTGGTCATGGCGTCAGCCGCCTCGATCGCGGGCACCAGGCCGCGGGTTTCGATCATGCCAAGGGCAATGCCGTAGTTTTCAGAAGCCATGGTCTTAATCTCCAGATGGAAGGAATCGATAGGGGGCCCCGCTCGCGCGGGGCAGAACCGTCATTTCTCACCAGATGGACGAGCCCTCACTTGTTCTTTGAATCCACAGCCGATTTTCTTCAGTCGGGAATACGGCAAGTATTCCGCTCCCTCAGAAAATCGCCTGTGAATCCAAAGCCCTGCGTGATCATCTCGTCCTCTGGTAAGAAGTGACGGTTAACAGCAAGCCAGCTCAGGACGCGGCGATGTTGCCGCCCAGAACCGGTTCAACCTCACGGTGCGGACGCGCAATGATGTGCGCCGCCACCAGACCGTCACCGACGCGCTCGCAGGCATCGGCGCCCGCACGCACGGCGGCGTTCACCGCACCGGTTTCACCGCGAACCATGACGGTCACATAACCGCCGCCGACGAACTCGCGGCTGATCAGGCGGACTTCCGCTGCCTTGGTCATGGCGTCAGCCGCCTCGATGGCGGGCACCAGCCCGCGCGTCTCGATCATGCCCAGTGCGATACCGTAATTTTCAGTAGCCATCGTTGTGTCTCCTGCGACTGTTCAGTTGGTTGCCACTTTTCAAGCCGCCGCCGAAGCGCGGTTCGCTTCGATCAGGGCTGATTCTTCTTCCCAGCGATCGATGATTCCGCCGATCGTCAGGTCGGTCAGGATGTCGAAATCGCCCGCCGCGTAACGCGCCGCCGATCCGCTGACCGTGAATACGTAGTTGCCGGGGCGCGCGCCGACCGGGTCGACCGCGACCTGCTGCTTGCCCGCCGAATTGCGCAGCACGCGCAGCCCGATGTGCTTGAGACCGGCATGGCGGTTGGTCACCACCAGCGGGGCTTCAACCTGCATGATTTCCATCAGGCGGCCTCCCCTTCTGCCGGCTTCGGGGGCCAGTAATCGATGATGCCGACGATGGTCAGATCGCTCGGGTAACCCTTGCTGCCGGCGGCTTCGCGGGCGGCGGAGCTGCCCACGCAGAGGACCCAGTCGCCGGGCTTGGCGCCGACCGCGTCGACGGCAACCTGAAGGGTCGAGCCGTCGCGCACGACCTGGAGCAGCTTGTGCTCCATCAGCGCGATGCGGTTGGTGGAGACCAGCGGTCGTTCGACCTGACAGATTTTCATCAGTGACCTCCTCCCTGCCGGGGGTTGACGGTGCAGTCCAGAACCTCGATCTCGGCGTGGTCCGATTTGCAGTCGCGCACCACCTGCATGACATGCAGCAGGCCGCGTTCGAACTGGTCGGCGTAGCGCGCGGTGATCGCGTTGGTCACCCGCGCACAGCGCTGGGCGGCGCGTTCGCGCGCCCCCGGCACGTTGCCGTGGTAGTCGAAGCGCACCACGATCGGCGCCGGCAGCCCGTGGCGGATGTTCAAGCCGGTGAAGATCTTGATCCCCACATCGAGGTCGGCGGTGGCCTCCTCGACGGTGTCGAGGTAGGCGAAGTACATGAGATTCCGCAGCTGGATCTCCTCGAAGCCGACCCCCGCGCCGATGAAGCGCTCGGCGTGGCCGATATCCGCGTAGTGCTGACCGTGATTGGTGCGCACGTAAGCGATCTGCGAGAAGTTGTTCTCGATCAGGCGCTCGATCAGCCGCGCCATGCCCTCGGCCACACCCGGCGCGCTCTGGCGCACCGCGTCGTGGATGTCGTGGCGGGCGCGATCGGCGTCGCCCATCGCGGTGCTGGAATACAGATCCAGCGCATCGATGTAGCGCTCCAGCGAGAGCTGGCCGGCGGCGTCCGGCACGTGCACGCGGATCGCGTCGGTGTCGGTATCCAGGCCGATCAGCAGCAGGTCGATGGAGGCGCCGCAGCAGAAGCTGTTCTCGACCGCCTCGCGGAAGCCGTTGAGCAGGTCGAGACCGGCACCGGCGGCCTTGGCGTCGTCGGAACCGTGCGCGGCACAGCCTTCGTGATGCGGGTCCACCGAGCTAAAGTGGTAGGCGACCATCTTCAGGTAGCGGGTCGGCGCATCGGCGGTATTCGGACGGCCCTCGCGGAAGCGCGACAGCTCGACCTCCTGCCACTTCTGCAGGCTGTCCTCGATGGAGAACAGCGCGCCGGCATAGGATTTGCGACGCACCGCGCGGTGCGGCAGACGCAGCACGTAGCGGATCAGGTGCGCCAGGCGGCCATCCGCGCAGGGCGTGATGTCCAGGGTGTGGAAACCGCAGGTCTGCAGGAAGCCTTCAATACTGTTGGCGTCGTCGGCGGCCAGCGGATCGTTGCTGAAGAAGTCGTCGCAGAAGGTGCGATAGGTCTGGAACGTGCACCAGGCGTACAGGCGACGCATGTCGAGCTGGTCGATCCAGGCGTCGGCGAGGATCTCCGCCGGCAGTTCGAAGCCGAACTCGCGCCGGGCGATGTCCTGCGCGCGGCGTTCGAAGTCGGCCTCGTGTTGCAGCGCGGAGATTTCCTTCAACACCGGCACGATGGTGTCGAACGCGTCCTTCACGCCCCGCTCATATTCATACAGGCGGGCGTTCTCGCGCTCCCGCACCAGCGGGTTGGCCATGCTACCCGCGCGGCCCACGAAGCGGCTGCCGCTGCGAGCCGGCGCACTCATGGTCGCCGGGGTCGCAGTGGCCGGAGCCACCTCGTTCCCGGTGACCCCGACAGCCCCCGGGCGGCGCAGCGGCGCGCGGCCGAAAACGTCTCCCTGGTTGTGTCGATGAATGCGTTGCATGGTTGTGGCTCGTTATCTCTGGTCGGTTTCAGTTGTAGGAGCGGCTTCAGCCGCGATCGGCTCTGATCGGAGACTGTTCGCGGCTGAAGCCGCTCCTACGGTGGGTTGTTGCCTTAGCCGCGCGCGCCACCCGAGAAGGTGATCAGCGAGCCGCCTTCGTAGTTGCCGCTGGCGCCGGTGATCTTGCTGACCGGCTGCGGGGTGCTTTCCGGGCGCCCCTGCGCCATCGCGCTGGCCATCGGCTGCTGCGGGCCGCGACGGCTCGGGTTACGAACCTGCGCGGACGTGCCTTCGGTGCCGGTCACGCGATCGCCACGGTCCCAGTCGTCGCCGGTGACCCTGAGCCCGGAGCTCTGGCCTTCACCGGTCACGCGGGACTTCACGCGACCATCGATCAGCGGTGCGGCGGTCGGCGCGGCCAGCTCGACCGGGTTCGCCTTGTTGCGCCCGAAGCGCATGTCGTCAGTACCGGTGACCTTGCCGCCGGCCATGCCGAACGGCCCGGTGATCTTGCCGCCGTCGCTCATCGCGCCGGTGACGTTGGAGACCCGACGCGGGGCATCGGCGGCGTGTGCCGGGGCGGCGACGCTGAACTGTCCCCAACCCTGGCCATCAAGAGGCTGCGGGAAGTCCGGCGCGCTCATTTCGGGCGGCAGCGAGGCGCAGGCCTCGACAACCTGATCGGCACCCACATAGGGCGTGCCGCTCACGGCTTGGCACGCGCCCTTGGCGTCGCCGGTCATGCGGCCGCCGACGGCGGGCTGGATGCCGGTCATGACCGAACCGAACATGCGCTTGCCGGGCTGCATGCGGGCGGCGGCGGCTTTCGCCTGATCCGGCTCGCAGAAGGCGCCGTACTGCTCGGCGCCCGCGTACGGGGTGCCGGTGATGGCCTTGCAGGTACCCGGCTCATCGCCGGTGACCTTGCCGCCGCGGCCGGTCATGGTGCCGGTGATGCGCTCGCCGGACAGGGTCGCGGACACGCCGACCTTTTGGTCCTTCGGCTTCGGCATCGACTCGCAGAAGCTGCCGAACTGTTCCTGGCCGATGTAGTCGTCACCGGTCACGTTGCGGCAACTGCCCGCCTCGTCGCCGGTCATGTTCTTGTGACGGCCGACCATGGTGCCGGTCACCGCACCGCCGCGCAGGGTGGCGCTGGCGCCGACCTTGGCCGGAGCGGTCGCGCGATCCTTGGTGGTGTCGCGCTGCATGTACTGGGTGCCGGTGAGCTGGCGATCGGCACCGGTCTCGTCGCCGGTGACCTTGCCGGAGCGGCCCACGTTGTTGCCGGTCACAGACTTGCCACCGCGCGTGCTTGCAATGGTTTGGGCACTGGTGCTCTTCGCCGGACCCTTGCCGGCGTCGATGCCGCAGGCCGCCATCTGGCCGGCGCTGAGGTATTCGGTGCCGGTCACGTTCTTGCAGGAACCCGGCTCGTCGCCGGTCACCTTCTGCGAACGGCCGACCTTGTTGCCGGTCACGGTGTTGCCCCGCCCGGTCTTGCCAAGCCCCAAGTCGCTGAACGACTTGGCCGGCTCGGCGTGGCAGAAGTCGCGGAACACGTCCGCGCCCATGTACTCGGTGCCGGTGACGGTGCGGCAGGTGCTCGCCTCGTCGCCGGTCATGCCGGACTTGCGACCGACCATGGTGCCGGTCACGGCCTGGCCGCGACTGGTCTCGGAGATACCCACCTTCCACGGCGCGTCGGTGGCAGCACCTTGCGCCGGGACCTGCCCGTTGTTGCGCGCCGGACGGGTACGTCCGGTCGGAGCAGACTTCTTGAGGCCGGCGCCGCCACGCTGGCTTCTCTGCTCGCGCAACGCCCGGGCAAGCTCGCGACTGGTGAGGTCCGGGTTGCCGGCTCGCGCCGTCTGCGCGGCGGTCATGCCGCCTGCGCTGAGCCCCGCCTTGCCGCGAGAGGATTGAGCCTGACGACGAGCCATGGACGCCGCCTTGCTTGGGTTCGTGATCGCCATGGCGCGACCGCCTTTGCCGGCGCGCACCTTGGCGCTGCCATTGCGACGGCTGCCGAGGGTCGGCGCGCTCGTCTTGGTGTCGTTGCAATCGCCCGCGCCGTTGCAGCCGCAGCCGCAATCGCCGCTCTTCGCTTCGGTCGGAGCGACCGCGCTCGCGGTGGACGCCGCCGGCTGGTTACGACCGGCGCTGGTGCGGTCGGTACTGGAATCGGCCTTCTTGCCGCTGGTGGACATCGCCTTGCGACGGGCCAGGGCCTTGGCCCGGCTGGTGTTGGTCGCAGCCGGCGCACTGGTCGCGCGGCGCGGAGCGGGAGCTGACACCGGCGCCGGCGCGGCGACCGGATTGCCGGCCTGGGCGCGAATCGCTGCCTGGTCGACCGGCTTGGCCTTGCGCTGCATGGACTGGCTACGCGTACGCTCCGACGCGGCGATGGTGTCCGCCTTCTTGCCGGCGCCCGAGAGGGCCTTGCGTCGTGCCAGCGCCAGGGCGCGTGTGCTCTGCTGTGTCATGTCATCACCCGTAGGAATTCGTTGTTTGCTCGTTACCGTTGTGGTCTGACGAAGGTTGTAGGAGCGACTTCAGCCGCGATCGGCCTTGATCTCGCTTCGTTCGCGGCTAAAGCCGCTCCTACATTCGCCATGCAACCCTTTCAGGCGCGGATCAACCGCGACCTTCGACGACCACGAAACACACACCCTGACTCTGGGAGTAGTTGTCGTAGCCGATCAGGCGGACGTGATCGTTCGGGTAAGCGCGATGGCAGGCATCGATCTCGGCCGCGACCGCACCCATGTCCTGCTGGCCGAACATCGGCAGCTTCCACATCGTCCAGTAGTGCTCGGTGGCCTGGGACGGGTGGGTGTGCTCGATGGCCGGGGTCAGACCGTTGGCGATCAGGTAAGCGATCTGGTCGTAGACCTCGTCCTGGGTGAACTTGGGCAGGAAGCCGAAGCACTCGAGGGTCTGGGCGGTCTGGTAGTCGCCCGTCGTGGAACCGTGGTTCATTACGTTTTCCTCTTAATCGGATCGGGCGGGCTCCGCGCTCGGAGCCCGCTGCTAGATGGGGCGTCGGATCACTTCACGTCGAGCTTGTCGACGGTGTCGAACTCGAACTTGATCTCTTTCCAGGTCTCCAGCGCGATGGCCAGTTCCGGGCTGTGGCGCGCGGCTTCCATGAGGATGTCGCGGGCCTCTTTCTCGATCTCGCGACCCTGGTTACGGGCCTTGATCGAGGCTTCCAGCGCGACGCGGTTGGCGGCGGCGCCAGCGGCGTTGCCCCACGGGTGACCCTGGGTACCGCCACCGAACTGGAGCATGGAGTCGTCACCGAAGATGGTGACGAGCGCCGGCATGTGCCACACGTGGATACCACCGGAAGCGACCGCGAAGACGCCCGGCAGGGAGCCCCAGTCCTGATCGAAGAAGATGCCGCGGCTGCGGTCTTCCGGAACGAAGGACTCGCGCAGCTGATCGACGAAGCCCAGCGTGGACTGACGGTCGCCTTCCAGCTTGCCGACGACGGTGCCGGTGTGCAGGTGGTCACCGCCGGACAGACGCAGGCACTTGGCCAGCACGCGGAAGTGGATACCGTGCTTCGGGTGACGGTCGATGACGGCGTGCATGGCGCGGTGGATGTGCAGCAGCATGCCGTTCTTGCGGCACCACTTGGCCAGACCGGTGTTGGCGGTGAAACCGCCGGTCAGGAAGTCGTGCATGATGATCGGGGAGCCGACTTCCTTGGCGAATTCGGCGCGCTCGTACATGTCTTCCGGGGTCGCCGCAGTGACGTTCAGGTAGTGACCCTTCTTCTCGCCGGTCTCCTGCTGCGCCTTCTGGATGGCCTCGCCGACGAACTCGAAACGGTCACGCCAGCGCATGAACGGCTGCGAGTTGACGTTCTCGTCGTCCTTGGTCATGTCCAGACCGCCGCGCAGGCACTCGTACACGGCACGGCCGTAGTTCTTCGCGGACAGGCCGAGCTTCGGCTTGATGGTCGCGCCCAGCATCGGGCGGCCGTACTTGGACAGACGATCGCGCTCCAGCTGGATGCCGGCCGGCGGACCGTTGCAGGTCTTGATGTAGGCCATCGGGAAGCGGATGTCTTCCAGACGCAGGTGACGCAGGGCCTTGAAGCCGAACACGTTGCCGACCAGCGAGGTCAGCACGTTGACGATGGAGCCTTCCTCGAACAGGTCGAGCGGATAGGCGACGAAGGCATAGAACGACTCGTTGTCGCCCGGCACGTCTTCGATGCGGTAGGCGCGGCCCTTGTAGTACTCCAGGTCGGTCAGGAGTTCGGACCACACGGTGGACCAGGTACCGGTCGACGATTCCGCCGCCACGGCCGCCGCGACTTCCTCGCGGGGCACGCCCGGCTGCCCCGTGCACTTGAAGCACGCAAGCAGGTCGGTATCGAGCGGAACGTAGTCCGGAGTCCAGTACATGTCGCGGTATTCTTTAACGCCCGCGTCATACGCTTTAGATGCCATGATCAACTCCTGTTCGGTTGCTGGGTTGGCGAATCAATCGGGTTTCCGTTTGACTTGGCCAGCAGATTAGGGGCGAGCTTCCCCGGCATCCAATTGATCCTGTCTTGGCATCTGATAGATGAAAATCTATGTCTTATCGATCCTCATGTATGGGTTTGTCGGTCGCCATGGACAACACGATTCCGGAGCCGAAACCGGGATGGTCTTGTCGACCGTCATATCTATTTATCAATAACTTGAAATGCACTCATGAAGTAGTACCGCATGTTCATGAGCTGCTTGCCGATGAGCTGAAAACCCGCCCTGAGCGACCTGTCGACGCCCGCGATAACCAGGCGAGCCCCCGCCCCCACGCATCAAATCTATGGACGCCATCACGATTTCATGTCGATGGCTGCTCGAATTTCTGCACCCGCAGAGTCGAACGATCGATGTCGGTCAGCCGCCGCTGGGCCGACCCGCGTATCCGTGGCGCTCAGTCGCTGAATTTGACCAGGCGGGTAACCTGGATGTCGGAGATGAAGACCACGCCGGAATGCTCGTTATAGAACGGCGCGAAGCCGGTCAGGATGTCGTTGACGCGTTTCTCCGGCACGGCGGCGACGATCATGATCAACACGTCGTCCTCGTTGAACATGAGGTGGCCTTCGTGGAACCCGTGACGGCCCTTGCCGGACAGGTTGTTGAAGATCGTGTAGCCCTTGACGCCGGCGCGGTCGAGCAGATCGGTGGCAAAGGCCTGGTGCTCGCCGCCGAGGATGATTTCCAGCTTCTTCAGCGGGCTGAAATTGAGATTCTTCATGACGCGCATCGCTCCTGGGTGAGATCGGATTCAGTGCTCTGGCCGTGCGGGCGGCGCCGCCAGCTGCCGTCTTCCTCGTACAGGCAGACGGTCGCCGTTTCCGGGTCGATCACGATCAGGCGGATCCAGCCATTGCGGACCAGGCGTTTGACCGAGACGACCGCCTCCACCGCCGCCCGCGCCTGCTCGAACGGCGCCTCGATGACCGTGATCAGCCGCATCGGCTCGTGATACGGCTGGCCGTTCTCCAGCACGGTCTGCGACGGCAGCCCGGTGCGCAGATCGCTGAGGTTGCCGGTCATCACGCCGAAGCGCCCGGCGACGTTGTGATAGACCTTGGAGCCGCTGCCGAAGCGCTCGTTGTCGACCGCCGAGAAGTAGTGCTCCATGTTGATCCACTGCCCGACCACCAGCGGCCCGGTGAGGATGTTCTCCAGCAGGCGGCGTTTGGGGTCGACGCGGTAGTCGTAGGAATGCAGGAAGGCGCGTCCGTCCAGGCCCATCGAGCGGGTCAGGTCGCGCCGCCCGATGATGAAATAGGCGTTGCGCGACAGGCCCCATTCCGGACGCACCTGCGACCAGTCCATGGCGTTGCGTCGCGCGCTCTTGAAGGCGGCGCCGGGATCCTGCCGGTCCGGCACGATCTGCAACGACGGCAGGCGTTCCTGCGCGCAAAGGCGCGCCGCCGAGTTCAGGCCGGTGCGCAGCCGGTCGAGATAGACCAGATGCGAGGTCGGCAGCAGTTCCAGGTCATGCAGCGTGATCTCGTCCGTGGTCGTGTTGTGCAAGGCCGGCATGAACCAGGTGTCGTCGGGTATCTCGATGCCCTTCTCCGCCAGGCGCTTGCGCACCGCCGGCTTGTTCGCCATCTGCGCCAGCACCCGCGCGCTGATCAGCCCGTGATTGCCACCGCAGGCGCCGCAGTCCAGGGCCGATTCGTAGGGATTGTTTTCCGAGGTGCTGCCGTGCCCGGCCAGCAGCACGAAGCGCGAGAAGTTGCCCGTCAGGCCGATCGAACTCAACGCCTGCCGGACGAAGCGGACCTGCTCGTCGATGGTGAAGCCGATGCGTCCCAGCTCCTCCATCTGGCGGTTCGAGAACGCGGCGTTGATGCGATGGTTTCCGCGTAGCTGATCGATGAAACGCACCGCGCCGGAGGTCGGCACGCCCAGCTCGGCGATGACCTCCGGCGCGAGTTCGGCGTGGCCCAGCGCCGCCTCGCGCAGCGCCCGGACCAGGGCGTCGTTGACCTTTTCCGCCGGCAGGCCCAGCTCCTGTTCCACCGCCTCGACGATGATCGCGCGTTGCACCGCGCGCAGGATCGAGTCGGCCTGCTCCCGGCTTAGCTTGTCGAGCAGCAGATGGGTGCCGGACTTGTGTTCGTGCAGATGCCGGCGCCAGTGGTTGTAAGCGCGCGGCGCGACGGTCTTGCCGATCATGTCGAAGCCGAACAGCAGGCCGATGGCCTCGACGGTCACGAACGGCGACAGCACGGATTCCTTCAGCTTGTGCATCGCGTGGCCGAGCGCGGTGACCGCCGCTTCGTTGGCACGCGCCGCCGAGGACATTTCCAGGACCACATTCTTCGGGGTCAGCAGCACCGGGCACAGATGCGTCTCGCTGCCCTTGCCGAGTTCGATCAGACTGACCGGCACGCCGAAGAAGCCGGCGACACCGAAGGTCTGGTAGTCGCCGACGCTCTCCAGATGGCGGCGGATGCGCTCGGAACGCGTGTCAATGCAGAACGCGGCCTGCACGAACGGGCGTTTCTCGCGGGGCGGCGGTGCGTCGAGGCTGAGTCCGGCCAGCAGGGTCTGCATCGCGCGGGTCTCCATCGCGCGCAGCCAGATCATGCCTTCGTCCTTCTCGAAGTCGCGGAGCGCGTCGATCAGGGCCGCGAGCGCGTCCCGGCCAAGGCTTTCGAAAGGCACTTGCTGGCCCGCGCGCTGCGCCAATGCCCGCAGTCTGGCGAGCTGGGTGGCGGCCTCATCGACCCGCCTGGCCTGCGCATAAGCCACGAACAGGGCGCCGAGCAGCTTGTTGTCGCGTCGCAGCAAGGCGTCCTCGACGCGCTGCACCAACGCCGGCAGCGCCCGCCCGCAATGCAGTTCCCGGCGCAGATAGGCGACATGGGGCGCGCTTTCGATCAAGCGCTCGAGATCGCCGCGCGTCTTCGGCTGCCCGCCGGTGACCCGTTTGGTGAGCAGCAGCAGCGCGAAGCTCAGGCGGATCGCCAGCAGGTCGACCAGATCGCCCGGATAGCGCTCGGACCAGTGGTAATGACTGGCCGTCGCCCGCCAGCGGATGAAGCCCGCCCAGCCGTGCAGTTGCGCGATCTCACGGGTGAAATAGCCGATCCAGTGAGTCTCCGGGACTTCCAGCCGCCGCAGGATGTGATCGATCACCATCTCCGGGGTCAGCACGCCATCGGCCCCGGATTCGGCCTCGGCGATCGCGTCCAGCAGGCGCTGCATTTCACGCCCGGCGACCCGCCGCCAGGCCGTGAACAGCCCCTGTTCCCGATCGGGCATCACCCACACCGACTGACCCTCGTCGAAGAAGTCCAGGCAGACGCGGATGACCGATTCGTTGATCTCCGCGGTGATGGCGGTGCCGCACAACGCATCCACGGCTTCCTGAACCGGGCGGTCGCCCAACAGCGTGTCGCGCAGCATCGGGATCAGCGTCGCCGCCTCCAGGGGACTGCGTTCGCCGCCCTGTCCGGCGTGCAAGGCCGCGTGCAAATCGTCGACATCGGCGATGGTCCCGCCCGCGATGACCGGGTCGCGCTCCGCGCGGAGCAGCGCCGTCAGCCAAGCCTTCAGCTCGACGGTCTCGATCGGCGCCCGCATGGCGACGAACCGCTCCACCTCGGTCGCCAGCGCGGCGGCGTCGATGCGCCCATCGGCGAGATATCCCTGGTAAACATGGCGCGGCAGAAAGCCACGTGCGTGGAACAGCTTCGCGCCCTTCTCCACCGCCGTGGCGAACGGCAGATGTTCGAGTCCGTGCAGCGGGTTGTGATGAATGAAGGAGCGCATCGGCCAGAAGAACGGCACCGGCTCGCCGGCGACGTAGGCCAACGCCCGCACGCGCAGATGCCGACCCGCGGCCGGCGTCAACGATGTGGATGGAGAGATCGTCATAACAACACTCCGGCCAGGGCGAGACCGGCGGCCGCGAGGAACAGGAAGCCACCGGCATAGGCCCAGACCATCGGCGTGGACAGGTCCGCGACGTTCCTCGCATCGCCCTCGCCGACCACGATGCCCTGGATCAGGCGCGCGCCCGACCAGGTCCACAGCACCCAGACCAGCGCGACCATGAACACGGACAGGCCCGCGCCATGCTCGGCAACCCGGTGGGTGATGGTCGCCAGCAGCGAAAAGAAATTCGGAAACACCGGGCTCGCCACCGCCGCTAGCATCGCCACCACGAACACGGCCGCGTAGCGCGGCGCGACGGCGGCCAGGCCGAGCTTCAGGCGGGTGTGCGCGGCGCCGAAGCGGCGTTCGAGGTCGCCGCTCAGCAGGTTCAGCAGGAGCAGCGGGACACTGAAGGCAAGTGCCTGGACATGCATCGTCAGGACATCCCCGGCGCCCAGCCACAGCAGGCTCCACGCCGAGACCGCGATGAAGGCGATCCACAAGCCGACATCGCGCAGCGCGATCGCGCGGTAGGCGTAGAACGCGGCGGTCGCCAGCGCCCAGACGATGAACGCATCCGGCGGCGGCAGCGCCGTCTGCGCGATCAGCAGCACACCGAGCTGCGGCCAGGCCAGCAACAGCGCCGCGCGCGCCAGCGGATGGCGCAGGCGGTCGAAGACCCGGGTGAACACCATGCTCAACGGGAACAGCGGCAGGAACAGCGCGGCCAGCAGATCGAGGCTGATCGACATATCAACGCCACCTCAGCAGCACGTTCAGACGGGTCGCGCTGGTCTCGATGCCGCGCGCCACCCCGGCATACAGGTCGTTGACGAAGAACTCGCGCGAAATGACCCGATAGAACCGGCGGCGCAGCGCGTGGAACCACTCCCGTTCGCGCAGACGTTGCTGCTCCGCGTAGTAAGTGAACAGCCAGCCGGCCACGATCACCGCCGTCATGACGCCGACCAGCACATCGAACCAGACCAGGTCGATGCCGGCAGCAGCGTGGATGCCGGCGCGCAGGGTCGGGTCGGGATACAGGAACAGCTCGAAGGCATGGGCGATCAGCGTGTAGCCGATCACCACGACCGTGAACGAGGTCAGGATCAGCGTGAACAGGCGCGCGAGGTTCTCGGTGCGCATCCGGTAGGTCGCGAAGATCAGTTGCGCGCCGGTGATCCAGCCGAAGAACAGCAGCACCACCGCGCCCTGCTTGTGGAAGAACCCGGCCTCGACCAGGTAGTGCGCGATGAACAGGATCGCGCCCGGCACCAGCAGCGTGATTGCGGCCATGGCCAGCCATGGGCGGTGCTGGCGCTCGGGGCGGCGTTCGACCACGAAGGTGTGCAGCTCGTCCTTGGGCACGCCGTCGTCCTTGCGTGCCTCGTGGATCACGCCGCCCGCACCCAGGAACAGGGTGCCCTTGAACACGCCATGTGCGATCAGGTGATAGATGGCCAGCGAGAACGCGCCGACACCGCACTCCATGATCATGAAGCCCATCTGGCCCATCGTGGAGTAGCCGAGCGCCTTCTTGATGTCGTGCTGGGCGAGCATCAGCACCGAGCCGATCACCGCCGTGATCAGGCCGACGATGAACACCCAGTGCAGCACCCCGCCCGTCTCCACGTAGACCGGGGCGAAGCGATTGATCAGGAAGCCGCCGGCGTTGACGATGCCGGCGTGCATCAAGGCGGAGACCGGTGTCGGCCCGCTCATCGTGTACGGCAGCCAGCTGTGCATCAGGAACTGCGCGGAGCGCGCGAACGCGGCCAGGGCAATCAGGCCGCCGACCACTTCCGGCAGGGCCATGCCGAACACCTGATGCGCAGCCGGCGCGGCCGCCATGGCGGCGAAGATATCCGCCAGCGACCAGCTGCCATAGGCGTTGAACAGCAACGCCGCCGCCAGCACCAGCGGTAGATCGCCGATCCGGTAGGTCAGCAGCGTCCAGAAGGCGTAGCGGTACGCGGTCTGGCTGCGGGTGTCCTGGCCGAGCAGGAAGTACAGCAGCACGCCGACCAGGTGCCAGGCGACCAGCAGGGTGATCAGGTCACCGGCGACCACCATCAGCAGCAGCGCTGCGGTCATTCCGTCGAGCAGCACGTAGAAGCGCGCGTAACCGCTCTCCTCCGCCATGTAGCGCTGCGAGTACATGTGCACGATCAGGCTGATGCCGGCGATCACGGTCGCCATCAGCACGCTGAGCGGGTCCAGCAGCAACACGCCGAGCGCGCCGCCGCTCGACCACTGCCCGGTCGCGGCGCCGCCGATGATCGCGCTCAACCCGGTCAGCGCCGCCAGCAACGTCAGCAGGGTCATGCCGATGCTCAGCCGCGCCACCCGCCGGCCGAGACGATCGGCCAGCAGGTGAACCAGCACCGCCGACAGCAGCGGCAGTGCGACGATCAACAGGGTCAAACGCTCCATGATCTGGCTGTTCCCACACCGGGGTTGGCCGCCGGCGCGATGTCGGACGGCGCGGATTTAAGGTGGGAGGGAGTCTTGCCCGATCACCGATCATTGAAAATTCGATATTCCCAACGGCATCGATTGCCTTGAGCCTATGAATGCGCCGGGCATGACGGGCAGGACGCGGCCGGCAAGGGGGAACGGGTCAATCACCGCGTGCTAATGTTCGGCCTTTCCCGGACCGACCACTTCACCGCGATGAAACGTTTCACCGAAATCGTCAACGAGCACATCCCCGAGATCACCGAACTGTTCCCGTGGGATCTCGATGCAAAGATGCAGGCCGACGAGGACATGCTGCTCGTCGACATCCGCGAGCCATACGAATACGACGCGATGCACATCGACGGCTCGATCAACGTGCCGCGCGGCATCCTGGAAGCCGCCTGTGAGTACAACTATGAAGAGACGGTCCCGGAACTGGTGCAGGCGCGGGAACGCCAGGTCATCCTGATCTGCCGCTCCGGCAACCGCAGCGTGCTCGGCGCCTACATGATGCAGCTGATGGGTTACCGGAAGGTCGCGTCGCTGAAGACCGGCCTGCGCGGCTGGAACGACTACGAGCTGCCGATGATCGACAGCGCGGGTGGCGAGGTCGACATCGACGATGCCGACGATTACTTCACCCCGAAGCTGCGCCCGGAGCAGATGGCGCCGGCGGCCTGAGAGGGTGTTTG
>JACKNJ010000012.1 GCA_024234895.1 Gammaproteobacteria bacterium
TATCCCCCCTACGCTCATCCATGCACCATCAAGCACAAGGCCCGGCTCAATGCCGGGCCTTGTGTTTCCATCCTCCAAACCTCTCCAGGCTTCGGGAGGTGGGGATGCCGTTCAGGGACCGTTGGCCGCATGGATGCGGCCTTCGAGCCTACAGGGATGTATTCACGGCGTGTCCCGGAAGGGCATCCCCACCTTCTGAAGCCTTACCCACCAATTCAAATGATGTCGCACACATCATCAAACCCAATACCCACCCCAACCGCACGAAAGCGCGCCACCAATCCAAACGGGGGAATCCCGCGCCCCGGGATTGGTAAACTCCGCCCACCGAATTCCCTCATCGAGTCGCCGCTGAATGCTTCAGGTCTACAACACGCTCAGCAAGAGCAAGGAAACCTTCACCCCGATCGAACCCGGCAAGGTGCGCATGTACGTCTGCGGCATGACCGTCTACGACTACTGCCACCTCGGTCATGCCCGCGTGATGGTGGTGTTCGACGTGATCACCCGTTACCTGCGTCATCGCGGTTTCGACGTGACCTACGTGCGCAACGTCACCGACATCGACGACAAGATCATCGCCCGCGCCAACGAGAACGGTGAACCTTTCCATGCGTTGACCACGCGCTTCATCGAGGCCATGCACGAGGACTCCGATGCCCTCGGCGTGATCCCGCCGGACATCGAACCGAAGGCGACGGATTCCATTCCGGAAATCCTCGCGATGGTGCAGACCCTGATCGACAAGGGTCACGCCTACGTCGGCGACAATGGCGACGTCTACTACGACGTCTCCACCTTCGCGACCTACGGCAAGCTGTCCGGCAAGGACATCGCCGATCTGCGCGCCGGCGAGCGCATCGCCGTCAACGAGGCCAAGACCGATCCGCTCGACTTCGTGCTGTGGAAGGCCGCCAAGCCCGGCGAGCCATCCTGGGAATCGCCCTGGGGTGCGGGCCGCCCCGGCTGGCACATCGAATGTTCGGCCATGTCGACCAATGAACTCGGTGATCATTTCGACATCCACGGCGGCGGCATGGACCTGACCTTCCCGCACCACGAGAACGAGATCGCCCAGTCCGAGGGCGCGACCGGTCACCCGTTCGTGAACTACTGGCTGCACAACGGCTTCGTGCGCATCAACGAGGAGAAGATGTCCAAGTCGCTGGGCAACTTCTTCACCGTGCGCGAGATACTCGCCCGCTATCAGGCCGAGGTGGTCCGCTACTTCATCCTGACCAGCCAGTACCGCTCGCCGTTGAACTACGACGAGGAGCACCTGGAGAACGCCAAGGGCGCGCTGACCCGTTTCTATACCGCGCTGCGCGGCCTGCCGGACGCGGAGCCGGTGACGGTCGGCGATTTCGAAGCCCGCTTCGACGCCGCCATGGACGACGACTTCAACACCCCGGAAGCCCTCGCGGTGTTGTTCGACCTGGCTCGCGCGGTCAACAAGGCCAAGGAGGAGGGCGCCGCCGACGCCGCCGGTCTGGGCGCGTTGCTGCGCAAGCTGGCCGGCGTGCTGGGTTTGTTGCAGGGCGATCCGGAAGCCTATCTGCAAGGTGGCGATGCCGGTGACGGTCTGTCCGCCGATCAGGTCGAGGCCATGATCGCGGCCCGCAATGCCGCCCGTGCGGCCAGGAACTGGGCCGAGGCCGACCGCCTCCGCGACGAGTTGGCTGCCGCCAACATCGTGCTCGAGGACGGCGCCGGCGGTACCACCTGGCGGCGCGGCTGAGCCTCAGTTCGATGCCCGGGTTCCGCAACCTGATCGCCGCGATCCTGCTCGCGGCGGGCGCCTGGGCGTCGGCGGGTGAACCGGCACAGGACGCGCTGACCCAACTCAACACGATTCGCGCGCAGGCCGGCATGGACGGCTTCAGCATCGATCAGCGCCTCGCCGCCGCCGCGCTGGGCCACGCCCGCTATCTGCTCGCGCAGCCCGGCGCCGGGCACATCCAGCGCCGTGGCGGGACCGGCTTCACCGGTGTCGAACCACTCGACCGCGCCCGCCAGGCCCGCTACCCGGCCATGCTGGTCAGCGAGAACATCGCGCAGGGCAACGACGAGGTCGGCCCCGCGCTCGACGGCCTGATGGCGGCGATCTACCACCGTTTGGGCTTCCTCGACTTCGACGTCAACAGTGTCGGCATCGGCTATGCCGCCTACCGGGGTCGCCCGCAGACCGCCAGCTACGTGTTCGTGATGAGCAATTCCGACATGGTCGGACTGTGTGGCGGCAAGAATTTCGACGGTGTCGGCCAGTACGTGTATTCGGTGTGCGTGCCGGACCTTCGCATCGCGCAGGACGAGTACGACGACGCCAGAGGCCGTTTCGCCCGCACGCAGCCGGAACTGGTCGTGTGGCCGCCGGCGGGTGCCGACGACGTCCCGCCGGCGTTCTTCGATGAGAGCCCCGATCCGTTGCCGGACGTCGAGGTGTCCGGCTATCCGGTCTCGGTGTCGGTGAACCCCTATCTGGTCGCAAAGGCCCGGGTCACCGATTTCCGCCTCACCGAGCTGGCCACCGGAAAGCCGGTCGAGCCGGTCCGTCGTCTCGACGCGGGCAGTGATCCGAACCGCAAGTTCGACGACCACCAGTTCGCCTGGTTCCCGCTGCAACGTCTGCACTGGGGCGCCCGTTACCGGGTCGATGTCGGTCTGGAACTCGATGGCCGCAAGGTCACGCGGAGCTGGGAGTTCCGCGTCCGCGACGTGCCGGGGCCGTTGTACACGCTGCGCCACAACGGCAAGGAACAGGCCTTCGTCACCGATGGCGACGGCTGGGTGACGGTGTTCGTGCCGCCGCAGAGCCGCGGTGTGCAGCGCCTCAGCACGCTGGAATACCGTTATCCGCAGGGGGCGTCGGTCGACAGCGAATTCCTCGATGGCAACACGCTGCGCCTCCGCGTGCATGGCCGGCCCGGTACCAAGGTGCGCTTCGAGACCGACGGCGGCATCCACTTCGAGGTGGTGGTCGCCGGTCGCCACTGACGTTGCCGATGCCCGAAATCAAACTCATCGTGTTCGACTGGGACGGCACGCTGGTCGACTCCGAACAGCGCATCGTGCGCGCGATGCAGGACGCGATGGCCGATGTCGGCATCGAGCCGCTCGCCGACGCCACCATCCGCGACATCATCGGCCTCGGCCTTTCGGTGGCCATCGAGACGCTGCTGCCGGCGCATTCCAGCGCGGAGCATCAGGCGGTCGCCGATGCCTACCGGGCCCGCTTCCTGGCCCCGGATCAGCGCGCGCGCAGCTTCCCCGATTCCGCCGCCGTTCTGCACACGCTGGCCGGGCGCGATTTTTTCCTCGGCGTCGCCACCGGCAAGAGCCGCCGGGGGCTCGATCGCGACCTCGAGGAAACCGGCTTCAAACCCTATTTCCACGCTACCCGCTGCGCCGACGAGACGCATTCCAAGCCGCACCCGCAGATGCTGCTCGACGTGATCGAACGCGTCGGCGTGGAACCGCGCGAGACGTTGATGGTCGGTGATACCGAATACGACCTGCAGATGGCCAGCAACGCCGGCACGCATTCGATCGGCGTCGCCTACGGCGTTCACGCCACTGACCGATTGCTGCGCCACCATCCCCTGACCGTGCTGGATCGCCTTGCCGATCTGATCCCGTTCCTAGACCAGAGTGCTCCGTGATGTCCGACGAAAAGCAGGACCCCACCATCAACCCGGGCGAGTCCCCGAAACGTCGCGACCCGCACTGGGAGCGCGATCTGCTCAACCGCATTGCCTTCGCGAGCATCAACGAGCAGCGCCGCGCGCGCCGCTGGAACGTGTTCTTCAAGCTGCTGCTGGCGATCTACCTGTTCAGCTTCCTGGCCATCTACCTCAACGCGGAGATCGACACCGGCAAGCTCAGCGAAGAGCCGCACACCGCGATGGTCGACGTCTTCGGGGTGATCTCCGCCGAGACCGACGCCAATGCCGAGACCATCATCGAAGGCCTGCGCGACGCCTTCGAGGACGAGAACACCAAGGCCGTGATCGTGCGTCTGGACAGCCCCGGCGGCGCGCCGGTGCAGGCCGGCATGATCAACGACGAGATCAAGCGCCTGCGCGAGACGTACCCCGAGATCCCCGTCTACGCGGTGATCGAGGACATGTGCGCCTCGGGCGGTTATTACATCGCTGCCGCCGCCGACAAGGTCTACGCGGACAAGGCCAGCATCGTCGGCTCGATCGGCGTGCGCATGGACGGCTTCGGCTTCGTCGACACCATGGAGAAGATCGGCGCCGAACGCCGCCTGATGACCGCCGGTGGCCACAAGGGGCTGCTCGATCCCTTCCTGCCCGTCGACGAGGTCGAGAAATCCCACATCCAGAGTCTGCTGGATGACATCCACCGCCAGTTCATCGAGGTCGTCAAAGCCGGTCGCGGCGAGCGCCTTAAGGACGATGAACGGCTCTACAGCGGCCTGATCTGGACCGGCGAGCAGGCGCTCGAACTGGGCCTGGTGGATGGCCTCGGCAGCGCCGACTACGTCGCCCGCGAGATCGTCGGTGTCGAGGACATCGTCAACTTCACCCCGCAGCCGGACGCCTGGGAACGCCTCGCCGACCGCCTCGGCGCCGGCGCCGCCGCGCACTTCCTTGCCGAATTCGGTATTGGCAAGCCGCAGCTGCGCTGACCGTCGTAACCGCTTTCAACGCAGAGGCGCGGAGAACGCGGAGTGCGCAGGGAGTTTCCGGTTTTGGGTTGGCCGGATTGATGGCGTGACATAAGCTTGTATCGCAAGTGCAATACGGAGGCTCGCAATGAAATCGGCAACCATTCCACCGCTGCGGGTGACACCAGACCTCCGCCAAGACGTCGAGAGCGTGTTGCGGGAGGGCGAGTCCTTGAGCGCGTTCGTGGAAAGCTCGCTGCGTCGGCAGGTTGAGTTCCGGCGTATGCAGCAGGAGTTCATTGCGCGAGGACTGGCGGCGCGGGATGAGTCCGCGCGTACCGGAGACTATGTCGGCAAGTCCGAATCGCTGGCGGCCTTGGATGCGATCCTGGACAGGCATCGCGGATAGCCGGTGAGTTATCGACTTCGCGTAACGGCAGCCGCCCAGAAGGACCTGGAGCGGCTGTTCGAGTTTCTGGCGAGCAATGATCTGGACGCGGCGGTCAGGGCGAGAGCGGCGATTGAAAAGGCTTACGAGTTCGCCGAAATGATGCCCTTCGCATGCCGCAAGGCGGTTGAGTCCAATCCTTTTCTCCGCGAGTTGCTGATTCCCTTCGGTGCGGCGGGCTATATCGCCTTGATCGAGATCGAGGACAACGAGACCGTGACGGTATTGGCGATCCGGCATCAGCGTGAGGAAGATTTCCATTGATCTCGCGACCTCGGGCCAGACGTTCCGCAACGCCCGTGCGGTAGCGTTTATCATTCTTGCCCCGCGTCCTCTGCGTTCTCCGCGCCTCTGCGTTGAATGCTGTTCTTCCCCCAAGCCCGAAGGTTTCTCCAGCTATGCAGTCCGGCCCGCGCGAGATCGTGACCCCGTTCCGACCCATCCCCCTCGACGTGCCCGAGGGCATGGCGCCCAACGAGTTCTTCAACAGCACCGAGAACCTCAACGACCTGGTCCACAACAACGGCCTGCTGGTGAATCCGGAGAACCTGCTGCTGTACCGCAAGGCGCTCGGTCATTCGAACACCTTCGACACCTCGATCATCTACAACACCTCGCGCACCGTGCTGAACCCGCTCGGCCGCCCGGTGCGCCGCAATCAGGTGCCGGAGGACGTGCGGCAGGTCTGGAACCGCATGAACCGGATCGCGATCCGCTACATGCTCGAGCAGTTCCCCGATCCGGCGGAACACCTGGTGCTGGCCGGCGAGGCCAGCCTGGACGCGACCTGGCCGCTGACCGCGCCGGGCGTGCCCAGCATCCGCATGCTGCACAACCACTTCATCGTGTTCCCGATGGACACGCTGCGCGACGCCAAGCTGGCCGACCCGGCCAATCCCAACCTCACCGATGGCGGTCAGCACAGCCTGTTCCAGGAGTACATGCACGACGTCTATCGCGAGTTCTTCGCGCGCGCGCTGAAGTTCCAGGTGCTCAAGCCGGCCAGCGAGGAAGACACCCGCTTGAGCCTGACCGGTTACCCGCAGGGCCTGCCGGCCTGGGAGATCCAGGGTGGCGTGGACGCGCTCGACGACATCCGCTTCTGGCGCGAGTACGACCTGATCCTGCATGGCTTCCTGGATTTCTACCGCACCTTCTTCAGCCAGGTGTCGTCACGCAACGCGTTGCCGCTGCCGGACCTGTTCTTCCCCGAGGAGGTCCGCGCGGTGCTGCTGTTCAACGACGACTTCCTCGGCACCGCGCGCCGCGTGCGCGAGCGCTGCATGGTCGATGCGAAATACGCCAACGCGATCCGCTGGCAACCGGCCTTCAAGCAGCTCATCTACCGCAACGACGCCGGCAAGCTGATCGTGACCATCTCGCAGAATTCGATCGGCAACGCGATCACCGAACTGCTCGGCGTGGTGGTCAAGCGGCAGCCGGACGCGGCGGCCTACGAGCGCGACGAACCGGCCCTGCTGGCGCATCTGCTGGCGCTGCGCGAGCGCATGGCCGATGCTGATCTCGGCAGCAGGATCGGCACGGCGCAGTGGGCCGGCTGAACCGTTACGTATCGTTGTCCACCATCACCAGCGGGCGCCTGCGCTGCCGATGACGGTGGTCAGGCATGATGGATCGAGTTCCCCGCGTGTCGATCGGTTAATGGAGTCATGAATCTCGCCCTCGGAATCCGCGGAAAGCTGACCCTGCCACTGTTGCTGGCATTCCTGTTTTTCGTCGTGATCCTGCATCTGTCCTGGATTCCCCGGCAGCTGGAGATCGGACGCGCGGATTTCATCGACAGTCAGCGCGACCTGCTCGAGGCGATGGAGCCGGACTTGTACCGGCAGATCATCTCGCGGGATTTCGCGAGCCTCTATGCCAGCGTCGAGAAGCAGATGCACAAACGGCGCGGCGAGTGGGTGTCGCTGACCGTTTACGACCTCGAGGCGCGACGCCTCTACCCGCTCGCCGAACCCGCGCCGAAAGCGTTGTCGGCGTTCGAGGAGATGATCGATCACCCCATGACCGACAACGGTGATCCGTTCGGGCGCATCGAGCTGCGCCTCGACTGGGAACGGCACTACGAGAAGACGCTGTCCGACATCCGTGAACTGGAGCTGTTCCTGCTGGTCGCCTTCGCGTTGGTCTTCCTGATCAGCCTGTTCTGGCAGAACGCATTGGTGCGCAATCCGCTCTGGCACCTGGAACGCGCCGCCGAGCGTCTTGCCAAGGGGGATTTCGGTGTGCAGTTGCCGGAACTCCGGGGTGACGAGATAGGGCGTCTCACCGAAGCCTTCGAGGAGATGCGCGCGAGCCTGCTCAGCAATCAACAGCAACTCCGCGCCACGATCGCCGACGCGCGGGCCGGCGAGGTCCGCTATCGGACCATTCTGTCGTCGATGGCCGATGGTCTGGTCATCATCGATGAGAATGGCACCGTCACGGATATCAATCCGGCCGCCGAGCGGATCTTCGGTTACACGGCGACCGAGCTGCAGGGCCGCAACGTGAACATGCTGATGCCCGAGCCGTACCGTTCCGAACATGACGGTTACCTGAGCCGATTCAATGCCTCCGGCGAAAACGTGCTCGGTCGGCGACGCGAGGTGCGCGGACAGCGAAAGGACGGCAGCACGTTCCCGCTCGACCTGACCGTCACCGAGATGCTCATCGGCGACGTGCGGTATTTCTGCGGCATCGTCCGCGACATCACCAGCGCCAAGGCGGCGGAACGTGAACTGGTCGATGCGCGCGAGCAGGCCGAGGCCGCGAACCGCGCCAAGAGCGAATTCCTCGCCACGATGAGTCACGAGATCCGCACGCCGATGAACGGCGTGCTGGGTGTCGCCCAGTTGCTCGCCGACAGCCAGCTGGACGAACGGCAACGGCGGTTCGTCGATCTGATCGACCAGTCGGGTCAGACCCTGCTGCGCATCATCAACGACATCCTCGATTTCTCGAAGATCGAGGCCGGCAAGGTAGAAATGGAGGTGGTGCCCTTCGGTCTGCGCCGCACCCTTGAGGCGCTGGTCCATCTGTTCCGACCGCAGGCCGAGGAGAAAGGGCTGGGATTGAATCTGGTGCTGGCCGAGCGCTGCCCGGAGAACCTGGCCGGCGATGCCTTGCGGCTGCGCCAGATCCTCCTCAACCTGCTTGGCAACGCACTCAAGTTCACCGAGCACGGATCGGTCACCGTGCGCGCTGAGTGCGAACCGGCGGGTGCGGGTCTCGTCCGGCTCCGCCTGTCCGTCGAGGACACCGGCATCGGCATCGAGGAGGGCTCGCGCGGGCGACTGTTCGGGGCGTTCTCACAGGCGGACGGTTCCACCACGCGGCGTTACGGCGGCACCGGACTCGGGCTTGCGATCAGCCGTCGCCTTGCCGAGCTGATGGGTGGACACCTGGATTACGACAGCCAGCCGGGACGGGGCAGCGTGTTCCGCGTCGTGCTCGAACTGCCGACCGCGGACACGCTCGAGGTCCTGCCGGAATCCGGACAGCTCCGTGACGACCCGGCGCATGGCCGGTTCCGTGGCAGGCGCCTGTTGCTGGTCGAGGACGTGCTGACCAATCGCATGGTCGCGCAGGCCATGCTCAAGCCTTACGGCGTCGAGATCGATCTGGCCGAGAACGGCGAGGAGGCGGTCGCCATGGTCGCGGTCGCCGATTACGACCTGGTGCTGATGGATGTCCGCATGCCCGTGCTCGACGGGATCGCGGCCACCAGACGGATCCGCGCCGCGGAGACGCAAGCCGGTCCTGACAGTGCGCATGTGCCGATCATCGCGTTGACCGCGAATGCCACCCTCGAAGATCGCGATGCCTGCCTGCAAGCCGGCATGGACGATTTCCTGTCCAAGCCGCTGACCCGCGAAGCCCTGGATGCCGCGTTGACGCGCTGGTTGTAGCCGGCGGCTCGCCGCCCCGCGGCTTCGCCCCGGACCGCCGGTCCGGGGGCGCGAGCACCGCGCCTACATCCGCGACTGGATGTAGTTCTGCAAGCCCATCATCCCGATCAGGCCGAGCCGCTTCTCCAGCCAGCAGGCGTGGTCTTCCTCGGTGTCGTCGAGCTGCGCTTCCAGCAGCTCGCGGGTCACGTAATCCTGCTCGTTCTCGCTGACCTTGATCGCGGCCTTGGCGAGACGGGGATCAGGTGTGCGAGGGCAACCGGCAGGCGACCGGTATGGGTTGTAGAGGCAGGGAATATCAATACGAGCGCTTCGCGTGGCAAGCCATGCCGTCGCCATCGATAGGTGACGTCGATTGGCCGGTACGCGGAATAAAAGATCGCATTCCCACTGGCCTTGGCAGACCCGCTCTCCGCTTGACGCACATCAGACCAGTGGTCTTGGCCTGTGTATGATAATGATTCGCATCCATATCCGAGCCCGCGAGGTCATCATGCTTTCATCCCCCTGGTTCACGCGCGTGGCGCTGCTGGTTGGCGTGCTGGGGACGCCGCCCGCGTGGGCGTTCGAGACGGTCGAAGACCTCGGTCGGGCGCTGTATTTCGATGTCAATCTGTCGCAGAACCGCACCCAGTCGTGCGCGACCTGCCATGACCCGGAGGCCGGGTTCGTCGACCCGCGCGAGAATGCCGCCGGGCGGGCGGTGTCGCTGGGTAACGACGGCAAATCCCTGGGCGATCGCAACGCGCCGACCGCGGCTTACGCGCGCTTATCGCCGCGCTTCCACCGGGCTGACGACGGCCAGTACGTCGGCGGACAGTTCCTCGACGGGCGCGAGCCGGACCTCGCCGGCCAGGCCGGCGGGCCGCCGCTGAACCCGATCGAGATGGGCATGCCGGACAAGGCATCGGTGGTGGCGCGACTGCGCGAGAATCCGGCCTATGTGACGGCCTTCAAGGCCTTGTTCGGCGCGGCGGTGTTCGCGGATGACGACGCCGCGTATCAAGCGCTGACCCGGGCCATCGCGGCCTTCGAGTCGACCGACGAGTTCGCGCCCTTCGATTCGAAATACGACCGCTATCTGCGCGGCGAGGTCGAATTGACCGAACAGGAGGACCTGGGCATGACCCTGTTCTTCTCGCAGCAGTTCACCAATTGCAACCTCTGCCACCAGCTCAAGGCGCGTCCCGGCGTCGCCGGCGAGACCTTCGCGAATTACGAGTATCACAACATCGGCGTGCCGGTGAATCAGGCGGTGCGGGCCATCAGCGGTGTCGCCGCCGACCATGTCGACCGCGGCCTGCTCGACAACCCGGCGGTCGATGATCCCGCGCAGGCCGGCAAGTTCAAGGTGCCGACGCTGCGCAACGTCGCGGTCACCGGCCCCTACATGCACAACGGTGTGTTCAAGGACCTGCGCACCGTGGTGCTGTTCTACAACAAGTACAACAGCCGCGCCGCAGGCCGGCAGATCAACCCCGAGACCGGCGCGCCGTGGGCCGGGCCCGAGGTCGCCGCGAACCTGTCCCTGGAAGAACTCGAGACCGGCCCGGCCCTGAAGGACAACCGCATCGACGCGCTGGTCGCGTTCATGAAGACGCTGACCGATCGCCGATACGAGCATCTGCTCGGGGATTGACGCGCGGAAGCAGGCTGCTAGCTTGAGACCGCAACGCTTCGGGACACAATTCGAAGCCAATCATCCAAGACGGAGAGAAAGAACCGCCATGTCCAATACCGAAATCTCGACTGATCGTCGTGCCTTCCTGGCGAGTGCCGCCGCTGCCATGGTAGTGGGCGCGCTACCCGCGTCGGCGGCGACCGAACATCACCACCATCATCATGGGGCGCACCAGGACATCGTCGATGCGGCGGATGAGTGTGTGGCCACCGGCAAGACCTGTCTGAACCATTGCCTGATCCTGCTCGGCGATGGCGACACAACCATGAAAGAGTGCGCGAAGAGCGTGAACGAGATGATCCCGGTGTGCGGCGCGATGGCGACGCTGGCCTTGTCCGATTCCAGGAACCTTCGCGTGATGGCGGACGCCTGCCTCGCGGCCTGCAAAGACTGCGCGGCGGCCTGCGAGAAGCACATGGAGCAGCATGTGGAGTGCAAGGATTGTTACGACGCCTGCAAGAACTCCATCGCCGCGGTCGAGAAATACCTCAACGCCGCGTAGTCGAATTCTGACTGTCACCGCCTCACGAACCCGGCCCTGCGCCGGGTTTTTTGTTGCGGCGATTGGCCTGCGAAGATCATGAACAGGTCCGTGACTCGGCCCCTGCGACGTGGATGGTGCCGATATAACGCGGGCACTCCGGATTGCCTGACCCGCTTGCCGGCCCTAGAGACGGTGGATGTTGTCCGCCATGCCGCCGTCGTGATGCAGCAACCGCACTCCACGGAGGCCTGATTCGTTGGCGGGTCAGGCCGCGCAGGCGTGATCGAGCCGCGCGCGCAGGGTTCCCCAATGGAATTCTTCGTGGGTGCATGGGTTGCATGCGCGCAGGATCAGCACCGGCTCGGCGTGCCGGTCGAACAGGGTCAGGGTCGGCGCGACCGGGCAGTCGCCGGAGGAGGCGGCATAGCGCGCCTCGCTGACATCGCGTTCGCGCAGGTGCAGACGGAAGCCGTCGCCGAGCACGTTCAGCCATGGGCCGGCCTCGATGACCCCCGCGATCAATCCGCTACGGGTCTGGGTGGTGCCGGTGCCGGGGACGACCAGGCGGATGGGCAGATGCCTCTGCGTGAAATGGGTGAGCACGTGAAAGGCGGTGCGGACCGGCACGATGATCGGTGCCGACGCGCAGTCCGGCTGGCGGCGGCGCGGCGGCGGCGCGGTCGGCGCCCGCACGGTCGGCAGCGGAGCGGGCAGGCGCAAGCGGGTCTGGTCGGTGGCGCGCAGGGCCTCGATCAGCGCGCGGAACGCCTTGTCGTCGCTGAGCGCGGTGAGCTGAATTTCGTGCGTCAGGCGGCCATGACCATCGAACACGCCGATGCCGTCGCGCAGCCCGAACCCGGCGCCCAGGGTCGCGAGGGCGTGTTGCCAGCCCTCGGCGTGCGGGCGGACGTGCCAGCCCGGGTGCGGCGGAAAGGCCCCGGTGACGGTATGCACCGCGCACTCGTTGCGGGTCTGCATGGTCACCGTGCCGACTGCGGCGAGGGCGCGGAACAGAGCGGGCCAGTCGGGCCGCAAGCGGACCACGCCCTGCCCGCAGCGGGTCGAGACCAGTTCGGCGTGGCTGACGCCGAGCGCGCGTGCGGCGTCGGCGGTACCGAGATACGGGCGTTCGCTGATCAACCGGCACCAGCGGGTGTGCAGCTCGGCGCTGGGGACATGGGTCGTGGTATTCATCGGGCGACCTCCGCAGCGACGGTCGGCTCCGGCGCGGGGTGCAGCAGCGCCGCGCTGAAGACGATGGACAACAGGGCCGACAGCATCAGCCAGCCGAGGTGCGGGCCGGTGGTGGCCGGGACGCGGCGGGACGCCGTGACGACGCGATTGGGGTTGGCGCGATTGGGGATGGCGGGTTTGGTGACGACGGACACGTTCAGGACTCCAACTCGGGTTGTTGGACCTAGCGTGCTGCCGTGCGCGAGGCGCTGGGTGGCTGGCTGGTCGAAACGCGGTGATCAGGGTGACCGCGTGGCTTGGATGAGAATCTAGAACAGATGCGAACAATTCGCAACAAAGGTTGATTCCGTAGGAGCGGCTTCAGCCGCGAGCGGCGTTTGGCGATCCCCGGTCGCCGATCGCGGCTGAAGCCGCTCCTACGCTGAGAGGGTGTTTACAAAACCCGTCGATCAGGGGGTAGGGCGGAAGCCGCAGGCGTTCCGCCGACTGGCGGTCGGATTCACGCCGTACCCCGAGTTATTCCGAACATGGGTGGGCGCGCCGACCGCCGACTGGCGGAACGCCTGCGGCTTCCGCCCTACGGGCTACGCAAACTGCGTGGCTCAGAGGTGCAGCAGGTGATTGTCGAAGCGCACGGCGGGATGGACGGTTAGCGCCTGCGTGGTGCCGCCGTGGGCGTCGTGACGGTGCAGGCCGCCGCGCCCGTCGCTGATCAGGAAGCCGCCGCGTCGACCTTCGGCGGCGAGGCCGCAGCCGTCCTCGACGCGGATGTCGCCGAGATAGTCGCCGGCGGCGCTCCAGAACAGGATGCGGTTGCCGCGCGGCGCGGACACCGCGAACGCACTGCCGTCGGCATCGGCGGTGACGCTGCCGCAATAGTCGCGCATGCGCCGTTGCAGCGTGTCCGGGGCGTACAGCGGGCGCAGGCCCCGCTCGGGATGGGCGATTGCGATCAGCGGCGCCTGCCCGCCGCTGTCACCCTGGTGCTGCATCGCGACGGCCACGTGGCCATCGGCGAGCGCGGCGATGTGGCGGATGCTGGATCGCTGCCATTCCGCAGGGGCGTCGTTGCGGGCGAGTTCGTGCCCCGTGCCGCGATCGATCCAGACCAGCGACGGGTGGATGGCCTCCGGGTTGAGCGTCCGCCGGCCCTGGTCGGGATGGGTGCGCAGGCCCCCGTTGGCGACGATCAGCGTGTCGCCGTCGCGCAGCAGTTCATGCGGGCCGATGCCGCCGCTGGGCCATTCGCCGACGCGGTGGTAACCGGCGCGCACGTCGTAGACCCCGACGCGGCCCTCGCCGCGCTGGTAGTCGTTCTCGGTCGCGTACAGGCGGGAGGCGTCGGCGGAGAACACCGCGTGCCCATAGAAGTGGCGGCCTTCGCTGGCGTCGATCTGGCCGACGATGGCGCCGTCGGACAGCTCGACGACGACGATGAAACGCCCGGGACGACGCGCGACGGCGAGCGCATGACGCCCATCGGGATGGGCGACGATGGCGTGCGCGCGACCGGGCAGCGCGGTGCGGAAGCGTTCCGCGCCGGTCTCGTCCAGGCCGATGACGTAGTGGTGGCCGTCCGCGTCGCTGGCGGCGCTGAGCAGGCGTGTTTCCCCCGTGCCCGCCAGCACCCAGGGTGTACGCGCGCCGATCAGGGCGAGCGCGCCGAGTTTGAGGAGATCGCGGCGGCGCATGTCAGTCGCCGTCCAGCGAGTTGAAGCCCAGCGCCAGGCCGAGCGCGGCCGGGAGTTCCTTGCCGATGCGCTCGGCGAGGGTGTTCACGGCGGCGCGCGCGGCCTCGACCCGGGGCCGTTGCTGCGGATCGGTGACGGCCTGGTACAGCGGCACGGTGATGGCGGCCAGCGCGTTGGCGGCGGCATCGAAATCGCCACGGATGGCATCGCTCAAGGCCTTGTCCTCGATGCCGGCGGCGAGCAGTTCGAACAGGGCGCGCACCGATTCCAGGTTGTGCCCGATGTTGCGCAGCGCGCGCCCGCTGCGCCAGAACTCGGCGCGGTGCGGGCGCGCCTGCTCCAGGCTCGCGTCGAGCGGCAGGGCGAGCTTCTGATCGCGGATCGCGAGCAGTTCGGTGTGCAGGCTCTTGAGCAGTTCGGTGGCGTATTCGTCGGCCGATTCGTACAGCGCGGAGCTGTCGTCGGCGATGGCGACGACCAGCGCGCGCTGGCCTTGCGGGTCGGTCCAGTCGTGGACGATGCCTGCGGCGATCTCGTTGAGGTTGCGGGCGATGGCGTGCAGGTAGGCGCAGGCGTAGGCGTCGGCACCACCGAGTCCGTCCGCCTGTTCCGTGAACAGCAGGCGTTCGGCGGCGGGCATGCCTTCCAGGGCGGCGCTGAGCTCGCGGATGGCGTCTGCGGTGAGTACGGCGCGATCCGCCGCGTTCAGGAACTGGCGGAGCTGGCGATCCATGCGCGCGTGCTTGTCGGGCCAGAACCAGAAGCGCCCGCGGCGATCCAGGTACTCGACCGGCCCGAAGCGCCACAGTTCGACGTCGTGCCAGGCATCGCCGACCGCGTGGAAGGCCTGTTCGAGACGTGCGCGATCGGCACAGCCGGCGGCGGTCGCCGCCTCGAAATCGGCGGTGACGGCAACCAGTCGTTGATAACCGGGCACGATCAGCTCATCGGTGACGCGCAGGTTGATGGGCTGATGGTCGGCGGCCAGGGCCGGCGCCGCGAGCGACGCGGCCAGCAGCAGCGCGGCGCGGGTGCGGGTGATGGGTTTCATAAGGACTCCAGGAATCCGATCAGTCGTTGACGTTGTTGCGGGGGCATCGCGATCACGCGGTCGCGGGCGGTGCCCGCTTCGCCACCGTGCCAGAGCACGGCTTCGAGCAGGCTGCGGGCGCGGCCATCGTGGAGGAAGCCGCTGTGGCCGCTGACGGTGGCGCTGCGACCGATGCCCCACAGCGGCGCGGTGCGCCATTCGCGACCGTCGGCGAGCGCTTCGGGGCGGTGGTCGGCGAGGCCCTCGCCCATGTCGTGCAGGAGCATGTCCGTGTACGGCCAGATGTCCTGCCCGCCGAGGTGGGGGCGATCTGCCGAGGGCGCGGTACGCCAATGAGGGGTGTGGCAGGCAGCGCAGCCCGCGTCGTGGAACAGGGTTTTGCCGTGCCCGATTGCTTCCGGGTCATGCGTCTGGCCCGCCGGTGGCGCCAGGTTGTGCACGTAGTCCCGCACCAGATTGGTGATGACGGTGTGAACCTCCAGGGACTCGTATTGCGGGCTGTTGCCGTCGGGCAGTTCGAGACAGGCGGTCTGGCTGGCGGTGCAGTCGCCGCTGCCCGCCGGGTGTTGCGGTGTGGACAGGCCGATGTCGTTGCGGAAGGCGGCCTGGTTCTGGTCATCGATGGTCGCGTGGCCGGCCTTCCAGCCGAAACGCCCAGGCGCGATCCGGCCGAGGCTGGTGGACCAGACTTCGTTGGGCCGCCCGGAAATGCCGTCGGCATCGGTGTCGTCGGGATCGGCTTGCGCGCGTAGCGCCGCCTCCGGGATCAGTTCGAGCAGGCCGAGCCCGATCAGTGGCGGGGAGACGCGCGGGGACAACCGCAGGTCGGCGTGCGGTGCACCGTAGGCGGTGTCGACGATGCGGTAATCGGGGCGGCGGAGTTCGACAGTCTCGCCGTTCAGGGCGAGTTCGATGGGTTCGTAACGGACCGCCAGGCGACCTTCGGCGGCGAGGCCGGGCACCGCGAAGGTCTGGAGTTGCGCGCCGTAGACCGGTTCCGGGATGGGGCGCGGGGAACGGTCGCCGCCGGGGATCGACAGATGCGCGACCAGCGAGACCGGGTTTTCAGATGGGTCGGAGGGGGCGTGGCCACGCCCGTTGCGCGGGTGGCACTGGTTGCAGGCGCGGGCGTTGTACAGCGGGCCCAGACCATCGGCCGCCTCGGTACTGGACGGCGCGGTGACCCAGATGCGTTCGAAGAAGCCGCGCCCGACCTTGAAATCGAGTGTGTCGGCCAGCGACAGGTTGGCGGCGGGTTCGGAATAGGCGTGCGGCCCGAGTTTGGTCGTGTTGGTGGTGGCGCCGCCCGGCAGGTCGGCGCCGAGGACGCCGGTCGGGATGGCAAGCACCAGCAGGGTGAGGAGGGTTGGTCGCATGGGCAAAGAAAAAAATCGGTTCATCGGCAGCGGCGGGAGCGGGCCCGGCGCGCGTTCGCCACTCAGCGTAGGAGCGGCTTCAGCCGCGATCGGCATGGCTGGCTTCGACTCCGCTCAGCCAGCGGCGAGGCCGATTGCGGCTGAAGCCGCTCCTGCAGGCGGCGTCCGGGTTCCTGTCGAGGACCCAGCCGCCAAGTTTTAGGTCCGGGCCTCACCGTTGCGACGAGGGGGATGCAGACGGGAGGAGACCGATGAGGCCCGGAAACAGGGTGAGGTGGGCGACTTATTTGCCCACCTTGTCGGGCGCGTCGAGGCTGTCGGAACCTTCGAACTCGATCTTGTCGAGACCCAGCGCCGCGACCACGCCGTCGATGGCCTTGGTCTGGTCGACCAGCGAGTCGATGGCGGCGCGGACGATGGCGTTGCCGGCCTTGTTGCCGGAGCCGATCAGCTGGTCGTAGGACTCACCACGTTCGGCGGTGTCGGCGAGGATCTGGAAGCGGGCCAGGCTGGCGGCCAGCTTGGCGCGCATGTCCTCGTCGGCGGTCGGGTTGGCGGCGGCGACCAGATCGGTCAGGCCCGGCACCGCGACGTTGCGACCGTCGACGCGGCGATACTGGCCGAGATAGACGTTGTGGATGCCGCGCACGTCGTAGAAGTGCGACCAGTGGGTGTTGTCGGAGAAGCAGTCGTGCTCTTCCTCGGGGTCGTGCAGCATCAGGCCGAGCTTCATGCGCTCGCCGGCCAGCTCGCCGTAGCTGAGGCTGCCCATGCCGGTGACCATCGCGGTCAGCGCGGCCTTGGGGTCGCCACCGTCGAGACGGGTGCGGATGGCGCCATCGGCGCCCCAGGCGGCGGTGATCTCGGCCAGGTCATCGATCAACAACCCGGTCGCGGCCTTGAGGTAGGCGGCGCGGCGTTCGCAATGGCCGCCGGTGCAGTTGGCCGGGTCGAAATCGGTGGCCGGGCGGTTGCCGGCGCCGGGACCGGTGCCGTTCAGGTCCTGGCCCCACAGCAGGAATTCGATCGCGTGGTAGCCGCGCGCGACGTTGGATTCGATGCCGTCGATCTCGTTCAGCGTCTCGCCGATCAGGGCCTTGTCGATGGTGCTGGCGTCGATGGTCTTGCCGCCGACCTTGAGCCTGGGGTTGGCGATGATGTTGGCGGTGTAATAAGGGTTCTCGTCGGACTCGGCGCCATAGTGGTCGACGTTGACGTAGTCGATCAGGCCTTCGTCCAGCGGCCAGGCGTTGACCTTGCCTTCCCAGTCGTCGACCTCCGGGTTGCCGAAGCGGAACACTTCCGTCTGCTGGTACGGCGCCCGCGCGCTGCGCCAGGCGGCGCGGGCGGCGGCCAGGTTGGCTTCCGTCGGCGCGGCGATCAGCTTGTCGACCGCCAGCTCCAGGTTGCGCGCGGTGAACAGGGAGTCCTCGTACATCGCATGCGCGAGGTTGGCGTAGCCGCTGACCACGCCGCCCACGTCAGGCGCGGCGAAGGCGGGGGTGGCGATGGCGGTGCCGAGACCGAGGGTCGCGGATAGCAGGAGTCGTTTGGGGTGCATGGTGTCTCCGGGGCGCTTTGTCTGGATCGGACAGGTCGTGCTCGCGCTCGGGCCGTCGGGGTCGGCGTCGAGTGTCTCTTTTCGGAAGGGGAGGAACCGTGCTGGCTTGCGGGGTGCGCGGACGTGGGTCGCGGGCAGTGCTGGCGGACGGATGAGGGGTTTACTTGGTCAGGATCAATTTGCCGCTGCGGGTGATACGCAGGCGGTACTGCTCACCGGCATGCCGGATGTGCAACTCCTTGTGGCCCTTGAACAGGGATTCGCTGGGCAATTCCGGAGGCTGGGCCGAGGTGATGGCGGGCGTGCTGGCGGGAAGGTTCGGTGTCATGGCTGTGTAAGGAATCATTTGGGGTTTATCAAATGATAATGATTCGTAACAGCGGGCGTCAACCATCCTCATAAACAAACTCGTGAAAATGTGGTCAGGCGGGTTTTCTGGCCTGAGCAAGGTCGTGGTCGGTGTGCTGTCGGGACGTCGCGCAAAAAAAAAGGGAAGCTCTTGGCCTCCCTTTTTCTTTGCCCGGCGTCGCGGGCCGGTCGTCACATCAGAAGCTGTGGACGATACCGAACGAGAACGCGTCGACATCAAGACCGGGACCCGACGCGGCGAAGCCACCGCCGGCCAGGCCGTACTGGGCATTGGTGTCGTTGTCGATGGTCGAGTACAGGGCGTAGATGCCGGTGCGCTCGCTGAAGGCATGCTGGACGCCGACGGTGAGCTGGCTGGCGCCATCGTTGCCGCCCGCGACGTCGCTGTCGCCGGCCGTGCCATAGCTGATATTGAAGGTGTCGTTACCCATCGCGTGGGTGAAGCTCAGCCAGTAGGCGTCGCGACTCTGCCGGACGGTCTTGTCGTCATGCTCGATGTCTTCGTACACGGCGGCGATGGTGGAGTCGCCGAAGCTGTATTGTGCGCCGACGCGCCAGGCGTCTTCGCCGGCGGTGTTGGTCGAACCCAGGCCCAGATTGGCGCCTTCATGGGTCTCGTAGGCGATGGCGGCGGACAACGGACCGTTGTTGTAGGTCAGGGCTGTACTCCACGCCTCGTCGTCCTTGTTGCCGGCGCCGTTGTTGGCCTTGACCGCGATGCGCGCAATGGCGAACTGCAGGCCTTCCATTTCCGGCGACACGTAGGCGACGGCTTGCGAGGCGAGGGTGTCGAAATTGTTGTTGCCGGCGGCATCGGCCGTGATGATCGCGTTGTAGGCGCCCGTGGTGTCGCCCCAGACGTCGTAATCGATCGTGGAGGTTTTGAACGGGGTGTCCATCTGGCCGAGCACTATGGAACCGAAGCCGCCTTCGATGCCGACGAAGGTGTTGTTGGAGCCGATATTCGCGCCGATGTCGGACTCGATGGTGAAGAACGCCTTGTAGCCGTCACCGAGATCCTCTCCACCCGAGAAACCGAGCAGGGACGCGTGATTCGTGCCGGTGGCGTCGTCGCGGGCGTCGCCGGTCGCATCGTTGGTGTCGGGAAATCCCATGCGTAGTGCATGGTGCCGTAGATGCTGATGTCGTTGGCCAGAGTCTGGCCGGAAAAGCCGGCCGCGGCGAGCAGCACGGTTGCGGAAGCAGCGGCAAGGCGGCTGGATGGGTTACGCACAGTCATGATTTTCCTCTGGGATGAATTGCGCCTGGCTGGCGGTCGCACGCATGAGGGGGCGGCGAATGGCGGGCATTGGCTGGAAGGGATTCGTTGGTCGGTGAGCAGTCGCTGACCTGGGCAGGATTATAGAACAACGAACGTTATACTATAACCCTTCTTAATAAGAATGGGTCGCATTATCTATCGTATTTGTCGAGAGGTCACGTGATTTTCTTCCAATGGCGCTCAGTGAAATGGTCCGGTGCCAATACGCTTCCGAGTTCAAAAAAAAACCCGCCCACCTTGCGGTGAGCGGGTTTCTGTCGGTGCGAACCGGACCCGGAGGTCCGGTCAACGGCAGCGCTTAGTGCTGGACGTTGATTTCGACGCGACGGTTCTGAGCACGACCTTCACGGGTGTCGTTGCTGGCGACCGGGTTGGACTCGCCATGGCCAACGGCCTCGATCATGTCGGCCTTCATGCCGTGGGACACCAGGGCCTTCTTGACGCTGTTGGCACGACGCTCGGACAGGGCCTGGTTGTAGGCGGCCGGGCCGGTGCTGTCGGTGTAGCCGGAGACCACGACCTTGGTGATGTTGGCGTTGGCGCCCAGCGTGGAAGCCGCCTTGGAGACGGTGTCCTTGCCGGCTGCGGTCAGATCGGCGCTGTTGAAGCCGAAGTTGACGGCACCGATGCTCAGCGCGGTGCAGCCGTTGGCGTCGACCGGGTCACCCTTCGGGGTGCCCTTGCACTTGTCGAGGCTCCAGGCAACGCCGTCGCCGTCGTCGTCGCGGGTGCAGCCATCAGCGTTGACCGCGATGCCGTACGGGGTGCCGGGGCACTTGTCGGCTTCGTTGATCACGCCGTCCTTGTCGTCATCGAACGGGCAGCCGTTCGCGTCGACCTTCACGCCAGCCGGGGTGCCCGGGCAGCGATCGGCATCGTCGTTCACGCCGTCGCCGTCGGAATCGGTGATCGGGCAGCCCTTGGCGTCGGTCTTGCCGCCGCCGAAGGAGCCGGACTTCCAGCACTCGCCATAGGAGTTGACGGCGATGGAGCCCTGGTTGACGCCGAAACCGCCCATGTCGGCGTTAGCGGCACCAACGGTGCCCAGACCCAGGGCGGCGGCAAGAGCCGCGCTCAACAGCGTGGAATTGCAATTCATGTGTTCTTCCCCTTTGAAAAGGTGTGGAGGCATAGAGCGGCGCCCATTAGAGCGTCCGCAATGTTGTGAATCAAGCCCCTGTGCGGGATTTGAAGATTATTTTCAAGCGAGAGTTATAGCCAACTTTTGCTGGTATTGCGCTTGAAAAGTCGATCGGCCACCCCATTTTTGCGACAACGAACAATTCTGAGGGCTATCTGCCGTGCGAATGGACAAATTGACCAGCAAGTTTCAAATGGCCTTGGCCGACGCGCAGAGTCTGGCGATCGGTCGTGACCATCAGTTTATCGAACCCGCGCATCTGTTGCTCGCGATGCTTGATCAGCAGGGCGGTGGTGCGCGTCCGTTGCTTGCCAAGGCCGGCGTGAACGTGCAGCAGCTGCGTAGCGAGCTGATGAGCGGGCTGGACCGCCTGCCGCAGGTCTCCGGTGGTGCGGCGGGTGACATCCATGTCTCGAATGACCTTGGCCGACTGCTGAACGTGACCGACAAGCTCGCCCAACAGCGCAAGGATCAGTACATCTCCAGCGAGCTGTTCCTGCTCGCGGCGGTGGAAGAGCAGGGTGCGATCGGCGAGTCTTTGCGCAAGGCCGGCGCCAACAAGCAGGCGCTGACGGCGGCGATCGACCAGGTGCGTGGCGGCGAGAACGTCAACGATCCGAATGCCGAGGAGCAGCGTCAGGCACTCGATAAATACACCATCGACCTGACCGCGCGCGCCGAGGCCGGCAAGCTCGACCCGGTGATCGGCCGTGACGACGAGATCCGCCGCACCGTGCAGGTGCTGCAGCGCCGCACCAAGAACAACCCGGTGTTGATCGGCGAGCCCGGCGTCGGCAAGACCGCGATCGTCGAGGGCCTCGCGCAGCGCATCGTCAATGGTGAGGTGCCCGAGGGCCTGAAGAACAAGCGCCTGCTGTCGCTGGACATGGGCGCGCTGATCGCCGGCGCCAAGTTCCGCGGCGAATTCGAGGAGCGCCTGAAGGCGGTGCTAAACGACCTCGCCAAGCAGGAAGGCCAGATCATCCTGTTCATCGACGAGATCCACACCATGGTCGGTGCCGGCAAGGCGGACGGTGCGATGGACGCGGGCAATATGCTGAAACCCGCGCTGGCGCGCGGCGAGCTGCACTGCGTCGGCGCGACCACGCTCGATGAATACCGCAAGTACATCGAGAAGGACGCGGCGCTTGAGCGTCGATTCCAGAAGGTCTTGGTCGACGAGCCGAGCGTCGAGGACACCATCGCCATCCTGCGCGGCCTCAAGGAGCGCTACGAGGTGCATCACGGTGTCGACATCACCGACCCGGCGATCGTGGCCGCAGCCATGCTGTCGCATCGCTACATCACCGACCGCCAGCTGCCGGACAAGGCCATCGATCTGATCGACGAAGCGGCGAGCCGCATCCGCATGGAGATCGATTCCATGCCGGAGGACATGGATCGCCTCGACCGCAAGCTGGTGCAGCTCAAGATCGAACGCGAGGCGCTCAAGAAGGAAAAGGACGAGGCGTCGAAAAAGCGCCTCGCCGATCTGGAAGAGCAGATCGAGCGCCTGGGCCGCGAATACGCGGACCTGGAAGAGGTCTGGAAGTCCGAGAAGGCGGCCGTGCAGGGTTCCGCGCACATCAAGGAGGCGCTGGAGCAGGCCCGCATCGAACTCGACGCGGCGCGGCGTGCCGGCGATCTCGCGCGCATGTCCGAGCTCTCCTATGGGCGCATCCCGGAACTGGAGCGCCAGCTCGCCGGCGCCGCCAGCATGGAAGACCAGCAGATGACCCTGCTGCGCAACAAGGTCACGGACGAGGAGATCGCCGAGGTCGTCTCCAAGTGGACCGGTATCCCCGTGTCCAAGATGCTCGAAGGCGAGCGCGAGAAGCTGCTGCGCATGGAGGAGGTATTGGCTAAGCGCGTGGTCGGCCAGCAGGAGGCGATCCGTGCGGTCTCCGACGCGATCCGCCGCTCGCGCGCCGGGCTGTCCGATCCGAACCGCCCGAACGGTTCCTTCCTGTTCCTCGGCCCGACCGGCGTCGGCAAGACCGAGCTGTGCAAGGCGCTCGCCGCGTTCATGTTCGATACCGAGGAGGCCATGGTCCGCATCGACATGTCGGAGTTCATGGAGAAGCACTCGGTCGCGCGCCTGGTCGGTGCGCCCCCGGGCTACGTCGGTTACGAGGAGGGCGGCTATCTGACCGAGGCCGTGCGCCGCAAGCCGTACTCCGTGATCCTGCTGGATGAGGTCGAGAAGGCCCATCCGGACGTCTTCAACGTGCTGTTGCAGGTGCTCGACGACGGTCGCCTGACCGACGGTCAGGGTCGCACCGTCGACTTCCGCAACACCGTGATCGTGATGACCTCCAACCTCGGCTCGCAGGAGATCCAGCGCCTCGCCGGCGAAGACAACTACGAGACCATGAAGGAGGCGGTGATGAGCATCGTCGGCACGCACTTCCGTCCGGAGTTCATCAACCGCGTCGACGAGGCGGTGGTGTTCCATCCGCTCGGTCGCGAGCAGATCCGTGCCATCGCCGACATCCAGCTCGGTTACCTGCGCCGCCGTCTGGCGGATCGGGATCTGGGCCTGGAGGTCAGCGCCGCCGCGCTCGATCGCATCGGCGAGGCCGGTTTCGATCCGGTCTACGGCGCGCGTCCGCTCAAGCGGGCGATCCAGCAGCAGATCGAAAACCCGCTCGCGCAGCAGATCCTCGCCGGGCACTTCGGCCCGAACGACATCATTTCGGTCGACGTCGATGGCGAGCGCATGGTGTTCGATCGGGTGGTGGTCGCGGAGACGGTGGAATAGCGCCGCCGGTCTGAGCGGTGCCTGTCCTCGTCCAGGTGGTGCGCTGGATCGGCGCCGCGATGACGAAAAAAAGGCCCCGGAGACTTCTCCGGGGCCTTTTGCATCAAGCGGCCTGATTAGCGTTGCTATTCGATCTGCCGTTCTCAGAACTGCGCGGTGTAAAGGGTGATGACCTTGTTGAACTGCTCTTCGCTCAGCACGCGCCGCCTGATAAAAGGTTATGTTATAACCTTGGAATCTTTCATGAGCAGCCGGTCGCCATGCAGCAAACCGCCGCCCACGCTTCGTTCACGGCCCCGACATGGGCGGCCTGCCCGCACGCGGTGGGCGCGGAGCCCACTGTGCTGGATCGTGTTTGCGATCCCGGTGTGAACCTCGGCCTCTGGCGGCGCCCGTCGCAGACGACGATCGAGGACGAGCTCTCCACCCTGCATGCCGCCTCGCTGCCCGATGTTCGCTGCCGGACGACGCCAGCCTCGTTCGACGATGACCTGCGCGAAATCTTGGTCCACCAGAGGCTCGATCCGGCGGCGTTCCAGCACTGGCGCGCGGATATGGCCCGTCTCGCGGAACGTTATTTCCGCGTCAGTGATTGAGCTGCTCGGCGACATCGTCGGTGAATTGCTCGGCTGCGACGCGATCGGGCTCCGCGTTGCCCGGATCGACCGCGCCATGTGCCCCGGCTGGCATGTCGACCACACCGGCATCCGTCTGGTCTGCACCTATCAGGGGCCGGGGACGGAATGGCTGGACGCGCAGGACGTCGACCGTCGCGCGCTTCCGTCCATCAAGGCGGCGTTCGTCCAGGCCACGCCGGGCGAGATCGTCCTGCTCAAGGGTTCGCTCTGGCAGGACAACGAGGCCTTCGGCGCCGTGCATCGCTCGCCAGCCCCGTCCGCCGTCCCGCTGCGCACATTGGTCACGCTCGACCCGCTGTGGGACGCGTGAGCAAGCCAGTCCCCACCCCAATCGCTGCCTAAGGAATCACCCGATGCCGTCCGCAACCACCCCGACGCGAAAACTCCCGGTCACCGTGCTGTCCGGGTTTCTCGGTGCCGGCAAGACCACGCTGCTCAATCACATCCTCAACAATCGGGAAGGGCGCCGGGTCGCGGTCATCGTCAACGACATGTCCGAGGTGAACATCGACGCCGCGCTGGTCAACAAGGAAGTCGAGCTCAACCGCGCGGAGGAAAAGCTGGTCGAGATGAGCAACGGCTGCATCTGCTGCACCTTGCGCGAGGACCTGCTGATCGAGGTCAGCCGTCTCGCCCGGGAAGGGCGCTTCGATTACCTGGTCATCGAGTCGACCGGCATTTCCGAGCCATTGCCCGTCGCCGAGACCTTCACTTTCCGCGACGAGGCCGACACCAGCCTGTCCGACATCGCCGATCTCGACACCATGGTCACCGTCGTCGACGCGGTGAACTTCAATGTCGACCTGGACCAGGCGGACAGCCTTCAGGCACGCGGCGAGTCGCTTGGCGAGGAGGACATGCGCACCGTCTCCGACCTGTTGATCGACCAGGTCGAGTTCGCCGACGTGATCATCATCAACAAGATCGATCTGATCAGCGCCAGCGAACGCGAACGCCTGGAGCACGCCCTGCGCCAGCTCAATCGCCATGCCGAGATCCTCTACGCCAGCTTCGGCCAGGTGCCGCTGGATAAGGTGATGGGCACCGGGCGCTTCGATTTCGAGCGCGCCTCCCGGTCACCGGGGTGGTTGGCGGAGATTCGGGGTGAACATACGCCGGAGACCGAGGAATACGGCATCGGCAGCTTCGTCTACCGGGCGCGTCGCCCGTTCCACCCGGCCCGTTTCGCGCAGGCGCTGAAGACCGACTGGCCGGGCAATGTGCTGCGCTCGAAAGGCTTCTTCTGGCTTGCGTCACGCCCGGACGCAGCCGGGGAATGGTCGCAGGCCGGCGGCATCGTGCGGCATGGTCCCGCCGGTATCTGGTGGGCCGCCGCGCCGCGCGAGCATTGGCCGGCGGACCCGGAATACCGCGCCCGCATCGAGGCGGAATTCGAGGGCGAATACGGCGATCGTCGCCAGGAGATCGTCTTCATCGGCCAGAACCTCGATCCGGAGCGGACCGGCGAAATCCTCGATCGTTGCCTGCTCAGCGATGCGGAACTGGCCGATGGCCCGGCGGTCTGGCAAACCTACGACGATCCGTTCCCCGCCTGGTTCGCGCCCCGCGAGGAGCCGGCCTGACCCGCGCGCCAAAAGCTGATCTGCACTGCTCTCGATACCACCACCTGATGAGGTCCCACCAGTCATGAATCTGAAAACCATCGCAATGACCGCCGCTGTCCTGTCGCCGCTGGTCCTGGCCGCGCCCTGGGTCTCCGCCGAGGAGAAACACGCACATGAACACGAACATGAACACCGTCAGCACGGCACGCATGTCCACGGTGTCGCCGCGCTGAACATCGCGCTGGAAGGCGACGAGGTGCACGTCGAACTCGACAGCCCCGCCGCCAACATCGTCGGTTTCGAACACGCGCCCTCGTCGGAGGCCGACCATGCCGCCCTCGACCAGGCCGTTGCCCGGCTGAAGGACGGCGATGCCCTGTTCCGCTTCAACGCCGAGGCCGGTTGCAAGATGGAGATGGCCAAGGTCAGTTCGGCGCTGCTCGCGGCAGAGCACGGCGAACATGAGGGGCATAAAGAGGGCGATCATGGGCACGCGGAGAAGGGCGATCATGATCACGAGAGGCACGCGGCGCACGGCCATGACGAGCACGAGAAGCACGCCGGCGAGACGCACTCGGACATCGACGCGGCGTATCACTTCGAATGTGCCCAGCCGGGCAAGTTGAGCTCGCTGACGGTTGAACTGTTCGAGGCCTTCCCGGCCACCGGGGAGATCGAGGTGCAGTACGTCATCGAGAACCGGCAGGGCGCCGTGGAACTGACGCCGAGCGAGCATGTCGTCAACTTCTGATTCGCCGTGTTGTTACGGAACCGTTATTCGAATCAGGCATGCTTGGGCGATATCGCTGCATTACTGCTCGCCCAAGCATGAAAGAATCTCGTTGCAGGAGCGGGCTTGCCCGCGATTCGGCGGTCGGCTTCGACTCCGCTCAGCCAACGACATATGCCTTCACTGGCTGAGCGGAGTCGAAGCCCGGGCAAGCCCACTCCTACATTGCGCCGTCACGGCCTGATTTGGCGAGTTCCTGAGAGGGTGTTTCCAAAAAACCGGAAACCCCGGGCCAATGCCAAATAGCCGTTTTCCAGGATGATTTTGAAGGGTCAGGACACTTTGTAGGAGCGGCTTCAGCCGCGATCGGCGCAACGATTCATCCCACCGCCGATCGCGGCTGAAGCCGCTCCTACAACAAGCAGATCCATAACTCGGCCACCCCTGTTTTGTATAAACACCCCCTGAGGGGAGATGCGTCCATTGATCATCGATGTGAAAGATCTGGAATTTCGCTGGCAGCCGGGCGCGCCCACGGTGCTGTCCATCGACGCCTTTCAGGTGTCGGCCGGTGAATGCCTGTTCATCAAGGGCCCGAGCGGCAGCGGCAAGAGCACGCTACTGAGCCTGCTGTCCGGCGTGACCACGGCGGTCGCCGGTTCGGTGCGGGTCATGGATCAGGCGCTGGAAGGGCTGGGCAGCGTCCAGCGCGACCATTTCCGCGCCGATCACATCGGTTACATCTTCCAGATGTTCAACCTGATCCCGTATCTGTCGGTGGTCGAGAACGTGATGCTGCCCTGCCAGTTCTCGACGCGTCGGCGCGCCAATGCCCTGCGACGGGGCGATGGCCTGGAAGCGGAGGCGCGGCGCCTGCTGCACCATCTCGACATGGATCACGCCGATCTGCATCGGCGCGCGGTGACCACGCTCAGCGTCGGCCAGCAGCAGCGCGTCGCGGCGGCGCGGGCCCTGATGGGGGCGCCGGAACTGCTGATCGCCGACGAGCCGACCTCATCGCTGGATGCGGATCGGCGCGAGTCCTTCATCCGCCTGTTGTTCGACGAGTGTCGCGGCGCCGGCACCACGCTGATCTTCGTCAGCCACGATGCCTCGCTGGAACCGCTGTTCGATCGCAGCATCGACCTCGCCGAAATCAACCGCGCGGCGCGCGTTGCCGAGGCCGCCTGAGCCATGGCGATCTTCTCCCTGGCCTGGAAAAGCCTGATCAACCGGCGCTTCACGGCGCTGCTGACGGTGCTGTCGATCGCGCTGAGCGTGACGCTGCTGGTCGGCGTCGAACGCCTGCGCACGGAGGCGCGGGCCAGCTTCGCCAACACCCTGTCGGGCACGGATCTCATCGTCGGCGCGCGCAGCGGCCCGGTGCAATTGCTGCTCTATTCGGTGTTCCGGATCGGCGACGCGACCAACAACTTCTCCTGGCAGAGCTACCGGGACATCGCCGCCATGCCGAAAGTGGCCTGGACCGTGCCGATCTCGCTGGGCGACTCGCATCGCGGCTTCCGGGTGCTGGGCACCACGCCGGGCTATTTCGAGCATTACCGGTACGCGCGCGATCGGCAGCTGGTGATCGCGGAAGGGCAGCCGTTTGCCGATCTCTACGACGCGGTCCTGGGGGCTGAGGTCGCGGAGAAACTGGGTTACCGGATCGGCGACCCGATCGTCGTCGCGCACGGGGCGAGTGATGTCAGTTTCGCCCGCCACGACGACAAGCCGTTCAAGGTGATCGGTATCCTCGCGCGCACCGGCACGCCGGTCGATCGCACCGTGCACGTCAGTCTGGAAGCGATCGAGGCCATCCATGTGGATTGGCAGAGCGGCGCGCCCATTCGCGGCCTGTCGATTTCGGCGGAGCAGGCGCGGGCGATGGACCTGACCCCCAAGGCCATCACTGCGGCCCTGGTCGGTCTCAAGTCAAAGATCGCCACCTTCCACGTGCAGCGCGCCGTCAATGACTACGCCGAGGAACCGCTGTCGGCGATCCTGCCCGGCGTCGCGCTCAGCCAGCTCTGGGATCTGATCGGCATTGCCGAGAACGCATTGCTGATCGTGTCGGTGTTCGTCGTCGTGGTCGGCCTGATCGGCATGTTGACGGCGCTGTTGATGAGCCTGAACGAACGCCGCCGCGAGATGGCCATCCTGCGCTCGGTCGGCGCGCGGCCCGGCCATGTGTTCGCGCTGATCATGGGCGAGGCGGGCGTGCTCACCCTGCTGGGCGCGCTGTTCGGCGTGGGCCTACTCTATCTGTTGCTGCTGGTCGGGCAGCCGATCGTCGAAAGCCGCTTCGGCCTGTTCATCGAGATCGGGGTCCTGTCGGCGCACGAGTGGAAGCTGCTGGCCACGGTGGTCGGCGCGGGCTTCCTGGTCGGCGTCATTCCCAGCTATCGGGCGTATCGGCTGTCGCTGGCCGATGGCTTGTCGGTGCGGGTCTGATTCGTGAATCGGGGTGGTGAATCTGCGATCTGTAGGAGCGGCTTCAGCCGCGAAGGGCGTCAACGATCATTCCGGGTGCCGATCGCGGCTGAAGCCGCTCCTACTGGTGGTACGAATCCCGAGTTGCCTTGAGTAAACGCCCGCTGAGCGGTAGCGGCGGTCGCGTCGCGGCCAGCCAGACACTTCTTGGGCTGAATCGAAGGGGCCGCCGTGGTGGCGCCGATAGGTTTTTCCGAACTAACCTATCGGAACATCCGAATTTTCTAATGAATGAATCGCGGGCAGAGTGTCGCCACTGCCTGGTTACGGGCAGAAACAATTCCCGAACCCGAACATTCATTGAAATCGGAGATACCCCATGTCCCTCATCAACACCAAGATCAAGCCGTTCACCGCGACCGCCTTCAAGGCGGGCGAGAAGGATTTCATCACCATCACCGACCAGGACGTGCTCGGTAAGTGGTCCGTGTTCTTCTTCTACCCGGCCGACTTCACCTTCGTCTGCCCGACCGAGCTGGGCGATCTGGCCGACCACTACGAGTGGCTGCAGGAGCGCGGCGTCGAGGTCTACTCGGTGTCCACCGACACCCACTTCACCCACAAGGCCTGGCATGCCGATTCCGAGACCATCGGCAAGATCAAGTACCCGATGCTGGGCGACCAGCGCGGCATCCTGACCCGCAATTTCGAGTGCATGCGCGAGGACGAGGGCCTGGCCGATCGCGGCACCTTCCTGGTCGATCCGGACGGCGTGATCCAGGCCATGGAGATCACCGCCGAGGGCGTCGGTCGTGACGCCGAGGACCTGGTCCGCAAGGTCAAGGCCGCGCAGTACGTCCGCAACCATCCGGGCGAGGTCTGCCCGGCCGCGTGGAAGGAAGGCGAGGCCACCCTCGCGCCGTCCCTGGACCTGGTCGGCAAGATCTGAAGCCACCTCGACGCACCGCCAGGAAAGCCTGGCGGTGCTTTCAAACGAATCTTGCGGGCGGGCTCGAAAGAGCCGGCTCGCAGCAATGGGAGCACGTCAATGATCACCCCCGAAATCAAGAAAGCCCTGAGCCACTACTTCCACACCATGAAGAAGCCGGTCACGGTCGTTCTTCAGACCGGCGAGCATGCCAAGCGCGCCGAGCTCGTGAGCTTCCTCGGCAAGATCTGCGAGCTCTCCGCCAACCTGGTGTTCCAGGAGCGCGAGACGCATGGCGCGCTGCGCAGCCCGGTCAGCTTCACGCTCGAAGTCGACGGCGCGGCGACCGGCATCGTGTTCTCCGGCATCCCCGGCGGGCACGAGTTCAACTCGCTGATCCTGGCCATCCTGCAGGCCGCCGGCGCGGACATGAAGCTCGATGCGAGCATCCAGGCGCTGATCCGCGAGGTCCGCGAACCGCTGCGTTTCGAGACCTTCATCAGCCTGAGCTGCCATAACTGCCCGGACGTGGTGCAGGCGCTGAACCAGTTCGCGCTGCTCAACCCGGGGATCTCCGCGGAGATGATCGACGGTGGCGTGTTCCCCGCGTTGATCAAGGAACGCGACATCCAGGGCGTGCCCGCCGTGTTCCTGAACGGCGAGCTGTTCGCGACCGGCAAGGTCGATGCCGCCGTGCTGCTCGACAAGTTGATCGAGCGGCATCCGGCGATGGCCAGGAACGGCGGTCAGCCCGCTCTGCCGTTGCAGGACGTGACCGTCATCGGCGGTGGTCCGGCCGGTGTCGCGGCGGCGATCTACAGCGCCCGCAAGGGCCTCAAGGTCACGCTGATCGGCGAGCGTCTGGGCGGCCAGGTCAAGGACACCATGGGCATCGAGAACCTCATCTCGGTGCCCTCGACCACCGGTCCGCAACTGGCCGGCAACCTTCAGGCGCACCTCGGCGAGTACGAAGTCACCGTCAAGGAACACCTGCGCGTGACCGGCGTCGAGGCCGGCAACGTCAAGCGCGTGACCCTGTCCTCGGGCGAGGTCATCGAGACCCGCGCGTTGATCGTCGCCACCGGCGCCCGCTGGCGCGAACTGGGCGTGCCGGGCGAGAAGGAAAACATCGGCAACGGCGTGGCCTACTGCCCGCACTGCGATGGCCCGTTCTTCAAGGGACGCGACGTGGCGGTGATCGGTGGTGGCAATTCCGGTATCGAGGCCGCGCTGGACCTGGCCGGCATCGTCCGCTCGGTGACCGTGTTCGAGTACCTGCCGCACCTGAAGGCGGACCAGGTGCTGGTCGATCAGGCCATCGCGCGGGACAACATCACCATCGTCACCAACGCGGCGACCAGGCAGATCGTCGCGGACAACGGCAAGGTGGTGGGCATCGAGTACGAGGATCGCGCCACCGGCGAGATCAAGCGTGACGAACTGGCCGGCGTGTTCATCCAGATCGGCCTGCTGCCCAACAGCCAGGTGGTCGCCGATCTGGTCGAGACCAAGCCCTGGGGCGAGATTGTCATCAACGAGAAGTGCGAAACCTCCGTGCCGGGCATCTACGCCTGCGGCGACGTCACCACGGTGCCGTACAAGCAGATCGTGATCGCGATGGGCGAGGGCGCGAAGGCCTCGCTGGCGGCGTTCGAATACCTGCTGATGCATGAGGTGGAGACGACCGCGACCGCGCAGGCCGCCTGACCCGCATTCAGCCACGGGCCTGACCCGGCGACCCCGAATGTTCGTCCGCTTGGCGCGCTTTCCAGCGGCAATCGTGGCCCCATCGACCAGGTTTCCGACGAAATCGGTGGGGCCTGTACGGTGTTCAAGCGGATGGCGGCCAACGCTGTCGATGTCGCCAATAACCCGTGTCAGCCACTCCTGATCGGCGCGATCGACGACACGAGGATCGATTGCGACGCACATGGCGCCTCGGTGCCCACGCCGCCACTGGTCGCCCTGCTCGTGATGGGTCTCCCCGCGTTGTTCGCATCACGTTTGCGGAATTGGCGCTGACCAGTGCAATTCGGGCGCGGAGTGCTTCACTCCAATATGAAGACACTCTCGAACGTGGCGGGGCGTGAACATGGCGTTGCACAAAGACGGTGTCGCGGTGGGCTGCGAGAACTGCGTGTTCGCGGGTCAGTCGGATGCGCGGTCGTTCGACGTGCGCGTGCCGATCACCGAGCAGGCCGGCGCGTTCTCGGGTGACGCCCTCATCCGCTGCGAGATCGCGCCAGCGGGGCATCGGCTCACGCTGGTGTCGCTCCGGCAGGCCCAGGCCGAGGTGCCCGTGTCACCACAGGCGCGGGCGCATGTCCAGAACGTGCTCGACCAGGTGGCCAGCCACCGGGTCTGCGGCAACGAGCATGTCTGTCCGTCCGAGGTCGTTGCGACATGTCGCCGAATCGAGGGCCGACGCAAGGACGGCTGTGACCCGGATGCATGAATTCGATTGGCGTGGTTCCGCCTGAACGTCGGCCCACAACCATAAAAAAAGGCCCGCCTCTTTCGAGACGGGCCTTTTTCGTTACGGCAGATCGCCCAATGAATGGGCAGAGTCCGATCAGCCGAACATTTCGCCGGTGATGTTGTTGTACCAGCTTTCCGCGAACACGGCTTCCAGCATGCGGTTGCCGTCCGCCGGGGTCAGACCGCCCGCGCCCTTGACGGAGGCGATCTTGCCGTCGGCGTGGTTCATCTCGTAGACCGCCGCGACGGAGATACCGTAGTTCGGGGCGACCAGCGAGTAGCAGGTGTTGACCCAGGCCGGTTCCGGCACGTCGACGCCCTTGAGCATCGCGACCACGGCCGCGGCGCAGACCTTGGCCTCGGAGTTGGCGGCGTAGCCGGACTTCGGCAGCGGGGACGCGATGGCGGCGTCGCCGATGACGTGCACGCCGGCGTGGATGGTCGACTCGAAGGAGGTCGGGTGCACCGGGCACCAGCCCTTTTCGTTGGTCAGGCCGGCGACATGGGCGATATCCCCCGCCTTCTGGTCCGGGATGATGCAGGCGACATCGGCCTTGATGTCCTCGACGTCGGTTTCCAGGGTCATGGCGTCGGCGTTGAAGGCATTGACCTTGGTCGTGTGCCGGTAATCGATCATCGAGTTGTCGGTGCCGAAGCCGTAGTTGTCCTTCCAGCCCTGCACGAACAGGCCCTGCTTGGAGAACTTGCCCTTCGGATCGAGCGCGATGATCTTGGAGTTCGGCTTATGCGTCTTCAGATAGTGCGCGACCATCGAGATGCGCTCCGCCGGCCCGGGCGGGCAACGGAACGGATCGTTCGGCGGGGCGATGACGAACACGCCGCCATTCGGCATGGCTTCGAGCTGGCTGCGCAGCAGTTCGGTCTGCGGGCCGGCCTTCCAGGCGTGCGGGGCCTTCTCGGCGTTGTAGCCTTCGATGTTGTCCTGGAAGGCGATACCCGGAGAGACGACCAAGCGGTCGTAGCCCATCGAACCGCCGCTCTTCAGGGTGACGGTCTTGCCAGCGGCATCGATGCCGGTGACGTAGTCGTGCACGACGGTGACGCCGTGGCCGGCGAGGTTCTTGTAGTCGAAGGTGATCGACGACATCGGACGCAGGCCGCCGATGACCCAGTTGGAGCCGGGGCAGGTGGCATAGGTCTCGTTCGGCTCGATCAGGGTGACGTCGATGCTCGGGTCGAGGCGCTTGATGTACTTGGCGGCGATGACGCCACCGAAGCCACCGCCGATGACGACGACCTTGGAACCACTGGCGGCACGCACGTTGTGGGTGCCGAACATCATGGTGGAGAGCGCAGCAGCGGCGCCGGCAGCTTTGACGAATCCGCGACGGGAAATGGTCATGTTTTTATCCTCCTCGGATTCTTATTTCAGCGAGCCGAAGTATTCGGCCATCGCCTTGATCTCGCCGTCGGAGTAACCCTTGGCGATGCGGCCCATGATGGTGGCCGGACGCGCGCCGGACTTGAAGTTGCCCATGGCCTGTTCCAGGTAGCTGGCCGGCAGGCCCTTCAACGGGGGCGCGGCGCCACGGCTGACGCCGTCGACACCGTGGCAGCCGAAGCAGGTGCGGGCGATCGCGTCGCCGCCGGCATCGACAGCCTGATGCGGCGGGGCTTCCGCCGCCGGCGCGTCGGCGGCCATCGCGGGCGCGCCGAGCAGGGAGGCCATCGCAATGGCCAGCGCAGGCAAGGTCTTTTTCATTTCTTATATCCTCCAAGGATGGTGGTTATCGCGTTGCATAAGGCAACGGCCCCCTCTAATAGCCGTTGGGGCCCTGAATTGCAAAGTTTTTCCTCGTTTTGGTGCACGTTGCTTTCCCTATTGGTGCGTAGTTTGCCGTTGCAGGAAGCCACATCGGCTTCGCGATGAGGAGAACCATCATGAATACGCGCACCACGATCATCGCCACGATGCTTTGCGGCGGCCTGGCCATGGGCGGTCCGGCGACCGCCAGCGACGCCACCACCAGTGCCGCGATCGGCGGTCTTTCCGGGGCCCTGCTGGGCAGTTGGGTCGGGTCCGACGAGCATCATTCCCGCAATGCCGTCCTGCTCGGCCTGATCGGCGCCGGTACCGGCTACGCGATCGGCAACGAGAACGACAAGGCCGTCGCTCCGCAGGTCTCGCAGGTGGTGGTGCCCATCGCCACGGCGGGCACCGCCGCCTCGTCCGCACCGATCCGCTGGGCCGCGCCGGGCAACAGTGGCGGATATCAGATGCTGTCCGCGCCGCCGGCCTACGGTCATGTCCATGCACGCAATCGTTGCGAGCCGGTCGAGGTGGATGTGTGGATGAACGGTCGTCCGCGGGTGATCGAGACGACCGCCTGCCGTCAGCCGGATGGCGCCTGGGTGATCGCTGACAACGGCCCGGATCACGGGCGTGGTCAGCGCGAACGTGGCTGGAATCGCGGACGCCGTTGGTAGGCGCATCGCCCATAATCACGCCTCCATGAGCAAGGTGTGGCGATGACGCTGGGAATCCGCGCGCGGGTGTTCGGGGTGCTGCTGCTGGCGACCAGCGCGGTCGCCGGGGGCATGTACTGGTCCACGCAGACCGCTTTCGAGAGCGGTTTCGTGAACTACGTGCGCCAGCAGGAGGAACGGCGCATCGACGCGATCGCCGAGCGCCTCGAACTGTATTTCGCCGACCACGGCGATTGGCGCGAGCTGCGTGGCAACCGCCGCCTGTGGTGGCGCTTGCTGGCGGCTTCGCGAGCCAACGAGCCGCCGCCGGCGATGGCGGAGCGTCGGCGTGGTCATGACGACGACGATGACGACCATGACGACGATGAGCGCCACCATCGACCGCCCGCGCGCGCCCAGGAGGGCTTGCCGTTCCTGTTGCGCATCGGCCTGTTCGATACGGATCGTCGCCTGCTGGTTGGCCGCGTGGACGGCCCGACCGGCGAACTCGAAATGCGCGAACTGCACGCCGACGGGCGGGTGATCGGCTTCATCGGCTTCCAGCCGGAACAGCGTCTGTCGGATCGCCTGGACCGGGATTTCGCCGCCGGCCAGACGCGCGCCTTCGTCCTGATCGCGCTGCTGGCGGTGGTCATTTCGGTGGCGCTGGCGTTCCCTCTGGCGCATCGTTTCGTGCGCCCGGTGCGGGCGTTGCAGCAGGCCACCCGCAAGCTCGCCGCAGGCGATTACGCGGTCCGCGCCGAGGTCGGTGGCAACGATGAACTCGGTCGTCTGGCCCGCGATTTCAACGATCTCGCGAGTGCGCTGGCACGCACCGAGCAGCAGCGCCGCCAGTGGGTCGCGGACGTGTCGCACGAGCTGCGCACGCCATTGGCGATCCTGCGCGGCGAGATCGAGGCCCTGCAGGATGGTGTGCGCGAGGCCTCGCCGGAGGCGCTGGCGTCGCTGCATGCCGAGGCCTTGCATCTGGGGCGTCTGATCGATGATCTGTATGAACTGTCGATGTCCGATCTCGGCGCGCTGAGCTACCGCAAGGACAACATCGACGCGCTCGCCCCGCTGCGCGACACGCTGGATGCGTTGCGCGATCGCTTCCGGCAGGCCGACATCGCCATTGACACGACCGCGCTGCCCGTCGACGCGGTGAACGTGTTCGCGGACGCCGATCGCCTTGCCCAGCTCTACAAGAACCTGCTCAGCAACACGCTGCGCTACACCGACGCGGGCGGTGCTTTGCGGGTGAGCGCGGCGGTGCGGGAGCGGACCCTGCACATCGAACTCCAGGACAGCGCACCGGCGGTGTCCGCCGACGACATCCCGCACCTGTTCGAACGCTTCTACCGGGTCGAGGCTTCGCGCAATCGGGCCAAGGGGGGCGCCGGGCTCGGTCTGGCGGTCTGCGCCAACGTCATCGCCGCGCACGAGGGCCGCATCGAGGCGCGCCCGTCGCCGCTCGGCGGCCTGTGGATCCACATCGAGTTGCCGATCACGCCATGAACCCCCGCATCCTGATCGTCGAAGACGAACCCAAGCTCGCCAGCCTGCTGGCCGATTACCTGCGCCAGTCCGGTTACGACACCCATCACATCGCCAACGGCAGCGAGGTCGAGGACTGGGTGAAGGCGGAGCGGCCGGACCTGATCCTGCTCGATCTGATGCTGCCGGGTAAGGACGGCCTGTCCATCGCGCGCGATCTGCGGCGGACCAGCGAGGTGCCGATCATCATGGTCACCGCGAGGGTCGAGGAGATCGACCGGCTGCTCGGCCTGGAACTGGGCGCCGACGACTACATCTGCAAGCCGTTCAGTCCGCGCGAGGTGGTGGCGCGGGTGAAGACCGTGCTGCGGCGCTTGCAGCGTCCCGCGGCCGAAGCGGTTGATGATGGCGTCACGCTGGACGCGTCGCGTTTGCAGGTCAGTGCCGGCGGCAGCTCGCTCGAACTGACCGCCGTCGAGTTCCATCTGTTCGCGACCCTGCACGCGGAGCCGGGGCGCATCTACAGCCGCGATCAGCTCATGGACCGGATCTATCCGGATAACCGCATCGTTTCCGACCGCACCATCGACAGTCACATCAAGAAGCTGCGCCGCAAGCTGGAGAGCCTGCTTCCCGGTGAAGAACTGATTCATTCGGTTTATGGCGCCGGCTACAAATACGAGCCGCCTCGCTGACTGGTTTCAGCTTTGTGGGAGCGGCGTCTCGCCGCGATCGGGGGGTTGATGATGTTGTGGACATCATCGGGTGCGGGGTTTTGGCATCCCGGGGTCGGCATGGCCTCCTGGGACACGCTGTGAATACATCCCTGTACGCTCCACGGTCGCGTCCTGCGACCTAGGGTCCCAGGAGGCCATGCCGACCCCGGGATGCCAGGAGAGGTGGGTGGAATTGAAGACGGGCCGCCGGCATTGAGCCGGCAGCCCGTCTTGTTCGTAGATGCTGTTATCCGAAGCAAGCCCCATGAAGGGACGCATCGAAGGGTTTACGGGACTTGAGTACGCCGACGGCGACATGGATGAGCTTTCGCATCATGGCGCCGAGGATGACCATGGCGGGTTTGCCATTGGCCGCCAGACGCTGCCGAAAAGCGCGGCCCCAGTCGGTTCGGTAAAGGGTCACCATGGCGGGCATGTACAAGCTGGCGCGCAGCTCCGCATGACCCACCTTGGACAACCTTGGGCGGCGCAGCACACTGCTGCCTGACTGGTGTTGACGGGGATCGAGGCCGGCGTAAGCCGCCGCCTGTCGGGTACGGGTAAAGCGCAGCGGTCCACCGAAATGGGCCAGCAACATGGCCAGGGTCTTTTCCCCGATGCCGGGGATGGAGACCAGCAGCTCACGCTGTTCACGCAAGTCCGGGTCATCGTCGATCTTCTGCCGGATCGCGGCCTCGACGGCGGCAATGGCATCGACGAGGTAAGCCAGATGCGCCTGGATATCGGCCCGGACCCCGGCCTTGGCGACCTCCAGGCGGTTGCTCTCCTGGGTCTGCATGTCGACCAGAGCCTGACGACGACGCACCAAGGAGCGCAGTTCACGGACAGTCAGTGGCGCGGGTTGCCAGGGGGCCGGGTGCTGGGCGGCGCAGAAGCGGGCAATCAGGCGCGCGTCGACCGCGTCGGTCTTGGTACGTACCAGCGCCGCGCCCCCAAAAGCCTTGATCTGAGCTGGGTTGACGACACTCACTACCTGGCCGGCATCGGCGAGCACCTCGGCCACCGCCTCCCAGTAGGTACCGGTGGCCTCCATGCACACGTGCAAGGGCCTGGACAGGTGCGGCGTCAGCCAAGTCACCAACGCGGTAATGCCTTTGGGTGTGTTGGCGAACACCTTGGTGCGGAATTTTCCATCGGGAAGGAGCAAGGCCACATCCAGCTTGGCCTTGGAGACATCGATACCGAGAACGAGCAATGCGGGGTTCATCTTGCCAATCCACCTTGTCAATGCGGGCTACCGAGAGGCTCGGTGCCAAAGATGCTGTTCGATTTCCTGCAAGAGAAAAGGAACGCCAGCGCAGGATCTACGCTCCTGGCTCCAGGGCCTGAGGGTGCACACGGCGTCTGGCGTTCCGATCAGGGTCTCCCCTGACGTCTTCACAATACAAGGGTGCGCCGTGCGCACCATGGACGCATCGCGATGCCCGATTGGTGCGCATGGCGCAACCTCCGAAAAGCGCCGCGACCGGCTCAATGTCAGGCGCGGAGCTTCATTTCCCCACCTCCCGAAGCCTCGTCTCCGCTCAAGATGATGTCGGCACATCGTCAACCCTAAAACGCCAACCGCACGCAGCGCGTCACCATTTCGAGAGGCGCCCTATGGCGCATCAGCACCCCAAAGCGGATACTCCTCACCGGGAGTCGGCCAGGCAGCCGCGATACCGCTTGTTCGGTATGGAGGAAAGTCCGGGCACCGCAGGGCAGAGCGCCAGGTAACGCCTGGGGGGTGTGAGCCCACGGAAAGTGCAACAGAGAGCAGACCGCCTAAGCGTCGCTTCGGCGACGCCGGTAAGGGTGAAACGGTGGGGTAAGAGCCCACCGCGCCGGTGGCAACATTCGGCGGCACGGTAAACCCCGCTCGGTGCAAGACCAAATAGGGGGACGATGGCGTGGCCCGCGCTGTCCCCGGGTAGGTCGCTTGAGGGTCGCGGTGACGCGAACCCCAGATGAATGGCTGTCCAATGACAGAACCCGGCTTATCGGTCGGCTCCCACTCCACTTCGTTCCCCGTGCAATGCGGGACACAGGCCGCATTGGTGGTTTGTGTTTTAAATTATGCACTTATCCTTTATAGCTAAGACAAAGATCGAATTGAATCCCCTAATTCACTGAAAAAATTCAGGTTCTGAATTTTTCGGAATTTTGCTGCCCCCGATTCTGGGAAGCGCCGCTAAGTCCCTGACTTCACAACAAGATTTTTTGCGTTTCAAACCCCCTTTGTTCTTGACACCCCTCTCGCCTCGAAACTACGCTGGGGACCAATGTGGAGCAAAAGGGAATAAAAAGGTACTCCACGGGAAAGGTAGACCACCTAGGGGGAGTCAAGTGTTTCGAGGCACCGTCCAGCTCAAGCTCGATGAAAAGGGCCGCATCGCGATACCTGCGAAGTATCGCGAGCGCCTGCGCGAGCTTTGTGGCGGACGACTGGTCGTCGCGCTCGGCATCGATGCGCAGAGCAACCAGGAGGAGCCCTATCTGATGGTTTATCCCGCCCCGGTCTGGGAGGACGTGGAGGCCCGCGTCAATCAGCTGCCGAGCACCAACAAGCGCGTGCAGAGCTTCAAGCGTCGCCTGATCGGCAACGCCGAGGACTGCGACATGGATGGTCAGGGTCGCGTGAATCTGCCCACCCGCCTGCTCGAGAAGGTCGGTATCGATCGCGAGGTCGACCTGATCGGGCAGGGCAACAAGTTCGAACTCTGGGATCGCGAGACCTGGGCACGGGTCAACGCCGAGCCGGAGATCGAGAGCGAGATGCCGGAATCGTTGGCCGGCTTCTCGTTCTGATGGCGCGATGAAGACACGGATACATGAACCAGGGCGATTTCTCCGGACATGTACCCGTGCTGTTGCACGAATCGGTGGATGCGTTGGCGGTTCGCCCCGACGGCATCTACCTGGACGGCACCTTCGGGCGTGGCGGTCACGCCTCGGAAGTGCTGGCGAGGCTGGGGCCGGATGGTCGGCTGCTTGCCTTTGACAAGGACCCGCAGGCGGTAGAGACCGCGCTTCGACGCTTCGGGTCCGATGAACGTTTCAGTATCGAGAGAGGCTCGTTTGCAATGTTGGCTCGGGTGGCGGATCAGCGGGGGTTGAGGGGGCGCGTCGATGGCGTGCTGCTGGACCTCGGCGTGTCCTCGCCGCAGTTCGACCAGGGTGAGCGCGGCTTCAGCTTCCTGCGCGACGGGCCGCTGGACATGCGCATGGACCCGGAAGTGGGTGAGAGCGCCGCCGATTGGCTGGCCAGGGCCCGCGAGGCGGATATCGCGCAGGTGCTGAGGGTGTTCGGTGAGGAGCGCTTCGCCAAGCGGATCGCCGGCGCCATCGTGCGCACCCGCGCCGAGTCGCCGATCCGCACCACCGCGCAACTGGCCGCGATCATCGCCGCCGCCGTGCCCAGGCATGAGCCGGGCAAGCATCCGGCCACGCGCAGCTTCCAGGCGATCCGCATCCACATAAACAAGGAGTTGGATGATCTCGGCGAGGCGCTGGTCGCCGCGCTGGAGGTGTTGCGCCCAGGCGGTCGGCTTGCGGTGATCAGTTTCCACTCCCTCGAAGACCGCATCGTCAAGCGCTTCATCCGTGACGAGGCGCGCGGCGCCAGCCACGTGCCGGGCATGCCGGTGCCGGAGCACATGCTGCGTCGCCGCCTGCGCGCGGTCGGTAAGGAAATTCGCCCCGGCGATGCGGAACTGGCGCGCAACCCGCGTGCCCGCAGTTCCGTGCTCCGCGTCGCCGAGCGGCTCGCGGATGTCGGGGTGGCGTCATGAACGCGCGTGGCCTCCCGGTTGTTGCACTTGGCCTGCTCTGTCTCGCTTCGGCGTTGGCACTGGTCTATGCGCGCTACGAGAGCCGCATGTTGTTCGCGCAGTCGCAGGCGTTGTCCAGCGAGCGCGATCGACTGGATATCGAATGGCGCCGCCTGCAACTTGAGCAGGGCGCGCTGGCGACCTCGGCCCGCGTCGAAGGGATCGCCCGCGAGAAGCTGGGCATGCGCCTGCCGACCGGCGACCAGATCGTGATGGTGTGGCAATGAGCGCGCCGAATCCGACCCACATCAAGCCGCCGCGCACCGCGCCGTGGCGGCGTGGTCTGCTGCTCGGCCTGGTTGCCGTCGGTGTCGTCGGTCTGGTCGCGCGCGCCGCCTGGTTGCAGCTGGTCAACAATGAGTTCCTGCAGAAGCAGGGCGATGCGCGTCACGTGCGTCCCGAGGTGCTGCAGGCGCATCGCGGTGTGATCAGCGACCGCGCTGGCGAGCCGCTGGCGATCTCGACACCGGTCGACACGGTTGGCGCGGTGCCGGAGAAATTGCTGGCATTGCCCGCCGAGCGTCTGGTGGAACTGGCCGAAATGCTGGACATGGACGCGGCCTCGCTGCGCGCCTACCTGGAACGTAATGCCGACCGCAAATTCCTGTTCCTGCGTCGCCACATGGTCCCGCAGGAAGCGGATCGCATCCTTGCCGCCGACTTTCCGGGCGTGAGTCGCGAGCGCGAATATCGCCGCTACTACCCGACCGGCGAGGTCGCCGCGCATCTGGTCGGCCTGACCAATGTCGAAGACGAGGGCCAGGAAGGTCTCGAGCGCGCCTACGACGAGTGGTTGCAGGGTCGCCCCGGCAAGAAGCTGATGATCAAGGACCTGCTCGGTCGCGCGGTCCGCGACGTGAAGCTGGTCAGCGAGCCTGAACCCGGCAAGGACCTGGCGCTGTCGATCGACCGCGAGATCCAGTACCTCGCATATCGCGAGCTCAAGGCGGCGGTGATCGAACATCGCGCCAAGGGCGGTTCGGTGGTGGTGATGGACGCGACCAGCGGCGAGGTGCTGGCGCTGGTCAACCAGCCTTCATACAACCCGAACGATCGTGGCGGTCTGCGCACCGAGTTGATGCGCAACGCCGCCGTGCTCGATACCTTCGAGCCGGGTTCGACGATCAAGCCGTTCACCGTGCTGGCGGGCCTGCGTTCCGGTGCGTACACGCCGGCCACGCACATCAACACCGCGCCGGGTCTGTTCCGCGTGGGTCGCCACACGATCAGCGACGTCCACAACTACGGCGACATCGACGTCAGCACGATCATCCAGAAGTCCAGCAACGTCGGAGTCGCCAAAATCGCGCTTGCGATCGGCGCCGAGCCGGTTGCCGATGTGCTCACTCGTGCCGGCTTCGGCGAGAACACCGGTACGGGATTTCCCAACGAGTCCGCCGGCACCGTGCGTCCGTTCAACGATTGGGTGCGTCTTGATGTCGCCACCATCGCGTTCGGCTACGGCATGACCGTGACCCCGCTGCAACTCGCCCGCGCCTACGCGGTGCTGGCCAATCGCGGTGTGCGGACCCAGGTTTCCCTGTTGAAGGTCGACGGCGAGCCGAATCGCGAGCAGGTGTTCGAGCCGGCCCTCGTGCGCAGCGTCGTCGAGATGATGGAGCGGGTCACCCTCACCGGCGGCACCGCGACCCTCGCGCAGATCGACCATTACCGGGTCGCCGGCAAGACTGGCACCGTCAAGAAGAGTGTCGGCGGTGGCTATGCCGACGACAGCTACGTCGCCGTGTTCGCCGGCTTCACGCCCGTTGAGGGGCGTTCCCTGGTCGGTGTCGTGGTCATCGACGAACCGCGCGGCGACCAGTACTACGGCGGGCTGGTCGCCGCGCCGGTGTTCAAGCGGGTCATGGCCGGCGCGCTGCGGCTGTTGAACATCCCGCCGGATCAGCCGGAACAGCCGGATACGCGACAGGCCCGGACGCCAGGAGGCGCCCCGGTGGCAGACCGGGTGGTCGCCCCGGTGGTTGATGCCGGACGCATCACGGAGCCACCGGCATGAGCGCGGTGGTTCAGTTTCTGTTTCCCGACGCGCGGTCCGAAGGGGCGGCGCGTGTCCTGCATCATGGGGGTCCCGTCATGCGCCTGTCCGATCTGATCGCGCGCCTGCGTCGGCTGGGCGCCGCGCCGGAACTGCGTTCATTCGCGGATGCCGCCGTCGAGGGCGACGTCGAGGTGATCGGGCTCGGCGTGGACAGCCGGGCCCTGCGGCGCGGTGAGGCCTTCATCGCTCTGAACGGGTCGCTCAAGCACGGTCTGGAATATCTGGACAAGGCCATCGAGGCGGGTGCGTCGGTGGTGTTCTGGGAGCCGGACGTGAACGCCGACTGGTCCGCGTTCGTCGCCGCGCGCTGCCGTGCGTTGCCGGCGGTCCGGGTGCCGGAACTGCGCCGGTATCTGGGTGCGTTCGCGGCCGATTACTACGGTGATCCGAGCGCGGCGATGCCGGTGATCGGCGTCACCGGGACCGATGGCAAGACCTCGGTCACGCAGATCATCGCGCAGGCGATGACGCACCTGGACCGCCGCTTCGGTGTCCTCGGCACCATCGGCAACGGTTTCCCCGGGGACCTGAAGCCCAGTGCGAACACCACCATGGATGTGGTCGGCGTGCACGGCGAACTGGCCGGACTGCGGGAACGGGGCGCGCGGGGGGTGGCGATGGAGGTTTCCTCGCACGGCCTCGACCAGCGCCGCATCGACGGGGTGCATCTGCGGGGCGCCGTGCTGACCAATCTGACCCGCGACCACCTTGATTACCACGGCAGCGTCGAGGCCTACGCCGACGCCAAACGCCAGTTGTTCCAGATCGAAGGTCTGGATTTCGTGGTGCTGAACGTCGACGACGCCTTCGGTCGCGAGTTGATGGCTTCCGAGCTGACCGTCGGTCGCAAGTTCGGCTATGGCCGGGCCGATGACGCCGACGTCCGTATCGTGTCGACCGCCGCGCGTCCCGACGGCCTGGACGTAACCATCGCGGGTTCCCTGGGTTCGGGAGTGATCCGCAGCCACCTGCTGGGTGACTTCAACGCCGCCAACCTCACGGCCGCGTTCGTCGTGTTGCGCGAACTCGGGGTCGATGTCGAGGCCGCGCTGGCGGCGCTGGGCACGGTCCGCCCGGTGGCTGGGCGCATGGAGGCCTGGAGCCTGTCCGGCGGGGTCACCGCCGTCGTCGACTACGCGCATACCCCGGCCGCGCTGGAACACGCCCTGAACGCGTTGCGCGCCCACGCCGGCGGGCGTCTGCACTGCGTGTTCGGCTGCGGCGGCGACCGCGATCGCGGCAAGCGCCCGTTGATGGGCGAGGTCGCCGAACGGCTCGCCGACCGGGTCGTCGTCACCGACGACAATCCGCGCGGAGAGGACCCCGAGGTCATCATCGCCGGCATCCTGGTCGGCATGGCCGAGCCCGGTCTGGTGACCGTTGAGCGCGACCGCGAGGCGGCCATCCGCGCCGCGATCGGCGCCGCGCGGGCCGGTGATGTCGTGCTGATCGCCGGCAAGGGCCATGAGGACTACCAGATCGTCGGAGACCGTCGCCATTGGTTCAGCGACCGCGCACTGGTCGCCGAGATCAAGCGGGAACGCAACGAGGAGGACGCACGGTGATCGCCATGCGCCTCGACCAGGCCGTCAACGCGCTGAACGCGCGCGGTCTTCAAGCCGAACTGGTTCGGACATTTTTGCTGGGGGGCGAAAGCCGTTTCGACGGCGCCTTTGCCGGGCTCGTGATCGATTCAAGAGAACGCCAGCCCGGCGTTTTATTCGTGGCACTGCGTGGGGAACGGTTCGACGGCCATGCGTTCGCCGCCGACGCGGTCGCCAACGGTGCGGTGGCCTTGCTGGTCGAGCGCGAGCTCGATATCGACGTGCCGCAGATCCGGGTCGATGACACCCGTCTGGCCATGGGCGCGCTGAGCGCGGAGTGGCGCGATTCGCTGGATCTGACGGTGGTCGGCATCACCGGCAGCAACGGCAAGACCACCAACAAGGAGATGGTTGCGGCGATCCTGGCCCAGGTTGGCCCGACGCTGGCGACCAAGGGCAATCTGAACAACGACATCGGCGTGCCGCTGACGCTGGCGAGGCTGTCCGACGGACTGCGCTTCGCGGTCATCGAGATGGGTGCGAATCACCATGGCGAGATCGCCTACCTGGCGGGACTGGCCCGCCCGGACGTGGCGCTGCTCGCGAATGCCGGTGCCGCCCATCTGGAGGGTTTCGGCAGCCTGGAGGGTGTCGCCGAGGCCAAGGGCGAGATCTTCGACGGCCTGACCGAGCACGACACCGCGATCGTCAATGCCGATGACCGCTTTGCCGATAACTGGCTGGCGCGCATCGGTTCGCGCCCGGTGCGCACCTTCGCGCTCGATTCCAGTGCGGACTTCACCGCCACCTGGCAGCCGACCGCGAACGGCAGTCGCATCGCCATGCAGACCCCGCAGGGTGAAGTCGACATCGCGCTGCCGCTGCCCGGTCGCCACAACGTCATGAACGCGCTCGGTGCCAGTGCCGCCGCGATGGCCGCCGGCGCGGGCCTGGCCGAGATCAAGGCCGGCCTGGAGGGCATCAGCGCCGTCGGGGGGCGTCTGGTCAGCAAGGCGGGCATCGCCGGCTCGCGGGTGATCGACGACACCTACAACGCCAACCCGACCAGTTTCCGCGCCGCGATCGCGGTGCTCGCCCAGCAGTCGCCGGATGCCTGGCTGGTGATGGGCGACATGGGCGAGCTGGGCGGCACGGGTCCGCAACTGCACGCCGAGGTTGGTGCCTGGGCGGCCGAGCAGGGCATCGCCCGCCTGTACGCGATCGGGCCGCTGAGCCGGGGAGCCGTCCAGGCCTTCGGTGCCGGTGGCCGCCATTTCGAATCCGTTGAGTCGCTGATCGCGGCGCTTACCAATGACCTCGGTGCTGGGCGCCTCGTGCTGGTCAAGGGCTCGCGCGCGATGCGCATGGAGCGCGTGGTCGCCGCACTCACCGCCCCGCTCGTCACCGAGTCGGGGGAGGCATAAGCATGCTGCTCTATCTCTTCGACTATCTCGCCCAGTACTACGCGGCCTTCAATGTCGTCCAGTACCTGACCCTGCGCGCAATCCTCGGCGCGCTGACCGCGTTGTTCATCGCGTTTCTGGTCGGACCCTGGATGATCCGCCACCTGAGCTTCCGCCAGATCGGTCAGGCGGTGCGTGACGATGGCCCGAAGTCGCATCTGTCCAAGGCCGGCACGCCGACCATGGGCGGCACCTTGATCCTGGTCGCGATCGGGATCGCGACGCTGCTCTGGGGCGATCTCGGTAACCGCTACGTGTGGGTGATGCTGGTCGTCACGCTGGGTTTCGGCGCGATCGGCTTCTGGGACGACTACAAGAAGGTCGCGCTCAAGGACCCGAAGGGCATGGCCGCGCGCCACAAGTACTTCTGGCAGTCGGTGATCGCGCTCGGCACCGCCGTGTTCCTCTACCAGACCGCGCAGACCCCGGCCGAGACCGAACTGCTGATCCCGATGTTGAAGGACGTCGCGATTCCGCTCGGCTGGCTGTACATCCCGCTGACCTACTTCGTGATCGTCGGCACCTCCAATGCCGTCAACCTGACCGACGGCCTGGACGGCCTCGCGATCCTGCCGACGGTCATGGTCGGCGGCGCGCTCGGCGTGTTCGCCTACGTGCTCGGCCACTCCGTATTCGCCAACTACCTGGGCTTCCCGTACATCCACGGCGTGGGCGAGCTGATCGTGTTCGCGGCGGCGCTGGTCGGCGCCGGACTCGGCTTCCTGTGGTTCAACGCCTATCCGGCGCAGGTCTTCATGGGCGATGTCGGCGCGCTGGCGCTGGGCGGCGCGCTGGGCCTGATGGCGGTGCTCAGCCGCCAGGAGATCGTGCTGTTCATCATGGGCGGCGTGTTCGTCATGGAGACGGTGTCGGTGATCCTGCAGGTCGGCTCCTACAAGCTGACCGGTCGCCGCATCTTCCGCATGGCCCCGCTGCATCATCACTTCGAGCTGAAGGGCTGGCCGGAGCCGCGCGTGATCGTGCGCTTCTGGATCATCACCTTCATCCTCGTGCTGGTCGGTCTCGCGACCCTGAAGGTGCGCTGATGAACGGCCGCATCGAACGTTCCGCACCCGCCCTCCAGCCCGGCAGCCTGAAGGCCTGGCCCTATGCGCGCAGCCTGGTGGTCGGCATGGGCAAGACGGGTTTGTCGATGGTCCGCTTCCTGTCCGCCATGGGGGTGGAGTGCGCGGTCACCGATTCGCGCGCCCAGCCGCCCGGTCTGCAGGTGCTTGCCGACGAGTTCCCGAACGTTGCGACGTTCATCGGCGGCTTCGACGAACGTGTGTTCGAAAGCGCCGACGTGATCCTGCTCAGCCCCGGCGTACCCGCCAACGAGCCCCTGGTCATGGCCGCTGCGCGACGGGGCGTGCCGGTGTTCGGCGACATCGAGATCTTCGCGCACTTCGTGGACGCGCCGATCGTCGGGATCACCGGTTCCAACGGCAAGAGCACGGTCACCACGCTGGTAGGCGAGATGGCGCGGGCCTCCGAGCTCGACGTGCGCGTGGGCGGCAACCTCGGCACCCCCGCGCTGGACCTGCTGGCCGGCGGGCGTCCCGATCTGTATGTGCTGGAACTGTCCAGCTTCCAGCTGGAATGCACGCACACCCTTGGCGTCGCCGCGGCCGTGGTGTTGAACATCAGCGCCGATCACATGGACCGGCACGGCACGCTCGCCGAGTACGCGGCCATCAAGGCGAGCATCTATCGCGGCGACGGTGTCATGGTCATCAATCGCGATGACCCGTGGTGCGCGGCGATGCAGGAAAAGGGCCGGGCCACCATCACCTACGGCATGGGGCGTCCCCAGTCCGGCCAGTACGGCCTCATGACGATCGACGGCGAGGAGTGGCTGACCCGTGGGTCGAAGGGTCTGATGCGCACCACCGAGATCCGCATCCCGGGTCGTCACAACGTGGCGAACGCGCTGGCCGCGCTGGCGCTGGGCGAGGTCGTCGAACTCGACATGGGCGCGATGCTCGATACGCTGCGCGCCTTCCAGGGCCTGCCGCATCGAACCCAGTGGGTCGCCGAGATCAACGGCTCGACCTGGTACAACGATTCCAAGGGCACCAACGTCGGTGCCACGGTGGCCGCATTGCAGGGCCTGCGCGGTCGTTCGGTGCTGATCGCCGGCGGCGAGGGCAAGGGCGCGGATTTCTCGCCGCTCGCCGAGGCGCTCGCGGCACGCGGACGCGGCCTGGTCGTGTTCGGTCGGGACGCGGAACTGATCGCCGCCGCCGTCGGCGATGTGGTCCCGGTGGTGCGCGCCGCCGGACTGGACGCGGCGATCGACGCCGCGATGGCGCTGGCGCAGGCCGGCGACTCGGTCCTGTTCTCGCCCGCCTGCGCAAGCTTCGACATGTTCCGCAACTACGAAGATCGCGGACAGCAGTTCATGAAGCTGGTCCGGGAGCGGGCGACGTGAACGTCATCGACTACGCCCAGCATCAGGCCCAGGACGCGATCGAATTCGCGGTCCGCACCGGCAGCGCCGTCCGCCGTACGCCGCGCCTGCACGACTTTGACGCACCGCTGATGGTGGTGCTCGTCATCCTGCTGGCGATCGGGGTGCTGATGGTCGCGTCGGCATCGATGCCGCTCGCCGCGCAGAACCTCGACACCCCGTGGCATTACCTCGTCCGTCAGTTCTTCTACGTGATCGGCGGTCTCGCGGTGTTCGGCCTGATGGTGCGCGTGCCGACCGCTGCCTGGCAGGACGCCGGTCCCCATCTGCTGCTCATCACCGTGCTGCTGCTTGCGCTCGTGCTGATTCCCGGCGTCGGCGTGCAGGTCAACGGCGCGGTGCGCTGGATCGGCGCCGGCCCGGTCCGCATCCAGGTCTCCGAACTCGGCAAGCTGTTCGTGATCGTTTACCTGGCCGGCTATCTGGTGCGCCACCCGGTGGAATTGCGCAGCGGCTTCGGCGGTTTCGCCCGCCCGATGATCCTGGTCATGCTGATCAGCGTGCTGTTGCTGATGGAGCCGGATTTCGGCAGCGCGTCGATCATCGTCGGCGTGACCCTGGCGATGCTGTTTCTGGGCGGTGTCCAGCTTCGCGTGTTCGTGCCGTTGTTCGTCGGCGTGGCCGCCATGATGGCGCTGCTGATCCGCTTCGAGCCGTATCGCTGGGCGCGCCTGACCAACTTCCTCGACCCCTGGGCCGATCCGTACAACGGCGGCTATCAGTTGACCCAGTCGCTGATCGCGATCGGGCGCGGCGACTGGGCCGGTGTCGGTATCGGCAACTCCATGCAGAAGCTGCTCTTCCTGCCGGAGGCGCACACCGACTTCGTGTTCGCGATATATGCGGAGGAATTCGGTTTTCTGGGCAGCGTCGTGCTGATCGGCCTGTATGCGTTCCTGGTCTGGCGCGGCTATCGGATCGGCGCGGCTGCCGAGCAGGTGGGCCGAATGTTCGGCGCGTATTGCGCCTACGGGATCAGTTTCTGGCTGGGCGTGCAGGCCTTGGTGAATTTCGGCGTCAACATGGGTGTGCTGCCGACCAAGGGCCTAACCCTGCCGCTGATTTCCTATGGCGGCAGCTCGCTGCTGGTGACCTGCGCCGCGCTGGCGCTGCTGATGCGCGTCGACTACGAACGCCGCGAGCTCGAGAAGAACGCGAATGGCGGTGCCCACCGCACGACCTTCGGCGATGAGCGGTCGGGAGGTGCGGCATGAGCGCGCACGTCGTGATCACCGCCGGCGGCACCGGGGGACACGTATTCCCGGCGCTCGCGGTCGCCAGCGAACTCCGCCGCCTCGGCATCGGGGTGAGCTGGATCGGCACCCGCCACGGCCTTGAGGCCCGCGTCGTGCCGGCGGCCGGCATCGACATCGACTGGATCGAGGTCAGCGGCCTGCGCGGCAACGGGGCGCTGGGCTGGCTGAAGTCGCCGTTCACACTATGGAGGGCGCTGCGCCAGGCGTTGGCCGCTGTGAGCGCGCGCAAGCCGGACGCGGTGCTCGGCATGGGCGGATTCGTGACCGGGCCGGTCGGCGTCGCCAGCTGGCTGCGCCGGGTGCCGCTGATCGTGCATGAGCAGAACGCCATCGCGGGCCTGACCAACCGCCTGCTGGCGCGTATCGCCACCCGCGTGCTGGAGGCGTTCCCGAACAGTTTCGCCGGCAAGGTGCGCAATGCCGTGCATACCGGCAATCCGATCCGCGCCGGGATCGCCGCGTTGGCGGCACATCCCGACCCGGTCGGTCGCCTGTCGGCACGCGAGCCGCGCGCCCGTCTGCTGGTGATTGGCGGCAGTCTCGGCGCCAAGGCATTGAACGAGACCGTGCCGGCCGCGCTCGCCCTTGTGCCTGCGGCGGTGCGCCCGATGGTCCGCCATCAGGCGGGTGAAGCCACGCTGGAGACGGCCCGGCAGGCCTACGCCGACAACTCGGTGGAGGCCGAGGTGACACCGTTCATCGAGGACATGGCAGAGGCCTATGCCTGGGCCGATTTCGCGATTTGCCGTGCCGGCGCGATGACCGTCGCCGAACTCGCGGCGGCCGGTCTGCCCGCCATCCTGGTGCCATTCCCGCACGCGGTCGACGACCACCAGACCGCGAATGCCCGCTATCTCAGCGATGCCGGCGCGGCGTTGCTCTGCCCGCAGTACGAAATGCAGCCGCCTTTGCTGGCCGCGCGCATCCACGACATGTGTCGGCGCCCAAGACGCCACGACATGGTCACGCGCGCCCTGTCCATGGCGATGCCCGACGCGACCCAGCGCGTGGTCGCACAGATTCTTGACGCCGCCGGCATCCCGGTGCCGGCCGCCGCGGAGGCGACGCCATGACCTTGCGTCCGACCCCAACCAGACCCCGTGCGGTGCTCGACCCGATGGGTCGCATCCGCCGCATCCATTTCGTCGGCATCGGCGGCGTGGGCATGAGCGGTATCGCGGAGGTGCTGCTGAATCTCGGGTTCGAGATCAGCGGCTCCGACATCAAGGAAAACGCGGTCATGAAACGCCTGCGCGAAAAGGGCGCGATCGTGAACATCGGTCACCGGGCGGGCAACGTCGACGGCGTGCATGTCGTGGTCGTCTCGACCGCGATCAATTTCGGCAATCCGGAGCTGGACGCGGCCCGCGAGGCGCGCATCCCGATCGTACGCCGCGCCGAGATGCTGGCCGAACTGATGCGCTTCCGCACCGGCATCGCGATCGCCGGGACGCACGGCAAGACCACGACCACGAGCCTGGTCGCGAGCCTGCTGGCCGAAGGGGGGTTAGACCCCACCTACGTGATCGGCGGTCGCCTGAATTCCAGCGCCAGCCACGCCGCCCTCGGACAGGGCGACTACCTGGTCGCCGAAGCCGACGAATCCGATGCCAGCTTTCTGCATCTGCTGCCGGTGATGACCATCGTCACCAACATCGATGCCGACCACCTGTCGACCTATGACGGCGACTTCAACCGCCTGCGCCAGACCTTCGTCGAATTCCTGCACAACCTGCCGTTCTACGGGCTGGCGGTGCTCTGCATTGATGACCCGGAAGTACGCCACATCCTGCCGGAGGTGAGCCGCCGGATGCTGACCTACGGGATCGACTCCGACGACGCGGATGTGCGTGCGATCGATATCCGCCAGCAAGGCGTGATGACGCATTTCAAGGTGCTGTTGCCAGGGCGATCGAAGCCGATGCAGGTGAGCCTGAACCTGCCCGGTCGCCACAACGTGCTGAACGCCCTGGCGGCGATCACCATCGCCAATGAACTCGGCGTGGGCGACGGCCATATCCAGCAGGCGCTGGCCGCGTTCCTTGGCATCGGTCGCCGTTTCCAGAGCTACGGAGACATCGTCACCCGCCACGGCACGGTCCGCCTGATCGATGACTACGGCCATCATCCGCGCGAGGTCGCCGCGACCATCGCGGCCGCGCGCGGCGCCTATCCGGAACGTCGCCTGGTGCTCGCCTTCCAGCCGCACCGTTACACCCGCACCCGCGATCTTTTCGAAGACTTCGCGCGGGTGCTGTCGACCGTCGATCTGCTCCTGCTGACCGAGGTCTACGCGGCCGGGGAGGACCCGATCGCCGGGGCCGACGGTCGCTCGCTGGCCCGCGCGGTGCGGGTGCGCGGAACCGTCGAACCGGTGTTCGTGAACGCGGCCAGCGAACTGGCCGAGGTGTTGCCGGACGTATTGCAGGACGGCGACGTGTTGTTGACCTGTGGCGCCGGCGATATCGGCGCGGTGGCGGCGGGCCTGCCCGCCGCGTTGAGAGTGGTGGAGTGACTCATGAACGCCATCACCGGACAGACGAACTCGCAATACGACGAGATCAGCGGGGGACACAGCGATGACCGATTACAACGCAAAACGGCCGCTGCACCTGGGGTGCGGGGAAGGCCTGTGCAGTTATCTGGGCACCCACACGGGTGCCGCGCTGGGCGACATGCGCCGGGTCGCGAGCCGGCAGGAGGAGAAGGAGTCCGTGGCAAACGCCAGTGCGGCGACCGTGCCCGGCACCCCGCAGCCGGACAAAGAGCGCCCGTGAGCGACTGGCTTTCCATCGTCGATGGCCTGGCCGGCGACGTCCGTCGGGATGAGCCGATGGCGAGCCACGTCAGTTGGCGCGCCGGCGGTCCCGTGCGTCGCTATGTGCGGCCGGCGGACATCGCGGAACTACGCACGCTGTTCCGGGCCATGCCCGCCGACGAGCCGGTGCTCTGGCTCGGTCTCGGCAGCAATCTGCTGGTCCGCGACGGCGGCTTCGCCGGCACCGCGATCGCTACCCAGAGCCTGGCCGGGATCGAACGAATCGCAGATGACCGTTTCCGGGTCGAGGCGGGTGCGGCCTGCAACAAGGTTGCGCGTTTCACGGCCAAGGCGGGCGCGGTCGGCGCGGAATTCCTGGCGGGTATCCCCGGCACCATGGGCGGGGCGCTGGCGATGAATGCCGGGGCTTTCGGCGGCGAGACCTGGCCACTCGTGGTCGCGGTCGAGACCATCGATCGCAACGGCGACATCCGGCGGCGTTCCGCAGACGAATTCGCCCACGGCTACCGCCATGTCGAGGGGCCGATGGACGCCGGCTTCGTGACCTGCGAGCTGCGCGTGCCGCGCGGCGACACCGAGGCCGCGCAGGCCAACATCAAGGCACTGCTCGCGCGGCGGAACGCAACCCAGCCGACCGGCCAGCCGAGCTGCGGCTCGGTGTTCCGCAATCCCGATGGCGATTACGCCGCGCGTCTGATCGAGGCGGCCGGCCTGAAGGGGCGCTGCCTGGGCGCGGCCTGCGTCTCCGAAAAGCACGCAAATTTCATCATCAATACCGGCGACGCGCTGGCCGACGACATCGAAGACCTCTTGCTCGCGGTGCGCGCGCAGGTAAAGGCCCGGTTCGGCGTCGAGCTGTGTCCGGAAGTCCGCATCGTCGGCGAACGCGCCAAGCCATTCGCCACGGAGGTATTCCAATGAACATCGAAGCCGGTCGCGTGGCCTTGCTGTACGGCGGTATCTCCGCCGAGCGCGAAGTCTCGCTGAAGAGTGGCGCGCAGGTGCTCGCCGCGATGCGTCGCAAGGGTATCGACGTAACCGCGATTGATGCCGGCCCCGACTCGCTGGCGCCGGCCTTGCGGCAGCTTGAAGCCGGCGGTTTCGACCGCGTCTTCAATGTCCTGCATGGGCGGGGCGGTGAGGACGGAGTGCTCCAGGGCGCACTCGATGCGCTGGAGATCGCCTACACCGGCAGCGGCGTGCTCGGCTCCGCGCTGGGCATGGACAAGGTGCGCTGCAAGCAGATCTGGCTGTCCATGGGCCTGCCGACGCCGGAATACACCGTGGTCAATTCGGCCACGGAGTGCGATGGCGTCGTCGAACGCCTGGGGACCCCGCTGTTCGTGAAGCCGGCGCTGGAGGGGTCGAGCATCGGCACCTCGCGGGTCGACAACGCCTCGCAGCTGCGCGCCGCGTGGGCGGAAGCGGCGAAACACGATTCCCCGGTGCTGGTCGAGCACTGTGTGACCGGTGGCGAATACACCTGCGCGATCCTCGGCGATACCGCGCTGCCGCTGATCAAGCTGGAAGCCGCCGGGACGTTCTACGACTACGAGGCCAAGTACCTCTCGGACAAGACCCGCTACCTGTGCCCCTGCGGCCTGCCGGCGGAGAACGAGGCGGAGTTCCAGGCGATCTGCATCCGCGCCTTCAAGGCGGTTGGTGCGGCCGGCTGGGGGCGGGTCGATTTCATGCTCGACGAAGCCGGGCGGCCGTGGCTGCTGGAGGTCAACACCGTGCCGGGCATGACCGATCACAGCTTGGTGCCGATGGCGGCGCGGCAGGCCGGCATCGGTTTCGACGATCTGGTCATCAGGATCCTGATGAGCGCACGGCGGGGTGGCGCATGACCGACCGCCTTTCCAATCCGACCGGCGTGCCCGGCCCGCGCGGTGCGGTCCGCAAGGCGGTGCCCACGGTGACGGAACGCCGGGCGCGTCTGCGTCTTGGCGGCAGCTGGCTGGTCACGCTCGGGATGGTTGCCGTGGTGGGTTACGGGTTGTGGTGGTTCAGCCGCCCGCACGTCTCGCCGATCCGCGACGTCCAGGTCCATGGCCAGTTCCAGTATCTGAACGGCAAGGACATCGAGATCGCCGTCAAGCCGTTCCTGCCGGACGGCTTCTTCGGTCTGAACATGAACGCGCTGAAGACGGCGCTGGCCCAGGTGCCGTGGATCGAGAGCGCGGAACTGCGCCGGGTCTGGCCGGGCAGGCTGGTGGTCACGCTGCGTGAGCGCACCGCGCTGGCGCAGTGGATGAGCGGCGGTTACGTGAGCACCGAGGGGGTGCACTTCACGCCGGAACGGGGACCGGAAGGCCTGGTCATGCTGGGCGGGCCGGATGGCAGCAGCGCCGATGCCGCGACCAATTTCCGCGAGCTCGCCCCGCTGGTCGCCGATGCGGGCCTGACCCTGCGCGAGCTCCAGACCGATGCGCGCCGTGCGTGGCGCATGCGGGTCGAACGCACCCGTCCCGGCAGCGACGCGGGCGAAATCATCGAACTGAAACTGGGCGGCGCCGATCTCGGCGATCGCCTGCGGCGCTTCACGACCGTCTACGCGCAGCGACTGGCGGCGGACGAGCGGCAGCTGGCGAGCGCCGATCTGCGCTACACGAATGGCCTGGCGGTGCGCTTCGCACCGGCCGGGTCCGCACCGGACACGAAGGGTTAAGGGGAACGGTTATGTCCAAGAGAGACGACAAACAGATGATCGTCAGTCTCGACATCGGCACATCCAAGGTGGTCGCGATCGTCGCCGAGGTGGACGCCGATGGCCGGCTGGAGATCATCGGCATCGGCCATCACGCGTCACGCGGCCTGAAGAAGGGCGTGGTGGTGAACGTCGAGTCGACGGTCCAGTCCATCCAGCGGGCGGTCGAGGAGGCCGAACTGATGGCGGGCGCGCGGATCCATTCCGTGTATGCCGGCATCGCCGGCAGTCACATCCGCAGCCTGAACTCGGACGGCATCGTCGCGGTGCGCGACAAGAACGAGATCAGCAGCAACGACGTGGAGCGGGTGATCGAGGCTGCGAAGGCGGTCGCGATTCCGAACGATCAGAAGATCCTGCACGTGCTGCCGCAGGAGTTCCTGATCGACGGCCAGGAGGGCATCAAGGACCCGATCGGCATGTCCGGCGTCCGTCTGGAGGCCCGCGCACACATCGTGTTCGGTGCGGTCAGCGCGGTGCAGAACATCGTCAAGTGCGTGCGCCGCTGCGGTCTGGAGGTCGATGACATCATCCTCGAGCAACTGGCGTCCAGCTACGCGGTGCTCTCCGAGGACGAGAAGGAACTCGGTATCTGCATGGTCGATATCGGCGGCGGCACCACCGACATCGCGGTGTTCACCAACGGCGCCATCCGGCACACGGCGGTGATCCCGATCGCCGGCGACCAGGTCACCAACGACATCTCCGTGGCCCTGCGCACGCCGCGCCAGGCCGCCGAGGAAATCAAGATCAAGTACGCCTGCGCGCTCGCGCAGCTGGCCAGCCCGGAGGAGACCATCGAGGTCCACGGGGTCGGCGATCTGACCGCACGCCGCCTGTCCCGGCAGACGCTCGCGGAGGTGGTCGAACCCCGCTACGAGGAGCTGTTCACGCTGGTCGACGAAGAGCTGCGGCGGAGCGGCTTCAAGGAACTGATCCCCGGCGGGATCGTGCTGACCGGCGGCTCCGCGAAGATCGAGGGTGCGGTGCAACTGGCCCAGGAGGTCTTCCACACCAACGTGCGACTGGCGGTCCCGACCGGCCTGCGCGGGCTGTCCGACGTGGTTGCAAACCCGATTTATTCCACCGGCGTCGGCCTGCTGCATTTCGGTGCCAAGCACATCAATCAGCGCCACCGGGAAGACGTCAACCGGGGCAGCGTGAAGAGCATATGGGAACGAATGAGGAGTTGGTTTCAAGGGAATTTCTGAGACCACGCGAGGCAGCCGCGAGGCTGTGATTCAGGCAAGGCGAAGCAAAGCAAACATCAACGGGAGTAGCGTCCATGAACAACTGGCAAATGGTTAGCGACGAAGACGGCGACGAGGCCGTCATCAAGGTCATCGGAGTAGGCGGCGGCGGCGGCAACGCGGTCTGTCACATGCTCGAACAGGAACTGGAAGGGGTCGAATTCATCTGCGCGAACACCGACGTGCAGGCCCTGCCGGAAGATGCCGGCAACTGCGTGTGCCTCCGGCTGGGCAATGGCCTGACCAAGGGCCTCGGCGCGGGCGCCAATCCGGACGTCGGCCGCAACGCGGCGATGGAGGATCGCGAGGAGATCGCGGACCTGATCAAGGGCGCGGACATGCTGTTCATCACCGCCGGCATGGGCGGCGGTACCGGTACCGGCGCGGCCCCGGTGGTCGCGCAGATCGCGCGCGACATGGGCATCCTGACCGTCGCCGTGGTCACCAAGCCGTTCCCGTTCGAAGGCAAGAAGCGCATGGCCGTGGCGGAGAAGGGTATCGCCGAACTCGCCGCGAGCGTCGATTCCCTGATCACCATCCCGAACGCCAAGCTGCTGACCGAGTTCGGCAAGGACATCAGCCTGATGAACGTGTTCAAGGAGGCCAACAACGTGCTGCACGGCGCGGTCTCCGGCATTTCCGAGCTGATCACCCGGCGCGGCCTGATCAACGTCGACTTCGCCGACGTGAAGACGGTCATGAGCGAGATGGGCATGGCGATGATGGGCACCGGCGTCGCCAGCGGCGAGAACCGCGCCGTCGAGGCGGCCCAGAAGGCCGTCAACAGCCCGCTGCTCGAAGACATCGATCTGCGCGGCGCCAAGGGCATCCTGGTCAACGTGACCGCCGGCTTCGACCTGACCATCGGCGAGTTCGAGCAGGTCGGCAACACCATCGAGGAGTTCGCCTCCCCGGATGCGACCGTCGTGGTCGGCACCGTCATCGAGCCGAGCATGGAAGACGAACTGCGCGTGACCCTGGTCGCCACCGGGTTGCACATGCAGAAGGGCGTGAAGTCGGTAGACCAGCCGGCCCTGCACGCGGTGCCGAGCGTGGCGCCCAACGCCGCCCCGCGCCAGCCGCGTAACGCCAACGGCCAGGTCGATTACGGCAAGCTCGACGATCCGACCGTGATGCGCCGCCAGCGTGCGGTCGGCGATGGCATCAGCAGCGACGATCCGAACTACTTCGACATCCCCTCGTTCCTGCGTCGCCAGAACGACTGAACGCGGGCGCGGAGCAGACAATAGACGCTACCCACGTAACGGCGGGCGGTCGGGACGACCGTCCGCCGTCACGTCCCGGCCATCAGATCCACCAACATCGCTGTGTGAGTCACGCAATCATGAACCGCAGAAAAGCCCCCGGCCTTGGTGTGACCGGGGGCAAACGGGCAGCACATTTTTGACTTGAGGATCAGCCCAGGTCGAAGCGGTCCAGGTTCATGACCTTGTCCCAGGCCCTCACGAAGTCCCTGACGAACTTCTCCCGGGCATCGCTGGCTGCGTAGACCTCGGCCAGGGCGCGCAGCTCGGAGTTGGAGCCGAACACCAGATCAACGCGGGTCGCGGTCCATTTGACCTGACCGGTCCTGCGATCACGCATCTCGAACATTTCCTCGTCGTCACCGATCGCTTTCCAGGCGGTGCCCATGTCGAGAAGGTTGACGAAGAAGTCGTTGCTGAGCGTGCCCACGCGGTCGGTGAACACGCCATGCGCGGAACCATCCGCATTGGTACCGATTACGCGCATTCCGCCGACCAGCACGGTCATTTCCGGCGGGGTCAGTGTCAGCAACTGGGCCTTGTCGACCAGCATCTCCTCGCCGGTGCAGCCGAACTTCTGCTTCTGAAAATTGCGGAAGCCATCGGCGATCGGTTCCAGCACCGCGAAGGATTCGACATCGGTCTGGTCCTGGCTGGCATCGGTACGCCCCGCCGCGAACGGGACGGTGATGTCGACACCGGCGTTTTTCGCGGCCTGCTCGACGCCGGCGCAACCCGCCAGCACGATCATGTCCGCCATCGACACCGGCTTGCCGAAGCCCGCGCGGATGCCTTCCAGCACGCCGAGCACCTTGGCGAGCTGTTCCGGCTGGTTCGCCGCCCAGTCGTTCTGCGGGGCGAGGCGGATGCGCGCGCCGTTGGCGCCGCCACGTTTATCCGACCCCCGGAAGGTGGAGGCCGAGGCCCAGGCGGTCGAAACCAATTCGCCGACGGACAGACCGGAAGCCAGAACCTTCGACTTCAGCGCGGCGACATCGGCGTCGTTGATCAATGCATGGTCGACGGCCGGCACCGGGTCCTGCCAGACCAGCTCTTCCGCCGGGACTTCCGGGCCGAGATAGCGGGCGCGCGGACCCATGTCGCGGTGGGTGAGCTTGAACCAGGCGCGGGCGAAGGCATCGGCGAACTCCTCCGGGCTTTCGCGGAAACGCCTGGAGATCGGCCCGTAGATCGGGTCGAAGCGCATCGCCATGTCGGCGTCGGTCATCATGATGCCGCGCTTCTGCGAGGCGTCCTCGGCCGCGGGCGCCATGTTGCTGTCGTTGAGTTCCTTCGGCACCCACTGGTGCGCGCCGGCCGGACTCTTGCTGAGCACCCACTCGTTGTCGTAAAGCATGTCGAGGAAGCTCATGTCCCAGCGGGTCGGAGTCGGCGTCCATGCGCCTTCCAGGCCGGAACCGATCTGGTCGCCACCCTTGCCGCTGGCGTGCTTGCTGAACCAGCCGAGGCCCTGCGCGGTGATCGACGCGGCTTCCGGTTCCGGCCCGACCAGCTTCGGGTCACCGGCGCCGTGGGTCTTGCCGAAGGTGTGGCCGCCGCAGGTCAGCGCGACGGTTTCCTCGTCGTTCATGGCCATGCGCGCGAAGGTCTCGCGGACCATTCTGCCCGTCGCGATCGGGTCCGGGTTGCCGTTGACGCCTTCCGGATTCACGTAGATGAGGCCCATCTGCACGGCGGCCAGCGGGTTCTCGAGTTCGCCGTCGGCGTCGGTCAGGCGCTTGTTGCCCAGCCAGCTCGCCTCCGATCCCCAGTAGATATCCTTCTCCGGTTCCCAGATGTCCTCACGCCCACCGGCGAAGCCGAAGGTCTTGAAGCCCATGGATTCGAGCGCGACGTTGCCGGTCAGGATCATCAGGTCGGCCCAGGAGATGGCGCGGCCGTACTTCTGCTTGATCGGCCACAACAGGCGGCGGGCCTTGTCGAGGTTGACGTTGTCCGGCCAGCTGTTGACCGGCGCGAAGCGCTGGTTGCCGGTGCCGGCCCCGCCACGGCCATCGTTGATGCGGTAGGTGCCCGCGGAGTGCCAGGCCATGCGGATGAAGAACGGGCCGTAGTGGCCATAATCGGCCGGCCACCAGTCCTGGGAGTCGGTCATCAGCGCGGTCAGATCCTTCTTGACCGCCGCAAGATCGAGCTTGCTGAACGCCTCGGCATAGTTGAAATCGGGGTCCATCGGGTCGCCCTTGGACGACTGCTGGCGCAGGATGTCGAGGTTCAGCCGGTTGGGCCACCAGTCGCGGTTGGACATGCCACCGCCGCTGGTGTGTTTGAACGGGCAGGCGCTTTCGGTGCTCATTTCGTATCTCCTCTCGATGGGTGGTGGTCGTATCGCCGTGCCTGTTCATGACTGGCTATGCGCGATGGGCCACCGGAAGTTAGTCCCGGTGTCGGGACCGGCAAACGGAAATGTCGATCGGTCAACAAGTGGTCACACCGCTCGCGCGGTCTCCCGCAGGCGGTTGGCGGAATGCACGATGACCTCGGCCCACGGCATCACGCGCCGACCGGCATCGGTCAGCCGCGCGCCGTCCGGATGACGTTCGATCAGCCTGGCGCCGAGGTAGTCCTCGAAACGCCGGATCTGCCCGGAGAGGGTCGACGCCGAGACGTTGCAGCGCAGGGCGGCGCGGCCGAAATGGCCGGTCTCGGCGATCGCGATCAGATAGGTCAGAACACGGATGCCGGGCATGACGTTGCTCCTTACGCGGCCTGCGCCGTGTCGTTATCGAGGTAGTGCCAGCCGATCGGCTCGCCCTTCGGGCTGAACGCGTAGACGATCGGCACGCCGGTCGGGATCTCGAAGTCCTCGACCTCGGCCACGCTCATGTCGTGCAGCGCCATGATCAGCGCGCGCAAGGTGTTGCCATGGCTGCTGATCAACAGGCGCTTGCCGTCGACGATCTGCGGGGCGATGACCTCGCGCCAGAAGTCCATGACGCGTTCGCGGGTCGCCGCGAGACTCTCGCCGTTGGGCAACTGGCGCGGGTCGATGTCGGCCCAGCGCGGGTCGTGAACCGGGTGCTCCGGGTCGTTGTCGAGCAGACGGGGCGGACGGTCGAGGTAACCCCGGCGCCAGCGCCACACCTGGTCCTCGCCGACACGCCCGGCCATGGCAATCTTGTCCTCGCCCTGCAAGGCCCCGTAGTGGCGCTCGTTCAGGCGCCAGTCGGCGCAGACCGGGATGCCGGTATTGCCCGACTCGCGCATCACGATGTCGGCGGTCTCGCGGGCACGGGACAGGCGAGAGGTGTAGACGCGATCAAAGCTGTAGCCGGCTTCGGCGAGGGCGCCCGCTGCCCGCACCGCTTCATCGCGGCCGAAATCGGTCAGGGAGGGATCGGCCCAGCCGGTGAAGCGGCCTTCGCGATTCCACTCGCTCTGGGCGTGGCGGATTATGACCACCACCGGGAGCATCAGTTTGTTGGGCATGTTCATTCTCCGGATACGTTGGGCGGCAGGTTGGTCGTTCGTTTTGCTGCCTTGTTGGGAATGAACCTTATTTGTGGTTATGGAATTGTTGAAATCGTTTGATCGGATGACTGCAATATGGAAAACCTATCGAACTGTGTTTCACTGTCGCTGAACGATTTCTCCCGCCCGACCGAATGGGGATGACATGAATCTGAGAGACCTGCGTTACGTGCTCGCGGTGGCGGAATTCCGCCATTTCGGCAAGGCGGCCGAGGCCAGCTTCGTGAGCCAGCCGACCCTGTCCGGGCAGATCAAGAAGATGGAGGACGAGCTCGGCGTGACCATCTTCGAGCGCAGCAACCGCTCGGTGGAGATCACGCCGATCGGCGAGCAACTGCTGATCTACGCGCGCCGCGTGATCGAACAGGTCGAGGCCATGGAGAACCTCGCCAAGGCCGCGCAGGACCCGTTGGCGGGGCCGCTGCGTCTGGGCGTCATACCCACGCTCGGCCCGTATCTGATGCCTTTGATCCTGTTGCCATTGCGCAAGGACTTTCCCCAGCTGCATCTGGTCCTGCGCGAGGAGATCACCTCGCTGCTGCTGGATCATCTGCGCCGCCACGAACTCGACGCCGCGCTGATCGCGACCCCGCCGGATGACGACGACCTGCAGGAAATTCCGCTGTTCGACGAACCGTTCTGGCTCGCCCACCCGGCCAAGCACCCGCTCTACAACAAGGACGAGATCTACGAGGAAGATCTGCCCGTCGACCAGTTGCTGCTGTTGGCGGATGGCCATTGCCTGACCGAGCAGGTCATGGGCGTGTGCCATCTGGATCAGTCGGCGGGCCACGACGATCTGCGTGCGTCCAGCCTGGAGACGCTGATGCAACTGGTCGGCGCCGGCTTTGGCTGCACCCTGGTGCCGGCGCTCGCCCTGCGCAGTTCCTGGGCGACCGACACCGGCGTGATCCTGCGCCAGGTCAACATCGCCAATGCCGAGCGCCGCGTGCGACTGGTGGCGCGCAAGACCTTCCCGCGCGCGTTGGCGCTGAAGGCCCTCGCCAGGCTCATCAACAGGCATCTGCCCAACACCGTGCGCCGGATCGAGATATAGGCCATGGCGTCATCCGTCACTTTGGTTGCCGCGCCCCCATCCATGCGTGCCCTCAGTCCTTGGTATTGGCGGGGTAAAGCCGCTCCGGCCTTGGCTATCATCGCGAAAATATGAACTCCGCCGACCTGCAACCGCTGCTGCGCGACGCCGCGCGTATCGAACTTCTGCCACGCTTCGGGCGCATTGCCGCCGCCGCCAAGGCGGATGGCTCGCTGGTTACCGAGGCCGATGTCGCGGTGCAGCGACACATTCAGCAGCGACTCAAGGACGCTTACCCGGACATCGGCTTTCTGGGCGAGGAAATGCGTGGCGAGGACCACGCCCGTCTGCTGCGGGAACTCGCCGAGGGTCGGCACGACGGTCTCTGGGTGCTTGACCCGCTCGACGGCACCATCAACTTCGCGTCCGGGGTGCCGTGTTTTGCGGTCTCGCTGGCCCTGCTGGACCGCGACGGCGTGCGCGCAGGCCTGATCCTGGACCCGCTGCGGGACGAGTGTTTCCGCGCCGATCGCGGTGCCGGCGCATTCCTGAACGATATGCCGCTGCGTGCCGGCACGGATGCGGGGGTACTGAAGGAATGCGTCGCCGAAATCGATCTGAAGCGCTTGACCGAGCGCCTGCGTCTGGCCCTGGTGCGGGCGCAACCGTTCCGCTCGCAGCGTAATTTCGGCTCCGGCGCGCTCGACTGGGCCTGGCTCGCGGCCGGTCGCTTCCAGTTGTATCTGCATGGCGGCCAGAAACTCTGGGACTACGCGGCCGGCAGCCTGATCCTGGCCGAGGCCGGCGGCCACGCCGTCACCCTGCAACATGAGCCCGTATACACTGGCGTCATCGCGCCGCGTTCGGTGGTCGGCGCCGGTGACGAAGCCCTTTTCAAGGCGTGGCGCGATTGGTTGCGCGCCGCCGATCCGATCGACTGAGCGAGCCGATGTCCGATAACGAAGTGCATTTCTTCCACCCGCGTCCGGGGCCGCGTGAACGCCATCTGAAACGGCGATATCGCAATCCCTTGTTCGGTGACGACGCGGTGGTGACCCAGGATGAGGTGATCGCCGCGCGCCGTGCCGATCGCGAGGACATGGATCAGTTCGTCAAGGACGTGAAGGTACTGTTCGATCAGGCCGCCCACCTCCCGCCCAACGTCGAGAGCGATGTGATCCTGGGCCTGAAGTCGCGCTGTGATCAGCTGTTCGAACATTCCTGCCGTTTCGGCGTCGACCTCGGCAAGGAGCAGCAGGCGCTCAAGCGCCTCACCGAGGTCATCATGAAGGCTGTCTGGCAGGGCGCCGGCAATGACACGCAGGCGCGCGGCGAACTGGAGCAGGAGGAGGTCGCGCGCGCCGAGCACTACCGCCTGCTTGAACACAAGCTGATCGTCGACCTGTTGAGTCCGGAGTCGCCGATCCAGGAAGACCATCTGGTCGCGACGCTGTTGAGCGAGTCGGAAGAGGCGGTGGAGCGCGCGCTGCAATTGTTCGAACCGGCGCACCGCGCGGCGATGCTGAGCCAGGCCGGCGAACTGCTGGATCAGCTCGACCGGAACGGCGTGGCGACGGGACGATGGCGGGATCGGCTGATTCTGTTCGGTGGGCGGCACTGAGACGCGCTCGGGGCCAGGCTCATGGCGGGAGCTGGCAGGGACTGCCAGCCATGGCGTGTTGAGGCCCGATTGGCATGGGGGCGGTGACCGCGTTGGTCGATCGCATGCCCTTACAAATATTCGTAACTACTAATATAGATTTGCGCCAAGTTGCCGGTTCCGGTAGCGATCTGCACATAAGTCGCCGATTTCCGCGCACGTCGTTTGTTCGGCAGCGCTGGCGGTAACGTGCTAAACCCAATACTGTTTTTCGACTGACCCATTGGGAGTGGTCCATGTCCCACCCTGTACTCGGCCCCGGCGGGCGCAGCAGCCCCGGAATGGGGGCGATCATCGGCGGCGTGGTGGCGTTAATCGTCATCGCCGTCGGGGCCTACTTCATGTTGCGCGGGTCCGATGGGACGGATGTTCCGTCCGCTCAGCCGGGCATTCCGGCGCCGATGGGCTCGACCGCCGTCGGGCCGAACGGTATGCACGACGCCGCCGATGAAGGCACCGGGGGCGCCGCTGACGGCGAACCGGCGGGCACGGCGTCCGGGCAGGGCGCGATCCGCCCCGGCGACGAAGCGCGCGCGCTGATCGCGGAACTGCGCGCCGCCGGTGGCCACATCGACCTGCATCAGGTGCATGTGCGGGCGGTGCGGTTCACGGACGCGAACCAGCCGGTCGACGCCTACCTGCTGTGGTTCTTCGCCGCGCGCGAGGGGCATGGCCCGTCCGCGTTCGTGCTCGGCGAGATGTATGACCCGGAATTCTTCGATGCCGCTGCCAGTGGCGCGGTCATCGAGCAGGCCGATCCGGCGCAGGCGATGAAGTGGTATCAGCGCGCCCTGAACGCCGGCGAGGCGATGGCCGACGAGCGCATCGCCGCGCTGATGCAACGCATCGAGCGCGCGGCGGCGGAAGGCGACGACGATGCGCGTCGCCTGCTGCTGGCCCGGTAACGAACAATGAACGAGTTGAGTGAGAAATCCATGAAGATCACGTCTTCGAATCCCCGCCGCGTTGCCGGGCGCTGGCTCAAGCCGGGCCTGTCCGCCGCGCTTGCTGCCTTGATGTTTGCCAGCGGCATCGGCGGCGCCGCGACCACACCGTCCAGCGACATCCGCCGTCCGCTGCTCCTCGATGGCAAGCAGTCCCTCTACGAACGCGTGTTGTCGCGACCGGGCGCGCAACTCCGTGTCGCGCCAGCCGGTGACGGTGCCGGCGCGCAGGCCATCGATGCATTCAGCGTGTTCTATGTCTACGCACGTAGCGTCGTGAATGGCGAAACCTGGCTGGAGGTCGGTACCAACAGCCACGGCGGCGTGCGCGGCTGGGTGGCGGAGAGCGCGGTGCTCGCCTGGAATCAGGCCCTGACCGTCGCCTTCCGCGAACCGCTCGGTCACGACCGCGTGTTGCTGTTCCGCGACGAGAGCACGTTGAAGAGCCTGGTCGACATCTACGATGTCGGCAGCTACCGGCAGATGTACAAGGCCGCCGAGGCCGGTGACGTGTCCGCCGCCAGCGAGGTGGTCGCGATCCAGCCCAAGGCGCACGTCGACATCCACGACGACTTCTATCTGGTCCCGATCAAGCAGTATCGCGACGTGTTCCTGCAGAACAACCAGGCGCTGATGCTCAACGTCGCCTCGGTGCCGCTGGCCGACGAGAAACCGGCGGCCAAGCGCGATTTCCGTTCCGGCGTGGTGTTCGTGGTCGATTCCACGACCTCCATGGGCCCCTACATCGATCGCACCCGCGAAGTGGTGCGGGGTGTCTACGATTCGATCCAGGACGCGGGGCTCGACGAGAAGGTCGCCTTCGGTCTCATCGCCTATCGCGACAACAACGAGGCAGCGCCCGGCCTCGAATATCTGACCCGCACCTACGCCGATCTGGAACAGGGCCGCGACCCGACCAGGTTCTTCGACGCGGTTCGCAACGTGACCCCGGCGACGGTATCCAGCAAGGGCTTCATCGAGGACGCCTACGCCGGCATCAAGCGCGCCATCGACGACATCGACTGGCAGGAGTACGACGCCCGCTACGTGATCGTGGTCACCGACGCCGGTCCGCGCCCCGGTTCCGATCCGCTCTCCGGCACCGGCCTGTCGGCGCAGGCGCTGCGCCAGCTCGCGCAGGATCGCGGCGTGTCGATCTGGGTCATGCACCTGCTCACCCCGCAGGGCGAGAGTGACCACGCCAGCGCCGCCGAGCAGTACAGGGCGGTGTCCACCTTCCCCGGCATCGGTGCGTTCTACTACGGCGTCGGCACCGGCGACGTCGACCGCTTCGGTCAGGCGCTGGCGCAGCTGTCCGGCGACGTGACCCGTCAGGTCGGCGAAACCGCCAAGGGTCTGCCGCCAATGCCGGTCCCCGAGGTTGCCGAGGACACCAGCGAGCTTCAGCAGCTGCGCACCCGCGTCGCCAAGCTCGGCAATGCGCTGCGTCTGCGCTACCTGGCCAGACAGGCCGGCGAGACCGCGCCGGACCTGTTCGACGCCTGGCTGCTGGATCATTACTTCACGGAACCCGAGCAGCAGGCCGTCGACGTGCGCGTGCTGCTGACCCGCGATCAGCTCTCCGACCTGACCGAAGTCCTCAAGCGCGTGCTCGCCACCGCCGAGGAAGGCCTGCTCGCGCCCAAGACCTTCCTGGACGAACTCAAGTCGCTGGCCGCATCACTGAGCCGCGATCCGGCCGCCGTCGCCGCCAGTACCCGCACCACCGGCAGCGGCATCGGCAACCTTGCCGATCTCGGCTACATGCGCGAGTACATCGAGGGGCTGCCGTACACCGGCGAGGTCATGAACGTGTCGCTGGAGGACTGGGAGAACTGGTCCGCGAAACGCCAGCTCGCGTTCATCAACGGCCTCGAGGAAAAGATCAACTACTACCAGGCCCTGCACGATCACACCGATCTGTGGATCAGCCTCGACGGTGGTCCGATCGGCGGCGACGCCGTGTTCCCGGTGGTGCTGAACATGCTGCCCTGAGGGGCGTGGCGGGGGTGAAGGTTGCGGCATTCAGCTCGGCGAATGCCGCAGGCAATCCGGGCCGGGTCCGGTCAAAGCCAAACCCGCCCGTTCTCCATCGGCGCGACCACCCGGGTTTCGGAACCGAGTTCCGCCATGGTGTTCCAGGCGTCCTGCAACTTGCCGTCGATGGCGTCGTCGTCCTGATCCGGGTCGTGATGGTAAAGGCACAGGGTCTTGACCCTGGCGGCATCGGCGAGGCGCGCGACCTCCCCGACCGGGGAATGACCCCAGTCGCGGTGCAGCCGGTATTCGGCGTCGCTGTAGGTGGTGTCGATGACCAGCAGGTCGGCGCCGCGCACGAAGTCGGCGAGCTTGTTGAAGTAGGCCGGGTCGTGGTTCGGGTCGCCCTGCGGGTAGAGCTCGTTGTCGGTGATGTAGCAGAACCTGCGGCCACCGCGTCGCACGCGGTAACCGAGACAGGCGCCGGGATGGTTGAGCAGCATCGTGTCGACATGGGCCGGGCCGACTTCGAGGCTTTCTTCGTGCAGTGAGCGGTAGCGCACGTCGGCGGCGAAATCGCGGGCGGTGATCGGGAAGTACACCCCGTCCATCTGCGCGGAGATCAGGTCCTGCATGCGGGTGCCGCCGTGCTGCGCGCCGCATACGCAGATGCGGTGGCCGGCCTGATACAGCGGCCCGAAGAAGGGCAGGGCGTTGATGTGGTCCCAATGCGGATGCGAGATGAAGATGTGGCAGTCGAGGTGGGGACGGCCGCGCGCGACCCATTCGTCCGACAGGCGCTTGATGCCGGTGCCGGCGTCGAAGATGAACAGGGTGCCGTCGGCGAACCCGAGGCTGACGCAGTTGGTGTTGCCGCCGTAGCGGAGGCTGCCCTCGCCGGGTACCGGTAGCGTGCCGCGCACACCCCAGAAGGTGACCGCGATGCGGTCCTCGATCACCGAGACGATCTGATCCACGAACAGCGCCGGGTCGATCGGTTTGCGCAGGTAGCGGTTGGCGCCTAGCGCCATGGCGCGATCCTGGTCGGCGCGGTAGCCCTTCGACGACATCACCACGATGCGGGTGTCGGCCAGTTCGGGATGCGTGCGCAGGCGGTGGCAGAACTCGTGTCCGTCGGTGCCGGCCATCATCAGGTCGGTGAGGACGCAATCCGGCGGGTCGGCAAGGATGGCGGCAAGCGCGCGGTCGGCGTCCGTGTGCGTGCAGACGTCATGCCCGGCATCGCGCAGCAGGGAGGCGGCGAGGGCGAGGATGTCCTCGTCGTCGTCGATCAGGTGGCAGGAGTAGGGTGCGGGCATTTCCGTGTCATCGCGTGAGCATGCCTGCTCACGATAGCCCAGGGAGGTGGGTTGTAGGAGAGGATTCCGCTGTCGCCGGGCTGAACATCCGCTCCTGCAAGGGGTGGCGCACTGCCACTGGCGGCGATTTCCCGCTAATGGGACGGAGCCGTCCGCCGATGTGGGTATATCCCTTTCACGGACACGACGATGAACGACCTGGCAACGCACGCAGAGCCACAGATCGGCCAGTACCTGGGGTTTCGGTTGGCTGGCGAGGAGTACGCGATCAACATCCTGGAGGTCCAGGAAATCAAGGGCTGCCAGCCGGTCACGCGGATTCCCAACGCGCCGGCGCATGTGCGGGGCGTGATCAACCTGCGCGGGCTGGTGGTGCCGGTCATGGATATGCGCAGCCGCTTCGGGATGCCGCGCCGGGAGGATGACCCCGGGACGGTGGTCATCGTCGTCCGTGTCCGTCTTGCCGACGGCACGCGCACCATCGGGCTGGTCGTCGACGCCGTCACCTCGGTGCATGAGCTCGACAAGGCCGGGTTGCAGGCCGCGCCGGATCTGGGCGCGGGGGTCGACGCCGATTTCATCGAAGGTCTGGTGCCGCTGCCCGAGGGCATGTGCATCCTGCTCGATCTGCCCACGCTGGTTCGTGACGGCCTGCTTCAGGCCGGGTCGCCGGTCGAGGCGATCGCCGTGGATGCGTGACATGAGCGCCGTCTGCGAGGAGATGAACTGGCCGTGTCCGTTGCGTGTTCTGGTGGTCGATGATTCGCTTTCGTCGCGGACCCTGCTGACCCAGGTGCTCGAAGCCGATGCCCGCATCCACGTGGTCGGCGCGGCCGAAGACCCTTACGAGGCGCGCAGGCTGATCAAGGCGACGATGCCCGACCTGCTGGTGCTGGACGTCGAGATGCCGCGCATGAACGGTGTGCAGTTCCTGCGCAACATCATGCGCCTGCGACCGATGCCGGTGGTCATGGTCAGCGGCGGGAGCGAACACCGCGAGGCGATCCGTGCCGAGGCCCTGAACGTCGGCGCGGTCGGATTCATTTCCAAACCCTCCTCACAGTTCGCCCAGACCCTGGACAGCTACCGCAAGGAAGTGCTCGACATGGTGCTGCGGACCGCCAGCACGGTGTTGTCTTACCGGTCCGGTCCAGCGGTCGCCAAGGATGACCAGCTGGGCCTGCTGACCAAGCTCGACGACGAGGAAAAATGTCGTCACCAACGCGAGTCGTGGGTGGTCGCGATGGGGGCGTCGACCGGTGGCCCCGAGGCGATGAAGGAAGTGTTGGCGGGGCTGCCGCGTTTCTTTCCGCCGGTGCTCATCGCGCAACACATGCCGAAACGTTTCGTGCCCGGCTTCGTCGCCCGTCTCAACGAGAACTCCCCGTTGCATGTCGTTGAAGCCACCGACGGTGCCGCGCTGGAAGCCGGCGTCGCGTACGTCGCGCCGGGCGATCTGCACCTGCGGGTGGCGAAGCAGGGCAAGGGCTTCCGCTGCGTGCTCGACGACGGTCCGGAGGTCAACAACCATCGCCCTTCCGTCGATGTGCTGTTCGATTCCGTCGCCTCCGCGGCCGGCGAGCGCGCGCTCGGCGTGCTGCTGACCGGCATGGGCCGCGACGGCGCCCGCGGTTTGCGCAACATGCATGACCAGGGTGCTCTGGCCATTGCCCAGGATGCCGCGACATCGACCGTCTGGGGCATGCCGCGCGAGGCGATCCTGCTGGGCGCGGCCGATCTGGTTCTGCCGCTGTCGCAGATCGCGCCGGCGATGCGCCTGTGCGGGGTCACGCGGCGTCCCGGACGCTGACGAAAAAACCGTTCACGTCCTCGCCGGAATGGCCGATTCCACACAACGAATCCCCATCTTCGCAGCGGAGTGACCTTGATGAAGATCCTGATTGCCGACGACAGTCGTGCGATGCGCCTGATGATCAGGAAGACGATGCGTGAGGCCGGTCACGGTGGACATTCGTTCATCGAGGCAGGTGACGGCGCGGAAGCGCTGACCATGATCGAGCGTGAAAAACCCGATTTCGTGCTCTGCGACTGGAACATGCCGAACATGTCCGGCATGGAATTGCTGCTGGCCCTGCGCGGTCGCAACGACACCACCGGGTTCGGGTTCATCACCACCGAATGCAGCGAGGACGCCCGCCGTGACGCGGAAGCGGCCGGCGCGCGTTTCGTGATCACCAAACCGTTCACGGCGGATTCCTTCGCCCACGCGATGGACAAGGTGCTCTGACATGCCTGGGTCCGCAAAAGACATCCTGCCGCCGGAGATGAACATCGTCCGGATGTTGTTCGGCACCGTGTTCGGTCGGGATGTGAAGGTCAAGCCGCGCAGCGCGAGCCTGATGATGCCGACCGGGACCGGAGCTCCGGTCGGGCCGTTCGTGGCGGTCTACGGAAACGACCGACCGACCCCGCTCGGGGTCGTCCTGTTCGATCTGCCGCTCGCGGCGATCACCAGTTGCGCGTTTTCGATGATGCCACCCGGCGTCGTCAACGACGCGGTGCGCACCGGCAGGCTGGATGAGGTCATGACCGACAACTTCCAGGAGATCATGAATATCTCCTCCCGACTCTTCGGTCGCCCCGATGGCCCGCGTGTGCGCTTCGAAGGCGGTTACTCGAGCCCGGCCCTGGTGCCCGAGAGGGTGGGGCACATCATCCGCTCGCCGCGTTTCCGGGACGACTGGGAGATCACCGTGCCCGGCTACGGGTCCGGTGGTATCGCCATCATGACGCCGGAGATCGGCACGGCGGTGGCGCGCTGATCGGGCAACGCTTCGTCAGTGGGGTTTGCGCGGGTGGAAGAGCACCGGTTGCGCCTTGACGTAGTCGTTCTCGTAGTCGAGATCGATGCTCAGTCCGCCGTCCTCGGTGCTGATCTTGACCTGTTTGAGGTCGGTCTGACGGGCGGCCAGATAGCTGCACATCGCGGCGGCCATCTGCTCGTTGCCGGCCTTCAGTGCGGTCGCCAGCTGCGCGGCCACGAATTGCGCGCGCGGCCCTGAATCCGGATTCGCGATGAACTCGCCGGCGACATCGATACCGTCGTCCATCTTCTCGTCCATCTTGTCCAGATACAGCGCCTGATGGGCCGGCAGCGGCTTGCGACGGTCGAATTCGAGTTCGGGGTTTCCGTCCAGCAGGACGACGAGCATGTGACTCATTGGGCGATCGCTTGGTAATTCGGAACGCCGATCATTGCCCGGCGACCGGGCACGCAACCACCCCGATTCGGGAGGGTTTCCGCCCGCCTGCGGATCAGCGCTCGCCGAGCAGCTCGATTCCGGCGACCCATTCGAAACCGAGCGCACCCTTGCCGATCTCGACCCGGTAAACGCTGCGGGAACGGGTGTTGCCGTAGGTCGCCGGCGACACGCTCAACCAGACCGCCTCGGTACGCTGGCCCCAGGGGGCCAGTCGAACCCGGTAAGCAGGCTGGTCGGTCAACGACTTTTTCGATTTGGCGAGCACGGCGACGGTATGGACCGTGGGCGCCGCCGGATCGAGCGCGCCGTTCAAGGTGGAGACCAGTCCCCAGCCCAGGATGGGGAACCCGAGCGCGCCGATCACCATCGCGCCCAGCCATCGCTCGTGCGAGTCGGCCGCGCCCCGGGTGCGCAGCCAGGCCCAGCGCCCGAAGCCGATGAGCGCGGCGAGCGCGAAGCTGACGCCGGCGCCGATGACCTGCCAGGTATCGACGGGGGTGAAGACGATGCCGCCCCAGAAGGCCAGCACCGAGCCCAGCAGGGAGAGTGCGAGCGCAAGCCAGACGATGCGGTAATCACGGATTGCCGGTGCGCGCTTCTCCACCGGCAGCGGCGCGATCAACGGCAGGTTCCCGGCGAGCGCGGCGAGCCGGGGAAGCGTGTCGGCAACCAGCCGGTCCGGCATCGCGTCGATGCCCTGCCACGGGTCCTGGCGAGCGTCGATGCCGCCCGGGCCGATCTCGATCTCGTCGTAGCCGAGCGCGAACAGCGCGTCCACGGCTTCGCGGCGGCTGGCCGGCGCGAGGTAGTCGCGCACGAACGCCGCATGGGTCGCGGCGAGCAGGTAGCGGGCATCGAAGTCGGGGATGCCGGTCTCGATCTCGCCGGTCAGACCGGCGTCCTTGAACAGGCGATGGCGGGGCTGCTCGCGGCGGATCAGCAGGTTTTCAGGGCAGGGCGCGGCCAGCGTGACGTGCAGCACCGACGGCCCCTGCCGGCGGCTGCGCACGACGAATTCGAAGGCGTGCCGGTCGAGCATGCCGCGCCCGTGGGTGGCGGTCAGCCTGGCGTCGACGCCTTCACCCAGACGCCGGATCCAGGCGCGGGTCTGACGAAGCGTCATCCACACCAGGAGCAGGCCGAAGGCGAGCCCGGCCGCCATCACGGCGGCGGTGATCAGGGTGGCGATGGCGTCGGTGCCGAGGTTCGGGAAATCCATGGTGGCAGGAAGATAGCTCAGGTATCGCCGGGCCGGACGCGCAGGAACACGGGGAAGCGCGGCAGGCCGGAGGCGGTGAAGCCCTGATGCTTGAAGCTTACGCTGGCCCCGACCGGCGGTGGCGCGGCGCGTTCGGCGTCGCTGAAGCCGGTGCCGATGCGCAGGCGGCGCCCGTCCGGCAGTTCGACCAGCAGGGCGCCGAGCGAATCGCGCAGTCGGCCGTTGCCGGCGATGTGGCCGACCACGCGCGCTTCCATGTCGGTGAAGCGTTTGAGCTTGCGCGCGCCGGGATGGCGCCCGGCGGTGTAAGGCAGATCGGGGTCGCGCAGGACCAGCCCCTCGCCGCCGGCGGCTTCGACCGCGTTCCAGCGCGCCAGCAGATGCGCGCGGTCAAGGCAGGGCGTCTGTTCGATGATGTGCAGATGGGCGCTCGGGTGGGTGTCCAGCCAGTCGCGCAGTCGCGCCAGGCGTTGCGGGAGGCCGCCATCGGCATGCGGAACCTCGAAGATGTGATAGCCGATCGCGCGCCAGCCTTCGTGGGGTTGGTCGCGGGTGACGATGGAGGCGATGCGTTCGAACTCGCCGCGCCCGCTCCACAGCTCGCCATCCAGTTCGAAGGGCGGCAGGGCGGCGGTGAACCAGTCCGGCGCGGCGAAAGGGTTGCCGTTGCGGGACAACAGGCGTTTGCCGTCCCACCAGGCGCGCACGCCGTCGAGCTTTTCGCTGAGCAGCCAGCCAGGCGGGCAATCCGTCGCGTCGTCCGGTGTGCTCAGTTGCAGCAGTTCGGGGGCTGCGTGAACGTTCAGGCTCAGCAGGGTGAGCAGGAGTACGCCGATCCGCTTCATGGTCATCCCTTTCGGTTACGTGATCCTCGCCGGAGACCGTAGCGGCTTGTCCGACATCAGGGCAAGGCCGGGGCGCTGCCGACGGAGTCCCTATACTCGCGGGACGCGAAGGTGGAGAACGCGATGAACATGCGGAGATTCGGGCTGGGTGTGTTGTTGACGCTGATCGCCCAGACCGGCGTTGCGACCGATGAGGCGCCGCTGGTCTGCGCGGGCGGGGATGCCTGGCGACTGGAAATCGATGCCGGGACGGCCTTGTTCAGCCGCCAGCTCGGCGGCATGGGCGCGGCCCAATGGCGGCTGGTCGGACGGGCCACCGGCACGCCCGAGACGGGTCTGGTCTGGCGCGGACGCGCGGATGGCGGGGAGGCCGATCTGGTCGCGTTCCTGACGCCGGCGGATGGCCATCTGAATGCCAACCTCGCGCTGCCGGACGGCAGCGCCCTGGTCGGTCGATGCGACCCGACCGTGCCGGTCGCCCGTGCCCCCGAGCCGCCGCCCTGGTGGGATCGGGTGCGCGAACTGATGCCGGCCCTGAACGCCTGCCTGGCCCGTTCCAGTGGCGAGAACGTGCGCGTGACCAAGGCGTGGTGGCGCGACGACGGCCAGATCGGCATGCGTACCCGCAACATCTACATGGGCTGGTGGGACTGCGTCGCCAGCGCGGATGGGAGCGAGGTCTCCTATTTCGCACCGTTGCCGCAGGACGCGCTGCAACTGCCCGGAGAGGGGCTGGTGGTGTTCACCGGGGTCGCCAACCGGCAGCCGCCCGGGGCGTGCTATCAGAACCATCAACCGGTCGAATCCGACGATGGCGCGCTGTTGGGGTGGATGTCCGACCTGATCTGCTGAACGCGGCGTTCAGTCGAGCGCGGCGGCGAGGGCCTCGCGGAGTTCGGGCAGGCGCGCGAGCAGATCGCGGACCACGGCGGGATCGTCGAGATCGTTGCGAACGCCGGGCAGCAGACTCAGATCGGTGTCGGTGAGATCGGCGCTGCCCATGGCCCAGCCTTCGAACACGCGCTGATCGACCATCTCGTCGAGGATCACCTCGGGCTGGTTGTGACGCGGGTCGCGGCGCAGGCGATCGAGCAGGTCGTCGAGGCTCGCGGCTTCGCCCTCGAGCACCTGCAGAAACCGACCGTGGCTGTGGATCAGCAGGCCGGTGATGCCGTCCACCGCGTTGAATCCGCGGGCATCGTGCAACAGGTCCAGCAGTTCGCGTCTGCTGAACGGGTGGGTGGCTTGGCTTGTGTAGGCAAGTCGGCGGAGTGACACGGCGGCGATTCGGGTCGGGTGGCGACGCAGTTCATGGGGCAACAATTGCGCCGGAGATGCAACAGCAATCGGCGGCTCGGCACCTCGCATTAGCGTCGTCGTCGGCATCGTGCATCGTCGCCGCCGCCCTGGCGCGCACAACGTTCTCCAGTCCGTAGGGCGGAAGCCGCAGGCGTTCCGCCGGCTGTCGTTTGGATTCACGCCGCCCCACAAGTCTTTCCGAACGTGAGTGGGCGTGCGCACCGCCGTCTGGCGGAACGCCTGCGGCTTCCGCCCTACGCGCTGAATAGATCAGGGGTGCCCTGAGAATGGCGGATTGCGGATACGCCTACCCGCGCCCCGGCGTCAGCTCAGGTCCAGCGCGTGCGGCTTCAGTTCCGCCAGCGGCACGATGTCCAGCGCCTTCTGGTTGGTGCGCAGCAGGTAGACCGGGCCGATCACGCCCTCGTCGTAGGCCAGCTTCCAGTAGGCCGCGACCACGCACCATCGGTCGCCGGGCCGGAGGCCGGGGAAGCCGTACTCGGGCACCGGCGTGATCAGGTCGTTGCCACGGTCACGCAGGAAATCGAGGAACTCGCGGGTCATGCGCACGCAGATCGTGTGCGAACCCATGTCCTGCGGGCCGGTCCAGCAGCGGCCATCACGGATGAAGCCGGTCATCGGGTTGGTGCCGCAGGGCTCCAGCGGCAGGCCGAGCACGTTGAGCTGGCCGTCGTCACCGGTGGTCGATGCACTCATCGCACGATGCTCAGCTTGGGGCCCTGGCGCATGCGCACGCTGGCCTGATATTCCTCTTCGCTCATCTGCGCGCCGACCACATTGCGCAGGATGCGCGCATCGACATCGCCCTGCTCGCAGGCCAGACACAGCCAGTAATGGGCGCGGGCCAGGTCGATCGTCACGCCGCGCCCCTCGGCGTAGATAAGACCCATCGCATATTGGGCATCGACGTTGCCGTCCAGCGCGTAACGCAGGATGTTGCTGGCGAGTTCGGGGTCGTTCCGCAGCAGTTGCAGTTCGGATAGGTACTGGCTCAGGGACATGGTTCCACGGCTCGGTTAGACGAGACACGAATCTTCCCTGAGATCAGGTCGGTTGCTTGCCCATAGCTGGTAGGCAAATAGTCGACAACATGCCCCGGGCGCCCGGTGCGCGAATCCGGGATCATGTTTCCAGCGAGCCGACCGATATTCACATTTGATCTGGCAGATGACCGGGCTCATGCGTTCTGTCATTCCAACACTGGCGGTTACATGGCGATATCACCGCTGCTTCCATTGAATGACACCTTGGCGAGGTCACAAGTCGGGGTTGCGCGGCATCGCGCCGTGGCGCTGTTGCAGGGGACAATGAATGCCTGAGTTCAACATCAGATCGCTGCTGAAGTTTGCCGCCATCGCGCTCCTGTGGCTGGCCCTTTCGTGGCTGGCCTCCGGCTGGTGGATGGCGCACAAGGTCGACACCCTGGCCCGGCATCTGCAGAACGATCTGGACGCCAAGGCGCGCTATCAGACGCAGCAGATTTCCGACTACCTGCTCCGAACCCGGCACGTTCCGGCCTCGCTCGGCGGCGAGCCGACCGTCCTGGCCGCGCTCCGCTCGTCGGCGATGATCGAGGAATCCATGACCCTGCCGAGGGAGGAGCGCCAACGTCGCTGGTCGGAGAATCCGGAGCACCGGGAAATCAATGAGTACCTGGCCAAGCTGACCCGCTACACGACGACCAGCGTGATCTATGTGCTGGACGCGACCGGCAAGTGCGTGCTGGCGAGCAACGCCGGCAAGGCCACGAGTTTCGTCGGTTCGGACTACCGTACCCGCAAATACTACTCGGAGGCCGTCGCGCACGGGGCCGGGTATCAGTATGCGATGGGGCGCATCACCAACATGCCCGGGCTGTATTTCAGTTCGGCGATCCACGATGGCGAGGTGGTGCTGGGCGTCGCCGTGGTCAAGGTCAATCTGGACGATCTGTCGCCCTGGATCCGCGAGGCGGAATCCTTATTGGTCGATGAGTACGGGGTGATCGTGCAGGCCTTCGATCCGCGTTGGGAATTGCGGGTCCTGCCTGAAAATGTGGTCGAACAGTTGAGCCCGGATCGGCGGATTGAGCGCTACAAGGTCAAGGATTTCGCGCGTCTGACCATATCCCCGTGGCGGGAGGGCCGGCATCCGTTGCTGCATCGCATGACGGATCACTCGAGCCCGATGTTGATTTCGAGCGTGGCGTTGGCGCACGGCCTGCGCCTGATCGCCAGTTACGACGCCGGCTATCTGTTGCAGTCGCATCTTGCTGAACGGGTTTCGACCTTCGCGGCCTTCTCGGTTTCCGGTTTGTTGGTGCTCTGGCTGCTGGCCTGGCGGGGCAGCGTCGCGCGGACCCGTCAGCGCAATCAGCGGGATCTCATGGACAGCGAGGAGCGCCTCCGGCGTGCGCAGGCGGTCGCCCATGTAGGCAGTTTCGACTGGGACCCGGTCAGCGGGCGGCTGTCGTGGTCGGATGAGCATTTCCGGCTATGGGGACATGAACCGGGGACGCTGGAGCCGACATACGAAATGTTCCGGCAGGGGGTCCATCCGGGGGATGTCGCGCGCGTGGAGGCAGCGCTCGCGGACGCGGTCGAAGGGGGGCGCTACTACGATCTCGTCCACCGGGTGATCCGTCCGGGCGGCGAAATCGGGTACATCCACGGCATCGGCGAGGTGATCTTCGACGATAGCGGGCGGGCGGTGCGCATGATCGGCACCGTGCAGGACATCACCAGCCAGCGTGCCCACGAGGAGGCAGCGAACGAAGCCAGGCATCGTTTCCAGCGCTTGGTCGAAGGCATCGGCGAACGCTTCGTGATCTTCAGTCATGGCACGGACGGCCAGCTGACATTCGTCAGCAAGGGCGTCGAGTCGGTGTTCGGCGTCTCCCAGGCGGAACTGCTCGGGGCAAACTGGGGCGATGCGGTCGCCTGGTCGCCGGGGACGCTCGAGCGTGTCGCCGAAGGGCACCGGAAACTGCTCGGCGGGGAGCTCCGCTATCTGGAACTGGAGATGGCCTTCACCCATCCGGACGGCGGCGAACGCACGATCCGTATCAACGAACACCTGGTCCGTGACGACGCGGGTGGGGCCCGCTCCTTCGATGGACTGGTCGAAGACATCACGGTCGCCAGCGCGATCAAACGCGAGCTGGAAAGCGCCAAGGAGGCCGCGCTGCAGTCCGCCGCAGCCAAGAGTGCGTTCCTGGCCAACATGAGCCATGAGATACGCACTCCGATGAACGCAATCATCGGCATGTTGCATCTGGTGCAGGAGACGGAACTGACCGGCCGGCAGCGCGACTATCTCGGCAAGGCACGCTACTCGGCCGAGAACCTGCTGGGCGTGCTGAACGACATCCTCGATTTCTCCAAGATCGAGGCAGGCAAGCTGGATCTGGAAGATATTCCCTTCGCACTGACCGATGTGGTCGGCAATCTGGTCAATCTGATCCGCATGAAGGCGGAGGACAAGGGCGTGGATATCGCGGTGCGCATCGGTAACGAGGTGCCCCGGGCGTTGGTTGGCGACCCTGCGCGTCTGGGTCAGGTGCTCATCAATCTCGGCGGCAACGCCGTGAAGTTCAGCGCGTCCGGTGGCACGGTGACGCTGACGGTCGCGCTCCAGGAAGAGAACGAGGGGGACGTGTTGCTGCACTTCTCCGTTCGGGATACCGGCATCGGTATCTCGAAGGCGCAGTTGGCGCAGTTGTTCGAGGCATTCACGCAGGCCGACAGTTCCACCAGCAGGAAATACGGAGGCACCGGCCTGGGACTCGTGATCTCGAAGCGCATCGTCGACATGCTGGGTGGCGAGATATGGGTGGAGAGCGAGCTGGGCGCCGGCAGCACGTTCCATTTCACCGCGCGGTTCGGCAAGCACGCGGCGGACGACCTGAAGGCGGCGCCGATCGAGGGCGGTGAACCGGACGTGGCGGCGGCCATCCGGGGCTTGCACGGCGCCAAGGTACTGGTGGTCGAGGACAACCCGATCAACCTGGAACTGGTCACGGAACTGCTCGCCATGCATGGCATCGAGACCCGCACCGCAGGCAATGGCCAGGAAGCGCTGAACGTCCTGGCGGCGGAATCGTTCGACGGCGTGCTTATGGATTGCCAGATGCCGCTGCTGGATGGCTATCAGGCGACGCGCGCGATCCGGCAACGGCCCGATCTGGCCGATCTGCCGGTGATCGCGCTGACCGCCAACGCCATGAAGGGCGATCGCGAGAAAGCGGTGGCGGCGGGCATGAACGACCACATCGCCAAACCGATCGATCCGGATCGGTTGTTCGTGACCATGGCGAAGTGGATCCGGCCCGCCTGAGACCCGGATGCTCAGCAGGTGAGCAAGGCCCGCATGTCGGCCTCGCGCGGCGGATTAACCAGCACGCCGTGCAGCGGGAAGATGTCGAGCAGCTTGTCGACGTGGGGGCGTTCGTCCTTGTCGGCGAACACGATCACGCGGGCGTCGGGGGCGAACTTCTCCAGGGCGTAGAGCAGCACGTCGAGGTTGGAGAGGTTCACGCCGGCGTAGTTGTTGCCCCAGCCGTAGAAGAACTCGGCGACCACGAAGTCGGGCGGGTTCTTGCCGGCTTCCTTCATCGCCTTGCGCATCGAGTCGACGCGCGTTTCCGTGATGCCGAGTTCGGCGTACAGCGGCGAGAAGTTCGGGTGCAGCGGGGATTCGATGACGGAGAGGAGCTTCATGCGGAGTTGTCGGAAACATCTTTTGCCGCGAAGACGCGAAGACGCGAAGACGCTAAGACGCGAAGACGCAAAGAATTGAATTGGTTGCTGTTCTTGGCGCCTTTGCGTCTTTGCGGCAAATGAAATGACAGATGCGGGCCTCAGGCGTTCTCGCGGGCGATGGCGCGGTAGCCGATGTCGCTGCGGTGGAACTCGCCGTCCCAGCTGATGGTGGCGACGCGTTCGTACGCCTTGGCCTGCGCGGCACCGACGCTGTCGCCGAGACCGACCACGCAGAGCACGCGACCGCCGCTGGTGACGACGTTGCCGTTGGCGCCAAGGGCGGTGCCGGCGTGGAAGACCTTGCTGTCGGCGATCTGGTGCGACAGGCCGGTGATGACGTCGCCCTTGCCGTAGCTGCCGGGGTAACCGCCGGCGGCCATGACCACGCCGAGGCTGGGGCGCGGGTCCCAGTCGGTGGTCTGGGTGTCGAGTCTGCCGGCCAGCGCGGCCTCGCAATGCGCGACCAGATCGGAGCGCATGCGCATCATGATCGGCTGGGTCTCCGGGTCGCCGAAGCGGCAGTTGTATTCGATGACCTTCGGCGTGCCGTCGGCGGTGATCATCAGGCCGGCGTACAGAAAGCCGGTGTAGGGCAGGCCTTCGCTGGCCATGCCGCGCAAGGTCGGCAGGATGACCTCGTCCATGACGCGCCGGTAGACGGCGTCGGTGACCACCGGCGCCGGGGAATACGCCCCCATGCCGCCGGTGTTGGGGCCGGAATCGCCGTCGCCGACGCGCTTGTGATCCTGGCTGGTGGCCATCGGCAGCACGTTGGTGCCGTCGGCCATGACGATGAAGCTGGCTTCCTCGCCTTCGAGGAATTCCTCGATGACCACGCGGCTGCCGGCCTCGCCGAAGGCATTGCCGGCGAGCATGTCGCGCACGGCGTCCTCGGCGGTTTGCAGGTCCATGGCGACGATCACGCCCTTGCCGGCGGCGAGGCCGTCGGCCTTGATCACGATCGGCGCGCCTTGCTCGTTCAGGTAGGCGAGGGCCGGCTCGACCTCGGTGAACACCGCGTAGGCGGCGGTCGGGATGTCGTGGCGGGCGAGGAAGTCCTTGGTGAAGGACTTGGAGCCTTCCAGCTGGGCGGCGCCGGCGCTGGGGCCGAAGCATTTGAGGCCGGCCTGCTGGAACTGGTCGACGACGCCGGCGACCAGTGGGGCTTCCGGCCCGACGATGGTCAGGTCGATGGCCTTGTCCTTGGCGAAGGCGAGCAGGCCGGGGATGTCCTCGGCGCTGATGTTGACGTTCTCCATACAGGCCTCGTGCGCGGTGCCGGCGTTGCCGGGCGCGACGTAGACGTTGGTCACCAGGGGGGATTGCGCCGCTTTCCAGGCCAGCGCGTGTTCGCGCCCGCCGCCGCCGATGACCAATACCTGCATGGGAGTGCCTCGTTTGATGTCTGCGAATGAAGTCGCGGGACTATGCAAAGGGGGATTGGGGGTGTCAATTTGATTGCCACCCGATGTCGGCCGTTTCTGGCCGTTCTGTAGGAGCGGCTTCAGCCGCGATCGGCGATGGGTTCTGCTGACCGTGGGTTGGGTGTGTTGATGATGTTGTGGACGTCATCTGATCGGGTGGAAAGGCTTCCAGGGGTCGGCAGGGCCTCCTGAGACACGCCGTGAATCCATCCATGGAGGCTCCACGGCCGCATCCCTGCGGCCGAGGGTCTCAGGAGGCCCTGCCGGCCCCTGAAAGCCGGGAGAGGGGAGTGGAAACGAAGACGGGCCGCCGGCATTGAGCCGGCAGCCCGTCTTGTTGCTGGCGCTTTCGTAGGGTGCGCTCCGCGCACCGAAACCAGCGTTTGAAGGTCGGTTACGGTGCGCGGAGCGCACCCTACGGGTTGTTGGCGACTTCGGGGTAGAGAAGGTCCAAACGTTCTGAACGACCGTTGGGGAGCACGATGCGGGCGTGGCGCCGAGTGAGTTCGCGCGGTTCGCGCACGCCGCAGGAGTGCGCGATGACGCCGACTTCCTTGGTCAGGTTGCGGGCGTAGTGGGCGACGCGTTCGGCCTTGTCTTCGGGGACGAGGCCGCGTTGCAGCTTCCGGTTGTGGGTGGTGATGCCGGTCGGGCAGGTGTTCTTGTTGCATTGCAGGGCCTGGATGCAGCCCAGCGAGAACATGAAACCGCGTGCGGTCACGCAGAAGTCGGCGCCCATGCACAGCGCCCAGGCGACATCGGCCGGGGTGATCATCTTGCCGGAGCAGATCACCTTCACGCGCTCGCGCAGGCCGTGGCGTTTCAGCGCGTCGACGAGCATCGGCAGGGCCTCGCGCAGCGGCACGCCGACGTCGTCCATCAACGGCATCGGCGCGGCGCCGGTGCCGCCGTCGGCGGAGTCGAGGGTGATGAAGTCGGGGGCCGATCCGACACCGCGTGCGTTGATCGTTTCGCACAGCGAATCGAGCCAGGCGTCGTCGCCGATCACGAACTTGAAGCCGACCGGTTTGCCGGCGACCTCGCGCACCCGCTGGATCATGTCGAGCAGGCTGTCGTTGTCGATGATCTCGGGGTGACGGTTGGGGCTGATCGCGTCCTTGCCCATCTCGATGCCGCGGATGCCGGCGATCTCGGCGGTGACCTTGCTGCCCGGCAGGATGCCGCCCTTGCCGGGTTTGGCGCCCTGGCTGAGCTTGAGCTCGAACATCTTCACCTGTTCGTGGGCGGCGACCTCGCGGATCCTGTCGTCCGAGAGTTGGCCGTCGGGGGTGCGCACGCCGTTCTTGGCGGTGCCGATCTGGAACACGATGTCGCAGCCGCCTTCGAGGTGATAGGGGCTGAGGCCGCCTTCGCCGGTGTTCATCCAGATACCCGCCTGTTTCGCGCCCATCGACAGCGCACGCACCGCCGGTCGTGAAATGGCGCCGTAGCTCATGCCGGAGATGCCGATCAGCGCCTGCGTGGTGTAGGGGTGATGGCACGCGTCGCCGATGGTGATCGGGCGGGGGTCGACGGCGTCCTGCCCCAAGGTCGGGAACGGGGTGTTGGCGAACAGCACCGAGCCGGGCGCGCGCAGATCCTTGGTCGAGCCGAAGGCGATGGTGTTGTCGAGATTCTTGGCGGCGCGGTAGACCCAGGAACGTTGCGCCCGGTTGAACGGCAGCTCCTCGCGGTCCATGGCGAAGAAGTACTGGCGGAAGAATTCGCCAAGGTGTTCGAACAGGTAGCGGAAGCGGCCGACCACGGGGTAATTGCGGCGAATGGCCTGCCGGGTCTGGGTGCGGTCGATCACGTAGGTGATGGCGATCACCAGGATCAGGCTGCCGACCGCGAAGATGAACAGCAGCGCCATCCATTCGAGGACGAGGTTGAGCAGGGTGAACATCTCGCCCATGGCGCGCTCCGGGATCGTGTGGGTAGGGAGATTCATTGTAGGAACGGGCTTGCCACCGCACAGGCGGTTGGCTTCGACTGCGCTCAGCCAACGGTCCAGGAGTTAGGAGTCGAAGCTGGGGCAGGCCCGCTCACACAGTCGCGGCGACCTATTCGGCGAGCAGTTTCTTCAACGTGCTTTCCAGCGCGTTCGCGGAGCGGCTGCCGATGTGGGTTTCGCCGACGTGGCGATAGCGGATCACGCCCTGTTTGTCGACGAGATAGAAGGCCGGCCAGTAGCGGTTGCCGAGCGCCTTCCAGTAGGCCATGTCGTTGTCGAGCATGACCGGGTGGTGGAGTTCGAATTCGGCGATCTTGGCGGCGACCGCCGCCGGGTCCTTCTCATGGTCGAACTCGGGCGAGTGGATGCCGACGATCTGTAGCTCGGCGTCCTGATAGCGTTTGGCGAGGTCGTTGAGCCAGGGGAACGAGCGGTAGCAGTTCCAGCATTCGAAGGTCCAGACATCGAGCAGCACGACCTTGCCGCGCAGCTGTTGCCAGTCGAGCGGGCCGCCGTTCAGCCAGGCGGAGGGCGGTCCGGTGAAGGCCGGCGCCGGCGCGGCTGCGACGGGTTGGATGGCGGGCGGTTGCAGCGCGAGCACGGCGAGCGCGACGCAGGCGATGCCGAGCATGGCGCGGCGGACCCTGGGCGGGAATCGAGGGGTGGCGGTGGGCATGAGCATTCTCCGGAGGTGCCTGCACCGGAAGACCGTATCGCCGCGCCGAATGTTGCGGTCCGTCCGACCGCGCGGGCTGCGGCGCTCAGGTCAGCCAGCGTTCCACCATGGCCTCGAGCTGATCCTTGCCGGTCGGCTTGGACAGGTAGTCGTTCATGCCCGCTTCGAGGCAGCGTTCCCGGTCGCCCTCCATCGCGTTCGCGGTCAGCGCGATGATCGGTGTCGGTGGCAGATCGCGTTCGGCTTCCAGCACCCGCCAGCGGTGGGTGGCTTCGAAGCCGTCCACCGTGGGCATCTGGCAATCCATGAACACGAGCCCGTAGCTGCGCCGTTCGAGCGCTTCCAGCGCCTGTTGGCCGTTGTCGGCGACATCGACGCGCAGCCCCAGCTTTTCCAGCATCTTGCGGGTGACCAGCTGATTGACCGGGTTGTCCTCGACCACCAGTACCGGCTGATCGCGGGTCATGCGCGGCAGTTCGATGGCGGCGGCTTGCGAGGGCGATTCGGCGACCGGCAGAGGCAGGTCGAACCAGAACCGCGCACCCTTGCCGGAGGTGCTTTCCAGATGGATGTCGCCGCCCTGCAACTGCACCAGCTGGCGTGAGATCGCGAGGCCCAGCCCGGTGCCGCCGAAACGCCGCGTGGTCGAACCATCGGCCTGCAGGAACGGCTGGAACAGTCTGGATTGGGCGTCCTCGGGGATGCCGATGCCGGTGTCGCGTACCTCGAAACGGATCAGGTCGCCCTCACCGGTCGGGCCCGCGTGCAGGCTCAGACTGCCTTCGGCGGTGAACTTCACGGCGTTGCCGAGCAGATTGCTGAGCACCTGCCGCAGCCGCAGCGAGTCGCCAACCACGTATTGGGGCAGGTCGTCGGCAAGGACGCACTCGCAGCGCAGGCCCTTGGCGTCGGCCAGTGGCCGGTAGAGCTGGCCGACGTCGCGGATCGTGTCGCGCAGGTTGAAGACCTGCTTTTCCATGCTCAGCTTGCCGGCTTCCACCTTGGACAGGTCGAGGATGTCGCTGAGCAGGCGCAGCAGGCTCTCCGCCGACTCACGGGAAGTGTTGAGAAGCTGACGCTGGGGCGCGTCGAGCCGGCTGTCGCCGAGCAGTTGCAGGGTGCCCAGCACGCCGTTCATCGGGGTGCGGATCTCATGGCTCATGTTGGCCAGAAATTCGCTCTTGGCGCGATTGGCGGCCTCCGCCTTTTCCTTCTCCCGGGTCAGGTCGTCGAGCAGGGCCTGGTTGTGGTGTTTTAGCACCAGCGCGCTGTTCACGGTCTCGAACGTGCCCCGCAGCGTGGACAGGATGACCAGCATGAAGATCACGGTCAGCGAGCCCATCGCATAGCCGAGTTCGCCACCTTCGAGCAGCAGCATCACGGCATAGGGGACCTGGATCGGCACGATGAAGACGATCAGTGCGATCGGCAGCGCGGCCATCACGTAGACCGCGCCCGCGCTCATGCCGGCGAACACGAAGCCCAGGAACATCTGGTAACCGATGCCGGTGTCGGTGAAGAAGAGCGGCGTGGCCGAACCCCAGCCGACACCGGCCAGTGCGGTCCCCAGCACGTAAATGCGGCGGCGCACATCGAGCGGGGCCTTGTCCGGTGAGCCGTAGAGCCTGAGCAGAATGAAACGCGCCGCGACGATCGCGTACATCATCGCCAGCCAGTTGCCGGCCACCTCGCCCTTGACCGACCCCCACATCACCATCGCGACCACGGTCGCGTTGAGCAGGGTCGCGATGTAGCCGCCGATGGCGTGCCGGTAGACCAGCGCGACGCGGTCGGCGACAACGGCGGCGGCTTCTTCCGGCGAGGGCTTGGGGAGTTCGGTGTCGCTCATTGGCTGACGGAGACAGGGCTCGCGGTGCGCAATCGGGGTCGCCGGAGAATAGAGGAAAGGTCCGGGCGACGGTGAAATGGATCGCCGTACCGCCGACTCATCTTCGTCAGGCGGATTGCTTGAGCTGCCAGCGGCGCCCGTCGCGGGCCAGCAGGGTTTCCAGTTCCCGCCGCGCGGCATCGACGTAGCCGGGCTGGCCGCGCAGTCCGATCTCGACCCAGCGGCCATCGCTGCCCAGGTGGGCGAGGCTGGAGACCTCGACGTCCGGATGGCCACCGTCGAGGGTCTGGAGGATGTCCATGAGGTCGGTCTCGGTCACCTCCGTCACCACGACCAGATGGTCGACCGGACGCGGCCCTCCCATCTCCGGATACCAGGTGTCGAGACACCATTCCATCATCGGGTAGGCCATCTGCGGGAAGCCGGGCAGGAAATGGGCGTCATTGATCCGGAAGCCGGGAATCTGGTTGACCGGGTTGGGGATCAGCGTCGAGCCGATCGGCAGCTCGGCCATGTGGATGCGGTGCGGGTAGGTGTCGGCGCCGAAGCGGGCCTCGAGCAGCGCCTTTGCCTCCGCATGCACGACCAGGGGCATCTGCGCCGCGTCGGCGGCGGCCTGGCGGGTGTGGTCGTCCGGCGTCGCGCCGATGCCGCCGAAACAGAAGATGATATCGCGGGCGGCCATCGCGTTGCGGATGGTGCGGCAGAGGCGGCGCGGATGGTCGCCGACCAGCGTGCACTGGCGGGGTTCGAGACCGCGCGCGGCGAGAATCTCGATGGCGTGGGAGAGGTGGCGGTCCTGGCGTTTCCCGGTCAGCAGTTCGTTGCCGACGATGATCAATGAAATGGCGTCAGGGGCTTCCATGAGCGTGGGCTGCTGGTGTGGTTGGGATGACAAATATCAAGGTCATTCCGAGTGTAGGCGGCGCGGTGCGGAAGGTCATCGTGGCGGTCAATGGTTGGTCCGCCGGAGGAGCGGTTTTCCCCGCGATTCGCACAACCGCTGGCTGAGCGGAGTCGAAGCCAGCCGATCGCGGCTGAAGCCGCTCCTACGAGGGCGGAGCCCGCTTCACGGCGTGGCGGGCTGCCCGCCGCCACCTTTCAGGCGCGCGCCGATGCCGAGGCGGACCTGTTCCAGCAGGCTGAGCAGGGTCGGCACGATGAACAGCACCAGGAAGGTCGCGAAGGCGAGGCCGAACGCGATCGAGGTCGCCATCGGGATCAGGAACTGCGCCTGGAAGGAAGTCTCGAACAGCAGCGGCGACAGGCCGGCGATGGTCGTCAGCGAGGTCAGCAGCACCGCGCGCAGACGCTGGCAGGCCGCCTCGACCACGGCCTCGTTGACGCTCAGTCCCTTCTCGCGCAACTGCTTGTAGAACACGACCAGGATGATCGAGTCGTTGACCACGATGCCGGACAGACCGAACAGGCCGAACATGGACAGGATGGTCAGCTCGATGCCCATGACCCAGTGGCCGAAGATCGCGCCGACGATGCCGAACGGGATGATCGCCATGACCACCAGCGGCCAGCCGTAGGAGCCGAACACCCAGGCCAGCACGATGTAGATCATCGCGAACGCGAACAAGGCCCCGCGCCGCATGTCGCCGACGGTCTCGCGCTGGTCCTCGGCGCGGCCGGTGAATTCCCAGTTGATGCCGTGTTTCGCGACCAGGTCCGGCAGCGTGGTCTCGCGCAGTTGTGTGCGGATCAGGTCGGCGTTGTTGCGGTCGCGGTCAACATCGCCATAGACGGTCAGCGCCAGCTTGCCCTCGGCGTGGCGCAGGACCTCGAAGCCGCGCCGTTCCTTCAGGTCGGCGACCGACGACAGCGGCGCCGCGCCACCGCCCGGCAGACGGACGATGAAGTCTTCGAGGCTGGTCAGGCGGTGGCGTTCGGCGTCCGGCAGCATCACGCGGACTTCGACCTCCTCGTCGCCCTCGTTGAAGATCTGCGCGAGGTTGCCGTCGTAGGCATCGCGCAACTGGCGGGCCACCTCGGCGACGGTCAGGCCGGTCGCCTGGCCTTGCGGAGTCAGCGTGAACAGCAGCTGCTGCTGACCGAAGGGCATGTCGTCCTCGATGCCGCTGACGCCCTCGATGGTCTTGAGCACCTCGGTCAGTTCGAGGCCGGCCGCCTTGAGCTTGCTCGGGCTTGCGCCGCTCAGGCGGACCTCCACATCGCGCCCCGGCGGGCCGCCACGGCGTGAGGTCAGGGTAAGTATCTCCAGGCCAGGGGCATGCTGGATGTGCTCCTCCCACACCCGCAGCATCTCCTCGTTGCGCACGTTGCGCGCGTCGGAGGGGATCAGTTCGGCGGTGATCGAGGCGAACTGGTCGCCCTGGCGCTTGGCGTGCGCGTCCGAGAACACCGCCGCGCCGCGCGAGACCACCGAAGCACGCACCAGCCCGCCGCCCAGCTTGGCATCCGTCTCGTACAGCGCCCGCTCGACGCCGTCGATGAAGTCCTCGACACGTTGCGGCGGAGTGCCGGCGACGAAGGTCGCGCTGGCGATGATGATGTTGCCCTCGACGGCGGGGAAGAAGGTGAAGCCGAGCCGCCCGCCCTTGACCAGACCGATCACGCCGATCATGCAGGCCAGCGCCAGCGCGACGGTCAGCGCGCGGTGGCTGACGGCCTTCTCCAGCAGGGGCCGGAACTGCCGGTCGCGGAAATGGTTGAAGCCGTTTTCCAGCTGCTTGCGCAGCCGGCCGGGCTTGGCGTGGTGCATGGTCAGGAAGCTGTGCCGCAGATGCCCGGGCAGCACCAGGAAGGATTCGATCAGCGAGGCGATGATCACGCAGATGATCACCACCGGGATGTCGTGGAGGATCTTGCCGATGGTGCCGCTGATGATGAGGAGCGGGATAAAGGCCGCGATCGTGGTCAGCGACGAGGAGAACACCGGCGCCAGCATGCGCCGCGCGCCGCCCTCGGCGGCCTCCAGCGAGGACTCGCCGGTCTGGTAGTGGGCGAGGGCGTCCTCACCGACCACGATGGCGTCGTCGACGATGATGCCGAGCGCCATGATCAGCGCGAACAGCGAGATCATGTTGATGCTGCCGCCGATCGCGTAGATCACCGCCAGCGTCGCCATGAACGAGACCGGGATGCCGAGCGTGACCCAGCCGGCGACCTTGCCGTTGAGGAACAGGAACAGGATCGCGACCACCAGCACCAGGCCGCCGAGACCGTTCTTCAGCAGCAGGTTGATGCGGTCGCGGATCAGCGTCCATTGCTCGTCGTAGACCGTGATGTGCACGTTCGGCGGCTGCGTGCGGCGGGTTTCCTCGACCCAGGCCGCGAGGATCTCCGCCGATTTCAGCGAGTCGCCGGTCTCGGCGCGGTAGGCGGTCAGTTCCACTGCCGGCTCGCCGTTGTGGAACACCTCGACCTGGTTCGGGCGGGCGCGGCGCTCGATGTCGGCGACGTCGCCGAGGCGCACCAGTCGACCGTCCTGATCGGCGATCAGCGCGATGTCCTCGAAGCCTTGTTCCGAGCGGCGTTGCAGCAGCGCGCGCAACTGGCGACCGACGTCGTCGCGACCCGCCGTGCCGGCCGGGATGTCGGCGGATTCGGCGGATACCCGCCGGGCTACTTCCTGCAGGGACATGCCGAGGGTGTCGAGGGTGGCCTGTGGAATCTGGATCGCCATCTCCTCCTCGGGCATGCCGGCCAGATCGACCTTGGCGATGCCCCGGTCGAGCAGTTCGCGTTCGAACTGGCGCGCGAGATGGCGCAGCTCCGTGCGGTTTTCCGGACCGTGGACGAGGACGCGCGCGATCACGTCATACCGCGCGGCGTGGCTGACCACCGGCTCCTCGGCGTCGGTCGGCAGGTTGCGGACGCCGGTCACGCGTTCCTCGACGCGGTTCAGCGCCTGGCCCATGTCGGTGCCCTCGGGGAATTCGAGGATGATCGAGGCGACGCCCTGCGAGGACGTGGACGAGAGCTTGTCGAGCCCGTCGACGGTGCGCAGTTCCTGTTCCAGCGGCGTGGTCACCGAGCGTTCCACGTCCTCGGCGGCGGCGCCGGCCCAGACCACGCGCACGCTGATGATCTCCAGTTCGAAGGACGGGAAGAACTGCGTGTTCATGCGCGACAGCGCGAACAGGCCGGACAGCAGCATGATCACCATCAGCAGGTTGGCCGCGACCTTGTGCTGCGCGAACAGTCCGACGATGTCCTGCTTGTGGGTGAAGGTCATGGGTCTACCAAGCCAATCCAGGTTCTGGGTGCCGTAGGAGCGGCTTCAGCCGCGATCGGCGCTGATCGCGGCTGAAGCCGCTCCTACAGGTGCGTGTGCTCATTCGCCGGCGGTGCGGACCAGCAGGCCGTCCATCGCGTTCGGCAGCTGGGTGGCGATGATGACGTCGCCGGCGGTGATGCCGTCGCTGCGCACCAGGACCAGCGATTCGCCCTGCGCGCCGCGGGTGTCGCCGATGCGCTCGACGGTGACCGGCTGCATGCGCGAGTCGTGCAGGCGGTAGATGCGGTCGAGCCCGTAGAGGGCCTCGTTGGGCAATGCGATCAGGTCGGGGCGGGCCGGCAGGTTCAGGTCCAGGCGCAGGAAACGCCCCTGCTGCAGGGAGGCATCCGCGCCCTCGATACGGAACAGGCCCGCGACGCCGCCGGTGGCGGCATCGACCTCGCCGGCCAGACCGAGCAGGGTGGCCTGGATCGGCGCGCCATCGAGTTCGCCACCGACCCGCAGCGTCTCGCCGGCATTCAGCGCCTGGCGGACCACCGGCAGATGGCGGTTGGGGATCTGCGCGCGCAGTACCAGGCCCTCGGTCCCGTAGACGACCAGCACGCCATCGCCCTTGCGGACGCGCTGGCCGGGCGAGGCCAGCACCTGGGTCACGCGACCGTCGAAGGGCGCGAGGATGCGGGTGCGGTCGAGCTCCAGGCGGGCCTGTTCGAGCAGCGCCACGCCGCGTTGGCGATTGGCGTCCAGCTCGGCGAGGCGGGCGGTGTGATCGGCGACGGATTGCTCGCGCGCATTGACCGTCAGCGCCTGGCGGGCGACGGCCTCGCGGGCGGTGTCGAGTGCCGATTGGGAGCCCAGCTTCTTGTTGAGCAGATCGCGCTGGCGGTTGACCTCGGCGCGCGCCAGTTCCAGCAGGCGCTGTTCTTCCGGCAGGGATTTCAGGTCGGTGTCGTGGCGGGTGTTCTCGGACTGGATGCGCGCCTCGGCCTGGCGCAGATCGGCCTCGCGCTGGGTGACCAGCAGCAGCTGGTCACGATCGTCGAGGCGGACCAGCAGCTGATCCTTGCTGATCGGGTTGCCCTCGAACACGGTGATGTCGACGATGTCCGCTTCCACCGCAGCGGTCAGCTTCGCGATCAGCAGCGATTCGATGCGCCCGTACAGCGTCAGGATCGGCGCGTGCGCCTGCGGCTGCGCGATCACGGTGCGCACCAGCCAGGACTTCTCGCCGGCATCCACCGGCTTGGCCTGCGGCTTGGTCCGGACCAGTCCGATGGCGACACCGACGGCCAGCACCAGGATGAGCACCGGGGCGCCCCAGCGGATCAGGCGGGATGGTTTGTTGGGGGAGTCGGTCATGGGGAGGTCGGCTGGGTTCTCGGACGCTGCATCTTAGCCCGTTCACGGGTCGCCAACGTCGCAAGCAATGTGGAAACGCAGTCCTCGATCCGGTTGGCTTTGGCCTGTCGGGTGACCATAATCCGCCGCCTTTTCCCGTCGTCACGAAAGGATACCCCCCTCGTCATGTGGTTCCGAAATCTCGCCCTGTATCGCTTCTCCCAGCCGTTCACACTCTCCGCCGAAGAGCTCGGCGACCAGCTCTCCGCCAAGGCCGCGCGACCGATCGCGGCGCTCGAACCGAGCACCCTGGGCTGGGCCCCGCCGCTGGGCCGCGAAAGCGAACTGCTGGTGCACGCGACCGGTGGCTACCTGATGGTCTGCGCGCGCAAGGAAGAGAAGATCATGCCGGCGGCGGCGATCAACGAGGTGCTGGCCGCGCGCGTGATCGAGATCGAGGAAAAGGAGCAACGCCAGGTCCGCGGCAAGGAACGCGCGAACCTGAAGGACGAGGTCGTCTTCGACATGATCCAGCGCGCCTTCACCAAGAGCAGCCAGACCTTCGCCTACATCGACCCCAAGGGCGGCTGGCTGATCGTCGACGCCGGCACGCCGAAGAAGGCCGAGGAGATCACCGGCCTGCTGCGCGAGTCGCTCGGTTCGCTGCCGATCGCGCCGCTGTCCGTGGCCAACGCCCCGGCCGCAGTGATGACCGCCTGGCTGACCGCCGGCGGCGTGCCGCCCGAATTCACCATCGAGGACGAATGCGAGCTGCGCGATCCGGGTGAGGATGGCGGCCTGGTGCGCGTGCGCAAGTTCGATCTGGGCTGCGACGAGATCCGCGTGCACCTCGACGCCGGCAAGCAGGTCACCCGGCTGGCGCTGACCTTCGACGACCGCATCAATTTCGTGATCGACGAGCAGATGCTGGTCAAGCGCCTGAAATTCCTGGAAGTGGTGCAGGACGCCGCCAGCGAGAGCGATGCAGGGTCCGCCGCCGAGCGTTTCGACGGCGACTTCGCGGTCATGAGCCTGGAGATCAACAACTTCCTGCCGCGCCTGATCGAGGCCTTCGGCGGCGAAGCCGAGTCCGAGGCCCTCAACGCCGCCTGATCGAGTCCCCACTGTTGGAGCGGGCTTGTCCGCGAACGGGCGTGGGGTTGGGGGGGATGATGTTGTGAACATCATCTGGCTTTGTGGCATGGCTTCCAGGGGCCGGCATG
>JACKNJ010000013.1 GCA_024234895.1 Gammaproteobacteria bacterium
GAGCGAGCGATATGATGCTCGAATCAAGCTTTGTTTGTTCGAGACTCATTTTTGATTGAGCCTCAAGCAAAGCACCTGCAACCGTGCCGCCAAGAGCAAAGACTCCTGTAAGTATAATTGTCCACATCTTTCCGTTCGATCCGTCTGCCATTATTTACTCCAATATTGCTGTGCTAACGCTTATTAGACAGCCAACTTCTACATAAAGCGATAACAAATCATCGCCCCGATTACGCTAACTGACTGAATGTTGGCGGATTTCGTTTCAATCATCGCGCTCGCGGTCCGTGTTATGTAGCCAACGGCTATCGTTATCGTGTTATGTAGCCGATTGGCGCCCAGATCGACATGCGTCGTTCGCTACATGAACATCCGTAAGTGACTCTTTTGACTTAATTAATTTGGCGTGTCAACACTCGGGGTGGAGCCGGGTTGATCGGCTACCGGTTTTATTTCCGGTAGCGGCGTCGTGACGAACTCAACGGTTAGCGCCTGGGTGGATGCGGGCGCTGTATCGAACGTCGGGCCCATGGCTCAGCCTTGGCGTCGGCTGACGGGGATTGACGCCGGCAACGCCAATGGCTGGAATGCGCCACCCGCCGCCGCAGCCTGACTGCGCATCCGGCGTGTTGCGTTTCGGTCCGCGCGTTTCGGGCCGTGTATGGCGTGATGCGTCTCATCAGTTTCGATCCGTTCCGCAGCCTGGGCATTCCGGGCGTGACCCCTCTCAAGCCGGAGGATTTTGTCCGCCATCGGGCGTTGATCGAGGCGGCGGACTGGGTGCTGTTTCCGCAGAGCTGGCAGCTCAATGTGCTCTGTTACGCGTGGAAGCGCAGGGTGTTCCCGTCGCCGTCGACCTACGACATCGGTTACGACAAGGTCGAGCAGACGCGGGTGTTTGAGTCGCTGGTGCCGGCCAATGTGCCGGCGACGCTGATCCTGCCGCCCACCGAGAGCGCCATCAACGAGTCACTGGATACGTTCGGTCTGCCGATGGTCGTCAAGCAGCCGCGCAGTTCCATGGGGCGGGGCGTGCGACTGATCGAGTGCCGCGCGGAGTTGCAGGCCTGGGCGGGGTCGGTGCCGGTTCTGTACGCGCAGGAATATCTCCCGCTGGAGGGCGATCTGCGCGTGGTGTGGATCGGTGACCGGGTGGTGACCGCGTACTGGCGGATGGGCGGCGATGGCTTTCATCACAATCTCGCGCGGGGTGCGGAGATCGTGCTGGAAGACATTCCGGCCATCGCGCTGGACCTGGTCGCGCGCGTGGCGACGGCGCTGGATATCGACCACGCCGGTTTCGACATCGCGATGGTCGACGGCCACCCTTACATCCTCGAGATGAACGTGCTGTTCGGCAATCTCGGGGTGCAGAGATCGGGGGTGGCGCTGGCGCCGATCATCGAGGCGTATCTGCGGCAGAGGCTGGCGTCGATCGGCTCTTGATCGGGGCGGGTCGTCGAGGCGAATTCGCGCTTGGGCATGGGCGTCAGTTGCCCCACAATCCGCTCCATTCGCCTTGCCGAGGTAGGTTCGCCGATGACGCGCCAGCTACTCATCCTCCGACATGGAAAGTCCGATTGGGGTGTGGATGTCGAGGATTTTCAACGCCCTTTGAAGAAGCGCGGTCGGCGCGGCGCGAAGGCGATCGGGAAATGGCTGCGGGGGCAGAATCTCGTGCCCGATCATGTGTGCAGTTCGCCGGCGACGCGGGCCATCGATACCGCGCAGCGCGCCTGCAAGGCGCTGGGTTTCGATCCGGCGGCGATCCAGCAGGTCGAACGCATCTATGACGCGCGGATGGAAGACCTGATCCAGGTGCTGACCGGATGTGACCCGTCAGTGCGGCGCGTCATGATGGTTGGCCATAACCCCGGCTTCGAGGATCTGCTGCTGTATCTCACCGGCAGCGATATTCCGATTCCGGAAGACGGCAAGTACCTGCCGACGGCCACGGTGGCGGTGCTGGACATGCCGGACGACTGGACGACGCTGGCTCCGGGTTCCGCGCATGTGCGCGCGCTGATGCGGGCCAAGGAACTGATGTCGCCGGACGAATCTGGCGACGATGACGCGTAGGCCCCAAACGACGCAAATCACGGCGAACTGGCGCGGTCGTGCATTGAGCAGGGCCGTTGTCCGGTAGGAGCGGCTTCAGTCGCGATCGGTGTTTGCGGTGTCGCGGTCGCCGGTCGCGACTGAAGTCGCTCCTACAGGAACTGCCTATGGTTGGCCCAGGCGGTCCGGGGCGCTTAGCGATCCTTGCGGCTTTGCAACCGACGGGCGCGGGTGATCCGCAGCAGGAACATCAGGCTGACCGCGAATCCGAGGCCGAGCGCCGGGATGAGGTGATGCATCGCGATGTCGTCGAGCCCGTGACCGGGGTGGGCGGCGACCGGCAGGCTGAACACCAGGCCGGCGATGAGCGGGAACAGACGTGTCTTCATGGAATATCTCCTGGACCCGCTCAGCGGATCTTGACCTGCAACATCTCGTTGCCGTCCTTGTCGGTCATGTGGACGGCGCAGGCGATGCAGGGGTCGAAACTGTGGATGGTGCGCAGGATCTCGACCGGCTGCATCGGGTCGTGCAGCTGGTGGTTGTCCTGCAAGGCGGCCTCGTAGGGGCCGGGCACGCCTTCGGCGTCGCGCGGGCCGGCATTCCAGGTCGAGGGCACCACGGCCTGGTAGTTGTCGATGATGCCGTCCTTGATGACCACCCAATGCGCGAGACCGCCGCGCGGCGCCTCGGTGTAACCGACGCCACGGGCCTCCTTGGGCCAGGTCGACGGGTCCCATTGGGTCTCGTTGAAGGTCTTGGTGTCGCCGGCCTTGATGTTGGTGATCAGGCTGTCGTACCAGCCCTGCATGGCCTCGACGATGATCTTGGTCTCCAGCGTGCGCGCGGCGGTGCGGCCCAGCGTTGAGAACAACGCGCGCGGCGGCAGTTCGAGCTTGGCCAGCGTCGCGGTGACCAGTTCCTTCGTCATCTCGTGGCCGCTGGCGTACAGCGTGAGCACGCGGGCCAGCGGGCCGACTTCCATCGGCTTGCCTTTCCAGCGCGGTGACTTCAGCCACGAATAGCTCTGCTCGACATCGAGCTGCGAGTAGGGCGGTTTCGGGCCGGTGTAATGCAGATTGGTCTCGCCGTCGTAGGGATGCAGGCCCTCGTCCTTGCCGCCGGAGTAGTCGTACCAGGAGTGGCTGACGAACTCCTTGATCTCGTCGGGGCTCTCCATGTCGATCGGGTGCAGCGTGGACAGGTCGCGATCGAGGATCACGCCCGGCGGGATCAGGAAATTGCTGGTGTCGTTCATGCCGCCGGTGGACGGGAAGTCGCCGTAGCAGAGGAAGTTGCCGACGCCTTCGCCGCGCTCACCCCAATCCTTGTAGAAGCTGGCGATGGCCAGCGTGTCCGGGATGTAGACCTGATCCACGAAGGTACGCATCTTGTGGATGACGTCCTGCACCTGGGCCAGGCGTTCGGCGTTGATCGCCGAGTCGGAGTTCAGGTCGATCGGGTTGGGCACGCCGCCGACCAGGAACATCGGATGCGGGTTCTTGCCGCCGAAGATCGCGTGCAGCTTGACCACGTCGCGTTGCCATTCCAGCGCTTCGAGGTAGTGCGCGACCGCCATCAGGTTGGCCTCGGCGGGCAGCTTGTAGGCCGGGTGTCCCCAGTACGCCTTCGCGAAAATGCCGAGCTGGCCGGCTTCGACGAAGCGCTTGAGCTTGTTCTGCATGTCGGTGAAGTAACCGACCGAGGACTTCGGCCACGACGGCGACACCTGCTGGGCGAGGGCCGAGGTCGCCTTCGGGTCGGCGGACAGCGCCGAGACCACGTCCACCCAGTCGAGCGCGTGCAGGTGATAGAAGTGCATGACGTGGTCGTGCACGTACTGCGCGGCGATCATCAGGTTGCGGATCAGCTCCGCGTTCGGCGGAATCTTGTACTTCAGCGCGCTCTCGACCGAGCGGATCGAGGCGACGCCATGCACCAGCGTGCACACGCCGCAGATGCGCTGCGCGAACGCCCAGGCATCGCGCGGGTCGCGACCCTTCAGGATGGTCTCGATGCCACGCACCATGGTCCCGGCCGAGTAGGCCTGGGCGATGTTGTTGCCGTCCATCTGCGCCTCGATGCGCAAATGGCCTTCGATACGGGTGATCGGATCGACGACGACACGTTCATTCATCGTTTTGTACCTTGGTTAAAAGCGGTTAAACGCAGAGACGCGGAGAACGCAGAGAGCGCGGAGTGAATAAATAAAATCTCTGCGGCCTCTGCGTTCTCCGCGCCTCTGCGTCGAAAGCTGTTCATGACGCTCACTCGTCCAGGTTCTCGGCCACCATCGACAGCAGAGAATCGATCGGTTTGTCCCAGTGGTTGTTGCGGGCGCCGCGCTCGAAGTTGAGCCGGCAGGACGCGCAGGACAGCACGACCTCGTCAGCACCGGTGGCGTCGATCTGGGCCTGCTTGATCTGCCACGCGCCCTGACGCAGGTCGGCGGCGGAATTGAGCAGGAAGACGCCGGCACCACCGCCGCAGCACCAGTTCACGGCCTGGCTGGATTCGGCTTCGCGGAACTCGGCACCGAGCGCCTTGATCATTGCGCGCGGCTCCTCGAACACGCCGGAGTGACGGCCGATCTTGCAAGGGTCGTGGAAGGTGACCGACTTGCCTTTCACGCCCGGTTTCACGCGCAGGTTGCCGTTGCGCAGTTCGCGGGCCATCAGTTCGGCCATGGTCAGCACTTCGAACGGGAAGCTTTGCTCGTCCACGTTGGCCTGATCCCAACGCAATGACGGGAAGGCGTGGCCGCATTCGGGTACGAGGATGGTCTTGGCGCCGATCTTTTTCGCGGTCTTCACGACCCGGTCGCCGGCGCGTTTCTGCAACGGTTCGAAGCCGGACAACATGCCGAAGTTGGCGGCCTCGAAGCCGTCCATGTGCAGGGTCCAGTTCAGCTTGAGGTGGTTCAGCACCTTGATCGCGCTGGCGATCTGGTCGGTGAACACCATGACCTCGACCACCGAGGTCAGCAGCAGCACGTCGGCCTTTTCCTTGTTGATCGGCACCTCGACGCCCATCTGTTCGCCGATCTGGCGCAGGGCGGCCTCGGTCTGCTCGGGGCCGATGCCGAACAGGGTGTTGCCGGCGTACTGCTCCTGCTCCATCGCGCGCAGTTCGACCGGGATCAGGCCGGCATTCGCGAAGGCCTGACGGTTCACGTTGACCATCGCCGGGATGTTGATGCCCATCGGGCAGACCATGAAGCAGCGCCCGCACTCGGTGCAGGAGTCGTAGACCAGCTCGATCCATTCGTGGATCTCGTCGCAGGTGATGTCGCGGGTCCACAGCCGGCGCAGGAAGCGGGTCGGGGAGAGTTCCCGCTGATAGACACGCTTGAGCAGTTCGACCTTGCGGATCGGCGTGTACTTGGGGTCCTGTGTGGCGTTGTAGTAATGACAGGCCTCGGCGCACTGGCCGCAGTGCACGCAGGACTCCAGGTCCACGGCCATGTTGCGGGTCAGCTTGGCGAGGAAGGTGGTCTTGACCTGATGCAGACGCTCGGCGTCGCTCATCTCCACCGGTTGTGCCATCTCGGGGAGCTTCTTGATCCCCTCGAAGAACATATCGATCCGTTCAGCTTCGACAGTCATGGCGATTCTCCCCAGGCCCAAACAGCGGTTTGACGCAGAGACGCGGAGAACGCGGAGAACGCGGAGAACGCAGAGAAAAGAGATTCACAAGAGAACTCTGCGACCTCTGCGTTCTCCGCGTCTCTGCGTTGAAAAGCTTTTGATTTCAGGACATTCATACCTTCACCCCCCGGCGGCCGAAGGCGGCGCCCAGTTGATAGCGGGACGGAATGAAGAAGAGGGCGTGGGCGAGCTTGCTGAGCGGGATCCACACGAACAGCAGTTCGACGCTGAGCAGGTGCAGCGCGAGCAGCGTTTCGTAGCGTGCGATCGGGGTGTGCGCGAAGGCCAGCATGCCGGTCACCACCGGCAGCAGGGTGACGATGTTGCTCGCGTAGTCGTCGAAACCGGAGATGCGGCGCATCACCGGATGGGTCATGCGGCGCAGCACGAAGGCGACCAGCGAGGCGGCGGTCAGCGCGCCGGCGAGCATGATGATGTTGTTCGGCAGGTTGGCCCACACCGGCAGGCCGAGCAGGTCGGCGAACCAGAGGATGTGCGGCGCGAACAGGAAGATCACCACGAACAAGCCGATGTGCAGCGTGTAGCCGCCGACCATGTGGAACAGCGTCGGTTTGACGAATTCGGGGTGCGGCCAGAAGCGGCGGAACACCGCGCGGATACCGGGGCCGGTGCCGCCCTGGCGGGCCTGCGAATAGTCCTTTTCGGCACTCAGCAGCAGGGTGCCGACCACCCGCCACAGAATGCCGACGATCAGGATGATCAGGGACCACTGCATGCCAGGCCCCCGCGCGAAGTCGAGCAGAGTCATTTCGTCGCCTCCATGTCTTTGTCCAGTTTGGCCTTGATCTCGGCCTTCGCGGCCTTCTGGCCGGAGCTGCCGAGCAGGGCGGAACCGATACCGATGGCCGCGCCGATGCCGGCGGCGGCGGCCAGGCCTTCGGCGCTGCCCAACTTGCCCTGCGACAGGGCCTTGTAGAAGCCGCCCATGTCCCAGAAGTCCGGTTCGGAACAGCCGATGCAACCGTGGCCGGACTGGATCGGGAAACTGGTGCCTTCGTTCCACTTGGTGGTCGCACAGGCGTTGTAGGTGATCGGACCCTTGCAGCCGAGCTTGTACAGACACCAGCCCTTCTTGGCGCCTTCGTCGTCGAAGGTCTCGGCGAACTGGCCGCGCTCGTAGAACGGGCGGCGGTAGCAGCGGTCGTGGATGTTCTGGCCGTAGAAGGCTTTCGGACGGCCGAGATCGTCCAGTTCCGGCAGGCCGAAGGTCAGGAACTGCGCCAGCACGCCGGTGATCACCACCGGGATCGGCGGGCAGCCGGAGACGTTGATGATCGGCTTGTCCTTGATGATCTCGGACACCGCGACCGCGCCGGTCGGATTCGGGTCCGCCGCCGGCAGGCCGCCGTAGGCCGCGCAGGTGCCGACCGCGACGATCGCGGCGGCGCCGGCGGCGGCCTCCTTGAGCATGGCCAGGTTGGTCATGCCGGCGATGGTCGAATAGACGCCGTCGTCCTTCATCGGGATGGAGCCGTCCACGACCAGGATGTACTTGCCGTGATGCTCCTTCATCGCCTCTTCGCGGGCGGCTTCCGCACCGTGGCCGGCGGCGGCCTGCAAGGTGTGGTGATAGTCGAGCGAGATGGCGTCGAAGATCAGGCCCTCGATGCTGGGGGAGTGGGAGCGGGTGAGCGATTCGGTGCAGCCGGTGCATTCCTGGAACGACAGCCAGATCACCGACGGTCGCTTGGCCTTTTCCAGCGCGGCGGCGATCGCGGTGGCCGCGCCGGGCGGCAGGGCCATCAGGCTGGCCGTCGCGGCGCAGAACTTGAGGAAGCCGCGACGCGAGACACCGTTCGCGCGGAGGGCCTCGCCGATGGTCATGTCCTGGCGTTTCTTACTCGTCATCGTTGTTCTCCAGGTCGTCGTTCAAACGCGCGACGGCGTCAATCAAATCCTGTCGATCCGGCTCGACGATCGAGGGCACCTTGGCCACCTCGATGTAGAGCCCGGTGACCACGTCGTTGGGGTTGCGGTGTTCCACCCACCACACGCCGGAGTAGGCAGTCTCGGTCAGCGTGCTCGGGCCCATCGCGTCGAGCTGGATGACCACTTCGCCGGTACCGAGACGTGTGCGGATTTTTTCTTCCTCGCCCGGCGCCAGCGGCATCGCGCGCAGATCGATCATGCTGGTCTCGCCGGTCTCGAGCAGGCGGCGCAGGGCATGGCGCACCTCGTGCAGGATCGGCTCGACGTTCATGCTCGGGAGGGTCATCGCCGGTTCGCTGATGACGGGGATGTCGATAAGGCGGGCGTCAGTGGACACGGTGCCATTCCCTCAGCAGTTCGTTGACGGCGGCGCTGGCGCGGGGGATGGCCGCGGCGACCGGTTCGCTGGGACGGTCGCCCCAGTCGGCGACGGTCAGCGGCTGGATGCCGACCAGCGCGAAACGCGCCGGCATGCGTTCGTTCAGACGCACGATGTCCATCAGGTCGACCAGGCCGATCTCATGCACGCTCAGCCGGCAGCTGCCGAGCTGGTTGAGCATGTCCTCGCCCTCGAAGACCTGCACGGTGCCCGGTTCCGAGTTGAGTTCGGCGGCGTCGATGACGACCAGGTTGTCGGCGTCCTCGATATGCGCGGCGATGGTGAAGCTCAGCGTGCCGCCGTCGATGTATTCGATGGTCGCGGCGGACAGGTCCGGATCGTCCGCGTTACGGGCGATCAGATGGTTCAGGGTGTGGATGCCCGCGCCCTCATCGGTCATCAGCAGGTTGCCGATGGCCAGGACCAGGGTTCGGTTCGTGCCGCTCTCGCTCACGTCTGCCTGCGTTCCACGATGGTTGAACATTGGGATGTAGCATGGTCGATACGAGGGCAAAATGGGGCGTTCGAAACTGATAAAGATCATGTTACCGGGCACGTCATCGGAACACGGCTGATCTGGGATCAATCGCAGCCTTTGCTGCGCGTGATCTGACTGATATCTCTCAGTGCCGACCGGGGCGCGATTCGCCGACGGTATGCCCCGCAGCCCTGAAACGCGGGGGTAGGAGCGGCTTCAGCCGCGATCGGCGCATGTGGTGTTGCTGGCGCCGATCGCGGCTGAAGCCGCTCCTACGCCATGTCCCGTGCGGTATTGTGAAAAACTGATCTTTCTCAGCCCATCCCGTGATTTCCAGCCAGCGGCGCCCATCGGGGCTAGGCTATCGTTTTGCACTCCGCCGCCATGGTCGCGGGGCTGGATTCGAGGTTCGGATATGTGTCTGGGAATACCCATGCAGGTGAAGTCGGTGAGCGAGTTCACGGCGCGTTGCGAGGCCAAGGGCATCGAGCGTGACGTCAGCCTGTTCATGCTTCAGCACGAAACCATCGCCGAGGGGGATTACGTGGTCGTGCATGTCGGTTACGCGATCCAGAAGGTCACCGAGGCCGACGCGCGCACCGCATGGGAGCTGTATGACCAGATGCTGGCCAGCGACGACGTCGGGATGCGTGACGATGCATGAACTGGCCGTCTGCCAGTCGCTGATGGGCGAGCTCGATCAGATCGCCGCGCAGCACCCCGGGCGGCGCATCGCGGTGGTGCATATCGCGATCGGGCCGTTGTCCGGCGTGGAGCAGGACCTGCTGGCCGATGCCTTTCCGATCGCGAGCGCCGGCAGTTCGGCGGCGGACGCGACGCTGCGATTCCAGGCCATGCCGATCCGCGTGCACTGCCCGCAGTGCGGCGAGGACAGTGACGCCACGAGCAACCGCCTCAGTTGTCCGCACTGCGGCAACTGGCGCACGACGCTGATTTCCGGCGATGAACTGATTCTGCAAAGGGTGGAGATGGTGGCCTCGGCCGAACCGCAACCCACTCCGCTGAGGCATTGAGGTAGAGAACATGTGTGATACCTGCGGCTGCACCATCACCGACGGCAACCGGCACCTGCTGAAGCCCGCCGACGGCACCGTCGAGGTGCTGAAGAACCTGCTCAACGCCAATGATCGCGAGGCCGAACACAACCGCCGTCATTTCGACGAGCGCGCGGTGCTGGCGATCAATCTGATGTCCTCGCCGGGCTCCGGCAAGACCGCGCTGCTGGAGGCGACCATCGAACGCCTCGGCGGGCGCCACCGCATCGCCGTGGTCGAAGGCGATCTGGAGACCGAGAACGACGCCGAGCGCATCCGCGGCAAGGGTGTGCCGGCGGTGCAGATCACCACCGGCACGGCCTGCCATCTCGACGCCCACCTCGTGCACAACGCGCTGCATCAGGTCGATCTGAACGCGGTCGACATCCTGTTCATCGAGAACGTCGGCAACCTGGTCTGCCCGGCCAGCTTCGACCTCGGCCAGCATTACAACGTGACCCTGCTGTCCTGCACCGAGGGCGACGACAAGCCGGCCAAGTACCCGGTCATGTTCCGCGCCGCCGATCTGATGCTGGTCACCAAGGGCGACCTGCTCGAAGTGCTCGGTGATTTCGATCCGGCCAAGGCCGAACGGCACCTGCGCGAGCTGGCCAATCCGGCGCCGGTGATCACGCTGTCCGCGCGCAAGGGCGAGGGCCTGGACGCCTGGTTCGCGTGGCTGGACGCCAAGCTCGCCGAGCAGCGCGAGCGCGTCCGCGCCGGCGCCACCCGCAAGCCGGCGATCCAGCAGGACGGCGTGCGCTTCCATCGCGTGCAGGAAGGCCAAGCGCACCGCCATGTCTGAGCAGCGCGCCCGCCATTGGCTGGAGCAGATCCGCGCGCTCGAACTCGATGCGCCGGTGCGCATCATGAACGTCTGCGGCGGGCACGAACGCTCGATCACGATGGCCGGCCTGCGCGGCGCGCTGCCGGACAACATCGAACTGATTCCGGGGCCCGGCTGCCCGGTCTGCATCTGCCCGGAAGAGGACGTCTACGAGGCCATCCGCATCGCGCTCGACGAGGACGTGATCCTGGTGGCCTACGGCGACATGCTGCGCGTGCCGGTCAACGTGCCGAAGTCCGAGCCGCGCTCGCTGGAACAGGCCAAGGCCGCCGGTGCGGACATCCGCCCGATCGCCTCGCCGATGGAGGCCGTGCGCATCGCGCGCGAGAACCCGGATCGCACCGTGGTGTTCTTCTCCGCCGGCTTCGAGACCACCACCGCGCCGCTGGCGGCGATGCTCGCCGAGGGCGTGCCCGACAACCTGCTGGTGCTGCTGTCCGGTCGGCTGACCTGGCCGGCGGTCGCGATGCTGCTCGATTCCGACAAGCCCGGCTTCGACTGCCTGGTCGCGCCGGGCCACGTCGCCACCGTGATGGGCGGCGATGAATGGGGCTTCGTGGTCGAAAAGCACGGTCTGCCGACCGCGATCGCCGGCTTCACCCCGGAAAGCCTGCTGGCCGCGTTCTATTCGACCCTGCGCCAGCGCCAGGAAGGGCGGCTGTTCCTCGACAACTGTTATCCGGAACTGGTCACGCCGCAGGGCAACCCGTCGGCGCGCGCGCAGATGGAGCAGGTGTTCGACGTGGTCGACGCCAACTGGCGCGGCGTCGGCACCATCCCGGCTTCCGGCTACGCGCTAAAGGCCGCCTACGCGGCGGCCGATGCGCGGACTCATTTTCCGGCGTACCGCGACATCGCCCGCAAACGCGCCGGCGAGATGCCGCCGGGCTGCGACTGCGCGCAGGTCGTGCTTGGCCGCAAGTACCCGGACGAATGCCGGCTCTACGGTGCTGCCTGCACGCCGCGCAACCCGATCGGCCCATGCATGGTCTCGGACGAGGGCGCGTGCCGCATCTGGTGGGCCGGCGGCGTGCGCTCGGCCCGTTCGGCGGCGTGACCAACGCGCCACGTCAGATCGGTCTTGCCAGAATGGTCAGGGCAATGCCCCGTAGGAGCGGCTTCAGCCGCGATCGGCGTCCGGATATTGCCCAAAGCCGATCGCGGCTGAAGCCGCTCCTACGGGTGGTGTCACAGCGGGCGATTTCGCATTCCTGGGCCCCATGAACACGGCGGACGTGGCGGCGCGGATTGTCCTGGTCGGGCGGGTACAAGGCGTCGGTTTCCGCCCATTCGTGTACCGCTTGGCACGAGAATTCGGGTTGCGTGGGTGGGTTGAGAACACGTTGGGGCGGGTCGAACTGCACGCCGAAGGGGGTGAGGCAGCACTGGCGGGGTTCCGTGCGGCGCTGATTGAGCGTGCGCCGCCTGCGGCCATGCCGGAGATTGCGAGCGACATCGCTATCCAGCCGCTTGGGGTCGAGGATTTCGAGATCCGTGCCAGCCAGCCCGGTGCGGAGGCCGAGATCCACATCCCGCCCGATCAGGCGATGTGCGCCGATTGCGCCGCCGAACTGCGCGACCCCGCCGACCGCCGCCACGGCTACGCCTTCATCAACTGCACCCAGTGCGGGTCGCGCTGGACCATCATCCGCGCGCTGCCGTATGACCGCGCGGCCACGAGCATGGCGGGCTTCACGCTGTGCCCGCGCTGCGCCGCCGAATACGCCGATCCCGGCGATCGGCGCTTTCACGCCGAGCCCGATGCCTGTCCGGACTGCGGGCCGACGTTGCGCTGTTTGGAGCCCGATCGCGGCGCTGACAGCCGGGGTGGGGCGGCGCTGGCGGCCGCGGTCGCGGCACTGCGCGACGGGCGCATCGTCGCGGTCAAGAGCGTCGGCGGTTATCACCTGATGTGCGATGCCGCCGATGCCCACGCGGTCTCGCGCCTGCGCCGGCTCAAGCACCGCCCGCACAAGCCGCTGGCGCTGCTGGTGGGGGAGGCCGGTGATGACGGTCTGGACCGGGTCCGCGAGATCGTCGAGATCGGGACGGACGCGGTCGCCGAGGCCCTGCGCAGTCCCGCGCGACCGATCGTGCTGTGCCCGAAGCGACCGGGTGCCGCCGTCTGCGATGCGGTCGCGCCAGACTTGAACGAACTCGGCGTGATGCTGCCGCCGAGTCCGCTGCATGTGCTGCTGACGCAGGCCGTCGACGGCCCGCTGGTCGCCACCTCCGGCAACCTCAGCGGCGAGCCGGTGCTGACCGACGACGCCGAGGCCGCGCGTCGCCTCGGTGGCATTGCCGATGTCTGGCTGACGCACGACCGCCCGATCGTGCGTCCGGCCGACGATGGCGTGTACCGCGTGATCGCCGGGCGGCCTCGCTGCCTGCGAATCGGGCGCGGCCAGGCGCCGGTCGAGCGGAACCTGCCGTTCCGGCTCGAACGCCCCGTGCTCGCGGTCGGTGGCCATACCAAGAACACCGTCGCGCTGGCCTGGGACGACCGTGTCGTGATCTCGCCGCACATCGGCGACCTTGCCAGCGTGCGCGGCATGCACGTCTTCGAGCAGGTCGCCGCCGATCTGCAACGCCTGTATCACGTCGAGGCACAGGCCATCGTCTGCGACGCGCACCCGCGCTACGCCAGCCACGTCTGGGCCCATGCGCGGGGTCTGCCGGTCAGCGAGGTCCAGCACCACCGCGCGCATGCCTCGGCGCTGCATGGCGAACATGGCGCCGTGGGCAACGGTCTGGTGTTCACCTGGGACGGCACCGGTTTCGGCGACGATGGCACCATCTGGGGCGGCGAAGCCTTGCTCGGTCGGCCGGGTGACTGGCGGCGCGTCGCGACCTGCCGTCCGTTCCGCCTGTTCGGAGGCGACCGCGCCGCGCTGGAACCCTGGCGCAGCGCGGCGTCCCTGCACTGGGCGCTGGGCGAGGCGTATCCGCTGGATGCGTCCCGCGCGCTGGCCCGCGAAGCCTGGGCACGCGGCATCAACTGCCACGACACCTCCGCCGTCGGGCGCCTGTTCGACGCGGTCGCGGCGATGCTCGGGCTGGTCGAGTCGGTATCGCACGAGGGCGAGGCGGCGATGCGCGTCGAGGCCCTCGCCGCGAGCGTGGATCACGCCGACACCCTGGCATTGCGCGAGCGGGACGGTCTGTGGGAGATCGACTGGGCGAGCCTGGTGCCGGCGATGCGCGATCCGGCGCGCTCGGCGGCCTGGCGCGCGGGTCATTTCCATCGTCTTCTGGCGAACACGATCAAGGAACTGGCAACGCGAATCCGGCAGGATCAGGGCATCGACTTCGTCGGCCTCAGCGGTGGCGTGTTCCAGAATCGTCTGCTCAGCGGGATGGTCGTCGACGCGCTCGCGCTGGCAGGCATCCCGTGCCTGCTGCACGAACACATCCCCGCCAACGACGGCGGGCTCAGCTTTGGACAGGTGATCGAACATGCCGGACGGCAACTTGCCTTTGACTGACACCCACATATCGCTGGCGCACGGCAACGGTGGGCGCTTCATGCGCGAACTGATCGAGGCGATCTTCCGCCGCCACCTCGGCGCGCCAGATGGTGAGCGGCCCCTGGACACCGACGCCGACGCGGTGCGCCTGCCGGACCTCGACGGCCCGGTCTACACCACGGTCGACGGTTTCGCGGTGCACCCGATCGAGTTCCCCGGCGGCGACATCGGTTCACTGGCGGTGCACGGCACGGTCAACGACCTGAGCGTGGCCGGGGCGATCCCGCGTTATCTCACGCTCAGCGCGTTCCTGGAGGAGGGGCTGGATGTCGAGGTGCTGGATCGCGTGGTCGCCTCATTGGCGCGAGCCGCCGACGCCGCCGGCGTGCGCGTGGTCGCCGGTGACACCAAGGTCGTGCCGCGCGGGCACGGCGGCGGCATCTATTTCAGCGTCGCCGGCATCGGCGTCGGCGATCCGGGACTGGCGCTCGGCATGGACCGCATCCGCCCCGGCGACGCGATCCTGGTCAGCGGCCCGGTCGGCGATCACGGCACCGCCGTGATGCTGGCGCGCGAGGCCTTCGGGCTGCACGGCGACGTGCGCTCCGACTGCGCCTCCGTGTTCCCGCTGGCGCAAACCTTGTCGGGAATCAACGGCATCCGCTTCCTGCGCGATCCGACCCGCGGCGGGCTGGCGACGGTGATGCACGAGATCGCCCGCGCCACCGGTCTGCGCGTCGAACTGGAGGAGGGCGCGATCCCGGTCAACGACGCAGTGCGCTCGGTCTGCGAGATCCTCGGCTACGACCCGCTGTACCTCGCCTGCGAGGGACGCTGCGTGGCCGTGGTCGCCGGGGAGATCGCCGCCCATGCGCTGGCCCGCTGGCAGGACCTGGACGAGGGGCGACACGCCGCGCTCATCGGCCACGTCGGCGCCGGCCGCGCCGAGGTCATCCTCAACACCCCGATCGGCGGCCAGCGGCGTCTGGAAGAACTGGAAGACGATCCGCTGCCCCGCATCTGCTGACGCGAGGGCGCGCACCTGTGCCCGAATTCCGGAATCGCGCGTTGGATCGGCCTCGACCGCGAAGGGCGTTCGTCATGTCCCGCAAGCCGATCGCGGCTGAAGCCGCTCCTACAACGAGTGCTACGTGATCATCACCGGCAGCGTCGGCAACCTGCCCAACGTCGAGAACATGGACATCCAGTACTCGCAGTCCGCCGTGTTCACGCCGTCCGACTACGCCTTCCCGCACGACGCCATCGCCGCCGAAGCCACCCCGAACACCGAAATGGCCCTGATCGCCGACCTCGACAAGCTCGTCGAACTGCGCCGCAACGGCACCGTGCGCAACTGGCGCGATCGGCGGCTGGATCTTTATCGGATGCAGTGGACCGGCTAATCACGTTGATCACCGGAATGACCGCTGGCGGCCAAACGTCCGTACAGCTTTTTGAAGCGGCTGTGAACTGAAGGGTCACAGGCTCATTTTCGACAACTTGCCAACCGGCAGAGCTACCTCTGGTGATCGCCCAGGGCCTTCAAAATTGCTTCTTTGTAAACATCGTCATCCGGCAAAGTGACGTTGTTGAAGGCTTCCTGAAGCTTGTAGACCGTCGTCGAATGGGCCTCGGATTGTCGGAGCGGCGTCAAAACCCCCGAGGCCGCGTTCCGTGTTTCATCATGGGAATACGCGAGAAACGTAATGGATGCGGGTTGCAACGCGTATTTGACCAATCCCGCCTGGCCGCCGAGCCGGTCCATGACGCGGTCTACGACGGGTTGGGGACACACAAAAAACAGCCCCTTTTTGCATAGGCTTTCGCGTTGCAGAACCTGCCCTTTGTAAATCAACTGGGGAAGGATTCGCTTCGACACATTCTCCCAATTGAGGCCCGCAGTCGTTTTAACGATGCTGCGATCTCTGACCAGCGCTTCATAACCATTGCGATACGTGCCCGTCGTATCGATGGTTTGTACTTCAACCGCGACGAACTCCACCAGTTCGCCCTGCGCGTCGAGTTTCGCCAACACCCAGTCCACGAAATATCCGCCCTTTCCCTGTTTTTGCGGCAGGCGCAATTCACCGCCCCAGCGTTGTCCAAACACCGCCACGCAAGGTTTGCCAGTTTGCGTCGCGTGGGCGACCGCCGCTTTGCCCGGCACGAGTTCGAGTTCCGAGTCGAACGCCAGACGCACGACGTCCTGCAAGATTCGGTATCCATCGGCGTAGAGGCGAATGGGACAGCAGATCACGGGCCCCGATTTCATGGGCTTGATCGAGCAGACACCTGAAACGACGCCATCGTTGAAGGTTTTCTCGCATCGTTCTTCGATGAAAGGGCAGAAATTGGCGGTCATCGCCGCGCGAGCGCTTCCAGAGTTGTCGCTCGCCAGATAGCCGAAGAACTCCCAGATCGTTCCAGCCATCAAACCGCGCTCGCCAGTTCCTTTGTCGCCAGCCCGTTGTGGCGCAGTGCCAAAGACAAGGAACGGCCAATCGCGGCGGCAAGCAGTGGAGGCACGGCATTCCCCACTTGCTCGTACTGTTCCACCCGCGAACCGCTGAATCGGAAAGTGTCAGGAAAAGACTGGATACGGGCCGCCTCTCTGACAGTGAACGCACGGTCCTGGTCGTAATGGAAATAGGCACCCCAATGTGGATCGCACTTGGTCAGGATCGTTGACGCCAAGCCATTCGGATCGACGCGGCCATAGCGCTTGGTGTGGTCTGAGCGGCGCGCCTGGCGCATGCCCTCGGGGAGCAGGGGCTCGGGGATGTTGGTCCAGTTTCCGCCTGGGGGAATGTGGGCAAGGCGCTGCAAATTCACCGCGCTCAAATTCGCGGCTTCATGATTCACCACCCCTGCCGAGCCGGCGCGCAGGATGCGTTGAAAATCGTTCTGTGGCGGTGTCCGATATGGCTTGACCGGATTGCCCAGCTCACCGTTTTTCAGCGTGGGAAGATCATCAATCGCGTCGCGTACGGAGATGTGCGCGGGCAGTTCCATCTCGGCGGGGTAAGACACGATGTTGCGCCCGCCGAATTTGGACGTGAAGTTCACCCGTAATGGTGCCTGGTGGGCGGGCTCCGGGAAGACATCGCGCAGACATGTCCCGTCTTGCAGCCCGACGATGACGGTCCGCCAACGCATTTGTGGAACACCGTAGTGTGGCGCATAGAGAATGCGCACATCCGCGCAATACCCCAGCCCTTTCAGTGCGTCCAATATCGCCGCCAGGGTTTCACCGTCGGCGAAGGACACCAGGCCCGGGACGTTCTCGATGAGCACGGCACGGGGCGCGAACTCACCTACAAAGCGAAGAAACTCTTTGAAAAGGTGATTGCGCTGATCGTCGCCGGATCTCACTGGCGCGTTGATGGAGAACCCTTGGCAAGGCGGGCCACCGGCCAGCAAATCCAGTTCGCCCTTGGCAAGCCGCAGTTCTTCCCGAACCTCTTCGGCGTTCACCAGACGGATGTCTCGGGCATCGACAATCGTGCCCGGGTGATTCAGTGCGTAGGTTTCGGCATGTCTGGATTTGATTTCATTTGCGTAGAGCGAGTGAAAGCCCGCCTCACGAAGCCCTTCGGACAGGCCGCCGGCCCCTGCAAACAGATCGATCATGGTGTGACCGAGGGGGGGCGAACGCACATCGACAGGGAACATGTCCAGGGTGTCACCGCGATTCGTTTTCATACCGCCCCCGCTGTTCACCCACGAACAGGTCTCCCTGCCGGTTGGATCGGAATTGCCCGACGTAATCCTTCATGAACTCCCGCAGCACCTGTGCGGCTGGCCGGTCCTCCGCCTGGCAGGCGGCGAGGAATTCCTGATGCAACTCGGGCTCGACCCGGATTCGGTAGTTCGCAGACTTGGCCATGGGATACACATTGGTAACACAGAGGTGTATCCACTATATCGCCACGTGGCTCGTGGTCAAGTCGTGAAGAAGAAATCGGCGACAGGTTTGATTTCCAGTCGCGAACCGGTTGACGACCGTTGCAGAGGTTTCGCAAAAAAATCCCGCATCCGGTGATGCGGGCTTTCTTGCTCGGTATTGCAGCGCTCCGACGGGGCGAATCAGTCTTTGAATTTGCCTTCTGCGACGCGCTCGGCTTTCTACTGCTCCGGTTCGCGGGCGCCGGATACGACGACACTCGGGTCGGGAACGAGATTCAGGGTGCTGGGTCCATGATCACGCGTTTGGCGTTCAGGCGGGCCCGGTGCTTGCCGCGTAGATGCCGACTCGTCTTGTCGATCTGAGCGTCGTATTGACGGTCATGCGCTCCGAGTCTTCCCGAGATCGGAAGTGGGCCCTGTGGGCGGAACCGGCTTCGACCTGAGGGGGGCGGCGCCTAACTCCGCGCCGTGTGCTCCATCGCGGTGGCTTTGTCCAGCACCATCTGTTCCATTTCGTCCTTGAAGCGCTGCACGCGCTCGCGGATGGACAGGTCGGAGGTGCCGAGGATCTGTGCGGCGAGGATGCCGGCGTTCTTGGCGCCGTTGATGGCGACGGTCGCGACCGGCACGCCGGGCGGCATCTGCACGATGGAGAGCAGGGAGTCGTTGCCGGACAGCGTGGAGCTTTTCACCGGTACGCCGATGACCGGCAGGGCGGTGATCGCGGCGACCATGCCGGGCAGGTGGGCGGCGCCGCCGGCGCCGGCGATGATCACCTTGAGGCCGCGCCCGGCAGCGCTTTTCGAATAGTCGTACAGGCGTTGCGGGGTGCGGTGCGCGGAGACGATGGTCATCTCGAACGGGATGTCGAACTCGGTGAGCAGATCGGCGGCGGCCTGCATGACCGGCAGGTCCGAATCGCTGCCCATGATGATGCCGATGACGGGGGGGCTCATGGATGGTTCTCTCCGGAGATGATCAGGGTGTCGCGGACCTTTTCGGCCTTGCGGCGGGCCGCGTCGAGATCGGCGTCGAGCACGGTCACGTGGCCCATCTTGCGGAACGGTTTGGTCGCGGCCTTGCCGTAGAGGTGGACCGACACACCTTCGATCGCCAACGATTCCGCCATGCCTTCGATCACCGGGCGGCCGCTTTTGTCGGCAGCGCCGAGCAGGTTGATCATCGCCGCAGGCGCGAGCTGTTCGGTTGAGCCCAAAGGCAGGCCGAGTATCGCGCGCAGGTGCTGCTCGAACTGGTCGGTGACGCAGGCTTCGATGGTGTGATGGCCGGAATTGTGCGTGCGCGGCGCGACCTCGTTGACCAGCAGGTCGCCGGTTTCGGTGAGGAACATTTCGATGCCGAAGATGCCGGCGGCGTTCATCGCGTCGACGGTGCGGATCGCGAGCTGCCGCGCGGCGTCGGCGATCTCGGCGGAGACATTGGCCGGCGCCAGCAGCAGGTCGAGCACGTTCTCGCCGGGGCGGAACACCATTTCGACCGGCGGATAGCAGCGCGTCTCGCCGTTGCGACCGCGCGCGACGAGCACCGCGAGTTCCTTGCTGGCCGGCACGAAGCGCTCGATCAGCGACGGCACCGGCAGGTTCCTGCCGAAATCGTTGGGCGATTTCATGACCGCGACGCCGCGCCCGTCGTAACCGCCACGGCGTGCCTTCTGCACCAGCGGATAGCCGAACTCGGCGAAGGCATCGGCATCCGGCGTCGGCATCTCGATGAAGTCGGCGGTCGGGATGCCCGCGTTGGCCATCAGCCGCTTCTGGGTCAGCTTGTCCTGGATCTCGGCCAGCACGCGCGGCGAGGGATGGATCTCGTTGCCCTCGGCTTCGAGCTCGATCAGCGTGTCGCTGCCGATGTCTTCGATGTCGAAGGTGGAGACGTCGCAGGATTCGACCAGCTCGCGCAGGCGCGCCGGGTCGTGGAAGTCGCCGACGATCTGGTGGCCGGAAACCTGGCCGGCGGGGCTGCCCGGGGTGGGGTCGAGCACCACGCAGGTGCAGCCGAGCCGGTGGGCGGCCTGCACCATCATGCGACCGAGCTGGCCGCCGCCGATGATGCCGATGCGGGCGATGGGGTAGGGATGCGTATCCGCCGAAGACATGGGTGCTCAGGTCCGCGTTCGGGAAAACGGGCGATTATCACATATTCGTGTCGCCGGGACCGCCGTTGCAGGTTGGTTGCGCAATCCGTTCAGGCAGTGCGCGCGCTGGCGGATTCCGACTGCATGCGGCCCGCGAGAATCACGGCCTCCTCGAGGGAGGGCGCGAAAGCGAGTTCGCCCCGCGTCCTGTGAATGCCGGCGCGGTGCAGCTTGGCGAGCAGGCGCGGTTTCAGGTCGCTGAGGATGATCCGCACCTGCTTGGCGCGCAGGTTATCGATGATCGACTCCAGGGCCATGATCGCGGTCATGTCGAGCATCGTGACCCCGCCCATGTCGAGGATCACGACGCGGATGCTGGGATTGATCGTGGTGATCACCTTCAGCGCCGTCTGCGCGGAGCCGAAGAACAGCGGGCCGTTGATGTCGTAGACCATCACGCCTTCCGGGATGGTCTGGTCGGCGCCGATGCGGGCGTCACGCGGCAACGGGTTCAGTTCGATCAGGCTGATGCTGCGCTGGATGAAAAGCACCGCCGCCAGCGACAGGCCGACACCGACCGCGATGACCATGTCGAACAACACGGTCAGCAGGTAGCAGGTCAGCAGCACCACCACGTCGGGGCGCGGTGCGACGCGCAGGGTGCGCACGAAGTGGGGGGCTTCGCTCATGTTCCAGGCGACCACCAGCAGCAGCGCCGCCATCGAGGCCATCGGCAGATGGGCGAGCAGCGGCGCGAGCGCGAGGATCGCGGCGAGGATGAACAGCGCGTGCACCACCGAGGACAGCGGCGAAGTCGCCCCGGCGCGCACATTGGCGGCAGTGCGCGCGATCGCGGCGGTCGCGGGGATGCCGCCGAACAGCGGCGCGATCAGATTGCCGAGGCCCTGGCCGATGAGTTCGTCGTTCGGGTCGTGCCGCTTGCCCGACATGCCCTCGGCGACCACCGCGCAGAGCAGCGATTCGATCGCGCCGAGCGCGGCGATGGTCAGCGCCGGGCCCAGCAACTGGCGGACGAGCTTGAACGACAGTCCCAGCGGCTGACCGTCCGGCCCGGGCTGGTTCCAGGGCAGCGTGAACGTGGGCGGTACCGGCGGGATGCCGTGCCCGCTGATGCCGCCGACATCGAACAGGAAACGCGAGCCGATGGTGGCGACCTCGAAGTCGGTCAGGGTCGCCAGAACCCACGCGGTCGCGGTGCCGACGGCAAGCGCGATCAGGTGGGCGGGAATGCGTGAGCGGGTGCGTCGCCAGGCGATCAGCACGGCGAGCGTCAACGCACCGATCGCCAGTTCGTTCCAGACGAAGCTCGGCAGCGCGGCCGCGAGGGTGACGACCTTGTCGGTGAAATGGCCGTTCAGCGCGTCGATGTGCAGACCGAGGAAATCCTTGATCTGGAGGGTTGCGATGACCGTGCCTATGCCGGCGGTGAAGCCGATCGTGACCGGGTAAGGGATGATCGTGACCAGTCGGCCGACACGCGCGAACCCCATCACGATCAGGATGATCCCGGCCATGAAGCCGGCGGTCATCAGCCCGCCGAGCCCGAATTTCTGCACGATCGGCAGCAGGATCACGACGAAGGCCGCGGTCGGCCCGGAGATGTTCACCCGCGAGCCACCGGTCAGCGCGATGACGATGCCGGCGACGATCGCTGTGTACAGGCCGTGCTGCGGCGGCACCCCGGTCGCGATCGCCAGGGCCATCGACAGCGGCAGGGCGATCACGCCGACGGTCAGCCCGGCCAGCGTGTTGCGCAGCAGGGATGGCGCGGTTCGGTCGTCTTGCCAGGAGGCGCGCAGGGCGGAAAACATCGTGATTCATCGATGGGTCAAAGCGGCAGGATAGATAACGTAGCGCGTCCCGAAAGCGCCGTCTGCAACTCCTTTTGCGCTGGGGCATGCGGCATACTCCGCGCCCATCTTTCCCGTTCCCGAGTTCCGTCATGCCCAAGGCCAATGAAATCAAACGCGGCGCCGCCATCGAGGTCGAAGGTGAGCCCTATGTGGTTCGCGATGTCGAGGTGAAGAGCCCGTCCGCGCGCGGTGCGTCGACGCTCTACAAGTTCCGCCTGGTCAACGCGCGCACGCAGCAGAACATCGATCGCCAGTTCAAGGGTGATGACTTCCTGAAGGATGCCGACATCACCCGCCGCAAGGTTCAGTACCTGTATGGCGCGGGCGACGAATTCACCTTCATGGACGACGAGGACTACAGCCAGTTCACGCTGAACCGCGACGATCTGGAGGATCAGCTCGGTTATCTGGTCGATGGCCTCGGCGGCATCATGGCGTTGCTGATCGATGGCGTCCCGGTGGCGGTGGAACTGCCGGCGGCGGTGAATCTGGAGATCGTCGACACCGCGCCGGCGATCAAGGGCGCCTCGGCGAGTGCACGGAGCAAGACGGCCAGACTGAGCACCGGCATCGAGGTGCAGATTCCGGAATACCTGGAAACCGGCGAGGTCATACGGGTCAATACCGAAACCGGCAAGTACATGTCGCGGGCCTGACCGGCCGGGCTGGCGGGCGGGATTGGAAGTCAGATTCAGAGTTGATAAGTCATGTTCAAATTCATTCGCAGGCTGTTGTTTATATTGATTCTTATTGTCGTCATCGGCCCCCTGGTGTTGCTGGTGATGGCAGTCGGCGACCGGCCTGCGCTGACCACCGAGATCCAGTTCACGCCGGACGATCTGGCGCGCGCCAAGGCCCTTGCCGAGGCCAACGACCCGCGCAAGATGGAGCCGGGCGAGGTTCACAACCTCACCCTGTCCGAGGCCGACGTGAACCTGCTCGCCAACTACGCGATCGAGCGCTTCGGTCAGGCCGGGGTGCTGATCGATCTGCAACCGGGTGCGGCCTGGATCCGCGGCACGGCGACGCTGCCGTCAAATCCGGTCGGCGAGTACCTGAATGTCAGCCTTGAGCTTTACCAGTCGGCCGGTCGCGTGCGGGTGCAGAGCCTCGACATCGGCGACATCCATGTGCCGCGCGTGCTCGCGCAGTGGCTGCTCGACAACGCCGATCGCCTCGGCCGCAAGGACGCCGATTACGTGGCCGTGCTGGAAGCCATCAACGGTTACCGCATCACCGCGCAGCACATGATGGTCATGTATCAGTGGGAACCGGATCTGGTTAAGCGCCTGGAGGGTCGCGGCAAGGGTGCCTTGATCCCCGAGGCGGACAAGCGCGCCATCGCCGCCTACGCGCGGCGGGCGGCGGAAATCTCCCAGGACCCGTATCTCGACGACCAGGCGCCGTTGCTGCGCTTCCTGCAGCCGATGTTCAAGCTGGCCGAGGACCGCACCCGACGCGGCGAGGACCCGGTGGTGGAGAACCGCGCGCTGATCATGGCGCTGGGTTTCTACGTGAACGGCACCAACGTGGCGCGCCTGATCGGTGTGCCGCAGGACGAGATCGGCGAGGCGAAGTGGCATGAACTGACCCTGCTCGGTCGCCACGACTTCGCGCAGCATTTCACCACCTCGGCGGTGATCGCCGTGTCCGGCGGCGGCAAGCTGGCGGATGCGATCGGCCTGTTCAAGGAGGTTGACGACTCCCAGTTCGGTACCGGTTTCTCGTTCAACGACATCGCCGCCGACCGCGCCGGTGTGCGTTTCGGCGAACTGGCCGTGGCCGGCGAATCGCAGGCGGTAAAGGTGCAGACGATGTTTGCCAACGGGCCGTGGGAGAGCGACTTCATGCCGTCGGTCGACGATCTGCCCGAATTCCTGTCCGCCGCGCGCTTCGAGGCGGATTACGGACGCATCGGCAGCCCGCGCTACAACGCCGTGGTCGACAAGATCGAGGCGCGGATCGCCAAGCTGAAACTGCACGCTGGCGGCTGATCGGCGGGCCGATCCTCACCGACGTGATCAGACCGCGGCGGGGCGGGTCTCAGGCCTCCGGCAGCGTGATCAGGACATGCACCACGGCGGCCACGGCGATCATCGAGTCGTTCGTCAGGAGATAGCGCCAGCCGCGCTGGGCGGCTCGGTCGATGAACAGGCGCGTCAGTATCCGGATGTTGGGCACCACGACGATCAGCGCGGTGGTCCAGACGATGAAATGGCCATTCAGCAGCACCCCGTTGTAGGTGCCAAGCAGGAATACCAGGGCGAGTAGCCAGGCGGCTTCGATATCCAGGTGGGCGAACATGCGGGCGGTTTCCGGGTGATCTGACGGGGGCGCGCGGAGATTACCGGGGGAGGGTGCGGAGGTCGAAATCCATGCATCCGAAATGGGCTTGGCGTGGGACGTTTTGTTATCGTCGTGCGCCGATTCATCAACCAGACCCTTACCCCGAGGCCGACCATGAGCAGCCGTTCCTTCCATCCTCCCGTCCGCACCCTGATGGGGCCCGGCCCGTCCGACGTGAACCCGCGCATCCTGAGCGCGATGGCGCGTCCGACCATCGGCCACCTGGACCCGGTCTTCGTGGACCTGATGAGCGAGATGAAGGACCTGCTGCGTTACGCCTTCCAGACCAGCTACGAGCTGACCATGCCGGTGTCCGCGCCGGGTTCGGCGGGCATGGAGACCTGTTTCGTCAACCTGGTGCAGCCGGGCGACAAGGTCATCGTCTGCCAGAACGGCGTGTTCGGCGGGCGCATGAAGGAGAACGTCGAGCGTTGCGGCGGCACCGCCGTGATGGTGCAGGACGACTGGGGCCGCGCGGTCGATCCGCAGAAGGTCGAGGAGGCCCTGAAGGCCAATCCGGACGCCAAGCTGGTTGCCTTCGTGCACGCCGAGACCTCCACGGGTGCGATGTCCGACGCGAAAACCCTGGTCAAGCTCGCCCACGACCACGGCTGCCTTGCGATCGTCGACGCGGTCACCTCGCTGGGCGGTTCCGAGCTGAAGGTCGAGGAGTGGGGCATCGACGCGATCTATTCCGGTTCGCAGAAGTGCCTGTCCTGCACGCCGGGCCTGTCGCCGGTCAGCTTCAGTCCGGCCGCGATCGACGCCATCAAGAATCGCAAGACCAAGGTGCAGAGCTGGTTCATGGACCTGAATCTGGTCATGGGCTACTGGGGTGGCGAGGGCAAGCGCTCCTACCACCACACCGCGCCGATCAACGGCCTGTACGGCCTGCACGAGGCGCTGGTCATCCTCGAGAACGAGGGCCTCGAGAATTCCTGGGCGCGCCACAAGCACAACCACGACGCGCTGCGTGCCGGCATCGAGGCGATGGGTCTAAGCTTCGTCGTGCCGGAGGGCGAGCGCCTTCCGCAGCTCAACTCCGTGACGATTCCGGAAGGGGTGGACGATGCCAAGGTTCGCGGCAAGTTGCTCAAGGATTACAACCTCGAAATCGGCGCCGGTCTCGGCGCGCTCGCCGGCAAGGTCTGGCGTATCGGCCTCATGGGCTACGGCGCCAACCAGACCAATGTCCTGTTCTGCCTGGGCGCGCTGGATGCGGTGCTCAGTGGCATGGGTGCGCCGATCGAGCGCGGTGTCGGCGTCGCCGCCGCGCAGCAGGTCTACGCCGGCTGATCGCGTGAAGGCGCTGCTGTCCGCGCTGCTGCTCGGCGTTGTCGGGCTCCATGCGGGTGTCACGGTCGCGGAGGAAACCCCTGCCCAGCGTCTGGTGCAGGCGGTTTCCGCGCTCAACGAGGTGCAAGCCGACCTCGGTGCCGCCGTGCCGTTCGCGTTCCTGCAAAGTGCGCGGGCGATCGCGGTGCTGCCGGGGGTGGTCAAGGTCGGGCTGGTGCTTGGTGGCCAGATCGGCGAGGGCGTGATCAGCGTTCGCGGCCCGGACGATCGATGGGGGCCGCCGGCGTTCATCGAACTCAAGGCCGGCAGCCTCGGCTGGCAGGCCGGGGTCGAGCAGAGCGATGTGGTGCTGGTGTTTCGGTCCGACGAGGCCATGCGCAAGCTGATCGATGGGAACCTGAATCTGGGTGGCGATGTCGGAATCACCGTCGGCCACGCCAGCAAGCAGATCGATTCCGCGACCACGATCCGCTACCGCTCCGAAGTGCAGTCGTATGCGCGGGCGCGCGGCCTTTACGCCGGAATGTCGTTCGAAGGCGCGGACCTGTCACCGAACGTGGACGCCAACGCCTCGCTCTACGGCGCGGAGTTCGCCGACATCATCGCCGGCCAGGCGGGAAGCATTCCCGGGGCCGCAAGAGAATTCATGAACACACTGGAAAAGCTCGCTCCGGCGGGTGGGACGACACAATGACCGCTCTTCTTCTCGTCGCGCACGGCAGTCGCCGCGCGGCCTCCAATGACGAAATCCGCGCGCTCACGGACAAACTGCGCGAGCAGGCCGGGGCGCGTTTCGACGATGTGCGTTGCGCGTTCCTGGAACTCGCGGAGCCATCCATCCCGGACGGCATCGAGCAATGCATTCAGGCCGGTGCGACCGATATCCGCGTGCTGCCGTATTTCCTGTCCGCCGGTCGCCACGTGGCCGAGGACATCCCGGAGGAGGTCAGCGGCAAACGCGCCGAGCATCCGGGGGTCAGGATCGAGGTCGTGTCCTACCTGGGTCTCGCGGAGTCCATGCCGGCGTTGCTGCTGTCGATGGCCAGCTGAGCGTTCGTCACGCGGATGACGAAAACGCCCCCGGCACGGTCGCACGTGCCTGGGGCGTTTTCGTTTGAGCACGGCCTGTTCTGGACGGCTGTCAGGGCCGCTTCACACGCTCACAGTTCAGGTTCGTTTGCCTGCATCTCACGGGCGCGGCGATCGGCGACCCGGTCGTACCCCTTCATGCGCAGTTCGGCCAGTTCGTTGGCCTGTTCGTAGGCCTGATTGAGCCAGTCGACACGGCCCTGGGGCGACACGGCTGCCTGCGGGGCGAAGGCCTCGGCCAGACCGAGAAACATGCGATACGCGGAGAAGTTCACATCGTCCCTGCTGTCCGCACTGCGGTAGGGGATCAGGTGCAGGTAGGTCTGATAGTCCTGTTGCAGTTCGGCGGCGTAGGCGCGGTTGTAGTAGAGCTGGCTGACGCGACCGGCCGGGCAGGATTCCGCGAGCAGTCGGAGCCCGCTCGGCGGCAGATTGGCGATCTCGGACGTGCGTAGCGCGATATCGGCGTTACAGGCGGTCGGTTCCGCCGCCGCCGAGTTGGAGGCAGCCAAGGCGATGGGCAGCGCCAGGGACAGGCCGAGGGCAAGGGCGATCAGGGGCAGGTGCTTGCGCATGGTGGACGTCCTCCTGCATGGAAAAAAATCCGCTTCACGTCATCCTAGTTTAATAATCGTGTGAGTCACGACATCGGGTTAGTGCTTTTTGTCTTTTGCATATGCATGAAAAATAAGAGAAATATTTTTGTCATTTTCAGGTTTCCGTTCGCTTCGCCGATCCGTCATCCATCGGGAGCCGTCACCAGACATCGCCGCCTTTTCAAGCCAGCGTTGGCGGCGTAAGTTGTCCGCTTTCGCATTCGGAGACCATGAGATGCCCCGGCATAGCCGCTTGCTTGCCTTGCTGTTCCTCGTCCCGGTTGTCGCGTTCGCGCATACCGATGGCGGCGCGACGGGCTCCGGTTTCCTGAGCGGTCTGCTGCATCCGGTCACCGGTGTGGATCACGTGATCGCGATGGTCGCGGTCGGTCTGTGGGGCGCGCAGCTGGGCGCGCCGGCGATGTGGATGCTGCCGGTCGCGTTCCCGCTGATCATGGCGCTGGGCGGTGCGATGGGGGCGGCGGGTCTGCCCTTGCCGGGCATCGAGATCGGCATCGCGCTGTCCGGTCTGCTGCTCGGTCTGGTCGTGGCCGGCAACGTGCGTCCGCCGCTGGCCCTGGCCGTGGTGCTGGTCAGTTTCTTCGCGGTGTTCCATGGCTATGCGCATGGCGCCGAGATGCCTGGATTCGCCAATCCGCTGGCCTATGCGGCGGGCTTCGTGATCGCGACCGGCCTGCTGCATCTGTGCGGCATCGTGGTTGGCCTGTTGTGGTCCTGGCCGGGTGGTGCCCCCTGGGGGCGCTGGGTGGTGCGAGCCTCCGGCGCGACCATCGCGGCGCTGGGTGGCTGGTTCCTGCTGGCGGGCTGATGAGCATGCGCTGGCTGCTGGCAGGCATGCTGTTCCTCCCCGGTATCGCCGCCGCGCACGGCGGTTTCGGGCAGGGCACGCCGTTCTATTCCGGGATGCTGCATGTGCTGCTTGGCGTCCAGTTCGTGTTGCCGCTGGTCGCGGTCGCGTTGCTGGCCAGTCAGCGTGGGGAGGGCGTGATGCCCAGGGCACAGCTGGTGCTCGGGGCGGCGGTCGGCGTGGGTGCGGTGATCGGGTTGACCGGCCTCGACCTTGGCCTGATCACGCAGGCCAACCGCGTGCTGGCCATCGTCGCGGGCGTGCTGGTCGCGCTGGGTCTGGGCTTGTCCGAACGCACCGTGCTGGCGTTGCTCGCTGCGGTCGGGATGTTCTGCGGATACGAGCTGCTGCGTCTGGATGCACCGGACAGCGCGGTCGTCTGGTTCGTCGGCGGGGTGATGGGCGGCGCGATGATCGTGCAGGGCGCCGTCGCGATCCTGGCGGTCGCGGCCCGTGCGGAATGGGCGCGCGTGGGGGTGCGGGTGGTCGGAAGCTGGGTCGGCGCGACCGGGCTGATCTATCTCGGGTTCGCCGTCGCGTAAGTCCGCGCGGTCAGCGGTACTTCGCCGCGCTGATGAATTTTTCGAAGGTCTCGCACCAGATCACGACGCTGTCGTAATCGGTGACGGTCACGTCGGTCGGCAGTGGCAGGATGAAGCCGTCGAAACTGCGAACTGGCCCGATCTGGCGGGAATCCGCCTTGATCGCCATGAATCCTTCGGCCGTATCCACGAAGCGTGGCGCCAGATAGAGACGGTAGTCCGGGCCGGGCGCCAGTTCGCCCATCAGGCTGATCGCATCGGGACCGACGGCCACGTCGCCTTCGCCCCAATGCAGCAGATCGCTACCGGGCAGATCACGGCGAAAGCTGCCCCGGTATTGCGCTTGTTCGTGCATGGCGATCAGTTGCGCGTGCTCCGGCGCCGGTGGCGCGGTCAGGATGGGCAGCACGTAGACGCCGATGGAAATGCCCAGCACGAGCGCGCTGGCGTGGGTGATTAACAGCAGTATGCGTTTGACCATGGGTAATCTTGTCGCGATGTGTTGAGTACAACTTAGCAGCCTGGAGTTTCGCAGGCCTTCCCGCGTGGGAGCGGCTTTAGCCGCGATCTGCCTTGGAGCGATCCGAATCGCCGATCGCGGCTGAAGCCGCCCCTACAATTCGGGGCACCCCCGCCCAGATAATCATCGGCTTCCCCCAACAGACCGGACAACCGCGCGCATTCTTCGATGGCTGGCAATAAGGACCGCATTCGACCCGCGCTGCGCAAGGCGCGCCGCTACCTGCTCTGGCTGGGGTTGATGCTGGCCATTCTGAGCGTGCTGCCGGTGCTGTTTTTCCGGGTGTTCGATCCCGGCGCGTCGGCGGTGATGTGGCAGCGGTACTTTGCCGAGGGTCGCGCGCAAACGGCGGAGTGGGTGGATTACGAGCGCATCAGCCCGCACATGGCGCTCGCGGTGCTCGCGGGCGAGGACCAGCGTTTTCCGGATCATTGGGGCTTCGATACCGGCGCGATCCAGCAGGCCGTGCTCGACCGGATCGACGGCAAGCCGCTGCGCGGCGCGAGCACGATCACCCAGCAGGTCGCACGCAACCTGTTCCTGTGGCAGGGGCGCAGCTTCGTGCGCAAGGGGCTGGAGGCCTGGTACACGGCCTGGCTGGAACTGCTGTGGCCGAAGCGGCGCATCCTCGAGGTTTACCTGAACATCGCTGAAACAGGTCCCTCGACCTTCGGCGTCGCCGCCGCCGCGCGGCGTTACTTCGACGTGCCGCCGCACGCGCTGTCGCCCGCGCAGGCCGCACTGATCGCGGCGGCGCTACCCAACCCGCTCGTCTACCGTGTGGACGCCCCCAACGAGCGATTGCGCAAGCGCCGCGACTGGATCCTCGGGCAGATGCACAATCTCGGCTCCCGCTACCTGGATGCGTTATGAAGGTTCTCTACGTCACCCACCGCATGCCCTATCCGCCGATCGACGGCGCGCGCGTGCGGGCCTTCAACTGCATCGATCATCTGCATCGGCAGGGGCATCAGGTCACGGTCGCGGTGCCGGCGCGGGACGACGCGGAGATGCAGGCCGTGCCGGGCCTGCTGGAGCACTGCAACAAGGTGCTGATCGAGCGCGTGCATGCGCCGCTGCAGAACCTGCGCATGGTCGCCTGCCTGGCCGGAACGCGGCCATCGAGCATGGGGTATTTCCATTCCGGCGCGCTGGCGCGGCGCATCCGCGACGCGGTGCGCGGCGAACAGTTCGACCTGATCTGCGTGCATTCCTCGTCGGTCGCCACCTACGTCGAAGATGTCGACGACGTGCCCAAGCTGCTCGATTTCGTCGACATGGATTCGCAGAAGTGGCTCGACTACTCCGGCTTCAAGCCGTTCCCGCTGTCGCTCGGTTACCGGCTGGAAGGCAGCAAGCTGCAACGCGCGGAGAAGCGGCTGGCCGGGCGCTTCGACCTCAGCACCGTGGTCACGCCAGGTGAACTGGATTCATTGCGCCAGATCGCCCCGGACGCGGACAGCGACTGGTATCCGAACGGCGTCGACATCGACGCCTGCCAGCCGGACACGAGCAAGGCGGAACCCTTCAGCCTGGTGTTCGTCGGGCGCATGGATTACTTCCCCAACGAGGATGCCGTGGTCTGGTTCTGCGATGCGGTGATGCCCTCCCTGCGTGAGCGTTACCCCGAAACCCGCCTGTACATCGTCGGCACCGACCCGACCCCGGCCGTGCAACGCCTCGCCGAACGCCCCGGCGTCACCGTGACCGGTCGCGTGCCGGAGGTGCAGTCCTGGGTACGCCGCGCGACGGTGAGCATCGCACCGCTCAAACTCGCGCGCGGCATGCAGAACAAGATCCTCGAAGCCATGGCGCTGGAAGTGCCGGTGGTCGCCAGCCCCAAACCGGCGCGCGGCGTCGACGCCGTGGTCGGCGAACACCTGCTGGCTGCCGACACGGCAGAAGAGTGGGTGGCCGCGATCTCCGGCCTGTTCGACGATCCGGAAGCCCGCGCCAGACTGGCACGTGCCGGACGGGAGCGTGTGCGCGCCCGCCACCGCTGGGACACGATCTTGCGGGAGCGATTCGAGCCGGCCATCGCGCGGTGCTTGAAGAATCATGAGGAGCGCGGGTAGCGATATCCGCGGCAGGGATGCGGGTGTGGGGCGCCGGCATATCAAACTTGACGAGATCGCGGATGCCGCAAGGGCGGATGAAGTCCTATTTCCGCCGCCCGTCATGGGCAATACGGCCACCGCCCGCGCCATCGCCACGCGATGGGCAGCGTATCGACGGTGTGGGTGAATCTGCGCAACGGCGTCCGCGACGCACGCCGGGTACATGAGGAATTCCACGCGGCGGAGCGCAGCGCGCTCGGGGTGTCGCCACCGAGGTGCTGGTGTCCGCAACTCAGGTGCTTCCGGCTGGTGCTGCCGGCAACCGCAATCGGTGTCGCGTTCGGACGCCCAGGAATTGTGCGGGAATGAGCGCGTCGGACACGGGAGCCCTGGCTGTCGCACTGCACTAGTATCGGACGGCATGTATCTCAGATCAGGGTGATCGGCTGATGATCCGCGCGTATTCCCAACGCTTGCTGCCGCCGTATTCCGGTGTCGTCCAGATTGTCGATGCCGACAGTGCGCGGGCGCAGAGTTTCGATGGGGTGAACTGGGAGATTCACTACCTGTCCGGCGCGGATCGCGCACGCGGTGGGCGGAACCGGGACCCCGGTTTTGCGCTCGATCGCGGTTATTACAATGTCGCCAGTCTCCGCAACGGGGTGCTCAAGACGTTCATCCTGCCAGCCTTTCTGAATCCGGCGGAGGTGGGGGAGTGCATCGCCGAGCTTGTCGAGTTTCTGGCCTCCGCCAAGGTGCCGTTCCCGGCTGCCGATCTGTTCGAATTCTGGTTGCTGGACGGGGCGGACGGCAGCCCGCTGGCCTTGATGTTCGCCTGTTGCGCGGAGTCGCAGATGGCGAATTTCCCGCCGCACACGGAATGGACGGCCATGCCGCATTCCAAGATGAAGATCGCCAACACCGAGGGCGAGGACGCACGCGGCGAGCCGCCGGTGAATCATCGCTTTCAGCGCGCGGTCGCGCGCCGCGCCGGTGGCCGACCGCGCGGGGCGTGGTTCCGGCGTGAGTCCGGCGATGCGCAATCCTTTCCGGAGCTGCTGTTCCGCGAGGATTGGAGCGATCCCGCCGATCACGACCTGTGTCAGCGCTACCTGACCCGCAAGGCACCGCGTCTGCTGATGCTGCACGGGCTTTCCACGGAAGGTCGGGATCGCCTGGAGGAGGCCGCCAAGGCATACGTGTTCGAGGTCGACGACTATTTCCCGCTCTATCCGGCGGTGGTCGATCCGACCCGCATGACGGCCATCCGCGTGGAGGCGCGTCTGCGCCGCAATGCGCCGATGGACACGACCCCGACCCGCAAGCCGGAGCGGGAAGGGTCGGCCCCGCTGAGCAAGGATCAGCGCATCTTCGAGACCTGAGACGGTATCCCGCGATTCGGGCTTGTGCCTCAATGGGGTCGGCCGATATTGACCGGTGACGCCCACGCTTGTTCCGGCCTTCGCCGGGTATGTGCAAAACTTCGCGGGTTGAACGATATCCATCGGGGCCGCCATCTCGCGTTGACGATCGGCACGCCTTGATCCACACACCGTGTCTGGCGACGAAGTACAAGTGATCGAGTCATCAAACGCGCGGCGTGGGAAGGTGCGGGATGTGCCGCTGCTGCCATGGATATGGCGTTCCTATCTGCGTACCGCGCTGGTTCCCCTGCTCCTCATCGAACTCGTACTGGTGGCGGCCTATCTGCTCACCAACGATGCGGTGCGCGAGAAGAACGTCGAGGCCTTGCGGGCGGTCGCGACCGAGCGGATGTCCGCGGAGGTGGCGCTGCGCGCGGAGATCATCGGCACCCAGCTGGACGGCGTCGCGCACGCGACCGATCTGTTCCGCTGGCGGTTGGAGCAGGTGTTGCTCGACGACGCGCCGGTGCCCGAGGGGCGGCTCGGCAATCTCGCCAGATCGGCTGGCGGTGCCCACTACACGAGCCATGACGACGGTCGCTTCGCGGCGATCTACAGCGCGATCACCGAGGTCGGCGCTGCCGAGCGCGCCAAGCTCGCGCGGCTTTATGACGTCGATCCGTTCATGCGCAAGATCCTCGCCAGCCATGAGGATGTGGTGCAGGTCTATTTCAACAGTTTCGATTCGCTGAACATCATCCGACCGTACTTCGATGTGTTGGCCCAGTACGACGAACACATCGATATACCCACATACAACTTCTATTACCTCGCCGACGCCGAACACAACCCGGAGCGCGGCATGGTCTGGACGGATATGTACGTCGATCCCGCCGGCCAGGGCTGGATGAGTTCCAGCATCGCGCCCGTTTATCGTCGGGATTTCCTGGAGGGGGTGGTCGGCCTCGATGTGACCGTGAAGAACACGGTGCAGCGCATCGAGGCGCTACAGGTGCCCTGGCAGGGTTACGCGCTGCTACTGGATGGCAACGGCACCATCATGGCAATGCCGCCCGCCGCCGAGCGGGATTGGGGCCTGAGCGAGCTGACCGATTACCACTACGCGGAGGCGGTGAAGAGTGACACCTTCAAGCCGGACGCCTTCAACATCGTCAAACGCGAGGACAGCGGTGTCTGGGGGCGCGAGGTCATGCAGCAGATGCAAGGTCACCGCGTCGTGCATTTCGGTGACGCCCGGATGATCGCTTGGAGCACGATTCCGCAGACCGGCTGGAAGCTGCTGATGGTGGTGCCGGAGGCGGGCATCTACGAGGAGGCGGACGCCTTGCGGGATCAGATCCGCGATCTCGGCTTGCTGATGCTGGCGGCGCTGGTGGTGTTCTACCTGTTCTTCTTCGCATTCCTGTTCTACCGCTCACGGCGCATGGTGCGGCAGCTCGCGGAACCGTTGCTGGACATCTCGCGCATGGTCGGCGCGATCGCCAAGGGGCAGTTCGAGCATCGGCCCGCCAGGATCGGTCTGTACGAGATCGATGCGGCAGCGTCTAACGTCGCGGGGCTCGGTCAGGAACTCGGTGAGCAGCTGGCGAAACGGGAGAGCGCGGAGCGCGCGCTGGCCGAGGTCAACGCGACCTTGGAGGAGCGTATCGAACAACGCACCCAGGCTCTCGAGGCGGAGGTGAGGCATAGCCGCGAACTCGAGGGCGAATTGCGGCGCATGGCTGAATACGACCCGCTCACCGGCCTGCCAAACCGCCGTCTGTTCGAGGACCGCCTGCAGCAGGCGGCGGCGCGCACGATGCGTACAGGTAACCCGATAGCGGTGCTGTTCATTGACCTGGACAAGTTCAAGCCGGTGAACGACCGCTGGGGGCATGAATCCGGGGATGAATTGCTTGCCGCCGTCGCCGGACGTCTGCGGGAGTGCGTGCGCGCGGCAGATACCGTGGCACGGTTCGGCGGTGACGAGTTCTGCGCGCTGCTGGTGGATGTCGGCGATCGCGACGCCATCGAGCGGGTCGCCCGCAAGATGCTGAGCCGGGTCGCTGCGCCGTTCGACCTGGAGAAGGGTGAGGTGCGCATTTCCGCGAGTATCGGCGCGGCCATCTATCCCCAGGGCGAGCGACGTTGGGAAGATTTGCTGCACACGGCGGATTCCGCGATGTACGAGGCGAAACGCGCGGATAGGGACGGTTTCGCCTGGGCGATGGAACCAGCCCTGTCGGACGGGGGCTGATCGATCGCCGCGCCTTTGCTGACAAGGGTTTGCGGGCGGTCACGGCGGTTTTGGTGTGGTAGACTCGCGCGCTTAGTCAAAGCGGTCGCCTGATTCCAATACAAAGGCCGCGAAGACGGGCGGAGCGCATGTTCCGGCCCGCGCCAGAGCCGAGGACGCAGCACCCATGAGTGACGACGATAACGACAACGACCTGCCCAACGACGCGCTTCCGGAAGAGGGGGGTGACGGCGGGCGCGATGACGACGGCGGCAAGGGTGGAGAAGTCGCGAACCAGGTCTTCGCCCGCGAGGTGATGCCGCGCAATCTCGAGGACGAGATGCGTCAGAGCTACCTCGATTACGCGATGAGCGTGATCGTCGGTCGCGCGCTGCCCGATGTGCGCGACGGCCTCAAGCCGGTGCACCGTCGCGTGCTGTACGCGATGAGCGAGCTCGGCAACGACTGGAACAAGGCCTACAAGAAATCCGCGCGCGTGGTCGGTGACGTCATCGGTAAATACCACCCGCACGGCGACACGGCGGTTTACGACACCATCGTGCGCATGGCGCAGCCGTTCTCGCTGCGCTACATGCTGGTCGACGGTCAGGGCAACTTCGGTTCCATCGATGGCGATTCGCCCGCCGCGATGCGTTATACCGAGGTGCGCATGGCGCGCATCGCGACCGAACTGCTCGCCGATCTGGACAAGGAAACCGTCGATTTCGTCCCCAACTACGACGAATCCGAGAAGGAGCCGGCGGTCCTGCCGGCGAAATTCCCGAACCTGCTGGTCAACGGTTCCGCCGGCATCGCGGTCGGCATGGCGACCAACATCCCGCCGCACAACCTGACCGAGGTCGTGAACGCCTGCATCGCGTCGATCGACGATCCGGACATCGACATCGATGGACTCATGCAATACGTGCCCGGCCCGGATTTCCCGACCGCCGGCCTGATCAACGGCGCCGCCGGTATCCGCGAGGCCTACAACACCGGCCGTGGCCGCATCTACGTGCGTGCCCGCGCCCACTTCGAGGGTGACGAGGGCGGCAAGCAGAGCATCGTCACCACCGAGCTGCCGTATCAGGTCAACAAGGCCCGTCTGCTCGAAAAGATCGCCGAACTGGTCAAGGACAAGCGCATCGAGGGCATCACCGGCCTGCGCGACGAGTCCGACAAGGACGGCATGCGCATGGTTGTCGAGCTGCGTCGCGGCGAGGTGCCGGAGGTCGTGCTCAACAACCTCTACAAACACACCCAGATGCAGACCGTGTTCGGCATCAACGTGGTGGCCCTGGTCGACGGCCAGCCGCGCGTGCTGAACCTCAAGCAGCTGATCGATTACTTCATCCGCCACCGCCGCGAGGTGGTGACCCGCCGCACCATCTTCGAACTGCGCAAGGCGCGTGCCCGCGCCCACGTGTTGGAAGGTCTGGCGGTTGCACTCGCCAATATCGACGAGATCATCGAGCTGATCCGCCGCTCGCCGTCGCCGGCGGAAGCCAAGGAACAACTGGTCGCCAAGACCTGGCAGCCGGGCGCGGTCTCCGGTCTGCTGGACAAGGCCGGCGCCGACGCGACCCGTCCGGACGACCTCGAAGATCAATTCGGCCTCAAGTCCGACGGCTATCACCTGTCGCCGGTGCAGGCCCAGGCCATCCTCGATCTGCGTCTGCACCGCCTGACCGGGCTGGAGCAGGACAAGATCATCGAGGAATACCAGACGCTGATGGCGCAGATCGCCGATCTGCTGGAAATCCTCGCCGACCCTGATCGTCTGATGCAGGTCATCCGCGACGAACTGGTCGCGGTGCGCGATCAGTACGGCGACAAGCGCCGCACCGAGATCATCGACCAGCACCTCGACCTGACCCTCGAAGACCTGATCACCGAGGAAGACGTGGTGGTCACGCTGTCGCACGCCGGCTACGCCAAGTCGCAGCCGCTCAGCGTCTATCAGGCGCAGCGGCGCGGTGGGCGCGGCAAGGCGGCGACCTCGATGAAGGAAGAGGATTTCGTCGACAAGCTGTTCATCGCCAGCACCCACGATTACATCCTGTGCTTCTCCAGCCGGGGGCGGGTCTACTGGCTGAAGGTCTACGAACTGCCGCAGGGCGGCCGCACCGCGCGCGGCAAGCCGCTGGTCAATCTGTTGCCGCTGGAGGAGGGGGAGCGCATCAACGCGATCCTGCCGATCCGCGAGTTCGACGACGATCATTACCTGTTCTTCGCGACCGCCAGCGGCACCGTCAAGAAGACGCCGCTGACCGATTACTCGCGTCCGCGCCCCAGCGGCATCATCGCCATCGATCTGCGCGAGGACGATTATCTGATCGATGTCGCGCTGACCACCGGTGATTCCGACGTGATGCTGTTCTCCAGCGCCGGCAAGGTCATCCGCTTCAATGAGCAGGACGTGCGTTCCATGGGGCGTGGCTCCTGCGGCGTGCGCGGCATGCGCCTGACCGCCGACGACCAGCGCATCATCGCCATGATCGTGGTCGGCGAAGGCCACGTCCTCACCGTCACCGAGAACGGCTTCGGCAAGCGCACCCCGATCGAGCAGTACCCGCTGCGTGGCCGTGGCGGTCAGGGCGTGCTGGCGATGGCCGAGTCGGAACGTAACGGCGCCGTGGTCGGCGCGGTGCAGGTCGCGGAAGAGCACGAACTCATGCTGATCACCAGCGGCGGCACGCTGGTCCGCACCCGCGTCGCCGAGGTCTCGGTGGTCGGGCGCGCCACCCAGGGTGTCAAGATGATCGCGCTGACCAAGGACGAGAAGCTGGTCGGCCTCGATCGTATCGAGAGCATGGGTGACGACGAGTCAGAAGAAGGCGCCGACGGCGGCGACGCTGGCGAGGAGTCGGTCGGCGAGTAACTCTGCGCGCCAATCGCATCTGCCAGACAAGACGAGCCGCAGCGATGATCGTCGAATGGACCGGCGGGAGTGCGCGCATCGCTTCGCGCCCGCATTGCCAACCCGATCATCGGTGGGGTTTGCTGGCATAATCTGCGGCTTTTCAACGCCCTGACGTCTCCGACGTTGGGGCTTTTTCATCCGATCTTTCACGGAGTTTCTGCATGAACCGCGTCTACAACTTCAGCGCCGGCCCGGCGATGCTGCCGGAATCTGTCCTGGAACAGGCCCAAGCCGAGATGCTGGACTGGAACGGTTCCGGGATGTCGGTGATGGAGATGAGCCATCGCGGCAAGGAGTACATGTCGATCGCGGCGGCGGCGGAGGCCGATCTGCGCGAGCTGCTGGGTGTGCCCGACAACTACAAGGTGCTGTTCCTGCAGGGCGGCGCCAGCAGCCAGTTCGCGGCGATTCCGATGAACCTGCTGCGCTCGAAGACCACCGCCGACTACATCAACACCGGCGCCTGGTCAAAGAAGGCGATCGAGGAGGCCGGCCGTTACTGCGAGGTGCGTGTCGCGGGCAGTTCCAAGGCCAGCAACTTCACCACGGTGCCGGCGCAGGGCGAACTGACCCTGAACGCGAATGCCGCCTACCTGCACTACACCCCGAACGAGACCATCGGCGGCGTCGAATTCCCGTACATCCCGGAGACCGGCGACGTGCCGTTGGTCGCCGACATGTCCTCGACCATCCTGTCGCGCCCGATCGATGTCAGCCGCTACGGCCTGATCTACGCCGGTGCGCAGAAGAACATCGGCCCGGCCGGCCTGACCATCGTCATCGTCCGTGACGACCTGATCGGCGAGACCCTGTGCGACACCCCGACCATGTTCGATTACAAGGTCGCCGCCGAGAACGAGTCCATGTACAACACCCCGCCGACCTATTCCTGGTACCTGGCCGGTCTGGTGTTCAAGTGGCTCAAGAGCCTCGGCGGTCTGGCCGGCATGGCCGAGATCAATCAGCGCAAGGCCGGCAAGCTGTACGCCGCGATTGACGGTTCGGACTTCTACTCGAACCCGGTCGACGTGGCCTGCCGTTCGTGGATGAACGTGCCGTTCATTCTCGCCAACGCCGAACTCGACAAGACCTTCCTGAGCGAGGCCAAGGCGGTCGGCCTGACCACGCTGGCCGGTCACCGCTCGGTCGGCGGCATGCGCGCGTCGATCTACAACGCGATGCCGGAGGCGGGTGTCGACACCCTGGTCGACTTCATGGCCGACTTCGAAAAGCGCCACGGCTGATTGTTCGCCGCAAAGGCGCGAAGACGCAGAGAATTTCTGTAGGAGCGGCTTCAGCCGCGATCCGCGCCTGAGTATTTTGACGATGCCGATCGCGGCTGAAGCCGCTCCTACATCGATACACCGAGCCCTTGGCGTCTTGGCGTCTTTGCGGCAAACACGACATTGGGAACCACGATGTTCAAGATTCTGACGCTCAACAACATTTCCTCCGTCGGCCTGAACCGCCTGCCGCGCGAGAACTACGAGATCGCCTCCGAGTTCAGCAGCCCGGACGCGATCCTGGTGCGCTCCGCGAAGATGCACGACATGGAGCTGCCGGCCTCGGTGAAGGCCATCGGCCGCGCCGGCGCGGGTACCAACAACATCCCGGTCGCGAAGATGAGCGAGCGCGGCGTGTGCGTGTTCAACGCCCCCGGCGCCAACGCCAACGCGGTCAAGGAACTGGTCCTGGCCGGCATGCTGATGGCGGCGCGCAATATCCCGCAGGCCTGGGACTTCGCCCGCAATCTGGAAGGCACCGATCCGGAGATCGGCAAGGCGGTCGAGGCCGGCAAGAAAAACTACGTCGGCACCGAGCTGCCGGGCCGTACCCTCGGCGTCATCGGCCTGGGCGCGATCGGCGTGCTGGTCGCCAACGCGGCGCGGGCGCTGGGCATGAAGGTCATCGGTTACGACCCGACCATCACCGTGCAGGCGGCGTGGAAGATCTCCTCCGAGGTCGAGAAGGCCGCCAGCATCGACGACCTGCTCAGCAAGGTCGATTACGTGACCTTCCACGTGCCGCTGACCGACGCCACCCGCGGCATCATCAACGCCGAGCGCCTGAAGATCATGAAGGACGGCGTGGTGATCCTGAACTTCGCCCGGGACGGCGTGGTCGACGACGCGGCGGTCTGCGCGGTGCTCAATACCCCGAAGATCGGCGCCTACGTCTGCGACTTCCCGACCAACTGCCTGAAGAATCACCCCAAGGCGATCACCCTGCCGCACCTCGGCGCGTCGACCCTGGAGGCCGAGGAGAACTGCGCGGTCATGGTCGCGGATCAGGTCCGCGAATACCTGGAGCACGGCAACATCACCAACTCGGTCAACTTCCCGAGCGTGAACATGCCGCGCGCCAGCGAGCATCGCCTGGCGGTGGTCAATGCTAACGTCCCGGACATGGTCGGCCAGATCACCCACCACCTCGCCAAGGCCGGTCTGAACATCCAGCACATGGTCAATGAATCGCGCGGCGATCTCGCCTACACCCTGGTCGATGTCTCCGCGCCGGTCTGCGACGCGACCCGCGACGCGATCGCCGCCGTCAAGGGTGTGTTGTCCGTGCGGGTGTTGTAACTTTTTGGCGTGCCCATCTGCCCAATCCGTCAAATGACACCTTCCGCGCTGGACCCCGCTACCGACCGAGCTGCGCGCCGCTTCCTGGCCTTGGTGCGCGCGAGCTACGCGGTCGATGGCGCGATTCTGTTCGGCAGCCGGGCACGTCGTGACCACCATGCCGACAGCGATGCCGATGTCGCTGTGCTGCTGCGCGGGCGCAAGGCGGAGTTCCTGTCCACCAAGCTCGCGATGGCCGATCTGGCGTTCGATGTGCTGCTGGAAACAGGCGTGAGGGTGCAACCGCTGCCAGTCTGGGAAGAGGAGTGGTTGAATCCGGAGCGGTATCCCAATCCGGCGCTTTTGCACAACATTGCGCGAGAAGGGATCCGGCTTTGATCAATGAAGCGGGCATCCTGATGGACAAGGCCGCACGTGCCAGTGCGTCGGCGCGGCTGTTGCTGGATGCCGGCGACCTCGATGGTGCCGTCAACCGGGCGTATTTCGCGATGTTCGACGCGGCCAAGGCGGCGCTGATTCAGGATGCAGGCGAACTCGCAGAAGGCCTCGGCAAGACCCATTCCGGCTTGATCGCCGCGTTCGGCCAGCAATTGGTGAAGGCCGGCAAGCTTCCGATCGCGCTCGGCAGGCAGTTGAATCCGGCGGAGGAGCTGCGCTTGGTGGCCGATTACCGGGCCGACGTGATACGTAGGGATGATGCCGGTGACATGGTGAGTCAGGCCGGCGATTTCGTCTTGGCGATTCAATCGGTATTTTTCCATCCGTAGCCGTCCACGTGTTCAAGCAAGGAACCTGTTGGTGACGAACCCCGACCAGACATTGGCGGATATCCGCAAGCGCATCGATCAGCTCGACCGCGACATCCAGGCGCTGGTGACCGAACGCGCGCGCTGCGCGCAGCAGGTCGCCGAGGCCAAGCGCGCGGCGGGGGAGACCACGGACTTCTACCGGCCGGAGCGCGAGGCGGAGGTCCTGCGCATGGTCAAGGAACGCAACCAGGGGCCGCTGCCGGACGAGGCGATCACGCGTCTGTTCCGCGAGATCATGTCCATGTGTCTCGCGCTGCAGGAGCCGCTCAGGATCGCCTTCCTGGGGCCCGAAGGCACGTTCACGCAGGCGGCGGCGGTCAAGCATTTCGGGCATTCGGTGGTGACCGTGCCGATGGCCGCGATCAACGAGGTGTTCCGCGAGGTCGAGGCGGGCGACGCGCACTACGGCGTGGTGCCGGTCGAGAACTCCACCGAGGGCGTGGTCAACCACACCCTGGACATGTTTCTGCGCTCGCCGCTGCGCATCTGCGGCGAGGTCGATCTGCGCATTCATCACCACCTGCTCGGCAAGGCGGAGTCGCTGGATCGGATCGAGAGGGTCGCGGCGCATTCGCAGGCGCTTGCGCAGTGCCGCGAGTGGCTGGACACGCGTCTGCCGCGCGCCGAGCGGGTTGCGGTCAGCAGCAATGCCGAAGCGGCGCGACGCGCGGCCCAGGACCCGGCCATCGCGGCGATCGCCGGTGAGGCGGCGGGCGAGCTTTATGGCCTGTCGGCGCTCGCCAGCAACATCGAGGACGAGCCGGACAACACCACCCGTTTCCTGATCGTCGGTAACCAGACGGTCGCGCCGACCGGTCGCGACAAGACTTCCCTGCTGGTCTCAGCGCAGAATCGTCCCGGCGCGCTGGCCAGTCTGCTCGCGCCGTTCGCCGAGCACGGCATCAGCATGACGCGCATCGAGTCGCGCCCGTCCCGGCAGGGCATGTGGAGCTATGTGTTCTTCGTCGACATCGAGGGCCATACCGGCGATCCGAAAGTTGCCAGGGCACTTGATCTGCTGGACAAGGAATCAAGCCTTTTCAGAGTGTTGGGCTCTTATCCGCGCGCGGTTCTTTAATTCCTCCTTCTCAATTTCGAGAGCACGACATGTGTGATTACCGCGCCCTCGCGATGGCGTCGGCCCGTGGCCTGACCCCGTATCAACCCGGCAAGCCGATCAGCGAGCTGGAACGTGAACTGGGCCAGTCCGACATCGTCAAGCTGGCCTCCAACGAGAACCCCCTGGGCCCCGGTGCGGCCGCGCTGGCGGCGATGCGCGATGCGCTGGCCGAGGTGGCGCTCTATCCGGACGGCAATGGCTTCGAACTCAAGCAGGCCATCGCTCGCAAGTTCGGGGTCGAGCTGAATCGCATCACGCTCGGCAACGGCTCCAACGACGTGCTCGATCTGATCGCCCGCGCCTACCTCGGCCCCGGTCGTGAGGCGGTGTTCTCCGAATACGCGTTCGCGGTGTATCCGATCGCGACGCAGTCCGTCGGTGCCACCGCGAAGGTCGCCAGGGCGGTTGATTACGGGCATGACCTGGCGGCGATGCGCGCCCTGATCGGCGAGCACACCCGCGTGGTGTTCATCGCCAACCCGAACAATCCGACCGGTACCTGGCTCAAGCGCGACGAACTGCGGGCGTTCATCGCCGACGTGCCGCGCGAGGTGCTGGTGGTCGTCGACGAGGCCTATGTCGAGTATGTCGACGAGGTCGAATACGCCAGTGCGCTGGACTGGGTTGGTGAGTTCCCGAATCTGGTCGTGACCCGCACCTTCTCCAAGGCCTATGCGCTGGCCGGCCTGCGCGTCGGTTTCGCGGTCTCCGATCCGGCGGTCGCGGACATGCTCAATCGCGTGCGTCAGCCCTTCAACGTGAATCTGGTCGCGATGGCGGCGGCGGTGGCGGCCATCGACGACGAGTCGCATCTGGCGCGCAGCGCCGCGCTGAACCGTGAGGGCATGGCGCAACTGACCGCCGGCTTCGCGGAGCGCGGTCTGGGCTTCATTCCCTCGGTCGGGAATTTCGTCTGCGTGGACGTGGCCCGCCCGGCGGCGCCCGTGTTCGACGCCCTCCTGCGGGAGGGCGTGATCGTGCGCCCGGTCGGCGCCTACGGCATGCCCAATCATCTGCGTGTGTCGATCGGTCTGCCTGCGCAGAACGCGCGTCTGCTGACCGCGCTGGACATGGTGTTGTGAGCGCAACGTTCATGATCCGTCGCCTGACCGTGATCGGCGTCGGCCTGATCGGCGGATCGCTGGCCCGCGCGTTGCGCCGGGCGGGTGCGGTCGGGGAGGTGGTCGGTTGCAGCCGGCGTATCGAACATCTGCAAAGGGCCGTCGATCTGGGTGTCATCGATCGATATGAGACGGACATGGCGACGGCGGTGGCCGGCGCCGACATGGTCGTGGTTTCGGTGCCGCTCGGCGCGATGGAGGCGGTGTTTCGCGCGATCTCGCCGGCGCTGGCGGCGGACGCGGTGGTCACCGATGTCGGCTCGTCCAAGGCCAGCGTGATGGCGGCGGTGGAGGCGGCCTGTGACGGCGTGCCAGCGTGGTTCGTGCCCGGCCATCCGATCGCCGGTGCCGAACGCAGTGGGGTCGAGGCGTCGTTCGCGGACCTGTACGAAACCCGTCGCGTGATCCTGACCCCGGTCGAGGTCACCGATCCGGCGGCCACCACGCGGGTGCGAACCATGTGGGAACGTTGCGGCGCTCGCGTCAGTGAGATGCAGGTCGCTCATCATGACGAGGTGCTGGCCGCGACCAGCCATCTGCCGCACATCCTCGCCTACGGCCTGGTCGACACGCTGGCCAATCTCGAAGAACACGACGAGGTCTTCCAGTACGCCGCCGGCGGCTTCCGCGACTTCACCCGCATCGCCTCCAGCGACCCGACCATGTGGCGGGACATCTGCCTCGCCAACCGGGTCGCGATCCTCAAGATGATGGATTTCTACACCCGCGACCTGGCGAAACTCCGGGAGATGGTCGAAGCCGGCGACGGTGAGGCCCTGTTCGAGCTGTTCACGCGGGCCAAGTCCGAGCGTGATGGGTTCATGGGATAGCAGAAATAGCGTTTAACGCAGAGGCGCGGAGAACGCGGAGGGCGCAGAGAGTTTGAGATCGAGTGCAAGGTCACAACTATGGGATTCATTCACCTGAAATCCTCTGTGTGCTCTGTGAAGTCTGCGTCTCTGCGTTGAAAGCTGTCGCCGTTGCTAACTTCCGGATTGATCGAAGTTTTTTGCCTTCGGATAACACGCATGTACAATGCGCGGCTTTTCCGCCCGGGGCCCAGTTTCCTCGATGACCGTTGAACATCTGACCTTTCGCGTCGCGCCCGGCGGCGCGCTGTCCGGTCGCATCCGCGTGCCGGGCGACAAGTCCATCTCCCACCGCTCGATCATGTTCGGCTCGCTGGCCGACGGCACCACGCACATCAGCGGGTTCCTGGAGGGCGAGGACAGCCTCAACACGCTGCGCGCGTTCCGCGCGATGGGCGTGCATATCGACGGGCCGCACGACGGCAACATCACGATCGAGGGTGCCGGCATCGATGGCTTGAAGGCGCCGACAGGCGACATCTATCTCGGCAACTCCGGGACCTCGATGCGTCTGATGTCCGGGCTGCTGGCCGGGCAGGATTTCGACAGCACGCTTAGTGGTGACACTTCGCTTTCGCGGCGACCGATGGCTCGCGTGACGAAGCCGCTGGCCGAGATGGGCGCGCGCATCGATACCGCCGCCAACGGCACCGCGCCGCTGCGTATCCACGGTGGCAGCAGGCTCAAGGCCATCGATTACGTGCTGCCGATGGCCAGCGCGCAGGTCAAATCCTGCGTCCTGCTGGCCGGTCTGTACGCCGACGGCACCACCTGCGTGACCGAACCGGCGCCGACCCGCGATCATACCGAGCGCATGCTGCGCGGCTTCGGTTACGACGTCCGCCGTGAGGGCGACCGCATCTGCCTGGATGGCGGCGGACGACTGACCGCTACCGACGTCGATGTGCCGGCGGATATCTCCTCCGCGGCCTTCTTCCTGGTCGGCGCGAGCATCGCCGAAGGCTCCGATCTGGTCGTCGAGCACGTCGGCATGAACCCGACCCGCACCGGCGTGATCGACATCCTGCGGCTGATGGGCGCGGATCTGACGGTCATGAACGAGCGTGAGGTCGGCGGCGAGCCGGTCGCCGACATCCGCGTGCGTGGTGCCAGGCTGAAAGGCATCCGAATCCCGGAAGAACTGGTGCCGCTGGCGATCGATGAGTTCCCGGTGCTGTTCGTGGCGGCCGCCAGTGCGGAGGGCGAAACGGTGCTGACCGGGGCCGAGGAACTGCGCGTCAAGGAGAGCGACCGTATCCAGGTCATGGCCGACGGCCTGCAGGTGCTGCGCATCGATGCCGAGCCGACCCCGGACGGCATGATCATCCGCGGCGGTGCCATGCGTGGGGGCCGGGTGCACGCCCGCGAGGACCATCGCATCGCGATGGCGTTCTCGATGGCCGCCCTGGTCGCCGACGGCGAGATCGTCATCGACGACTGCGCCAACGTGAACACCTCCTTCCCGAACTACGTGGGTCTGGCGTCCGGCGTCGGCTTGCGCATCAAAGCCGAATCCTGAAGAGCCTTAACATGAGCGTTCCGATTCTGACCATCGATGGTCCCAGTGGCGCGGGCAAAGGCACCGTCGCGACCCGCATCGCCAGCATCAAGGGCTGGCATTTCCTCGACTCCGGCGCCCTCTATCGGATCACTGCGTATGCCGCATTGCGCGATGGGGTCGCGCTGGATGACGAGGAGGCGCTGTCCAGACTGGCGGCCGCGCTGCCGGTGCGTTTCGAGGTCGATCCGGGTAATGGCGAGGTACGCGTCGTGCTGGCCGGCGAGAACATCGGCGACGCGATCCGTAGCGAGGAGGCAGGCAACGCCGCGTCAAAGGTCGCCGCGCTGCCCGGCGTGCGCGCGGCTTTGCTGGCGCGTCAGCGCGATTTTCATCGCGCCCCGGGCCTGGTCGCCGACGGTCGCGACATGGGCACGGTCGTGTTTCCCGACGCCGACACCAAGGTGTTTCTCACCGCGAGCGCGGAAGAGCGTGCGAACAGACGCTATAAGCAGTTGAGTGACAAGGGAATTAGTGCTAATTTGCGCGCCCTTGCGGAAGAGATCGCCGAACGTGATGCCCGCGACTCGCAACGCGCGGTGTCGCCGCTTGTCGCCGCCGCCGATGCCGTCACCATCGATTCCAGCGATCTGACCATCGATGAGGTCGTCCGCAAGGTGATCGGACTCATGGACCCCGCGTGATCGCGGTGTTTTCTGTACAAGACTGATTGTAAAGAGAATTTTCCGGTCCGGATGGGTGAGAGCCCTCCGGTTTTTTTGTTTAACCAACCCGCAGGTGTTTCCCGGCGACGAATGTCCGGGTCGTCACACTGCTAAAGAACGTCAATCCCTGGTCGGGGATTAAGGATCTGTAACCCATGAGCGAAAGCTTTGCTGAACTGTTTGAACAGAGTCTTGCCCAGCAGGAAATGCGTCCGGGCACCATCGTCACCGGTCTGGTGGTCGAAGTGCGCAACGACGTCGTGGTCGTCAATGCCGGCCTGAAATCCGAGGGCATCATCCCTGTCTCGCAGTTCCTGAACGAGCGCGGAGAGATCGAAGTCTCCGTCGGCGACGAAGTCGAAGTCGCGCTGAAGGCCGTCGAGGATGGCTTTGGTGAAACCAAGCTGTCCCGTGAAGAAGCCAAGCGTGCCAAGGCCTGGGACCGTCTGGAAAAGGCCTTCGAAGACGAGAAGAACGTCAACGGCATCATCACCGGCAAGGTCAAGGGCGGTTTCACCGTCGACCTCGGCGATATCCGCGCCTTCCTGCCTGGCTCGCTCGTGGATGTGCGCCCCGTGCGCGACACCACCTATCTCGAGGGCAAGGACCTCGAGTTCAAGGTCATCAAGCTCGATCGTCGTCGCAACAATGTCGTCGTCTCCCGCCGCGCGGTGGTCGAGACCGAATACAGCGCCGAGCGTGAGGCCCTGCTGGAAAGCCTGGCCGAGGGCATGAACCTCAAGGGTATCGTCAAGAACCTGACCGACTACGGCGCGTTCGTGGATCTGGGCGGCGTCGATGGCTTGTTGCACATCACCGACATGGCCTGGAAGCGCGTCAAGCATCCGTCCGAAGTGGTCGAGATCGGCCAGGAAATCGACGTCAAGGTGCTCAAGTACGACCGCGAGCGCAACCGCGTCTCCCTGGGTCTGAAGCAGCTGGGCGAGGATCCGTGGGTCGACATCACCCGTCGTTACCCGGTCAGCAGCCGCCTGTTCGGCAAGGTCACCAACATCACCGACTACGGCTGCTTCGTCGAGATCGAAGAGGGCGTCGAAGGTCTGGTGCACCTGTCCGAGATGGATTGGACCAACAAGAACGTCAACCCGGCCAAGCTCGTCAACATCGGTGACGAGACCGAGGTCATGGTGCTGGACATCGACGAAGACCGTCGCCGTATCTCCCTGGGCATGAAGCAGTGCATGCCGAACCCCTGGGACGACTTCGCCAGCAGCCACGCCAAGGGCGACAAGATCATCGGCAAGATCAAGTCGATCACCGACTTCGGTATCTTCGTCGGCCTCGACGGCAACATCGACGGTCTGGTCCATCTGTCCGACATCTCCTGGCAGGATCAGGGCGAGGAAGTCGTTCACCAGTTCAAGAAGGGTGACGAGATCGAAGCCGTCGTGCTGTCGGTCGATCCGGAGCGTGAGCGCATCTCGCTGGGCATCAAGCAGATGGATTCCGATCCGTTCTCCAACTTCACCTCATCCAACCCGAAGGGCAGCATCATCACCGGTACGGTGGTCGAAGTTGATGCCAAGGGTGCCAAGGTGGATCTGGGCGACGGCATCGAGGGCTACCTGCGTGCCTCCGACCTGTCCCGCGAGCGTGTCGACGACGCGCGTACCGTGCTCAAGGAAGGCGAGAAGATCGAGGCCAAGTTTGTCGGCATCGACCGCAAGAACCGCACCATCAGCCTGTCCATCAAGGCGAAGGACATGCAGGAAGAGGCCGAGGCGATTCAGGATTACGCCCGCGGCTCCGGTGTCGGTGGTGCCGTGACCCTGGGTGATCTGCTCAAGGAGCAGATGGCCAACAAGGACGATTGATCCGGTTGGTGACCGGCGCCGCGTGGTGCGGCGTCGGTCCCCTGGATATCCATTCCAACGGCCTTTATCTGTGCGGATTCAGGAGAGTTGATCTCATGACCAAGTCGGAATTGATCGAATTGCTGGCGAGCCGTCAGGGCCACCTGGCCTACAAGGACGTCGAGCTTGCGGTCAAAAGCCTGCTGGAACAGATGAGCCATGCCCTGGCCGACGGCGAACGCATCGAGATTCGTGGGTTCGGAAGCTTTTCCCTGCATTACCGCGCGCCCCGCATGGGCCGCAATCCCAAGACCGGCGAGTCGGTGTCATTGCCCGGCAAGTACGTGCCGCACTTCAAGCCCGGCAAGGAGCTGCGCGAGCGGGTCGATCTCTCGTCCTGACCTTCCGCGTCCGGACTGTTTCATCCTCTGGCCGGGACACGGCCCTCGTCGTGTTTCGCTCTCTCCAGCAAGGGTGCTTGCGCCCTCACCATTGCCCCCTGTAACTTGTTTGTCAGCCCGGCTTTTTTCGCAATCTTGCCGGCGTGGTGACAGGCTTCGGCACGTCTTCCGGTTTCTGTTTTCTGGGGTGTTTATGCGCAAGCTCGTGTACGCGATCGTGGTACTGGTCTGCGTGATGCTCGGGGCCAGTTTCGCGGTTCTCAATGCCGAGCCGGTGCGCGTGGATTTCTATCTGCTGGTGCGGGACGTGCCCTTGTCCCTGCTGCTGGTCGTCACGCTGACAGTCGGTGCCCTGCTCGGTGCCGCAGTGAGCTTCGCCTGGGTGTTGCGTACCCGTATGGAAGTCGGTCGTCTGCGGCGTCGGGAGCGAGCCGAGGCAGCGACCCTCCCGCAGCCGGCACAGGGCCACTGAAGTCGATGTGGGAAACGTTCTGGCTGCTGTTGCCGGTTGCCGCCGCGTCCGGTTACTGGGTCGGCAGGGGACAGGCGCGCAAGCGGACGGTCAAGGCCCGGCCAGGCCTTCATCAGGACTACTTCCGCGGCCTCAACTACGTCCTCAATGACAAGCCGGACAAGGCCATCGAAGTTTTCATCAAGATGGTCGAGGTCGACTCCGATACGGTCGAGACCCACGCCGCGCTCGGTAATCTGTTTCGCCGTCGTGGTGAGGTCGACCGCGCCATCCGCATCCACCAGAACCTGATCGCCCGTCCCGCGCTCTCCCGTGAGCAACGCGGCGACGCGCTGCGTGAACTCGGCGAGGATTACATGCGCGCCGGTCTGTTCGATCGCGCAGAGCGCCTGTTCCTCGAACTCCTCGATCTCAAGCTGCACACGGTCGCCGCGCTGCGTTCGCTGGTCGCCATCTACGAGCAGGAGCGCGATTGGGGGCGGGCGGTGGAGTTCGCCCGGCGCTTGGCTGCGGAAGGAGGCGGGGCAGTCAGTCTCCAGGTCGCGCATTACCACTGCGAGCGGGCGGAGAGCGCGCGGCGCGAGAACGATCTCGCGGCCATGGGTGAGGCCCTGAAGCAGGCATTCGCCGCGGATTCCGGTTGTGTGAGGGCAAGCATCCTGCAGGGCGACATGGAGTCCGCGCTCGGTAACCACGAGGCCGCGATTCAGGCCTATCAGCGCGTCGCGGAGCAGGATCAGGACTATCTCACCGAGGTCATGGAGAAGCTGCGTGACGAGTACACGCGGCGCGGTGATGTCGATGGCTTCCGGGCTTATCTGAAGGATCTGATGAATCGCTGCAGCGGCGTCGCGCCGATGCTCGCCCTGGCCGATCTGACCCAGCGCGAGGAGGGGGATCAGGCCGCCATCGAATTCGTCACCTGCTGTCTGCGCAACAAGTCGTCGGTCGCCGGACTCAGGCGTCTGATCGAACTCAAATTGCCGAACGTCGATGGCCGCGCGCGTGACGATCTGAGCATTCTCCATGAGATGATGACGCGCCTGATTTCCGACCGTCCGGTATATCGCTGCAACAATTGCGGTTTCGCCGGCAAACAGATGCACTGGCATTGCCCGAGCTGCAAATCGTGGAGCACGATCAAGCCGATTCAGGGCGTCGTCGCTTCCTGATAGAAAAAAGACCATTACGGATAACGCATGAGCCCCCAATCTTCCGAACCGCGAGTCATCGTCGCGCTCGATTTCCCCACCGCCGACCAGGCGCTTGCGCTGGCCGACCGGGTCAGCCCGGAACTGTGCCGCCTGAAGGTCGGCAAGGAACTGTTCACCAGCGCCGGCCCGGCCCTGATTGAATCCCTGGTTGCGCGTGGTTTCGACGTCTTCCTGGACCTCAAGTACCACGACATTCCGACCACCGTCGCCAAGGCCTGCACCGCCGCCGCCCAACTCGGCGTGTGGATGCTGAACGTCCATGCCGCCGGTGGGCCGCGCATGCTTGACGCCGCGCGCAACGCGATCGATTCGGCCAGCCACCGCCCGCTGGTCATCGGCGTGACCGTGCTGACCAGCATGGCGCAGGAGGATCTCGAAGCGATCGGCGTGATCGGCACGCCGGAACAGGCGGTCACCCGGCTGGCGATGCTGGCCAAGCGCTCCGGGCTGGACGGCGTGGTCTGCTCGCCGCTGGAGGTCACCCGGCTGCGCCACGAACTCGGCGACGATTTCCTGCTGGTCACCCCCGGCATCCGCCCCGCGGGTGCCGATGCCGGCGACCAGAAACGCATCATGACGCCCGCCAAGGCGGTCGCCGCCGGCGCGAGTTATCTGGTCATCGGTCGACCAATCACCCAGGCGCCGGACCCGATCGCGGCACTCAAGGCCATCGCCGCCGAAATCGCCGCGTAGGACGCGCATGGGGCTCTACACGCTCTTTGCATCAACCCTCCTGTTCCCGCTGCATGAACGGCTGAAGCATCATGATTCGGTGCGGCGGCGGCGCGAGCTGGAATCGTCGCAATGGCTGGACCGGGCGGAACTTCGCGCGCTCCAGCTCCGCAATCTCCAGCGTTTCGTTCAGCGTCTGTATCGCGACAACGACTACTACCGTGGCGTCATGGACGCGTCCGGTTTCAGCCCCGACGACATCCGTTCGCTGGCCGACCTGCGACGCTTCCCGTTTCTGACCAAACCGCTGATCCGCGACAACGTCGAGGCGCTTAAAACGCGTGGCTGCGGCCCGCTCAGCCGGTTCAACACCGGCGGCTCGACCGGTGAACCGCTGGTCTTTTACCTGGGTAACGAGCGTGTCTCGCACGATGTCGCCGCCAAATGGCGCGCTACCCGCTGGTGGGATGTCGATATCGGCGATCCGGAGATCGTGATCTGGGGTTCGCCGGTGGAACTCGGCGCGCAGGATCGGGTGCGCGCGCTGCGTGACCGCCTGCTGCGCTCGAAACTGATTCCGGCCTTCGAGATGTCGGCGGAAAACCTGGATCGATTCATCGCCGAAATCCGCGCCATGCGACCGCGCATGCTGTTCGGTTATCCGTCCTCGATGGCGCTGATCGCGGAGCGCGCCGAGTCGCAGGGCATCGCGATGGACGGGCTCGGCATCAAGGTCTGTTTCGTGACCTCCGAGCGGCTCTACGACAACCAGCGCGAGCTGATCGAACGCGTGTTCGGCGCGCCGGTCGCGAACGGCTACGGCGGTCGCGACGCTGGCTTCATCGCGCATCAATGTCCGAGCGGCGGCATGCATCTGTCCGCCGAGGACATCCTGGTCGAGATCGTCGGCCCGGACGGCGAGGTGCTGCCCGCCGGACAGGCCGGCGAGGTCGTGGTCACGCACCTCGCCACCGGCGAATTCCCGTTCGTGCGTTACCGCACCGGCGACGTGGCCGTGCTCGATGACAGCCAATGTGCCTGCGGGCGCGGCCTGCCGATGCTCAAGGAGATCCAGGGCCGCACCACCGACTTCATCGTCGCCCCGGATGGCACGATCATGCACGGCCTCGCGCTGATCTACATCCTGCGCGATCTGCCCGAGGTGGCGCTGTTCAAGATCATCCAGGAGACGGCGGCCCGCTATCGCATCCAGGTCGTGCCAGGCGCGGGTTATGGCGACGAGCACACCGGGACGATCCGCGCCGGCCTGCGCAAGCGCCTCGGACCCGACGCGGACATCGTCATCGACCTGGTCGACGACATCCCGCGAGAGCGCTCCGGCAAGTTCCGTTACGTGGTCAATCAGTTCGTTTGAACTTCCTGTTGGATTGCGCTGACAGGGGGGTTCCAGTATCCTTCGCGGCCTTCTGACGCCCGGCCACGGCCAGGTGTTTTGGAGAGGTGTCCGAGTGGTTGAAGGAGCACGCCTGGAAAGCGTGTGTACGTTAATAGCGTACCGAGGGTTCGAATCCCTCCCTCTCCGCCAATAGAAGCCCCAGCAGATCAGGCACGTCCGATCTGCTGGGGCTTTTTTGTTTGGGGCCTGGACCGAGTTGGGACCAATCGGTCCCTGGGTGATCAGCCGGTAAAGGCCCAGGCGGCGCTCGGTGATAGCTACCGGGTTGGCGGCGAGCCTGACGGGGCGGGAAATGGCTTCCTGCCTTGCTGGCATGGTCTCCGTACCCGCCTGGAACCGGGTTGGGCGGGGGCGCCCACGTTCGGGCGATCAGCGCTTGCGGGCGACGATGTAGTTGGCGAGCCAGCGCAGCGGGTCGGCGCGGGTGTCGAGGTCGGCGATGCTGGCCAGTGCATCGTCACGGAGCTCGTCCGCGCGGCGACGGGCATTGTCGAGGCCGAGCAGGGCCGGGTAGGTGGATTTGTTGCGGGCCTGATCGGCGCCCTGGGTCTTGCCGAGGGTTTCCGTGTCGCTGACCACGTCGAGCACGTCGTCGTGGATCTGGAAGGCGAGACCGATGCATTTGGCGTAGTGATCAAGACCGGCCAGGCGGGCTTCGTCGACGTCATCCGCGCACAGCGCGCCCAGCAGAACCGATGCGCGGATCAGCGCCCCGGTCTTGTGGATGTGCATGTCCTCGAGCGCGGCGATGTTGAGCTGCTTGCCTTCCGATTCGAGATCGATCGCCTGGCCGCCGACCATGCCCCGCGAACCGGCGGCCTGCGCCAGGGTCAGGATCATGCGCAGGCGCGCCGCGGGGTCGATATCGAGGTCCGGATTCTGCGCGAGCTGCTGGAAGGCGAGGGCCTGCAAGCCGTCGCCGACCAGGATCGCGGTGGCTTCGTCGAAGGCCTTGTGACAGGTCGGGCGGCCACGCCGCAGGTCGTCGTCGTCCATGGCCGGCAGGTCGTCGTGGACCAGGGAGTAGGCATGGATCAGTTCGACGGCGGCGGCAGGGGCGTCCAGCCGGTGGTCCGGCGCGCCCAGGGCCTTGCCGGCGGAGTACACCAGCATCGGGCGGATGCGTTTGCCGCCGTCCAGCGTCGAATAGCGCATCGCCTCGTGCAGACGGGTCGGCAACGTGGCGGCGCTGGGCAGGCAGGCATCCAGCGCGGCGCGCGCGCGTTCGCCCAGCGCATCGAGGAGGGCGGCGAGCTGATGTTCGTCGGAAAGCGTCGAGGTGGTCACGGAAGTAGTCGGGTCACTGGCCATCGCCGGCATCGGAGTCGCCGAAATCGACCAACTCTCCACCGCCATGGGCGTCGGCATCCATCAGCATGTCGACTTTCTGTTGCGCTGCATCAAGCGCCGTTTGGCAGATGCGCGTCAGCTCGACGCCGCGCTCGAAATGCGCGAGCGACTGTTCCAGCGTCAGGTCGCCGTTCTCCAGTGTGTCGACGAGTTGTTCCAACTCCTTGAGCGCGCTTTCGAAATCCGGTTTGTCGTGTTGTTTCTTGGCCACATCAACCTCCGCTGGCGACTGCCGCACGGTAGCTCAGCGGGCGGGCGGGTTTCAATTGACTGGATTCAGTCGAGGTGGGGAAGGCAGCGGATCGGCGTCGTTCGGGCTATGTTGACGCCTCCTTGTCACGCCCCGGATTGATATTTTCCGGATAACCCATGCAGTCGTGGTGATATCTGGAGTTATTCCAAAATCGTCGTTGCGATGACTTAGACTTGTTCTAGAATCCACTCCGCCTCACGGAGCCGCCACCCGCCGACGAGCGCGAAGGCGGCTTGCAGTGAGTCGAAGTTTTCCCACCCGCAGACCCTGCAACAGGAGGAGACACCATGTCCCTGAAAGGCTCCAAGACCGAGCAGAACCTGAAAGACGCCTTCGCTGGCGAATCCCAGGCCAACCGCCGCTACCTGTACTTCGCATCCAAGGCGGACGTCGAAGGCTACAACGATGTCGCCGCCGTGTTCCGCTCCACCGCCGAAGGTGAGACCGGTCACGCCCACGGCCATCTGGAGTACCTGGAAGAAGTCGGTGACCCGGCCACCGGTCTGCCGATCGGTGCCACCTCCGACAACCTGAAGGCCTCCATCGCCGGCGAGACCCACGAGTACACCGACATGTACCCGGGCATGGCCGCGACCGCGCGTGACGAAGGTCACGATGAGATTGCCGACTGGTTCGAGACCCTGGCCAAGGCCGAGCGTTCTCACGCCAATCGCTTCCAGAAGGCCCTGGATTCCCTGGAAGCCTAAGCAGCGCGCGATGTAAACGGAGAGGGCCGGTATCCGCGATGGAACCGGCCCTCTTTCGTTGAATAAAAAGAAATTCCCAGCCGTGGCCCGGAAAACGACTTGTTTGAACCGGCTACGTTGTAGGAGCGACTTCAGTCGCGATCTGCGCAGCGGCATGCCTCGTCGCCGATCGCGACTGAAGTCGCTCCTACATGAACATAACAAGCCACTCGCAGATTCCGGAGAAGCCAGATGTCCGCACCCACCGAAAGTCGCCGTGAAGGCAGCCTCGAAGCCCCGACCCGCCACAACGTCGAGTGGCACAGCGAAGACTTCTGGAACGAGGCGTCGCTGTTCAAGGAACTGGAGCGCGTCTACGACATCTGCCACGGCTGCCGCCGCTGCGTGAGTCTGTGCAACTCCTTCCCGGTGCTGTTCGACCTGGTCGATGAATCGCCGACCATGGAAGTCGACGGCATCGCCAAGGAGGACTACTGGAAGGTGGTCGACCACTGCTTCCTGTGCGACCTCTGCTTCATGGTCAAGTGCCCCTACGTGCCGCCGCACGAGTGGGATCTCGACTTCCCGCACCTGATGCTGCGCGCCAAGGCCGTGCGCTACAAAAAGGAGGGGGCGTCGTTCCGCGACAAGCTGCTGACCAGGCCCGATACCATGGGCCAGTTCTTCGGCATCCCGATCGTCGCCGGCGTGGTCAACGCCGCCAACAAGAGCCCGGCGCTCCGCGGCATGGTCGAATCCGCGCTTGGCATCCACAAGGACGCCGAACTGCCTGAGTTCCATACGGGCAACGCCGCCAAGCGCGACGCCAAGCGCAGCAAGCCGCAGCTCACGGTGAAGGCCGGCGAGAAGACCAAGGGCAAGGTCGCGATCTTCGCGACATGCTATGGCAACCACAACGAACCGGGACTGATCGACGATCTGGTCGCCGTGTTCGAACACAACGGCATCCCGACCGTGGCTGCCGGCGACACCGCCTGCTGCGGCATGCCGCGTCTGGAGCTCGGCGACCTGGAATCGGTCAACGCGGCCAAGGAGAAGAACATCCCGCTGCTCGCGAAGCTGGTCGACGAGGGCTATGACCTGACCGGCATCGTTCCGTCCTGTGTGCTGATGTTCAAGCAGGAGATCCCGCTGATGTACCCGAACGATCCGGACGTGCAGAAGGTCAAGAACGCCTTCTACGATCCGTTCGAATACCTCTCGCAGCGCAACAAGGAAGGCCTGCTCAATACCGGGTTCAAGAATCCGCTCGGCAAGGTCGCCTACCACGTCGCCTGCCACCAGCGCGTGCAGGCCATCGGCATGCGTACCCGCGAGGTGCTGGAGCTGGTGCCCGACACCAAGGTGGTGCCGATTGAGCGTTGCTCCGGTCACGACGGCACTTACGCGGTCAAGAAGGAGACCCACGAGATCGCGATGAAGCTGGTCAAGCCGCTCGCCAACCGCGTCAAGAAGGAGGAGCCGGATCACTACGGTTCCGACTGCCCGCTGGCCGGCCATCACGTCGCGCACGGCATCGATGACGGCAGCAAGGACGAGCATCCGCTGACCTTGATGCGCCTCGCCTACGGCATCTGATCTGTCGCCCGGGAAGCGCGTGTTCCCGGGCAATGAATCCATGTAGGAGCGGCTTCAGCCGCGAACGGCCTTTTGACCGGACCAACCCGCCGATCGCGGCTGAAGCCGCTCCTACGATTTGCATACCCCGTTTCGGAGTCATTCCATGCAGCAACTCACCCGCGACGATTTGTATTCGCTGGAGAAATACTCGGAGATCCGCAAGGACTTCCGCGCCCAGGTCATGGCGCACAAGAAGCCGCGCCGCATCTCGATCGGCAAGCACGCCAACCTGTATTTCGAGGATCGCCTGACCATGCAGTATCAGGTGCAGGAGATGCTGCGCATCGAGCGCATCTTCGAGGCGGCAGGCATCCAGGAGGAACTCGACGCGTACAACCCGTTGATCCCGGACGGCAGTAACTGGAAGGCGACCTTCATGGTCGAATACGACGATCCGGCGGTACGCAAGGTCGAGCTGGCCAAGCTGATCGGCATCGAAAACGCCGTTTACGTGCAGATCGACGGTTTCGACCGCGTCGCTCCGATCGCGAACGAGGATCTCGAGCGCACCACCGAGGAGAAGACCTCGTCGGTGCACTTCATGCGTTTCGAGTTGAGCCCCGAGATGGTCGCGTCGGTGAAGGGCGGTGCCGCGGTGAAGATGGGTATCGACCATCCCGCCTACCAGGGCGAGGTCGAACTCTCGCCGGAGTCGCGTGCCGCGCTGGCCGCCGATCTGGCCTGATCGACGATCCGCCCATACGGGACAAAAAGCCTGGGCGTTGGCCCAGGCTTTTTCGTTTACGCGACCTGCTCAGGAACTCCCGTCGAGCGCCGCGCTGAGACGGATCAGTTCAACAAGGCCGGCCCGCTGCACGCTGTCGCGATCCCCCAGCGCGTTGCTGGCGAGGTCGATCATCGCGGCATAGTCCAGGCCGTTCAGATATCGCCCCCCGCGCAGACGTTCGCCGAACGCGGCGACCGCGGCAGCGAAGCGGAACGCATCGTCGGTCGCGGCCAGATCGGACGCGATCGCGTTTGCATCGATGGCCCGGGACAGCAACACGCTGGTGTCGGCCCCGACCGGCTTGTAGCGCAGCTTCAGGTGCGCGAGTTCGTTCGAGGTGTCCGCTTGCGGCGCGGGCTTGCGGTCCACGTAGCGCAGCGGATCGATCGCCGGCGTGGCGTCGGTCAGGGTGAGTTCGTACAGCGCGGTCACCGAGTGGCCGGCGCCGATGTCGCCGGCGTCGACCTGGTCGTTGTTGAAGTCCTCGCGGGCGAGCAGGCGGTTCTGATAGCCGATCAGGCGATATTCGGCGACCCGCGCCGGGTTGAACTCGATCTGGATCTTCACGTCGCGGGCCACGGTTTGCAGGGTGGCGCCGAGTTCATCGACCAGAACCTTGCGCGCCTCCATCAGGCTGTCGATGTAGGCATGATTGCCGTCGCCCTTGTCGGCCAGCTGCTCCATCAGGTGATCGTTGTAGTTGCCGCTGCCGAAGCCCAGCGTGGTCAGCGCGATGCCGCCGCGACGCTCGCGTTCGATCAGATCGATCAGGGCATCGTGGTCGACGGTGCCGACGTTGAAATCCCCGTCGGTGGCGATCAACACCCGGTTGATGCCGCCCTCGATGTAGGCCTCCCGGGCCTGGTCGTAGGCCAGCCGGAGTCCGGATGCGCCGTTGGTGGAACCGCCGGCGTGGAGGTTCTCCAGCGCCGCGCCGATGGTAGCGGTCTTGTCGCCGGGCGTCGGGGCCAGCACGACGCCGCTGGCGCCGGCGTAGACCACGAGGCTGACGCGGTCATCGGCGCGGAGTTGACGGGTCAGCAGGCGCAGCGAGCGTTTCAGCAACGGCAGCTTGTCCGGCGCGTTCATGGAACCGGACACGTCCACCAGGAACACGAGATTGGCGGCGGGACGCTGCTCACGCGGCGGTTCCCAGGCCTTGATGCCGATGCGCAGCAGCCGGGTGTTGGCGTTCCACGGCGTCGGACCGACCTGGGTGTGAACCGCGAATGGCGTGTTCGGGCCGTCGGGGCCGGCGTCCGCATAATCGAAGTAGTTGATCAGCTCCTCGACCCGTACCGCGTCCTTTGGCGGCAGACGCCCGTCATTCAGGAAGCGCCGCACGTTCGCGTAGCTGGCGGTGTCGACGTCGATGCTGAAGGTCGACACCGGGTTTTCGGCGACCCGCTGCAAGGGGTTCTCGTCGAAATGTGCGTAGTTCTCACGGTCGGCGGGTTCCCGGACGTGCCGGTAGTCGGCGGTCTGGAGCGACTCCATCGCCATGAGGTGCGGCGACGGCAGACCTTTCGCGAGCTGCATGCGGGATTCGCTGGCGCGGCGGGCGGCGACGGCGGTCTCCCGGGCTGCCTGCTCGTTGGCCTGCTCGGCAGCCTGCTCGGTGGCGATTGGCGCGATCGGCGATGGCCGGCTCAGATCCGCGTGGTCGCCCGGCGCCGTCTGGACGCAGGCCGTGAGCAGCAACGCGGTGGTCAGGGCGCTCGCGCCGATCAGGGCGAGGCGGGGAAGCGGGTGGGGGTGTCGCATGGCATTGGCTCCGTTTCGGTTGGGTCATTGCTTGAAACGGATCGGCGCGCCAAAAGGGGTTAACCCGCAGAAAAAAAACTTCTGATCCCCGTTGGCAACCGGCGTCGCACGTAAGGATCGGCTGGCGGTCGATTAGACTCGCGCCATTGTCCGTTCAGAGGTTCGATCGGTTGTCCGAATCGCTTGCCCAGCTCTGGTTTCGCTATTGCGCCGGGGACGCCGCTGCGTTCGATCGGGTGTATGCGGAGCTGCGCGGGCCCCTGTTCCGCTATGTGAAGCGGCAATGTGGGGGCTGTGATCGCAGCGAGGAGCTGTATCAGGAGGTGTGGATGCGGGCGATCGCCGCGCGCGCGAGTTTTGAGGGCGAGCACTTCCGGGCCTGGCTGTTCCGCATCGCGCATAACCGGGTGGTCGATTTCCATCGCGCCAACGGGCATGACGTCGACGATGACCCCGCCACGGACCTTGATACGTTTGCATCAACGGCTGCGCGTCCGGATCACTGGAGCCAGCTGCGCGACTGCGTGGAGCGCCTGTTCGCGATGCTGGCCGCGTTGCCGTTGCCGCAGCGCGATGCCTTCCTGCTCAAGGAGGAGGCCGGCTTGTCACTGGCGGAGATCGCCGACGCGGCCGGGACCAGCCGGGAGACCGTCAAGAGCCGGCTGCGCTACGCCATGAAGCAATTGCGCGATGGCCTGGAGGATTGTGATGACTGAACACGACGAACGGCTGTCGCGGCTGTATCGCGCTGGGCCGCAGGACTCGCCGGGCGAACTCGCCGATGCCCGGATCCGGCAGGCGGCGCGTGCGGCGATCACCCCGAGGAAACGTCGGCCACGTTGGCTCGCGCCGTTGGCGACGGCGGCGACGGTGGTGCTCGCGGTCGGTGTGCTGCTGCGCGTCGGCATCGACGTTTCCCCGCATGCGCCGCCGCCGGACGCGCGTTCCGCGGTTCCCGCACCGGCTCCCACCGACGTGGTGGCGGAACCGATGCCGACGATCCGCGACGAGGAGGCGGCATCTGTCCGCCAGGAGTGGCTGGAAAGGGCCAGGCAGACCGAGGCGGAGCGACAGCGGCCGGCAACGGTGGATGCGCCCCGACGTGCCGCCAAGTCGATGAGCCTGGAAGCGCCGGCGCGTGGGATATCGCCGCCGGGACCGGATTTCGATGAGCAACGTGCCATCGCGCGGCCGCTCGCCGCGCAAAACCCGGGCCAGGCGTTCGAGCCGGAAGCCTGGTTAGCGCTGGATCGGGATTCGCTGCTGGCGCGCCTGGCGACCGAGCCGGTTTCGGTCTGGCGTCAGGTCATCACCGCGTTACACGCCGCCGGTCGGCATGACGATGCCGCGTTCGTCGAGGGCCGGGTCGCGGACGATGCTTCCCGTTGAGGGCGGCAACCGTCTGAAATCTCATGTGTTCCCGATCGTTGCCGATAGTAGTTCGGGCGTCCGTCGCAAACCGCCCCGGACGCGCAACCACCAATCGAGAACAATGACATGAACGAAGAACTGGAAGTCCAGATCCGGCGTGTGCTTCAACATTTCGACCATGCGGTCGCCGAGACCAATCGGGAGCGATTCGCGGAGCACATCGGCGACGTCAAACGCGAGGATTTCGCCCGAGTGGCATCGGTGATCGCCGAACTGCGTGCCCGCTACATGAAGGTCGTGCTGGACGCCCCGTCACCCGAAAATATGGATCATCTGGGTGAATGGGCGGGGAAGGTCCACAAGTACCGGTTGGCGTACACCGAAGTCATGTCCGGGTTCACCGAACTGCGCCACGCCCTGGAACGCGGCTATTTCAGCATCGTGGATTGAGTCCGGCGGGGCACGTGACCGCACGGCTCACAGCAGGAACCAGTTGACCAGGAAGTAGATGCTGAGCACGACACTGATCAGGAACTGGATCTGGTTCTGCAACCAGTGTTCTTGAATATCGCCGCGCGCGAACAGCAGCAGGCGCGACAGCGCCGAGATGATCGCCAGTAGGCCGAGTATGCGGCTGGGCATGACCAGCGCCTCGACGTTCGGCACACCGCCTTCGAACACCACCTCTTGATCGGCGAAGTGGAAGCCGACGATGAGCAGGATCAGCACGCCGATCATCGCCGAGAACGTGAAATTGGCGATCTGGACGAGGTGGCTTTCGTGTTGGGGCATGGCGGATGCCTGCGATGCGTGGGCGTTCGCAACGGTAGCGCGTTTCGGGAACCCGGTGGGATAGGGAATTGATCACAAAAAGAAGGTGAAACGGCGGACCGTTTCACCTCAACGTCAACGCGGCCCGTGGGCTGCGGTTGACGGGACACGATGCCGTTCGACCTACGAACGTCGGACGGTGACCGGCGGACGGGTCTTGGGCATCGGCCTGTGCGCGGTGCATGCGCGTATGGGCCGGTGTCGGCGGATTGCCGAGGGACTGCGGACGCACGATGTCCGCTGGAAAAAAAGGCCCGCGGGATGCGCGGGCCTTCGATTTCCGGCTGCGGGGGAGATTGCCTTCCCCCGGCAACTTGCCTTATTGCAGCGCGGTGTTGACGGTATCCAGGGTGCCGGTCAGGTTGGTGCCGAGCGTCTGGAAGCCGGCGATCGCGGCGACCGCGACCAGGGCGGCGATCAGGCCGTATTCGATGGCGGTGGCGCCGGACTCGTCGTTCAGGAAGCGGGTGATGATGTTCATGGCAATTCTCCAGATTCGGGGGTGTGATAGCGCGGGTCGGCTGTGCCTTTCCCTTGTCGCGTTTGTAGTGTTGCCCACCGGGGTATCGGGAACTGCGAACGGGTTCTCCGTGTAACGCTGGTTTACCTTCAGGCGAGATGATCCGTTGGGAGGCGCGATCATCACGCCTTCGAACGGATCATCTGGGTTCAAGCGGCTGCTCGGTAATCCTCGCGCCCTGGTCCGCCGCGCGCTGGCGATGATTTCGGTGGCCTGGTCCCTGGATTTACCAGCCGAGCTCGATTTCGGGCTCATCGGGCAACACCGCCGTGACCAGGCGGGTGCCCGGCTCGACGACATACGGCAGGCCATTGACGCGAAGCTCACGGCCATCCCCCAGGCCTGCGACATAGAGCTTTTGCCGACCGGGCGGGACGGACAGGCGGATTCCGCCGCCGCTGTCCGAGTTCACGTACACGACCACGGCGGTATCGGTGGCGACCGCGCGGACGCCGGCGTCGCCGCTGGGGAGATTCAGCAGGGGATTGCTGGCTTCCGCATTCAGACGGGGGCTCAACGCGACCAGGAATTCGTCGTCGACGCGGGGCGCGCCAGGCTGGATCTCGATACGCCAGCCGCCGATGTCATGCCATTTCGCCGGGTTCACCCCTTGCGCGATGTTGGCGCCGTCGAGGGTGGAGTCGTCGCCGTCGGTTTCGACGTAGAAGCGATAATCCTCGCCACCGATCAGGCGCAGGGTCGCGTCTTCGGGATAGAGACGTTGGACATCCATCCGGCCGCGTCCGTTTTCCACCACCGCGAAGCTGGCGCGGGTTTCCAGGATGCCGTTGTCGGCGTTGCCAACCAATACACGGGCATCGCTGACCAGCGGTTTGTTGGCCGTGTGCAGCAGCCACTTCTTGGTGAAGCCGGGGTCGGTGCTGCTGACCTGGTCGTGGATCAGGACCCGATCTTCGGCGTCGAGATAGAGCAACTCACGCGTGACCTTGCGGACCTTGCCGCCGGTGCCCATCTCGTCGTACTGGCTGCTGTTGTAGGCATCGGTCAGGTCGGTCGAGATGAAACTGTGCTCACCCGCCGCGTGGCTGAAGCCGAGGATGCGACCGCCCTCATAGTGCCTGCCCTGGTGGAGATTGGCTTTGAAGTCGTCCACCGAGGTGATCGCGCTGCCGGTCGGCATGACCAGGCGCTGACCACCGTCCGCGACGTTCGGCTCGAAGCGTGGGTGCGGTTTCACGATCTCGCCCGGGCGCAGGATCAACAGGCTGTTCTTGGCGACGGTACGGATGGAATAGTTGAGACGGTGGTAGGCGAAGAAATCGCCATAGGTGCCGCTGGTGAGGGCCAACGGCGCCCCCTTGAAGATCGTGAAGTGGCCGGCGTCGTAATGCCCGTGGTGGGCCAGCGAGGCGCCGGCGCGGAAGCTGATGAAGGTGTCGTCCGGACCCCAGCCGGAGCGGATGTAGGCCAGGTTGAAGGCATCGCGACCGAACAATTCGGTGGTCGGCAGATGCTGCTTCAAGCCCTCCAGCTCCCACCGCTTGACGTCCGCATACGCCTCGACCGTCGGGTCGTTGAGCAACTGGAAGGTGGCGCGATACCCGCGGTAGTAGCTTTCGGCGCGGTGCAGCTTCTGCAGGTAGAGCGAATAGTTGGCGAACACGCGATTGCGGGTCACGCCGGCGATGATGTCGATGACCCGGCGGGTCTCGTCCTTCAGATCGACACGCGGGCCTTCGTCAGCGACCTCGCCGGCGCGGTTGTCCGGGCGGGTGGCGTAGATCATCCACAAGCCGATGCGTTCCAGCGTCGCCCGAATCCACTCACTGTTGCGGGCATCTTCCAGGCCATTGATGTAGGCGGCGGCGGCCAGCGCGAAGGTGTACGCGCGGCTGTTGATCCAGTAGTTGAACCCCTCCGGCCAGGCTTCGACGAAGGCGACGGCGCGGGCGGCTTCGACGAAATGCGCCTGCGCGCGCCGCACCATGTCTTCCTTCCAATGCAGATCGGCGTCGATGGCGATGGCGATCAGCCAGGCGTTGGAGGCCATGGTCAGACGACCGTGCCAGGCGGAAAGGGAGTTGCCGTCCAGCAGGATCAGATGGTCATTCAGCGCTTTGATCAGACGCTGCTGGATGGTCGCGCGATGTTCCGCCGTGTAACCCGGTTCGCGATCCAGGAAATCCGCCGCGATCGCCAGTTCCCAGGCGTTGCCATACTGATTGCCGCCCGCGCTCGGCGGTTGGATCTGCAGGTTGAGCGCGTTGCCGAGCAGGAAATTGCCCCGTTTTTCGGTGCCGTCGCCAAGCCAGCAGGTCACCTTGCCGACCAGATCGCTGCTCGTGCAGGGGTCGTAGATCGGGTGTCCCTGTTCCTTCCACAACGCACGTCGCTGAGTGATGACGGCTGGCACGCTGCGTCCGTCCCAGTCGAACAGGTCGGTGAGCAGGATGCGCGGGTGCAGCGGGCGCGTCCGACCGTCGAACTGGTGATCGGGATACTTGGGCTCCGGCAGCATCGCGCCGATGAAGCCTTCCGGCTTGAGCCCGACCATCTGTGCGAAGTGCAGGATGACCTGGGTGCGGTCGAGGTCATGGCGCCGCGCGACGTTGACCGCGGCCACGACGCCGCCCACGGCGAGCACGGCGAACACCGCGCCGATGCGCATCCACAGCGGCTGCGCGCGGAACCCGGCCAGGGCGCGCATCAGGTAACCGGCGTTGTCCGTCCGGGGCATGATCGTGCTCGCGGCGAGCGCGGGCTCGGCCGGCAGCAACGCAGCCCAGACCAGCAGGAAGAAAAGCAGCGTGATGCGCGGGTCGTCGAAGACGTTGCCGAAGAGACCGACCAGCAGGATGCCGCTGAACGCGGCGGCGAGCGGCATCGCGAAGCTGTCGCCGGCGATGAGGCGGCGCAGCAGCTGCCGGAAGACCACCACGATCAGGATCGACAGCGCGATCACGCCCAGCAGGCCGCCCTCGAACCACGCGTCGATGAACAGATTGTCGATATGCAGGGCGGAATGGTCGTCGAAGGCATGGAGCCAGTGATCCATGTCGTCCTCGAACCCAGGGTTCGCGATCAGGCCGGCTCCGCTGGCGTCGAGCAACTGGATGTCATCCACATCGATGGTGTCGCCGAGACCCCGATTGAGAATGGCGATATCCACCGGTCGGCTGCCCCACCAGTGCAGACGGCCGAGGCCGCTCAGATCGACCGGTTTCTCGTATTCCTGCCACGCATTCTGATTGGCGACCGTCTCGATGCCGATCTGGCGGCACTCGCCCAGCGCGGCGAGCAGGTTGCGCTCGCAGATTTCCAGCATGAGCCGACCGCTTTCGCTGTTCGGCGTGCGGGCGCGAAGACGCAGCAACGTCTGGCCAGCGGCGTCGATGTCCAGGCGTTGACGGATGGCGAGACCGGGGCGCTCGTTGCCGCCCGCCCGACCCATGCGCAGGAAGGCGTTGCCATCGATGTCGAAGGTGTATTGGAAGGTGCTGGGCGCGATGTTGGCGTCCACGTCATGCCACAGCCGCGCGCGCGGGTAGGCACCCTTGCCGGCGCCGATCAGCCAGGTCAGCGGCGCATCCGGCAGGCTGTCCATGGCCTGGATGGAGCGTTTCAGCGGAACGCCGAGATCACTGCGCAACGTGTCCGTGAAATTGTTCAACAGGCCGCCACGCACGGCGAAGCCCAGTCCGCCGAGCAGACTCACGCTGAGCACGCCCAGCACGAACCAGGCCGGCCCGGACAGCGGCGTGCGTCCGGTTGTCGGCGGGTGGCGCGCCGCAGCAGCCAGAATCCGGTCAGCAGGATGGTGACCATCCCGATCAGAACCAGCCGTTCGGCACTGGTCGGCGCCACCACCACGAAGTAGAGCGCGCCGAGGGTCAGCAGAACGCCCAGCATCGGCAGCGCGCGTTGCAGCCGGGTGTCGCGCCAGTACAGGAACAGCGCGGGCAGGAACCCGGCACTCATCGCCACGAAGGCGTGCAGGCTGGCACCGCCGTCATGCATCGCGGCAAACAGCCCGGTCAGGCGGTAACCGCTCCACAGGTCGAGGAAGCCGGTGAAGCCGAGTCGCTCCCAGAGCACGCTGACGAGGGCCACCGCCAGTCCCGCCAGCAGGCCCGCCGCCAGCAGCAAGGCGGGGAATCGCTGCGCGCGCGCGCCTGCTGCAGCAATGGCAGCAACAGCAGTGCGAACAGGAAACCCTTGGCGACGCGTAAGGCGTTGTAGGAACTCAGATAATCCGCGAAGACCACGAGCCCGGAGCGGCAGCGCGCCGCGCAGGGTGAACAGGGCCTGAACCGCGATCAGCAGGGCGAACAGGCGTTTACCGCCCGCTCCGAAATCGGCGGTGAAACGCCACGGTTCCTTGTGCCACAGCCCCATCGCGATGGTCGCGAGCACGAAATTGTCGAAGCCGGTCCAGAGCAGGCGACCGGAGTACGGCGTCAGGTCGAGGCCCGCGACCAGCACCGGCAACACCAGCAGCCAGGTCGACGGGCGCCACCACAGCAGGGCGACGTAGGCCGCCAGACCGGCCAGCAGGGGCAGGGTGGCGACCGGAAAGTCGATCAGACCCCAGACCGCGAACAGCAGCAGGGCGATGCCGAGCCCGCGTCGCGCGAGCAGCATTACCGCGGCGGCTTGACCATCGCTGCGGGAATGAGGACGCCGCCCGGAGCGGTGGCGGTGCGAGCGGTGACGGTCGGAAGACGGGGCGTGATGGTGGCTTTCAGTGGACTCGGACATGGTGCTCGTTCATCGTTTGCCGAGCCGGGACACTACACCAGCGCGAGCCGTTTTTGCTGCGTCGATGCGCCGTTGTCTGGGCCAGCCCACAAGCTCAATGGGTTCCGGTTCCGACAGCCCGGCAAGACAGGCGCTATCATGCGCGGCATCTCCGAAACACCGTCACCGACCCATGTCCGAACCCATCCAGCGTCGCGTCAGCATCCCGGTCAACGTCGGCGGCATCGCCATCGGCGGCAGCGCGCCGGTCGTCGTGCAGTCCATGACCAACACCGACACGGCGGACATCGATTCCACCGTCAACCAGGTCAAGCAGCTCGCGGACACCGGTTCCGAACTGGTGCGCATCACCGTGAACACGATGGAGGCGGCGGCTGCCGTGCCGCACATCCGCGAGCGGCTCGACGCGCTCGGCTGTCCGGTGCCGCTGATCGGCGATTTCCATTTCAACGGCCACAAGCTGCTGGCCGCGCATCCGGCCTGCGCCGAGGCGCTGGCCAAGTACCGCATCAATCCCGGCAACGTCGGTCGTGGCAGAAGCGTGACGAGCAGTTCGCGACCCTGATCGAGACCGCGCTGAAGTACGACAAGCCGGTCCGCATCGGCGTCAACTGGGGCAGCCTGGATCAGAGCGTGCTGGCGCGGCTGATGGACGAGAACGGCAGGCGCAGCGAACCGCGCGCGCCGACCGCCGTGATGCACGACGCGGTCGTGACCTCCGCGCTGGAGAGCGCGCAGGCCGCCGAGGCGCTGGGCATGGCGCGTGAACGCATCATCCTGTCCTGCAAGATGAGCGGCGTGCAGGACCTGATCTCGGTGTATCGCGATCTTGCCCGCCGTGGCGATTACGCGCTGCACCTCGGCCTTACCGAGGCCGGCATGGGCTCCAAGGGCATTGTCGCGTCGACCGCCGCGCTGTCCGTGCTCCTGCAGGAAGGCATCGGCGACACCATCCGCGTGTCGCTGACGCCCGAACCCGGCGGCCCGCGCAGCCAGGAGGTCGTGGTCGCGCAGGAGATTCTGCAAACGATGGGTCTGCGTGCGTTCACGCCGCTGGTCACCGCCTGTCCGGGCTGCGGTCGCACCACCTCGACCGTGTTCCAGGAACTGGCGCAAAAGATTCAGGGCCACATCCGCACCAACATGCCGCACTGGCGCGGGCGTTATCCCGGCGTCGAGAACATGAGCGTCGCGGTGATGGGCTGTGTCGTGAACGGCCCCGGCGAGAGCAAGCACGCCAACATCGGCATCTCGCTGCCGGGCACCGGCGAACAGCCGGCCGCGCCGGTCTACATCGACGGCGAACGGGCCATGACGCTCAAGGGCGAACGCATCGCCGAGGAATTCCAGGCCATCGTCGAGAACTACATCGAGAGGACCTACGGTGGCTGACGAAGGCATCCGCATCGGCATCAGTTCCTGCCTGCTCGGCGAGAAGGTGCGCTACGACGGCGGCCACAAGAAGGACAACTACATCACCGGCACGCTGGCCGATTATTTCGAATTCGTGCCGGTCTGCCCGGAAGCCGCGATCGGCCTCGGCATCCCGCGCCCGACCATCCGCCTGGTCGGCGCTGCAGAGGCACCCAGGGTGCGAGGCGTGAAAGACGCCAGTCTGGACGTCACGGACAGGATGGTGGCCTATGGCCGCGAGATGGTGGGTCGGTTGACCGGCCTGCGCGGCTACATCTTCAAGCGCGGCTCGCCCAGCTGCGGCATGGAGCGCGTCAAGGTCTACACCGAACAGGGCATGCCGAACACCTCGTCCGCCGGTGTCTACGCCCGCGAGATCATGGCCGCCAACCCGCTGCTGCCGTGCGAGGAGGAAGGGCGCCTCGGCGACCCGATGCTGCGCGAGAACTTCATCCAGCGCGTGTTCGTGTACGACCGCTGGCTGCGACTTGTCGACGAGGGGCTGACTGCCGGCAGGCTGGTCGACTTCCACACCCGCCACAAATACATGATCCGAGCGCACGACGAGTCGGCCTACCGGGAGATGGGACGGCTGGTCGCCGAGGCCGGATCGCGCGATCCCGCCGAGCTGGCCGGGGCTTACGTCACGCTGCTGATGACGACCTTGACCAAACGCGCGACGCGGAAGAAGCACGCCAACGTGCTCATGCACCTGATGGGCTATCTGAAGAAGCACCTCGACGCCGCCGACAAGGCGGAACTGATCGAAACCATCGACGAATACCGCGCGGGCCGCCTGCCGCTGATCGTCCCGATCGTGCTGCTGCGCCACCATTTCCGCCGTCACCCCAACGAATACGTCGCCGACCAGTATTACCTCGACCCGCATCCGCGGGAGCTGATGCTGAGGAACGTGTTGTGACGGTTCGAATCCGCAGCGCCACGGTCGCTGATCGCGACGTGGTGCAATCCGTGTACGAAACCGCGTTCCCGGCGGAGGAGCGCGGGGCGGTGACCGGCGTCGCGCTGGCGTTGCTGGACGCCCCGGCCACGACCGGAGCGGTCAGCCTCGTCGCCGAACTCGACGGCGAGGTGGTCGGCCACGTCGCCTTCAGCCCGGTTTCCCTGCCTGGCGATCCGTCCTGGCGTGGCTACATCCTCGCGCCGCTGGCGGTGCGGGCCGATCGTCAGAAGGCCGGTATCGGTTCGCGACTGGTCGAAACCGGCGTTCAGCGCTTGACCGATCTGGGTGCCGACACGGTCTTCGTCTACGGCGATCCGGGGTATTACGGGCGATTCGGATTCGACGCCGGGCACGCCGCCGATCTGGTGCCGCCCCATGCACTCGAGTACCCATTCGGGTGGCAGGCAATGCCCGTCGGCGGCGTTGGGTCCGAGCGGCGGGCTGGCCAGATCGTCTGTGTCGACGCTCTGCGTGATCCGGCGCTCTGGTAGCGACCGCTTGCCGGCGCGATCGGCGACAGAACGATCGCGGAACCCGCTCCGGGGAAAAGCCGATTCAAGTCCTGCCCCCCGCTTTCCTTGTTCTTCGCAGATCCGCTTGTGACATGAAATAAAAAAAGCCCGCGTCGGCAGACGCGGGCTTTTTGGTATCCCGAAGCGGGGACGTCGATCAGTTGTTCTGGATGACGATCTTCGGGAATTTGGCGGCGTAGTTCTTGGACTGGCGGGAGAGCTTCGCGGCGGCGCGGCGGGCGATCTCCTTGTAGACCTCGGCGATACGGCTGTCCGGGTCGGCGACGACGGTCGGCTTGCCGGAGTCCGTGCCTTCGCGGATGGACTTGTCGAGCGGGACGGAGCCGAGGAAGTCGACGTTGTACTGCTCGGCCATGCGCTGGCCGCCGCCTTCACCGAAGATGTGCTCTTCGTGTCCGCACTGCGAGCAGATGTGGGTGGACATGTTCTCGACGATGCCCAGCACCGGCACCTCGACCTTCTCGAACATCTTCAGCCCCTTGCGGGCGTCGAGGAGGGCGATGTCCTGCGGGGTGGTGACGATGACGGCGCCCGAGACCGGCACCTTCTGCGCGAGCGTGAGCTGGGTGTCGCCGGTGCCCGGCGGCAGGTCGATGACGAGGTAGTCGAGGGCGTCCCAGTTGGTGTCGTTGAGGAGCTGCTCCAGGGCCTGGGTGACCATCGGGCCGCGCCAGATCATCGGGGTTTCCTCGTCGATCATGAAGCCGATGGACATGGCCTGGATGTCATAGCTGGTCATCGGTTCCAGGCGCTTGCCGTCCTTGGAATCCGGGCGACCGCTGACGCCGAGCATGCGCGGCTGCGAGGGGCCGTAGATGTCGGCGTCGAGGATGCCGACGCGGGCGCCTTCGGCGGCCAGCGCGAGCGCCAGGTTGACGGCGACGGTGGACTTGCCGACGCCGCCCTTGCCGGAGGCGACGGCGATGATGTTCTTGACGTTGTTGATCGGGTTCAGCGCCTTCTGCACCTTGTGCGCGACGACCTTGAAGTCGACCGTGACGTCGGCGTTGGCGATGCCCTTGCTGGCGAGCACTTCCTTCAGCTTGGCGGCGAGGGTGGCGGTGTAGCCCTTGGCCGGGAAGCCCAGGTTGACCTGGACCGAGACCTTGTCGCCATTGACCTCGATGGCCTTGATGGACTTCGAGGACACCAGGTCCTTGTCCAGATACGGGTCGATGTAGGTCTGGAGGATTTCCTCGACCTGGGCCTGGGTGATCTCGGACATGGGTGTCTCCTGATTCAACGCCGCGTCGGCGGCGGCGGTCTGTGTGTGAGGTGCCCCGGATGCGGAAGCCGGGGTCGGGTGGCCGCGGATTCTACACACAGGGCTTGGGTCGACCGCCAAATACCCCGTTGGCAGGGGGCTTTAGCGACCCTTCATTGCGCGGGGAAAGACGTTCACCAGTCCATGAAGCCGGACACGGTCTGCGCCTGTTTGGCGGCCTGCATCGCGGCGGGGCCGTCGAAGACGATGACAATATGGGCGCTGCCTTCGTATTCAAGGGCGGTCTCGATCCATTCGCGGGTCTGTTTCGGATCGGGAGCGGCTTCGGCGTCGATCAGCACGACGACGGTGGCGTCGTCGATGGTCTCGCCGATCTGCGCGAAGGTCTCTTCCCAGGAGTGTTCGTCCCAGGTCATGCGCTGCGCGCCGGCCTCGTGCAGCGCTGCCGGCAGCAGGTCGGGATCGTCGTCGAACAGGAGGGTCAGGCCGGCTTCGATGGCCTCGCGCCAGGCCGCGAGTTCCTCGGCGTCGACGTCGGCGAGGTAGGCGGCGGAGGTCAGCGCGCAGCGCAGTTCGTTGCCGAGATAGACCGGGCGCCACGATTCGGGCATGTCGGGAGGAAAGAAGTCGTCGGCCCAGGCGCAATCGGGGCTGAAACGGACGGCGATTTTCAGATCTCTCTTGCTCATCGGGAATGTTTGGGTCGGGGGTGGGGCGGGCGGGTAGGGCTGATAGAATCGCGCCCGGCTTTCACTACGTCCAGACTTCCATGCTTCTTGCCAGCCTTGCTGTACTCGTTGGATTCGCCGTGCTCGTGTGGGGTGCGGATCGCTTCGTGATCGGGGCGGCGGCGACCGCGCGCAATCTCGGTGTTTCGCCGCTGATCATCGGTCTGACGGTGGTCGGTTTCGGCACCTCGGCGCCCGAGATTCTGGTCGGCTCGGTCGCGGCCTGGCTGGGCAATCCGGAGATCGCGGTCGGTAATGCGCTGGGTTCGAACATCGCCAATATCGGCTTGATCCTGGGTCTGACCGCCATTCTCGTTCCGCTGACGGTGCATTCGAACATCCTCGCGCGGGAATACCCGTTGCTGCTGCTGGCGACTCTGGTGGGCGCCGCCGTGATCATGGATGGCGACCTGAATCGTCTGGATGGCGTGATCCTGCTCGTCATGCTGGGCGGACTGCTTTACTGGATCGTGCGCGTGGCGCTGAACGAGCGCGGCGGGCAGGACCCGATGAGCGCGGAGTTCGACGCCGAGATTCCCGAGGACATGGCGCAGGGGCGGGCAACCACCTGGCTGGTGATCGGCCTGGTCGCGCTGCTCGCCAGTTCGCGCCTGCTGGTCTGGGGGGCGACCGAGATCGCGGTCGCGTTCGGCATCAGCGATCTGGTCATCGGTCTGACCATCGTTGCGGTCGGCACCTCGCTGCCGGAGCTGGCCGCCTCCATCGCCAGTGCTCGCAAGAACGAGCCGGACATCGCGATCGGCAACGTGATCGGCTCGAACATGTTCAACATCCTGGCCGTGCTCGGCGTGCCGGTGCTGATCCAGCCGACGGCGGTATCCGCCGAGGTGCTGACCCGCGACATGCCGCTGACCATCGGTCTGACCGTCCTGCTTTACTTCATTGCGGTCGGTAACGCCGGTCATGGACGCATCACCCGGATGGAAGGTGGCGCGTTATTGGCTATTTTCTTGGCCTATCAGGGCTTTCTGCTGCAGGGCGCGGGCTGATAGCCGGTCGGACTCAGGATGAAGCCGATCCCCCTGGGTCGGACCGGCTGCTGACTCGACCCCGCGAACACATAACAACGAAACATGAATGACAACGAACTCCGACGCATGGGCGTCGCCGTCATCGAAAGCGAGATTCGCGGCCTGCAGGGGCTGATTCCGCGCGTCGATGGCAATTTCGTCGCGGCCTGCCAGTACATGCTGGCCTGCAAGGGGCGCATCGTGGTGACCGGCATGGGCAAGTCCGGCCACATCGGCAGCAAGATCGCGGCGACGCTGGCCAGTACCGGCAGTCCGGCGTTCTTCGTGCATCCCGGCGAGGCCAGCCACGGCGATCTGGGCATGATCACGCCGACCGACGTGGTGGTGGCGCTGTCCAATTCCGGCGAGACCGACGAGCTGCTGACCATTCTCCCGCTGCTCAAGCGCATCGGCGTGCCGCTGATCGCGATGACGGGCAATCCGGCCTCCCGGCTGGCGCGGGGCGCGAGCGTGCATATCGATGTGAGCGTCGAATCGGAGGCCTGCCCGCTCAATCTCGCGCCGACCTCCAGCACCACCGCCGCGCTGGCGATGGGCGATGCGCTGGCGATCTCGCTGCTCGAAGCCCGCGGCTTCACCGCCGAGGACTTCGCGATGTCGCATCCGGGCGGGCGCCTGGGCCGCCGCCTGCTGCTCCTGATCGACGACATCATGCACAGCGGCGAGCGCGCGCCGCGTGTATCGCCGGAGACCAAGCTCAGCAAGGCCGTGCTGGAGATGACCCGCAAGGGTCTGGGCATGACGGCGGTGGTCGACGACGCGGATCACGTCCTCGGTCTGATCACCGATGGCGATCTGCGCCGCACGCTGGATCATCAGGTCGACGTGCACACCACCGAGGTCACCGAGATCATGACGCGCCACTGCACCACCGTGCAGCCGCACATGCTGGCCGCCGAGGCGCTGCGCATCATGGAAGAGAAAAAAATCAACGGCCTGCTGGTGGTCGATGAAGACCAAAAGCTGCTGGGCGCGCTGAACATGCATGATCTGCTGCGCGCGGGCGTGGTGTAGGGTGCGCTCCGCGCATCGTTGGGCGTTGGTCGGTGCGCGGAGCGCACCCTACGGTCGACTTCGTTAATCCTTCGGTCAACGACGAGGTTTCGGATGCAGGACATCCTGGCGCGAGCCAAGCACATCAAGCTGGTCATTTTCGATGTCGACGGCGTGTTGACCGACGGCAGCCTGTTCATCGGCGACAACGGCGAGGAGTACAAGGCGTTCAATTCCCGCGACGGCCACGGCATGAAAATGCTGCAACAGGCCGGCGTCGCGATCGGCATCATCACCGGTCGCACGTCCAACGTGGTGCGTTACCGCATGGAAAGCCTCGGCGTCGAATACGTCTATCAGGGTCAGCTGGACAAGCTGCCCGCCTACCTGGATCTGCTTGAGAAGACCGGCCTGACGCCGGAACAGACCGCGTATGTCGGCGACGACGTGGTCGATCTGCCGATCATGGGCCACGCCGGTCTCGCGATCGCGGTCGCCGACGCGCACCCGCTGGTGGCGCGTCACGCGCATTGGCAGACGCCGAGCAATGGCGGTCGCGGCGCGGCGCGGGATGTCTGCGAGATGCTGATGGAAGGGCACGGTGTGCTCGACGAGATGCTGTCGCACTACGTCGTGAAGCCGTAAGGCCACCCCTTGGATTTTCAGAACGTCGCCGGCGTCAGCATCCTGGCGGTCCTTGCCGGGGCCAGTTGGTGGCTGCTGTCCAGCGTCGAGGCGACGCGTTTCGAACCGCCGTCGAAGCGCCATGCGCCCGACGCGTGGCTGATCGATGCCACCACCACGGCGATGAACGAGTTCGGCAAACCGCATTACCGGGTGGTGTCCGAGCGGCAGGATCATTACCGTGACGACGGGACTTCCGAGCACGTCCGTCCCTATGTGACCATCTACCGCCCCGAGGGCTCGCCCTGGGAGGTGCAATCCGATCACGCCTGGGTCTCCGCCGATGGCGATCTGGTGCTGCTCAAGGGCGACGTGTTCATGAACCGGGAACCCTGGGTGGACGCTGCCGGCAAGCGTCATGAGTATCAGGAGATGGTCACCAGCAACATGCTGCTGCGTCCCAACGAGGACTACGCCGAAACCGACGACGAAGTCTTCCTGACCAGCGAATCCTCGCGCACCGACGCGGTCGGTATGCGGGCCTATATCAACATCGATCGCGTGCAATTCCTGTCGCGAGTGAGAAGCCGCCATGTTTCAGCCAAAGACGATTCGTAGATTGTTCAGCGCCGCCGCGTTGCTTGCGTTCAGTGCGCAGAGCTGGGCGCTGGCGACCGATCGTGACCAGCCGGTCTACATCGAGGCCGATTACGCCGATATCGATCAGCTCAATCACGTCGTCGTCTATCGCGGCAACGTCAAGATCCGCCAGGGCAGCATCGGCATCTGGGGCGACGTGGTGACCATCTACACCGATGAGAACAACGATCTGATCAAGGCGTTTTCAGACGCCGAGGCCGGCAGCCTGGCGCGCTTCAAGCAGATGCCGGACGACAAGCCGGAGGAAGTCTGGGGTGAAGGCGAGCGGCTGGAATACTGGGCGCAGGAAAACCTCGTCAAGATCTTCCGGCGCGGCAAGCTGTGGCAGGGCCAGGATGTGTTCACCAGCAACAAGATCCTCTACGACACCGCCAGGGAAGTGCTGATCGGCGGCGACCGCAGCACCTCCGGCACCGGTCAGGGCAAGGATCGCGTGCGCATGACCATCCAGCCCAAGAACAAGTAAGGCGATCACCGGTGAGCCAACTGCTCGCGCACGGGCTGGTCAAACGCTACAAGTCGTTCACAGCGGTCGATGGCGTCACGCTCGACGTCAACAGCGGCGAGATCGTCGGCCTGCTGGGGCCGAACGGGGCCGGCAAGACCACCAGCTTCTACATGATCGTCGGCCTGGTGGCGGCGAACGGCGGCAAGGTGCTGCTCGACGGCAAGGATCTGACGCCTTACCCGATGCACGCCCGCGCCCGCATGGGCGTCGGTTACCTGCCGCAGGAACCCTCGGTGTTCCGCAAGCTCAGCGTCGGCGACAACATCATGGCGATCCTGGAGGCGCGACCGGAGCTGAATCGCCAGCAGCGGCGGGAACTGCGCGACCAGGTGCTCGCCGAACTCAATATCGGGCACCTGCGCGATCAGGTCGGCATGAGTCTGTCCGGGGGCGAACGTCGTCGCGTGGAGATCGCCCGCGCGCTCGCCGCCGAGCCGCGTTTCATCCTGCTCGACGAGCCGTTTGCCGGGGTCGACCCGATCTCGGTCATCGACATCCAGCGCATCGTCGAACACCTCACTTCGAAGGGCATCGGTGTGCTGATCACCGACCACAACGTGCGCGAGACATTGACCCTGTGTCATCGGGCCTACATCGTCAGTCAGGGCAAGGTGATCGCCTCCGGCACGGCCGAGGAGATTCTCGCCAACAAACAGGTCCGGGATGTCTATCTGGGAGAGCATTTCCGGCTCTGATCCGACCTGGAATCGGGGCGCAAAATGCCCGGGATCATCAGGGGTTCGCAGGAGCCGCAAAAATGATGCCGGATCGCTAATAAACGCGACGGTAATGGTTATACTGGATTCAAACGAGACCAGACAGGCCGCCCCAGAAACACCCGCCACGCACGCATGAAGCAAACCCTCCAACTTCGTATTGGCCAGCAGCTGGCGATGACGCCGCAACTGCGCCAGGCGATCCATCTGCTTCAACTTTCGACGCTCGATCTGAAGAGCGAGGTGCAGGAAGCCCTCGATTCGAACCTGATGCTCGAAGAGGCCGGTGACGATTTCGACGAAACCGCCGAACAGGCGGCGTTGGAGGACAGTGCAGGTGGCGACGAGCCGCCGGGCCTGAATGGCAAGGACCGTCTCGACCGCCACGACCAGGCCGGGGACTCGGGCGCCGACGAGTGGGGGCTCGGCGTTCACGATCGCGACAGCACCGCGACCGCCAGCAGTAGCGCCGATGCCGATGTCGACGCCGAATTCCGCCCGGACGAGCGCAGCGACATCCCCGATGATCCCGGCGCCGACTTCGGCTGGGACGAGATTTACGACAGCGGCCAGACCAGCTATTCGGCGCCGGCCGACGACGAGGGTCGCGACATCTTCGAGACCCGCCGCGCCAGCCCGGACGAAGGCCTGCATGAGCAACTCATCTGGCAACTCGATCTGACGCCGTTCTCCGACGTCGATCGGGTCATCGCCGAGGCCATCATCGACAGCATCGATGACGACGGCTATCTGCGAATGTCGCTGGAGGACATCCTCGACGGCCTGATGGACGAGGATGAGGCCGCATCGGTCGATGCGGTGACCCTGGACGAGGTCGAGGCGGTGCTGCATCGCATCCAGCATTTCGACCCGATCGGCGTTGGCGCGCGTGATCTATCCGAATGCCTGCAATTGCAGTTGCGCGCGCTGCCGGTCGATACGCCCAACCGCGACATTGCCCTGTTGATCGTCAAGCGGTACCTCGAAATCCTCGGCGCGCGCGACCTCAAGCAGCTGATGCGTCGACTGAAACTCGAGGAGGACACCCTCAACGATGTCATTGCGCTGATCCGTTCGCTGGACCCGAAACCGGGGGCGCGCCTCACCGCCAGCCACGCCGAGTACATCGTTCCCGATGTGTTCGTGCGCAAGGTCAAGGGGTCCTGGCAGGTCGAGCCGAACGTCGAGGCAATGCCGCGCCTGCGCATCAACAGCATGTACGCGAGCATGGTCCGTCGCGCGGACAACAGTCCGGACAACAGCTACCTGCGCAACCACCTGCAGGAGGCGCGCTGGTTCATCAAGAGCCTGCAAAGCCGCCACGAGACCCTGCTCAAGGTCGCCCGCGCGATCGTCGCGCGCCAGGTGGATTTCTTCGAGGAGGGCGATGAAGGCATGAAGCCGCTGGTTCTGCGCGACATCGCGGAGGCGGTGGACATGCACGAATCGACCATTTCCCGCGTGACCACGCAGAAATACATGCATACGCCGCGCGGCATCTTCGAGTTCAAATACTTCTTTTCAAGCCATGTGGGCACCGCCGATGGCGGCGAGTGCTCGGCGACCGCCATCCGCGCCATGATCAGGAAAATGACCTCGGCGGAAGACCCGGCGAAACCGTTGAGCGACAGCAAGATCGCGTCGCTGCTCGACAAGCAGGGGATTCAGGTGGCACGTCGCACCGTGGCCAAATACCGGGAATCGATGTCGATTCCCCCTTCCAACGAGCGCAAGCGCCTGAGCTGATTCGGCCAGAACGCGAAGCGCGCAAGGAGTTAGTCATGCAAATCAACCTCACCGGTCACCATCTCGACATCACCGATTCGCTGCGCGCCTATGTGGATGAAAAGTTCGAGCGGCTTGAGCGCCACTTCGACAGCGTCACCAACGTGCATGTGATCCTGAGCGTGGAGAAGACTCGGCAGAAAGCCGAGGCGACCGTGCATGTGAACGGTGGCGAACTGTTCGCGGATTGCACCGAGGAAGACATGTACGCGGCCCTCGACGGCCTGATCGACAAGCTGGATCGCCAGATCCGCAAACACAAGGAAAAGCTGACGGATCATCACCGCAGCGAAGGCGACCGTCGTAACGTCTCCTACTGATCTGCCTGTGGTTGCATGCCATCTGGCATGCCTCAGCATCAGTACGAACCGTGGTGCCCGGGTGCCGGGCGCCACGTTCATCACCCCGCAAAATTGAATTCCGTCCATGCCCAGTAATCTGATCAGCGCGCTGTTGAACGAAAAGCGGATTGCCTGCCAGGTTCATGTGAACAGCAAGAAAGGGGCGCTCGACCTGATCAGCGAAACGCTCGCCGACGGGCTTGAATCGGTGACCCGTGAACAGGTGTTCGACAGCCTCAACGGTCGGGAGCGCCTGGGTAGCACGGGCTTCGGCAAGGGCGTCGCGCTGCCGCACGGACGTATGCCTAACGTGTATCGCCCGGTCGGGGTGTTCATGACCCTCGACGAAGCCATCGATTACGACGCCATCGACGGTCAGCCGGTCGATCTGCTGTTCGCGCTGGTCGTTCCGGAAGCGGCCACCGAAGAGCACTTGCAGATATTCGCGGAGCTCTCCGCGCTGTTTTCGGACGAGGGCGTTTGCAAGCGTCTGCGGTCCTGCTCGGGCGACGATGGCGACGAGGTCCTCGCGTTGCTGACCGGGGGCGCCAGCAACCCCGCCTGAACGGGTCCTCGCGCACCATGCCGACCACCACCGTTCATGCGCTCTATCAGCGTTTCCAGAAGCGCCTGGGGCTGCGCTGGATCGACGGCGAGAATGCGCCACCCAGGCGCCTGATCGATCGTCCGATCGACGAAAGCATCGATCTCATCGCGCACATGAACCCGGTGCACCCGCACCCGGTGCAGATCATCGGCGATTCCGAACTCCGCTATCTGACCCAGATTCCAGCCGATAGCCGCGAGCGTCTGATCAAACGCGTTTGTGTGCCTTCGACCGCGTTGCTGTTGATCGCCGACGGCCAGCAGGCGCCGGCGGACCTGCGGGCGGCGGCGCAGGAGCAGGGGATTGCCGTGATCGGTAGCGATCGCGTCAGTCATCAGCTGATCTCCGATCTCAACTATTTCCTGCGTCAGCGCCTGTTGCGACGCGCCACCATTCACGGCGTGTTCATCGAGGTGCTCGGCGTCGGCGTGCTGCTGACCGGCAAGGCCGGGGTCGGCAAGAGCGAACTGGCGCTCGAACTCATCAGTCGCGGCAGTCGCCTGATCGCCGACGACGCCCCGGAATTCGTGCGCGACGCACCGGACCGCATCTCCGGCTATTGCCCGGCGACGCTGCAAACCTTCCTGGAAGTGCGCGGCCTGGGCATCCTGAACATCGTCGAGATGTTCGGCGACAACGCCGTCAAACTGACCAAATACCTGCGTCTGGTCGTGCATCTGCAACCGATCGACGAATTCGATCTGTCGGCCACCGACCGCCTCACCGGCACCCGCGATCAGATCGACGTGCTTGGCATGCCGGTGCCGCGAGTGGTACTGCCGGTCGCGCCCGGTCGCAACCTCGCCGTGCTGGTGGAATCGGCTGTCCGCAAGGAAACCCTGCTGCGACGGGGTTACGATGCCGCCGCCGAATTCGCGGAACGCCAGCAGCGCCAGATGCAGCAGGGAGAGGAATGAAGTTCATCATCGTCAGTGGGTTGTCCGGCGCGGGCAAATCCGTCGCGCTCGCCACCATCGAAGACCTGGGTTACTTCGCGATCGACAATCTGCCGGTCGCGTTGTTGCGTGGCCTGGCCGACCAGATTCTGGCGGGGGCCGATGCCAATCGGTACGAACGCACGGCCGTTGGTATCGACGCCCGCAACGATGCCAGCGCCCTGGACCAGCTGCCGGCCATTCTTGAGGAACTGCGCGCGCGCGGCATTCTGACCATCGTGGTCTTCCTGCAGGCCGATGACGACGAGTTGCTCAAACGCTTCCACGAAACCCGCCGCAAGCACCCGCTCACCTCCGACCAGCGCGCGCTCGCCGATGCGGTGAAGCTGGAACGAACCCTGCTCGAACCGCTGATGGAAAGTGCCGATCTGGTCATCGACACGACCGGCACCAACCAGCACCAGCTGCGCGACATCCTCGTGCAGCGCCTGGAACCGGACTCCCGGGGCCGCTTGTCGATGCTGGTGCAATCCTTCGGCTTCAAGCACGGCGTGCCCACCGACGTGGATTTCGTGTTCGACGTGCGCTGCCTGCCCAATCCGCACTGGGAGCCGCGCCTGCGCGCGCTGACCGGTCGCGATCGGGAAGTGGTCGAGTTCCTCGAGGCGGACGATTCCGTGCATGCAATGCTCGGCGACATCGAGGCCTTCCTGGAACGCTGGGTGCCGGCGTTCGAGAACAGCAATCGCACCTATCTGACCATCGCGATCGGCTGCACCGGCGGCCAGCACCGTTCCGTGTACGTCGCCGAGCGGGTCGCCGAGCATTTCCGCGGCAAGCGCGACAACGTGATCCTGCGGCACCGCGAGATGGCACCGGGCATGGGGCGCGTATGAGTGTCGGTATCCTGCTGGTCACGCACGCCGGCGTGGGCGATGCCTTCCTGAGCAATGCGCTGGCGACCTGGCCGGTCGATCTGCCGACCCGCGTGGCCGCGCTCGAAGTGCCTCGTGATGGGGATCTCGACAAAATCGGCGCGTGCGCCGACGCGCTGATCGCCGACCTGAATGAGGGCGACGGCGTGCTGGCGCTGGTCGATCTGGGCGGCGCGACGCCATTCAACCTGATGCGAGCGCGGCTCGGGCCGCGGCTTGCGGTGGTCACCGGACTCAATTTTCCGATGTTGATGCGGGCCTTGAACTACGCGGACCGGCCGTTGTTCGAAGTCGCCGCCAAAGCCGCTGATGGCGCGCTGCGTGGCGTCGCGGTCTATCCGGAGGTAAACGCATGACGGTTATCGAAACCCCGCTGACGATCATCAACGAACTGGGCCTGCACGCCCGCGCGGCGGCCAAGTTCGTCACCGTGGCGGGCGGGTATGCCAGCGACATCAAGCTCGCACGCGGCGAGCGTCGGGTCGACGGCAAAAGCATCATGGGCGTGATGCTGCTGGCCGCGCCGAAGGGCACGGAATTGACGCTGACGGCCACGGGCGAGGATGCCGACGCGGCGGTCGAGGCGCTGCTGGCGCTGGTCGCGGATTACTTCGGGGAAGGCAAGTAAGCCATGACCCTGGCATTGCACGGCATCGGAGTTTCCGCAGGCATCGCCAGCGGGCCGGTGCATGTGCTGCATCGCGAACTGCCGGAGGTGCCGTATTACCCGATCGCGGCCAACGCGATCGATACCGAGGTCACGCGTTACCGGCTCGCGGTCGATCTGGCGCGGACGCAGTTGCGCGCGGTCGGATTGCCCGCCGGCACGCCGTCCGACATCGCCGAATTCATCGAGACGCATCTGTTGATGCTCGACGACGTGACTCTGTCCGAACGCCCGCTCGAGATCATCCGCGCCGAGGGCTGCAACGCCGAATGGGCGCTGAAGCTGCAATGCGACGCGCTCTGCCGCGTGTTCGACGAGATGGACGATCCGTATCTGCGCACGCGGCGCGACGATGTCGCGCACGTCGTCACGCGTATTCAGCTCGCGCTGATCAACGAATCGCCGCAGCCGCATGAGACCGAGACGGATGCGCTGATCGGCCATATCGTCGTGGCCGACGACCTGAGCCCGGCCGACGTGGTGCTGCTGCAACAGCGTGGCATCGCCGGTTTCGTGACCGAGTTCGGCGGGCCGCTGTCCCACTCGGCGATCCTCGCCCGCAACCTCGGCCTGCCGGCCGTGGTCGGCGTGCACGGTGCGCGCGGGCTGCTCGACGAGGACGAGATCATCATCCTCGACGGCGGCAGCGGCATCCTGCTGGCCAACGCGGACGAACGCGCGCACGCCTTCTACGACGAGCGCGCCCGCGCGCGGCAGCGTTCCCGCGACGAACTGGCCAGCTTCATCGGCACGGCCGCGGTCACCCGGGACGGCCAGCCGGTGGAACTGATGGCGAACATCGAATTGCGTGAGGACCTGGATGCGGTGCGTGCCTCCGGGCGGCACGGCATCGGTCTTTACCGTACCGAATTTCTCTACATGAACCGGCCAGCGCCACCCACCGAGGAGGAACACCTGGCGGCGTACCGGGCGGCGGTCGAAGCCCTGGACGGGGAAACCCTGACCGTCCGCACCATGGACCTCGGTGCCGACAAGCAGATCGGCAGCGGGCGCAGCGTGGCGTCCAATCCGGCACTGGGGCTGCGCGGCATCCGCCTGTGTCTGAACGAACCGAATCTGTTCCTGCCGCAGGTGCGCGCGATCCTGCGCGCCTCCGTGCTGGGGCCGGTCGAGATCATGGTGCCGATGATCTCCAGCCTCACCGAGATCCAGCAGGTTCAGAACGTCATCGAGCTGACCAAGCAGAGTCTTGCGCGGGATGGCCTGCCTTACGACCCGAACATCCGCGTCGGCGGCATGATCGAGGTGCCGGCCGCGGCGTTGTGCGCGGACGTGTTCGCGGAATACCTGGATTTTCTGTCCATCGGCACCAACGACCTGATCCAGTACACGTTGGCGATCGACCGCGTCGATGACGAGGTCAACTATCTCTACGACGCCTTGAACCCGGGTGTGCTGAAATTGATCCAGGGCGTCATCGAGGCCGGCGAGCGCGCGGGGATTCCGGTCTCCATGTGCGGCGAGATGGCCGGTGATGCACGTTACACGCGTTTGCTGCTGGGCATGGGGCTGCGTCGTTTCAGCATGCACCCGTCGTCGCTGCTGGAGATCAAGCGGGTCATCACCGAGTGTGATTGCCGGCAGCTCCGCGAGCAGGTGCCGGCGGTGGTGCGCGAGGGTCGCCCCGAGAAACTTCGTGAATTGATGAACAACCTGGATCGGGTGGCGTGAACGAGTGGGATGATTTGGGCGACGAAGACGACTTCGACGCCGACGACGATCGCATCAGCAAGTCGCAGCGCAAGCGCGAGTCGCATGCGTTACAGGACATCGGCGAGGCCCTGGTCGAACTGTCGCCCAAGGATCTGGCGACTATCCCGATGCCCGACATACTTGCCGAGGCGGTGGGTGCCGCGCGCTCGATCGGCAAGCATCGCGGCAAGCATGGCGCGCTGAAGCGCCAGCGCCAGTTCATCGGCAAGGTCATGCGGAATATCGACGCGGAGCCAGTGGTCGCCGCCTACGAAGCCTTGCTGGATCGGGACAGGGTCGCCAACGTGCGCTTCCATCAGTTGGAGCATTGGCGCGACCGTCTGCTGGCGGAAGGCGACGACGCCATCGAGGAACTGCTCGAGGAATACCCCGGTGCGGATCGTCAGCGTCTGCGGCTGCTGCTGCGGACCGCGCAACGCGAGCAGGAGCAGGGCAAGGCGCCGAGCGCGGCACGTAACCTGTTCAAGTACCTGCGGGAGTTGGCGCAGAACGCCTGAGCGGTGGACTCGCTGATGTCGTGATCATCAGCGGTTGCTTTGAGCGGGTTTCCAGGCGACGCCATGATCTTCCCGGTCACGCCAGAACAAGGCTTTTCGCGGATTCGCGCGATTGCCACGGCGAACCGAGATGAGTCCGCGAAGGAACGCGCATGATGCCATCCTGGAATTGCGACCGCCGGGTGCGCCAAGCCCACGCTACTTGGGTCTGTCACACGCGGGCGTGAGAATCCGCGCAGCAGGGCAATCCGGGCAGCACACGCTATGCGAGGCATGGTCGCGGCTTTGACGTTCAGACGTTCGCGCACACGAGGGCTCCGCCTCTGGCGCCGCGAAGTCGTTCACCGGTTCATCTCCGCGCTCACGCAACCGAGGCGGTTGCCGGAAGCGGATATGCAGGAACTGTTGCCGACGCTCCATACCGGTGACCTGGTGCTGTTCTCCGGGCGCGGGATGGTCGGGCGCGCCATCCGCTTCCTGACCGGCAGCCACTGGTCCCATGTCGGCATGGTCGTGCGCGATCCGGAGGACGGGCGGCTGCTGGTCTGGGAGGCGACGACGTTCAGCAATGTCGCGGATGTGGATACCGGCCGCATTCATCGTGGCGTCGCGCTGGTGCCGCTGGACGAGAAGATCCGACGCTACCCCGGGGATGTGGCGGTGCGGCGGCTGAGGGGGGAGTTCTCCGTCGGCTCCGGCCTGAAACGAGTGGAGCGCATGATCGCGATCCTGCGGCATGCGCCGTATCGCAATTACATCCTTGGCCACCTGCTGTCGTATTGGTGGCCGAACCGGAGTTGGCTGGGGCCGCGGGCCGGGACGTTTTGCAGCGAGCTGGTCGCGGTTGCGTATCAGCGGCTTGGGGTGCTGTCGAAGGAGAGCGTGCCGGCGGTACGCACGGTGCCGGCGGATTTTCTGCGCATGCGGGAGTTTCGGGGGGTGTTGTCGGGGCCGGTACGGGTGCGGCGGGATTCGTAGG
>JACKNJ010000014.1 GCA_024234895.1 Gammaproteobacteria bacterium
CTGGCGGCCTCTGGAAGCCTTACCCCAACGCAGATGATGTCGACACATCATCAACCCCGACCACACGGTCAGCCTGATGTCGGCCACGACATCACCAACCCAAACCCGAGTAGCGGTAGACTTCCCCGCTTGCATGCATCTTCCGCGGGGCACTACGCCATGAGCGACGACACCACTCACTTCGGCTACAAGACCGTCAACCGGGACGAGAAGGCCGGCATGGTCGGCCAGGTGTTCACCTCGGTCGCCGACCGTTACGACCTGATGAACGACCTGATGTCCTTCGGCATCCACCGGCTGTGGAAGCGCCAGGCCATCGACCTCGCCGGCGTGCGGCCCGGTCAACGCATCCTCGATCTGGCCGGCGGTACCGGTGACCTGACCGCGCGTATGGCGCGCATCGCCGGGCCGACCGGCAAGCTGGTGCTGTCCGACATCAACGGCGCGATGCTCGAGAACGGGCGCAAACGGCTGACCGACGAGGGCCTGGTCGGCAACATCGAATACGTGCAGGCGAACGCGGAATGCCTGCCGTTCGAGGACAGCCATTTCGATCTGGTGACCATGGCCTTCGGCCTGCGCAACGTCACCGATCAGCCGGCCGCGCTGCGTTCCATCCAGCGCGTGATCAAGCCCGGCGGGCGTCTGGTCGTGCTGGAATTCTCCAAGCCGGTGCTGCCCGGCCTGAAGCCGCTCTACGACCTGTATTCCTTCAGCGCGCTGCCGCTGATGGGCAAGCTCGTCGCCAACGACGCCGACAGCTATCGCTACCTCGCCGAATCCATCCGCATGCATCCCGATCAGGAGACCCTCAAGGGCCTGATGCAGGAGGCGGGTTTCGACCGTTGCGAGTATTTCAATCTCAGCGGCGGCATCGTCGCCATCCACCGCGGGTTCAAGTTTTGAGCGAGGCGGGCACGGGTGTGGTCCGCTACGCCGGTTTCTGGCGGCGGGTGGGCGCGACGCTGATCGATACGATCATCTTCACGGTCGGCCTGGTCGTGCTGCTGACCCTGTTCCATGGCCGCGACTACCTCGATTGGTACATGCATGCCGATCGCGATCCGTTCGGGACGTATTCGACCGGCAGCGCGATCCTGCAGAACGTGCTGGTGATCGGCGTGACCCTGTATCTGTGGGTGCGCTATCTGGGGACGCCCGGCAAGCTGCTGCTGTCCTGTCATGTGGTCGACGCGACGACGCACCAGGCATTGCGCCCGGCGCAGGCGGTCTGGCGATACTTCGCGTACATCCTGTCCTTGTTGCCGCTCGGTCTCGGCTTCCTGTGGGTCGCCTGGGACAAGCGCAAGCAGGCCTTTCACGACAAGCTCGCCAACACCGTGGTGATCCTGGTCGATGAATCCGACAAGAGCCTGGAAGAACTCGAGCGGGAGGCCGAATGAGCGCGGAGGCACGTAACGGCCTGCCGGTGCCGTTGCTGGCGGCGGTGGAGACCGCCTTCAACCGCTATCTGGCGCTGGACCCGGAGAACGCCGCGAATCTCTGCCGACTCCAGGGCAAGGTCATCGAGATCGAGTTGCGGGGGGTGTGGCGACGCCTGTTCCTGCTGCCGCAGACCGATTCGGTGATGGTGCTCGGCGACTACGAGGGCGATGCGGACGCGACCATCAGCGGTTCACCGCTCGCATTGATGGCCATGCATCACCCCGGGAACCGCTCGCGCAGCCTGTTCTCCGGCGAGGTCGAGATACGCGGCGATGCCGGCATCGGCCAGGCGCTGCAACGCATCCTCGACGACATGGACATCGACTGGGAGGAAATGCTCTCCCGTTACACCGGCGACGTGGTCGCGCATCAGCTCGGCAATCTCGTGCGTGGTGCCAACGGCTGGCTGCGCCGCAGCGCCGGCGTGCTCGAGCAGGATGTCGGCGAGTACCTGCAGGAGGAGGCGCGTTCGCTGCCGCCGCGCCTGGAGGTGCGTGATTTCATGGACGATGTCGATGCCGCGCGCAGCGATGTCGACCGTCTGGAAGCCCGGGTCAAGCGCCTGGAAACCCGTCTGACCCAACGCGGAAGCGCCTCATGATCCATCCCCGCGTCGCGCTGCGGCTCGCCCACATCAACTTCGTGCTGGCCCGTCACGGGCTGGATGAACTGGTGCTGGCCATGCACCTGTTCCGGCCGGTGCGTTTCCTGATCTACCTGTCGCCGTTCTACTGGTTCTCGCGCGATCGCGGTTCGCGCGGCGAACGCATCCGCCGCGCGCTCGAGGACCTCGGGCCGATCTTCGTCAAGTTCGGCCAGTTGCTGTCGACGCGCGCCGATCTGTTGCCGGACGACATCGCCCGCGAACTCGCGCGCCTGCAGGATGCGGTGCCGCCGTTCGCCGGAGCCACCGCGCGACGTATCGTCGAGCAGGCCTACAAGCGGCCGATCGAGGAGATCTTCGCGGAGTTCGACGACGAGCCGCTGGCGTCCGCGTCGATCGCGCAGGTGCACGCGGCACGGCTCAAGGACGGACGCGATGTGGTCGTCAAGGTCGTGCGCCCGAACATCGAGCCGATCATCGGTCGCGACGTGGAATTGCTCAGGACCCTGGCCGGACTCGCCGAGCGCTACTGGCCGGAGGGCCGACGCCTGCGTCCGCGCGAGGTGGTCGCGGAGTTCGAGAAGACCCTGGTCGACGAACTCGACCTGACCCGCGAGGCGGCCAACGCCTCCGAACTGCGCCGCAACTTCGAGGGCTCGCCGCTGCTCTATGTGCCGGCGATCGACTGGGATCACACCTTCCGCCGGGTCATGGTCATGGAGCGCGTCAGCGGCATCCCGATCGGTGACATGGCTGAACTGCGTCGCCTGGGCGTGAACATGAAGGTGCTGGCGGAACGCGGCGTGGAAATCTTCTTCACGCAGGTGTTCCGCGACAGTTTCTTCCACGCCGACATGCACCCCGGCAACATCTTCGTGGATGCCAGCGACCCGCAGAGCCCGCGCTACATCGCGGTCGATTTCGGCATCATGGGCACGCTCAACCCGACCGACCAGCACTACCTGGCGGCCAACTTCCTGGCCTTCTTCAATCGCGATTACCGCAAGGTCGCGGAGCTGCACGTCGAGTCCCTGTGGGTGCCGGCGAGCACCCGCGTGGACGAGTTCGAAGCCGCGATACGCACCGTCTCGGAACCCATCTTCGGGCGCCCGCTGAAGGAGATCTCGTTCGGGCATTTCCTGCTGCGCCTGTTCCAGACGGCGCGGCGTTTCGACATGCGCATCCAGCCGCAGCTGGTGCTGCTGCAGAAGACCTTGCTGGCGATCGAGGGCCTGGGCCGGCAGCTGTATCCCGATCTCGATCTGTGGAAGACCGCGAAGCCGTTCCTGGAGCGCTGGATGAGCGAGCAGGTCGGGCCGCGCGCGGCCTGGAAGGCCACCAAGAAGGCGGCGCCCGAGTGGGGCATGCAGATACCGGAGATTCCGGGGCTGGTGCATCAGGTGTTCAGTCGCGCGGCGCGCGGCGAACTGCAACTCCAGTGGCAATCCGAGGAGTTGCGTCAGTTGCGCGATGAAGTCCGCGAAGGGCGGCGGCGCACCACCCGGGTGATCACCGGCGCGGGGCTGTTCGTGGGTGGCTGCGTGTTGCTCGCGGGCGGATTTTCCTTGTCCTGGGCGCCGCAATACAGCGTGTCGCTGGCGTGGGTCGTCGTCGCGATCGGCGGTGTGATGATGGCGTCCGGCAGCCGGAGCAAGGGCGACTGAGCACGTTCAGGGTGACAATCCACAGAAGCTGGGGATAAGTCTGTGGAACACTGGTGTTCACTCACCGCGAAGGCCCGGTTTGACGGGCGTTGTCGCTAAATCGCTCAAGTTTTGACCGGTTCAACAATACTGATATAAATCAGTGGCTTGATGAATTTCAGCGATTTGTGAAGAACCGCGCGGGTAATTGCTCCGCCACCGGGATGTCATCGCCCCGCAATGTGCATAAGCTTGGACTTAAGGAGTCCCGGCGCACCGTGCCATGGCGATGATGTGGAGGTATCCGGGGTCCTGGGCTTAACTGATGCGAAGCATCGAATGGCAGGAGTGTTGGCCTCATGGCGCGCGATTCATTCTTCATCCCGATACTTGCCGTGGCTCTCGCCATCGGCGTCGGCGCCGGTGATGCGTTCGCTGGCGATTGGGTGTTCGATTACAACCGTGGCACCTACACCGAGATCGGCAGCGACAACTCGTTTACCACCGGCAACCAGGTGCGCTATTTCGACTACGACAGCGGCACCAACCAGTCCTACCAGGTCGAGACCTGGCAGCGCTCAGATCCATCCGGTTTCGGTGCCCGGATCTACGATCCGCAGAGCCATGAATACCGGCAGCTCGAAGAGTTGAAGTAGAGTTCGGACCCTGTCCATGACCCCCGCGTCGCGTCCGGTCGGGTGCTCGCGGGCAAAAGCGGCACGATAAGAATCCACGCAAGGAAATCCGATGCGAAACACCAGAATGTGGCGAGTCTCCGGCATGTTCGCGAACGCGGTCCTGGGCATGGCCCTGATCGTGTCCACTGCCCAGGCGGACGACGCCACCAGAATGCGCGATCAGGCGGCCATGCAGGCGCGTCTGACGGAGATCATGGCCGATCCGGCTGCCCGTGACGCGGCGGCGGCCGCCGGCAAGGAGCGCGGTTCCTTCTGCGCCTTCTGTCATGGCGATGACGGCATCAGCAAGAAGGACTGGTTGCCGAATCTGGCCGGCCAGAGCGCGCGCTACACGCTCGATCAGAACCTCGCCTACGCCTCCGGTGAACGCAAAAATCAGGTCATGAACGATCTCGCCGCGAACATGACCGACGAGGAACTGATCAATCTCAGCGTGTTCTACGCCGTGCAGACACCGGAGCGCCTGGACGCCGACGTGCATGGCAAGGACCTGACCGTCGGCAAGAACTTCTACCAGTCCGCGTGCGCACGTTGCCACGGTGAGGATGGGCGCGGCGAGAAAGGTTACACCTGGATTGCCGGACAGAAGCAGGAATACGTGCGTCGTGCCCTCACGCGCTATCGCGACGGCGAGGGTGGCCGGATCGACCAGGAAATGGCGGAGGTCACGGCGAGCATCACCGATCAGCTGATCGACAACCTCGCCGCCTACATCGCGACGCTTCGCTGAGCGGTTAAGCGCAGACCGGCGTGGACCCCATCAGTCAGGGCGTCACCGGCGCCGCGCTCGCCGCCGGCTTCGCCACCCCGAAACAGACCCGTCCGGCGCTGGTCGCCGGCGCCGTCGGCGGCATGATTGCCGACCTCGACACGCTGATCCGCAGTGATGCGGACCCGCTGCTGCTGCTGGATTTCCACCGCCATTTCAGCCACGCGCTGATCTTCATCCCCATCGGCGGGCTGATCGCGGCCCTGCTGCTGTGGCCGCTGCTGCGGCGACGGCTCGCCTTCAGGCAACTCGCCCTGTTCACCACGCTGGGTTACGCGACCGCCGGGCTGCTCGATGCCTGCACCAGCTACGGCACCCATCTGCTGTGGCCGTTCTCGGACGCGCGCATCGCCTGGAACGTCGTGTCCATCGTCGATCCGCTCTACACGCTGCCGATGCTGGTGCTGGTCATCTGGGCCGCGCGCCAGACCCGCCCCGCGCTGGCGCGGGCGGCGCTCGTGTTCGGTCTGGCCTGGCTGGCGCTGGGCTGGGTGCAGCGGGAACGCGCGGAGGCCGTGCAGGTCGCGTTGGCGGCGGAACGCGGGCATCGCATCGAGCGCGCCGAGGTCAAGCCGACGCTCGGCAATCAGCTGCTCTGGCGCAGCATCTATCGCAGTGGCGGGCGCTACTACGTCGACGCGGTGCGGGTCGGCATCGGCTCCCGCACATACCCCGGCGCGAGTGTGGCGGTGCTCGAACCGGATCGGGACGTGCCGGAACTGCCGGCCGGCAGCGTGCAATCCGCTGACGTGCGCCGCTTCGATCACTTCTCCGCCGGATGGCTGGCGCGCGCGCCGCAGCGTGCCGATGTGATCGGCGACCTGCGTTACGCGATGCTGCCGACCAGCGTCGACCCGTTGTGGGGCATCGTGATCGACCCCGCCAACGCGGAAAGGCATGTCCGCTTCGAGAACTTCCGCACGCTCGGCCAGGATGGCAAGGCGGCCTTTCTGGCGATGTTGAGCGGGCGCGACCTGCCGTGAAGGACATCTACCGCGCGCGCGACATCACCGAGGCGCACATCGTCGCGGGCATGCTCCGGTCGCGCGGCATTGAGGCCAACGTCGCCGGCTTCTTCCTGCAGGGCGGCGTCGGCGAACTCGCCAGTCAGGATTTCGCCCGCGTGCAGGTCGAGGACGCCGACGAAGCCGCGGCGCGCGCCGTCATCGGGGAATACGAGTCGGCGCCGCGCGCGGACGCGGAATCCGATGTGGAGCCGGCGAACGGCATGGCCCCCGGTCTGGTCGTGGTGCTGGTGTTTCTGGCCGTGTTCACACTGGGCTATCTGCTGATGGGCTGAGCACGGCTCAATCGAACAGACCTATCTGCCCGCCGCGCGACGGCGGACGGAACTGGCTGCTGTCCAGGTCGGCGCGCAACGCGTTCAGAGGCGGGGTTCTGCTGCTATCACGGATTCATCCATTCGCTGGCACCCTGGGCAGCGAATTGGGGCAGTCGAGCCGTGAGATTGTCAGCCTGATCGCCCAGGCCAATGCGGAACCGGACAAGGCCCCGCATTTGCGGCATTTGCACGAACCGGGACACCCAGCACTCTGCGGTGTTTTTGGATTGACAGATCCTATGGTCTGCTTAAAGACTAGCTAACAAGACTTAGCTAGTAGAGGTGGCCATGTCTCAGGTGAATATGCACGATGCCAAGACGCATCTTTCCAGCCTGATTGAGAAGGCGGTGAACGGGGAAGAGGTTGTGATCGCTCGGGCGGGTAAGCCGATGGTGCGGCTGGTGCCAGTGGATCAGGCGGCGACTGGGAGGAGTTTCGGTGCGATGAAAGGCAAGGCGCGCGTGGATGAGCGCTTTTTCGAGCCGTTGCCGGAAGATGAATTGGCGGCTTGGGAGTAGCGATAGGGATGAAGCTGTTGCTCGATACCCATGCCCTGTTGTGGTGGCTGGATGGGGATGACCGCCTTTCAAGGATCTCTCGAGAACTCCTCGCTGAGGAAAGCAATCTGGCTTTGGTGAGCGCGGCTTCAGCCTGGGAGATCGCGACCAAGGTGCGTATTGGCAAGTTGCCGGGGGCGGTTGAGGTGGCCGAGCGTTTCGTCGAGGTGGTGAAGGCGCAGGATTTCGGTTTCCTTTCGATCAGTGCCGAACATGCGCAACGCGCTGGATTGTTACCCGGCGAGCACCGTGATCCCTTCGATCGCATGTTGATTGCCCAGGCCCAGGTTGAGGGTTTGGCCCTTGTGAGCAATGAGAAGCTGTTTGATCAGTTTGGTGTTCGCCGGATTTGGTGAAACGAAAAGAGCATAAGGACAACCTCAAGCCGCGATACGGGTTGATGGAGCGGTCGAAGGGAACGTCGGGGGAATCGTTGCGGGCCAGGATCGAACGGCACGGCTGCGGATGGACGCGAACGCGATCGGACGCGTCGTCGTCTGCCCGTTGCCAGCCGTCGTCGACCGTCTCGACCGTGGTCGATCGGTACCGCGATTCGCGATTGCTGGTCGCGCCTCGGCCTTTCCGGGGTAGAGCGGGGTCGTCGGACATGCGCGCATGGTAGCCGCGCGCGCCGGGATTCAGGAGAGCAGCACGCAGGCCCAGACGATGCCAACCAGGATCAGGCTGAGGGTGACCGCCGCCGAGCCCTGATCCTTGGCGCGACCGGACAGTTCGTGATGCTCGGTGCCGATGCGGTTGACCGTCGATTCCAGCGCGGAGTTGAGTATCTCCACGATCAGCACGACCCACAGACTGCCGATCAGCAGCGCGCGTTCGATGCCGGTTTCGCCCAGCCACCAGCCGAGCGGGGCGAGCAGCACGAACAGGAACAGTTCCTGCCGGAACGCGGCCTCGTGGCGGATCGTGGCCGCCAGACCCTGCCAGGACCAGCGGGTCGCATGCAGGAGGTGATCGAATCCGTGTTTACGCGCGGGCGGGGTGTGGTCGTTCATTGCGGGGCTCGGCGGGAGAGCGGGTCATCAGTAGATGGCAGAGTAACGCAGCCATCCAGCAGAGCCAGGCGCTGATCAGGTCGTGGGACGGGAAGTGCGCGCCGCGTATCCATTGCGCCACGCTGAAGGTGCCGCCAACCAGCAAAGCCGGCAGCAGCCACGGCCAGGCCCGACGGGCGCCGCGCATGACCGCGACGAAATACAGCCCGAACAGGGCGAAGCCGGACGAGGAATGGCCGCCGGGAAAGCAACGTCCGCGTGGCAGGTCGTCGGGCTTGTCCTCGAACAGCAGCACGTGCGGGAGGCTGCCGCCGTAGGCGCTCAGGTCCCAAGGGCAATCGGTGTTGCTGATCTGCTTGCCGACGCTGACGCTGAGTGCGCCCAGCGTCATCGACAGAGCCAGATAGGCGGTGGTGCGTCGCCACGGTCGCAGCCGCTTGAGCAGATGACTGAGCAGCCAGATCGCGAATACGCCCAGCAGCACGCTGACCATCAGGTCGTGGCCGCCGTCGTGCAGCACGTCGCGCAGCCAGAAATCGTTCTGCAACGGGAAGGCGTGGCGCGCCGGGTCGTAGAACCAGGCGCTGATCGCGTCATCGATGCCGGTCAACTGCAACACGCTGAACAGGTAGGCGGTGAGCAGCGTGGGCAACATGATCAGGATATCGATGTTGCGCGCACGGGCGGAGGTGCGCGTCATGGCGTGCGGGACGGCGGGGGCTCCCCGGCGACGTGGACACCGTCACGCGGCGCGCGGCAGACCGCGAGGAGATCCTTTTCGACCTGATATTCCTGGGTCTCGACGTCGAACGCCCCCAGCACGGTGTGGAAGATGTTGTCGTGCGAGTCGACATCCGTGTCGTGGTCGTGCAGGCAGGGGCGGGCCACGCCATGGCTGCGCGTGAATCCTTCCGACAGCCACATGATGGCGGGCACACGGGTCTGCTGATCGGGGGCCAGGAGATAGGGCATGCCATGCAGGTACAGGCCTTTCTCGCCGAGTGATTCACCATGGTCGGAGACGTAGTACAGCGCGATGTCGTATTCGTCCTGATGGCCTGCGAGCAGACGGATCGTCTCGGCCAGCACGTGATCGGTGTAGGCGATCGTGTTGTCGTAACTGTTGCGGACCTCCTCGGCGCTGCATTCCTGAAGGTTCACCGAGCGGCACTCCGGCGTGAAACGTCGGAAGGCGTCCGGCACCCGCTTGTAATACGCGGGCCCGTGGCTGCCCATCTGATGCAGCACGACGAAGCGGTCGCCGTTGGCATCCGGGTTATCCAGCACCCGTTCCCGCAAGGTCCGCAGCATGATCTCGTCGTGGCACTCGCCGTCGGCACACAGACCGGCGATGTTCAGATCGCGGGTGTAAACGTGCTCGACGCGGTCGCACACGCCCTTGCAGCCGCCCTGATTGTCGACCCACAGCACCGGCACCTCGGCCCGCGCGAGCACGTCGAGCAGGTTGTCGTAGCCGGCGGCCTCGGCGGAGTCGTAATCGTCGTGAGCCAGATGCGAAAACATGCACGGCAGCGATTCGGCGGTCGAGGTCCCGCAGGATTCCGTGTGCCGGAAATCGACGACGTTCAGCGCGCCGAGTTCCGGGGTGGTGTCGCGCGCATAGCCATTGAGGCCGAAGTTCTCGGCACGCGCGGTCTCGCCGACGACCATCACGAACAGGGTCGGGCGCTTGGCGCCGATGCTGATATTTCGCGGCCCATCGTCGGCCCGATGCGCATCCAGAGCGATCGCGACGCGCTCCGTCGGTGCGCGATTGCGTTCGCGCAAATACTTGATGCCGGCGTGGATCGGGTAGGTCGGGGTGATCAGCGAGCGCAGTTCCGGGTGTTGGCGGAACAGGAAGGTGAAATCCTTGTTGAAGCCGAGAAACAGCCCCCCCATCACCACCAACGAAAGTGCGAGGACCGCCACACGCTGACGCACTTCGCTGGCCAGCGTCTGCCGGCGCAGCGGCACCCAGGCGATGGCCAGCGCGGGCAGGGCGAAATAGATGAGCAGGTGCCGAAGCAGGTCGCCGGACAGCAACTCGGTGGCCTCGGCGGTGTCGGTCTGGACGATGTTCTGGATCATCGACTTGTCGATGATCACGCCGTAGCGGGCGGTGAAGTAATCCGCCAGTGCGGCGATCAGCAGCAATGCGATCAGCAGTGGTTTGAATACGCGCCGCACGCTGGTCAGATGCACGAACAGGCTCAGCCACAGGGCGATGAACACGAAGCTCGCGACCACGAAGGCCAGGCCATGGAAGGTATCGGTCGCGCTGTTGCCGACCAGCACCTGCCAGAAGCGGTGGTTGTAGAACGCCGCCAGACCGAACGCGACCAGCAGGGAAAGCGCCACCGCGTGCAGGCCGCGAGGCTTGCGCCGCGACCCATCGGGTATCGCCGGGCGCGGGGAAGGGAAAATCGCCATCGAGCGGCACTCCAATGCGGAGAGGGGAATGCCGGCAGGCTACGGGAAGGTCCCTTAAAGGCGGTTTAAGCGAACTTTAATTTTGGCTTAAGGCCTTTTGAATCAATCACTAACGCGCCCCTCGCGGGCGAACTCCCAGCAAGCGGTCAAGCCCCCTTCCGCACGGTTCTCCAGGGTCAGGTGCCAGTCGAAACGGGCGCAGATATGGGTCGCGATGGCCAGGCCCAGACCACGCCCAGATTCCGCTCCACGGGACATCGGCACGTTGCCGCGTTCACCGCGTTGCAGCAGCCGTTCGCGTTCGCCATCCGGAATGCCGGGGCCGGAGTCGTCGACACAGAGGCGGGTCGCGGCGATGCGGACAGCGATCGGGCTGTCACCGGCATGTTCCCGCGCATTGCGCAGCAGATTTGCGACGATCAGCGCGCAGGCCGCCTCCGGCGCCGCCAGGCGGGGCGCCGCGCCGGACTCGAGGCGGATATCGACATGCCGATCCCGCGCCATGTCCAGTTCCCGCGCGATCAGGCGCTGCGTCAGTGCGCCAACGTCGGTGTGTTCGGTGGGCACTTCGCTGCCTTGCTCACGAGCGAGCATCAGCAACAGATCGAGCAGTTCGCTCATGTCGATGGCCGCCCGCTCGATGCGCTGCACCCGCACGGCCAGATCGGGTGACAGTCGCGGGCTGGCGAGCAGGTTCTCGCTGGCGGCGCGGATCACCGCCAGCGGGGTACGCAGTTCGTGGCTGGCGTCGGCCGTGAAAGCGCGCTCGCGGCGCAGGAACTCATCGAGCCGTGCCTGATAGCGCTGGAAACGCCGGGCCAGCGCGCCGATCTCGTCGTCGCCGAATTCGGCCAACGGCGTGACGGGGAGGCCGGTGGCCGCGTGGCGTTCCATGCGCTCGACCTCGGCGGAAAGGGTCGTCACGGGTTCAATCACACGGCGCGCGATCCAGCGACCCAGCCAGGTCGACAGCAGTACCGCGAGCACCACGGCGGCCAGCATGGCCCGCCCCAGATACTGCTCCCGCTGCTCGAAATCGGTGTCGTCGAAGACCAGATAGAAGCGCTGCCCCGCGTGTTCGGCGATGCCGATGTCGTAGGTGGTCTCGTTGGCGCTGAGCTCGTGGACCCCGGGCGGCAGATCGCCGACACCGGGCACATCCGCGGGCTCCTCACCCGGCGGCATCCGGTAGGCCTGCCAGCGGCTGGAGTGGGCTTCCGTGATCGTCGGATCATGGTCGACCAGGGCGATGAAATGTTCGAGTTCGTCCTCGATGTAGGCATCCATCAACTCGCGTTCCATTGCTTCCGCGACCACGAACAGAACCACGCCGAGCAGCAGGCCGACCGCCGCGCCGAGCAGCGGGTAAGACCACATCAGTCGTTGGCGCAGGCTGTAATGGCGGCGACGGGTCACGGCGGCAGCAGGCGGTAACCGATGCCGCGCAGGGTCTGGAGCATGGCCGGCTCGCCGGGTGCGTCGATGGCCGCCCGCAGCTGGTGGATGTGGACCGACAGCGCGTCGCTGTCGGGCGGGTCATCCCCCCATACGGCGCGATCAAGTTGCGCGCGGCGGACCACCGCCGGCGAGGCGCGCATCAGCAATTCGAGCAGGCGCAGCCGGACCGGGGTCAGCGCGATTGATCGCGTGCCCCGTTGCGCCTCCAGCGTGGACACGTCCAGGCTCAGGTCACCGACCCGCAGCGTGGGGTCGATCGCCATGCCGCGCCGCGTGATGGCATTCAGGCGGGCGGCGAGTTCGCGCAGCGAGAACGGCTTGGTCAGGTAATCGTCGGCGCCGTGCTCGAAGCCGTCGAGACGGTCGTCGACGGTGTCGCGTGCCGTCAGCATCAGTACCGGAGTGGCCTGGCGAGCGTCCTCGCGGAGACGGCGACAGAGCTCCAGCCCATCCAGGCCCGGGAGATTCAGATCGAGGACGATGGCGTCGAAATGTCCCCCGGTCGCGAGGCGGAGCCCTGCGGGGCCATCGGCCGCCGCATCGACGCTGTGTCCAAGCGAACCCAGATAGTCGACGATTTCGGTGGCGAGGTCGGCGTGGTCTTCGACGACGAGGATGTGCATCCGGGCCCCGTCAAGCGATGGTCGTGCCCGACCCGGACGGTGTCGTTGACGGCGCAACGGGTGCGGTTGGAGCGGGCGCGCGCGGAGCCGGCGCGGGAGCGGGGGTGCCGCCGCTGACCTTGCCGAGCACGCTGTCGCCAATACGGCGGATGCCGATCAGCACCGTTTCCGAGGCGAAGCCGGAGACGAACGCGATCGCGATGCTCATCGCCTTGCTGTCGGGTTCAAACAGGTAATACGCGATCATCGCGATGATCGGTGCGGAGACCACCTGCATGACCTGGAAGATCAGGCGCTCGCGGGCGAAGTCGAGCGTGATCGGGCGGCGGGTGCTGATGTCGTCTCCGTCGGCCTCCAGGTACCGGGAATCGGCCAGGTCGCCCCGCGTGACGCCGTGCGCGCCGGATGTCGAGTCCGCTGGGTCGGTGCCGCCCAGTTCGATGTAGCGCCAGGCCTGTTTCTGAATCTCGGGCACCCGGCGCGTCATGCTGACGGCTCCGCCCATCAAGGCCACGATGACCAGGAACAGGGGTACCACCAGACCGCCTTGCAGATGCACGACGTCGTCTGGCGGGACGTAATCGGGGGCGGGCGTGGGCGTGGTCGGGTTCGCCGACTCGGTGGCGGCACCCTTGGCCGGGTTTTTCACCAGCTCGATGCCGCCGATGTTGATCACCCACTGGTAGGCCGACTTGCTGCAATCGAGACCCGCCGGGACGCTCGCTTGCTGGCTGGGCTGAAGGCAGGCCGGAACCACCGAGAAGGCGGGGTTATCGGTGACCCTGCTCGGCTCGGGCGCGAACATCCGCGGGTCGGTGAACGAGGCCAGGATCAGGGCCATCACCGTCAGGACGAACAGGTAGCTGAAGCGCGCCATCCAGAGCAGCTTCAAACGTCCGTTGCTGGCGTTGAGTTCCCCGGTGAACAGCCACAGGAAAAGGATGATGCCGATACCGCTGAGGATGAGCAGGGCGTATTCCATGGGAGCCTCCAAAGCCTGTCAGTCGCTGCCGGGGGGTGTTGATCCGCTTCGCCGAATCCGGCGGAAAGTGGCTCGAACGATGCGGAAAGCATAGCCCGCAGTGGGCGGCCCCGTCGTCAGTCCTTGTTCGCCGGATCGGTGCGGCGACGGCTGCGCACGGCGTCGACGAGGCGATGCAGGCCACGCTGCGAGGCGCGCCGGAGTTCCGGTAGCGCGAACCCGGCGATCACCGCGATCAGCACGGTCATCAGGATGAAGTGGTGGTACCAGAGGAAGGCGAAGGCGGCGCCCGGTTCGCCGGCCTTGAGCAGATCGAAGCCGATCTGGAAGTCGCGCACGGTGTCGTCGCCGGCTTCGATATCGGCGGCGTGCAGGTAGGCGGGGCCGGTCTTGTCCAGCCAGAACCAGAAGGCCCAGCCGGCCAGAAAGATCAGTAGCAACGTGCGCATGGCGGAAACGACAGGGCCCGCATGTCGCGGGCCCTGCGGACGTGGGTGGAGTGGATCAGGCCGCGTCGGCCTTGATCAGGTGGATGTCGGTCTGCGGAAACGGAATGCTGATGCCTTCCGCGTCGAAGCGCAGCTTGACCTGCTCGTGGGTGTCGAAGAACACGCCCCAGTAATCGCCGGCGTTCACCCACGGACGCACCGCGAAGTTGACGCTGGAATCGGCCAGTTCGGCCACCGCGATCAGCGGGGCCGGGTCGGCCAGCACGCGCGGGTCCTTGGCGAGGATGTCGGCGAGGACTTCCTTGGCCTTCTTGATGTCGTCGCCGTAACCGATGCCGAAGGTCATGTCGATGCGGCGGGTCGGCTTGGCGGAGACGTTGGTGATGGTGCCGCCCATGATGGCGCCGTTGGGCACGAACAGGGTCTTGTTGTCGCCGGTACGCAACTGGGTGGTGAAGATGTTGATCTCCTCGACCACGCCGGCGGTGCCGGCCGCCTCGATGAAATCGCCCGCCTTGAAGGGGCGGAAGATGATCATCATCACGCCGGCCGCGAAGTTCGACAGCGAGCTTTGCAGGGCAAGGCCGATGGCCAGGCCGGCGGCACCGAGGATGGCGATGAACGAGGTCGTCTGCACGCCGATCTGGTTCAGGGCCGCGAGTACCACGACCACCATCAGGATCGCGTAGGCGATGTTGCCGATGAAGCCGATCAGGGTCTCGTCGACCTTGGCGCGCCCCATCGCCTTCTTGATGCCGCCGACCAGCGCGCGGGCGACCCATTTACCGACGACGAAGATGACCAGCGCGAGCAGCAGCTTCACGCCGTAGGTCATCGCGAGTTCCTGGATTTGTTCGACGGAGATGTCCATCAGTGCGACCTCGTTGTTTTGAGTTGAATATCCGGATGGTGCAGCGGAGCCCGGTTTAGCAAGTGTCGCACCAAACGAGGCAGGTCAAGGAAATCACGAATTCGTTACGTGAAAATACCCGGCGAATCTGTCGGTCCGGGCCGACACATCGTTGATCGTGATGCGCGAGCGGGAGGTCGAACAATGGGCGGTTGGGGATGTCCGCATGAAGCCGACGGCCAATGCCAGCATGTGCCCGGCATGGCCTGCGATCCCGGCATGAAGGGGTGCGTCCTGTACGGTCGCGTGCGCTTCTCGGTGCCCGAGAAGAACAGCCCGCGCATCCAGCGGGAGATCGAGTCGGAACAGGCCCGGCGCGAGGAAACGCCGCGCTGAGGTCTCATTCCGGTTTGTCATAGCAGGCGAACAGCTGCCCGGGCGATTCCGCCCCGGGCGGGTCGTACCAGAGCTGGCGCATGGTCAGCAGCGGTGCATCCGGGAACGGCGCGCCTTCCAGCAGCGTGTCGACCTTGGTTCCGCCGAGCAGGCGGTGGGAGTGGGTCAGATAGAGGCGATCCAGACGATCGGCGCGCAGCACGGTTTCCAGCACCACCGGCCCGGCGATCACATAGATGCGCCGGAAGCCCGCATCGCCCAGCGCGTCGATCAGTGCGCCGCCGTTCACTTCGCGGCCCGGATTCGTCCGCAGCACGCGCCCGCCGGCGGCCTCGATCGCCGCGATGCGCTCCGGGTCGGCGTCCGCGCCGGTGGCGACGATGCCCTGCCGGTCGCCGCCGTCGAACACCCGCTCGAACGGGATGTTCAGGCTGCCGCTGATCACCACCACGGCGGGTTGCGGACTCAGGCCGTGTTCGACACGCCAGGGGAGCAGATCCTCGAAACCGGGGCCGGTACTGACCGGGAATGCCGACTGCGCGGTGCCGGCGGCCAGTTCGCGCAGATAGCGCCCACTGACCACGATCGCGTCCGCCTGCGCGGCGAGTTCCTGGAACAGGCGCCAGTCGCGGGCGTTGGTGATGGGCTGCGGCGGCCCGTATCTGCCGGTGTCCGCGTGTTCGATGGCGATGCGGCCATCCAGGCTGACCACATAGTTCGAGTAGACGAACGGGTGGCCGGTCGCGCCCCGATCGAGCAGGTGGTGGCGCAGGTACAGGCCGTGCAGCGGTTCCGGATCGCCGGGACGCGGGTACAGCGGCAGGATGTGGGTTTCGCTCATGCCGGTCCGGCCTCGATGCGGTTGCGCGGTCGTCCCGCCAGGAAGTCGCGCACATTGGCGGCCATCTCGTCGACCAGTCGCTGCCGCGCCTCGTGGCTGGCCCAGGCGACGTGCGGGGTGACGATCAGGTTGGGGATATCGGCGGCCAGCAGCGGGTGATCCGGCGGGGGCGGTTCCGGGTCGACCACGTCGATGCCGGCACCGCCGATGAGGCGCTGGCGGAGCGCATCGGCGAGTGCGGCGCCGTCGACGATCGCGCCGCGCGCGGTGTTGATCAGCAGCGCGTCCGCTTTCATCAGCGCCAGTTCGTGTGCGCCGATCAGCTTGCGGGTGCGGTCGGTCAGCGGCGTGTGGATCGACAGCACGTCGACCTGCGGCAGCAAGTCGTGCAGCGCGATCCGGTCTTCCGGTACGGCAGCGGCGCCGGGGCGGGCGGCGATCAGCACACGCATGCCGAAGGCGCGCGCGACCTCGGCGACCCCGCGACCGAGTTCGCCGTGACCGACGATGCCCAGGGTCTTGCCGCTGATCTCGCGGATCGGGAAATCCAGCCGGCAGAAATGCAGCGAACGGCTCCAGCGGCCATCGACCGCGAGCCCGGCGTAGTCGCGCAGGCGGGTGGACAGGGCCAGGATCAGCGCGAACACATGCTGGACCACCGCCGGGGTCGCGTAGCCGCGCACGTTGCTGACCACCACGCCGCGTTCCGCCGCTGCGCGCAGATCGATGTTGTTGTAGCCGGTGGCGGCGACGCAGATCAGGCGCAGCCTGGGCGCCGAACGGATCGCTTCCGCGTCGAGCACGACCTTGTTGGTGATGACGATCGCGGCGTCGGCGATGGCGGCGGTTACCTCTTCCGGCGCGGTGGCCTCATGCAGCGTCCAGTCCGCGACCGCATGCAGCGGGCCGAGGTCGAGATCGCCGGTGTCGAGGCTGGCGCGGTCGAGCATCACGCCACGGGGCAGGTTTGTCATGTCGGTCGATGGTGGGGAGCGAAGCCCCATTGTAGGAGCGGCATCCCGCCGCGATCAGTGCCTGGCCGATGGCGAATGGTCATCGCGGCGGGACGCCGCTCCCCCAATGCTCGCGATCAGGCGAACACGAACGGGAGAGCGGTCGACTCGCGATAGGACGGATCGGTCACGGCGCGGGCGGGCAATGCGCGCCGCGCGGCCAGCAGGGCATCGGCAATGCGGCGGTCACGCAGGCGGTATGCGGGGGCGAGATCGATGTCGGCCAGCTTCGCGCAGTCCTCGCCGAACACTTCGCGATAGAGCCCGCTCATCATCCCGTAGCGGCTGGCCATCAGGGTGTTGGTCGCGCCTTTGATGCGCTCGACCGCGTCGTCGTCGGTGGCCAGCAGCGCGGTCACCGCCATCACCGCGATGGCGTGCATCACGTCGGCCTCGACGTGGGCGATGAACACGTGCAGGTGGCGACGGGTCAGCGGCACGTCCTCGCGCTGCGCGAAGCGGATCATGCCGCCGAGCAGCAGGCTGAAGAATTCCGGCACGCCCCATTCCATGCCGAGACCGACCGAGGCCAGCGATTCCATCGCGCTGAACGCCGGATGCCCGGCGACCAGACGCTGGGTGAGCACGTTGTCGGCCACCGCCGGCAGCATCGGCACGTCCTGTTCGCCGTAGGGCACGCCCAGGCCTTCGAACAGCTGGCGGTACATGACGATGTGCGTGGTCGATTGCAGCAGGCCGGCGAGGTCGGTCTCGTCGGTCTGCTGGTCGACGCCGTATTCGTCGGCGATCAACTGCGCGAGGACGATCTGCACCATCTCCATGACGCGCTCGTTGACGCCGCCGAAGGGCAGGTCGAGCGCGGTCGAGAAGCGGCCCAGACTCAGCGCGACGCACTGGCGGGTGTTCTTGACCTGATTGAAATAGTGGAGCGCGAACCGGGTCAGCTGGGCCTGGTCGAAACGGCCCTCGAACACGCGCAGGAAGAACGGATGCCGCCAGACCGGGTGCGCCATCACATGCGCATGCAGTTCCTCGAACATGGCTTCGAGGGCGCCGTCGCGGAACAGCGGCAGCGCACCGAAGGGGTTGCCGGGTTCGCCATCGGCCACCCGCCGCAGGTCAGCCAGCAGGCCGTGCAGGCGGCCATCGCCCTTCAGTTGCGTGATCACCTGCGAGAAGTCGGCGCGCTGCATGTCCATGAACGCGGACAGCACCGACTCGGCGTCGCGTCCGAGCAGATCGGGCAGCGGGTGCACGTTGGGTTGCAATACCAGACGCCCATCGCGATGGACCTGGAGAAGATCGGTGAACGGCGTGCAGTCCGGGCAGACAGCGGCAAGAGACATGGCCTAACCCCATGAATGGATTCGAATTGGCGACGCAGCCTAGAGGAATCGGCGAATCGAATCCTTGCGCGGAATCAGGGGGAATCGCGTTCGCCGGGTCGGCGTTCAGGTGGGGCGGCCATGATCGCCAGCGTCGAGCCGGTAACGCGGCGCGTATGCCGGCCCGGCCGTTGAGCGACGGGTCAACAAGGTCCCGTTCCGTGTGACGTAGGAGCGGCTTCAGCCGCGATCGGCTCTGATCGAAGGCCGATCGCGGCTGAAGCCGCTCCTACATTGGGGCCGGGTTCTGCCTGGGCTGTTTCATCGACAGCCACAGCAGGCTCACCACGATCACCGCCACCAGCGGAATCACGCCGACGTTCACCCACCACCAGCCGTTGGCATGCAGCATCGCGCCGGCGGACAGCGAGGCCAGCGTGGTCGCGCTGAACACCAGGAAGTCGTTCAGGGCCTGGGTCTTGGCGCGCTCCTCGGGGCGGTAGGTCTGCGTCAGCAGCGTGGTACCGCCGATGAACAGGAAGTTCCAGCCGACGCCGAGCAGGAACAGCGCGGTCCAGAAATGCCAGAAGCTGGTGCCGAGCAGATTGGCGATCAGCGTGCCGACGAACAGCAGCGCACCGGCCCACAGGATGCGTTCGACCCCGAAGCGCTTGATCAGCCGCCCGGTGAAGAAGGACGGCGCGAACATGCCCAGTACGTGCCACTGGATCACGAACGCGGTGTCGCTGAAATGGTGATGGTGATGATCCATCGCCAGCGGCGTCGCGGTCATCAGATAGCTCATCACGCCGTAGCCCAGCATCGCGCAGATCACCGCGACCACGAAGCGCGGCTGCGCGGCAATCTCGGGCAGGCGGCGACCGGCCTCGGTCGGGTGTTCGACGTTGTGGCCGGTGTAGTGGGTGAAGCTCAGCACCCCGACCGAGAGCACGCCCATGCCGATCACGAACACGAAGCTGCCGGCGAAGCGCGCGCCCTCGATCAGGTTCTGGCCGAGGTTGGCCAGGTTCGGGCCGACGAAGGCCGAGATCACGCCGCCGACCATCACCCAACTGATCGCCCGCGCCTTGTCGTCAGTGGCGACGATGTCGGCGGCGGCGAAGCGGTAATACGAGCCGAAGGCGTTGAACATGCCGAACAGCAGCGCCGCGCCGCAGAACCACCAGAACTCGTGCGCGCGGATCGCCGCCACCGCGAGCACGCCGCCGGCCACCGGCAACAGTGTGGCGAGCATGAACCCGGTCTTGCGGCCGATGCGCGCGAGCAGCATTGCCGCCGGGATCGTGGTCAGCATGGTCGCCAGGAATTGCAGGGCCATGGGCAGCGTAGACAGCGACTTGTCGTCCGCCAGCGCGAAGCCGACCAGACCGGCGGCCGTCACCATCAGGGTGTTGCTGCTCATCATCAGGGCCTGGCAGAGGGCGAGCAGATAGACGGTGCTGGGGAGGCGGGCGGGCGAGGACGTGGGCATTTGGTTTTACCGATCGGTCAAGTCAATCAGTCTGCCTTGACAGGTGGTTCTTGTCACCGATGCTTGCGGTTCATTTGACGGCTGGGCGAGAAGATGCGCGGTTGGGGTTCCCGGATATCGGTATGGGTGCTGGCGGTCGCCGGTCTGGCGGCCTGCGGCGACTCCAGCACCGATGAGGTTGTCGATCGCAGCGACTACGTCGAGACCGGCGATCTCGAGGCGATCACCGCGCGCGGACGTTTGCGCGTCGCGATTCCGGGCAACCTCGGTGGCGCGCCGTCGCTGCCGCGTCAGGGCTCGCCGGTCACCTATCAGCAGGAACTGGCGAGGAGCTTCGCCGACACCCTCGGTCTGGATGTGGAACTGGTGCCGGTGTGGAGCCTCGGCGAGATGATCCCGATGCTGGAGCAGGGCCGCGCCGACATCATCGCCGCCAACCTGACCATCACCGACGCGCGCCGCGAGCGCATCGATTTCAGCGTGCCGATCGCGCATGTGCGCGAGCAGTTGCTGGTCGGGGCCCGCGACGACTCCATCCACAAGGAGTCGGACCTTGCCGGCAAGCGCATCATGGCCGACCCGCACACCTCGTTCTGGGACACGCTGCTCGACATCCGGAAGCGCGTGCCCAGCCTGGAGCTCGTCGAACGCCTGCCGAAGATGGACGACGAGGACGTGCTCGACGCGGTCGCCGCCGGCGCCATCGACGGCACCGTGCGCGACAGCAACATCGTCGCGATGTATCTCGGTTACCGGCAGGACCTGAAGCCGGCGATGGCGCTCACCGACGACCGCGCGATCGCCTGGGGTGTCCGCCCGAACACGCCGGCGTTGCGCGAGGCGCTGAACCGCTTCCTGACCCATCAGCAGCTCACCCGCCCGCCCGAAGAGGTCTACAGCGCGGATTTCGACGAGATCAAGCAGCGCAAGGTCCTGCGCGTGCTGCTGCGCAATACCGCCGCCTCCTATTACCTGTGGCGCGGCGAGCTGGCCGGCTTCGAATACGAACTCGCCAAGCGCTTTGCCGACCGGCACAAGCTGCGTCTGGAGGTCATCGTGCCGCCCAGCCGGCAGGCCATGCTGAGCTGGTTGCGGGAAGGGCGTGGCGACATCGCCGGCGGTTTCTGGAGCGGCGCGGCGCCGGCGGGCCTGGCCTGGACGCACCGCTATCACGAAGGCTTGCCCACCCTTGTTGGCCGCGCCCGCGACAAGGACCTGACCGAACTGTCGCAACTGCGCGACCGACGTATCGCCGTGGTGCCGGACAGCGCCGCCTGGGCCTGGCTGGCCGCCCGTCAGATCGAGCATGGCTACAAGCTGCTGCCGATCGACGACGACCTGGTCACCGAGGAGATCATCGACAAGCTCGCGGACCGCGAATACGACATGGCCGTCGTCGATGATCACCGCCTGTCGGTCGAGCTGACCCTGCATGACGACATCCACCGCCTGTTCCCGATCGGCGAGGAGGTCCCGCAGCACTGGGCCGTGCGCGCCGAGGACAGCGGGCTCCTCGCGGCGCTCGACGAGTTCCTGAAGAAGGAATATCGCGGCGTCTTCTACAACGTCACCTACAAGCGCTACTTCGAGAACGAGGGCCGCATCCGTCGCCAGCAGAGCGAACGGGTCGATCGTGGCGACGGCACGCTCTCGCCGTTCGACACGCTGGCGCGCAAGTACGGCGAGCAATACGCCTTCGACTGGCGCCTGATCACCGCGCAGATGTATCAGGAAAGCCGGTTTGATCCGAAAGCGAAGTCCGACGCCGGCGCCCGTGGCCTCATGCAGCTCCTGCCGAGCACCGCCAAGCAGCTTGGTTTCACCGAACTGTACGAGCCCGAGACCAACGTCCACGCCGGCGTCAAATACCTGGACTGGGTGCGCGACCGCTTCCCCGAGGATCTGCCGATCGCGGACCGCGTGTGGTTCTCGCTCGCCGCCTACAACGCCGGCATCGGTCATGTCGCGGACGCGCGTCGTCTCGCCGTCAAGAAGGGCCTGGACGGGGATCGCTGGTTCGACAACGTCGAGCAGGCCATGTTGCTGCTGTCCAGGCGCGAATACGCCCAGCAGGCCCGCTATGGCTACGTGCGCGGCATCGAGCCGGTCAACTACGTGCAGCAGATACGCAGCCGCTATCTCGCCTACGTGCGCCTGCTCGAAGAGCGGCCTGGCAACGCCGCAGCGCCCATGTCGGAGGAGAAATTCGTCGCCATGCTGCTGACGGACAACATGCGTCATTAGTCGTCGCCCAGCTTTTACCGCGCTGACCTACGCTGTCAGCGTCACCACCGGAGGAAAACAACATGACACAAAACAAAAAAGCCCCCCTGTTCGCGGCCGTGGCCGCTCTGGCATTGACCGCGTCAGTCGGTCAGGCGCTCGCCCAGGACGTGCCGGTCGGGGCGCCTCCCGGCGCCTATCCGGGGGTTCCCATGGGTCCCGGCGGCTGGGGTCCGGGTGGTTGGGGACCGGGCGGCGGCATGCCCTGGGGCGGCAACGGCTGGGGCGGTGGACCCTGGAGCAATGGTCCCTGGAACAGCGGTGGCCCCTGGAATAGCGGCGGCTGGGGTGGCGGCCCCTGGAACCAGTTCGGCGGCGGCCCCTGGAATGGCGGCTGGATGAACCCGACCGACCCGAAAGGCACGATGACCCGTGGCTGGGACGAGATGATGAACGCGCCCAGCAGGATGGGCACGATGCCCGGCGGCTGGCGCGCGCCGTCGATCAGCGTGCCCAACCCGATCGACGTGGGCGAGCAGTTCGGCAACGCCGCGCAGCAGATTCCGCAGCAGATGCAGAACTTCCGCTGATCCGGCTGTCACGGCGTACGAAAGAGGGCGGCTTGGGCCGCCCTTTTTTTGTGTGGGAGCGGATGTGACTCAGCAGCCGTAGGGTGCGCTCCGCGCACCGTGCCGGGGTTTGGCACCGGTTTCGGTGCGCGGAGCGCACCCTACGACAGCCCGATGTAGGCCGGTTCAAGTTCGTAGGATGGGCAAAGGACCAACGGGACGTGCCCATCGCCGATGATCGGCGGAGATTCGGACGGTTGATGAGGCGGCGGCTCTTACGATGGGCACGCTACGCTTTGCCCATCCTACAACTAAGCCCTTTTCCGCAACCGCCCCAGCAGCAACACGCAATAGAACCCGAGGCCGATCGCCCCAACACCGCCGGCTGTCGGCAGCCACATCAGGTCCAGTTCACGGAACCGCCAGGCCACCGCGAACAGGGCGGTGGCGGGCAACGCGACCAGGGTCAACGCCGTCGTGATCTGCGCGGTCGAGGTGTCGTAAACCCCCATCCAGGCCACCTCGCCCGGGTCCCCGTCCCGCCGCGTCGCGGCTTGCAGGTGCAGGGTCAGATAGAACAGCAAGGCCAGCGCCGCGATCGGCGCCGCGACCAGCAGCGCGCGACCGGAGAAATGGAAGCCGAAGATGTCGACGCTGGGATCGGCCTCCAAGGCGTCCAGGCGGTCCTTGAGCCAGCTGGTGGCCTCCGCCGGATTCATGTTTGCGATCCGCCGCCACAACGGAGAAGCACGCAGTGACCAACGGTAGGCGCTGCCGTTCTCGATCAGCGTCGAGCCGCCGTCGAGCCGGAAGGCCGCGCTTTCGAGCAGCCAGTCGATGGGTCGGCTCTGTGTCATCTCGACCGAATACTCGGCCTGTACCGCCGCATCGATCGCCAACCTGGACCAGTACCAGACATCGTCCGCGCCGGCGTTCAGATCGTGCGGCGGCAGCACGCAGGCCGCATCCGGACTGGCCGCGAACGGGCTCCGGTAATGCGCGCGATTCGGCTCGCGCCCGGTGTTCAGCGTGATCCAGGTGTACAGCGGCAAGATGTCGCCGCTCAGGCGCGCACCGGTGTCCGTCGTGTGCAGCGTCATGCGATCGGCGTGAAAGGCCCAGGCCGACTGCGCGCTCGGGATGGTTGCCGGCAGGCCGGAGAACATCGCGTCGCGCAGCGATCCGGCGTCGATGCTCAGCCGCTTGGGGGGCGTCAGTACGTTTGGCGAAGCGATCAGCCCGGCCAGCGAGGCGAGGCTGTCGCGACGGCTCCATGTCAGGCGTTCGGCGCCGATGCGAAAGCTGCTGGCTTGCGCATCGATGGCGACCGGCCAGCCAGGCGCATCGGGATCGGCCGGTGCCGGCAACGCGGTCCGCAGCCACATCGAGGCGAGCGGATCGTCGTCACCCAGCCGCTGCTCGCATTCATGCAGCCAGGTCCGGAATTGCGGCTCCGCCCAGTTCGACGCGTGGCGCGGCGCCTCGACGTCCTCGGCGTGAATGCGATCCGGTGTCCCCGCCCGCAACGCCGCCGCCAGTTCCCCGCTCAACGCAGCGTTCGCCCGCGCACGCACCGAATCGAGATAGGCGGCGCCAAGCAGTTCATCGGCCTCCATCGTCTGCAACGGATGCAGCACGGTCAGCGCCTCCCGGTAATCCGCCGGGTCTTCGCCGGGCAGCGCCAGCACCAGAATCGCGGCGGACAGCAGGATCAGGTTCAGGTGAATCGCGCGGGCGGCATTGAGGGCGGCGTTCATGGCTGGTCGGGGCCTTTGGTGTGGGGCCAGCGCATGATCAGCGTGCGCGGGTCGTCTTCGTCATCCCATTCGATCAGTTCGGGGAACAGGTAGGCGGGGCTGAGGCCGCCGCGCGCGTCGACGTATTGGGTGTAGCCGAACAGCTCCGCGTCGGCGGGAAGGAGGTGTCCGTTGACGCGTTCGGTCAGCCAGCGACGTTTGGGGTTGAGCGGGGTGATCGCGACGTCGAGGTCGGGGCGGGTGGCAATGGTGACGTCATTGGTGGTGTGTAGTTGGTATGTGCAGGCGCCGGTGGATAGGTTCCAGATGCGTATGCCTTCCGCACCTCCACTAACGATTCGGTCGTGATCAAGGACGGCGACGGTAGTGATCGGACTTGAATGGCCTTCGAGGGTGTGCACGGAGCGCCATTGGTTGTGGTCGTCGGGGGCCCAGATGCGCAAGGTATGGTCGGTCGAGGCGCTGACGATGCGGTTGTGATCAAGGACGGCGATGGCGTTGACCGTGGCGGAATGCCCTTCGAGGGTGTGCAAGGAGTGCCACTGGCTGTTCTTCCCCGGGGCCCAGATGCGCAGGGTGTGGTCATCCGAGGCGCTGACGATACGGTCGTGATCGAGGACGGTGACGGCGGTTACCGGGCCGGAATGCCCTTCGAGGGTGTTCACGGAGTTCCACTGGCCGTCGTCGCTGGGAACCCATATACGTAAGGTATGGTCGGTCGAGGAGCTGACGATGCGGTCGTGATCCAGGGCGGCGACAGCGGTCACCGTGTTGGAATGCCCTACGAGGGTGTGCACGGAGCGCCACAGGCCGTCGTCGCCGGTTGCCCAGATGCGGAGGGTGCGGTCGTCGGAAGCGCTGATGATGCGGTTGTGATCGAGGACGGCCACGGAGGTTACCGTGTTGGAATGCCCTACGAGGGTGTGCATGGAGCGCCACAGGCCGTCGTCGCCGGTTGCCCAGATGCGCAGGGTGCGGTCGTCGGAAGTACTAACGAGGCGGTCGTGATCAAGGAGAGCGACGGCGCGTACCGAGCGTGATGGTCCTTTGAGAGTGTGCGCGGAGCGCCAGAGGCCGCCGTCGCCGGAGACCCAGATGCGCAGGGAGTGGTCGTCGGAGGCGCTGACGATGCGGTTGTGATCGAGGACGGCGATGGCGCGTACCCCGTACGAATTCCCTTCGAGGACGTGCAGGGCGCGCCATAGGCCGTCGTCGCCGTGGGTCCAGATGCGCAGGGAGTGATCGGTGGAGGCGCTGACGATGCGGTCGTGATCGAGGACGGCGACGGCGGTGACCGGGCCGGAGTGCCCTTCGAGGGTGTGCACGGAACGCCATAGGCCGTCTTCGCCGGGCGCCCAGATGCGCAGGGTGTGGTCGTCGGAGGCGCTGACGATGTGGTCGTGATCGAGGACGGCGACGGCGCGTACCCAGTCCGAATGCCCTTTGAGGGTGCTCAGGGAGTGCCACAGGCCGTTTTTGCCGGGGGCCCAGATGCGCAGTGTGCAGTCATTGGAGGCGCTGACGACGCGGTTGCGATCGATGAAGGCGACAGCGGTGACCGGACCGGAATGCCCTTCGAGGGTGTGCAAGGAGTACCACTGGCTGTTTTTCCCCGGGGCCCAGATGCGCAGGGTGTGGTCATCCGAGGCGCTGACGATACGGTCGTGATCGAAGACGGCGATGGCGGTGACCGAGCTGGAATGCCCATTAAGGGTGCGCACGGTGCGCCACAGGCCGTCGTCGCCGAGGGCCGAGATCATTAAGTTGTGGTCATCTGAGGCGCTGACGATGCGGTCCTGATCGAGGATGGTGACGGCGTTCACCGGGCGGGAATGCCGCTCGACGGTATACACGGCGCGCCACAGGCCGTCGTTGTCGGCGGCCCAGATGCGCAGGGTGTGATCGTCCGAGGCGCTGACGAGACTATCGTGATCAAAGACGGCAACGGCGTTGACCGAAAGGGAGTGCCCTTCGAGGGTTTGCACGGAGCGCCACAGGCCGTCGTCGCCGGTTGCCCAGATGCGCAGGGAGTGGTCGTCGGAAGCGCTGACGAGGCGACCGTCGGGTAGCGTGGCGACCGCAGTCGTTCCCTCAGTATGGCCGGTGCGATGCGATTGGGGATAGTTGGATCTGGCGGCGGGGCGAAAAGGATCTAGCGTTTCTGGTTGCACACCGCGCAGGTTGGCGAGTCTTAGGTCGACCGCCGGGTCCAGGTAGGCTTCGCGCAGATCCATACCGCGAAGATAACTGCCTCGCAGATCGACACCGCGCAGAACGAGGCCGATCGCGCCACAGGCCTCGGCGCGAATCTGTATTGTTTCTGGTTGATGGGGTGGGTTAACGTGGCGACACAGCAGTTCCAGAGCTCGGCGAAGGCGGTCAGACATCTTGTGACACCTTCGTGGAACCGGGCGCTGCCACTCTTATTAGCAAGCCGGTCTCCCGATAAAGCCGTTGCAGTTGGCTGGAGGAAAGGTAGTTGGCGAGTTGGCTGAGCCATTCAAGGTTGGTCGCGAAGCCTTCGCTGTCCGCGTTAAGCAGTCGATTGAGCAAGCGTTGGAAGTCCTTGTCGCCGAGCACTGTGCCCTGTAGTTCCGGCATGCCGAGCGCGGAGACCCAGTTGCCCTCGCTGTCGCTGAACAGCAGTTCGAGGAATTGCGCGATGTCGGTGATCTGTGCGGCGGGGCGCTGTTCGTCGACGGCGTTGGTGAAGCGGGAGACCTCGCCGCCCAGGCTGAAATAGCTCGCGGGGTTTCTGCTGTCGCTCTCCGGCCCGAAGCGGACCACGTTGGTGGGTTCGAAGCCGGTGCGGCTGGCGCGGGCCTCGCAGATCAACGCGAGGATGGGGCGGTGGTGACGGTCGAAGGTATTGCGATCAGCCTGTTTGGCGTCTGCCAGCCCGGCTTTAAGGGTCTCCGCGAAATCGTCGCGTTGCCAGTGTCCGTCGTGCCCCTGCGCCCATTCGTGGAGCAGCGTGAGCAGGCCGGGGTAGTGCTTGCGGGCGTGGCGGTACAGCGCCGGGGCGAACAGTTGCAGCAGGGTCAGGCGGGCCAGCGTTAGGACGTCGAAGTCCCGCCAGCCGCGTTCGCGCGCGGCCTCCATCTGCAACTCCAGCAACTCGACCGCGCGGATCAGCTTGCGCGGCACCGGCGGGATCGCGCCGACGAACAGGTCGAGCAGCGCGTTATCGGGGCGGGGCGCGGATTTGTCGCGTCGGGTCGACCTGTTGGGGTCATTCACGTCGCGTTCGGTTTGGTCTCGGTCCTGGAACAGCGGGAAGCGGTGCAGGAATTCCCGGATCTCGGCGGGCGTTGGTGCTGGCAGCCGGAACGGCAGGTGGATGATCTTTTCCAGGTACTCGGCGCCGGTGATCGGTGGGCGCACGTCCTTCTCGCCGTGGCTGTTGAACAGGTAATCCTTGTAGCGGTGCTGCACGCCGCGTTCGACTACCTCGTCGTCGAGCGCGATCACGAAGGCGCAGCCCTCGACATCGAGGAACAGCTTGATGGATTCGAGCATCTCGACCGCCTTCTCGGGCAGGCAGCGGTCCAGGTCGTCGATCAGGAACAGCAGGTTCAGGCGGGTGCCGTCGCCGCCGCCCCGGGTGAGGGCTTCGAGGCGTTGTTCGAAGTCGAAGTAGTGGGAGCTGAGCGCGGTCAGCGGGTCTTTTTCGTCTGATGGTTCGTTGCCTTCGTCGAGCAGCGCCTTGGCCTGGTCGATGCCGGCCTTGGGGTCGATGTTCATGTCGCCGACGCCGGGGATGCCGACGCGGGCCTTGAACATGCTGAGGAAGGACAGCGCGGCGATGCCGGTGAAGCGGGCGGCTTTTTGCACCTGTTCGAGCATTTCGCCGGTGATCTGCTGTTCCGGGGTCAGGTCGGGCTTGAGGCGGGCGCGCAGCGCGAGTTCGGTCTTCTTCAGCAACGGCACGATCAGGTGTTGTTCCTTCTCGTAGCGCCAGGGGTTGAAGCGGACCGGGATGGTCAGCGTGGCGCGGTCCGGGCCGGGTCTGTCGAAGCCGCTGCCGACCGCTTCGAGCAGGGTGCTCTTGCCGCTGCCCCATTCGCCGAAGATGCCGATGACCAGGGAGCGGTCGGCGCCCGGCGAGGGCGCGCGGAAATGCCGCTCGATCCGCTCCCGCATGCGCTGGGAGAGGTCCGCGTAGCCGAAGGCGGGGGCGTTTTCCTTTGTCGGTTCCATGTGCGTTCGCGGCGGGGCGTGACGCGGGGACTATGCCGCGCGAGGGCGGGGCGGGCAATGCGCGGGGATGATCGGCGGTTCGTTGCGAGCGGACGTAGGGTGCGTCGAACGTGCGATTGGTGCGCACGGCGCATCTACGGGGCTTCGTTCGGGGCTGGCTTCGGCTCCGCTCAGCCAGCGCGGGGGGCGGTCGCTGAGCGGAGTCGAAGTCCCGGTGGATCGGCAAAGCGAAGCGTGCCCATCGCAAGACCCACGGCGATCAGCGGTCGTCGGAAAGAGTGGGCTTGTTGCGATGGGCGCGTCCCTGCGGTCCTTTGCCCATCCTATGGGCTTCGGTCGCCTCTGGTCGTTCGTGTGGGAGCGGCGTCCCGCCGCGATACGACCTCGCTCAATGCCCCATCGCGGCGAGACGCCGCTCCCATCTGTCGGGCGGTTCGTAGGATGGGCAAAGGACCAACGGGACGTGCCCATCGCGGACGGTCGGTGGGGACATGGTGCGGGCCTAGCGATGGGCACGCTGCGCTTTGCCCAGCCTACGAACTACGGGGGCTGCGTTCGGGGCTGGCTTCGGCTCCGCTCAGCCAGCGGGGGGTGTTCGCTGAGCGGAGTCGAAGCGAATCGCGTTGCGGGCCGTTATTCCAGCGCTTCCCAACGGGCGTAGCACTGTTCGAGTTCGGCCTGGAGCTGCTCCAGGCGGGCGAGGTCGGCGGCGACCCGGTCGGGGTCGCGCTGGTAGAAGTCGGGGGCGGAGATCGCGGTTTGCAGGGCGGCGATGTCGGTGTCGAGCTTTTCGATCAGGGCGGGCAGGGCGTCGAGCTCGCGCTGATCCTTGTAGCTGCGCTTCTTCTGCGGTTCCGCCTTGGCGACCGGCTCGGCTTTCGGGGCCGGTTTGGGTGCCGGTTCCGCCTCGGCGGCGGTGTTCCAGCCGGGGCTTTGGCGTTCGACATCGCTGTAGCCGCCGACGTATTCGCTGACCCGTCCGTTGCCCTCGAAGACCAGTGAGCCGGTCACCACGTTGTCGAGGAAGGCGCGGTCGTGGCTGACCAGCAGCACGGTGCCGTCGAAGTCCATCAGGCGTTCTTCGAGCAGTTCGAGGGTTTCGAGGTCGAGGTCGTTGGTAGGTTCGTCGAGCACCAGCACGTTGGCCGGCTGCGCGAACAGGCGGGCGAGCAGCAGGCGGTTGCGTTCACCGCCGGACAGCGCCTTGACCGGCTGGTTGGCGCGGTCGGGCTGGAACAGGAAGTCGGCCAGGTAGCTCATCACGTGGCGCTTGTTGCCGTTGATCATGACGTGATCGGCGTTGTCGGCGACCTGCGAGCGCACCGTGCGTTCGTCGTCGAGTTGGGCGCGGTACTGGTCGAAGTAGGCGATCTCGATCTTGGTGCCGAGTCGCACCGTGCCGGAATCCGGTGCCAGGCGCCCGAGCAGCAGGTTGAGCAGCGTGGTCTTGCCGCAGCCGTTGGGGCCGATGATGCCGACCTTGTCGCCGCGCATCAGCGTGGTGCTGAGGTTGCGGACGATCGGCTTGCCTTCGTACGCGTAGGAGACGTCCTTGACCTCGGCGACCAGCTTGCCGGAGCGCTCGGCCGCCTGGATGGTCAGCTTGACCTCACCCTGACGCGAGCGGCGCTGGGCGCGTTCGTCGCGCATGGCCTTCAGCGCGCGCACGCGGCCTTCGTTGCGGGTGCGGCGGGCCTTGATGCCCTGGCGGATCCAGACTTCTTCCTGGGCGAGGCGCTTGTCGAACAGCGCGTTCTGTTGCGACTCGGCCTCCATCGAGGCTTCCTTGCGCTCCAGATAGGTGTGGTAGTCGCAGTCCCAGGAACTCAGGCGGCCGAGATCGAGATCGAGGATGCGCGTGGCCAGCCGTTGCAGGAAGGCGCGGTCGTGGGTGATGAACAGCAGCGCGCCGCGATACTGGTTGAGGAGGAAGTTCTCCAGCCAGGTGATGGCTTCCACGTCGAGGTGGTTGGTGGGCTCGTCGAGCAGCAGCAGGTCGGGTTCCTCGACCAGCGCCTGCGCGAGCAGCACGCGGCGCTTCCAGCCGCCGGAGAGCTGCGCGAAATCGGCGTCGGCGTTCAGATCGAGGCGGGTGATGGTGGCCTCGACGCGTTGTTCCAGTTCCCAGCCGTTGAGGGCTTCGAGCTTGTGCTGGGCCTTCTCGAAGGCCTTCATGTGGGCGTCGTCGCAGTTCTCGGCGAGGGCGTGGCTGGCCTCGTGGAAGGCGCGCAGCGCGTTGCCGATCTCGCCGAGGCCGGCGGCGACCACGTCGAACACCGTGCCGGCGGCGTCGCTCGGCACCTCCTGGCGCAGGCGCGCGACCTTGAGGCCGCGATCGGCCTCGATCTCGCCGGCGTCCGGTTTCAGTTCGCTGGCGATGACCTTCATCAGCGTGGATTTGCCGGCGCCGTTGCGACCGACCAGACAGCAGCGTTCGCCGGGTTCGATGACCAGGTCGACGTGGTCGAGGAGATTGGGGCCGCCAAAGGCGAGCTGGACACCGCGCAGACGAAGCAGGGACATGGGAAAGCCAGACCGGGGGACGAGGAGGCGCGATTATCCTGGAATCGGTGGGCGCGTGATATCGCGGGAAGCGGTCGATCGACAGGGGTTTGTGCACAGAAGGGTGTTGACCGGGAATATGCCCGGTGTTAGCTGCCGGGAATTCATCAAGAACTCGCTAATAAACTGTAATTAATTGATTTGTATTGGAATTGTTGTTCTGCTGCTTTTGTGACCAATCCGTTGCAGAGCCTGTCGCCATGCGCGTTTCGGGGGTTGTTCCAACAGTCATCCACAATGTTATCCACAGGGTTTGTGGAAACCCCGGGAAACCTCTTTGGGCTGATGGGTTTGGGCGAGCTTCTGATAATTCACTTTAAGTTCGGTGGGGGTGGAGCGGCGATGTTGCCCGGTCATCGCCCGTCGACGGCCTGTCGCCAGCCTGACCGGCACGGTTACAGTGCGCGCGAGGGTTTTCCGCCGATGCCGGTCTTGCAGCGGGAATCGTGAGGAGATCGATGTGTCGCGTTCGTCCAGCCTGAAGTTCCAGATCACCGTGGCCCTGCTGCTGCTGCTCGCGCTGTTCACCGGGGCGATCGTGTTCACGCTGCATCATCTGGCGCGCTATCACGACGACGCGGTCACCTTGCGGGTGGCCGAGTCGCTGGATTTCTCGGTGCAGCGGCTGCTCGCCCAGGGGCAGAACTACCTCGCCAACGCGCCGCGCGATTACGAGACCTACTACCGCGACGTGAAGCTCTATTACCGCGACCTGGAGGATCACCTCGACAGCATCCAGGCGGCCATCCACGGCTTCGCGACCGGCATGTTGCCGATGCACCTGGAGGGCCTCGATGGCGACATGGAACTGCACCTGCCCGGGCATGTCCGGGAGCGCGTGAAGGCGCTGGAGGAGCACTGGATGGAGTACGTCGCGGGCCTGCGCGAGCGCCTCGGCGACGACCCCGTGGAGCCGCGTCTGGAATGGGCTGCCGAGCACATCGTGATGCACACGCCGCCCTTGGCGGTCGAGGTCACGGACATGGTGCAGTCGCTGCGGGCCTCCCTGAACACGCATCAGGCCGAGATCGCGCGGGTCAACCGCGTCGTGCTGATCATCGCGGCGGTGTTCGCGGTGGCGATCGTGATCTGGTTCCTGATGCGCGTGGTGCGCCCGCTGGCGTCGGCGGCGGATGCCTACGAGCGGGTCGCGCGCGGCGATTTCGGCCACCAGATCGCGATCGGTCGGAGCGACGAGATCGGCCACATGACCATGGCCTTCAACACCCTGTCGCGGCGTCTGCACGCCCTGTTCGGGTTGATCGACCGCTTGCAGACCGGCGCGGACCTGCGCTCCACGCTGGCGACCGCCGGTCGCGAACTCGGCCCCCTGCTGCCGCTGGACTGGCTGGGTGTGGTGCTGTGCGCGGGGGGCGACGCCGAGCGCGCCCGCATCGCCGCCTGGTGGAGTCCGGACGAAGCGCGCCGGCTGGACAGTCTCTGGCTGCCGCTGGACAACGGCGAGGCCCTGGCGGAGGCGCTGACCGCCAGCCATCCGCGCCGCATCGGCGTACCGGCCGCGCTGGCCGGGATGGGTTTGAACACCGCCCTGGTGTTGCCCTTGCGCGAGTTCAGCGATCTGGAAGGTGCGCTGGTGTTCGCCAGCGCGGACGCCGATGCCTATCAGGACGAGCACCTCGAACTGCTGCGCAACCTCGCGCCGCTGCTCGCGCACACCTTCAGCCGCACGCTGCAATTCCTCGACAACGAACGCCTCGCCGCGCTCGGCCAGTTCGTGTCCGGCATCGTGCATGAGATCCGCAATCCGCTCTCGACCATCAACCTCGCGCTGGATTACATCGATGGTCGCGAAGAACTGCCCGATGCCACCCGCCGCCGCGCGGGTCTGGCGGTCGGCGAGGCGCGCCGCATGGAGCGCCTGCTGCAGGACATCCTGCTCTACGCCAAGCCGGTCAGCCTGCAAACCCGCAAGGTGATGCTGGCCGACCTGCTGGCTGAGTTCGTGCGCGCGCAGGGCGATCTGCCGGCCGCGCGCGGGCAGACGCTGGCCCTGGAAATCGAACAGGCGGCCTGCGCCGAGATCGATGTCGACCGCGTGCAGCAGGTGTTGCTGAATCTGCTGCGCAACGCCTGCGAAGCCGCGCCGGCGGACGGTGCGATCGTGCTGCGGCTGATGAATGCGGACGGCCTGGCCCGCATCGAGATGCACAACGGCGGCGCGCCGATCCCGGATCATGTCCGCGAGCGGCTGTTCGAGCCGTTCTTCACGACCCGCGCGCAGGGCACCGGCCTGGGACTGTCGATCGTGCGGCGACTGGTGGAGGCGCACGGCGGCGTCATGGAGATAGAATCGGACGCCACCCACGGCACCCGGTTCCGGGTGTGCCTGCCCGCCGTCACCTGTTGAGATTCGCCGATGAACCTGCGTTCCCTCGCCGCGTTGTGCGCGGCCGCCCTGCTTCCCCTGACCGCCAATGCCGACCGCCTTTGCGATGCCCAGGGCGAGGCCTTGATCACCCGTTTCGCCGCCGATGTGACGCCCGCGCCCAGCCGGGAGCAGCTCGATCAGATGCGCGGCATCGCGCAGGAACTCTGCGAGGCGCAGACCGCCCAGACCGGCGCGCCGCCGGCGCCCGAGGGTTACGCCGACTGGTTCACCTACTTCATGCTCAACAAGCAGCCCGAGAAGGCAGGCAACAAGCGCCTGAAGAGTCTCAAGTAGGCGCGGCGTCCCGCCCGCGATACAAGCTGCCCGCGTAGGCTGAGCGGAGTCGAAGCCGGCCGGTCACGGAGCGCGGGCCAGGTCGGGTGAAAGACTTCCGCGAGGCTTGCTCACCGTAGGAGCGGCTTCAGCCGCGATCGGCTGGCTTCGACTCCGCTCAGCCAGCGGTTGTGCCGATCGCGGCTGAAGCCGCTCCTACGGTGAGGTGGCATCTTTCGATCGGGGGGAGGGAAGTGTCGCCCGCTTTATTTGGGCGTATCCGGTGCGTCCGGGTTCCAGACAACGACCGGATGGTTCGTTTCCCAGGCATCCTCGTCCGCGATGCCGGCCAGGAAGGCATCGATGTCGGCCTGGCCCGAGGTGATCAGGATGGTCCGGCTGATGCGGTTGCCGAGAATCTCGCCGGCCAGTTTTCCGTCCGCGATCGCCTGACGGAACACCTTGGTATCCGGAATCCAGCCGACGATGTGGCCGTTCTCGTTGGTCTTGTAACGGATGAACAGGTAGCCGAGGGCGTCCGCATCATCCGGATCGCGCAGGTTGGCATAGCGGATATCGCCGCTGTGACGCAGTTCCACCGTGAACGGGGGCGGCGCGGACAGCCCTTCCTTTTTCGGCAGGACCTGCACGGTCAGGCGACCGTCGCCGGCGTCGCTGAACCGCGCGCGGCCCTTCTCGGCCTTCCATTCGCCAATCAGCGCCTTGGCGCCGTCCGGGTCCGCCTGCGTCCCCAGCGGCTGCTCGGAGACGACGGTCGTGCAGGCGGACAGCGCGGTGACGGCGAGGACGAGCAGCAGGGTGGCGATGGGTGATCGGGACATGATGATTCCGGACTCCGTGGATGGGTCGTGCGGGGAGCGGGTGAGGTTACGATCCGGACGGAAGCTTTGGCAAAGGTCGAACTGATGCAGGACACGCCCGTATTCATCGTGGGTTGCGGTTACGTCGGCGAACGCGTCGCCGCCGAAGAACGTCATCGCGGTCGCGAGGTGTTCGCGCTGGCCCGCACGCCGCGCAGCGCGCAACGCCTGCTCACCTTCGGCATCGAACCGGTGCGGGGCGATCTCGACGATCCGGCCTCGCTGCGCGATCTGCCCACCGCCGACGCCACCATCCATTACCTCGCGCCGCCGCCGGACAGGGGCGATGCCGATCCGCGCATCGAGGCATTCCTGAATGCGATTCCCGCCGGTCGGAAGCCGCGCCGCATCGTGCTGATCAGCACCAGCGGGGTGTACGGCGACTGCGCGGGGGAGTGGGTGGACGAACGCCGACCCCGCGATCCGCGGGTTGATCGCGCCCGCCGCCGTGTGTCCGCCGAGCTCGCCCTCGAACGCTGGGCCGAAGCACATGATGTGCCCTACGCGATCCTGCGCGTGCCGGGCATCTATGGCCCGCACCGCCTGCCGCTGGACCGCATCGAGAAGGGCGTGCCGGTGCTGGCCGAGGCCGAATCGCCGTGGAGCAACCGCATCCACGTCGACGACCTCGCCGCCGCCTGCATTGCCGCCGGCGAGGACGGTCGCGCGATGGGGGCGTTCAACGTCAGCGACGGGCATCCGTCGACGATGACCGATTACTTCAAGCGCGTCGCCCGCGCCGCCGGTCTGCCGGAACCGCCAGAGATCAGCTTGGCCGAGGCCCGGGAAACCTTGAGCCCGGCCATGCTCTCCTACCTCGCCGAGTCCAAACGGCTGGACATCACCCGCATGCGCCAGGAACTTGGCGTGGAGCCCGCGTACCCCGATCTCGACGCCGCGCTGCGCCACATTCTGCACGGCGCCTGCGGGCACGATCACTGATGCGTCATGGACGCGGCCCCATGTGGATCGTTATGCTTCGCGCCGCTTGACCCCAAGCACCACGCGCCCGTAGCTCAGCTGGATAGAGTGCTGCCCTCCGAAGGCAGAGGTCACAGGTTCGAATCCTGTCGGGCGCGCCAAACAATCAATGACTTACATGAAGCCCGGCACCGTCCGGGCTTTTTTGTGACCTGGATGTGACCAATCCGTGACCATGGGTCGCGGCGCTGCTCGTTTCGACGCGCGGTGGCTGACCGTTAGCTGCAATGGCCGGTCGGCCTGTCGAAATCAATGGTCCGGCAGGTACTCGAACAGATCGGCGACGGTGCAGCCGAAAGGATTGCAGCGATTGTCCAAGGTATCGAGGTCCACGCGGGACACCGTCTCCTTGTAGGGAAGGGTGTTGCGGTTCAGTCCCGTCTCGCGGGCCACGTCCATCACTTTCAACTTGTGCTCGCCGGTCTACGGTGACGACGCTGCCGGTGCAATGACCACTGCGTTCGGGACGCAGGGCGTTGTGGACGTATGGCAAGGGTGCCGGCAGCTTCTTTTGAATAGCTTGTGTTGAATCCGACTTTATTGAGCCGCGTATGTTTTCCGAATGTCGGCAGACGCCGACATCAAGATATGGAAGTTGCTCACGCTAGCACCG
>JACKNJ010000015.1 GCA_024234895.1 Gammaproteobacteria bacterium
ACCAGCTCGGGGTTCGCCGCCACGGCACCGGCCGCCGCTTCGTCTTTGCTGCAGGCCTCCACGCAGCGCGAGACGGCGTCGACATCGATCTCCATGGATTTGAGCTTCGCGCGGACGGAGTCGATCGACAGCAAACAGCGCAGCAGACGGCACAAGCGGTGTTGGTGACCCTCCGGCGTACCCGTGCCGCCGTCGCTCGACGGTGGCGGCCGGTCGCCGCCGGCCCAGACTGCGCCGGTCAGCCACTGTTCGCGCGTGAACGGGCGCCCGCGCAGCGTGCGACCGGTTGCGAGCACGCGGAAGCGGTAGATGCCGGGTTGTGCCGCGGTGCTCGATGCCTGGTAGATGCCGGGCTCGATCTCGGCGATGTCGATCAAGGCCGTGCTGCCATCAGGCCGCGCCAGGTGCAGCGCCACCGCGGCCCGGTTCTCCACCGGCAAGCCGTATTCCGTCAATGTGGCTCGCACCGTCAGGCGCGCACCGGGCTGATTGCTGTCTTGCAGCAGACGGGCGCGAAGGCTCAGGTTGGAGCTGGCATGCACGTTCAGGCTGTAGCGCACGCCGTGGGTTCGGGCGGCCGCCAGCGCTTTCCGGTCATTGTCCAGGCTGGCCAGGTATTTCCTGAACACCTTGTCGTCGAGCTGCAGCAAGGCGTGCCACAGACCCTCTCGTTCCTCGTGGCCCGACACCGGCAAGGGCAGCGTCATGCGATAAAGCAGCGAGCGTGCGCCGGCCGCATAGGTGATGTCAGGCAGCGCCGCGGCGGTGGCGGGGGTGACGAGGGCGCCGTCCGGGGTTTCGAGCGCGAAGCGAAAGAGGTCGGGCGGCGCGCTGCCGGTGAGCAGGATGGCGTCGGCGGTGATGTCGGTCTCGGAAAGTCGAAACGGGATGCGCAGCTTCTGCCCCGACGCCAGCCAGCCGTCCGGGTCGAGCACGATGTCGGCGTTCGTCACCCCGGCGAGGATCTGCAGGTAGTACTTCTGCAGCACGAAGAAGTCGTCGGTGCTCAAAGCCCCGGTCATCAGGACGTAACCGCCGGTGCCGTTGGTCAGCGCGGTCAGCGCCACCGGGTTGATCTGGTCGGCGCTGCCCAGGCCGATGGCGTAGACCTGATCGTCGATCAGTGCGGCGATGTCGGCGATGTACTGGGCGCGGTTCTCCTGGCCGTCGGTCAGCACCACGATCGCCCGCCGGTCGAAGCCGGCCAGGGCCGGCACGCCGAGGTCGGCATGGGCCATCGCGATGCCGTCACCGATCGACGTATTGCCCGCCGGGTTGGGTGTGTGGCTCGAGATCGCGGCCTTGGCCGCCGTGCGCCCGGCGCCGAAGGGCAGCGGCCCAGCCACCGCGATCGGGGTGCCCGGATGCGCGTCGTCGTCGAAGCGGACCACGCCGACCGCGTCGTCGTCACCGAGCAGGTCGACGAATACCGGTGCCGCATCCTTCAGCACGTCGATTCGCGCGCGGCCGTCACCCGCGTCGAAGTTCATGCTGTTCGACTGGTCCAGCACCAGCACCGAGGCCACCGTGGGTTTGGCGATCGTATTGGCGCTGATCGGGACGACGAAGTCCTGGCCGGTTTCGACGCAGGTCACGGTGACGGTGCCGGTGGCGGTATCGAGCGCGGTGGTGCCTGTGTACGAGATCCAGACGCGGGCGGTGTCGGTATCGTGAGGCGAGACGGTCACCGAGGTCCCCAGCGGCGTTCCGAACACACCGGGCGCACCGCTGAGCACGGTCGGCCCGTCGCTGATGTTGAAGGTGAGCGACTGGCAGGCGCTGAGCGCGAACACGACCGCACGCACCGTGGTCTGGCCCTCGGGAACGTCGTTGAAGACGAGGCTGGTGGTCTGCAGCGTCACCTCGGGCGCGTCGCTGTCGTAGACATAGCCGAGTCCGCGATGGTCCAGCACATCTGCCACCGTCGTGCTCCACGGGAACATCGCATCGTTCAGGCGGTGGCCGTCGAGGTCGGCGCTCTCTGTCGGTCCGGGCACGAACGCCTCGCCCGGGTGCGCCGCCTGCCAATCGGCCCACAGCTTGTCGACAAAACAGTGATGGAGGAAAAACACCGGGTCGTTTGGCGAGGTGCCCGGCAGCATCGAGCCACCGACCCACACGTGCACGCGGTTGTGCATGTTGGGTGCGGCGCTGCCGCCGACGCTGGCCCAGCCTTCGTTCGAATTGCGATAGCCGCCGCTGCCGGTGGTCCAGGGCGACGCGTCGTACGGCGTCAGCGCCTGCACGGTGTCGACCTGGGCCTGGGTCGGCAGCGTGGCTGCGCTGACGCCAAATGCGCGCTGCAGGCCGGCACCGGTGTCGGCGCCGGTGTCGTCGGAGAGGGTCCAGGCATTCGGGTCGGCAGGATCGAAGGCGAACGGGCCGGTCTTGACCAGGTCACCGTCGGCGGCATCGCCGTTGCCGCCCATCAAGTCCGTGCCCCATACGGTGGCGGTGGCGGGGTCGGCCAGCGCCGCGTCGCTCGCCCAGTCCCAGTAGGGCAGGATCGCACCCGGCACCTCGGCCTGCAGGTCCTGCTCGAAGCGGCGCAGGAATTCGCGGTGCCAGGGCAGGAATGCCGGCCCGCGGTGGGCGGCGTTGCGCGTCAGCGGACTGCCGCTGGCGGGCGTCGCGTGGTTCATCGCATCCATGTGCGTCTTGACGTATTGGTTGTACTTTCCGTTCGCCTTCATGGCCTTAACGGCGGTGATGAAGTCGAGCTTCTCCTGCGCGGTGAGCGCGTTGACGTTCTTGCGGCAAGTCATTGTTGGGTCCTCCTCGTCGACGCCGGCAGCCTCGGCGGGCGCCAGCGCAGCGGCCGTTCAGCGGCTACGAAATGCGGGGTCGAAATCGATGACGTCGCGCGCGATGTCGAGCGGCGACTCGTAGCTCCGATAGGGCATGCGGATCGACTCGAAGCGGCGCGGCTCGATCTGCAGCACCTCCAACGGTTGCCCATCGATCGCGATCTGCAGTGTCTGGCCTTCCGTAGCCGAACGCGCCTTCGCCGCAACATCCGGTGTGCGCGCCGCGGTAATGACGATCGTGTGGCCCTTGTAGCTCGTGCGCTCGGGCCAGGATGTCTCGCGCTTCTTTCCGGTGGACTTTTTCTCGCTCATGGTCTGTGCCTCCTTGGGTTGGTTCCCGTGGACTGACGGGGTCTGAATCGGTGGCGTCCGTCATTCGTACAGATGCGACGATAGTCCCGCGGGCCGGGGTACATCTGTGAGCCAGTGGGAGAGAGGCGAGTGAAGAATTCCCACTGTTTTGAGACGGCAATGGATGCGAGCGATCGGAATGTGCCAATGGCTTGCAGTCGCCCTGGGGCATGAATTCGCTGTCGAAGTGAGGGCGGCAGGTTGTGCGCTCCTGCGGCAGAGCACGGCCCCGGGCGACTTGTCGAGGCCGCTGGCCGTGTCCTTCGACAGATTCGTGCGGGGCGCGCCAGGGTGGCAGACATGGATCTGAACCCGCCCGCCCGAGCCCGGGATGCGACAGCATGCGGCGGTGGCCGAGCGGTCAATGCCAGCGATGACGGGGCCAGGTGTCAGGCGACACCGTAAATCGAGCCCCTGGCGACACGAGCAATGAACCCCTTGTTCGCAAGGAGGCCATCGTTGGAAACGAACCTGATAAAGGTGAATCCGGTACGCCGTTTGCTGCATACCGAAGCGTTTTCCGACGTGTTGCTGGTCCTCCATTCGCCCGCGCGCCGCCACGACTGGCGCCCTCGGTCCAGCGCAAGGTTCACCGCATTGACGAACCGTCGCCTTCCGGGCACCCGGTTGACCAGATCGGCCTCCGCGCCCGTCGAGCCCGGCAATGGGAACATTCGCGTCAGTGCATGGCGTGTGCTGCCGGCATCGCGGTCGTTGGGCAGCAAGACCATCAGGATATTCCGCTCTGTGCCGGCAACGTAGATGCCGAAGGACGCGGCGACGATGGCGGCAGCCGCCGCTGCGGCGAGCAGCCGCGCAACGGCAATCGCTTCACCTTGCCGAACAACGCCGGTTCCTCGACAAGCTTGCACCGTTCCCGTCGGCACCGGTTGTGCGCCTGGGCGCCACCCCTCACCGCATCCAAGGTTTCGACCAATCGGGAACGCATGAGCTCGCGACTCACGGCGCGCGGCCTGCGGCTCGAGCGACATGCAACTGCCCGTCGCCTCAGGCCGGCGTTCAGCCCATGCCGATTCCGCTTTTCCGCCGTCAACGCCGTCGAATGCCCGCAATTCGTCCCCAAGTGCCGACCTCGCGCTTGCGGCCCAGGCGTTGAACGTCGTTCTTTCACCGGCCCTTCCTATACGCGGCGATGGCCCTCGCGCGTGGCGCGCAGCCTTGCGTCCGGTTCCCGGTAATCGTTCACAACTTCGAGGCAGCATCCTTCACAGTCGACCCGGGGCGGTTCGGCGCTAACTGGATATCACTGCAGCCCGGGCCGGATGTACGTGCCGGCCACCGACCTCTACCGACCCCCATGCCAGCGAGCAAAGGAGAACTCTCCAGTGGAGCCGATCCGCCGCAATGGTGCCCATCTCGGCCAGATCGAGCGCGATGCGTTCATCGAGGTGATTGTCCAGGGCGACGCATCGAGGTTGCTCCGTGATGGCGTCTTCTTGCGGGACAAACAGGCCCAGATCCACCAAGGCACGCATGTGCTCGGCGGGCCCTGGGTCCTGCAGAGGCACCGGGAATGGCTCAACCGTTACGAGGCCCTGCTGCAAGAAGTCGACCCGCGTATCGCACTGCGCTACTGGGACTGGAGCGAGGACCCGAGCGCCGCCTCCAACGGATCCGGCGGCACGGTCAATCTGTCAAGGAGCACATAGCCATGTCAACCAACTCAGCCACACCGAACATCCTGCTCTGCATTGCCGACGACCTCGGCGAAGCCAACGTCACGATAGCTGGCAGCGGCGCCACGCGGACGATCGAAGTGCATAACGTCGACAACAGCGGGACCGACATTGTCGGCGCCATGCCCAACACCAGTCTGCTGCTACGCAACGGCTTGTATTTTTCCGGCGCGTGGGCGCAACCCGCGTGCTCGCCGACACGTGCATCGATCTATACCGGACTGCACCCTTGGAAACATGGCGTCGGCAGCCCGATGGGTAATCCGGTACTGGATTCCGGCGCCGGATTCACAAGCCTGCCGAATCTCCTGCCTGGCAGTTATGTGTCGGGCCTGTTTGGCAAATGGCACCTTGGCGGCGTGAGTGACGCGGCAACGCCGACAGACCATGGATGGGACCGCCATATCGGCACGCTGGGTGGCGTACTGCCCGATTACTACGTCTGGTCGGTTGTCGATTCGGCTACCGGCTACACGCCGGTGGCGCTGGACGCGAATGTAGACGTCACGCAGTACGCCACGCTGCGCACTGCACGGGATGCCGCAGAGTGGATCAATGCGAATGCCGCAGACCCGTGGTTTGCCACGATCGCCTTCAACACGCCGCACGATCCGTTCCACGTACCGCCCGGGGGATACGATGCGGCAACGGCAGGCAATCCCGCTGACGACGACTACCTGTTCAACTTGATGGTACAGAACATGGACGGCAACATCGGCCGCTTGATCGGGACTTCGGGTCAGCCCGGCGGGCGGCGCTATTTCCCGCCGATTGCCGCGGATCAGTTGTCGAACACGATCATTGTTTTCATCGGCGACAACGGCACTCCGGCCGGCATTTCGCTGGAAGAACACAAGACCGAAATCTACGAAGGCGGAGTACGTGTGCCGATGATCATTACCGACGGCCAGGCGCTGATGAACGAAATCAACGGGCAGGCGATCAGTCCGCGCTTCCTGCATGCCTCGCGCGTCAATGCGACCGCATCGCAGATGATCCACGTGACCGATCTCTACGCCACCATCGTGCGCCTGGCGGACCCGGCCGCCAATGCATTTCCGAGCGACATGGACGCGAAGGATTTCAGCGGCGTCGTCAAGAATCCCATAGTTGTCCGTCCGCCGATCAAGCCGCCAGTCATCCGGCCCGGCGGCATTCCAACTCCGCCACCGGTGATCGTGCCGCCGATCCTCAATATCGTGCGCGTCTTCAACTTTTCGCAGTGGTACACCAACAGCGGCAACCGGGCCACCATCCGCAACGCGGCCTATAAACTGAATTTCGATGAGAGCATGAATCCCCAGTACAGCCTGTACCAGTATGTGAGTGGAGAAATTCCCGATCTGGAATATCCGAACATCGTCGACGCGTCCGTGGATGTCTTCAACGACGCGCTCAATGGTAGCAACGCCGACGCGCAGACCAACCTTGACCTGCTGCTGGATGAACTGATCGCGAACTATCAGCAGGATGAGACCACGCCGTTCCCCGATCCGCGCTGAGCGGAGGCGCCGGGGCAGAGCCAAGCTGCGCCGACGCCAATGGCTCTCTTGCGACCAGACTGCGCTTGTCATCAACTTGGCATCGATAACGGTACAGGAAGACTGGGGCGTGGTGGATCCTTGTCTGCCGCGCTTTCGTACCGACCTGAAAAGGCCCGCAGGTCATTCGCTGGAGGGCAGGGCTCCGGTAGCGATGCACATCACAACAATCGCCCTCGTCCTGTTCGTCGAGTTCGAGGCCAGGCAACGCGGCACGATACCCGTCAGAGGTGGCGGCAAGCAGTTGTTCGGTCTTGAGGCCCGCCTCGCGCCACGTGTTCCGCTGCCACAAGGTGAGCGCGGTGCGGCCGCGGGCAAGAGACTGTGGTCAGGTCCAGCATGAATGCATGGCAGGGACATGTCGAATGTCGGCTTTGCGATCAGCTCCGTGCCATCAAATGACAATTCCCCGAACAGCGCCTCCCGCCGAGTGCTGTGAATCGGTGTTCCAGCAGGTTCGGGGCTACGGCCGTTGCACGGATGGCTGCTTGCCGGGACCATAAAGCGCCGGCACTTGGGCGGTGGTTGACCGGCGCCATTCTACCTTCACTGACCGGTGCGACCTGAAACCTGCCGCTCAGGCAGCCAAAGACAGTTGGGCGTACCGAACGGCAGCTTCCGCGGTGTGGCGTGGTGGGGCAAACCACCGCTTCAGAACGGCTCGACCGGCAGGCCCGGGTGGGCCGCAACAACTCAAGGGCCCCCTCCGAACGGACGCTGCCATCCAGGCTCTTCTTGCCAGCGACCGTGCCCAACCCAGACCGGAAGATCGGTGAGGCAAAGGCCGAGTGACTCATCCCCGAAGGCACTCGCCGCGCGCGCGACCTTGCCCCCACTTGCAGATCCATGGTGACACGAGGACTTGTGATTGGACGGCACGGCGTTTCCTGTCCAATGCTGGCCGTGCGCCGCGTCTGACATGGGGAAGCCCTGGGTAAAGAAGGGCGTCGCATGACTGGCAGTACGCGGCCCTTCAGCGACAGGCCTGCTCTTGAATTGGCTGTCGCGGACCAGTCGTTGGCTCGGGACGCTCGCGACCAGCCCAGAGTGGCGGCGGCACGGCCAACCCGAGCATGTTGTTCCGCGGCGGCGGCAGACCGGCCAATTGGCGAAATGCCTGCCAACGAAGCGAAAAAATGGTCCCGACCGCGTATTCCCGACTCAGCCACTCGACACGGTCGCGCTTGTTCGCGGGATGCCCGGGCACTAGGATATAAGTGATCGGTTTCGTGTGGGATATGTAAGTGCCATCCCCTTCAAGTCATGGCTGACACGAACGAATCTGCCACCTCGCTGCGTTGGTTGTTTGACGGCATCGGTGAACCGTTCGCCGAGGCTTGGTCTGAAGTAAGAGACCGCATGCGGGTGGCGAGCGGCCAGACTTTCGTCTCGACGACCGACTGGATTTCGGATCCATGGGTGGCCAAGGGCATCGAGATTGCCGACATCCCGGTCACGGCTGCACCGATGTACGACCCACCGGACGAGGCCGACGCCTGGCCCGACTTCCACATCAAGACGACGCTCTCGAAACTGTCGCTACCGGTCGCGCCAACGCGGTACGGTACGGTCGGCGATCTCATCGGGGCGGCGCGTGCCGGCAGTGACGACAGCGGCGATGCCAGTCGGGAATTCCGAGCCTCCCGGCAACGGATTGCCCTGTACGGCGACGAGCACATGATTCTCGGCGATCAGGTCCGGTCATGGATCCTGGCATCGGTCGGTTCGCTGCTACGCGGACTCGTCTTCGCGCCGCCAGGCATCGACGAAGACATCATCGCAAACCAGGCCGCGGAACGTGTCCGCGCGCCGCTTGGGTTCAAGCTCCCGGATACGTGGTTTCTCTCGAATCGATTCGGTGATCGCCATCTCGAGCTACTCTTGAACCTGACGAAGCAGGCCAACGGATCCTTCGCGCCGCTCGACCCCGCGGATTTGCGAATCGGACAGGGCATTCCGTGGCAGCAGGCCTGGCGGTGGCTGAGTTGCGACGTCCCAACTGCCCTTGCGCTCGACGCCGTGCGCCTGGCCGCCCGGCTGCTTCGCAATCGCGGCCTGCTCCAGGGGCTTGGTCATGCCTTGGCCGCATCCGACCCTGAGGTGCGCACCTTGGCGACGGCCGTGCTGCGGCGCTGGGCGCTCACGCTCAAGGCCATGGTGTGGGCCGAGCACGCGCTCGGCCAATCGTGGGACGCCGTGCGACCCGCCGACATCGTCTGCCTTGCCTTCAGCGCCACCAAGCCGGAATGGCCGCGACGGCTTCTCGCAATCAGTCATCGCTCGTTCGAAGTGAAGCCGCAGCTTCGGCAAATGGGCGTGTGGAAGTCGGCGCGCTGTGCGATAGACGCCACGTATGTCCCGTCATGGGAAACGAACACCGGCATGATCTGGGGGCTGTTCGCGGCGACGCCGGCGCTCGTCCGTGTCAGAACGCTTGCCTACGAGGCGTCCGTCTGGTGTCGCCGCGAAGCCGAGATGATCGAACATCTGCGCGCACGCGCCGACTATCTTGCTTGCCGCCATGTGGTGGATGTCGAGTTCGACCAACTCGCCGAGCTCGATGAATGGGAGACCGCCGCGCGGGGAGCGCCACGCGACGGGTTCGCGACCGCCCAGCCTGAGTTCCCGGCGTTCGGGCTGAATGTCTGGAGCCCGCGTCCGGCGCATCCCCGGGACGCGACGGTGCTGCGCGCTGCGGGTGCGCTGCGCGCCATGAGCGCGCACATCGGCGATGCACAGACCGTCAACAAGGTGGTCGGGGCGCTTCGCATGCACGGCGACTTCCCCGTGCTTCCGGCCCCGACGAATCATCCTGGGGGATGGCCCTCTTATGCGGCCATCTTCAGAGACGTCGACGCGCTGACGAACGCCTCGCCGGCCGAGCCCTGTGCGCTTCGATTGCCCGCCGCCTACGGTGCCGGTGAGGTGGCACGCGACCGCGCAATCCGCAATTTCATGCCCAACTTGAGTTCTGGAACCCCGAGCCTGGGCGACGTTCTCGTCGCCGTAGAGTTCCTTTGCACCACCTGGCCCAAGATGGTGGGCCAGGGGCGGGGACGGTTCTTGGTGCTGAACCTGAAGGGGCTGACGTACCAGCAGTGGCAGGAGGATCCTGCGTGGAGCCTGCACCGCGGGCTGGCGGCCCTGCGTGGCTTGCCGGTGCCGCTTTGGTTTCTGCAACTGGCCGATCAAGGCCTGAGCGACTGGGGTCTCCTGGGCGATCCTCCCATCCTCACCGAACACGCCGACGCGCAGTTCGGCTGGATGGTCGAGGTACATCCTGACGCCGCCGAGTGGCGCGCGCTATATCCAGACGATTCCGGCCTCGAAATCTCGCCAGCGCTTCGGGAACTGCATCAGGCGCAGTGATGCGCTCGCGAGGTCGCGGCGCGGCCAGCACGGCGATCACAACGCCTCAGCTCTTACACCACTTCCTGGGACACACCCTTGATCCTGCTCGGCTCCCCGAAGCGGCCGCCGCCCGCCGCCGGAGCTGCTCGAAGCGCGCGGCGGTGAACACCGCTAGATCCCGGTCTGCTCCGAGATCTGCAAGAGCTTGAATCTGATTGTCGCTTGGCGGATCGCTGAAGATTCGCTGCGTCAGGCTTCGCGAATCGTCCCACCGTTTCACATGCCGCAATGATGCCCAATTGGCTAATGCCGGGATGCGGGGCTACGGTAAACGACAGGCTGGATCTTTTTTCAGGACGGTACAGAACAACTGGGGGAGACAGATGAGCGTTGGAGCGCATTCGATACTGCCGGCCAGCAGCGAGACCCGTGCCGCGGTGCGGGCCAGATATGCGGTCGATGAGGCCGAAGCCGTGCGCGACCTGGCAAGGCTGTTGGACCTTTCGGCCGACCGGCGCAAGGCGGTGTCCGCTGAGGCCGCGCGGATCATCCAGCGAGTCAGGGACGACACCAACCCGACGATGATAGAGGCGTTTCTCGACGAATACGGCCTGTCGACGGACGAAGGCGTCGGCCTGATGTGTCTCGCCGAAGCGCTTCTGCGTGTCCCTGACGCCGAAACCATCGATGACCTGATCGAGGACAAGATCGCGCCGTCCGACTGGAGCGCGCATCTCGGAAATTCCTTTTCGCCGCTGGTCAACGCATCGACCTGGGCGCTGATGCTGACCGGGCGCGTTCTCGGCTCCGATCCCTCCAGGCCCGCTGCCGGCGCGCGCCGGCTGATCAAGCGGCTGGGCGAGCCCTTGGTCCGCACCGCCGTCGGTCAGGCGATGAAGATCATGGGACAGCAGTTCGTCCTCGGCCAGACCATCGAGGACGGCATCAAGCGCGCCGAGAAGCTGCGCGCCAAGGGCTACACCTATTCCTATGACATGCTCGGCGAGGGCGCACGGACCGAAGCGGACGCGCAGGCCTTCTACGACAGCTATGCCCACGCCATCGACGAGATCGCGAAGATCGCCAAGGGAAATATTCGCGATAACGCGGGGATCTCGGTCAAGCTTTCGGCGCTTTCGCCGCGTTATCTGACCACGCATCGTGCAGCAATCAATGAACAGGTGATCCCGCGCTGCCTGAAGCTTGCTCAGATGGCGGCAAAGGCCAAGGTCGGATTCAACATCGACGCCGAGGAGCAGGACCGGCTCGATGTGTCGCTCGACGTGGTCGACGCCGTGCTGGCGGACGAAAGCCTCAAGGGCTGGGACGGTTTTGGCGTCGTCGTGCAGGCCTATGGAAAGCGGGCGCCGATGGTGCTGCAGCACCTGTATTGGCTGGCCGGGCGACTGGACCGCAAGATCATGGTGCGCCTGGTGAAGGGCGCTTACTGGGATACCGAGATCAAGCTCGCGCAGGAACTCGGTGTGGCCTCCTTCCCGGTGTTCACCCGCAAGGTGAATACCGACGTGTCCTACATGTCCTGCGCAAAGATGCTGCTCGACATGCGCGACCGGATCTATCCGCAGTTCGCGACTCACAACGCCCATACCTGTGCCGCCGTGCTCGAAATGGCCGGCAAGGATCGCGACGGCTTCGAATTCCAGCGCCTCCACGGCATGGGAGAGTCGCTCCACGAGATCGTCCGGCAGCAGGCCGGGACGCGCTGCCGGATCTACGCACCCTGCGGACCGCACAAGGATCTGTTGGCCTACCTGGTGCGGCGTCTGCTGGAGAACGGTGCCAATTCGAGCTTCGTCAACCAGATCGTCAACGAGGATATTTCGCCTGCGGCCATCGCCACCGACCCGGTGGATCGGGCGCTGGCGACTGATCCGATCCAGAACCCCGGCATCTGTCTGCCGCGTGATCTGTTCAAGCCGGCGCGCGAAAATTCCAGGGGATGCCGGATCGAGGAACCGGCCAGCGTGCTGCCGCTGATCGAGGCACGTGATCGCTTCGCGGACACGAAATGGACCGCACGGCCGGTCCTTGCGGGCGATGCCGCGCCGGAGGCTGCGGCGAAGGACGTCATCTCTCCGGCCGATGGCAGCATCGTCGGACAGGTTCACGAGGCGACGGCCAACGAGGTGGCGCGGGCGCTCGATGCCGCCCAGGGCGGGTTCGAGGAGTGGTCGCAGACCCCCGTTGCGACCCGCGCGGCGACCTTGCGCCGGGTCGCCGACCTCTATGAAGAGAACATGGGCGAGTTCTGTGCCATCGCCACCCGCGAGGCGGGCAAGATCCTGGTCGACGGGGTGGCCGAAGTGCGCGAGGCGGTCGATTTCCTCCGCTACTACGCCTGCGAGGCCGAGCGGCTGGAAGCCGAGGATCCGGGCCGTGCGCGCGGCATCTTCGTCTGCATCAGCCCGTGGAACTTCCCCCTGGCGATCTTCACCGGCCAGATAGCCGCAGCCCTTGCGGCCGGCAACGCGGTGCTGGCGAAGCCGGCCGAACAGACGCCGATCATCGCGGCGCGGGCGGCGCAGATGTTCCGCGAGGCCGGCGTGCCCGCGGCCGCCTTTCAACTGCTGCCGGGTGACGGCCCGACCGTGGGTGGCCCACTCACCGCTGACCCGCGGATCGCCGGCGTGTGCTTCACCGGCTCGACCGAGACGGCGCAGCGGATCCACAAGGCATTGGCGGCCAATGCGCCGGCGAACGCCGTGCTGATCGCCGAGACCGGCGGCCTCAACGCGATGATCGTGGATTCGACCGCGCTGCCCGAACAGGCGGTGGACGACATCGTCGCCTCGTCATTCCAGTCGGCGGGGCAGCGCTGCTCTGCGCTTCGCATGCTCTACGTCCAGGAGGACACCAGGGACCGGGTGGTGGAAATGCTGATGGGCGCGATGGACACCCTGGTGACCGGCGATCCCTGGTCGATCGACACCGACGTCGCGCCCGTTATCGATGCCGAGGCGCAATCGGACATCTCCGCATACGTCGACGCGCAGGAGAAGAAAGGCCGCCTGCTCAAGCGTCTCGCCGCACCCAAGGACGGCACCTTCGTCGGCGCTGCGCTGGTCGAGGTCGATGGCATCCAGGATCTCGAGCGCGAGGTCTTCGGCCCGGTGCTTCACGTTGCTCCCTTCAAGGCCAAGGACATCGACAAGGTGGTCGACGCGATCAACGACCGCGGGTTCGGGCTGACCTTCGGCCTGCACACCCGCATCGACGACCGCGTGCAGCAAGTCGTCGACCGCATCCGGGTCGGCAACATCTACGTCAACCGCAACCAGATCGGCGCCATTGTCGGTAGCCAGCCGTTCGGCGGCGAGGGGCTCTCCGGCACAGGGCCGAAGGCGGGCGGACCGCACTATGTCAACCGCTTCCGCCTCACCGAGGAGCCGGCCGCGCATCCCGCGCCCGAAGGCGATGCGGTTTCGGCGAGTCAGGTTGGGGATGGTTTCGCGGCGCTCGACTCGACCGCCTGGTCGGCACGCGTCGACCGTGTGCAGGTGCTGCGCAGGGCGCTCGACGGCAAGGGTGGGGTGGTGCGTCGGGCGGTCAACGCCGCCGCGAGCCTCGACAGCGGGCCGTTCCGCCTTCCTGGCCCGACCGGTGAGTCGAACCGGATGATCATGCCGCCCAAGGGACCCATCCTGTGTCTTGGACCGGAGATCGAGACGGCGGTCGCTCAGGCCGCCCAGGCGCTCGCCGCCGGATGCCCGGCGCTGGTCGTGGCGCCCGGGGCCAAGGCAGCGGTCGCGCAACTCATCAAGGCCGGCGCGCCGGTCGCAGGCATGGACGGGACCGTGCCACCCGCGGAACTCGCGAAGGCAGAGGGATTCGCGGCCGTGGCCGCGGCGGGCGATTCCGACTGGACGCGCGGGCTCAGGCAGGCGCTTGCTGGCCGAGAGGGCCGCATCGTGCTGCTCGAGACCGAGGTCATCTCTCCCGAGCGCTTCTACGCCGAACGGCACATCTGCATCGATACGACCGCCGCCGGGGGCAACACCAGCCTGCTCGCCGCGGAAGCGTAGCCGCCTCGAAGACAAACGGAAAGCGGGGGATATCATGCAAACAGGAGTCTGGATCAGCCTGACAATCTACTTTGTCGCGATGCTCGGCATCGGCTTCTATGCCTATCGGAAATCGACAGGCAATTCCGAGGAATACATGCTGGGCGGACGCGACCTGCCACCTGCGGTCGCGGCGCTGTCAGCCGGCGCATCGGACATGTCGGGCTGGCTGCTTCTCGGCCTGCCCGGCGCGCTCTACGCCGCCGGCCTCGTCGAGGCCTGGATCGGCGTCGGCCTCTTCATCGGCGCGCTGGTCAACTGGATCGTCGTCGCCCCGAGGCTGCGCGAACAGACCGAGCGCTATGACAACGCCTTGACGATCCCGGAATTCCTCGCCAACCGCTTCCCGACGCAGGCATCCGCGCTGCGACTGGTCTCGGCCTTGATTATCGTGGTGTTCTTCGCGGTCTATACGGCCTCTGGTCTGGTTGCAGGCGGCAAGCTCTTCTCGACGGCCTTCAACGGGGGCTATCAGACCGGTGTCTGGCTGACGCTCGGCATCGTTCTCGCGTACACGGTGGTCGGCGGCTTTCTCGCGGTCTGCCTCACCGATTTCGTCCAGGGCTGCATCATGATGCTGGCGCTGATCATCATGCCGGCGGTCGTGCTCTATGCCGGTGACGGCGGTGGTTTTGCGCAGGCGGGCCAGACCTTGTCGGGTATCGGGGGTTTCACCCTTTCGTGGTGGTCCGAGGACATGACCCTTATCGGCTGGTTCTCGTTGATGGCATGGGGGCTTGGCTATTTCGGCCAGCCGCACATCATCGTCCGCTTCATGGCGGTCAGGACCGTCGCCGAGGTGTCGACGGCGCGCAACTATGCGATGAGCTGGATGGGCATTTCGCTGATCGGTGCGATCGGCGTGGGGATCTTCGGCCGCGCCTATGTCGAGCGCAGCGGACTCGCCCTGGCCGACCCCGAGACGATTTTCATCCTGCTCGCCGAGACGCTCTTTCCCGCGCTGATCACCGGCTTCCTGTTCGCCGCCCTGCTTGCCGCGATCATGTCGACCGTTTCAAGCCAGTTGCTGGTGTCCTCGTCGTCCCTGGCGGAGGACTTCTACAGGCTTCTGGTCAACAAGAAGGCGAGTGACCGGACGATCGTCACCGTCGGTCGACTCGCGGTGGTGGCGGTGGGTGCCGTCGCGGCCGTAATCGCGGGCGATCCGGACAGCGAGGTGCTCGGACTGGTGTCGAATGCCTGGGCCGGTTTCGGCGCCGCCTTCGGCCCGCTGATGATCCTGTCCCTGACATGGAGCCGCATGACCGGGATCGGCGCCGTCGCCGGGCTCGTCATCGGCGCGCTGACGGTGATCGTGTGGATCGCGCTTGGCTGGAATTCGAGCTTCCTTGGCGGCCCGGGTGTGTACGAAATGATCCCGGGTTTCCTTATCTCGATGGCTGCCATCGTGGGCGTCAGCCTCGCCACGAATGCCAAGGGTGAGTTCCGCCCGATTACTTCTCCGTGAGCGCCGCCTGATGTGATCCGCCTGCCGAGCGAAGTGTCCAAGGCTCGACCGCAGGAGCGTAATCATCGAGCGGCGGTAACGGGCCGTTTGCCTGCGTTGGGCACCGGGCCGGCAAGCGGCCTCAAGGCGCCCATCAAGGCGCCCATCATGGCGCCCGATCAGCCCGAAAATCCGCGTCGCCCCGTCCTCAGATGACGCCCGCGGCGCCGAGC